>NZ_PDEP01000035.1 GCF_002554705.1 Longimonas halophila | reverse complement strand
AAAACCGTTTTCTTAATATGCTTATTATGAATAAAACAGTCTTCTTACAACAAAACTTTTAGAGACAAAAATTAAATTAAAATTTTGTTGTAAGAAGATTGTTTTAAGAGTAATAAGCATATTAAGAAAAAGGTTTTTTAACAGTAAAATTTTTTCTGAAATAACAGTCGAGTTCCCTTTTGAAGTACATATTACATTATTTTAATAGAGAATTATACACATTTCGTTGTGATTGAAAATTATACACATTCCAAAAAATTTCATTCTGGCCGCCATTTTGGATTTTTGAAAAGTTATGGAACTTATTGTCACCTTTTAATGGCAGTTTCGTAAAATAACAGGCAATTTTCATTAAAAAAATTTTACTGTAAGAAAACCGTTTTCTTAATATGCTTAATATGAATAAAACAGTCTTCTTACAACAAAACTTTTAAAGGGGGAAGGGGTTATCGAAAATACTTCCGT
>NZ_PDEP01000034.1 GCF_002554705.1 Longimonas halophila | reverse complement strand
CACGTAAGGCATAGGCAGACGGGTCTATTCTTCAGCACAGGTCATGGTTTGTCTCACGACCTGTACCGCTGGAGGATAGGCCCGTTCTGTTTTGTTAAGACCCGCCTGAGTTTTGTCATGTACTGTGGGTGTGCTGGCGAACGGATGGTGGTGCGGAAGGTACAGGCGGGCGAAATGGAGGCGCACGGTGCGTCTCTTCCTTTTGCATAACCCGTCTTCATGTGCTATGACCTGGCTGACGAAACTTCGCGACCGCTACCTAAATGCATCGGTCGAAGCCACTGCGCACTACACCAAGGTGTGGGGCGAATGCACCCACTGCGCTACCCACACGCCGTGGATGGCGCGTCCGGCCCGTGGCTACTACAAGTGCCTGGAATGTGGACAGCATCCGCTCGATGCACACGCCCAGGTGTCTTCTACTGCCGCCGCCCACGACGACCGTCCGCCGCAGCACGAACGGACGGCCCCCTCCTCGGCTCGTCAACCGGCATAGCGTCAGGTTTATAATGCGAATCAGGAGTTGAAGGCGAGCAGGAGCATCGCGGCGGCGAAGCGTCCGAACACATGCACCATCAGCCCCCGGGTCGACCGGACCTTCGAGGCGGCCTGAATGCCGGTTTTTTCTTCAATCC
>NZ_PDEP01000033.1 GCF_002554705.1 Longimonas halophila | reverse complement strand
AGAACCTGTTTTGATTTCAAGCTTTGCGAGGGAAAACGAACGGGAGTCCGCCTCGTTTTCGGTGGTGATCAAGCGTTTCACCGAAGACGATACCGAAGCTATGCGCAAAGACTATAGCTCCGACTTGACGGACTCCCAATGGCACAACGTGAAAACGGTTCTCAATACCTCGCGGCACCGCCAACATGACCTGCGCCGCGACATCTTGGATGCTATTTTCTATGTGGTCAAAACGGGATGTCAGTGGCGAATGTTGCCCGGCGAATTTGCGCCGTGGCAGACGGTGTACTACTACTTCCGCACGTGGAAACAGCGCGGCGTAATCGCACGTCTGCTCAGCATAGCCCGGCGGGGCGCACGCCAAAAGGCCGGACGTGAGCCCGAGCCCAGTGCCCTCGTCATCGATTGCCAATCGGTGCCGATTACCCGTTCAGGCGGTCTGTGCGGCTTTGACGGCAACAAAAAGGTCAAGGGGCGCAAACGGCACATCGTTGCGGACACGCAAGGATGGACATGGGCCGTCGGCATTCACGCCGCCAACGAGCACGAGAGCCAGCACGCCTTAAAGCTCATTGAACGGGCCGACCAGCGAAGCGAACGGCTCGAGGCGATCTTCGCTGACAAGGCCTACCGCGGCGGTCTCGAAGACACCCTTGGGGAAGCGCTTGGGCTTCGGCTTGAGATTACCGAATCTGACTCCGAAGAGCCGGGCTTTTCCGTTGAGCCGAAGCGCTGGATTGTCGAACGCACCTTTGGCTGGTTCGGGGGCTGGCGGCGGCTTGCGAAGGAGTACGAGCGCCGGGCCGAGACGAGTGCCGCCATGGTCCGGCTCGCGTCACTACGATTAGCCCTTAGCCGCCTCTAACGGCATATCAAAACAGCTTCT
>NZ_PDEP01000032.1 GCF_002554705.1 Longimonas halophila | reverse complement strand
GGCACCGAGCAGGCCACCTTTACCACGAGCGTTCGCCCGGTGAGCGGCGGGCGGTTCTCGATCGGGCAGGAGTGGGACACGAGCACGCCAAGCGACTTCCTTGCCGGACAGATCGACGAGGTGCGGCTGTGGGACACTGCGCGCTCACCAGAGGAGATCCGCACAGGCATGCACCAGACGATCGATGCCCCCGCGCCCGGCCTGGCCAGCTACTGGCGTTTTGATGAAGAGGTGCCTGATGAAGAGGTGCCTGATGAAAATGCCTCTGACGAAAATGCTCTCCGCATGGCCTACGACGCTGCCGGGCGGAGTATCGGCACGCTCGAAGGCGACGCGGTGCGCACCACAACCAGCGGCGCGTTGCTCGGGCAGACGGCGGCCCTGCTGAGCGGGGGAACCAGTCAGGCCGTGGGTCCAGAGGGCGGCACGGTGCAGGTGACGAACCAGGGATCCACGGAGGCCGATAGGCTCGCGGTCTACCAGTACGGCGCGGCGACAAGCGATCTCATTGAAGCGGGCGCGCCGGGAGAGGACTTCTCGCAGACCGGCGCCACCCGGCGCGCCCACGTAACGTGGGGCATCGAGCCGGTAGGCGGCAGCGCCTCAGCGGATGTGACCTTCGACTTCAGCGGGCTGGCGGGCGTGAGCGACCCGGGGGCGGTGCTGCTCTTAAAGCGCGAGGGCCCAGGGCAGCCGTGGCAGGACGTGACGGGGCCATGGACGCTCGACGCGGAGGCAGAGACCTTCAGCCGCAGCGGCGTGAGCGGCTTCAGCGAGTACGCCATCGCCGGCGACGCGGAGGCGCTGCCGGTGGAGTTGGCTGGATTCGAAGCGCAGCGCTCCGGCACTGAAGCGGTGACGGTGCAGTGGCAAACCCTTTCGGAGACGAATAACGCCGGGTTTGAGGTACAGCGTGCGGCCGCATCCGCCGATGGCCCCACCAATGCATCTGTAGAGACGTCCCAGGTAGAGACGTCCCAGTGGGGCGTCTCTACCCAATGGGGCGTCTCTAC
>NZ_PDEP01000031.1 GCF_002554705.1 Longimonas halophila | reverse complement strand
ATGCCAATCCAGAGTTGAGACCCACATCACCGCAAGCTGTTTGAGGAGGGTGCTTAACGCCGCTCTCACAAACAGCCCTTGGTGACATGGACTGGCAATCTACGCTCATTCGCGTCTTTGTGTTCGTACAGGACCGGTTCGGATCTCAACTCTACGCTCTCGCCCAACGGCAGAGCAACAACAACCAGCCGACGTTTACCGACGAGGAAGTGCTCACCATCTACCTGTTTGGCCTCATGCAGAAGCGGCGAACGATTCGGGACATTCACACCTACGCAGCAGATCACTTTCCGGACTGGTTCCCAGAGCTCCCGTCGTACAGCGGATATGTCGACCGGCTCAACCGGATCAGCGATGTCTTCGCCTCGCTCAGCGAGACGGCCATCGGCGAAGTCATAAAGGTCATAAAGAACATCAACCCATCGAACGAGGCTCGCAACGAGGCCCGCAACGAGGCCCGCAACGCCATGCGTCTTGTGGACTCGTTCCCGATCGTGATGGCCGGTTCCAAACGGTCGTCGCAGGCCCGAGTCGCACCGGACATCGCGAACAAGGGCTACTGCAGCTCAAAAAACCTCTACTTCTACGGCGTGAAGCTGCACGTCGTCGCATTCAGCCGTCCGGGGACGCTCCCGGTTCCGGAACTCGCTGGACTCTCGCCGGGATCGGCCAATGACCTAACGGTGCTTCGGGAGGCTCTGCCTGTGGTCTCCGGTAGCGAGTTGGTCGGCGACAAGGCCTACGTCAACCGCACGCTCCGCACGCAGATGATCAAGGAGCAGAACCTGGAGATCGTCACCCCGATCAAGAAAGCGAAGGGGCAAACGCGCCTCTCGGCGGCCGATCGGCTCTACTCAGAACTCGTCAGCCGCATCCGCCAGCCGATCGAGTCGCTCTTCAGTTGGATTGAAGAAAAAACCGGCATTCAGGCCGCCTCGAAGGTCCGGTCGACCCGGGGGCTGATGGTGCATGTGTTCGGACGCTTCGCCGCCGCGATGCTCCTGCTCGCCTTCAACTCCTGATTCGCATT
>NZ_PDEP01000030.1 GCF_002554705.1 Longimonas halophila | reverse complement strand
ATTAAGTAGGTCGACAGAACAACATTACTCGTAACCGATGCCGGCGGTGCGGAGTGCCTGTTGCGGCGAGAGGGTCTGGAAGTACTGGCGACAGCTTTCTCGAAGCGCCTCGAGGCTCCGCTCCAGGCACGCTGCCACCTGTTCTTTGAGTTCCCGCCAGAGGTCCTCCATCGGGTTCGCTTCCGGGGCCCGCTTCGGCAGCCGAAGCGTCTCGAAGCGACCCAGGTCCTCGATGAAGTCCTGGACCTGCTTCGAGGTGTGCCACGAGGCCTGATCCCAGATGAGGAGCACCTTCCCGGTCGTTTGCGACCGGACCTGTTTCAAAAACTCGATCGTATGATCGGAGACCTCGCGGTCGAAGGCCTCGGTGTAAGTCTCTCCAGTGCAGATATCTAGCGCCCCGTAGAGGGCAAAGTCGCCGTTTTGCTCCGGTACCCAGACCGCCCGCTGCTCCCCGACCGGTTGCCACATGCGCCGCAGCGGAGGGAAGCGTTTCACCTCCGTCTCGTCGGCGAAGAGCACGATGGTCTCCGGACCCACCCGTCCGATCCGCTCAGCGAGCTCGGCTAGACGCTCCTCGTAATCGGGGCCTTTGCGGAGGCTCCGCCGGGGCCGGGTCCAGCTGTACTCCAAGCGCTTCAGCGCCTCTCGCACCGTCTCCGGGTGAACATCAACGCCAAGTTCCCGCTCCAGATACTCCGCGATGCGTGGCGTTGTCCAACGCGAGGCATTCTCGCCCTCCTCGGTCGGATCCGTCTGGAGTAGCTTCTCGATCTCGCGTTCGACCTCGTCGTCGATCTTGCGCGGGCGGCCCTCGCGCTCCCGGTCAAACAGGCCTTCGGGGCCTTCCTCATCGAAGCGATCCATCCACTTGTAGACGGTTGGGTGCGTCACGTCATGTAGATCGGCGATGTCGAAGGCCGAGAGACCGCGATCGGATAACAGCATCATATGCGCCCGCATCGCCACGCGACCGACCTCCTCGCGTTTGATGCGTTTTAGTTCGGACCGCTCTTCGTCCGACGGTTGACGTATCGTTCGGTGAGACATGAGACTGTGGCTCCATTCATCGGTAGCGACGCAAAACTTTCCATCGCCGGCAACCCGTAATGTTCTTTCGCTGCTCTACTTAA
>NZ_PDEP01000029.1 GCF_002554705.1 Longimonas halophila | reverse complement strand
GTTATGGCGAAGGAGGTATTTGAGCGGAAGAAGCCGCACATCAACATCGGGACGATTGGGCACGTTGATCACGGGAAGACGACGTTGACGGCGGCGATTACGAAGGTGCTGGCCGAGCAGGTTGGCGGCGCAGCCGAGCGGACGTTTGACTCGATTGACAACGCGCCGGAGGAGCGCGAGCGCGGAATCACGATTGCGACCTCGCACGTCGAATATGAGACGGAGGCGCGGCACTACGCCCACGTCGACTGCCCCGGCCACGCGGACTATGTCAAGAACATGGTGACGGGGGCAGCGCAGATGGACGGCGCCATTTTGGTAGTGGCTGCGACCGACGGCCCGATGCCGCAGACGCGCGAGCACATCTTGCTGGCGCGGCAGGTGGGCG
This sequence comes from Longimonas halophila, assembly GCF_002554705.1. Taxonomy (GTDB): domain Bacteria; phylum Bacteroidota; class Rhodothermia; order Rhodothermales; family Salinibacteraceae; genus Longimonas; species Longimonas halophila. The sequence continues at coordinate 807 of NZ_PDEP01000029.1, read as the reverse complement.
TGCCGTTTTTGGTGGTGTTCATGAACAAGGTGGACCTCGTTGACGACGAGGAACTGTTGGAACTGGTGGACATGGAGGTGCGCGACCTGCTGTCCAGCTACGAGTTTCCCGGCGACGAAATCCCGGTGATCCGCGGGTCGGCGCTGAAGGCGCTGGAGTCGGATGCGGATGCGGAAGCGAAGATCATGGAGCTGATGGCGGCGGTGGACGAGTACATTCCGACGCCGGAGCGCGACGTGGACAAGTCGTTTTTGATGCCGGTGGAAGACATCTTTTCGATCACGGGCCGTGGCACGGTGGTAACGGGCCGGATTGAGCGCGGTCGAATTGAGACCGGAGACGAGGTCGACATTGTCGGGATCGAAGAGGAGAAGCTGACCTCGACGGTGACGGGGATTGAGATGTTCAACAAGACCTTGGACGAAGGGGAGGCCGGCGACAACGCGGGGCTGCTCTTGCGCGGGATCAAGAAGGAGGATGTCTCGCGCGGGATGGTGGTAGCGGAGCCGGGCTCGGTGACGCCGCACAAGGAGTTTGAGTGCGAGGTGTACGTGCTGTCGAAGGACGAGGGCGGGCGGCACACGCCGTTCTTCCCGGGCTACCGTCCGCAGTTTTACTTTCGGACGACGGACGTGACCGGAGACATTGAGTTGGAGGAAGGCGTCGAGATGGTGATGCCGGGCGACAACGCAACGTTTACGGTGAAGCTGATCCAGCCGGTTGCGCTGGAGGAGGGCCTGCGGTTTGCGATCCGCGAAGGCGGGCACACCGTGGGCGCCGGCGTCGTTACCGAAATCCTTGACTAAC
>NZ_PDEP01000028.1 GCF_002554705.1 Longimonas halophila | reverse complement strand
GGTCGTTGAAGCAGGCTCAAACAGCGGAAGAGGGCGGCGTCTTGCCGCTCGGGGGTCGTCAGTATCTGTTGCAACCCATCTAACCCGTACCGGAACAGGCTCTTCGCGCGGCGCTCGTGCGCCTTTTTCGGCGGCGGTCCGTCCCACAGCGCGCGCTTCTCGCCAACAAGGTGCGTCCAGGCGAAGGTCAGTGCTAACAGGCCCAGCAGCCGCTGCATACGACCGGGCTCGGTCACGTGGGTGGCCTCCAGGTCGTAGCCCCGGGATTTAAGCGCCGCAAACAGCGTCTCAATCTCCCATCGCTTACGGTAGAGCGCACACGCCTCGGTGGGGGCGAGCTTATAGGTGGCTACAATGAGGAACGGATCGTCGGTGTCGCCGGAAGCAATACGCCGGATCACAACCCGGACGGGGACCTTTTGTCCATCGGTTCCAACCAAGTACCGATCGCCTGCAAGTACACGCTCAGTCCCCAGCGCGACGGGCCGGGCGAACATCCGAGCCGGCAGAGCGGAGTCCTCGTCTGAGTGCCCGCTGGAGTGCCTGCTGGAGTGCCCGCTGGAGTGCCCGCTGGAGTGCCCAATGCGGCGGTTCGAACGCAGACGAATCGCAAACGGAATGTTCTGCTCCTGAAGAGCCAGCAGCCACTCCACACCGATAAACTCGCGGTCGGCCACCACGGCCCGGATCGCCTTCGGATCGACCACCTCCAGAAAGCGCTCCAACACGTCGATGTGAGCCGTGGCAGCCGACCCGCCTCCGTTGGGCAGCACCTTCCAGGCAATCGGGACCGCCGTGCCTTTGTGCGCGACCCCAACCATAAGAATGTTGACCGGGGTCTGCCCAACGTGCCATTCCGTCCGGTCAAGCGCGACGACGTACGGCTCGTTTTGCGGCAGCAGATGCACCAGAAGGCGGCCCAGCGCCGTAAAATCGACCTTGTAGTCCGACAGAAACCGCTGAATCCGGCGATAATTCGATGCGATCTGGACGCCCCCTTTCAAGGATGCGGCCAGCTTGGCCAGGTTGGTTGTCTGTCGCATGAGCAAGGCCGCCTGAAAGCGGGCAATGAACTTCAGCCGGGCGCGATGCCACCCGAGGTAGGTTGTGAGAACGTTGGTGATCGACTGCACGTAAGGCATAGGCAGACGGGTCTATTCTTCAGCACAGGTCATGGTTTGTCTCACGACCTGTACCGCTGGAGGATAGGCCCGTTCTGTTTTGTTAAGACCCGCCTGAGTTTTGTCATGTACTGTG
>NZ_PDEP01000027.1 GCF_002554705.1 Longimonas halophila | reverse complement strand
ACGAACACAAAGACGCGAATGAGCGTAGATTGCCAGTCCATGTCACCAAGGGCTGTTTGTGAGAGCGGCGTTAAGCACCCTCCTCAAACAGCTTGCGGTGATGTGGGTCTCAACTCTGGATTGGCATTGCAAGAATGACTGCACAACCGGAGGCCGTAAATTGGTACTTCGTAGCTTTGAGCAACATCATGGAAAGAGCGGTTTGGCAAAAGTCTCAGTCAAACGGCATAACCTATACTTACATCAACTGAGTTGACATAGCACACGGTGCGACAGGATTGGGATGCGTGAAGCGGGTGTCAACGTGCGAATGTAGTATATCCAGCGGGCCGTCCAAGCGCAAGGAACGGGCTGGAGCGAACGGTTAGGCGTCGGGGCCCATCAGGGTGAGCATGAGCGTGCGGGGGCCGCCCTGGTCGCGGTGTTCGCACAGGTAGAGGCCCTGCCACGTGCCCAGCGCCAGCGCGCCGTCTTGCACGGGCAGCCACAGGCCCGGGCCGATCAGCACGGCTTTGATGTGGGCGGGCATGTCGTCGGGGCCCTCAAGGGTGTGCTGGTAATAGGGCTGCTCCTCGGGCACGAGGTGGTTGAGGTGGCGCTCCAGGTCGCCGCGCACGTCGGGGCTGGCGGCTTCGTTGAGGGCGAGCGAGGCGGAGGTGTGCTGGATGAAGACGTGCAGCATCCCCTGGGAGCACGCCACGCCACAGTTTGCGATTGTGCCTTGCATCGTCGCGTAGCTTCCGCGCGCTGGCAAAACCAGCGAGAGCAGATCCGCCCGCAACGTAAGACCACAGGTCAACGAGGTTGGGCTCGCCATTGGCAAAAAGCCACCAAACCAGTCCGAACAGCATTGAGGCTGCTCCGAAAAGTACGGCAGCTATCAAGCGGTATCGCATAGCGTCCTCCTCGGGCATATATCGGTGAAATTCAGCCGACGGACGGTCGGCTGCAATGTTGTGTTATACGGCTCAGTCGAACTCACACACTTGGGTTTGATAGTTATATCGTCCGCCAGCATCTAGGCAGTCATCTACAACCCAGAACTCCGCATGGCTAGTGCGCCACCACAGTAAGCCACTCAGCAGCAAACATCCGATTCCGAACGCCAATTGCTTGCCACGATGGCGCCAGAGCCCAAGACCAGCAAAGGCGAACCCAAGTGGGACGAGCAGTGCTGCGGCAACCAGAAGACCATATTCGATTGCAATTTCAGCCATGCCTGGAGACGTATAACGTCTGACAATCTGCTGCGACCGACACGGTCACTCATAGGCGTCTATGAATCACGAGCCTCCCAGACCAGCAACCTGAGTGTTGAGAGCCTGCAGCATCGCATTGTTATATGACGCCATAAAGTTATATGACCCCACAAAGAAATCAGGTAGTAGATAGACGTTAAGTGATAGCTCTCCTGATAAAAACGTTGACTGAGGCGGACGGTCCCCCGTTCGCTCTCGTCAGCCCCGCCGGAGACGTCCGCGCCGGGCGGCGCTCCCAGTCTCCGGCTACTGGTATATTTCTTCCATCACTTAGCGTTGAACCGCTACCAGAAATCAAAGCGTCGAGGACAAATCACGGATGGTCTTCTCTCTTGCGGTAGCCAGAGCAGACATCAGCGCTTCGGTATAAACTCGTACGTACCATTGGCCGGAGGCCGATTCATAGGAGTTCGCCAGTAGACTGATTTGCTCGTTCGTGAGTGGCTCATGGGTCCAGAGAAAGTTTACGAGCCCGAACATCGTGTATTCTTCCACCCGGGTCGTCCGTTCGTCCGCCGTTGGCATGGCAGGTGCTTCGTGGGCACCGGGGACTGTTTCTAGTATTTCAGCGGTCGCTCTGATTCTTTCACGTTCAATATCGAACAAGAACTCGCCAACGTGACTTGCCCGTACGAAGCGGAGCATCGGCTCGACTCGCTCCGCATCGGGGGGGCTTTCACCAAGAACGGCGGCATATTCCTCCAAGCTCTGGTCGGGCTCATATTCGTCGACCAATACCTGGAGTTCGACCTGTTGATCACTGAAGAGCCATGAGTTCAGCGCAGAACGGTTCTGGTCATCGTCACGCTTGATCATGCCGGCGCGGACATCATTGAACAAGGCCTCGGGAGCGTAGTGGCGGTCGACAATCTCACGGATCATCTCCAGTGTATCAGGAGGCATGTCCGGGTAGTAAGACGATACGGTCTGAGTGAGTTCTGCGGACTTACCAACGACTATGCTCCAGACCTTCGTCTTCGACAAGACGTCGTCAATCGTCAACGTCGCGGGCTCTCCCAGGTCCTCTGCCCAGTTGTACTCAAGTGCGTCTCCGGAACGCGATAAGTCCGTCAGGGCGGAATAGTGATTACGGCCGCTCTCTTCTCCGTCGCGAACCAAGTCAAATCGCGTCCAACCGTCCTCCCAGGTATAAACTTCGTCGCCGCTTTCGGTCCGTAGCACCTCAGGCGTGCCCAGTTCTTCTGTGTAAGCCGCTAACTCGCGGTCGAATTTGAAACCGGAATTGTAGGAGAAGTGCATCGATCTTACCACGTCGTCCGAGTCCGTTGAGACTCTGATCCAGGACGTTCCGGGAAATGAAATCGGGACCCTCCACAAATGGTCGGCTTCGCGAATTCCGAATTGGCTCCCGTTCTCGAACTCCTCTCCGAGAGTGATCGTGAGAACAGGGTTGACCTCAGCGTATCGGAAGATTGACTGAGCGGAACTCGGATCTTGAAACTGCTCGTTCGGAACTCGGCATGACGTAAGAAGCAAGGCGAAAAGAAGCGCCCACAGCTTGGGATAGGTCACGAATAAATCTCTGTCGTATATGTGATTTTATAACGGAGTAATTATGGCTCAAAGGGCATTGTCAACTTACAAAACAGCGATCGATCGCAACACGGCCCTGCCCTTCGTCCGCGTGCAGCCGCTTGTTATGCCGCTTCCTCACGCGGGGAATGCCAAGCAGCGCGGGGAACGCCCCATTCTTCGAGCGCAAATTCCTTTGCTGCGGCAAGGCAAGACTGTCCTGCAAGTAATCGTGTGTGGAGCACGTGCTGTCTCTTTCGAATCGGAAGACGTAAAAACCTGCGGCCTCTTTTTCCTCCTCGTTTTCCTCGATCTTGAAGCGACAATCGTCGTGGTAAGCTACAAGTAAGATCGAATCAGAAGCCATATCTGGAGCGGCATAACGGTCGAGCTCACCGGCGGTGGTTGCGCCGAGCCTGGTGATGAGCTATCGAGACGCGGCGGTCGTTCAGCGCACAGACGGACACCGTCCGGTGCAGCATAGTGTTATGCCTCACGCTGACTAAGACCAGAGAGGTACCGTCGAAGCATCGAATATTCGTACCTTGCAAGCGAAGTCGTCAGCTATACTTTCGATATGCTGCCTGTCGGCGTCGGAATACACACCAATATAAACGCTCCAGAGTCGGTTCGACACTTTCCTCCCATGTTTCGCCGCCTTGTTTATCGCATCTATAATATGTCGGTCATACTCCCCAAAATTGAACCCAAAGGACACCAGAGAACCTTTTGCATCACATAATGACTCATAGCAATAATTGAGATACGGATTGTGCTTTATATGTTCTAGTTTCTGGGATGAGTTGCCAGCCGTAACAAATATTGGGTATTCACTTTTCTCCATTCGTTCGCTAATGTTTTCCAGCAGGTAGCTATAAACACTATATTTCTCTTTTTCAATCGTCGTACCCGTGTCGAAGAATGGTAGAGCGCCGTGAAGGTAAAATACGTTTTGGCGGGCCTTATTCTTTCCCCAGAAAAGATCTGAGTACTCGTGTTCGTCAGACGGCTCCTCTGGGTTTAAAACTTCACGACCGCAACCGTCAACATGATCAATAATCTCGCTCCTCATTAAGTAGGTCGACAGAACAACATTACTCGTAACCGATGCCGGCGGTGCGGAGTGCCTGTTGCGGCGAGAGGGTCTGGAAGTACTGGCGACAGCTTTCTCGAAGCGCCTCGAGGCTCCGCTCCAGG
>NZ_PDEP01000026.1 GCF_002554705.1 Longimonas halophila | reverse complement strand
GTTCGGGGGCTGGCGGCGGCTTGCGAAGGAGTACGAGCGCCGGGCCGAGACGAGTGCCGCCATGGTCCGGCTCGCGTCACTACGATTAGCCCTTAGCCGCCTCTAACGGCATATCAAAACAGCTTCTTAGCGTCTACTCACTACCCGTCTTTCCACGTTATGCCTGATGTACCCCACGTCGCGTTGCTGGATGCCTCGCTGGACGACACCCATGTGCAGCGTAATTTTACGCGCGAGCTGGACGCACGCCTTTCGATTGTGCGCGTATCGGAGGGCGAACCGCTGGCTCCCTGGCCCGATGCTGGTGCCCCCCGTGCCGACTGGCCCTACGACGCGCTGATCGTCTCCGGCTCGCAGTCCTCGGTCTACGACGACCGCCCGTGGATTGCGAGCGTGGAGCGGTACGTGCAGCGAGCGCTGGCGTCGGAGGCCCCGGTGCTGGGCGTGTGCTGGGGGCATCAACTCTTAGCGCAGACGCTGGGCGGGACCGTGCGCAGCCAGGAGCGCTACGAACTGGGCTATGTGTCGGTGGAGCAGGTGGCCGAGGATGCCATCTGGGACGACGTACCGCATCTGTTTACGGTGTTTGCTACCCACTCTGATGCTGTGACGCAGCTTCCGAAAGATGCCACGCTGCTGGCCGAAAACGAGGCGGGCGTGCAAGCCTTTCGGCACGGGTCGGCGGTAGGCGTGCAGTTTCACCCCGAGTACGACCGGCGCTGCGCCCAGGATATGATCCGCCGCAAGTCGCTGCCCGACGCCGAAAAACAGGCCGCCCTCGACACCATCACCGATGCGAACGTACAGGCTGCTCGTGCTCCGAAGCAGCTCTTGCACAACTTCTTGCGCATGGCGAAGTCCCACCGTACAGCCCACAGTGCGTAGATACCTCGACCCGCTTGCGCCACATCGCTGTGTGTGCTACCGTATAAAGCAGGACTCTCCGCCCTTTGTGATCGCTGGCCTGTTTTGTCTATGCCCGAAGCCTGTGCTTCCGCCCCGTTTCGTGTTGTCTCCATCCCGCTAAATCGCGAAGCTATCGTCACCTTTCTCACGCCGCCTGTTGCCACGCCACAGGGTGCGGCGGTACGCATCGTAGCCCCGCGTCCCACAGTCGAGGCCGAGGCTGCATGGGCAGAGCGGCTTCGCAGCGAGCCCACCGTGCTCAGCCTCATCAGCCGCGACGTCCCGGCAGGCTACGTGCGCCCCACCACGACCGACCGCCTTGTGCCTACCGAGTTTCTGGAGGAGGACCCGGCCTACCTGACTCGTAACATGGGCGGGTGGAGTCCGGTCTGGTTTGGAGTGATGCAGGGGCCGGTGGCTTCGACGGCAGCGGATCCGCTGCTCCGGCATGCAGAGGTGCTCAGCGAATACGGCCCTCACATCCAGCACTTCGGAGCCAATCCGGTACAGGTGCGCACCCGCCTGCCGCGCGAACTGGGCACCGATGCGGTGGAGGATGTGGCGGCTGGCATTGTGCGTCTGCATGACTGGCGCGCCCAGCACGACGCCACGGGCTCCGTGGCGGGCATGACGGCCTATGCCGAGGCGCTCTACGCAGAAATCACCACCTCGGGGCCGCTCACCAAGTCCAGCGGCGATGCCCCCCCGGTACCGCGCGCCGTACTCATTGACGAGCTGTTGGGGCAGATGGCACGCATTGAAACCCGCCGCCGCGCGTCGGTTGCCAATGGGAACTCAAACGAAGCCGAAGCGCTCGCGGATTGGCAACAGCGCGTAGAAGCCGACACCGGGCTGGTGCTCATCCTAAAGGGCGAGTACATCATGGGGCGGCATCGGTGCAGCACGGTGCTCATTGCGCCCAAACTCGATCTGGTGGCCAAGCAGCCGGGGCCCGAGCCGTTTCACGAGATCGAGCTGGGCGCTGCTACCCACAACGGACGCGCCGAAAACCGTCCGGGGCTCACCCGTGATGGCGCGCTCGTGACTGCCGCCGGGCGGCTGCGTCTGATTCTGGAGGAGGGCCTCGTGGAACCGCTCAATCGGCTGTTTGGGCACGACGTGCAGCTCGTGTCGAGTCTTGGCTTCATCCAGGAGCCGTACGTGGATGGCCCCACGCTCAAAGAATACGTGCTGGCCGATCCAGATCGCCTGACGCCTGCCATTTACGAACTGGTGCTCTTTCACCAGCTGGTGTGCGAGCATGTCGGAGTCGAGAATGGCGACTGGCATGCCGACAACTTTATGGTGGACCCCGACCGCGCGCATCCGCTTGACAACGACGCTCCCGGACTCATCCACATCGACTGGGGCGCGGCGCGGCCGTTGCCCGATGAGGAGCGCACTCCAGATGCGGTCGAAGCGCGTATGCATCAGGTCAAGAATATTGCGTACTCGTACGAGGACGAGGCCGTGGCCACCCGGAGCCGCATGCTGCATGACAACCTGGTTTCTGACCCGGCGCGCATGAAGCGCTTACACCGTGCGGCTCGTGCCTTTGCTGCGGAGTTCGACGCCTCCTTTGCATAACACGACGTGCTTTCGCATCCCCCTGCAACAGAAGAGCTTGGCATGAGTGACTGGTGGAAAGACGCTGCGATCTATCACATCTATCCGCGCAGCTTTCAGGATACGAATGGCGATGGCATTGGCGATTTGCCCGGCATCACGCAGCGGCTCGACTACCTGGCATGGCTGGGCGTAGATGCAATCTGGATGTCGCCGGTCTATCCCTCGCCCATGGCCGATTTCGGCTATGACGTGTCGGATCACTGCGATATCGATCCGATGTTTGGCTCGCTCGCGGATATGGATGCGCTGATCGCCAAAGCGCATGCGCTCGACTTGAAGGTGATCATGGATTTTGTGCCGAACCACACCTCCGATGAGCATCCGTGGTTTCAGGCATCGAAGAGCAGCCGCGAGGATCCGAAACGCGACTGGTACTACTGGAAGGATCCGGGCCACGACGGTGAGCCGCCCACCAACTGGCTCAGCCGCTTCGATGGCGAATCGGCGTGGGCCTGGGACGAGGCGACCGAGCAGTACTACCTGCACACGTTTCTGAAGAAGCAGCCCGACCTGAACTGGCGTAACCCGGAGGTACGCGAGGCAATGTGCAACGTACTGCGCTTTTGGTTCGACCGGGGCATCGACGGCTTTCGCGTAGACGTGGCCTACCGCGTGATGAAGGATCCCGACTTTCGCGACAACCCCGTGAATCCGGACTGGACGCCGGACATGGATCCGTCGTTTCGGGTGCACGAAACGCGCACCAAGAATATCCCCGACGCCCATCAGTTCAACCGGTGGATTCGGGCGGTGGCCGACGAGTATGACGACCGCGTGCTTGTGGGTGAGATGAACTTGAAGATCCCAGAACTGGTCGAGCATTACGGCACGCCTGCGGCTCCCGAGTTCCACCTGCCGTTTAACTTCCGGCTGGTGTTTACCCCGTGGACGGCCGAGAACGTGCGGGCGCTGGTTGACGAGTACGAGGCCGAGTGTCCCGACCATGGCTGGCCCAACTGGGTCTTGAGCAACCACGATCAGCCGCGCTTTGCCACACGGGCCGGTCGGGCGCAGGCGCGCTGCGGCCATCTGTTTTTGCTCACGGCTCGTGGCACGCCCACGCTGTATTACGGTGACGAACTGGGGATGCAGAACGTCGAGATTCCTCCAGAGCAGGTTCAGGACCCGTGGGAACTGCTCTCGCCCGGACTGGGGCTGGGGCGGGATCCAGAGCGTACGCCCATGCGCTGGGATGCGAGCGCACACGCCGGATTCTGCCCGCCCGATGTGGAGCCGTGGCTGCCTGTTGGGGCGTCTGCCCGCGTGCAGAACGTGGCCTTGCAGCGCGAGGACGATGCCTCAATGCTCCAGTTTGTGCGGCGGGTGCTGCATCTGCGGGCTGAGCACCGTGCACTGCGCCGGGGCTCGTGCCGCACGCTCGACGCCCCCGACGAGGTGCTTCTCTATGAACGCACAGGCAAAGCCAATCGCTTCTTCGTCGCGCTGAACTTCAGCAGTAGCGTGCAGACAGTCGAACTCCCGCAGCCTGCACGGCGCCTGCTCTCTACCCGGATGGACACAGCCGACGTGTCTGTTGAAACACAGTTGTCGTTGCGCGCCGATGAGGGGGTGCTGCTACACGCTGAGACGGATCGCCCGTAATGTGCGCAGCGGCACTGCAATAGATGAAGTAGGGTCACGGCGCGCCGTGACCCTATGGATGGTACTCCGGTCTGTGCTCACAAGCTCATCAGCGGGCGCGCTTCAGGCGGCGTGCAGCTTTCGACGAGGCATCGCTAACGAGGTCGAGCGGCGTTTCGCCTGCGTCGGTGGGAGTGGCGGGATTGGCTCCGTGCTTCAGGAGCAGTTGGATCGCCTTCTCCGAGTTGTCGTCGGCGGCAACGTGCAGAGGCGTTCGGCCCGAGGTATCGGTGGCGTGCACATCGGCGTCGTGCTCCAAGAGCACCGTGAGGGTGTCAATTGCGTCGCTCCACACGGCGCTGTGCAGGGGCGTACGCCCGAAGGTGGCATCGGTGACTTCGAGCGTGGCTCCGGCCTCCAGCAGCACGCGGGCAGCGTCGGCGGCGTCGTACCAGGCGGCCACGTGCAGCGGCGTCTGCTGCTCGTCGTCGGTAGCATGAACATCGGCTCCAGCCTCCAGCAGCAGACGCAGGATCTCGGGATCGTTGCTGCTGGCGGCGGCATGCAGAGGCGTGCGCTGCTCAAAGTCGGATGCGTTTGCATCGGCCCCGGACTCCAGCAGTTGTTCTACGGCGTCAACGGCATGGTCGCTGGCAGCACTGTGCAAGGGCGTGGCGTCGGCATCATCGCCCTGGTTGGGGTCGGCGCCGTGCTTGAGGAGCAGCGCAACGAGTTCGGTGGCATTGTTGCGTGCTGCAATGTGCAGCGGGGTGCGCTCGAATGAGTCATCAGGGCGGTTGGGGTCGGCCCCGTGGTTGAGCAAGAGCGTGGCCACCTCCTTGGCATCGTTCCAGATGGCCACGTAAAGCGGCGTGCGCCCGAGCGCGGCACTATCGGCGTCGGGATCGGCCTCGTCATCGAGAAGCAGTTCAGCGGCGGTAGCTGCATCCAGTCGGGCAGCGACATGCAGGGGCGTATAGCCGTCGCTGTTGTGGAGGTTGGGGTCGGCCCCATAGTCGAGCAGGGCGGCCGTCGCATCCCCCAGATTGTGTTGAGCCGCTCCGTGGAGGGGCGTCTGTCCATCGGCATCGGTGGCATTGGGGGCTGCCCCCGCTTCAAGAAGCCGTACGAGTGCATCGTGGGCCTCGTTGTCAACGGCGCTGTGAAGCGCGGTCTGGCCGTGCTCGTCTTCAATTTCGGGATCGGCCCCGTGGTCGAGCAACGTATGCACGAGCATGTCGGCGTTGAGGCTCGCGGCCATGTGAAGCGCCGTGCGGTTGAACGCCGTGTCGTGCGCATCGGGGTTGGCCCCTGCATTGAGCAGTTGCTCCAGTGCCGTGGCGGCGTTGCTCCACACCGCAATGTGCAGCGGCGTGCGGCCATACTGCGCTTCTGCAGCTTCGAGATCGGGCTCTGCCTTCAGCAGTGCCGTGATGGCGGCCTCTGCATCCTTCTCGGCGGCCTTATACAGCGGCGTTTCGCCATCTTGGTCGGTGGCATTGGGATCCGCTCCGGCCTCCAGCAACACGGCTATGGCCCCGGCCTGATTGGCATAAGCGGCCGCGTGCAGCGGCGTTTGCCCTGACAGGTGACTCTCGACGTCAGGGATTGCCTCTGCCTCCAACAGCACATGCAATGCCTCTACTGCATTGCTGGAAGCCGCCACGTGCAGCGGAGTAAAGTCGTTATCGTGCTCTGTGTGTAGCGGCGAGTCGGTATCCAGCAGGATGCGGAGGGTGTCAACGGCATTGGCACCTGCCGCTACATGGAGCGGACGCCAGCCGCGTTCGTCTGTGACATCCGGGTCAGCATCGTTTTCCAGGAGGATGTTCAGGGCTTCGGCAGCATCGGACTGTGCAGCAGTGTGCGCCGGGGTACGCCCGTCTTTGTTTGTCGCATTGGGCTCCAAACCGTGCGCCAGCAGCGTCTTGAGCGCTGCGGTCGCGTTTTGATTTGCGGCGATGTGGAGCGGGGCATACCCGGCCTCGCTCAGCTGTGTAGCCGTTGCTCCTTTGTCCAGGAGCCCTTGCAGGGCGTCGGCAGCATCGGCTTGCGCGGCAGCATGTGCTGGCGTCCGTCCTGCACTGTCAGTCATGTTGGGGTCCAGCCCGCCCTCAAGAAGGACGTTCAGGACCTCAGTATCATCGCGATATGCGGCTTTGTGAAGCGGCGAGTAGCCGCTCTGGTCGGCAGTTTCTGCATCAGCCCCACCGCGTAACAGAACGGGAATGACGGCTGTAGCCCGTCCATCCACAGCCCGATGCAGGGCCGTGCGTCCTTCGCGGTCGCGCCGGTGCGGATCGGCTCCGGCATCAAGAAGTGCCTCTACCACATCGGCCTGATCAGTATCAACAGCCAGATGCAGCGGCATCAGGTCCTCATCATCGGTCGTGTGGGGGTCAGCGTCGTGATCGAGCAGTGCCTGCATCGCCGCGTGGGCTCCGGCAGTAGCCGCCTCATGAAGCGGCGTGCGCCCCTGTGCCCCGCGCCGATGCGGGTCTACGCCATGCTCCATAAGCAGCGTGCACGCAGCCGCCGCATCCGCGCGCGCTGCCCGGTGCAGCGGCGCATCGCCATGTTCATCGCGCTGATACGCATCCACACCATGATCAAGAAGCAGCTCTACTAACGCTGCAGCGCCCATCTCAACGGCCCGGTGTAGTGGAGGACGCCCCTGGTCATCAGTCGTTTTTGTGTCTACGTCACGCTCCAGCAGCAGACGCAGCGCCGACTCGTTCTCGTGTTCAATCGCGGCATGAAGCGCCGTGCGCCCGCCCTCGTCACGCCGGTGCGGGTCTGCGCCATGGTCGAGGAGTGCACGCAGTGCATCTTGGGCGTCGTGCTCTACCGCCCGGTGCAGCGGCGTGTAGCCGGCATCGTCTTTCTGATTGGGACGCGCCCCGCCATCAATGAGCGCCGGGATCACATCGGCGGCATTGTGAACCACCGCCAGATGCAATGCCGAGCGTCCCTCAACGGTGCGCATCTGCACATCTGCACCCGCATCGAGCAGGCGGCGGGCGGTAGCCTCTGCATCAGCCATCACCGCGCGATGGAGCGGCGTGTACTCATCGTCGTCGCGCTGATGCACGTAGGCGTCGCCCTGAAGCAACGCGTCGACCACGCCGTCAGCGCCTGTGTTGGCGGCATGATGCAGCAGGCGGATGCCCGAATCGAGCTGGTCGTTGGGGTCGGCTCCGCCCTGCACAAGGACCGCCGCAGCCACTTCCGACTGTGCCTCCACGGCCACACGCAACGCAGCCTGCATCTCTTCGTCCGAGACGACCAACTCGTTCTTTAGAAGCGCTTCGCATACCGCCTCAGCATTGGCGCGGGCCGCCTCGCGGAGAAGCGCTCCCGCAGGTCCTTTGGAAAACACCTCAGCCGCGTGCTCCACATCGTTGGCCGCCGCGTCGTTGAGCGCCGCCCAGTCTACGGCTTCCGCCTCAACAGTGCGGGCGTCGGCCCATGCCTCTGCATCGGCCACGCCGATGTATTCATACATCGAAGACGGGACGTCGGGCTTCGGTACGGCATCGGTCATGGCACAGGGGGGTAAGTGTAAAATGGCGGATGCACGGCCCGGACTGTGGGAGGCCCGGACGGCGGGCTCGTTCTGGGCAACGGACAGCCACCGCGCTTAAGTCGTTTCCAATACACGGGCAGTCCGTTTGTATGCTCATAGCATCGCAAAGAAATCACTCATTTACAACACGGATATTGCATAGAAGATGCACAAGCCGCGTGTGGGCGTCCACAGTACATGACAAAACTCAGGCGGGTCTTAACAAAACAGAACGGGCCTATCCTCCAGCGGTACAGGTCGTGAGACAAACCATGACCTGTGCTGAAGAATAGACCCGTCTGCCTATGCCTTACGTG
>NZ_PDEP01000025.1 GCF_002554705.1 Longimonas halophila | reverse complement strand
TCATGAACCCGTGAACCGGCGTTTGCAGCCTGTGAACCGGGTTCATGAACCGAGTTCACGGGGTTCACGGGGTCGTTTCGTGTTCATGGGTGTACCCAATAGCGCCGCACCATCTCTTTGTAAGGTCGCTCGATGTGCCCCAAATCGGGGCGCTCGAAAAGCCCCCGAATCGACCGAACCGCGTAGTCCACGCTTGACCGAAAAAACGGCGCGCCGCAGCGTGCGCACACGCCGCATGGCACCCCGGTAAGGGTAAGGCGTGTGCCGTCGGCCACCTCGGCCGTAACTGTGATCTCCGATGGCACTACGTGCAGCTTCGCGCTGCATCCGCAGCCGTCAACCCGTGTTGGGCGGCCTTCCTCTGGTTGCTCTTGCATGGCTTTGCTGCTCTTGGATCGGTCTGCTAAAAGGGCGCGCGGTCGGTGGCTCCGTCGCCCTGGTGGGCGGGTTCGTCGCGCTCGGAAAGGTTGGACCAACGGCCTGTTTGCTGGTCGAAGCGGACGCGGGCGGTCCCAACGGGACCGTTGCGCTGCTTGCTCACGTCGATCTCGGCCACGCCGTCCGTAGGGCGGCCCTGCTCGTCGGCGTCGATGCCGTAGCGCTCGGCGCGGTAGATGAATGCCACAACATCCGCGTCCTGCTCGATGGCTCCACTGGCGCGAAGATCGGAAAGGCGCGGATGCTTGTCCTCGCGCTGCTCAACGGCGCGGTTTAGCTGCGAAAGCAGGATGAGCGGCACGCCTAAATCACGCGCCACGCCCTTCATCTCGCGGCTCATGTAGGACACTTCTTGTTCACGCGTGCCTTTTTTCACTCCCGGCGTCATGAGTTGGAGGTAATCGGCCACCAGCATCCCAATTTCGTGCTGTGCGGCCCACTCGTGGGCACGGGCGCGGACCTGCATCGGCGTGATGCCGCTCCGGTCGTCCACGTAGAGCGGGAGATCATGGACCGATGCGGCTGCGTCGCGCACGTCGTCCCAATCGGCGTCCGAAAGGCGGCCACGGCGCGCCCGCTGCCCGTTTACGCCGGCTTCGGTCGTAATCATGCGCTGATAGAGCGAGCGAGACGGCATTTCCACGCTGAACATTCCGACACCGACGCCTGTGCGGGCGGCATGATGGGCCAGATGAAGCGCAAGGCTTGTTTTTCCCATGCTCGGCCGTGCAGCGATCACGATGAGATCGCCCGGCTGCCATCCGGCGGTGATCTTGTCGAGGTCGCGTAGCCCGGACGGGATGCCCGTCACGCCGTCCGGTGCGGCGTCCACGGCCTCCAAGTGCTCCAACACGGCTTGCGCACCCTCTGCGGCGCTCGTGCTGCGTCCGGCTTCGCCGCGCTGCGCTTCCAGCAGACCGGACTGCATGGTGTCCAGCACGTCGAACACGTCCGCGCCATCTTGTAGCTCGTGCGCTGCACCTCCGGCGATCTCCCGCACGCGGCGTGCGAGTGCCTTTTCCCGCACCATCAGCGCGTGTGTGGAGAGCGTCGCCGCGTCGGTGGATGCCACGTCCGAAAAACACTCGGAAAGCATCATGCCGTCTGCCCGGCTATCATCCGGTAGGTGCTGCGTCACAATCGGGAGGTCAATGCCTTTCCCCGCTCGATACAGCTCCATGATGACGCGCCATGCGTCGCGGTGCGCGCCCCGGTAGAAGTCGTCTGCGCTCTGAATATGGTCGAGGATGTGCGTGAAAACGGTCCGCTCGCCGGAAAGCGCCGCGCCGATCACGTACCGCTCGGACTGGATCGCAAAAAGATCACTCATTGGACTGTGGAGTCAGTGGAGAGAGAGGAGAGAACCGAATGCGCGGTTGCCGTCACTGGACGCCAATCGCCATCGCCGATGTGGTCGAAGTGCTCGGTAAGGCTGGCTTTTCCGTTGATCTCGTTGCGGATGTGATGATGCACCTTCACGGCGGTCTTGTGCGGCACGGCCTGCGGTGCGCCGTCGCCGCGTCCGTGCACGTCGGTCACTGTGCCCCCGGTGGCGCGCTCGGCGGCCTTCGCGGTGTCTTCCCGGTATTTGTCAAGCAGCACGCTCATGTTGAGCTGGCGATCTTTGTCAACACCCAGGAAGTCTTTTTCTACGACACGGGCGAACCGCTGCACGTCGTCGATCCGGCCACGCTCTGCCCACCTGTTCAGGATGCGAATTCGCTTGTTTGTTAGCTCGGCACCGGATGCCGTGAAAGCATCTGCGAGAGGCTTTGCATCTGCGGTCAACGAGGGGGATTCAGAAGGGGATTTTTCGGCGGGGCCTCCCCTCTTGGTCTTGGTTCTTGTTCTATGGTTATTGTTTGGGTGCACGTCGTGCACTCCCCCCCGTGCATGTCGTGCACCCCCCCCGTGCATGTCGTGCACCCCCCCCGATTCGTCGGATTCCGGCGTTGTGGGTGCATCCAGTATGGTAAAGATGCTGGTGTCTCCGGTCCGCTCCTTAATTTGGAGTACACCAGCTGCTTCCAGATCGTGAAGTGTGCTCTTCACCTTCCGGGGGCTACAGCCCGCGATCTCGGCCAGGCGCTTTGCTCCCGGCCATGCCTCGCGGCCTCGGCCTGTGGTGTGCATGGCGATGGCTGCATACACGGCAATTCCATAGGGGCCAATCTCCGCGCCGATGTGTTCGAGAGTGACATTGTCGATCCAGAGGAAACCGGCGCTCCGGCCGTCGGATAGGCTGCTCATAGGTCTGTCTGGCTTGGTGAGTGAGAAAAGCCGGGGGCACCCGGTGTGTGTGGGCACCCCACGAATCGCATCCGGGCTATGAATCCTCGTTTAGCTCCCGCTCGATGCGGGCCACGCTGTCGAGGGCGCTAAGGAGGTCGTATTGGGTGCTCTCAATGAGGTCGGCGTGTGCGCTCTCCGTCGCTTTGAGGTAATCGACGTAGAGATTGAGCGCATCCTCGGCGCGATTTACCTTCGAGCGTGCCGATTTCAGTTCTTCGATGAGGTCAGGCGTTGCCATGATTTCGTTGGGGTCTGTTCGTAAAGGGGGGTGGTTTTGAAACCAGCGGCGCGGACGCCGCTTTTTCACGTAAATGCTGTTTTTGCAGGCTCTTTGACCGTTCCAAAAAGCGTTTAGAAACTTTCGCGATGTGAAAGAATACTCACATCAACGAAAGCCTGTGCAGTAAAACATCACACTTGCGAGCCGAAGTAGCGACGGCCTTTATGGTCGAGCCGATGCTTTGACTGCTCGTAAGAACGCAAACAGCCAAAAAGCCAATGGGCAAGTAGCCCGGTAAGCTCGAAGGCTCTTTCCCAACCCCAGGGTAGGGATCGGCTTCGCCCTCCGGCGTTGTCGTTCTTTCTGCTCCGTGATGTCTGCCTGTGTCCCCGATTGTCAGTCGGGTTTCGGGCTTGCTCTGCGTCAACAGAGCCTACAAACTACAAAGTTGTTTTTGCACCCCATCGGGAAAGCCCGGTGGGGTGTTTTTTATGCCGCGTAGCCTATCTTGAGCCGCCAAAAATGCGAAGCAGGACAGCCAAAATCCCGGCTTGGGTTGCAGATCGTAGCAGCTTCCGCGTCCAGTCTACCTCCTTTTCCTTGCTCCCCATTTCGTCCAGCCGCTCACGCCACTGGTACATAGCCGCAAGATGCGTTTGACTGGGACGGGTTGCACCGTTCTCCCAGTCAGAAACCGTCATTTGGGCAACACCCAGGACCTCCCCGAAATCGGTTTGGTTGAGATCGACACGCTTACGCAGCGCGCGGATTTCGGACGGGGACATCGATACGTTGTTGGCTACATCAGGCATAACATTTATTTCGTCTTGGATCTATAGTAACGATATCCGTTAGCATCGTTCCGTGTTTAGCGGCGTTAAGAGGCGGTTTTGGTGATGAGTGCTGCACTCACTCGGGCATCTATGGACGGAGCGCCGCTGAAGGGGGATGCAGGGATTGCCTGTTCTTTGTTTCTTCATTTACAGGGTCGGTGCTCAAGGGGCTGTGCAGCATACAGCCCCTTGGGAAAAGGGTGTGCACGTTGTGCGTCTCCTTGCGGAAGTCCTTGCATGAAAGGCGGTCAGCACTATTGACACCCCTGAAGGGCGTCGGTACTGTCTACTACCCTAACTAAAAATTAGGGTGCTCGACTTCGTAGGGGAGTTACGTGCGTGAACCCCCTTCACAAAGTGAAGCCCCTTCGCCGGATGCTTCACGGCCTCACGCACGTTGTGCACGTTGTGCACTTCACACGTCTTAAACCCCGATAAATGACATTACGGGGAATCCACGCGGGCACGTCTCCGGCTACTTCCTTCGTCACACGCACAATACAGCCGAGCTGCTGCATCCTCCAAAAATAAAGATTTAGACACTCCCGGCGTAGGCGTCGTCAAACGAGATGGTGACGGAGATGCCCGCATGATCGCACATTTTGATGAGCGCATCCACCGAAAACATGCTGATGCGCCCGTTAAGCAGGTGGCTAATTCGGGACTGGTTGACGCCGAAGCGCTCCCCGGCCTCTACCTGCGTAAGATCGTGCTCGGCGATGTAGTCGGACAAACGGTTCATAAACTGGGCGCGCACTTTGAGATTAGCAGCCCGGTCACGGTCATCCAGTGCGTCAAACGCACTTTCGTAGGGACCTGTAAACTCGGATTCGAGGTCGGTAGGAAGCTGTTCAGTGGTGCTCATGGGTCCAGGCTGTTGGTTAGGACTGTGATGGTTAGGGCTGTGACCTCAGTTGCTTGTTGAACGCTTTGGCGAGTTTGTAGCGCTCCTTGATGCGCTCCTCCACGTTTCGAGGGAGACGATTCCCGCTCGGCGATTTCTTTTTGAACGCATCCAGCACGAACACAGCCTCGGAGAGCCGGGCCACGTAGACCACACGGAACGCATCCGTGTTGTGGCTTAGGCGCAGCTCCATTATGCCCCCACCCAACCCATGCAGCGGTTTGAAGCTGATTTCTGGGTTTTTCCCTTGCTGCACACGGTCGAGATTATATCCGGCATCGTCCTGCACGTCGCTTGGGAGGGCATCGTAATCTCTTTTGGCAGCACGGAGAAAGCGAAGCGGCTTGCGCGAACGGGATGGCTCGGAAGAATCACTCATGCAACAGGTATTTAGTTTTGAATATAGTTCACGGCCCTAACCGTCGATTGGTTTCGTTGTGCCCCACGCGACGTGATGCACACAGCCTGCGTATCAAAACCGGTCGGTTTGTAAACGGGCGTTTCGGCGGCGTCTGTGGCGTTTCAAGCCGGGTGTGAAACGCTTTTTTGTCTCACTCGCTGGAATGGCGTTTTTGAAACGGCGTCAATCGCCACGCCACCACCTACGTAGGCGGCCTATTAGGCGAATTAGGCTATTGCTACTCCGTCTTGCAGCTTCCTGCTCCAACGCGGCCAGGCGCTCCCGCTCTTCGCGGCGCTTTTCCTTCTGTCGTCGGCGGTAGGCGCGCTGTCTGCACCTCTCGCTGCAATATCGGGCGTCCGATCGCTGTGCGGTGAACGCTTCGCGGCATTCTGGACAGGTCTTCCGGTGGTTCGGCATGGGATCGGGGCGTATGCGGCCTGTGGTCGTCGCGGCCACAATCTACGGCCGCACAGCCCCCGAATCCAGTGCTTTTAACCGTGACGTCACGGTTATGAGAGGCTCATTTTCTTCCAGAGCAGCCACGCAACCGCGCCTGCTCCACCGATCATCAGAGTCTTCGTTGGCCCCACCAGCGCCGCGTTGGCGTTCGCGTCCGGCACGTCTTCCGGCGGGGGCGGGGGCTGCGCGGATCCGATGCCCCCGATCCGGATTTCTCGGATCTGGTCGATCTCGCTGGCGGGGTCTTTGTCGGCCAGCTCCCGCACCGCGTTCTGCGCGGTCGCGTGAAAGGCCCAATGGGTCGAGCGATCCCAGATCGTCAGGGGGAGACGCTGGGACAGCCTATCCATGACGTTTTCCTTGATCGGATTAGGGATCACGCCAGTGGACGGGGGCTGCTCGATCACCCGCCCGTTTTCGTCAACCTCTGGGTCCGGGTGTTCTTCGTTCCACTCCACCACCACGTAAATCTTGTCGCGTGGCTTCACGCTCCCGTTTTCGACCAGCGTCTTGAGCTGCCCCGGCGTCGCGTTAAAGTCGTAGATCTGTTGATCTTCGTAAGAGATCGGCTCCGACTGCGAAAGCGCTGGGCGTGGTGTCGTGGTCGGTGTCGTCGTGCCTGTAATCTGCATGGAATCTCGTGCGTTGTCTCGAAAAAAAAAGAAGGTTTGGGGGCGCTATTCGCTGTCTTTGCTGGAGTCGCCCACGCGGTTCGCTTGCCACCAGAGCCACGCGGCCCCGGCGGCCATCGACCCACCCAGGAGCAGCGGGAGCGGGAGCGAAGACGCGGCTTCATCGGTCGTCCCATCGTCCGGCGGGCTTTCCGGTGGAGGGTCCGGCTCTGGGGGCGGATCGGGCGCGCCGTAGCCCTTGCGGAGATCGGGAAAGTGCTCCCACAGGGTGCGAAGCGCACTTCGGTAGCTGCTCTTCGTAAGCTCGAGCTGTGCTCCCTCGACCGCACCTACTTTGCATTCCTCCTCGAAGCGGCGGATGCGGGTCACGGCCGGCGACACCGGCAGCGGGCTTTTACCGATGTCCTCAAAAAAAGTAATCAGCTTCTCTCCAAGGTCGACCCATCGTTGCCCACGCGCAGAGACCTTTGAAGGCGTACAGTAGAGTGTCTCTTCATCCAGCGCGCTCAGCTCATCTTCCAGCTGCATCAAGCGCTCGTACGCCTCGTGGTCGGTCATGGAGGCGGAAAATCCGGATTTCGGCGTTCCTGTCGTCGTGATCATCGCACTGCGGGGCTATGGTGAAGAAGGTCGGTGATGAGGGCAATAGCGCGGGCTTTGACCCGCTCCCACCAGCTAAGGCGCTCCGGCTCGTCCTCGATGATTACGGCGAACTCGACGCGTTCTTTGTCGGTCTCGTCAAGGTGCGCCGCACAAGTCAAAATAAACTCTTCGCTGTTGACTGCAAAAAGAATCGGAGTTGCCGGGTCCAAGTCGAATTTATCGGGGGGGCCTCCCTGCATACGCGCGCCGATGCGGCTGAGTCGGTTGGTCATGGCTCTGTGTGGCTGCTGAAAAAGGTTACTCGTTGTCAAAAGCGCCCATTGCGACGCTGGCGACGGTAGCGGCTCCGAGTGCGAGAAAGCCGCCGAATCCGCTGCGCTTTTTCGCGGCTGTGTCCGACTGTGTGTCGCCCGGATCGCCCGTCTCGTGGCTGCTCTCGGCGTCCTGTGGCTGCGTGTCGTCCTCGAAGGCGTCCGACGGCACCCGAAAGCCGTCAAGATCGCCGCGTTCGTTCATCACAGCGAACTCGGAGACAGGGAAGGCGCGCACGTCGCGGCCATCGGCCACGGCGTCGCGTACGTTGGCTTCGGTGGCGTCCAGAATCCCGGCCATCTCGGCCACGCTGTACGTGTGCGCATCGGGATCGCTCTGCGCGTCGCGCTCTTTGGCGCGGGCATTGCGGCGCTGTTCGGCACGCTCTCGGCGCTGGCGGTCGGCTTCCAGCTGCTCCCGGTCGCGCTCGGCCTGCGCGTTCTCCCGGCGCTCCCGTGCCTCACGCGCTACGTCGCGGATGCTCTGCACGCCGTCCTGGTTGTCGGCAGCGGCGGTGTTTTCGCGTGCTTCCGCGTCGTCGTCGGACTGCTCGAAGGCGTCGGCCGGGACGTTGAAGTGTGAGAGCTTTCCCGTGCCGTCGGTGACGGCGTATTCTCCAACGGGGAAGCCTTTCGCCTCTCCCCCCTGTCGGGCTTTCCGGCTTACGTAGCTCTTGGAGCAGTCCAAGCGTTCGGCCATCTCCCCCAGCGTGTACGTTTCGTGGTCAGCTTGCATTGTGTTCATGAGTTCGATTCGTGGTTAATGAACCCGCCTGTGGAAGTGGCGGGGTGGTTCATGAACCCGTGAACCGGCGTTTGCAGCCTGTGAACCGGGTTCATGAACCGAGTTCACGGGGTTCACGGGGTCGTTTCGTGTTCATGGGTGTACCCAATAGCGCCGCACCATCTCTTTGTAAGGTC
>NZ_PDEP01000024.1 GCF_002554705.1 Longimonas halophila | reverse complement strand
ACAGCAGAGGGAGCAGCGCCGGTCGGATGAGTGTGAAGACCCATTCGTGACTGGCAAACTGCCTCTGCTGTTTCTGTTTTAACCCGCTTGTATGGCCTTCAGCCTATGGCACAACCCGTTCTCAGAGGTGCTGGGCGAGCAGAGTCACCTGTGAACCACTGAGCACACCTATCTGGTCTATTAAAGTAGTGTCCTATGAACTTATTAAAATAGGTTAATAGGAAAATAGGCCTTTCATCTTGGCGTTAATATGTCAGAAGGCCGTCGTCCGACGGGTTAGCCTACATCGGATTGAGTGGAGATAACAGCAGACGTAAGGAAGAACAATGCGAACAGGCAGCCAATCTCCAAAGTCCTTTTAGAGTCGGATCAGGCTAAAGGGCCCTCTCCCTTCCCATTGAAGATACATAGGATCCTATTAACCTATGTATCTATGCTGCTGTCTATGACTTCACGAACCACCTCCTTGATGGTCTGTCCATGCTTGGCAGCATGCATTTTTAGGCGCTGATGTAGAGCTTCTGGAATCTCCACGTTGAGCTGAGTCATCTTCTCTTGGGAGACATCTTCTTGAAGGTCGGTCGTATCCTGTCCACTCGATACGGAGCCGTCCGATGCGCTTCCGAATATATCATCACTCATGGGTATAGGATATCTGTTTGGTGGTGAAAAAATTTATAGATTGAGAGCGCGTACAACATTTTGTGTGAGCGTGTTGATTTCGGCAGCAGCCTTGTCATCACTCATCTCAACAACGGATTTTCCTTGCCCCATAGCTTGGGCGTAGACGACACGATCGCATGTACCCTCCCAAACGGACAACTCGAATCGTTCAAGTACGTCCTGCACGCCCTTGCCCAATCGAGACCCTACCTTCCGTCGAGAGATCACGAAAGCCGCTTTGGGCTCGCCTGCTACTTCTTGACGTTGCTTTATGAGGTCAACGATTTGCTCTGTCGGCCAGATATCTGCGGGTGAGGGTTGTACCGGTATGAGGGCTAAGTCTGACGTTTTGATAATCGATGCGTGCATCTTGTTGAGGTGGGCTCCACCATCGATCACAGCGACATGGAAGGAATCCTTCAACCTCTTGACGTCGCTTTTCAGGGCGCTGGATTTATTGACACCAAACACCGCGGGTAGAGTCTCTTCATCTTTACGAGAAGCTTTCCAGCTTTGTGAGGTGCCCTGTGCATCACAGTCAATAATGACCACCTCCAACCCGGTAAGCTGAAGA
Organism: Longimonas halophila; assembly: GCF_002554705.1. Lineage (GTDB taxonomy): Bacteria > Bacteroidota > Rhodothermia > Rhodothermales > Salinibacteraceae > Longimonas > Longimonas halophila. The sequence continues at coordinate 9,448 of NZ_PDEP01000024.1, read as the reverse complement.
CTACGGGCTAAGTTAACAGCAACGGTACTCTTCCCCACCCCACCCTTGCCATGCAAAACGCCAACTACTTTCATAGAAACATAGGAAAATAGGAAAATAGATCATCCATCAGTCAACATACGAGCCGATAGGCACTCTGTCAAGCTTGTCCATGAGACAAACCCACAAAAGCTATTCTATGCGTCCGAATACTGCTGTGAGTCTCACGTGTACGACCGCGCACTCCGCAGCGTGGTGTCGACCTCCCGCTCGGGCAGCGCCGGGCGGCAGACCAGCCGGTTCCACGCGTGCACGATCGCCTCCACGGGCACATCGCTTGCAGGTACGGCGCCTGTGGGTACGTCGCCTACGGGTGCGTCGCCTACGGGTGCGTCGGCGCGCTCGTGACCGGCCGCCCTCGCTTGGCTGATCTGCTGCATCCAGCGGCTGCTTTGGCCCCCGGTGGGTGCTGCACCGTCCCCTCCGGGCATAGGCTCCCCATCACGCTCCGTCAGGAGCGTCTGCACGCGTAGCAAGGCGGCTCCGGGGTAGGTGTAGGCATAGAGCCCCATGATGAAGCACGCCTTATTGCGGCCCACGTAGGAGCGCTCTACGGCCTCGCCCCACGCCTCGCCCTCCTGAACCGGATTCATCAGCCGACCGATGACCTCGGAGGGGCCATTTCCGGGCTGATGGAGCTGCGAATCCCCTGTCGGCGGAGGACGCGAAAAGTGGGGTTTCCAACAGTATTGGTTAACATGTATGGCTGAGCCCCCGCGTCCTTTTTTTTGCGCGTTGGTGTCGATGCGTAGCTGGAGCCTGTTGGGAGATGTCCAGCCTTGTAGAAGTTGAGTGACTGGGCGGTGAATGGGGTGGTGTTTTGTAGTCAGGTCTTCCGGCAATAACAGATACCCGAGCCCGGGGGTGTATGGGGCCTCCTCGGGCTTCGGAAGTGTGAATCCGTCGTAGCGGCTGTTGTCGCTGTGTCCGAAGAGGACGAGGGGATGTAGCTCTAGGAAGGTGTCCCCGGTGACGGCAACGCATCGCCCGCCGTGGGTCCGGTCGCTGCCGATCATGCGGATCATCTGGGTGGGGCGGCAAGCCGCGTCATCAATGGCAGCCCGGAGCCTGGGATGATCGGTGCAGAGCGTATCAAAGAACCGGCTGAGAAGAACTGATGCGGCGTCCACGTCTTGATAGATGGGGCAGCCGACAGCACCGTGGGGGATGCGGACGTGACACCCGCGTCCGCCGGTGTAGCTCACGACAAGGTGTGAAGGGTCCAGCCCGCATTTGACTAACAGGCGGCAAAGTGTTTTTGCGTGTTTGGCCGACGTGGCGGGATCTTCCCCGTCAATGTCAGCGATGATCCAGGGGACGGTGACGGCGCTATCGGGGTGGCGGCGGGTGATTTCGTCCTCGCGCCAGCGCCCGACGGAGATAAAGGAGGGGCGGTCGCTGCCCTGGGTTGCAATGGACGTTTCCGAGCGCCGAGCGTGGCGGAGCTGGTGCCGGGTCCACTGTCCGTCCTGTATGGTAGCTTTCCAGCCGTGGGTAAACCGCTCGTGGAGCGCCTCGCGGTGGGCATAGAGCGCCTCGGTGACCTGCAGTGGGTCCAGGTAGGGCCGGTGCCACGGAATCCTCGGGGCCGGGCCGGAGGCGCGTACGGCCCGGGTAGTCTGGGCAGCCTTTTCAGGAGGAGCAGACCGCAGTGCCCGGCTGGCCCGCCAGCGCTGGCCGTTGCGATCGCGGACGAGTTTGTTGGGAGAGGGGACCGCCGGCCCCAAGCGCTGCAGCAGCGGTCCGGAACGTTCTTCCCGCGGAGGCCGCTTTGGTGTCGGTCGCTTTGAAGGGATCGGGGCTGCGGGAGCAGTTTCGCGTGGGAGCGTGTCGCCCTCCGCACCCGCGATGGCGGCCGGGCTGCTCACGCGCTGCAGGGCCCGCAGCACGCGTTCGTAGATTTTTCGAAAGTCCGGGTCCGCCAGCGGGTCCTGCGCGGGCGGCAGCCGCTTGTAGATGCGCCGGTAGAGGTCCTCGGCGATCCCTTGGATCGACTTGATAAAGGTGCCGAGCTGCCGTTCGACCACGTGTTCGCGGCCGCTGTAAGCGTTGACGTACTGATAGGCGCTGATGTATTGGCGAGCTGACTCCGGCGAGGAGGCATCAGCCGAGAAGACATCTGCCGAGAATGAGGTGTCGAAGAGGGGGAGTTGAGGGTCCTGCAGCTGGCGGCTGGCCTGTAGGTGGCCCGCTTGTTGGCGACGCCGAAGCTGGTGATGCTGGTTGGCCATCGCCTGCAAGTAGGCCATCAGGCCCAGGGCAGACGTTTCCAGGCGCAGCGTGTCCATGTGCGTCACAAAGCCCACCGCGCTCAGCACTGCCGTGGGCACGGCGCTGCCGTAGACCGGGCCCTGGCGATAGCTGCGCTCGGCGTCGATGACGTCCGGGCCGTCTTCCGGGAGGCTATCCTCGGGGAGGCCGGCAGAGGGGGGGGGGGCTTCAGAGGGTCCGGCAGAGGAGCGAGCCTGCTGCTCGGGCGACCGGGGGGAGGCGGCCCCGCGACGGGCCCGCCGGCGCTGGGGATGAGGCACGTCAGGCCGCGACAAGCCGGGTGCGGAGGCCGAATCCGGCGCCCATGGGACGGGGGCGAACCCTCTGGAGGGGCCATTCGGGAACCGCGGGCATAAGCTATGATATGAGCACATGCACAGACGGCCGCCTTGGCGGCTGCATGTGCATGGGTGTTGGACGTTGTCCTCCGCCCGTTGCTGTGGGGCGGACGTATCACGATACGTCTGTCGCATAGTTGGTTTGCCTCGCTACCGTCCATCGCCGCCAAGCAACTTGCGGTAGCTGTAGGTAAAAAAGTCTTTCCAGGGGCCCCGATCTGTTTCCAGCAGGTCGGGGTTTTCTGTGTCTATGGCACGTGGGTCCTGTCTGAGCCTGTCATGTCTAACATGGTGTTTAAGTCAGTTGTATTCGAATCCGTCGGATTCCAAATCAGTCGGGTTCAGAACCGAATGCTCACAAGTCCAGCGCGTGAGGGCTTTTTCACATCACGGGATAATGCACGCACAACCTGCGTTTGGGTTCATGCCTTGTTCGCAGCGCGAACCCGCCCCCGGAAGCGCTACGAGCTCGGTGCCTCTTCGCTCAGCGCCTCTTCGCTCAGCGCCTCTTCGCTCGGTGTCCCCTCAATCGATGCCTCTTCACGCAGCGCGTCGTTGATCCGCGCCCGGCACATGGCCACGAGCGTGTCCACCTCGGCCTCGGTCAGGTCCGCGGCTTCCTCGATATGGCTGGGCAGCTCGCGGGCCGACGCTGCGCAGGTGCCCACCGCCTCGGCTGCTCGCACGAGCACCTGCCGTAAGGCCTCCAGGGCGGGCCCGTCGCCGCGTTCAGCTAACAGCTCCAACTCGTCCTCGATGTCACTCGCGCGCCGCCCGGGCTCGACCACATCGGCCAGCTCCGCTTCGCCATTTTCCTTGAGCTTGTGCCACACCGATGCTGGCAACAGCTCCTCGGCCTTCTCCATCGGGACGTCATAGCCCCCGAGGCGCTTACCGCCGACCTGCCAGACCGCCCAGTCGGCGACGGGCTCGCCTTTCGACTTGAAGCCCTTGCGGACCGCCTTCGAGAGGATCTGCGGGCGCACCCCGAGGACGGAGGCGAGCTCGCTGCCCAAAAAGTGGACCGTGTCGGGGTCTCCATCGGTGTCTTTGATCGTCATAGGGCGCAGCGGTGGGTGATGAGGGAAAAGAGGTAAAGAGGGAAAAAGGGTGATGAGGAAGGCTTCTGATAACAAGCATCACGGGATACTAATCTCACAGGATCGTGTTCCGGAATGCTCAGAGGAAGAAAGAAGCGAAGAGGCGCATGGAGCCGAGGGCAGAGCGAATGCAATGAACGCAAGGCGTAGGCGACGCAAGGCGGGGGTAGGTTCGTGTATTGGAGGCCTGTGTGGGAGGTCCGTATGCCGACCATGATGTCGCAATGTGATGTCGTATCATGATGTCGTATTGCAATATCGCATGGGATAGAAGGGCCAACAGCGCGAGCGTTCCGGCCCTGGACAAGATTGGACGGAAAACGACAGGAAACGACAGGAAACGACGGAAAACGACAGAATTGGACGGAATTGGACGAAAAACGAGAAAGGGGCCGGGAGGGTGCTGAGCCCTTTTGTTTGTGCCGTGCGCATGCCGTGCGCATGCCGTGCGCAGACCGTGCGCATCTATGCGACTCAGTCCCTGGGTGGCGTCATGGCGGGGCGCGTCATCGAAAATGGACCGAGGGCGATGCGCTTCCTGTTCTTAAAGCCGCCTCCGTCCTTGACCTCTCCTCGGGCGCGAAGCCCCTTCGGGCTCGGAGTCCCGGCTTTAGAAACCCCGGCTGGAGCGACTGCGCGCGGGCCGTACGCCTCTTATAACATGCCCCTTATAGACTGTTATTGCAAGGAGGCTTGCCTATACGCTGCGGAACGAGGATCATCGAAATCAAAATACACGATCATCCTCGTTCTCCATTACGACATCGGATAGTACCGCATTGGGTATTACGACATCGGCAAACAGAACAGCCCGGCTAAAAAAGGACCCGTCTGAAACACAAATCCTCGAACAGGGTCTGTTCAGGGCATCGCGCCGATCTGCACGCCGACCGTCACGCCTCCAAACGACTGCAGGCTATTGACATTGTAGAAGGCAGTCGCGACCAGGCCGATCCCACCAAGGGGATGCACGGCAATCTGGGCCTGAACTGGCAATCCGATGGTGCTTCCGCCTGTAACGTCGCTCCACACGATACCGACCCCGGCTCCGGCGGCCACGTGCCAGACCGGCTGGTCGGCGACCCATACGGGTGGCAGCCCGAATGCGCGCCCGTAGAGCAGAGAGGCATCGATAAGACCGCCGGTCTCCACACTGCTGTTGAGGGCGGACCGAAGGGTAACCAGATGCTCGTTTCTTCGATAGTGGATATTGAAATTGCCCGCGAGATCGCCCGCCCGGCCTTCCGGGTAGGTGCCCGCGCCGGATCCCCCTCCAATCCAGAGGCGCTGGGTCGTTGAAGAGTCTGCTGCAGAAGCGTCTGCGTCAGGAGCAATCGCTGTCGAGCTATCGACTGTCGAAGAGGAAGACGCCGGGGGCGGTGAATGCGCTGGGTGCTGCCCCATTGCGGTGAGCCCCTCTGCACTACAGAGAAGCAACACTACACAAAACGTTATGCCAAGGAGCAGTTTTACAAGCGGTGGCGGGCATTTCCGCTTGACCTGAATGGAGGGCTTCATGGCGCGTAGCTTCATGGCGCGTCGTCAAGATGAGAGAAGGATGAGGTGTGCAAAGGATTGCGCTTACGGGCGGCTGACAAAGTGTGCTAAGATGCTGAGAAACAGGTGAAGCTCACCGAGCAGGTTCGAAGCGCTCCAGTGTAGCGCCGTGTTATGCCGCTTCGGTGTACGGACCGGGTACATGGGTACCACTTCTGACCGGCAACATGGGTGACAGTTTACCATAAAAGGCAAGCCCGACGGCCTCACGAGTTGTTCTCAACGACATCGAGGTGAACATGCGGCACTTCACGCGGCGCATTGACGAGCTGCTGCGTCAAGCAGCCAAGGTGATCGGTGCCTCCAAGGAGCTACAGGCAGCCTTCGAGCACCTCATCTCGATCCTGGGCGTTGGCACCAAGAGCGCGGACGCTCTTACTCGGCGAGATCGCTCTCTTGCCGAAGGACATGTCCGTGCGCGAGTGGGTTGCCCACGCCGGCCTCGACCCCAAACGACACGTCTCGGGCACCTCCGTCGAAGAGCGCGAGCGAATCTCGAAGGTAGGCAACGCGAGGATTCGCCGGGCGCTCTATATGCTGGCACTACATGCCGGCACTGGTGGCCGTACAGCACGAGCCTCAAGTGCAGGCGTTCTACGAGAAGCTCCTGGCCTGGGGCAAGCCGTCGATCGTCGCCACCGTCGCGGTGATGCGCAAGTTGCTGCACAGCATCTACGGGATGCTCAAACACGACCAGGACTTCGTCGGCGAGCGTTTCTGCTGCATCACCGAAAAGCCCGCCGTTGCCGCTTGATTTTTAAGAGAGCATCTAACAGCTTGCCATCCTTCATACGGTAGTGATAGGAAATGTAGTAGACGCGAACGTTCTTATCAGCGATCACCGGAATCGCGACGACTGCTGAAGTGGCCTATGCGCCTGCGTTAATTCGACTCCTCTGGAAGGACTATTTGCCCTCGTATCTCCAGTGTGTTCTCTGGCTCCGTTTGAGCGCTCGGTGTCGCCGCTGTAGTCCTTGAGTAAGAGATGTCGCCTACAGTAGCGGCAGGAATGGGGGCTCGCTCAGGACATGAACCTCCCAAGTTCGCTTCGACAGGCGTCGAGCGAGCAAGTGTATGTTGAATCGGAAGATGTTCTACCTGCAATACCGCTCGGTAAGCGTCTGCCCTGATTTCTGGCAGATTCACCTCCATAATATCTTCGGGTGCGGGCACGAGCATACTTGAAAGAATATCGCCCAGGGCAAGCGAGCTCAACATTGTTTCGACTGTCCTGTCTTCAGTCTCGGAGGAACCCTTTGAAAGGGTGCCGTTCGGGCCGAATTCGGCAGTGGCTGACGATGTCCCAATAAATGGACGAGAAGCATTGAAAAAGTACGGGCGCGAGTAGTCTACAAAACTGCGAATAGAACTCGTATTGCGAGTGAGTACAAGATTCGGGTTGGATTGCCACGTTCCAGGCTCATACTCGTCGATAGAATCGAATGCGTCCAACAATGGTTGAGTTTCAGAGTGTGAGGATAAACGACGCACCCTAAATCGCAGTTCAGATTCTGCAGGTGTTGCAGATCCGCGGACACGTTTTGAGACCCGTTGAACCTCTCTTTCTGTCGCCTTTCCAGAGTCGTCGGTGACAACGGATAGAATTTGAATACTAAGCCTACGCGTATCTTCCTGGTATTGAGTCTCCTGCCAGCATTCCGCAGAATGCGCATAAAACGGTATGCCTGGCGAACTACTGCCATCACGCGTAATATCGTACACACTACACGCTGAAACTGTGGATATTGCGAAGCAAAGAGCTGCTAATTGTAGCGCCCGAGGAATAAATTTCATACTGCCCCGACTAATTAACGGATGGAAATAAGAGCATAGATTGGTGACAAAGTACGCATAACAAAGTGAGTTGACTGCGTCACACACTGGTGAATCAATGCCTAATAATAGGCCTAAATGGTGTCAGTGCGCAACTACCAGGTGGAGCAAGAAAAAAACTAAAAGGAGTCACCGAGGTATGGTTTCCGACTCTTCACCACGAAGTCACCCCCTTCATAGAATCATTCTCCGCACTTTTTTCTCTCCACACACCTGTGTCTGCATATATTATGTCTGCCCATCCGGCCTCGCTCGGCGCTACGCTCCGTGTACAACGCTTCTCTTTCAGGCAGGCCTCCTGGCGGCTCGCGCTTCTGGCATCTGCGCTTCTGGTATCTGCGCTCCAGGCCGACGCGCAGCCGTTTGCTGAACAACCGTTTCCCACGCAGCCGTTTCCCGGACAGCTGTTTTCCAGCCAGCCGTTTGCCGACAGCTTCGAGATTACGACAGACGCCGATGGAGCGTTCAGTGTCCATGGGGCTGATATCGACGGCGATGGAGATGAAGACGTACTCTCCACATCTCTCTTTGATGACACGATTGCGTGGTACCGCAACGGAGATGCGACAGGTGGCGACGGGGACGGCTCGGCGTGGACCCAAACGGAAATCACCACCAAGGTCGACTTCCCAACCAGTGTCTATGCAGTGGACCTTGATGGCGACGGCGACGCGGACGTGGTCTCTGCCTCCCTTAGAGACGACACGATTACGTTCTATCGCAACGGGGACGCGACAAGCGGCGACGGCGATGGCTCAACGTGGACCGAAACGGCGATTACCACCAAGGCCAACGGTGCCGTCAGCGTTTATGCAGCGGACATTGACGGGGATGGCGACCAGGACGTGCTCTCCGCGTCCCAGATGGACGATACGATAGCATTGTACCGCAATGGAGATGCGACGAGCGGCGACGGAGACGGTTCGACGTGGACCCAAATGGAGATTACCACCAAGGCCGAAGGCGCATACAGCGTCCATGCGGCGGACATTGACGGAGATGGGGACCAGGACGTGCTTTCCGCCTCCATCAGAGACGACACGATCGCATTCTACCGTAACGGGGATGCGACAAGTGGCGATGGCGACGGTTCGGCGTGGACGGAAACGGAGATTACCACGGAGGCCGATCGTGCATACGACGTTTACGCAGCAGATATTGACGGCGACGGCGATCAGGACGTGCTCTCTGCATCTGAGGGGGACGACACCATTGCGTGGTACCGCAACGGGAATGCGACAAGCAACGGTGTAACAAATGGAAACGGTGATGGCTCGATGTGGACTGAAATAGAGATTGCTGTCAAGGTGGACTTCGCTCGAGGCGTCCACGCGGCGGACATTGACGGGGATGGCGACCAAGACGCACTCTCTGCGTCCAACGGAGATGACACGATCGCATTTCACCGGAACGGGGACGCGACAAGCGGGAACGGAGATGGCTCAACGTGGACCGAAACAGAGATTACCACCAAGGCCAACGGTGCCGTCAGCGTCTACGCGGCGGATCTTGATGGCGACGGCGACGAGGATGTGCTCTCCGCGTCCCAGACGGACGACACGATAGCGTGGTATGAAAATCTTCGTGTTGATGACCGTCGTATTGACGATGCGGCCTCCGTCGAACTCACCCGGTTCACAGCGGAGCGAGAATCGGAGGCGGTCGTTCTCAACTGGCAGACGGCTGCTGAGCAAAATAACGAGGGCTTCGAGATTCAGCGCCGTCAGGCGGTTGGCCGTGGCCTGGCGTCCAGTCCGGCGTCCAATTGGGAGCGGATTGGTTACGTAGAGGGTGCCGGTACGACCGACGATCCGCAGAGGTACCGTTTTCGCAATCCGGCGCCGCCAACTGGCTCACTTGTCTACCGCCTGAAGCAGATTGACACTGATGGCATAGAGGCGTTTTCGGACCCGGTGGTAATCCCGTAGTGACCTCGTAGTGAACCGGCACTAAAATAACGCGGTGTGCACGTTTTTCCATTATCCTTTCGAGTTGGACATCACCCTTTGTCGCTGCGCGACATTTTGAAACACCCGAACAGCGTGAGGGAATGGGGGATGTCAGGATTGCGTATTCTGCCACAAGGTGATCAGCAAAGAAAAAAGGGAAACCTGCACATGCCGTTATATAGTTCTTTAACCCCATCAAAATTTGCCAACAAGGGTGTGATAGCTGCTGTAAGGCACAGTACATGACAAAACTCAGGCGGGTCTTAACAAAACAGAACGGGCCTATCCTCCAGCGGTACAGGTCGTGAGACAAACCATGACCTGTGCTGAAGAATAGACCCGTCTGCCTATGCCTTACGTG
>NZ_PDEP01000023.1 GCF_002554705.1 Longimonas halophila | reverse complement strand
AAAAGGCGCACGAGCGCCGCGCGAAGAGCCTGTTCCGGTACGGGTTAGATGGGTTGCAACAGATACTGACGACCCCCGAGCGGCAAGACGCCGCCCTCTTCCGCTGTTTGAGCCTGCTTCAACGACCGACGGCTCATCTGCCCTATGGATAATATCCTATGGGTAGGCAATCATTCGCGTTTGAAGAGACACTCAACTTTTGTCATGTACCATGGCTGTAAGGATAAGCACACCCTTATCATGGTATTCAGTGACTTTAACCACGTCCAAGCGATTTGTACACGCGACTTCGAGGCCGAAGGCCCGGATGCGCTGTGGATCGCCGACGAGACTACCGGACCATGCAGAGGCCTCTCCATGAAGCAACGGGCAGACTGCAGAATACATCAACCGGCCTGAGACGATCAAGCAGCATATGTATAGCTCTGCGGGCTTCGAACTCCTGCAGAAACGAGTACTCCATGCCCCGTATCACGCAGTGCAGAACGATCACAAAAACAGGGTAACTCCATCTGTATCCTCTCACGCTACATGAACAAGCGGTAATCATGGGACTGCGCACCGAGTGATCCAGCTAAGCTTCCAATGCGTGCAATGCTCTGTGACGAGTCCAATGTTGCCGGCAGCTTGGTGTAAAGATCAATCGTGTTCCAATTCATCTTCGAGAGGCCGACGATCTCTTCGGCCAGTGTAGGTAGACCCGTCTTGCCGTGGTGACGCTTCACCATGAGGGGGGCAGGAATACGGCGTTTGCCCTGGTAGTATGTCCGGCCTGGTTTGACAGAGCTTGTCGAACCGTGAACCCAAATTAGTGCTTTGTCGTCGTCCAATGGCAGGGTGGTGCCCCGGCGTACCGGAAACCCGTCGCCACGAAACTGCCCGTTCTTAACGCGGGAAGCCACGTACCGAAGTGATGGCTCAACGTTTATCTCCAAAAGGTCTACGTTGTCAACGCCGCTCAACCCCTCCAAGAGTCCCTCACGCTCTTCCCTCTTGAAGTGCACACGCTTATGTACGACGACGCGCTGGGGCAAGCGAAACCGCGATGAGTAGTAGAGTTGAAGCGTGTTTTCGGCCATTCGGCGGGCATCCTCCCGTGACATGAAAGGGTTTTTGCGACGGTCTATCACGGGGCTTTCTATCTGGCTCATCCGATAACTGAGTCCCAACCCCTCAGCATTGTAGATGTGGCTACATCCCATCAAGACTTGCCGCCCTGCGCGCGCGTGATGATCCAGGCTGAACCCAAGCCCCACGAACGCGGTGTCGTCGTCCATCCGGTCGAGCACCCAAGGCGTTCGCATCGCCTTGACGTAGAAGGCAAGCGCCAGAGACCACATGATCGACCCTTGGTAGGAATCCTGCACCGTCGATTCTCGCAGGAACTGTGTAGCGATTCCGCGCTCAATGCTGAACGCTTTGACCTGGTCGTGAAGATCAAATACCTGATTCTCGTCGCTGAAGCTCTCGAACGAGGCCCAGCGTCTTGGCACGTAAACGACAATAACGTGCGGACTCGACGGCGAGGCGTGAAGCTGGTCAACAGCTCGCATGATGCTCTGGCTCAGAGCGGTCCCTCCCCTCTCTGGAGATAAACTCGGGTCCGGCTCCGGGCACTCTACCCAGGCGTTGTTTTGCGGCTCCGGCACATCGAGGGCGACGCCGAACGCTCCCCGAAAGCCGGGATAGTCCGTCAGGTACTCATCTTTGGTCTTCGCGCGCTGCTTCTGGGCGAAGCGTTTCAGGTAGCGCGACAGCACCTGGGTGTCTTGGCGGGGACAGATCACCCCTACACGAATGTCTCCTCCCAGACCATTCCTGTTAAGGGCGTAGTCGTAAGGCAAATTTTGGCAGAGCCCTCGCACTGGATTGAAGTCCTTGGCGTGCCCACTTCCACGCGACCGGCTGAAAAGCAACTCTGGCTCCTGAAGCTCTATGCCCCGAACGCGCACGAGCCGTTTCGCAGCGTCGGGAACCGTGATGGCCCTTCCCTTCGAAGAAGAGACGGCGGCAAAGTCTGGGGCAGAGCGAATATTGAAAAGAAACATCGAACCGGAATTGGGCGGAAACTCGAAGCTGGCCCCACCCCCAATGTCAAAGCGCTCTCGCCAACGGTCGAGCGCGTCGTTGTACTCGCTGTTGTACTGCCGCGAGAGCACCTTTCTCTTTAGTTCCTTATCTGCTCTCCGGGAAGGTTCCTCCCCGCTCATGTCGTGCGTGACAATGGTCGGGGAGATGACGAGATACTGCTGCTGCCGGTAACGCCGCAGGTGAATCCTTGCGGCCTCGTGGACCATGTAGGTCTGGCCGTAGGCGCTCTTTCTCGTGCTCTCATCAACCCACAGCAAGTTCTTGCCGTAGACGTTGAGCCCGCGCACTTCCGCAATCGACCTGGTGAGCGCTTTCGTGAAAAGCGACACGACCACGCCATTTTGCATGCGTAGATCGTCATCGCTAATCGGTCGGCGCCGCACCTTGCTGATCGGGTCGCCGCGAAAAGCGTCACGCACCCCGTCGATGGTGCTCAGGGCCAGTACGTCCGTGCCGAGAAAACCGGCGACGATGTCGGATCTGCCCCTTGTCCGATCGCGCAGTTCGCTCCAGTATCCGCCGCCCTCCAAATCCAAGTCCCACTCAAAGCAGAGGACCTCGCTTGGACATTCCACCTGAAAGGCGTTGCTTTTGATAAGCCCTGTTGGGCGCGACTGCTGAACGGTAAACGGCTGGAGGTGCTGCGACGGATCGCGGCGCATCTCCGCGCGCTTCTCTCTCGCCCGCTCCGCAAGCTGGCCTTCCAAGCAGTGCGAGGCCAGTCGCTCTGCCAAGTCATCGAATCCACTGGCGTTGACGTAATATGCTTCCCGGCCATTCTGCCTTGCCTTGTCAATGAGTTGGCGCACCGGCTTGGGAGGTGCTTCCGCGTCGTAGCCGCACCAGTATAGCCAGCCCGTCCCTTCCTGAGCGTATGCCTCACGCAGCGCATCCATCACCGAATCATCTCGGCCGCTATACCCCACGACGATTAGGTTCTTATCTCTGGCGTCCTTAACGAGTCCCGCGCGAAGCTCGTCATCCTGGTTTCGCAGCTCCGCCCGAGTGTTCTTGAGCGCGTCGTACCTGTAATCGCCGTGGAGCGCAACATGAAGAAGCTCGTCAAGGCGATGCTGCCGCTGCAGACGCGCCGAAGAATCCACTCCAACATCGACGACAGTAAGGTCCAGCTGAAGACTGGCCGCCGCTTTCGGAACCAACCCGTCGAAGTTTGTGGTCCACACCGAATGCACAATTCCTGCTTCGGCGAGAAGACAGAGTAGCTGGTAGCCAAGCCCTGGCGACGCTGAGGAGACTAGATTTTGAAAGTAGTGCCGCCTGTTTTTAGGTATAGGATAGCATTCCTCGGCGTAGTAGCCGTACTCATCGCGGTCGTCGAAGGGAATGATCCCCTCGGTTTCCAGCCAGCGCTGAATTCGTTTTCGAACCGACTGCTGCGAAAGCTCCCTGAACTGAGCGCGAAGCTCTGGATTCTGGCTCAGGAAGATCTCCCGCTTCCATTCCCATATGCACATCCAGGCAGACTGAATCCCCGAACTGATTGAGGCTCCTGCACCAAGGAAAAAGGCATGTGGTGATTGCTTATTTACTCCGACGGAACGAATGAAGGCATCTAAAGGCAGAGTGTAATCTGATTCACCCATGTGATGTTAAAAAGATACTTTGAGGAGTCAAACTGCGCGTGGAAGATGCGGCATAACGTTTGAGATCTGGCGCGAAGAGTTACGCCCAACCTACGGAAAAACTTGCGGAGACGCCAACCCCGGAAAACCGGCACAGGCCCTTCGTCGCCAGCAGCGCTTTGTTATTTGGCCCCAAACGGTTGCCAATGAGCAGAAAGGTCATTGGTCCCCGTACTGAAGGCGTATCATTTGTTGTGTTGAGTCTTGAACGGAAAGCAGGAAGAAAGCGTCCTCGGCTCCGTCGGGATCCCCCTGTAGGTCGATAGCCCCTTCCAAGCGAAGGGAATCTGCATGCGATGAGGCCAGTGACTTTAGAAGTCTACGGTAGGGATCCGGAGTGAAGTCGATCACCACGGTGTTTAGCTCTTCACCAGGTGCGAGCGAGGATTCGCTTTGGATCAGCTCAAAATCAGAGGGCACATCAGCCTTCAACCAGTGCTCCATCGTCTCCTCAACTTCGGCAGCACTTGGACCGCCGCATCCTGAGCAGGCAAGGCACAGGGCGACAGCCACAATTGATAAGCTTACCGGGCGTAAGAGGGGCGATACTGGAGGCCACATAACGACCCAAGCTTAGCAGCGCAGGTGAAATCGGCACAAATGGCGAATTATAGCATTTCGTTTCACAACAGCATGTCGATTTCGATGAAACGTAATAGCCCTGCGTCTGCTACAGCGGCTTGTTATGTGGATTGTGAGATTACGATTTCAGACAGAGGTTAAGATTCATCATCTGGAGGCGCTGCAAGGGATTGCAGCCATTCGAGAGCAGCTTCACCTGTGAGCCCATCCGACTTCATCTGAGCAATCTCCTCTGAGGACAAGCCAGCCTCCTTCATTTGTTCGTCCGTTAGAGGCTGAGGACCGCTGTGATGAATCTGAACCCAATTGATAGGTCTCTCTTTCTCTGTCGAGTTTAAATTTAACATTGATCGCTTAGGTAGGTCGTACTGATCAGCAAAGTCTTGTGGAACAAGAACCGGGTAAATAGGGATGCCACGCTTTTCCGCTAAAGCATTACCGGACTCAGTATTCTCATACATGAAACGGAGGTCTCGGTCGCTAAAAACGGGAATCTGATAAATATGACTGGCTGCCTTGACTACGAACATTTTCTCTGGCTGAATCGAGCCCTCCACGGCGTAAATAGAGTCTGCTCTTCGCTTAAATAACCTAAGTTCTGGCCTGTGATACAAGTTGTGCATACTTGGGATAAACGTCGATATTGCGCAGGCGATGCCAACAGCCTTTTCGATTGCTTCGTCGTGTACCTCCTTGTGAACCGCCTCCCTAAACCACTGAAAATGGTCAAGTTATTCAAGATCAAGAAGATGTACTGAAGACCGAGCTAAGCCTTTCCAGGCAGAAAGGGGGACATACGGTATGTGACGAACACCAATACTGATGTCCCTAGGACTATCCAGACGAACTGTGGTCTGCTGTGGGTCTATTTCCCAGAGAACCCCTGTATCAGACCTCGTAATAGCTGTATCAAACTTGAAGTCTTTGAACTTTGGAATTCGCCTACCACCTTTGGACTTTCCTTTTACACCTAGCAGAGTTTTGAGCGGACCAATGAGTTGTCCAAGGTGTGCCTCATACACCGAGAAGGTCTCATTGCAAGGTGTGCATTCGGCATGTGAAACGATAAGCTTGTTCCCCATATGTTCAGGGATGACGTGCGCTTTTTTAAAGCCAACTCCGTCAGACTTTTTGGATCCACAGTAACGACAACGGTAAAGTCCTTTGTCCAACACCACCTGCTCTCCTCCTCCTGGAGTATCAGTCTCGGGGTGGATTATTGGCTCATCCTCTAACTCGTAATGGGCCTGGAAGTAATCCCGAAATCCGAGTTCGCGTTTGTTGTAGCTCGCGTATGCTTCATCCATCACTCGATAGTATTTTCGATTTGCAAAACGCTAAGAGGGTGTCTGAAAAATGATGTTGGCTGATGAACGGGTTGAATGGGTGCGTGTACTGTTGCTTTTTCCCCACACGCCCTTACCGACAGATGTCTACTTATCCCAGCGATCTCAGTGACGAGGAATGGAGCCTCGTTCGAGGCCTATTTCCACTGCCTTCCCGGCGGGGACGGCCGCGCAGGTGGACGGTCCGTTGCATCGTCGACGCGATCTTCTACGTCGTGCGGGGTGGGGTCGCATGGCGTATGCTACCTTCGGACTACCCACCGTGGAAAACGGTCTACCATTACTTTCGGCAGTGGCGCATGGATGGCATCTGGGTTCGCCTCCACCGGATCCTGCGGCATAAGGTGCGGAGGCAAGCTGGATGACATCCGCAGGCCTCTGCCGCTATCGTCGATAGCCAAAGCGTCAAAACAACGGAGGCGGGCGGCCCTCGTGGCTACGATGCAGGAAAGAACGTGGCCGGTCGCAAACGTCATCTGCTCGTCGACAGCGGCGGCCCGATGGCTCTTTGCCGGACTCAACTCGCTTCACCCGCGCCTTTGGCTGGTTTGGGGCGACAGCGCATATGGGGGCGTCGCAAAGAAAAAGTGGCAGCGGCGTCCGGGGCGGCGCCTGAAAGTCGTCCGGCGCGATCCTGCGTCAACAGGCTTCGCCGTTCAGCCGCGCCGCTGGGTCGTCGAACGCACCTTCGCATGGTTGGGACGCTACCGGCGGCTGGCGAAAGACTACGAACGCAAGGTGCAGACCGCCGAAGCGATGATCACACTTGCCATGACGCGGCTCATGCTGCGCCGGCTGACTCAATCTCGCTAATTTTCAGACACCCTCTAAGTAGTTCTTGTCGAACCATCTCGAATATATTTAAACTCAAATGTACATTCCTCTTCATTGTCTTTATCTTTAATGTGGATATCTAATCTCTTCATTCGAAACTTAGGATGCATATATTCCAAATGTATTTCTACTTCATCCATTGTTTCTAAATATTCGGTAGCCGGAAATTTTATTACGCCCTCACTAAAAAGACAATTTCTACCAACTGCTGATTTATAATTTGACCACCAATTTATTGAAGATGCCAAGTGGCTAATATGATCTTCAATCATTTAATTTTTGGTTTTTAAATTCTTCGTAATTCAACTTATTAATCCCACCAACAACTACTCGCACCCAAGGATTATCCATTTCAATTTCAATAAATTCATTGTAAGGTGAATTATCTACATATTTGCTTACTGCATCATTCATTAAAGAAGTAGGGTTTTCTGACTGTGGCCTACCTCTTAGGATTGCCATTTTGCCTTTTTTATCATCACCATTTGTTAGGTATTGTTCAAAAATTTCAATTTGACTCATATTTATTTCTTTGTGAAATTGAAGAAGACTATTTGAATAATTAATTGTGCTATAACGGGGCGAGCTCTGGCGCGAAGGGTGCTCCCAATCTACGAAGAACTTCCAGAGTCGCCAACCTACAGAAAGCGGCATGAGCCCTTCGTCGCCAGCAGCGCTTTGTTATGTGGTAATGTTTGAGGATCGAAAGTTAGCTATCTCAGCTATCCACTCTTTTGTGCTCCCTTGCAAGTCTGAGCACACCTCGCGAAGGCACTCCGGAGTAAATAAATCAAGATCGCGATTTACGTGATCAAGCACGTTGCCATGCGCAAGATTATGGCGCAGTTGGACTATCCTGACATGATCATTGCGCGTCTGAACCCGTTGGTCGAAATCAGTCTCGCCTGGAAACTGAAGTGTCTTGGTATTAATCCCTACCTCACGTGCCTGTCGAAGCAGACTGTTTGAAAAAGTCGAACCCAAATCTTCGGATCTTGGGAGATCCGGTTGCTCAATCTGATGCAGTGTGACTCTGATACTGGCCTCGATTCCACTAAGCAGACAGATGGCGCCAGGAATGTATAGATCTTGGTCCAGCGCTTGAAAGCCTTGGGTGAAGTGCCAATGGAACTCAGCAGCACCAAGCTTCAGCATGATCAGCAAATACTCGGAACCGTGCATCGATTTCGCAGAGGCTCATCTACTTACCACATAACGGTCAAAGCTCACCGGCGGTGCTCACGCCAAGCCTCGCGGTGAGCATTCGAGACGCTGCGATCGATTCGAAGCGAACACCGACACCGTCCGGTGCAGCGCCGGGTTATACGGCCTCAGGGTATATATAGCGTCAGGGTGCTAATGTCAGAAACACCGTGTACCCGGTGGAAAACTTTCCGGCACCACCTCGCGACTGCTTCTCCATCTGCTTCTACGGCAGCAAAGACGCCGTACTGGTCGGATGCCATCTTCATGGGCTTTAGCCGGGGAGGTCCCTCTTTCACGGCAGGCTTCTCGTCAAACCCCAGTTTGCGCAGTGCCGACTTCGGCTCCTCGCCCGTCAGGAAAAGCAATGGGAATTCGTTCCCTCCTATCACTTGCACCACCTGTTCATCGGAACCGGCCTTCAGAGTAAAGAACTTCTCCTCTGATAGCTCACCTCGAAGCAGTTCATCGGACATCTCTTCAAGATCCGACTGAGTAGACACAGAGACTGGCCGTCCGTACTTCGTGTGTCCTTGCAGCCAGCGTACCACTTGCCAGCCCCCGAGAAGGGCAAGGCCACCAATGATTGCTATTACGATTGGATCCATCATTCGAGAGGACGATAGCGCGTATTGGGCTGTATAACGACATTGCGCATAAGCTGCGTGCAGGCCAACGTTGATTTAAAAACAAAATGTACTACAGAAATTGAGAAACCCAAAACCGACAGGGAAGGGCGAGGCACGTCCGCTTAATGCGCGGGTTATAGGGCTGCTATTTCCCAACTTTTAGTATTCTTATTGCTCCTTGAATTACAACAATAAAAACAATTGAACCAATAATAAGATCAGGCATATTTGAATTCAGCCAGTTGACTAAAAAACCTGCCGAAATCACTCCTAAATTGATTATTATGTCGTTTGAAGTAAAGATCATACTTGCCTTCATATGTGCTTCTTTCTTGTTGTTAGACTGCTGTAATAAATAAAGACAAAAGACATTTGCAATTAATGCAAGAGTTGCAACAATTATCATTGTCGAAAAGTTGGGAAGCTCTACTGTTCCAAAAAAGCGCCTTATCACTTCTACAAAACCTATTACGGCAAGTGTTATCTGAAAATATCCTGCGATTTTTGCAATTCGTTTCTTTCTTGCCAAAGTACTGCCAACAGCAAGAAGACTAATGCCATAAACAAATGAGTCTGCAAGCATGTCCAAACTATCTGCTATAAGACCCATTGACTCTGAAATAAAACCAAAGGTTATTTCTATAAGGAAAAACAAAAAATTAATTGCTAGTACTAACCAAAGAAGCTTTTTTTGATCTTTTTTTTCTGAAAATACTTTTGAAGATACTTGGTTTGTATAAAGTTTTTTCTCACCTAAATTTAATGCAGTGATACAACGTTCTATTGGATCAGATTTACCAGAATGGTAAACAGCTAGTCTCCGATTTGGAAGGTCAAACTCAAGATTTTTAATACCTGAAAGCTCATCTAATTTCATGCGGATTAAGTTTTCCTCCGCCTGACAATCCATCTGCCTAACTTCAAATACCGTTTTCTTCATTTCTTTACTTTAAAAATCTAAAAGGAGTTAATAGTGATAAATGATGAATTACAAAGCCCTATAACCTATACTTATATCAACTCAGTTGACATAGCACGCAGGCATATGAGTTGCTAACACAGGTGCTTGCAACGAGTTAGAGCTTATGGGTTTGTTCTTATGTCAACCTGTTTTGCATCACGCGGTAGTCTGCTTCACGGCCTTGCAGAGCTTCGTAGGGTCGTGGCTTGCCACATGCTACCATAGCAGATTCACATTGGTAAAATATAGGCTGAATGTAAGTCCAACTGCAAGTATGCTTGCAAGCAGAACAGTGGCCCGTAGATGTCAACGACATTCCTCCTCGAGAACATCTCGGGCAAACGCTCGATAACCTCGAATCAGAACCGCAAACCACTGCTGCGTCTTAGCCGTAATTAGTAGCCCAACTGATCCGAAAATCCGGGCACACATCCAAACAACAGTTAACAAAAAAGCCCTATGACGAAAAGAAACATAACCTGGAAGCATGAGGAACTAATTTTAGCCGTTACTTGCTATCTTAAAATGAAGAAGGCAGACAGGAGACTTCGTGCTTCTGACCCAGAGGCGCAGGAGTTGAGTGAACAACTTAGCAAGCTCAAGTTGCACTCCAGCGTTCCAAGCTCGACTTCCTTTCGTAGCCCGGATGCCGTAGCAATGCAGGTGAACGGGTTTGCTGTCCATGATGAGCACGCGCTATTTGAGCCCCGGCCTACGGGCGGTTCGAGGAGCGAACGGGTCTGGGATACCTACTCCGACAATCTTGACGCCGCAGAAGCAATGTCAGAGGCCGTACTAAAAGCGTTCAGTGACAACTGATGACCATAGCTAATGCAGCTAATAGGTCATACAGCACACGAGGGGTACTTTCGGAAGACGTTCGGCCAGCTTCGGAGTTGTCCAGCGGGTCGCTTCGTATCCTTCCTCGGTCGGGGGTGCCTTCAGCACACGCTTGAGCTCCTCCTCAGCTTCCTCGTCAATCTTGGGCGGACGCCCGGCGCCCTTGGTCATACAGCCCCTTTGGCCCCTTCTCGTCAAAACGGTCAAACCACTTGTAGACCGTTTGGTAAGGTATAGGCCTAATGAGGTCCCAACTGCAAGTATGCCCGATTGCAGGGAGAACACAGTGAGAACAGTTGCCTGCGGATGTGAATGGATTCACTCTTTGTCATAGCGCCGCTCCCCATTCGGGCTGACATAGCGGTAGAGCGTCGCCTTCGAGATCTCAAACCGCTCGCAGATGCGCCGCACGGGCACATCCGGGTCACGCATGAGGGCCTGCACCTCCGGGAGGTCGTCTTCAGATAAGGCCCGTGGCCGTCCACCGGTTCGCCCGCGGGCTCGGGCGGCGCGAAGCCCGGCCATGGTACGCTCGCGATTCAGGTCCCGCTCAAACTCCGCCAGGGCGCCAAAGATATGAAACTGAAGCCGCCCGGCGCTGGAGGTGGTGTCGAGGTTTTCCTTGAGGCTCTTGAACTGGACGCCTTTCTCTTTGAGCGTTTCGACCTTGGAGATTAAGTCTTTGAGCGAGCGCCCGAAGCGATCGAGGCGCCAGACGACCAGCACATCTCCTTCGCGAGCGTAGTCCATGGCTTCTTGCAAGCCCGGCCGTTCGGCAGTGGCGCCGCTCAGCTCGTCAGTGTAGACGCGCTGGCAGCCTTCCTCTTCAAGAGCGTCAGTCTGGAGGTCGAGGTTCTGTTCGCCGGTGGAGACGCGGGCGTAGCCGATGTGCATAACGAGCGAGAGCTATTAGCGACAGTGATTTGGGAGCAACAGCTACCTGAGAGCGACAGCTATTTTGGAATAATGCCCGCTGGAAGCGCGGGGCGTATCAATACCTGAAGGGTGCAACAGCAGTCGAGATGATTTGTTTTGATACGTCTTTTGAGACGGAGAGGTGGGAGAAGAGACCTATTATATGAGGGGGCGGAGCGAAGGCGGGCGGTGGTTTCAAAACCGACCGATTCTGAGACAACACACAAGACCGACTGATGCCGAGCGAGTGACTTATAAGTCCAATTACCCAGGAACTCCGTGCTGTTTCGGTTATTACACTTAGCGAAAGCGACACCTCCGCTCATCAATCCCGCCGTGCGTCATGCCTGATAAACGACCCGTGACACCAGATGTGACATCAGACCCGAGCACACGCCTTACTCCTATCGACGCCGATACGGCCGCGACGGTGCAGCGACTCAACGATGTGAAGGGCGAGTTCTCTGCGTTCACCTTGACGGTAAAAGGGCGCGAGATCACCCTGCCTCCATCGGTCGGTGCGCTTGCCATTGAAGCGCTTGCCCATGCCATCCAGGCAAATGAAGAGGCCGATCAAAAGAGCGAGGCACGAGAAGAGGAACTCACAACGACGCAGGCCGCGGGCCTCCTCAATGTCTCACGACCTCATCTCGTGAAGCTGCTTAAAGAAGGCGAGATCCCGTATCACAAAGTGGGCAGCCATCACCGCGTGCGCCGCAGCGATGTCCTTACGTATAAAAAAGCGCAGCGCGCCCAAGCGGAAGATGCGCTCCAGGCGCTCACCGATCAGGCCCAAGAGCTGGACATGGGATACTGAAGACACACAGCTGGGCACGCTCCGAGTACCAAGCATACGTGAGGATCATACCCGAATGCCGTACTCGAATGTTGCGCCGATATACATTGTCGATCGTATTATAGTTATAGCTCTCATGTTTTTTTATGCGCACGGTCCCCGTGGCGATACTGGATGCCAATGTACTGTATCCAGCCCAACTTCGGGACGTCTTGATGCGCCTCGCAGTGAGCGAACTCATTCGCGCGCACTGGAGCGAGGCCATCTGTGATGAATGGATGCGTAACCTGGTCGCAAACCGGGCGGACATCACATGGGACGATGTCAAGCGCACGCAGGATCTTATGGACACAGCCTTGCCCGGGGCCTGTGTGGAAGGATACGAAAAGCACATGGCCGACGTATCACTGCCCGACCCGGATGACCACCATGTGCTGGCCGCTGCCATCGAGGCGGATGCTGATTACATCGTTACCAACAACCTGCGGGACTTTCCGAGCCGTTCGCTTGCGCCCTACGGGGTTACGGCCTGCTCGCCAGACGCCTTCATCATAATGCTGTACCAACAGGCGCCCGAAGCCGTCGTGAGCGTCGTTCGGGCGCTTCGCGCGTCGCTGTCTCATCCTCCACAGACGCCGAGGCAACTGCTCGCGCATTTTCGGCGGAGTGGGCTCACCAGAATCGCGGATGCGCTACAACGACATAACATATGATTGGGGGACGCCCTTTTCGTATCCCCTTCACATACTTCGACCCACATAGGACGATAGAGCCATGGGTGCACTGACGATTCGACTTCCGGAGTCACTCCACGATCACGTTCGCAAATGAGCTCGCCAAGAGGGTCTGTCGATGAGCCCGTTCGTTATGTTTGCGGTGGCGGAGAACGTCACCCGCTTAGATGAGGGCGCGTCTTGGACGTATGTTGAGGCGCTGTAAGCCGTTAGTGAATCGACGGCCGACAAGCGAAGACTGACAAGCGGGGCGAACCGCTTGAAGAGGGGGCCCGATCAATCCGGGATCAGGCGCCCGTTAGCGATCCGCGGCCTGAAGACTGGCGCGTTGACCGTTCAGGCGCTGACACGGAAAGAAACGATTTGCATTAAAGTGCGTTGCAGCCTTCGCATCATGTCCTTAGGATCATGATGCGAAGGCTGCGATCAAAAAACACTATGAAAGACGCTTTCCTTGTCTTATCCAAACTTGCTGAAGAGAGTCGCCACATCCTCTCTTCCTGGCGCGCCCATGTGATTTTAAGGCGCGAACGGGATCCCCATTACCCTGCAAAGAACGTTGATCGCGTATTATCTCGTCTCCGACGCGACGGGTTGATTGCTCCGATCAGGGGGCAACGCCTGTTTAAGGTGACAAGTCCCTATGCGCGCCAAAGTCTTAACATCTACGAGCTGGCCAGCGAAGCCTACCCACTGGACATTCTGTCTCACTCTTCAGCGCTTGAGATCCACCGCCTCACCGACCAGCGATCCCGTGTTATCCACCTCTATGAGGGGACCTCCTCGCCCGGGACGATTGTCAAGCGGAGGAGTCGGGACGCATCCGTCCCGATTGTCCCCGTTGGTACAACGCCCGAAGAGTGGCGCACGCATACCCTTCCCCGGCGCGCCCGCGTGAAGAGCTACGAGGACTTTACGCTCAAGACCCACCAGTTGAAAGACGACTGGGTATTCGGTGATAGCACCCCATCGGTCCACGGCGTTCCCGTCCGTTGCACAGACGTTGAACGGACGCTAATTGATGGTCTCAAACAGCCGAGGTACTGCGGCGGCCTCAGCGAGGTATTTCGCGCCTGGGTTCGCGCTGATCCGGATCCGAACCGCTTAGTCGACTATACCGAACGGCTGGACCGGCTCATTCTGTACCAGCGTGTGGGATTCGTCATGGAAACGCTCGGCATGCAGCACACGCATTTTGCCCAGTGGAAAGCCGAAAAAAGCCCGAGAGGAGGTTCGCGCGTGCTCAATCCGGAGAAAGAGTACGCATCCTCATACAGCGAAGAATGGAATCTCTCGATCAATCATCCCACCTCTATTCTCGATACCCGAGACGCCTCGTATTCGTAGTGCCGACCGGCCAGCAAAGAGCCGCCACCATAAGCAAAACCGATGTAATGGTGGGAGCTGCAGCATAGCGGCGATTTAGGGGAGGTCCAACGCTTCAACAAACTGAATCACCTGATCAAACGCGTCCTCAAAAGGCGGCAGGGTCTCACCATCAGGAAGCCGACTGGCAATGTCGTCGTAGCCGACGGATGCTCGTTTGCGCACCTCGGGATCTGTAAACATGTCGTGGGTAACCTGATCAACGCCCAGTCGATCGTGGCTCTTCTTTTGCAGATACGTGGCGATGTTGTCCGCACTGAGAGCGGCGCCAACCCGGGTTGTGAAGAACCAAATGTCGTAGACATCGCCCGGCCGATTCCGATTGCGCGTCACTTGCTGAAGAAGTGACCGCAGCTTCTCCGCGATGATATCGTCGAGACCGGAGACATGGAGGTCAACGTTGCCTGCACGTCCACTGTCAACAGACACGTACTCATCTGCGCACACGACCTCGTTCAGCGTGATTTCCAGCTTGACGACGTCGCTAAATGGCGGGTCGCGGTCGTCTAACTCGCTGTAGCCCACTTTAATTTCCAATGCCGGAAATGCCCTCGGGTCATGGTTGCCCGGGTGAACGTCCGTGCTCTGGATAACCAGCGACGCAAAATCATAGATCGGAGCGACCTCCTCCAGGACGCGATTCAGGCGCGCTTCGACATCTTTGAGCAGGGCTTGCGTCGTTGCATCGGGCTGATCTGGAAAGGCCTCCGTTGAGCTAAAGTCGACATCTACTGAACTCCGAGGGCTCTTATAAGCCAATCGGAGCGCGTTTCCGCCCTTGAGCACAAACTGTTCATGGAGCGTGCGATCGAGAGACAACGCATGCAGCACGGCATAAATCGCGTCGTCATCTGGAAGATGCGGCATAGACTACTCGGCAGTTACTACTCGGCAGTTACTACTCAGCAATTAGGCGGATCAAGATAGAGCACCGTACAGGGAAGCACCTTATGGTGAAGCACCTTACAGTGAAGCACCTTACGGTATATGCCATTGACGTCTTTCTGTTACCCCACGGACGTAAGATGATCGGGGACGTGGCTGGTGAGAGGGGGCGTACGGGCTCGAATTCAAAATCGTATCGCATTTCCGCAGTCGCTTCCAAAGCAGTCACTTCCAAGAGGAATTTGGCGTGCGCCCGCGGCGTGCCATCGTCTATCGTCGGGCCCAACGTGTCGAAGGACACGTAGCTGGAGCCTGGTTGTCCTCCGATTGTATAGCCCTGTCACATCAACACATCAGCGTGTTGGCGCATCGGTGTGTCCCCTGACACCGGCGTGTCCCCTGACACGCTCACGCAACAGGTTGACACGCTCGGATAACGCACCAGAGGCGTCGGGGCGGTATGCTGTGGGTGTCGTGTTCTGCCTAATCGCTCCGCCGCCGGGTCGGTGCCCTGCCTATGTCTGATCCTACGCCTGATGATGTCCCCTCCTCTTCTGCTTCTTCCCCCAATCGCCACAGTACATGACAAAACTCAGGCGGGTCTTAACAAAACAGAACGGGCCTATCCTCCAGCGGTACAGGTCGTGAGACAAACCATGACCTGTGCTGAAGAATAGACCCGTCTGCCTATGCCTTACGTG
>NZ_PDEP01000022.1 GCF_002554705.1 Longimonas halophila | reverse complement strand
GCCGCACCTCGTCGATCTGTCCGGCAAGGAAGTCGCTTGGCGTGCTCGTGTCCCACTCCTGCCCGATCGAGAACCGCCCGCCGCTCACCGGGCGAACGCTCGTGGTAAAGGTGGCCTGCTCGGTGCCATTCACGTAGAGGGTGCCGCTGTCATCCGCCTGGATCACGACAGCTACGTGGTGCCACTGCTCCGGCGCGAACGTGTCGCTGCTGGACTGAAAGGTGATGTCGGGGTCGTAGTACTGAAACTGCCCGCTGTCGTAGAAGAGGATGTTCTTGTTGTCCTCAACGGCCCCGTTAAACGCAAGCACGGCGGGCCGGTCGGTGGTGCTGCCCAGCCGTACCCAGGCCTCGATGGTGAAGGCCTCGGCATCAGCCATCACCTCCGATGCGGTGTCGGCAGCAACGTAGTCGCCGTCCCCGTCCAGCGCCAGGGCCTGCCCACTGCCGTAGGGGGCCGGCAGCGACACCCACTCGGCGGCACTGCGCTCCGGGTCGGTCAGGTCGCTGGTGCTTGCTGGGACGGTGTATCCGTCCTGCAGGCTGGCCGTGGCGGGGAGCGTCTCTTCGGGTGCGCTCGGGCGCTCAACCTCCACCGTGAGCGCGGCCTCGCCGTCGCCGGGGACCGAACCAATGGTCCAGGTGCCGCCGCTGAGCGTGCCAGCTCCGCCGGTCTTTGTGAGCGTCAACCCAGCCGGGGAGTCCAGGTCCACCGCAACGCCCGTGGGGGCGGCATTGCCCCGGTTCGCGAGACGAAACGTGAGACTCGTGGGGGCGTCGCCCGACACCGCCGTCGGCGTGGCCGTGAGACGCAGGTCGACGGCGTCGATGGCCGCTTCGTAGGCCCCGAGCGTCACGGTCGCGGTCCCATCGCCATCGCCGTCCTGGATGCGGGCGTCGCCCCGGAGATCGGTGGTCACCGTTTCGGCGGCCCCACCGGGCTCGAACGGGACATTGGTCCCCGCATCAACCGCCGGAAATCCTGCACGCACCTGTAGCCCGTCATCGGCGGTGCCGAAGATCCCATCGGGCCCGGCAGGAGCACTCGCATCCACAAAAAGCGGATTCACGTCGAGGTTATTCCCGCCGTCAGTGGTCGAGGAGCCGTTATTCTCACTGATACCGTCGAGCCCCCCCTCGATCAGCGTATGCTCGAAGGTCGGCGTGGCAGCAACGTTGTAAAGCTCGCCACCGCTGCCGGCGGTGTTGCCCCACAAGATCGTATTTATGATCTGCGGGCTGCTTGTGCCGGGGCGGAAGCCGGCAGTGGCGTCGAAGTCACGGCCGTCGCTGTAGATCGCACCGCCCTCACCCGAGGTGTTGCCCGTGAAGGTAGAACCTATGATTTGCGGGCTGCTTGTGCCACCGCGGCCCGAGTTGAGGATTGCCCCACCTTTATCTGTGGCGGTGTTCCCGAAGAAGATCGAGCTCACGATCTGCGGCTTGCATGTCCCGATATAGCTCTCGTTGTACATCGCGCCGCCGTTTTCCGCGGTATTCTCGATAAATATGGAACGAATGATCTGCGGATTGCTGACCCCACCATCGACCCCAACGTTAAAAAAGACGCCGCCAGTGAAGTTAGCAGCATTGTTAAAAAAAGTGGTACCTATAATCTTTGGGCTGCTTGTGCCACCGCCATCAGCATCGTTATAGATTGCGGCACCAGTATCGGCAGTATTGTTGATGAAGGTGGAGTTTATGATGTGCGGACTGCTCTCCCCACCACTGCCCCAATTATAGATCGCAGCAGCGCTTCCGGCGCTGTTTTCAATGAACGTGACAGCAGTGAGGGTGGGGCTGCACACGTTTGAGCTCCCGACTCCGTCGCAGAAGAGCCCTCCCCCTGAGAAGTTTCCACCGCTCCCATCGGCATTGCCCTTGGTGACGGTCACTCCATCCAACACCGTATCCGTAGTTATATTCGGGGCCACGTCTGCGCCGATGCCATTCCCTCCATCGAAAACGAGCACGTGATAGCTATTGCTCGCGAGCGTGCCGTCGCCATCAATGTCGCCGCTGAGAATTGTCTCATTGGCGTCCGGGTCGCGCTGCTCCCGCGCCGACTCGCCTCCGGCAAACCCGCCGTAGATCGCCAGACCATTCTGGTTGCCCGTCACGGTAAAGCTGGCGGTGCGGTCGTCGTTGGTGACTCCGGTGCCTTCGTCAGGGTAGTAGGTGCCCGCCGCCATCCAGATCTCGTCTGTGCCGGTGGCGCTTGCCAGAGCGTCTTGCAGGGTGGTGTAGGCGTCGGTCCACGAAGAGCCATCATCGTTGCCCGGGGCGGCGGCATCCACATAGATGATGTTGCCCGACTGCGCCTGCGCGGCGGGTGGACCGATGAGCAGCGCGCAGAGCACCACTCCCATGAGCACGCAGGCGCGCAGCGGGCCGACCTGTGTCGTAAAGAAATGAATCAGGGTGCGATGGTGCGTATCGGTACGCATGGCAAATTGGGGGGTAGATCACATGTTCAGCCGAAGCGCCCCGCCGAGCGGGACGCATGTGGTTCTATCTTACCCAATTGACCCGTTCATTCCGTTATCTGAGCGTGTCAATCTGTTGCCTGAGCGTGTCAAACGCGTGTCATACCGGTGATACACCGGCGACACAGGGCCGTTTGTGGACGCTACGCAGGGGTTTTGGAGCGGCCTCCGTATTCAGGGGGATGCGTCGGGCGCTGCATCCCCCGAAGCATCTACATCTCCCGAATCTGTCGTCTCTGGACCGGAAGCCGCCTGCTCATTTGAGGTGCGCAGCGTGGCCTGCAAGATGCTTAGCTCCAGGCGCGTACGTTGCGAAAGCATGCGCGGCGTTGGGGCGGACGAGCCTGATTCGCCCAAGACATCGCCGTCATCGTTTTTGTTGTTGGTACGACTCGGGTCCGACGAGTCCGCAGGCAAATCAGAGGAGGGGGCATCATCAGACATAGGCAGGGCACCGACCTGGCGGCGAGGCTGTTGGGCAGAACGCAACACCCACAGCATACCGCACCAGGGCCTCCGATGCGTTATCTGAGCGTGTCAATCTGTTGCCTGAGCATGTCAGATGACGTGCTAACACGCCGATGCGAAGACCACCAGGTTCTCGCTACGCGTCCTGCGGTACGTTGGGCCGGATCGTGGACGGCGGCACGCCGAAGTGGTCCTGGAAGCGACTGCTGAAGTGCGATACCGTTTTGAATCCGACCCCATACGCCACCTCGCTCACATTGCCCTCGCCCTGTGCCAAGAGCCGATGGGCTTCCGTCAGCCGCACCTGCCAGATCAGGTCGCTGGGCGAGTGCTCGGTCGCCTCGCGCAGGCGGCGGTAGAGCGTTGACCGGCTCATGGGCAGTCCATCGGCAATGTCTTGCACGCTCAGGTCGGGGTCAGCCAGGTGATCATGGATGACTTCGCGTACGTCGCGGAGCACCGGCGGGGTGTCGTCGGGCGACGCCGGCGCGGCGGGCGGGTCGGCTTGAAACCGCTCGCGCAGCCGCATACGCTGAGCCAGCAGGGTCCGAATACGGGCGCGCAGCTCGCGTGGACGAAACGGCTTGGTGAGGTAGTCGTCGGCCCCGGCGTCGAGGCCGCCAATCTTGTCGTCGAGCTCGGCGCGGGCCGTGAGCAGTACCACCGGAATGAAGTCGGTGGCCGGATCGTCGCGCAGGGTCCGCAGCATGGCCACGCCGTCCATCGTCGGCATCATCACGTCCGATACGATGCAGTCGGGCGTGTGCGTGCGGGCTTGCTCAAGCCCCGCCTGGCCGTCGCTGGCTTCGATGATGTGGTAGCGGGTCGCCAGGTGCCGCCGCACATACGCGCGGATGTCGGCATTATCATCGACAATGAGTACGGTGGGATGCGTAGCGTCGTCCTTCGCATCAACATCGGTCGCAGCCTCCGCAGGCGACGTAATCTGAGGCAGAGCCGCGGCATTCGGGCGCGGAAGGCCATCGCCTATTTCATGAGCGGTCTCATCCCCCACAACTGCTTCGTCGAGGAGCGCGCCCACGTGGCGCGGCCACGCAATGGTGAAGGTCGTGCCTTCGCCCTCAGCGCTCTCGACCGACACCGTGCCGCCGTGCTGCTCGGTAAGCGCCTTGACCAGGGCCAGCCCGATGCCTGTGCCTCCAGCGTCCGAGCGATGGGTCTGCACGAACCGCTCGAAGATGGCGTCGTGATCTTCGGGCGGAATGCCCGGCCCGGTATCCGCTACCTGAATGCAGGCGGTTTCATCGCGCTCGTCGTGCACCGTTGCGGTGAGCGTGATGGTGCCCTCGGCGGGCGTAAACTTGAATGCATTCGAGAGCAGGTTCACAACGACCGTCTCCAGATGCTCAGGATCACCCGGAACAGTACCGATGTTGCCCGGCAGGCGGCGGTTGAACGTGATGCCGTGCTGCGCCGCCAGCGGCTCAAAGGCGGCGGCCACGCGCTCCAGAAATGGCGTAAGATCTATCGGCTGCACGCGCAGGGTCAGCGACTGCGACTCCAGCCGGGCGATGTCGAGGAGCTGATTCACCAGGCGCAGCACGCGGCGGTTCTGCAGCAGCACCTGCTTCAGGTCGGCCTGCAGCGCATCTGCAAGATCGGCATTGTCGGCCTCGGTCCAGTCTTTGAGCAGGCCCAGCGCCACCGTAAGCGGCGTGCGAAACTCGTGGCTTACGTTGGCGAAAAGGCGGCTCTTGGCCTGGTCGAGCTCTTTAAGCTGCTCGGCCTGCGTGGCGAGCTGGGCATTCTTCTCCTGAATAGCTTCGGTCCGCGCATCGATGATGCGCTTTAGCGTCCGCTGCCGCCGACGCAGGTGGCGCGTGCGCAGCTGCACGGCCCCTGCCACAAGCCCGCCGCCCATGAGCGCGTACAGCACATAAGCCCACCACGTCCGATACCACGGCGGACGCACCGTGAAGGCATAGTGCGCGGCCTGCGTGGTGTCTCCGTACGCGGTACGGGCACGCACGGCAAACGTGTAGTCGCCCGGAGACAGATTCGGCATCTCGCGCGTGGTGCGGGCCGTCCAGTCCGACCAGCCCGCCTCACGCCCAATGAGGCGATGCTGGTACGCCACCGCCTCCAGATCGGCCAGCGAGGGCGTTCCATACGCAATGCGCAGTCCGTTGTCGGCAAAATCCAGCGCGGGTGCGTGCCCGGTGGTTAGCAATGAATCGGACGCAAGCAGCTTCGCCTGGTGGATACGCACGGGCGGCGGCGCAGGCGGCGCCGGATGATCCGGTGTAAAGCGCACCAGCCCGTCTTCCATGCCAAGCCAGAGCACCGATCCGCGCTTCTCAGTCAGAATGGTATTGGATGCGCGGCCCTGGAGCCGATGCAGCACGCCAGGTGCCCACGACCAGGTGCTTTCTGTCTGTACCCAGCGGCCTGGCCCGGTGTCGGTGCGGCCCCAGGTGCGGCCCTGCGCATCCTCCTGAAGGCGCACATACGATTTCCCGGCTTCCAGCGACGAAGGCATCTCAACCCGCGTCAGCGGATCAAAGCGCGGCGTTCGGCCCTCAGAAAAGTCCATCAGACCGGTGCTGGTCCCAAACACGATGCGCCCGTTCCACCGATGCGGCTCTATGCGATCAGGCGGCAAGCCGTCATCGGGGCCGAAGTGGTCGACGCGCACAGTGTCTTCTGCATCAAAGCGGATACGGTACACGCCGTCGAAGGTCGTGCCTACCCACAGCGTACCGTCGTCGGCCTCGGCCACGGTGCGGGCTTCGGTGTTCAGGTTAGGGACGTACGGCGCTACCGTCCAGCGCGAGCGGGCCGGGGCGGCCTCGCCCTCATACGTCAGCGGGCGCACACCGCGTCCGGTCGCGGCATAGACGCGCGAAGAATCGACGGCCGAGCGGTGCAGGCTGTAGACGTGATCGGCATCAAAGAGACGCTCGATCTGCCCATTGGGACCGCGCACATCCCCCCCCGCACTGCTGCCTATGAGTAGGTCATTTTCCACAGACAGCAGCGACCAGCTCTGCAAGTAGGACGCGACGGATTCAAACGTCGGCGTTGCATCCGTTGACGGCTGCATACGAACCACATCGCGCTCGGTAGACAGGAAGAGCGTGTCGCGGTGCCGCACGATGTCGCCCACATCGCCCGCAATCCCCAGCGTGTCAGGGTACGTTGTGTATGGAGCGCGCACGTCGTATCGGATCAGACCGCCATCAAGGATCGCCCACAACCCGCCTTCGCGGTCGGTATACAGATTGAGAGCAGGCTGCTCTCGCGTATCAACATGCTGGCGGATGGAGCCGTCGGGGTTTAACAGAAAGACACCCCGGTCTAACGTGCAGATAACGACGGATTCGTCTGGCCCCCGAATAGCTGTAAACACCAGCGTATTGCGCAGAGGCGCATCGAACGCCGTTTCAAAGCGCGCAAAGCGATCTCCGTCACGCACGAACAGGCCCGACTGCGTGCCCACCAGGAGCCCGCCGTTGCCGTGGGGGAGCACGAAGCGCACCTGCCGATCGGCAAACATGTCGCCGCCTGGCACGAGGTGGAGCGAGTCATTGCGCATTGCCATAAGCCCCTGTTCCTCGACGTGGGCGTACAGCGTATCGCGGACTACATCGGCGTACTGCAGACGGGTGTCGGGCGCCCACGACTGCATCGTCTGTGTGCGGGGCTCCCACCGGAAGAGACGGCGGAATGCCTGAAAGTAGACGCCTTCTGAGGTCACTTGCGTCTGCCAAACATCTGTAAACGACCGGTGCTCGGGCGGCACATGGTCGAGCAATGAGACGTAGCGCAACTGCCCCTGCGCATTGCGCTCCATATAGCCGAAGTCCCGCTGCGCCCCCACAAAAATGCGCCCCTCGTCGTCGGCAGCCACGGAGCGCGCAATGCTCCGGTTGGCCGTGGGAATGGTGCGCCAGGCGGTGCCGTCGTAGGTGAGGACGCCCTCGGTATTCGCCACGTAGAACACACCGCTGGAGTCCTGGGCCGCTCCCCAGTTTTGCGCATGAGCGCCGTATGTGTCGGGACCGATGTACTGGCGTGCTACCGCGCCGGCCTCTTGCGAGGAGGTAATCTGTTGGGCCTGCACGGGCTTCCCGCCCAGGCCAAGCAGTCCCCAAAGGCCAATTATCCAAATGAATGCACGAAATGGGGGCAGAGGCACAGCAAATGCCATACGTACAGGAAGAAAACACGAGGCCGACGAACGGTACCCCAACAACGTAACCGACGCATGCGGCAAGTGCCAGCGCAGACGGTGCGGCCCCTCGCTGCTACGCCAGTGCGCTTTCGCGGCCCGAGTCGCGCACGAACAGGCACGACGTACCGGTGATCTCCACCAGGCGCCGCATGGCTTCGGGGTCGGCGGTGCGGGCGATGCCGAAGATGTTGAGGTCTACTTCAGGCGCCTTTTCCACCTTATCAAAGAAATCGCCCTGCATCACAAACGACTCGGTGTCGGCAGGCAGACGGGCATCTTCAATGAGGCGCTCATGGAAGTGCCGTGCGTTCGGCATCTCGTCGGTGTCGGAGCAGATGGTCACCAGACGCAGCGTGCAGTTCCAGTCGTGGCGGATCTGCAGGGCCAGCAGCAAGGGCAGGTCCAGGTTCGGCATCCGCATGCCAAGCGACCACTCGGGACTCTGGTCGGTGACCCATACGTTCACGCGGCGCTCCTGACTAAGGGCGGCTTCGGGATGCTCGTAGAGCAGCGCTGTGCCCAGGGCGTGCCGTTCGGCAATGTCAACGAAGCCCTGAATGGCATTGGCATCGTGGCGGTGGGCCAGCCCGAACAAGATGTTGGGGCGAAATGCCGTGCCCCGCAGCACCGAGGCACTCATCTCCACCCCCTCCAAAAAGGTGGGCGCTTTGATAAGCGACGAGGTGGCCAGCAGCTCTTCGTTGCGAAAGGTGCGCGTGACTTCCTCCAGGCGGTTCAGTTCATTCGAGGAGGGCGCGGTCTGCTCGGTGCACTGCACCCCAATGATGCGGAGCGAGCCCTTCGGTTCGGCCAGGGTGCGCAGGAAGCGAAACGCCCCGTCGAGTTCGGGCCGCGACGTGACGGGCACGAGCAGGTCGGGCTTCCAGGCACGTTCGTTGGGCTCGTCGAGCGTGCGGGCTACGTGCTTCGAGGCCCAGTTGGCCAGCGACACGAAGATGCCACTGCGCACCGTCTGCCACGGCGTGGTCAGTTGGCGGCGCACCAGGTAGGCATACAGCGCCACGATAATCAGCAGCGCCACGAGGGCAAAGACCGCGTTCACCACGAAGAGCGCGAGCGTAGAGGCTGCCACCCCCACGATGGGCACGGCACGCGGAATCTGAAACGTAGGCCGAAACGACAGCAAACCCAGGCTCTGCTCGATCGCCACAACCGCGTTGATCATCACGTAGATCCCGAGGAAGAACATCGTGATGAGGATCGCTACGTTGTCCAGTCCCCCCAAGAGCAGGGCCCCCGCCACCAGCGCGCCGGTGGCAATGGTGGCGTTACGCGGCTCGCCGCTGTCGGTAAGCGCCCCCAGCCAGCGGTGCTTGGGCGTAATCTTCTGCTCCGCCAGCGCCTGCAGCACGCGCGGGGCGGCCACCATCGTGCTAATGGTGGCGGTAAAGGTGGAGGCGAGCAGTCCAGCCAGCACCAGTTCGCCCACGGCAGCGCGTTCCAGCACAATCAGGCGTTCGGCGCGCAGCGTTTCAGGGTCGGCCACTACGCTGTACCACACGGCCATACCCACGTAGACCACAAACGCAGTGCCCACAGCAGCCAGCGTGCCCCGTGGAATGCTCTTGCGCGGCGATTCGAGCGCGCCAGACATGCTCGCGCCCACTTTGATGCCCGTAGCGCCTGGAAAGAAGATCGCAAAGAGCACCCAGAACGACACATCCTCGAACGAGCCCCAGAGCTGCGGGGTGTGCAGCGTCGCGTTGCCACCGAACTGCGTAACGCCCAGCGCAATGGAGCCCATCGACACCAGGATGATAATCATGACTACGCCCTGCACCTTGAAGGCGATTTTTGAGGATGCGACCGCAATGCCAAACGTGATGACAAACAGGCTGTACGCCACCAGCCACGGCGAGTGCTCAGGGAAAAGGTAGAGCCAGCCCTCGGTGAATCCGTAGATGTAGAGCGCCCCCGAGAGCGCCTGGCCCAGGTATAGGGGGATGCCGATGCTTCCGCCCGTTTCCAGGCCCAGCGACTTGGAGATAACGGAGAAGACGCCCCCAGCGCCAATGTGGATGTTCGTCGTAATCGACGAGAGCGAGAGCGCCGACGTCCCCGTGATGATGAACATCCCCACGATGATCAGCAGCGTGCCCAGCAGGCCCGCCTGCCCCACCACCCAGCCCTCGCGGACGTACATCATCAGCCCCAGAATGGTCATCACGGTAGGGCGATACACCCCCGCAAACGTGCCCAGTCCCGGAGTCGCGTTCTCTGACGCGTCCTCCGCTACGCTGCCAGACGTCGCATCAGAGGCATCTGATGGGGACGCGACGTCTGCTGATGCCGAGTTCGTCGCCGAACTGCTGGGCTCGGGCGATGTGGACGAAGCCGTTGAAGAATCCGTCATGGAGCAAAGACCAAAAACGAGAAGAAGCAGCGGCAGCGAGGAGCCGCAATAGATACACTAAGCATACGAACAAGCCGCCCCCAGATTCCACCGGGCCGGGACTCTATCATGTGGAGCGCCCATTCAACGTTTGCTTTCATCGGTTCCTGCATCGTGCCCGTGTCGCTTTTATGCGGTTTCGAAACCAAGATTGTACGTAGCCTTCAACGCGTCTTGGCATTGGATGACTACCAGAAACGCCTCTGTAGTGCAGGGCAGCCCGGCGAAACGTAGCCAAAAGATGGCTAATGGCTCACCAGATTCTCACAACGAGGCGCCACCAACAACCCTGTTACACAATGATAATAATTTGATAGCGCGTAGATAACATACGAAGCGGATTAGCTGGGGTGTACCGTGTATCTTGCAAAGTCGAACAGTGCACAGTATTGCACTCCTGTTTCTCTCTCCCCACCCCATGTGTCTATGTCGCTACCGATACGTCTTTGTCGATTTTTATGTGTTGCACTTCTCATTTTGGCCGCCAGCAGCTCCGGCGCGTGGGCGCAGGGCGTAACCACCGCCACCATCCGCGGATTCGTAACTGATGCCAGCGGCGAACCGCTCCCGGGGGCGAATGTCGTCGCGGTCCACGAGCCCAGCGGCACCGAGTACGGCGTGTCGACGCGTAGCTCGGGTACGTATACCATTCAGAATGCCCGCGTGGGCGGGCCCTACACCGTAACGGCCTCATTTGTGGGATTTGCCCCGCAGACGGAAGAGGGCATCACGCTTAACCTGGGCGAAACCTTCCAACTCAACTTTGAGCTTACCGAGCAAGATATTGCGCTCGACGAGCTAACCATTACCGCCGACAGCGATGACGTCATGAACAGCGAGCGCACGGGCGCCGTCACCTCGGTCGACCCGGCGCAGGTGGCGCGGCTCCCCTCCATCGACCGTTCTACGCGCGACCTCATCCGTACCGACCCGCGTAACGACGGCAACCTCAGCTTTGGCGGCCGCAACTGGCTCTTCAACAACCTCTCCGTCGACGGCTCCTACTTCAACAATCCGTACGGGCTCGACGACCCGTCGCCCGGAGGCCAGGCCAACGCCGAGCCGATCCCCTTCGAATCCGTTGAGCAGGTGCAGGTCTCCGTCGCCCCGTTCGATGTACGTCAGGGCGGATTCACAGGCGCGAACGTGAACACCGTGACCAAGAGCGGCTCCAACGAGTTCTCGGGCTCGCTCTACACCTTCTACCGCGATGAGAACTTCCAGGGCAACACGGTAAGCGGCAACGAGGTCATCGCCAACCCGGACCTTACCTTCAACCAGACCGGCTTTACTGCAAGCGGGCCGATTGTTGAAGATAAGCTCTTCTTCTTCGTCAACGGTGAGATTTCGCGCCGCGAAGATCCCGGCACCGATTTCGTGGCCGACACCGACGGCACCGTAGGACCTGGCGAGTCGCGTGTGCGCGAAGGCGTGATGGAAGACATCCGCCAGCGCATGATCGACGTCTACGACTACAACCCGGGGCGCTTTCAGGACTACCTCCACGCCACCGACAACGACAAGCTGCTGCTGAAGCTGAACTGGAATATCAGTACCAATCATGACCTCAGCCTCCGCTACAACTACCTGGACGCCCGCCGCGACCTTGGGCCCAACCCGGTGGCCATCTCGTTTAACGGCACCGGACGTGGGCCAAACGAGCAGAGTCTGCCATTTGAGAATGCAGGCTACCGCATCAACAACCAGCTCAATTCCTTTGCGCTGGAGCTCAACAGTCGGGGGGATGCGTGGTCGAATCGCTTCTTTTCGAGCTATAACCGATTCCGCGACTTCCGCGAGCCGTTCAGCACGCCGTTCCCGACGATTGAGATCGGGCAAGATGGCACGACCTACACCACGGTGGGCCACGAGCCGTTTTCGATCAACAACATCCTGGATCAGGATGTGCTGCAGGTCACGAATAACTTCAGCTACTTCGCCGGGCGGCACGTGCTCACCGGCGGGGCGAACTTCGAGCTGTTCTCCTTCTTCAACTCGTTCAATCTGTTCCGCCACGGGCAATTCGGCTTTCTGGAGCTGCCCAACACGTTCCCTTCAGTCGACAATTTTTTCGACGAGACTGATCCGAGCGATCCGGCAGACCTGCGCGGCCTCATCACGCCCGAGTCAGTCCCATTCAAGGGCGAGTTTATTGATGTGGGGCAGCTTGCGTTCTACGTGCAAGACGAATACGCGCCCGGTCCACGCCTGAACCTGACGTTCGGGCTGCGCGTGGACTTCCCGCTCTACTTCACGGATCCGGTCGACAATCCATTCTCGCGTGGCCTTACCGCCCTGGATGAGAACGACAATCCCACCACGGTTGACCAGAGCCAGTTGCCGGACGTGACGCCGCTGTGGTCGCCACGCATTGGCTTCAACTGGGATGTGTTTGGCGATCGCACCACGCAGGTACGCGGCGGCACGGGCATCTTTACGGGGCGCATCCCCTTTGTGTGGATTGGCAACGTGATCTCGAATCCAGGCGCTAACCCGAACCTCTTCAGCCCCATTCCAGGCGTGGGCCTCTCCGAAGACGAGATTCCCGAGGACCACTTCACGCAAGACGGCGCGGTGCTACAGCAGTCGTTCGACCTGAATGGAGTCGTCAGCGACTTCAAGTGGCCGCAGGTGTGGACGACCAACATTGGCATTGACCAGCGTTTGCCTGGTGGATTCATCGCGACGATCGAAGGCATCTACGGCAACGACCGCAACGCCATTGTGATGCGCAACTTTGATCTGGGCACCCCCTCGCGCTTCCTCCAGCAAGACGGTCGCCCGTACTTCGGGGCCGCAGAAGGCGAAAACGAGCTCAATCCCGACGGCGCAGGCATCTACACCCTCGACAACACCAACGAGGGCTACAACCTGAACGTGACGGCTGAGCTCAAGAAAGAGTTTGCGTCCGGGCTGTACACGAGCGTGGCCTACAGCTACACCCGAGCCGAGAGTCAGCTGAAGACGACAGAAATCGCCAGTGCGCTGTGGCAGGAGCTGCCGGTGCAGGGCGATCCGAACGACCCGAACCTGGCCAACTCCGAGTTTGGCATCCGCCACCGCATTAGCGGCTCGGCGAATTACCGCCACGTGTGGGGCAGCCGCGACCGGTTTGCCACGACCATCGGCGCGTTCTTCTCCGTGGCCGAGGGCAATCAGTTCACCGTAGGCGGCGGCAACCGCTACTCGTACATCTACTCGGGCGATGTGAACGGCGACGGCTCCGGCTCCAACGACCTCATCTACATCCCGGAGAGCCCGGACGAGATCACCCTGGCCGATCCGAGCCAGTGGGATGCGCTGGATGCGTTCATTGAGCAAGATGACTACCTCAGCGAGAATCGCGGACAGATCGCCGAGCGGTTTGGCGCAGTCAATCCTTGGTTTGCGAACCTGGACCTGCGCATCATGCAAGATGTAGCGTTTGAAGTGGGCGGGGCCCCGCAGCGTTTTCAGCTGAGCCTTGACATTCTGAACGTGCCCAACCTGCTGAACTCGGACTGGGGCGTGCGCAAGGTGGCCCGCGCCTCGGCCACCTCGCCGTTGGAAGTTGCAACCGATGCCGATGACAATCCCATATTCGACAGCGACGGAGATCCCGTGCTCAACTTCGTAGGCCCCGAGTCCACCTACACCGACGACCCGAACCTGCTGTCGCGCTGGCGCATGCAGCTCGGCATCAAGTACATCTTCAACTGATGTCGTACGCTGAGCATCACACAACGCAAAAAACCACGCCCCGCAGTGCTTCGTGCGCTGTGGGGCGTGTATGGTTAGGGTGTCCTCGATACGTGAGAGGATCTGCGTCAGAGCATGTCGGCAATCACTTCGACAAACTGCTCTACATCGCTGAGCAGGTCTATAGCGGCACCTGTGTCAAAAACGGCAAATGCGTTGTAGTCGGCTCGATTACGCATGTCCTCGGCTACTGCGAGCGTACGTCCATGCTTCCGTTCAACTTGATCCGTACGCACAAAATGATAACTGAACCGTGCTTTCACACCCGAATGTGAGGCCGGGGCTTCATCTTTGGTAAGAAGAGCTGCCCGCGCAGCATCGAAAGCAGCATAGTAGATACGATTGACAGCGGCTTCTGAGCGGCTATGATCCAGCAACAAGCGTGCATCCTCAATCGCCTGGCGTGCCTTACGCATCAGGGCTTGGGTTTCGTCATCGGGAGCAGTCACAGTGTGATGCCTTCTTCGTGGAGCGTGCGGATGAGTGCGTGTTGCGTGTTGGCAAACTCCTTAGTGCTAAGATGCAGCATAGAAAGCGCAACGCCGTAGCGAATGGCCATGTTCACCACAAGGTCGCTGGTACGCTGTGACTCGGCATATGCGTCGACGGGAGGCATGAGCACAATGGCCAGGTCGATGTCACTGTCTGCATGGGCGTCGCCCCGCGCCTGGGAGCCGAACACGACGATACGCTTCAAACGATCGCCATACAGATTATGCAGCGCGGTGCGTGCTTCACGCAGCACCGTGCGGACCGTGGGGTTGGAGGGCAAAGCAGCAGGCATGCACTGTGTCGGAGTATAGGGCGACTGTGCTTTTGAGTTATTTACGCAGGTGTAGCCTGGTTTGGTGCAGAAAGATGGATAGACGCCCAATATGCATCACTAAGGCGGGTCATTTGGGCAGGTGAATAACAGCGTCACGGCGCACCGGGCGCATGGATGAGCGATGTAAGCTCCGGCCCCATGAGGGTAAGCACCTGAGTCTGCTGCTCACCGAGCGGAGCATCCCGCTCTTCCTGCCACCTCGTTACACGTAAAGCGGGATACGCACGTTGCCATGCGCATCCCGCTTCGGTGTGTGGAGCCGGGTCGTTTCTGTGTGGAGGATGTTCGGCCCGCCTACCGCACCACGCTAATGCGCGTGGTGGTCTGGAACTGCTCCCCCGTCATGCGCAGGAAATACGTCCCGCTGCTCAGGCCCTCTGTACCCGGTTGCACGGTGAAACGCTTCACCTCATTCGGTGCCATCGGGCCGTCATAGACGGTCGTAACGCGCCGCCCGAGCACATCGTAGATCTGCACCCGCACGTGCTGACGCTCCTTGACCGCGCCTTCCACGGTCATCTGCGCCCCCGCCGGGTTCGGATAGGCCCGCAGCCGGTACGGATCTTCCAGTGTGATCTCCGCCTCCACCACATCTGACAGGAGCGCCGTCTCGCCGCCTGCGGCCCACTGCAGCCGGAACTGGTGGGGGCCCGGCGCCAGGGCGTCGGTTTCAATCTGGTACGTTGGCGCATCGGTGGAGTCGGCTCGGGTCCTCTCCGCGACCTCGACGGTCTGCAGGTCGCTCCACGCGGCGGTGCTGTCGGCGCGGTGCTGCACGAGGAAGTCACCCTCGCCCATCGAGCCGGTGGTCGTCCACGCCAGTTGGGCCGCCTCGCCCTGAGGCTCGGCTTCAAACGAGCTCACCTGCGAAGCCAGCGCCGAGGGGCAGATGATCATTCCCGGTTCGCAGCCTGAGGCTCCGGGCGACACCGTAACTATCTGGCTCGCTGTTTCGGTCTCGCTTCCTTTGGTAACTGTGACGCGTATCTCGCCGTCTTGGACATAGTTATCGAAGTTTGAGAACGTATGCGAGCAGGAATCGCCTGAGCAGAACTTTTGCGTCCAGTTAGTCGAGCCGGGGGCCTGCACGCCCCAACTGTAGCTGGTCGATCCTTCGCCACCTTCGACGTTGGCCGTCCAGGTACCGGATTGCCCACTGTCTACGTACGTAGGGCCGGAGAGGGTGGCTTCGAGTGGGGGTGGAGGTGGAGGCGGAGGCGAACCGGGTTTTGTAGCTACCGTGTAAGCTACTTGAGCGTCATTCGCACTAGCGGGAAGGCTCGTAGTGTAACAGCGTCCCAATACGTCACAAACTTCTCGATCATATACCCAAGTCGTGATTGTTGCTTCTCCTTCAGACGGATTCACTTCAAAATCGGCATTTGGCATCTGATTGTTTGGGTCCGCTTGCGACCATCCTTTCGTGCCTACAGGACGCAGCCAGATATCGTGTTCGGACCCTTCAGGGAGATCAACGACGAATTCAACCCTGTATCGATCAGCGAAAAATGTTCCTGGAGCAACTTCTCCCCAGATAGGTACGCGGGTTGCTGTAAGCTGAAAGTTTTCTTCTTCCAGCGTAGCAGCCCCATTTGTCGCTATACCTTGAGTAATTGTTCGGTTGTCAACGTATTGCAGGGCAGCTTCGGCATCCAATGCCCCAAATCCCGTTTTGGCATCAAAGCCTGGAGCCTCAATATCCCGCGCCGTACGTCGTAGTACCTGACGAATGTCTTCTGCCGTTAGGTCCTCGTTATACGACTGCAGAAGCGACGATACACCGCCCACTAACCCTGCACTGGCGTTTGTAGTAGTTATTTCTCCATAGCTGCTATCCCCAGTGTTGAGCGTTGTCATTGCATCTTCACCGGGTGCAACCAGATCGAGTGTTGCTCCAGAGGGGCTTGTTGATATACTCGACCCAGAAAATTCAGAGGGATCATCAAACTCGTCAGTACTACCAACTGAGATGGCTCCCTTGTATCGTGATGAAGCAGCGGGTAAACCTGAGCCAATCCCCAAAAAGTCGCCAGAAGGAGCAACAATAAGGTGGTCGTTCTGTGCGGCATTTCCGATTGCACCAAGCATATCCGAAAAAGCCGAATCGACTGT
The DNA here is from genome assembly GCF_002554705.1 of Longimonas halophila. Classification (GTDB taxonomy): domain Bacteria; phylum Bacteroidota; class Rhodothermia; order Rhodothermales; family Salinibacteraceae; genus Longimonas; species Longimonas halophila. The sequence continues at coordinate 4,747 of NZ_PDEP01000022.1, read as the reverse complement.
AACGAGATCGCGGACAATTCCGATAATTGATTCCCCGAGGCTTAAAAGAGTTACAGGTACATCCACCCCTAAAATATTCACAGTTTCAGTACCAATCTGAAACTCAAATTCCACATCGGGACTATCCTCAAAGTAAGTAAACGATGCTATCGTTAGGTCGGCCCCATCTTGAATGGACTGCGACAACTGATTAGCGGCTTGCGTTGGGTCGAAGCGAAAGATCTCGAATCCAGACTCCGTTTCTATAATGGCGGGATTATACGACAAGATAGAGGCATTCCAGTTTACGCCTGCAATCCCCTTTTGATTGTTGGTTATAGCTGCTGCCATACCCGCAGTGGCCGTTGCAAAAGGGGGCTGGTCGCTGAATGGTATTGGAGGTTTTGCGGGCGAGTCCACGAACCCTCTTGTCTGAACCTGAGTTTTACTGCCCAGATCTTCGTGGGTGGGGAGTACATTTCCACCTCCAACAATTGCTATGGTCTGATCTGGATCACCCGTTGTAAACGACCAGGCGTCGGGGATATTCGCTGTTTCCAGATAGCCTTGCTGATCAAACAGAGGGTCATTCACAATTTGAGCGTGTGTAGGATTGAGCCCAATCATCAGGAATACAATGATGACGACTGCGTACACGTAGCGTTTAAGGAGATATCTCATTGGTGCTGGTGTGGTTGAGGATCAAAAACGAAACTTCGTGAATGAAGCGAAGCAACCACAGGAACACCCACCATAGAAATGAAGTGCACAACCTGCACAGTCGGTCTCGCTCTGTGGCGGGTCTTCACTGTGATAGATTCCGGATGAGCACACCGGCAGGCCAATGCGTGGGTGCTCATCCGGTTTTTTTGTGTATAGATCAAAGGGTCTGATGAGAGAAATAAGGCTGCGGTCTAATCCGCCGGAAAAACCGGCTCTACGTCTAACGTCTTAAGGTCAACTGTGTACAAGCTACTTACTCGCTGGTAGCCTGTGTAGTAAGCCCGTTCAAAAACTATTTTTTCTTCAGTGGGGTGCCAATCCGCTATTCGATCACTGCCATCCTTTCCTCCCGTAATTTGGCGAAGGTTTGAGCCGTCCGCGTTCATCACATACAGATTTCGTAGTCCTTCGTCTCCACCGTATGCAAATACGATCTGCGTCCCGTCTGGAGACACACGTGGAAGACTAACGTCAGAGTCCGGAAGATCAGTGATCTTCTCTGCACCCGACCCATCCGCATTGGCTACATAGATCTGCCTACGGCGGCCTGGGTCTTCCTCGTTCATGTCCCAGTTGACGTAGACAACACGCTCCCCATCTGGAAACCAGTCCCCCTGCACGCCATAGGGAATGAAAATCTCGGCCTCTGTTCCATCCGGGTTCATCATAGAAAGCCCACGCGGCTCTCCCGCAGAGCGGGTATACAGGATGCGGTCTCCGCTTGGGCTCCACCGGCCCACAATAGTCGCATCCAGATCGGGATTGGGAGAATCGGGCCCGGTCAGGGCAACCAGCGAGTCGCTCTCAAGGTGCAGTTTGTACAGGTGGGAAAACTGCGCACGCGAGTGAAACACGACCCACTCTTCATCGGGACTTACATCAGGCGTTGTTAACCGTCCCGGAGCCACCTGCTCGCGGTTGCCTGTGCTAAGATTCACCTTCCAAAGCTGGTTGAAGCGGCCCGGATTGGCGTCTGTCCCTTCACGGGTATGGAGAAAGAAAAGCTCCTCCCCGTCAGCGGTCCACACAGGAGCCTCGGCATCGAAGTCTTCACTTTCTGGAATATCAGTATCCCAGGGCGGAGTGTCATCGTTCTCCATCAATGAGCAGCCCCCGAACACCGTGAGGCTTACAAGCAGCCCTCCAAAGAAAAGAAGCCTACATCGCAACCAGGCAGACCAGAGCGAGGATGCGGTATATACCACGTCTTGAGTAAAGCGCAAATAAGACATGTCAGGAAGGGAAGCCAACAACGGGGACACGAAGCAAGACGCTGGACCTGCACGAAGCAAGAAGCTCTATGAAAAGATCTGCTCGTGAGGTGAACGTGTATACTGCATTTTGCATTGCATATTCACTATACGCAGTACTGTGGACATTGTAAAATCGCCCCCCCCGGTGGTCACACTAACTTAACATTAGGGGCGCAAGACCCGCCTCACGGCACATCCGGCGCATGAATGAGCGACGTAAGCTCCCGTCCCATGAGTGTGAGCACCTGAGTCTGCTGCTCACCGAGCGGAGCATCCCGCTCTTCCTGCCACCTCGTTACACGTAAAGCGGGATACGCACGTTGCCATGCGCATCCCGCTTCGGATCGTTTCTGTGTGGAGGATGTTCAGCCCGCCTACCGCACGACGCTAATGCGCGTGGTGGTCTGGAACTGCTCGCCCGTCATGCGCAGGAAGTACGTGCCACTGCTCAGACCGTCGGCTCCGGGCTGCACCGTGAAGCGCTTCACCTCGTTGGGTGCCATCGGGCCGTCGTAGACCGTCGTAACGCGCCGCCCGAGCACATCGTAGATCTGCACCCGCACGTGCTGGCGTTCCTTGACCGCACTTTCCACGGTCATCTGCGCGCCCACCGGATTCGGATACGCCCGCAGCCGGTACGGATCTGAAAGCGTGATCTCTGCCTCCACCACATCCGACAGGAGCGCCGTCTCGCCGTCCGCGGCCCACTGCAGCCGGAACTGGTGCGTGCCCGGCGCGAGCGCGTCGGTTTCAAGCTGGTAGGTCGGCGCATCAGTAGAGTCAACCTGCGTCTTCTCCGCGACCTCGACGGTCTGGAGGTCGCTCCACGCGGCGGTGCTATCGGCGCGGTGCTGCACGAGGAAGGCACCCTCGCCCATCGAGCCGGTGGTCGTCCACGCCAGCTGGGCCGCCTCGCCTTGGGGTTCGGCTTCAAACGAGCGGAGATTCGCGAGTTGGGTAGATGGACACTCGATCATCCACGGTTCGCAGCCGGGAGCTCCCGGCGACACCGTAACCCATTGGCTGTCGGTGTCGGTCTCACTGCCTTTGTCGACGGTAACGCGTATCTCAACGTCCTGAACATAGGTACTGAAGTTGGTGAACGTGTAGGAGCACGTTTGGCCAGAGCAGGGTACTCCTGTCCATGAGGTAGCACCGGGCTCACGTACGCTCCAATCGTAGCTGGTCGAGCCCTCGCCGCCTTCAACGTCGGCGGTCCAGGTGCCCTCCTGCCCGCTATTTACGATGCTTGGGCCGGAGAGGGTGACTTCGAGGGGGGGACCGGGAAGGGACTCGCAATTACCGGGCTGTGAGGCATCTCCAAAAGCATATCGAAGCTCATCCAGCATCAAAGTGGCTGCTTCGCTGGTGAAAGCGGCGTGTGAACTCCGCTCACCGACCCCCGTCACGCAGTCAAACGGGGATGAACTGTATGGAGAATCCTTGTCTGTTGAGCTGGATGTAGGGATGAATGTCGGGTCGCTTCTCTGAGAAAATGCCCACCATGTAGGCACATTCGCATCAAACCCGAATGGCATTCCAACAAAATTGACTAGTATTGTGCCTATTGATTTAAAGATATCTAAATCATCGATTGTCACAAATCCAGATTCATCAATACTTAAAGACCTTGGGAAATAAGATCCAGGTTTTCTGTCCAGATTAGTTAATTCGAACTCATCTTGGTCTCTAATATCTCCATTGCTGACAATCTCAAAAGCAAGATTTGTATCAAAGGAAGGCTCCAACCACGTACCGTTACTCCAGGTTACCAGTCTTGGCTCTGCGGGATAGCCAATGCCTCCATTCAGATCACGGATTTCGTTGAACAGTGCCTCTTTCTCTGTGGGAGAGTTATGCTCGGCGTGATCTATGAGAAGTTCTTTTACCGCCTGCGAACTGAGTCGGTCTTTCACCTCCTGAGGAGTATTATCTGCTACTCTACCACTACCGAAAAGAGTCTCCTGTAAATTGAGGTTGATATTACCCCCTCGCTGCGGTGCGTCGTAAGAGAGAAAGAGGGACGTATGATGAGGCGTCCCGTTCTCTTCCATCTTGGCCAGAGCATAGCGAGCAACAACTCCCCCTCGGCTCAGACCGGCAACTGCCGTGGGTTGACTCGTATCCCCTTTTAAGTCGTGAACAAGTTGGAGCGCTCTTCGGAGCACCTCCTCGTGTTGTCGGATCGAAGAGAGAGGATCTTGAAAGGAGATCACCGCGACATCATACCCGTCGTTTCGGGCCTGTAGTGCAAGATCTCCCAGGCGTCCGTAATTGGCATACGGATGCGTGTCATCTGATAGGTCAATCCCTTCTACAATCAGAAGTGGTTTATTGAGAGAGCCCTGTGTCACCTGCGTGGACCGCTGTGTCCATATGCTAACCGCGTCCTCTTCGTCTCTGAAATTGAGGTCAGGAGAAGGGACAAGGGTATAAGCCATCGTGTCTACATCTTGTCCCCATATAGGGTACAGATCGGACACATAATCCAGCGCTTCACCTCCTCCTTCCACCTCAAACGCAAGCGACTTTTCGACAGTCGCATTACCTGAAACAGTTGGAAAGGTCAGTTGCTGCGCATGGTACATGACAAAAGTTGAGTGTCTCTTCAAACGCGAATGATTGCCTACCCATAGGATATTATCCATAGGGCAGATGAGCCGTTGGTCGTTGAAGCAGGCTCAAACAGCGGAAGAGGGCGGCGTCTTGCGGCTCGGGGGTCGTCAGTATCTGTTGCAACCCATCTAACCCGTACCGGAACAGGCTCTTCGCGCGGCGCTCGTGCGCCTTTT
>NZ_PDEP01000021.1 GCF_002554705.1 Longimonas halophila | reverse complement strand
AAAAGGCGCACGAGCGCCGCGCGAAGAGCCTGTTCCGGTACGGGTTAGATGGGTTGCAACAGATACTGACGACCCCCGAGCGGCAAGACGCCGCCCTCTTCCGCTGTTTGAGCCTGCTTCAACGACCGACGGCTCATCTGCCCTATGGATAATATCCTATGGGTAGGCAATCATTCGCGTTTGAAGAGACACTCAACTTTTGTCATGTACCATGGGCTCTGTGGCCTAAGGCATTATTGGCAGCAATGGATTAGGTCAGCTACCTGAGAAAAGATGGAGCTGGAATAAACATTGAATCGAAGAAACATCAATACACACCAAAACCACATATGACCTACGGATCACTTGACGGGACACGGGAAGTTGTTTTAACTTTCGATGATGGTCCTGATGCTTCTACAACGCCCGAAGTAATCGATGTATTAAACGAGCACGACATAGAAGGAATATTCTTCGTGGTTGGTAAGCGACTTGCGTCGAGTCGTGGACAAGAAATCATTGAGCGGGCCTATAATGACGGTCACGTAATTGCGAATCATACGTACTCTCACCCTAAACTTACCAAATTAGGGAATCAGGAGATCAAGGATGAGCTCCGAAAGACGCAAGATCTAATAGGAGACTTTGCGTCTGAGCCTCTTCTTTTCAGGCCACCATACGGTGCAACAAATGCCCGTGTCGATAAGCTAATTCAGGAGGAAGGATACCTGAAGGTTATGTGGAACGTTGACACGCTGGACTGGGATAAAAGAAGCAAAGCTTGGGTGCAACATGGTATGGATCAGATTAGCAACCGGGAAGATAGTCTGGTTCTGATGCATGACATTCATCCGACTACGGCAGAACACGTCAACGAGCTCATAACTCGCATAAAGTCCTTAGGCGAAAACGTTAGCTTTGTGAGCTATGCCTGAGAAAATGAGAAAAGCAGCGTTCTGCGCCTTCTAATTTAATCGCGGTTGTGGAAGGCGTTGTAACTGGTATTTAGGTGCAGTTCCAGCTATGAAAGTGCAGTGATAAGTGGCACCTCGTGTGCTATACGTGGTAGATCTCATTGAATATGGGGACGCACCCGTTCCTCCAACTCGCTAAGGTCATCTGAGGAGTTGATGACAGCAATACGATACCCCTGGGCCTTGAGGCGGCGGCGCTTGTGCGCATCCGCGTTGGCGATATGCGCTTTGTAATGCGGCGATCCGTCCACAAAGACCGCGGTGCGCGGCTTGTAGTAAAAGTCGGCTTCCGCGACAGGCGTGTCGCCGTCGTGCAGGGTGTACTGCGCATCGTCGGGCAGGGGGAGCCCCTCAGCTACGATCGCGTCCAGCACGTCGCGTTCCAGATCCGACTCGCACTGAGTGCGCAAGGCATACAGGTGCTCCTCGCGCCTTGGCTGGTTGGCTGACACATCGAGCGTGTCCAGGGACTGGAGCAGTGGGAGGACGAGCGTGCGATCGATCAGGTCGTGGTCGCGCTGGTTGTAGAACGTCAGCAGGCACTCATAGCATGCTTTTTCGCAGCCCTCTTCGTCATGCTCATGCAGGAGCTCGCGAGCGCTCTGGAGCACGCGCTGCAGGCGAGGCGCCTGGGTGAGGGACTGCACCGCGCCGGTACCGCCTTCCTGCGTCTCGTATAGCACAATGCGGCGGCGGTCGGGGGCGTTGGGAATCTCGCTGACGAAGCCGTCGACCTCGCGCTCATCCAGCTCCATCTCGATAGAGAGCGCCTGTTGAAGCGTATACCGCAGCGTCGTGTAAAAGGCATCGACGGCAGTGACGTCTTCGGGCAGCGGACAGTCAACCGTGAGGACGTCGTTTTGCGTCTGGGTGTACAGGTGGATGCCACGTACGACCTGCTCCGGCGGTGCATGATGTGGGCACCGGCCGTCGTCGCCAGCATGGTCGCTCAGGGCCTTTTCGGTGACAAGCCACTCGTTGCACGATTGGCAGTAGCCGAAGCCCATGGCCTCGTCGTCGCGTTCGGCTTTGGTGGGGCCGCGGTTGACGTTGAGCACGCGTCCGTTATGCTCGTAGCTGAGCTTCATAGCAGGCGCCTCATCGCCTGCGTCGATGGTATGCTCCGTGGCGCCGGGTCCTTGCTGGTAATAGATCTCCATGCTATACCCCGACCGGCGGCGCTCTTCTTCGTCGGAGGTAATGGACTGCCGTTGGATCGCGACCATATCGGGCATGGCCAGTGCGCGTGGGTTTGCGTGCGTCGTGGATAGTGAGGTCCCACAGCGCCCGCAGGCTTCCCGCTTCGCCGATTCCTCGCCGAGATGAGCGGCATTGCATTCCGGGCAGACCTGCAGCTTCTCAAACGCCAGCGCACTGTCGCCCGTGGTGCGTGGACGCCCGTATTTGACTTCGTACCGGCTACCTCGATAGTAGATGAAGTTGCCCGGCGCATACTCGCGCAGCGCCAGCACGGGATCGCGCATGAGGCTGTCGTCCCGGTCGTAGAAAGTGACCGAGACCGAGTCACGCGGGAACGCATAGTTAGGCAGAAATCCCTGGCTACCCAGGTAGCGGTACATGTAAAACGCACCGCGTCCACGCCGCATGGACCCAAGGCGCCGCTCGATCACGGAACGTCGAATCTCCAGGCTCCGCTCACTGTCTTCGCGGCCCAGTCGGCGGTTGATGCCGTCGCGTTCTTGCTTGAGCTGTGCATACTCATTCCGCCAGGCAGTGAATGCCCCATCGAGCCTCTGGGGGAAGCGCTTGATGGCCTGCTCGATGACATCAGCGCCAAACCAGTCGAAGGTCTCGATCTCCCGCGCAAATGCGGTTTGTACGGCCTGCTCAATCGTTGTGTAGTGCGCGTCGATACTGCGTTCCAGCTCTGTGTAGAGCGAGGGAAAGATGGGATACTCCGAAGCGTCTACATCGAGCAGTTCACGCGGCTTGGTAGGAAGCTTAAACGAGGCATGGTGCGCCAGCACTTCCAGCACGAGCGCATGCATGTGCGTCTGGATGAGCCGCTCGTTATCAAGCAGGAAACGCGGTGGAGTGATCGTTCCCGCAATGATCTTCTCGGGACGCCGGTAGAAGTACTGGTCATGCGAGCCCCGGTTGACGCCCGCCCCGCAGAATACGGTGATGAGCGACGGCTGTCCGGTCCGCCCGGCCCGCCCGGCCCGCTGCGCGTAGTTGGACGGACTCGGCGGCACGTTCCGCATAAAGACGTTCGAGAGGTCTCCAATATCGATCCCGAGCTCCATGGTCGGCGTGCATACGACCACGTTGAGCGGGTTGTCCTCATCGCGAAAGTTCTCCTCAATCTGGCGACGCTCCTGACCGTCGACCTGCCCGCTGTGCGCTTCCGCCTGTACCTGGCTGCTTCGGCTTAGCGGACGGCTGTATTCGGTGCGAAAGTAGTTGTCAGAGAGGTCAACATCCGGCTCCAGCTCGTCGCATTTGCGCTCGGTGCATACGTCGAGGGTCCGAAAGTGGTGAACGCTTCCGCACTGCGGACACACGTCGTGCACCGTTTCGGTGTGACGAGCCAGATGGATAAGTGAGGCAGGTAGCATGTAGAGGTCGCCCGCGTATTTGATGTGCTCGCGCTCCAGAAAGCGGACGTCGCGACTACTCAGGATGTCAACCAGCGCACGCAGTATCTCTTGGGCCTCGCTGTATTCTACGTTGAGAGCACGCTTCGTCCACGCTACCGTCGTTGTGGCAGCGTGGGTAAAGCGGCGGACGTCGGCGGTCTTTGTCTCAGTAGAGGCCGAGTCGCTGAAGCCGACCGGGCGCAGGTACGAGGTGTCTTCCAGCAGGACATCCGCACTGAGCTTTTCCATGGTCTTCCGACGGAAGCGGTTGAAGTGCAGCAGCGCGTCGTCGCGGATGGCCATCCGCTTGCGCATGATGTCGAGCACGCCGCGAATGTAGTCGTGGCGCTCATCGTCGGTGCAGCGGGCGAGCACCGGGGCGTCGTCCCACAGAGCCTGTGCCGCAGCAAGCTCGCTGAGCCCGTCGTACTTCACCTCCAGCAGACCGGTGTCTTCCAGGTTCTGGTGGATGCGGCGGCGGGTGCGCTGAATGTCTTGCAGAAGCGCAAACCGCAGGTACGTCTGGTAGCGGGAGGCCGCCTGCGGATCGCTCCGAAACCGTCCGGTGTCTTCTTTCTGGTATTGAGGCAGCGCGTCAGCCGCTTCCATCGTGTCGAAGATATTCAGGCCCATGTCGCTCAAGGGCGTTGGCGTCCCCGACGGATCAAGTGCGTTCAGTACCGCGCGCCGAAAGTGGATGCGCTGCTGCAGATTGTTCATGTGGGCGGCCTGCAACGCCGTATCCTGCCGGTTGTCGGAGAACGCCAACGTCTTGCGCTCGCCTTGGGGGACCGACGAAAGCGTGTTCGATACCAGAATGTCGGTGGCGGTAGAGCGGCCCACCGTGCCGAAGGTGAACAGCTTGTTGAACTCGCGTGGACGCCGCGTGTGCTTGATGCCACACGACGAGCAGAGCAGAAACGGTTCAGTGAGAACGGCCACTTCAAGTGTGGAGTGACTACACGTGGCATCCACCTTATTGCAGGTCGGGCAGTAGGTGGTGTTGGTGGGGACCGCGTCCTTGTATTGCTTCTGGATGCTCTTGCCGCTGCGCGTGTGCCAGCTCTCCGGCATCGGGACCGCGTCGAAGTCGTGGTGATGCGGATACAGATAGGCGGGCTGCCCACCGATCGCTTCATCGGGCGTGCCGCCAAGCTCGCGGGGATATACTGTGCCGTCTTCCGCGATCGTGACGCCGTAGTATTCTTGCCCACAGGAGCGGCAGAACTGCAAGGGGAGGGCGATCCGATCCCGGTCATGCTCCTGCGCGCAGGTGGGGCATGTGCGCTCGCCGCGATCGTTCAGGTGAGGGCCTTCGGGGGTGAGACAGGTGGTGATGCCGCGGCCCTGTGAAAAGAAGGCGTGGAGCTTCGGGACAAATCGGGCGGCCAGGTCGCTGCTGTGGGGCTGGCGGGTCATGGGAGCCGTACCCACCAGAAGCGCAGCCATCAGTTCACGGAGCGCTTCAGATCGGGAGGCTGCAGGCCGGTACGCCTCGCGGTAGTCGTCGATCATGTCAGGGAGGCGCTTGGCCCCCGCATCCAGCTGATGCTCCAGAAAGTGCATCGTGGCCTGCGCGTTCAGTGCCTGACCGAGTCTGGTACCGGTGCGCTCGTCCTTGCTCAGAGAGCGCCCGAGTAGCGCCTCGGCCAGCGTCGCGGTCTGCTCCGGGCCCCCGTCGAAGTCCTCGACCATGGCATCGGTCACCTGGACCTCGGCGGCCAGATCCTGGTCGCCAGTGCTGATGGGCGGACGATAGGATTCGCCGACCACGTGCTCCCGCTCGAAGGGCTCTCCGAACAGCTTGGTGGCGAAGTCGGCGATGAGTTGCTCGGCGTCTTCGCCTTCGCCGCTCTGCACCGTAGCACTGGTGGCAATGCAGCGCAACTGCCCGGTGGTGCCGGTGTGCTGCTTCAGGCGACGGATCAGGCAGGCCACGTCGGAGCCGCGGTTGCCGGTGTAGGTGTGCACCTCGTCGAGCACGAGGAACCGGAGGGCATTCTGGCGCCCTGCTGGGAACAGGTCGCGATCCCGGAAACGCGTAAGCAGCAGCTCCAGCATGACGTAATTGGTCATGAGGATGTCGGGCGGATCCGCCTGAATCTCTTCCCGGCTGATCACCTCGCTGTCGTACGGATGTTCGCGTCCGGTGGCTTTCCGGAAATCCTGCAGGGCCTGGTCTTCGGTCGAGGCCGTATCGCCGGTGTAGCGCCCCAGCGTAAGCCCCGACCCGCGCAAGCGCTGCGCAAAGTCCTCGTACTGCGAGTTCGCCAGCGCATTCATCGGGTAGATGATGACGGCTTTGATGCCATCAATACCCGCCTCGCGCATCTGCAGGCAGTCGCTCACAATTGGGATCCCAAATGCAAACGACTTCCCCGACCCGGTGCCCGTGGCTACGATAGTGTTGTGCTGGTTTTGTACCTGCCGGATTGCGGTGGACTGATGCTTGTACGGCGTGATCGGCGGGGCAGCGCGGTCGCCAGCGTCCACGGTGAAGCAGGCCGGCGTGTCGGGATGAAGCAGCCCGTCATCGACGAGCGTCTGAAGCGAGTCGCCGGTTTTGAAGCGCCGGGCGAGCTGGATATACGGGTCTTTCCAGAGCAGCGTACCCTGGTCAACGCGATCCTGCACCCACGACTCGATCTGGGGGTTGCGGAATTGCTGGAAGGTGTGGACGTAGCGCTGATAGGCGTTCTGGGTGTCACGAAGGACGTGGAAGGGGTTCATGGGTGCGAAGAGGAACTGGATTGGGAGAATGGGTTGAGACAGATGATGAGATGGGTACAGCAGCCCAACAGTTTGGAGTCAACGTACATCAGCAATTGCCTCAATCAATTGCTCAACGTCGTTGATCATATCTGCGGCAGCGTCTAACTCGAACACAGCAAAGGCGTCGTAGTCGGCGCGGTTGCGCATTGTCTCCGCTTCGGCGAGGGTGCTTGCCGTAGCGTGCGGAATACGACCGGTGCGAACGAAGTGGTACGAGAACCGGGTCTTTACGCCGGCATGCGAACTGGGGGTTTCGTCCTCTGTGAGCAGGGCAGCCCGTGCTGCATGAAAGGCCGCATAATACGCTCGATTGACAGCGGCCTCGGCCCGTTTGTGCTGCAAAAGTAGACGGGCGTCATCGAGCGCCTGGCGGGCTTTTTCCATAAGCGCTTGGTCGGTATCACTCACAGCACCACCCCCTCCCGGTCAATATTGCGAAGAAGCGGGCGGTCTTTGTGAGCAAACTCTTTCCCGCTCAGGTGCACAAACGAGAGAGCCACACCGTGCCTTGAAGCAATGTCCATGATCAGGCCGCTTGTGCGCCGCGCCTCCGTGAGCGCGTCAACCGGAGCGTCAAGCACGATTAACACGTCCACATCGCTTTCTGCGTGGGCCTCGCCGCGGGCCTGCGATCCAAAGACGATGAGACGTACCAGGCGATCATCGTAGAGGTCGCGCAGCGCTGTACGGGTCTCCTGTAGGGCTGTGCGCACAGCCGGGGTAACGTCCAACGTGGGCAGCGTCGCGGGCATAAGCTGTGTTTGACGTGAGTCTACTGTCGTGTTTACAGGTAGCGTACGCAGATGAAGGTTTGTTGATGCAAACCCTATCCTAACCAGAGAAGTGCCGACAGATCCCGGGGGAGCAACTGGCGTAGCAGGGCGGAGTCGGCTTGGACAACGCTTGGCACAGGCAGTGTGGCTATTTGCTTATTTTGCACGCCGTGGAGGTGCTACGGCTTCTTCGTAGCTCAGCGGGCAGATGCTCTGCTGTGCATTGGAATCACTTCAATTTCTCAGGATACGGAAAGAGAAACCTGTACGTTAGTAAAATAACATACCAATGTTACTTCATGGAGCCCCTGTCCTGATGGCTATTATCACGTTTTCGCTTACGCGCGATGAGCTCCTGTCTGGACAAAAGACAGTGACCCGGCGCGACTGGAAGCCCTCGCATATGGCGAACTGGCAGCGCTGGTATGATGAGGGCCGACACATCCACGATGCATATGACCGCATCCCCATTGCCGGAGGAAGCAAAATTGCAGAGATCCGACTCACCGAACGTCCATACTGGGAAGCGTTAGAAAACATGCCTAAAGACGACTTGCAAGCTGAGGGCGGAATGGCAGACAGCCTTGAGCAGTTCTATGATCTCGTCGGTCTTCCACCCTCCCACGAGGTTGCAGTTGTCCGATTTGAGCTCGTCGAAGCAGAAGTTGCAGTGTGCTAATCAAAAAGAGGAGTGCTTCGGCGCTCCACATCGGCTCGCTTCGGATACCACAGCCCGACAATTGTAAATGATTGCGGGTACCGTTGCATATTGCCCAGAAAAAACTTAAGCTCGTTCTTCCGTGGGTTACAGATCGACTCAATCTTCTGACGAGCCTTTTCGGGACCTTCTCGTCGAGTGAGTTCTCCGAGTCCCCAGTCCAGAATGTTCATATCATGCCCATTACAGTCGGAGTGCGGGTTGTCAGGTGTTTTTCCGCAGTACCATCTGACACAGATACGATGCTTCTGAAAGTCGAGCCAAGGGGTTCGTTCGGTCTGGAATAGGTCCTTCTGGCTCCGAATGGCTTCAAGCTTTTGCACATGCTCTTCTTCCTTCTCTGGACTTCGTTCCTCAACGTAGACGTCGGTGACCTTCGCCACTGGAACGATACCCAATGATTGATCACTCTGGCGTTGTGATTTCTTCAGTTCCCTGGCCGTATCGAAGTGCCAAGACGTGTCTCGCTCAATCACCTTTCGACGCGCCATCCACCCGTCGTCAGGCTTGATACGTTCCGCCGACATGATTTTTTCAGCACGGATCCCGTAACTCTCGGGACGTGGGTCTTTACCGCTTCGACGGCGAATTGGAGCTTCAATCCACTGATATGCTTTATACTTTTCCTCCTTTTTGAGATGACGAAAAGGAACAGGATAGATTCGGACAGGGCTTCCATCTTCCAGGCAACCAGCGGTGCACACCGTTTCACCGTATTTCGTACTTAGCTCCGGGTAGGTCTTGCCCCAGATCAGGATGCGTTTGGTTTGATAATCAGACATGCTGAATAAGAGAGGTGCTATTGGGAGATTCGACAGATGGTAAGTGATGTGATGCGCCGTTCACGAATCGGATTCGTCGGCGCCAGAGGGCTCTTCCGCGTCCGACTTCAGGAGGGGAAGCATGAGAGCAGGCCAGCTCATGCGCTGCGTCGTATCGTGCACGAACTGCCGGATGAATGGCCAGGCGTTGATCGGCAGGCTCACTTGTTCAAATACCCGCAGGTAAGCGTCTATCGGGTACGCGTCATCCTCGAAGGTGCAGGCGTATGCGAAACCGTACGTGACGTCAATATGCCCGACGGCTGTATCTTCGCTTCCCTCCTCTACAAAGAAAGAAAGGGAGCACTGCTGAAGGGCTTCGAACCCTTCGTCGTGCTGTACGAACTCGTTCTCGGTCTCAATTTTGTAGGATACCTGGGCATCTTGGCCGAGTGGGGCCAGCGACTCAACATTGCAGTGTACAAGTCTGGCGTTGCGTAATTCCACATCCTGAACGAAGTCCTGGTACTTCTCAGGTGGGGGTAGCTCTTCGGACGATGGATCAAACATGGGTAGAGGGCTAAAAGAAGAGAATCAGGCTGCTACACGTTGGTGGTAGGGATCTGCATAGCCACCGGGAAATTGCTGAATATGCGGTGCGTTGCGAGGCACATAATGCATGTTGCCTTCTCCAGCAAGCTCTTCGTATTTCACCGGAATAGGCCCGTCCTTCGTGAAAATAGTAATCCCAAGTTCAGCCTCCAGCGCGCTAAGGTAGTCGAGTACCGATTCGATCTGGTGGTCGTAGTTTGCGCTTTCAAGCTTGGAGACCCAGCTCTGCGATACGCCGTCTCCAAGACGGTCCGCCAACTGAGCCTGTGTGAGATCAGCCTGCTTGCGGGCGCGTCGCATGGCGTCCGTTAGCGTGATCCGCAGCGCTTCTTTCTTGCCTGCACGGCGCGTCTCGGGAGTGTCGGGGATGAGAGACTGAGTGACCGCAATTGCGTCGCTACCCGCAGGTTCAAAGGCTCCCTGATCCTCCTCAGGAATGTCCAGGTCGGCAAAGTCCTCTTCCGAGAATGTGATGTCACTGATCTTTTCTTCCATGCTCATAGGTCGTTGTGTTGTGGTTGGCTGGTGTTGCTCGGAATGCAGGCATCAGTCGTCATCCGTATGCCCGCTGAACTGCTTTCTGCCGCGGGATGGCTTTCTTAACGGCTTTCTTGTAGTCGCTGGCGTCTTTCTCCTTGAATCCGTGCAGAACGAAAAAGCGTCGTCCTGCTACGGCGCACAGAAGAAAACGCGGGTTGTTTTCAGACTTAATCTTGAGACGGTACAGCCCTTTTACGCCTTGTACGTTCGTCATGACACCGTTTTTCACTCGGGGTCCCTTCATCTTCACGTATGTTGCCCGCGTTTGGAATGCACTCCGCTCCGACGGATTAAGGGACTCAAGAAAGGTTCGTGCCGGCTCCTCCCCTTTGTTGTTACGGTAGAACTCTATACTCCACTCCATATGACTCAATATTCTATATATAGAATAATGCTTTGCTGTTCCAACCGCAAGCCCTGGCAGTCGTTTGCAGACCGGCGTATGGACTGGTGCTGTTATCGGTATCCATGGGCTCGTGCGTTTTTGAGGGCTTCGCGATGCTTTCTGGTTACTCGAATGATTCTGTCATAATCGCGAATAGGCGACAGTTCCTTCTCGGAAATGTGCTACGAACGATACGACGCTATTCGATCCAGCAACTCTTCTATGCGTTCGCACCTGTGGTTGACTGACGATACCCCCTCTACTGAGTCAACCACCAGCCGCACGGAATGAGCTACGCTCTTACGCATCTCGTTGATACCACTTTTTGCACCATCGAACTTGTTTTTGGAGTCAAACCCGATGCCCTTGCGTAAGGTCGGCTCATTTCTAACAGCTCGAAAAACATCCGTCAGATTGAAGTGCTCAATCGGGTCGTGCGTCACATCTTTTTCGGCCATTTCCTGTTTCAACTCAGCAAATCTCTCTTGCCGTCTCTTGCTGAGATGCTCCACGTATGTCCATGAGCTCTTTTCGTGGTGCCGCAAGAGATGGGCGAGATTGATTTCCAACTGCGAAATCAGCAAGTATAGGGCAGTGCGCGCTACCGCATTGTTGAGATCTGCATATGTGACCAGCCCAACCACGCGATCTTCTTGGAAGACAAATCGGGCAGGATGCTGATCCCCGTCCAGAATGTCAATCAGGCGCCGAATTGATGTATCTGCTGATACGAGCCACCTCGGTGCTATCTGCTCGTAGTTGCCAGTATCCGGCAGCTTTCGGTCTTTCGGGTTGGCAATCATAAGTCCGGCGACAGAACCGTTGTCCATCACGGGGACCTGATTGATCTCCAATTCCCGAACCTTTCCCTGAACTGCTGATGGGTCTTCCGCCCGGTTGATCGTGACCAGTTGTTCGCGCTCCGTCATGAGCGCGTCAACAGTGAGCGTGTTTTGAATGGATTCAAGCACGGGTAAGAATGCCACTCATTTGTAGAAGAAGAAAACGAAATATGCGAATCTTAAGTAGTCTCTTCTTTGGTTGTCTCGGCCCGCCACCGCAAAAACACCTCATGCGGACGATACCGCTCGGGCTCGACTTCCGGCTCGGCGATCGGCTCGCCGTCGTACGCCTTCAGGAAACGGTAGTCGCGGTCGTTGGGCAGGTTGGGGCGGACCTGCACGGCGCGTTCGTCAGGGTCGATGTGGAAGAGGCCCTGGTCGTAGGCCCAGTGGTGGTTCTTGCAGAGCGCAAGGCCGTTGCGTGGGTCGTCGGGGCCGCCTTTGTGTCGCGGGACGATGTGCGCGGCGTCCACGATGGAACTGCCGTCGCCGGTGCCACGGGCGTCGGCGCCGCAGATGCAGCACTGGTGGCCGTATAGCTTGCGCACGCCAATGCGGAAGGCGTCGCTCCGCCGGACGCGCTCGACTTCGCTCGTCTCGGTCTCCACGTCTTCCGTTGCGCTCGGGTCGTCGTCAAGGTCTCCGAGCAGGGCGCGCAACTCGGCTTCCACGCCGTCGCGGTGCGCGTCGCTGTCATCGCTCAGGGCGTCTTCGTCGTCCTCGGTGAGGGTGGTGAGGCCGCTGTTGGATGCGGAGACCAGTTCGCTCCCGGCCAACCGATCATACGCCTCCAGCACCAGCCGCTTGGTGCGGTATTCGCCGTGTTCGGCTTTGTCTTTGCGCTTGACGATGGGGAAGGTGTCGAGGATGTAGGCGAGTTCGTTGCGCTCCAGTCCGTAGAGGTGGCCGTACAGCCCGTCGAGGTCGGCGCGGAGGTGGGTGCGGCGCTCCTCGTTCCACATGAACGGTTCGTGGGGGAAACGAGGATTGGGAAACGGGTCGGTGTGCTGATACGGAACCGAGGTGAACCGGTCTTCGGGAACAGAATGAAGCCAAACGGGCATGCGCTTGCCTCGGTGCCCGCCGCCGGTGGCTTCGGTGTTGGACTGCCACTGCGTCTTGATAGCCTCGCGCAGGGTGTCGCTGGACTCGCTCCATACGTCATCGGCAAACGCGGCCAGGTCCCACGCGGTATAGGTGAGCTCCAGCACGCGGGGAACGATGTATTCGAGCAGTTCCGGCGTGTACCGCTCAGGTGGGTGGACGGGGAGTTGTTTGAGTATGGAATATGTGAGGTGGGTGCCACTCAGCTTTTGGCGAACTGCGTAATCAACACAGAACGAGTTTGCTGAAGCGGTAAGGCAAAGCGTGTTTGTAAGCATGTGACCATCAAAAATCAGGGGAGCTGTATGTCCTACCCCCATCGGAGGTAGAAAGGTCAACATTGCCGTCCGCACGTCAGTATTTCGAGCTATGTCGCGAAAGGCGAGCCAAGAACTCTCACCACGGTCAATCTTGGTTTTCCGGATCCAATAGCGTGGTACCACCTGTTTTTGTGCTTGGACATGCTCTTCGGGAGTTACATCTCTTGAGTCTTCAGTTGTCTCGTACGTGGCAAAGCGGTGATCGAACTGGTGAAACATCTTTGCCTCATACAACGGCAAAAACACTTCCTCGCCACGCACAAACCGATTGCCCTCCAGCACAAACCCCTCTGCTTCTAACTCCTCCCGCGTGTGGAAGAGATCGCTGTCGCCGGACATGTGGAACATCGTGGAGAATGACACGCCCCACGGGTTCTCATCTTCTGGCTCATTAATGAGCACCAGCGCGGCATCATACAGCTTTTTGGTAAGCTCCGCATCCCGCTTCGAGCGGAAGGTAGGGCAGGTGCCGGTGTTTGGGTTGATGGCGTAGAGTTCTTCGGGCGAGAGCGTGAAGTGCCGGTCGGTGTCGCTTAGATGCTCGGTCTGCGTCAGGAAGAAGGCAAAGTCGATTGCCGGCTGCGGCGCGCCCGACCCGGTGAGCGTGAGCAGGCAGAACTTCATGCGGCTGTCCACGCCGTGGAAAAGCGGCTTACGGTTCTCGAAGTCGTAGAGGCTGACGAGTTCGCGGTTATCAACAAGCGCGTTGAAGAAGTCCTGCGTGTAGTAATCCGTGGCGATGCCGCTGGGCACAATCACGCCCACGCGGCCCGTAGCATCTATCACCTGCCGCACGAGTCCGGCAAAGATCTGGTACAGGTTGACATCGCCCACCGCGGTGAGGTCGTAGCGCCCGCTCTCGCGCAGGTACGTACTGAACGCCTCGCTGAACTGCTGCGCTTGCTGGTACTCGTCGTACAGCGGGTCGCCGTCGGCTTTCAGGTGCTTGATTTTCTTCTTGCGCTTGGCGGCGGTGGAGGCCCCGGCAATGTCGGGTGCTTTTACGGCGAAGAACTCTTTCTCCTGTAGCTTGATGCGTTCCCACGGCGGGTTGCCCAGCACCACGTCGAAGCCCGGTCCTGAGCTTGTTGACGGACGTGCCTGTCCATCCGTTTGCCCGTTTTGTGGGGATCCTTCGACTCCCCCTGGTCGCTCAGGATGTTCTCCGTTGGCGAACACCTCGGGGAACTCCAGATGCCAGTGAAAGAAGCGGTGGCGGTCGGCCAGGGACTTGATTCGCTCGGCCTCTTCGGCTGGAATGGCGCCGGGCCCTTCGCGTTGCAGGCGAAAGACCTCGCCATAGGTCGGTGCCCATTCGGTGTACGCGTCGATCGGCCAGAAAAAGGCAGCGGTCCACGCATCTGCCTCCAACTTGGCCCGCTGGCGGCTCGGGTCCTGACTCCATGAGCGGTACACCTCGCGGGCCTTTTTTGGATTAGCCTGTGCAAGCTGCACGAAGTCGCCCGCCGTGTATGCCGTGCCGGGGTCGGTGGTCATGCCTTCGGCGAACGCGCCGAGTTGCACCCCGATGCCGTCTTTGCTCTCGCGGCGTTCCGTACGATTGCGCTTGCGCATTTCTTTGGCCTGTTCGCGGTGCGTACCCGAGCGGGTGTGGTCGAACGCCTCGTAGGGTACGCCGTCTTTGAGCAGATCGGGCGTGGCGCCGATGAGCGAGTTACCGCATTTGATGTGGTGATCCAGAAAGTTCAGCGGCTCGTTGTCTACGCTGGCGTTAATCCACAGGCTCACCTTGCAGAGTTCCACCGCCATCGGGTTGAGGTCTACCGCGTAGATGCACTGGGCGAGCACGTCGCGCGTGGCCTGGCGGATAGTGCGCTCGTGCGGATACGCATCGCCGGTGCGCAGCCGGGCAATTTCAGCGCCCATCACGTTGTTTGCGGCCACGAGAAAGTGCCCGCTCCCAGCGGCCGGATCCACGATGTCCATATCCAACAGCGCAGCTGTCCCCGCGTTACGGGCGGAGGCGTCGAGTTCGGCGTAGTCCTCCAGCAACCCGCCAGCGGCCTCCGCATCCCCCTGAACCGACCGAACGGGCAGTCCAGCCCGCTGCAGACGATCGCGCATGACAGGCAGGAGCGCGCTTTTGATGAGCTCGTTAACGAGCGAGTCGTCGGTGTAGTAGGAGCCGGACTGCTTGCGCTCCAGTCCGCGCGGGTCGAGCACGAAGGTGCCCGCAGCGAATTCGTCGCCATCGATGGTTTCGGGGTCGGTGGTCACGCGCGGGGTGAAGTCGAGCAGGCTTTCGTAGACCGAGCCCAGCTCGTCGACCCCGAGATCGACGTAGGAGATGCGCTGCAGCACGCCCTCATCCTCAATCAGAGTAAGCGCCCGGATGGCCTGCAGCAGCCGGGTGTTGTCGCAGGCACGCCCTTCAAGATAGGTGTCGGGCCCGGTGGCAAAGAGTTCGCCGTTGTATCCGAAGACCCCGAGCGCTTCGGTGCCTTTGCGCACCATCTTGAACGTAGTGGTGAGGCCCTGCCACAGATCGGTGTGGCGATCGCTGCGGGGCACGCCCGACTCGGCCTGCTCGCGGAGGGCGGTCAGGCTGTAGTCGCTCCAGTAGAGATCGGCGCGTGGGGCACTGGCATCGGGCACGAGGCCGCGCTGCTCGGCAAACAGCAGAAACAGCATGCGATACACCACGCGCAGCACATCGCGATAGAACGCGCGGGCGGCGTCGATGTCGTCTTGCAGGAGGTCGATCAGCTCCGCATCTCCTTGCAGGAAGCCATTGGCGAGATGCTCGATGGCGGTGCGCACCTGCGGGCGCAGCTTCTCGCCGACTTTCACCCCAGCGGCACGGGCAGTCTGGTGAATGGATTCGAGCGGGCAGGCGGCCTCGCTGTCGTCTTCTGGGGCCGGTAGGATGCGAAAGCGACTGGCGTGGCCCAGACGGTAGAGCGCGCGGAAGTCGGCGTAGGCGCGCGTCTCGAAGATGCTTTCGAGGTCGAACTGGATGTAGCCTTTCGAGAAGGTGTGGTGGTAGTTGCGCAGGAGGCGCAGCGTGCGTCCGTTGGAGAGCAGCGCCCAGCGGTCGTCGGGGCTTACATTCAGGAAGAGCTGCACCATGTCGTGCGGCGACTTGGCCTTGGGGCCGCGTCCGCTGCCGTGGCGCTCGTCGAGCAGTTGCGTGGCAGGCAGCAGATGCACCGGGGGCGGATTCGGGGCCTTGGGGGAGATCCAGCCTCGGTGCGATATCGGGAAGCGCAGCGCGTCGTCATCGGTCGGGCGCAGGTGGCCCTGCTGGTACTGCGGGCTGAAGTCGAGCAGGCTACACAGCGGGATGAGCCAGCGGCGGCGCACGGCCGAGGTATCGAGCGCATCGAGCCCGCCCGGCTCCTGCTGGATGCTATCCCACCGCTCCTTAAGCAGCTCCCAGGCCGTCGCGATGTCGTCGTTGAGCGCGTTCTCGGTGGTCGGAGCAGGCGTCCACGGCAGCGCAAACGACGGCGCGTCCATGTGCGAGCGCGAGACCGCCGCCTCGCGCAACTCGTCGACAACAGCCTGGGTGAGAAGTCCGCCAGAGGTGGTGATGTGGGAAGGCGTGTCGGGCATGGGGGAATGGTCGGGGGGGCGAAAAGCGAGATGAACGGTTGAGTTCAGTTGTTGCTGGCAAGAACAGGTTCGAGCCGGGTAGCGATGAACTGGAGTTGGTCAACAAGATGGCGGACGACATCCTGGCGCCCGAGACCTGTCGGTGTCTCGAAAGGAATCAGAAGATGGGTTGGTCCAAAGTCGTCGCCTTCAAAAACAGGCCGAGGCCACTCTAATAGCTCTTTGCCTCTGTATTGCGTCTTCCGATTCCCGGTGAACAGCCGCATCCAGAGCGGTGAAAGACCGCGCTTGGCCCACCAGCGATATCGCACCCCGATTTCAGCTTCGCAACCGAAGAGCGTGGCAAAAAACCGGTAGTTCATATTAGAGAGGGTAACCTTCTTCGATGTGACGTTCCATGCGGTTGATTGGCTTTCGAGCGACCCTTTGAGATCGTCTACGATGTCATGAAGATCGATTATCCGCTCCGCAATCCACGGATCAAACTCATTTTCCTTAAACGGTCGGAATACGCCGCTTCCTTGCTGTTCACACAACGCGCGAAGCTGCCGCAGATCCTCCGCTGCTTCGATTGCAGAATGGTTCAGAGCAGCTTGCTCAAGTATGTTCAGGACCTTGCTCCATGTAGTTATTGAAAGATGCTGTCCAGAGTCGAAATGTATATGATACGTCGAAGCGTCTACTTCTGGCGTGTATCCGTCTTCTGCGCATTTGGATGCGACCTCTCTCCAAATCGGTAATTTTCGTCGATCTGGGACAAGAAGTAGAAGTACAGACCCACTTTCACTTTCCAATTCATCCAGGTAACCCGTGGGCTGGTTTCCCGAGAGGCTGGCGCCAAACTTGGATTCAACAAAGAGACGACGTTCGCTTCCGCGCACCCAGCCAATTAGGTCTGGGCGCCCACCATCAGTGGTTGTTTTCTGCGTTGCCAGCCGCATATCAGCCTCAAGTGTAGCGCCCGAGACGTCATTCACATGTGCGACAAACGCCTCCAGCAGCACCTCATCGGACTGCAGGATATAGAAAAGGGCCTCCGTTGCAAGATCTTCGGTATTATGTCCAACTTTACTTGCAACGTGGCTAAACAGGCGAGACATTTGAAATTGGGGACCTATTAGGGAGGCTACGCTGGAAAGTAGACCGTAAACGTGAGTACGTCGAAGTGGCCCGGCGCGATGTCGGTGAGGCCGCGGGCCCAGGTCGTGGCGGTGGCCTTGGGATCGTCGTTGAGCTCATCGTGCATGGCAGCGCGCTCGTCGATAAGTGCCTGCCGCCGCTGTTCGAGCGCCTCCTCGAAGTAGGTGTCGGCGTCTGGATGAAAAGTGTCCAGGTCGTCCAAGACCTCTTGCACCTCGCTATCGCTGCGCGTCTGCGACGTAGGTGCGCTACGCAAGAGCTTCTGGACGGTATCCGGATCCAGGGGCGTCTCTCCGTACACCGGAATGCCAACGGGCACCAGTTCTTCGAGCACCGCGGTGGAGGCATTCGTATCCGTCGCCGTAGCATAGCGGGCCAGCAGATGCGCCACCACGGTCACCTCGGGCGCGGATTCCGTCACGCGGTAGGCGGTGCGTCCGTAGTGTGTGGTATCTTCCTCGAAAGCATCCTGCTTCACCACATCGATCAACTGCCGCACGAGCGGGTGCCCCAGGTCGAGTACCGTAATGTCGGGCGCGTCCAGCCCCTGTTCGGGGTCGAACGTGGCATGCTCGATTGCGCGGCCTACCGATTCGACGCGCAGTGCGGGATCCGTTACGCTGATGCGAAGGGTGCCATCGGCGCGTTCTTTGACCTGGCATCCAAACCGGCTGAGCCCGCTCCGCACGAAGTGCTCAATCTGTTCGGGCGATCCAATTGTGCGTTCAGTGCGCTGCAGCCGCTCCTCGATGTCGGGCAGTTGCACGTGGGTCTGTCCGTAGAAGCTATCGCCTTTGATGCGGTCGAGCGTATCGGTCGAGAAGGGATCCTCGGGAGCTTCAGCGGGCGCGCCATCTCCCGACGCAGTCTCTCCGTCCCCAAAGAGCGTGAGCTGCTTCGGGCCCAGCGAAATTTCGTGCTGAGCAAGCAACTCCATGATGTCGGTGTCTTCCCCGAAGTAGGGCGGTGAGAAGCCATAATCAGCGCGGATCTTAGCTGCTTTGCGCACCAGCACCTTCATGATGCTGGCGTCGAGCGTCTCGTCCATCACCATCGTGCGGATATAGACGGTGTCGCGGCGCTGCCCAAAGCGGTCCACACGCCCGTTGCGCTGCTCCAACCGGTTGGGATTCCAGGGCAGCTCGTAGTGGATGACCTGTCCGGCCGCATGCTGCAGGTTGATGCCCTCAGAAATGGCATCTGTGGCGACGAGAACGGCCTTCTCAGCCGCGTCGAACTGCTGGAAGACCTCGCGGCGCTTGGTTTCCGAGAGCTGTCCGTAGATAGTAAACACCTCCGTATCCCCCAGCCGCTTTGAGTCGGCAATCTCCTTAGCGAGGTAGTCCATCGTGTCGGTGTACCGCGTGAACACGATGACCTTCGGGTCGTCGCGCAGGCGGTTGGGCAAGACCGTGCGGGTAAGCTCGCGCAGCTTGCTGTCGCGTGAGGGCGTGACCGTGCCGGCTTCGGCAATGGCGGATTCGAGGTGGGTGATTTCATTCCGAATGGCCTCCAGATCCCCGAAGACCGTGCGCTCGGTGCGCTCGGCGGCCTCCTCGTCGTTGAGGCGCTCGCCGGTGTCCTCATCGAGCACCGTGGCCTTGGCCTCAGACTCCGAGATCGCGACCTCGACGCCCAGTTCCTCTTTGGCGCGTTGCGTGAGGCTCTTCTTGCGATTGGCCAGCGAGGCTCGCAGGGCAGCCGGCGAACTGAGCGCGCGCTTGTGGAGGTGAAGCACAGTCCAGTTGGCCAGGGTCTTCGAGTGGGCGCCGCCGTGTTCGGCGCTGGCAAGGATCTGCTCGCCGTACGCTTCCACCGCATCGATCGCGGCGCGCTCGTACTGCGTAGGCGGAATAATGACCTCCTCCTGGTCGCGGTCAGGGAACGGACTGGTTTCTCCCGCTTCCCCGAACCACTCTTGCACGTCTTGGCGGCGACGCTGGCAGACATGCCGTTGAGCAGCCGACCGCTGAATGGACGGGTTGTGCAAGGTACCGCCAACCAGGTTCTCACCCAGCAAGCGAAGCAGGCTGGCGAATGTGTCGGTGTATCCGTTGTGCGGGGTGGCCGTGAGCAGAAGCAGGTGGCGGATGTCGGGGCTCTCTGCAATAGCGCGTGCGAACTCCCACCGCTCAGTGGTGGCCTGTGTATCTGCCCGGCTGGCATGGGGCTTGGCGGCCAGGTGGGCCTCGTCAAACAGCGCCACATCCCATGACTGCTCCAGGATCTGGTTTTTGATAGCGGGCTGCTTCGCGTAGTCAATCGAGGTAATAAGCACCGGAAACTGCTCCCACGGGCTCACGCCTGCGGGCAGTTCGCGCTCCATGGTGCGGCGGTGTCGCGTCGAGATGATGCGAGCAGGCAAGTGAAAGAAGTACGTGAGCGCCTCCTTCCACTGCTCACGCAGCGACGCGGGAACGACGACCAGCACCCGCGAGGCCTGCTGGCGGGCCATCAGCTCGGTGATGATGAGGCCGGCTTCGATGGTCTTGCCAAGTCCGACATCGTCAGCGATGAGCATGCGCACGCGCTGCTGCATCTCCAGCGCCATCGCGACGGGCACCAGCTGGTAGTTTTTCGGGATCACGCGGCTGCGTTGCAGACTGAGCAGCGGGGCGGTGCCGTGTAGCATGCTGAGCCGGTGGGCACGCAATAGCAGGTCCTGCGCCTGTATGGTGCCGACTACGTTCTGATTGGGCCGCTCCAGTTCGCCTCGCTCAACGGGCTCAACGGGCAAGTAGAAGCGCCGTGTGCGGCTCTGGCTACCGTCGAGGGGCGTAGCCGTGAGCACCTCGCCTTCTTGCTGGTCAACGCGCCAGAGGCGATTACGGGCGGATACGACGGTGCCAGGCGTGAACGAGGGGGTTGCCATGGGCGGTGCGAACAGATGAGTGAGCTGAGCGAGCTGACGTGTGGGGATGCACTGCCGTCTGATGTGCTACGCACAACCCCACAAGTAACGTACGAACCGGGGGAGGCGAACGCAACTGGCCGAGCCGAAGCTTGCAGGCTGATCAGCAGCCTCGTAACAGTGAATCGACGACTGATTTGCACACATGTTTTTTCCCCGATGGACCTCCCGCACGAGTCCTCTTGAGGAATGCTCCAGCAGATGATTTCCAGTCAGTGGTCCGTTTTACGGAGCACGAACAGATCGAGGACTTCCAAGATGTGCCGACAAGAGGTGCTGATGCAGGTGCAACGCCGCGCTACAGCAATGGATCGGTGAAGACAGTCGTAGGGCCCTGCGCCTGCATTTGCTATCAGGGGAGAAACCAGTTCTCGATGTGCAGATCCCCGGTCAGCGCTTCATAGGCCTCAAAATCGGATGTATTGCGCGTAACGAGGATGAGCGACCGTGTGGCGGCTACAGCTGCGATTTGTCCATCTACGAACGGCTGCGTGCGTCCCTGCGCCTCCAGGTCAGCGCGGGCCTCCCCGTGCCAACGGGCGGCCTCGTGGTCATACGGAATGACGGGCATAGACGGGCGTACCACCTCCGCAAGGTAGTTGGCCAGATATTGGCGGCGTTTGCCTTCCGGCATCCGCCGGACGCCGTAGACGAGCTCATGCCAGGCGGGAGCAGGTAAAGCGATGTCCCCGCCGTGTGCATCCAAGCGGTCTACGACAGCAGCATTGGGCTCGGGCCGGGCCGGCTCGGAGATAATATTCGTGTCCAGGAGGTAGCGAATCACAGGCGCACCTCGCGTCCAGGATCATCGCTCCGCAGGTCGTTGAGGTCGCCCTCGGTGAGCGGCGAGGGCCCATGCCAGTCGCGGAAGCGACGGTAGGCAGTCCCAAACGAATCCGGCTGTTCGGCGACGGCTCGCTCCAGCAGCAAGATGGCTTGTTGGTTGAGGCTGCGACGTTCGGTATCAGCCAATGCCCGAATGCGGTCCATGACCTCTTCGGGAACGCCTTTTAAGGTAAGTGCAGACATAAGCCTTGGAGGTTTGCGGAATATGGTGTGTTATGGTTGCATAATGCACCGCGTTGTACAGGATGCGCCGCGCTCGGTTCACTTGAGGACCGAACCTCGTCCACCGATGCGGGCCGAACTCCCCGGAGTCAACCGCGGTTGACTCGTACACGGATTCATGTTGAGGTCCAGAGCCCCCTCACGAAAACATCAGTTCCAGCTGCTACCCCGCCGCGTCTTCGGCGATCAGCGACGAGATGGTCAAGCCCGTTACAGCTTGTTTTCACTGCTCCAACTGACTTCAGGCTTATGTCTCATTCTCGCCCTAAAACCATCCAGGTCTTCCTCCCTGACGGTAACGCGCGTAGCGTCCGCATTGCGGAGGTGACCAGCCGGACGGTACAGGCCGTACAGGTCCCGCGGTCGAAGCTGAAAGTGGCAGAAGGCCGCGATGAGGTGCAGCGTGTCGGGGTTTACTTCCTCTGGGACCCGTCGGCAGCGCCTCGCCCAGGACGGCGTCCTGGAGCCGCAAGAGGAGAACGGGGCCCTTGTGTTCACGGAGGACCATGCCTTCAGCTCGCCCTCCGGCGCGGCAGTCATCGTTCAAGGGATGCACGTCAACGGCTGGAAAGCCTGGGTCGACGGCAACGGGCGGACCTTGGACGAGCTGGAGCGGAAGTAGTTAACGGCTGACGCGCTTGAGCAGACATGTCATGTCCATCAGGCAGCCCATCACAGGAGCCCATCACCTCCGGAATCGCCGCTTCGTAAGCCGCTGCTCCGCAGGCCGCTGAGGTCGCCTTTTCTGAACGGCGAGGCCGCACTCAACTCCATGTGCACCTTTGGTCGCGTACGCATCTGTGCGGTAGACGAGGCGGGCAGAGTAGACTGAAGACGGAGCGGCACGTTTTCAGCTGAAGTCGCGCTTCGATTCAAAGCCGGATGTGCCCATATCCTCAATGTAGGTCACGGCCTTGAGGACCGTCTCAATTCCGATGGTAGGGAGCAGATTGGTGTCACGCTCGCCAGACGGTGAGGACGGCTGATCTGCATCCGAAGGGACTGCATCCGAAGAGTCAACATCGGAAGGGCCTGCATCGGTATGCGTAGCGTGTGCAGATTCGCTTGCGGCTGCTGCGCCCGAGATGTGCCGGTACAGGTAGCGCTCCGAGAGGCTGTGCAGTCCGGCGCGGCGACACACGAGGTAGGCCACCGACTCCGCTTCAATCTCGCGTTGGGCAGGAGTGAGGCTGCGCCGATCGGGCCACCAGTCGGTCTCCGTGCTGCCGAGGTGCCCGCAGAAGAGATGAGCCATTTCATGGGCGAAGGCGGCGTACTGCTCCTCGGCGGTGTCTACTCCCGATGAGACGCGCCCTCCGCGGACGCCCGCTCCGTTGACCGGGTTGTTGCAGGCCTGTTCTCGGTGAGGGGCTCGTTGATGAAAGTCTTCTTGATGAGATCTGTTCTCATGAGAGCGTCCGTTAAATGAGGTTGTATCTGGGCCGCGAAGCCGTGCGACGTGTGTGTAGCGGCTGGGGGCATCGAAGCGTGGCCCGTTCGAAGCAATAGATCCAGCCCGGTGCGCAGGCCACTCCGGGTTAAACTCCACCTTGACGCGTTCCTTGTCTTCGCAATGCGCAGCGGCGCGGCGCCAGGTGGCCGGGTCCAGGCTTCCGTCTACCGCAAAGGGCTCGGTGACGCGCTCGGGAAGCGACGTGCCGTCGTCGCCGGGTTTGGTGTCCTTCGCTGCGAAGACGAAGAGGATCGGGCCAAAGGGCTGGAGGATGACGCAAGGCCGGGCGCCGGTCTTCACGTGTCGCCCGAAGCGCCCCCGCCACTGGCTTTCGGTGGCGAAGTACATCGCGCCTGGGCGCTGCACATGAAGCAGCGCGCTGTTAAACGGGGAGTAGTGGGACAGGCGCGCAATGAAGTCGAGAAAGGCGCGGTAGTGATCGGCTTGCCGCAGGCGCTGGGAGCGCTGGAAGAGGCGGCCCAAGGCATCGCGCTCGGTGGGTTCGGGGGAGGCGTTGGGCGAGTCTGTATCATCCGAATGCTCAAGAGGTGTAGTTTCAGTCATGGTAACCAGGTAGTTCTTATGCGAGAGTAAGTGACTGGCGAGGTTGAGTGAGAAGAGAAAAAGTACTTAGATGGCACCAGATTACGGAATTAGAGACCAGCTGCCCCCTATCTGGGAAACACGAGACAGGCGAAGGATGCCTCAGTCTTCGCGCTAATGTACATTCGTATAAGGTCGGGTCGTGTGGCATTAAGCCTTCTCGAAGCATCTGAGGGCCTCTCAGAACGTCTTGTGCTATGGGTAAATCATCGATAGAGGCTCTTCAGGGCTGTTCCGGGGCGACCCAGGGCCTCGTTGGCGACAAACCCCACCATGTAGGCCAGCAGCTTCGCAACGACGCGCGT
>NZ_PDEP01000020.1 GCF_002554705.1 Longimonas halophila | reverse complement strand
ACGCGCGTCGTTGCGAAGCTGCTGGCCTACATGGTGGGGTTTGTCGCCAACGAGGCCCTGGGTCGCCCCGGAACAGCCCTGAAGAGCCTCTATCGATGATTTACCCATAGCACAAGACGTTCTGAGAACCTATTTTGATTTCTTATTTTGGGCTCCGAGCGGCTTCGCTGGGCTGCAAATTGCCCCTAATCTCGGCCCGTAGCCCCGGCTACGAACCTCAATTGGGGTCCAATTTTCGCCTCAGCGTCCCTCGCTCTCGCCGTCAAACCAAAACCCAAACAGGTTCTTACGCTTCAGGCAGATCAGATCATTGCTACAAACAAAAAACGCCTCGGCAGACGTGCCGAGGCGCTTGAAGGTACCGCGTACGGGATTCGAACCCGTGTTACCGCCGTGAAAGGGCGGCGTCCTAGACCAGGCTAGACGAACGCGGCATAATTCAGTATGTAAGGGTGACCGGAGGGATTTGAACCCTCGGCCTCCAGGACCACAACCTGGCGCTCTAACCAACTGAGCTACGATCACCATGTTGCGCTAACGTAGAACCCAACATATAAGCCGGTTGGCTTTTTCGCAAGGCAAGAGACCATGAACTTGCCAGTTTGGACAAGCAAAATCTCTGGTTGAGCCCGAAGGCGCTTTCTCCGTTAGGCCATACACATTGACGATTCCCCCCTACCGGTGTTCCGGGTTCACCGATCACTCACAGGAAGCTGCTATGAAGCCGGAAGCTGTGTGCGTACGTCGACCATTTCGAGGGCGGCCAGCGCGGCTTCTTCGCCCTTGTTACCTGCCTTACTCCCTGCCCGCTCAAGAGCCTGCTCAATGGTGTCGGTGGTAAGTACACCAAAGATGACGGGGACTCCAGTATCCACCGATACGCTTGTAATGCCACTGGTTACGCCTGAGCATACGTAGTCGAAGTGCGGCGTGGCCCCGCGGATGACGGCGCCCAGCGTAATGATGGCGTCGTATGCGCCTGAGGTTGCCATCTGCTTGGCCAGCACGGGAATCTCAAACGCGCCGGGGCACTCCACAACGGGTAGTTCCTCGGTGTCTACCCCGTGCCGCCGTAGCGTGTCCAGCGCGCCCTCCAGCAGCCGTTCGGTGATCAGGTCGTTGAAGCGGCTCAGTATGATTCCGAAGCGGGCTCCGTCGGGAGCAATGTGGCGTCCTTGGATACGGGTCGGCATAAGCGTATGTGCAGCGCGTTTGTTGAGGATGCATTTGGCAGGCTGTTACGTGCAGGCTGCGGCGATTCGTTCCCAGGCACGCCGTGAGAGTCCGGTGTGCCCCACTCCGCGTGCGGTGGCATGCAGCGGGCCATGAAAGTCGGAGCCGCCGGTAACGAGCAGGTCGTTGGCGCGGGCCCGGTTGCGATAGTAGGCTTCGAGCGAGGCATCGTGTGAGGGATGCACGCACTCCAGCGCATCGAGCCCGGCCTCGATGAGTCCGCGCAGTATGCGTCCAGGGAGCCAGTGTCCGGGATGCGCAATCGCGGTGATGCCACCCGCCTCGTGAATCTGATCGATCATCCACGCGGCCTCGACCTCGGGGAGCGGCACGTACGCGGGCTTGTCGTCGCCGAGATAGGTATCAAACGCATCGCCGACCGACTCGATAGCTCCAATCTCCTGCAGCGCGGCGGCGATGTGCGGACGCGCTACCACGCCGTCGCCCTTGGGCACCTGATGCTGCACATCCTCCCACGTGATGGCAATGCCGCACGCGGACTGCAACTTTTCGACGATCGCCTGGGCCCGCTCGATGCGTGCGGTGGCGTAGCGGTCGAAGTGGCGGGTTAGCGCCTCATCGCTCGGGTCAAATCCGTAGCCCAGCAGGTGAATACCGTGACCGTTGTAGTGCACGGTGCATTCTACGCCCGGCACGAATCCGAGCTCTGCCTCCGAGGCTGCAGACTGGGCCTCGGCAATTCCTGCTACGGTGTCGTGGTCGGTAAGCGCCAGCACACCCAGGCCGATGGTTTTGGCTTCGTGAACCAAATCGCGGGGCGCGAGGTGGCCGTCGGAAGCGGTGCTGTGCGTGTGCAAATCAGCGTAGACCATAAAAGATGGCAGGCGGTAGGGGAGTCAAGGCAGCGTGTCGCATCCCCCTGAACCGTACCTGGTCCCCGAAGTTTACGAATGCTCGTTGTCTTCCCTCTTGTTTATGCTGACTATGGATCGGCTCTGGAGCCCCTGGCGCGCCGCCTATGTGGAAACGGCGAACGACCGTCCCGAACTGGACGAGGATACGTCTATCTTTGCCCACTTGGCAGCACAAGACGACGACCGCGAGAATCTGATTTTGTGGCGCGGCGCGGAGGTGTTTGTGATCATGAACTTGCATCCGTATAACAATGGGCACCTGCTTGTGCTGCCGTACCGCGTGGTGGCCGACTATGATGCGCTCACGGATGCCGAGCGCATTGCACTGGCACAGGTGGCCAACCGGTGCATTGGGTGGCTGCGCACGGCGCTCCATCCCGATGGCTTCAACGTAGGGATGAACCTGGGGCGCGCAGCAGGCGCGGGCATCCCTGAGCATCTACACATGCATGTCGTTCCGCGCTGGGACGGCGATACCAACTTTATGCCGACCACGGGCCAGACCAAGGTCATCCCCGAATCGCTCAGCGACACCTACGCAAAGCTCAAAGCGGTTATCGCGTCGGATGCTGAGGCATAGCGCCTCTTCCATTGCTTCTCTCGTTCCTGATGCTGCCCTATTATGCCTGACGTTTCCTCGCTCGATGTGCTTCGTGACCAGGCCGATGCCTACGTCTTTCAGCACATTCACCCGCACGTGCGCTTCGGTACCGCCAGCGACCGCTATGCCGGATGGATTGGGCAGATCTACCCCGAATCGGCCACCGAGGAGGTGAGCACGCAGTCGCGCTCGCTGGGCGGCTCGTCGTACAGCATCGGCAAGGTGCCTATTTCGTACGCGCCCGAGTACTTCGATCACTTTTCGGTGCTGGAGGTCGACTTCACATTCTACCACCCACTGCATGACGCGGGCGATCCTACGCGCACCTTCCATACGCTCAAGCGCTACGCCGACGCCGCCCCAAGCACGGCGCGCTTTCTGCTAAAGGCTCCGCAACGCTTCAGTGCACGCACCCTGCGCACCAACACCAGCGACGGGCCGCGCTACACCGATAACGCCAATTATCTGGATGCGGAGGCCTACGTGTCCACGTTTCTGGATCCGGCACGCGAACTGCTCGACAACCGGCTGGTAGGCGTCATCTTTCAGCAGGAGTATCAGCGCCGCGGGGACAGTCCGCCCCCACGGGCGTTCGCCGAGGAGTTGGATTCGTTTTTTGCAGAGGTGCCGACCGAGGTGCCCACCCATCTCGAAATCCGCTCCGCGCACCTGCTGCAGCCGGTCTACTTCGACTGGCTGGCCTCGCGCGGACTGGGCCATGTGTTCAGCCACTGGAACTGGCTGCCTATGATTCGCGAGCAGTGGCACCGGTGCGGACAGCGCTTTACGGAGCGCACGGGCACGGTGGTTAGCCGCCTGCTCACGCCGCGCGACATGCCCTATGCCGAGGCGTTTAAGCATGCGCATCCCTTCGACGCTGCAGTACCTGCGCTTTCGGAAACGCAGCAGGCGCAAGATATGGTGTTGGATGCGACGGCGCTGGCGTTTCAGGCCGAAAAGCAGGAAGCCAACTTATATCTGATTGCCAATAACCGTGCCTGGGGCAACGCGCCGGAGCTCGCCCGTACGATTGCCCATCGCATTCTGGATGAGCGCGCCAAGCGGTCTGGGAAGCGCACATAGCCGCATGCTACGGGGCCAGCTCGTCAAGGTAATCTTGCAAGATGAGCGCGGCTGCAGCGGCATCCACCCGGCCCTTGTCGTAGCGCCCTGGCTGGCGCACGCCCGCCTCGCTTAGCGCCTGCTGGGCCAGCTCAGAGGTGTTGCGCTCGTCGCGGCGCGTGATGGACACAGCAGGCAGTGCGTCTTCTATTTTATCGATGCACGTCTGCACGCGCTGCGTCATGGTACCCGTGGTGCCGTCCCGCTCCAGGGGCCATCCGATCACAATGCCGGCCAGGCCGTGCGTATCGGCCAGCGCCTCCAGCACGTCCACGAGCGCTGCAGGCGGTACCGTATCGTGCGGATATGCCGTCATGTGCAACGGATCCGAAAGCGCCAATCCTACGCGCTTTGTACCGTAGTCAATGCCAACAAAACGGGGCGGCGTGTTGAGCACAGATTATTCGTCGTCTTCGTCAAGATGCTTGTCGGCGCTTCCCTCGGGAATCTCGTATCCCAACTCGTGCAGCGGCTGCTTGAGCACCTCGCGGATGCGCTTGCCGGGACGGAAGTGCGTTTTGCGGCGGCTGTGCACAAACACCGTTTCGTTGGTCTTGGGGTTGCGCGCCTTGGGCTTGGCTTTTGTCTTTTTGACCTCGAAGACGCCGAAGTCGCGCAGCTCGATGCGCACATCAGGATCAGCCTCGACAAGGAAGTCTCCAATTGCCTCAAGCACCGTGTTCACCCATGGCTCGCTCTTGTAGACGGGCTCGTCCATGCGGTTCGCAACGCGGCGTGCAATGTCTTTTTTGGTGACGGTTTCAGTACGCTCTGCCATCGAATCGAAGTCGTTAGGAGGTCAGAATACCGAGTTGATACGTCGTTGTACAATGTTCTCTGTGCGGCTTTACACCAGCCGACGGCAGCACTCCAAACTACTCTTCAAACCGGTACACGCCGTGGATGCCATCAATACGTTTCAGGCGCTCCATCAGGCGTTTCAGGTGCTCCAGGTCGCTTACGTGCAGCACGACCGTTCCAGAAAAGATGCCGTCTTCCGAATCAATGGTTATAGACCGAATATTCGTCTTTAAGTTCTTGGAAATCACGGTCGTCAGGTCATTGACCATACCGACCCGGTCTTCGCCCACCAGCCGCAGCGCCGCACCAAACTGCACATCGTTCTGATGGCTCCAGTCCACTTCCAAAATGCGATCTGGGTGGTTGGCAAGCAAATCGGGGGCGTTTGGGCAGTTCGAACGGTGGATGTTGATCGAGCCCGATCGGCTCACATAGCCAAACACCTCGTCGCCCGGTATGGGGTTGCAGCATGCAGCATAGTTCACGGCCAGATCTGTTTGCAGCTCGCCATTGATGAGCAGCGCCTGCTTGCCCGAGGTCTGCGCCGCATCCAGAAAGCGCTCGTACTTCTTGCGGAGCGCCTGCTCGTCGTCTTCGTCGTCAGTGCCGTTTTCAGATTGTCCGCCCGTTTTGATGCGATTGATGAGCTTCTGCGGCTCGTAGAGGCCGCTCCCGATCTCATAGAAGAGCTGCTGCAGATCCGGAAACTTGAGCTCGTGGGCAACCTCCTGCAGGTCTTGATCACTGATTTCAACACTGGCGCGGCGCGCTTCCTTCTCCCAGATCTCGCGGCCCAACTTGGCGGTTTTGCGACGCTTCTCGTTCGTCCAGTGCCGAATACGGCTACGCGCCTTGTGCGTCACCACAAAGTTGCTCCAGTCCGGGTTCGGGGTCTGCTTCTTCGAGGTAATAACCTCCACCTGGTCGCCACTGGCCAGCTCGCGCGAGAGCGGCACCATCTTACCGTTCACCTTGGCCCCAATGCACTGCATGCCCACTTCGGTGTGCACTTTGAATGCAAAGTCGACGGGCGTGGCCCCTTGGGGCAGCGTCATGAGATCGCCCTGTGGCGTGAAGACGTAGATCTCCTCGTCGTAGAGGTTGAGCTGAAACTCCTCAACGAACTCCGTGGCCTGTTCGGGCTTCGGACTCTCCAGCAGATCGCGCACCCAGTCGAGGAACTGGTCCATCTCCTCATCAGAGCGGTCGGCTCCTTCCTTGTACTTCCAGTGCGCTGCCACGCCGCGCTCGGCAATCTCGTGCATCTCTTGCGTGCGCACCTGCACTTCGACCCGGCGTCCTTTCGGACCCAGTACCGTGGTGTGCAGGCTCTGGTAGCCGTTGGACTTCGGTACCGAAATGAAGTCGCGGAAGCGTTCAGGCAGGGGCTTGTAGAGATCGGTGACGATGGAGTAGACACGCCAGCAGTCTTCACGCCCCTTTTTGCCCTCTTCATCGATCACCACGCGAATCGCAAAGATATCGTAGATCTCGTCGAGCGGCTTATTCTGCCGCTTCATTTTGCGGTGGATTGAGTAGATGTTCTTCACACGTCCGTACACGTCGAAGGTGAAGCCTTCGTCTTCCAGGCGCTGCTTGAGTGGTTCAACGAAGTACGCAATGTACGCCTCGCGCTCCTCCTTCCGATCGGCCAGGCTGTCTACAATGTGCTGGTACGATTCGGGGTCGAGCACCTTCAGCGATAGGTCTTCCAGCTCACTCTTCACGGCAAACAGCCCGAACCGGTGTGCCAGCGGGGCAAAGAGTTCCTTCGTCTCGCTGGCCTTCTTGAGCTGCTTCTCTTTGGGAAGCGCCTCGATGGTGCGCATGTTGTGGAGGCGGTCGGCAAACTTGACCAGGATGACGCGCACATCGGTCGCCATCGACAGCATGAGCTTGCGCACGTTTTCGGCCTGCCCCAACTCGCGGCTTGCAAACACCCCGCTAATCTTGGTAAGCCCATCAATGATTGTAGCCAGCGTGTCGCCGAACTCCTCGCGGATGAGCCCAATCGAAAGGTCGGTGTCTTCGACCACATCGTGCAAAAGCGCAGCGGCCACGCTCACGTCATCAAGGCCAATGTCTCGTGCTACAATGTCGGCCACTTCCATCGGGTGTGCAATGTAGCGCTCACCCGAAGCGCGCCAGTGGTGGCGGTGTGCCCAGTAGCTCAGCCGAAACGCCCGCCGCACCATGTCCTCATCCACCGACGGCAGATGCGTGCGGCAATGGGCCAGCAGGCGCTCCAAGCGCGCCTCGTACGTAGGCTCAACCGAGATGTTAGCTTCTTTGAGCACCGACGAGGCTTGAATCATAGATGTTCAGCAGTCAGACTAAGAGGATCCGTTTCATTCGTCTTACGATTGCCATACCGGTGGGATTCATAGGTGCTGCATGCGTCGGCATGTGCGTTCCACATCCCGCTATGGTAGCAACAAAAAAAGCGAGGCTTCCCAGTAGGAAGCCTCGCTGTCATTTTCAGTATGTGTTCGCAGTGCGCTACGCGTCGTCCTCGTCGCGGCTGCCCTTGCCACTACCACGGCGCGTGCCACCGCTGCTGCTACTTCCGCCTGTGCTGGCCGGCTGCACATCGTTATAGTCGACCAGCTCCACGAGCGCCATCTCTGAGCCGTCGTTGTTGCGCTGGCCCAGTTTGATGATGCGCACGTATCCCCCAGGACGATCGCCTACGCGTTCGGCCACTTCGTCAAAGAGCGTCGTCACCGCCTTCTTATCCTGCAGGTACCGAAAGACCTGACGGCGGTTGTGCTCGCTGTCGGTCTTGGCCCGCGTGATAAGCGGCTCCACGAACGGGCGCATGGCTTTCGCCTTCGCAATCGTGGTCTTGATGTGCTTGTGTTCAATCAGCGCATTGGAAAGCGCCGCCAGCGTCCGCTTGCGGTGCGCGCTGGTGCGTCCGAGTTTGTGACGTTTCGTGCGGTGTCTCATGGCGATCTATCAAACAAAGGGATTGGTGTGAAGCCGTTGCAGCGCAGTGCGTTGCAGGCAGAAGGTTAGCTGGACTGCTCTTCGAGGTATTCTTCGACGTCCATGCCAAAGTGCAGGCCGCGCTCGTCGAGCACCTCGACCAGTTCTTGTAGCGACTTGCGCCCAAAGTTGCGGAACTTGAGCATCTCGCTTTCTTCGCGGCGCACCAAGTCACCGATGTTTTTGATGCTGGCGGCTTTCAGGCAGTTGTGCGAGCGCACCGACAGGTCAAGCTCGTCGACCGGCTGTGCAAGCAGATCGCGGATGCGCTTCACTTCTTCGTCGACCTCCTGCTCCTCAACAACCGGCTCAGGCTCTTCGTCGAGCTGGATGAAGAACTGAATGTGGTCGCGCATGATGGCCGCAGCACGTGTCAGCGCTTCCTCGGGCGTGATGG
Source organism: Longimonas halophila (assembly GCF_002554705.1). GTDB lineage: Bacteria > Bacteroidota > Rhodothermia > Rhodothermales > Salinibacteraceae > Longimonas > Longimonas halophila. Next base: position 16,641 of record NZ_PDEP01000020.1, on the reverse strand, counting down.
AGCCGTCGGTGTCTACGTCGAGGGTGAGCTCTTCGTAGTCAATCTTCTCACCGATGCGCATCGGCTTGACCGAGTACTTTACGTTTTTGATCGGCGTGAAGATGGAATCGATCGCAATGACACCGATGGGATCGTCCTCGCGCTTGTTTTCTTCGGACGGCACGTATCCGCGTCCGTATCCAACCCGCAGGTCCACATTCACCGAAGCATCTTCGGCCAGTGTGGCAATGTGGTGGTCCGGGTTTAGAATTTCGAACTCGCTGGTAGCATCTTGGAGGTCAGCCCCGGTCCAGTTGCCCGGACCTTCCAGCGTAAGGTGGATGTGCGCTTCGTGCATCTCTTCGGCTTTCAGGCGCACGCCCTTCAGGTTCAGAATGATGTCGGAGACATCTTCTGTAACCCCAGGGATGGTCGAGAACTCGTGCTGCACGCCATCAATCTTGATGGCCGTGATGGCCTGACCCGGCATCGACGACAGCATGACGCGGCGCAAGGCATTGCCAATGGTAATGCCAAACCCCCGCTCAAGCGGCTCGATGACAAACTGTCCGGTGGTGTCGGACGCGTCCTCTACATGGACAGCGTCCGGCATTTGAATCCCAAAGTTGTTCATACGCTCGAATCGGTGATTGTATACAAAGACAGTACGGGGCGTCAGGGCGCGGCGGCACGCTGCACCTGCGCACACAGAGGGTTCAAAGAGAGGCAGTAGGCAACATATGCAGTGGCCGTTCAGCCATTGGGTTCGCTATGCGCAAGCTGAGCTGTGCAGTAGCGTCGTGTTGTGCCACATAGGTTGCAGCGAGCACACGACGGCATGCACAGACGCAAGCTACTACTTCGAGTAGAGCTCCACAATCAACTGCGCTTCGATATTTTCCGGGATCTCGTCGACCTCGGGAAGTCGGATGAAGCGGCCTTTCGCATCACCGTAGTCCACTTCAAGCCATGGGAAAACACGGCGCTGGCGCTCGGTGTTTTCTTGAATCGGCTCGATATTTTTGCTGCGCGGGCGCACCTCAATGACATCGTCGACACTTACTTCGTACGACGGGATGTCGACCGGGCGATCGTTCACCAGAATGTGGCCATGTGTTACAAACTGGCGTGCCTGTCGGCGCGTGCGACCAAACCCCATGCGAAACACGATGTTATCGAGCCGCGACTCCAGCATCTGAAGGAGCACGTCACCCGTTACGCCGCGCTTGCGAGCGGCCTTGTTGAACAGGTTCTTAAACTGACGCTCCAGCAGGCCGTACGTGTACTTCGCTTTCTGCTTTTCCTTCAGCTGTACGGCATATTCGCTTTCGCGTCGGCGCCGTCCTCGCCCATGCTGTCCGGGCGGATACGGCTTGCGCTCAAGCGCTTTGCTGGGCCCAAAAATGGGCTCTTTGAACCGGCGTGCGACTTTTTGTTTGGGGCCTCGATATCGAGCCATGTGACGTTTGATCGTGTGTCTTCGTATGAAAGGGGTGGGTCGTACAGAGCGCGAAGCAGTGGCGCAAAGCATCCAGTGAATGCGTTGCAGGTACGCCCGGGGGCTGCGCCGCGCAGATCATCACACGCGACGGCGCTTCGGCGGGCGGCAGCCGTTGTGTGGAAGCGGCGTTACGTCGCGGATGGTGGCGACATCGAGCCCAACGTCGGAAAGCGCGCGAATCGCCCCTTCACGGCCTGAGCCCGGGCCTTTCACGTATGCATCAACGCGGCGCAAGCCGAGGTCGTACGCCTCTTGGGCAGCCGCCTGGCCCGCACGCTGTGCTGCGTACGGTGTGTTTTTACGGCTCCCCTTGAATCCCATCTTGCCCGCACTGGCCCACGAAATCGTGTTACCGTACTGGTCGGTAAGGGTGATGATCACGTTGTTGAACGTCGACTTGATGTACGCTCGTCCGTTCGACTCTACGACAACGTTTTTCTTGCGGACGTTGCGTTTGCCTTTTTTGCCTTTGCCTTTTCCTTTTGCCATAACAGGGTTGGATCCGTTGGATGCGAGGGGCGGTGCGGTAGAGCGCAACAGCGTGCCTGTTCAGGCTGGCTGAGTGCTCCAAGGGGGCACGTATGCCCGATTGCGAGCGATGGAGTTACTTGCGGGGCGCCGTCTTCTTACCGGCCACTGTCTTGCGCTTCCCTTTACGCGTACGTGCATTCGTCTGCGTGCGCTGGCCGCGGACAGGAAGTCCTTTGCGGTGGCGCTGTCCGCGATAGCACCCGATGTCTTTCAAGCGCTTGATGTTCATCTGTACTTCGGTGCGCAACTGACCTTCCACAACATACTCCTCTTCAACGAGGCGACGCACCTCCCGCGTCTCAGTGTCTGACCACTTGCGGGGCTCATCGTTTTTGTCTACGTCAGCGCGCTCCAAGATTTCTTGGGCACGCGAGCGGCCTACCCCGAAGATCTCGGTCAGGGCAATTTCGCCGCGCTTATGTTCGGGAACGTCAACTCCAGCAATTCGGGGCATAGGTAGTCGTGGTCTGAGTCAATACACAAACGAAAAAGGGGGAAACGGGAGGGCGTGCACTCGGCAGATACCGGCGCGTACGCCATGTTATGAGGCGCGTTCTGGAGGTCTGTCCCACATAGCGGGCACTGTAGGCGCACGCTACGAACAGGCAGACCATAGCCGTGCAGCAGTACGGCACGGCATCAGCGGGGCGGCATCACTTGTAGCGATACACAATGCGGCCTTTCGACAAGTCGTACGGAGACAACTCCACCTTTACGCGATCGCCAGGCAGAATCTTGATGTAGTTCATACGCATCTTACCCGAGAGCAGACCGAGAATCTCGTGTCCGTTTTCGAGCTCAACGCGAAACTGCGCGTTCGGAAGCGCCTCAAGGACTTCTCCGTCTTGTTCAATGGCTTCTTCTTTGGCCATGGGCTATGCTGATTCTGAAACAGTCAGTGGGTTGTAAGGGGGCGTGTGTACGTCTTCGACATAGTCGAACGTACTCAAAATTTCGTATCGGTCGCTGTGTACGGCCACCATGTGCTCGTAATGCGCAGAAGGAGTCCGGTCAGCCGTGCGCACCGTCCAGCCATCGGCATCGGTGGTCACTTCATCATCGCCGATGTTTATCATGGGTTCAATGCAGATAACCAGTCCAGGTTTTATGCGACGGCCTGTACCGGGGGTGCCATAGTTGGGTACCTGTGGCTCTTCCCACAGACTTCGCCCGACACCATGCCCACAGAGGGCTTTCACAATACCGTAGTCGCTACAGGTTGATTCGACGGCATGACCGATATCGCCAATGCGATTTCCGGTCTTTGCCTGCTCGATGCCTGCATGCAGGCCGCGGTACGTTACATCGCAGAGTGCTTTCTTTTCATCTGATATCTCACCCACTGCGAAGGTGTACGCACTGTCGCCAATGAACCCATCAAGCACGACCCCGCAATCAATCGAGAGCAGGTCGCCTGATTTCAGCGGAGTATCGTCGGGAATGCCGTGTACAACTGCGTCATTTACTGATACGCAGAGCGTAGCAGGAAAGACATTGCTTCCCGCTTTATGGCCTTTGAATGCCGGCTCTGCGCCGTGTGTTCGTATGAACTCCTCAGCGATTGCATCCAGCTCGTTCGGCGTGATGCCTGGCTCTACATGTTTGGCAATCTCGCCCAGCGTGCGTCCGACAAGATCGGCGCTGGCGCGCAGGCGTTCGATTTCGCGTGTACTCTTCAGTTGAACCATGTGGCGTCGAATAAAGCCAGGGAGGTACTGCATCCAATTCATCTTATCCGCGGCGTCCACGCATCTTACCGCTCTTCATGAAGCCGTCGTAGTGACGCATCAGCAGGTGACTCTCAATCTGCTGCAGCGTGTCGAGCGTAACCTGCACCAAAATGAGCAGGCTGGTGCCTCCAAAGAACATCGCAAAGCCCTGCGACACGCCTGCTTGCATTGCAAAGGCGGGAAGGATTGCTACAAAGCCCAGGAAGATAGAGCCGGGCAGCGTAACGCGGGTCAGAATGTTGTCGATAAACTCGCTGGTCTGCTTCCCGGGGCGAATACCTGGAATGAAGCCGCCTTGCCGCTTCATCGTGTCGGCCATTTCTTTCGGATTCACCGTAATGGCCGTGTAGAAGTAGGTAAAGAAGAACGTCATCAGGAAGAAGACAACCGAGTACCCGACCCCAGATATATCAGAGAACCAGCTACCCAAGTTCTGCATGAAGGGGCTGTCAGGGAAGAATGCAGCCACCGTCGACGGAATAAACATGATCGACTGGGCGAAGATAATCGGCATCACCCCGGCTGCATTCACACGAATCGGGAGGTACTGCGTTGTACCACCGTACACCTTGCGTCCTACCACCCGCTTGGCATACTGCACCGGAATCCGGCGGATGCCTTGCGAAACCAGCACAATGCCGCCCGTGATGAGCGTCCACATGCCAATTTCGAGCAGGAAGATAAAGAAGTTATTCGACAGGTTGAACTCGTTGATTACCGCATTGGGCAGGAACGCAATGATGCCGATTGTAATGAGCAGCGAAATCCCGTTGCCAATGCCGTCTTCCGAGATGCGCTCACCGAGCCACATCACGAATACCGTTCCCGAAGTTAGGACAATCACCGTAGTGACTACAAACCACGTGGGACCGATAACAATTGCGGTACCAGTAGCCCCATACTGCAGGTTAATGGCGTACCCAATGGACTGGAGCGAGGTGATCGCAACAGTCAGGTAGCGCGTTATCTGGGTCATTTTCCGCCGCCCCTCTTCCCCTTCTCGTTTCAGTTTTTGGAAGTAGGGGACAACAGCACCCATGAGCTGGATGATAATAGCCGCCGTAATGTACGGCATGATCCCCAGTGCAAAGATGCCTGCCTGAAGAAAGGCTCCGCCGACAAACATGTCGAGGAAGCCAAACAGGCCCGCGCCGCCACTCTGAGCATTCACCTCAGAGAGCACCTGCGCATCAACCCCCGGAAGGGTCACGTACGCACCAATGCGGTAGATCACGAAGAGGCCCAGCGTATACAGGATACGCTTGCGGAGCTCTTCGACTTTCCAGATGTTGCGAAAACTTTCGGCAAGACCAGCCATACGAAGGAGCGTTCTCTGGCAAGCGTGTGCATGAATGCATCACGCCTGCCGATGGGTGGGGATTCCTACTCAAGGGTGGTGGTGGTACCACCAGCGTCCTCAATTTTACGGGCGGCACTGCTGCTGAACGCATGGGCTTCAACCTCCACCGCGTCCGAGATCGCACCGTCGCCAAGCACTTTTACGCGCTCGGCACTTCGAACGGCTCCTGCATCTTCGAGCACCTGCGGCGTGATCGGCGCATCAGCGTCGAGCACACCTTCAGCAACCAGACGCGCAATGCGACTGATGTTGACGATGCTGTACTCGGTAGGGAAGGGATTTGTAAATCCGAATTTCGGCACGCGACGGTGCAAGGGCATCTGTCCTCCCTCGAACCAGAGCGGGCGGTTTTTGCTTCCCGACCGGCTCGACTGGCCTTTGGTACCACGGGTGGAGCTATGGCCACCACGGCCCGAGCCAACGCCGCGTCCAAGACGCTTTTTCTTTTGTGTAGCCCCTTTTGCAGGGGAGAGGTTGCTAAGATCCATAGTCGATAAAGGCTCAGTGCCAGCGCGTTAGGGCGCCAGCACATGATCGGAAACAAACGAATGAAGAGCCGCTGTAGCTTCTTCGCGTACGCAGCGGCACGCCTTACGCACTGGCACCCGTGTCGTCGCTTTCTTCGACGTCAATCAGGTGCTGCACTTTGGCAATCATTCCGCGAATCTGCGGAGTGTCTTTGTGCTCTGCAGTGTCGTGCGGATGCCGTAAACCAAGCGCCTGCATGGTGCGGCGCTGCCGCTGGGGGCGACGGTTTAGGCTGCGCACTTGGGTCAATTTGAGAGTAGCCATAACATGTGTAGTCAAGTAGCTTTCAGTCTGGCAAACGCGCCACGCGGGCCCGGTTTACCCGTTCAGTCGGTTACCCATTAAATACCTTTTCAAGAGGAATCCCGCGGCGGCGGGCGACCTCCATGGCATCCTCCAACGAGGCCAGCGCGTTAATCGTGGCTTTCACCTGGTTGTGCGGGTTGCTCGTCCCAATCGATTTCGACAGGACATTTGTGAGTCCGGCACACTCAAGCACCGCACGCACCCCTCCACCGGCAATAACCCCAGTACCCGGAGCCGCTGGCTTCAGCAGCACCTTGCCCGAGTCCTGGCGCCCGATCGACTTGTGGGGAATTGTGCCATCGCGGATTGGGACGCGGACCATGTTTTTCTTTGCGTCCTCGTTCCCCTTCGAGATGGCGCTCGCAACTTGATTGGCTTTACCCAACCCAGCTCCTACGAGGCCATCCTCATTACCCACGACAACAATGGCGTTGAAAGAGAAGCGGCGCCCCCCTTTCACCACCTTCGACACGCGATTGATCGCCACGAGGCGGTCAACCCAGCTTTCTTGTCGCTTAGTTCCGTTAATTCGATTTCGTCCTTTGGCCATAATCGGCTACTGATCTACGGGAATGGTCTACAACGGGGTCGTTACAGGTGCAGGCCGCCTTCACGCGCGCCTTCGGCAAGTGCTTTCACCCGGCCGTGGTACTTGTAGCCACTCCGGTCGAATACCGCACGGTCAATGCCTTCGTCCTCAGCACGTTCAGCCAGTATCTGGCCTACAGCGTGGCTGGCCTCTGTGGGGCTTTCGGCATTGATGTCTTCTTCCTGGCTCGATGCCGACGCCAGCGTGTGGCCCGTCCAGTCGTCAATTAGCTGCGCATAGATGTACTTGTTTGATCGGTACACCGACAGCCGCGGACGGCGGGCCGTCCCCTGAATGGTTTGACGAATGTTGCGGTGAATGCGCTTGCGGCGCGTTCGGGTCGTTTCTTTGCCTTTTGCCATGCTACTAATTGGGTCGTTCTATTCAACAAGGTGGATTCGTACGGCTGGTCAAGATGCAGCACACAGATCAATAAAGAAAGCTCTCTGTCTTTTCGATCGCCGGTGCATTACATCCCTGACGTCGAGCTATCGAGCAGCCGTTTTACCCGCCTTCAAGGGCACATGCTCGTCTACATACCGCACGCCCTTTCCTTTGTAGGGCTCTGGCGGACGCAGGTCGCGAATCTTTGCTGCCACCTGGCCAACCAGCTGCTTGTCGATGCCTTCAATGGTAATCGTGTCGTCTTTACCACGGCCCGAATCTACGCTTACCTCAACTTCTTCAGGAGGCAGGAAAAAGATCGGGTGCGAGAACCCCAGTGCCAGTTCGAGCGCATCGCCGCTCAGGCTGGCCCGGTAGCCCACGCCCTTAATGGTAAGCTTCTTTTCGTAGCCCTCGGTAACGCCCGTGACCATGTTCAGAATGAGCGAACGCGACATGCCGTGCATGGCGCGATGACGCTTCTGATCAGTGGGACGATCAACAACGACTGAATCGTCGTTAACTGTGACCGTCATTTCCGGCGAAATCTGCTCCGTGAGCTCCCCTTTGGGGCCACTCACAGTAACAATGTTTGTGTCGTTTACGGATACCGTCACGTTCTCATCGAACGTAATGGGCTTGCTGCCTATGCGAGCCATGAAAACACCTGTAGGTCAAGGTTGAACGATTGCGTGGATGCGGGCACATGCGATTTAAAATACGCGGGCCAGCACTTCTCCTCCTACGCCAAAGCGGCGAGCCTCCTTGTCGCTCATTACGCCACGCGACGTAGACAAGATGGCAATGCCCAAGCCGTTTTTCACGCGCGGCACCTCCGTTGCCTTCGCATACTCGCGGAGCCCTGGCTTCGACACGCGTTCGAGCACCTGAATGGCTGGCTCGCCCGCACGGTCGTACTTCAGGTACACCCGTAGGCGGCCCTGCTTTCCATCATCAATGTTGAGGTAGTTTTTAATGTACCCCTTCTCCATCAGAATCTGTGTGATGGCGCGCTTCAGGTTGGAAGCCGGAATTTCCACGTACTGGTGGTTGGCCTGCTGCGCATTGCGAATGCGGGCCATATAGTCGGCAACGGGATCGGAGATTCCACTCATCGTATAGGTACTTTCATCTCTATGGTCGTAGGGGATGCATGCGTCGGTGTAGCAGGAAGCAAGTTCGCGCTTCCCGTCTACCAGCTGGACTTCCGGATGCCGGGAATCTCACCTTTCAGAGCCAGTTCCCGGAACACGATACGGGATACGCCAAACTCGCGCATGTATCCGCGAACGCGTCCCGAAATCGGGCATCGGTTGTTCTGGCGTACCGGACTGGCATCGCGCGGCAGTTTTTGCAGCTCAACCCAGCGGCCTTCTTCCTTCAGCTTGCGACGCTTTTCTTTGTACTTTTCGTAGGTCTCGCGGCGCTTCTTCTCGCGCGCAATCCAGCTTTTCTTAGCCATGGTCTTTAGGCAGCTATTTTGGTCATTCAGAGTACGGAGAGGGCACCGGAGCAGCCCAACATATAGGCTGCTATGCGGCCACAGCCTCATCATCTTCACGACGCACGAACGGCATGCCCAGCCCTTTCAACAGGGCATAGGCTTCTTCATCCGTCTCGGCGCTCGTCACGAACGTCACGTCCATGCCGCTCACCCGGTCAACATCGTCGACACTAATCTCAGGAAAGATCGTTTGGTCGTTGATACCAAGTGTGTAGTTGCCTTGCCCGTCAAAGCTGCGATCGGGTACGCCTTGAAAGTCGCGCACGTTAGGCAACGCCAGCGTCACCAACCGGTCAAAGAACTCGTACATGTATGCATCGCGCAGTGTAGTGCGTGCACCAACAGGTACTCCTTCTCGAATCCCAAAGTTTGAGATGCTCTTTTTCGCGCGCGTCACTTCGGGGTGCTGCCCCGTAATCGCTCGCAGCTCTTCAATCGCGTCATCAAGCAGCTTGGGCGTTTCTGCAGCCTCGCCGACCCCTTTATTGATACAAATCTTGGAAAGGCGCGGCGCGCGCATCACGTTATCGTACCCGAACTGCTCCATGAGATCGGGCAGCACATCGTCTTGGTACGTTTTTTTAAGGCGTGGAGGGTTGGCCATGATGTTGCTTATAGGTCGGTTAATTCGCCGTACAACAGACTCGAAAAGCGAGCCCATTGCAGATTATGAAAATGATGGAGCAGCCAGAGGGGTTCCTCCTGCATACTCGTTTCATGCCGTTCGGCGTGCTTAGTTGTCCAGCTGCTCGCCTGTGGTTTTTGCGTAGCGAACCCATTGCCCACGTCCCGTTTCAGGGTCCTCGATGCGGCGTCGTCCCACACGTGTTGGGTTTCCGTTCTCGTCAACCGGGTTTACGTTCGAGGCATGGATCGGGGCTTCGCGCTCAATGCGCCCGCCCTCTGGGTTGGCCTGGCTGGGCTGTTCATGAAACACGCGCATGTTCACGCCCTCCACAATCACACGCTCGCGTTCTGGAAAGACCCGCAGGACCTTGCCCACGTAGCCTTTTTCGCGATCGTCGCCTGCAGAAGAGGCGGACGTTACGGTCTTGTTCAGCATGACCATATCGCCTTTTTTGACGTGCAGCTTGCGTTGTTTATTCGATGTACGGGGCATGGGGGCTAAGTTTTCTTGTCGTCAATAGCAGAAGCTGGGGGCGTGCGCACCTTGCACCGTGATTTGCAAGCTACGCTGCGAGCATCACAGGACCGAGTTACAACACCTCAGGTGCCAGCGACACAATCCGCATAAACTGTTTTTCGCGCAGCTCACGCGCTACCGGTCCAAACACACGGGTACCTACCGGCTCGTTTTGATCATTGATCAGCACAGCCGCGTTTTCGTCGAAGCGGATGTAGGAGCCGTCGCTTCGCCCTACCTCCTTACATGCACGCACCACTACGGCAGGGCTTACATCGCCCTTGCCTACAGTGCCACCTGGAATCGCCGATTTCACGGAGACCATGATGCGATCGCCCAGGCTGGCATAGCGGCGTCCGCTACTGCCCAGTACTCGGATGCATTGCACTTCTTTCGCGCCGCTGTTGTCGGCTACTTTCAGTCGTGATTCCTGCTGAATCATCGCGTGTCACACAGTTAACTTTGAAGGAGGAGGTACAGGAGGCATGGGGCGTGTTCAGAGATAGCAAGGAGCCTGCTTGTGCCCGGCGCGCACCAGACATTTGCCTGGATCGCCAGGTTTGTACAGATGCAAACCCCTCATTGCCGGTCTCCGTTACGCCGCACGCTCAATAATGTCATCAAGGCGCCACCGCTTCCGTTTACTGAGCGGGCGCGTCTCCACAATGCGCACAATGTCGCCTTCTGAGGCGGTTTCGTCCTCATCATGCACAAGCATTTTCGAGGAGCGCTCCAAGTACTTGCCGTACATAGGATGCTTCATCTGACGACGCACGTTTACCGTAATGGTTTTATCCATTTTCGTGCTCGTCACAATGCCCACACGTTCTTTTCGTGCGTTGCGCGTGGTGGATTCGGCGGGAGCGTCTGTCTTGGGCGTATCAGGCATATCTGGGTATCAAGGTATGAGAGCAAACAGGAAGCTACGCTTACGCGTTGGCCTGCGCTTTCTTCTCAGTCAAAATAGTCTTCAGGCGCGCCACAAAACGGCGCTTCGTACGCAGCAGCATCGGGTTTTCGATACGGCCATGTACAGAGTGGCGGAAGCGCAGCTTTTCAAGCTGGTCTTGCTCTTCTTCAATGCGTGTCTCAATCTCAGGAATACTGAGATCGCGGACCTCTTTGGCTTTCATATCAACACAAGTCTATAACGAACACGGACATAAGGAGTATGGCCACTCCCGAAAGGTAGGCGGCAGCGAGCGAATACCAGGAGCGATCAGGCTTCGTCGCGATCGCGGTACATGGGGCGTACAACGAACTTCGTTTTGATAGGGAGCTTGTGCTTCCCAAGCCGAAGCGCCTCTTTGGCCACTTCGCGAGACACACCGCCTCCCACTTCAAACAACACCTGCCCAGGATTTACCGGCGCCACATAGAACTCAGGCGCTCCCTTCCCTTTACCCATACGCGTTTCTGCCGGCTTCTTCGTGACCGGCTTGTCCGGGAAGATTCGAATCCACACCTTACCGGCTCGCTTCATGTAGCGGTTGATTGCTACACGCGCCGACTCAATCTGACGGCTCGAAATCTGTCCTTTTTCGAGCGCCTTCAGTCCGAAATCGCCGAAGTTGATACGTGTGCCGCGCTGGGCATTGCCTTTCTTCAGGCCTTGCCGACGCTGCACCTTGCGATGTTTGGTTCGTTTGGGTTGTAGCATGGGAGTGTGTAAGTTGGTGTCGCACGGGATCGGGCCCGGCAACGCCTATTCATAAGGATAACGACAACAAAGAGTGCATGCACCCGCCCTGTAGACGGTCAGTCAGGACACAGCGCTGTTAGTTGCGCCGACGGCGCCCTCCGCGCTTGCGTCCGCCGCGACCGCCACCGCTCTGATTCTGCTTGCGCTGCTGCGCCTGCACGTTCGGGCTCAGGTCGGGCTGTCCGAGGATTTCGCCGCGGTGGATCCACACTTTCACACCAATGGTGCCGTAGATCGTAAGTGCGGTTGCTTTGGCGAAGTCGATGTCAGCTCGGATCGTGTGAAGCGGTACGCGGCCTTCGAGGTACTCCTCGATGCGCCCCATTTCGGCGCCGCCCAGGCGGCCCGCCACACGGATGCGAATGCCTTCAGCACCCATCCGCATCGCAGCCGTCATAGCTTGCTTCATGGCGCGACGGTACGAAATCCGTCCCTCCAGCTGCTGCGCAATGTTCTTCGCCACCAGCGTCGCGTCCAGTTCCGGACGCTTAATCTCGCTGATGTTAATCTGGATGTCTTTGCCAGTCAGGCGCTTCAGCTCTTCGCGAAGCTTCTCCACTTCGCTTCCGCCACGGCCAATGACCACGCCCGGACGACTGGTATGCAGCGTCAGGATTACGCGCTTCGGCGTGCGCTCAATGACCGCACGACTCAAGCCCGCACGGCGCAGGCGCGCATCCAGATATTCGCGGATGGTGTAATCTTCCTCGATGTTTTCTTGCAGGTTTTGCTCCGCATACCAGTTGGAATCCCAACCGCGGATAATGCCAAGCCGAAACCCGATCGGATGTGTTTTCTGACCCAAGGGTAGTACCTCGTTTACCTATACAATTGCAGCGATGGGCAAATGCCCGTAAAGGTGTTCAACGGCAGCGTTGCTACGCAACCGGCTCGCGCTCGCGCACTTCCACCACAACGGTGAGATGGGTGGTGCGCTTACGAATCGGTTTCGCGCGCCCTCGTGCCGCCGCCTTAAACCGCTTGAAGGTGGGCCCTTCGTCGGCGCGAATTTCTTTGATGACAAGCTCGCTCTCATCGAAGCGTTCGTCGTGCTTATCCATCAGGTTGAACACCGCCGACCGAATGGTCTTCTCGACGACTTCGGTAGGCTTCTGCGGCAAGAAGCTCAGGATGTTAATGGCTTCTGGCACTGTGCGGCCACGCACCACGTTGATGACGCGCCGCACCTTCATCGGCGAGTTCCGAATGTATTTTTGTACAGCTCGTGCTTCCATAGCATTGGTCGGTTTGATGGCGGCGCAGTGCCCACGGCTTCCGCACGCATGCGCCAAACGTGATTAGGCGCGTCGCGTCCGTTTGTCTACTTTCGACTTGGCGTGGCCGCTGAACGTACGCGTGGGCGCAAATTCGCCCAGCTTGTGCCCCACCATGTTCTCAGACACATATACCGGGATAAACTGCCGGCCGTTGTGCACGGCAAACGTGTGGCCCACAAAGTCGGGGGTAATGATGGAGTCGCGGCTCCATGTCTTTACCACCTTCTTGCTATTGGACTCGTTGAGATCGTCTACCTTGCGTTGCAGCTTGTAGTAGACGTAAGGGCCTTTGCGTAAAGAGCGAGGCATAATGTGGGGTGTCGTCTGTCGGTAGCGTACGGGATGCAGCGGCAGCGGTTTTACCGGCGCTTCTTACGCTCGGTACGCCGCCGGATGATGTATTTGTTGGAGGTCTTGTTGCGCTTGCGCGTCTTGTAGCCTTTCGCAGGCACGCCTTTGCGCGAGCGTGGATGCCCACCCGAAGCGCGGCCTTCGCCTCCCCCCATAGGGTGATCAACGGGGTTCATAGCTACGCCTCGCGTACGCGGACGCCGCCCCAGCCAACGCTTCCGCCCGGCTTTGCCGAGCATGATGTTCATGTGGTCTACGTTGCTGGTGGTTCCTACCGTGGCGCGGCATTCGGCAGGCACAACGCGCGTCTCGCCCGAAGGCAACTGCAGCGTAGCAAATTTGCCTTCACGAGCCGTAAGGCGTGCTTCGGTACCTGCGGCACGGGCCATCTGTGCGCCCTTGCCTGGCTTCATTTCGATAGCGTGCACAACGGTACCCAGTGGCATTTTGGAGAGGGGAAGGCAGTTGCCCAAGTCAGGGCTTGCTGCCGGACCACTCATCACCGTGGTGCCCACTTCAATTCCGTCGGGCGCGATGATGTATCGCTTTTCGCCATCAGCATAAACCAAGAGAGCGATGCGTGCCGAGCGGTTTGGATCGTACTCGACCGTCGCCACACGTGCAGGGATATTGTCTTTCTGACGCTTAAAGTCAATCTTGCGATAACGCCGCTTGTGCCCTCCACCGCGGTAACGCATGGTCATGCGCCCCTGGTTGTTGCGGCCGCCCGACTTCTTAATGGGCTCCAGCAGGCTCTTTTCGGGTTCGGTCTCCGTAATGTCATCGAAGCCCGACACCGAGCGTTGGCGCTGGCTGTTTATGTTGGGTTTCAGTTTTTTAATCGACATAGGCCAGTAGGTACTTGTGCAGAAGCGGTGCCTCTGCGGTAATCAGTGGAATGCGTAGCAAACGTGCGGGCGTGCAGCCGTTATACGTCTTCGAAGAAGTCGATCTCGCCGTATTCGGGGTCAATCTCAACAATAGCTTTCTTGAAGCCAGACGTCCGCCCTTCGATCATCGAGCCCTGCCGAAACTGACGCCGTCGCTTTCCGGGCACAATTTGCGTACGGATATTCGTCACACGCACGCCTTCGTAGCGCCGCTCAACTGCAGCGCGAATCTGCGGCTTCGTGGCAGCAAGGTTCACGACGAAGGAGTACTTGCCTTCGTACATCTGCTCGGTTGCCTTTTCCGTAAGATGCGGCTCGATAAGAATACGATTGCTCATGGGTCAACAAGAGGTCCAAAGGGTGAGCGGAGACAGGGCAAACAGCCTGGAAACGCAAGGGTCCAAGCACAAGCCCAGTGTGTCAGGCCGTCTGCGGGGCCACCGAAAGCAGGTCATTCAAGTAGTCGAGAGCGCCTTGCTGAAGCAGTACGGCATCGGCATCGAGAACATCGATAGTCGAGAGGCTCTCTACCTCGCGCACGCTCACCTTCGACAGGTTGCGCGACGAAAGGTAGACTTCTTTCTCAACCTCGGTCGTCACAATCAACACTTTGGCATCGGCCAGGTTGTGCAGGGCAAGCAGGCTGCGTAACTCGCCAGTGCTCGGCACGTCCATGCTGAAGTCTTCGGTGACGTGCAGTGCGTCGTTTTGCACTTTGTAGGAGAGCGCAGAGCGGCGCGCTAAGCGCGAGGTCTTTTTGTTGACCTTCTGGGAGTAGGAGCGCGGGCGGGGCCCGTGGGCTCGCCCCCCCGTTCTCCGAATCGGCGACTTGGCATCACCGGCGCGGGCATTACCCGTGCCTTTCTGGCGATACAGCTTGCGCCGGCTTCCGCGCACATCGCTACGCTCTTTGGTTTTATGCGTGCCTTGACGCTGGTTCGCTTGAATGCGCTTTACATCCAACCAGATGACATGATCATTTGGCTCAATGTCAAACACAGTCGGATCCAGTGTCACTGTTTGGCCCGATGCGGCGCCGTCTTCTTGTGTAATTTCGAGATCCATGGCGTAATACTTGTGCAGAAGATGCAATCACTCGGTGCGGTACGACCCCTGCGTCCCGCTGTTTTAGCGGCGAGCCGTTATTTCTTGTGAAGCTCCACGTAGCTATTTTTCGCGCCTGGCACGGAGCCTTTCACGAGCACGGCATTGTGGTCGGGCAGGATGCGTACCACTTCCAGGTTTTTAATCATGGTACGGTCAGTGCCCATGCGGCCCCCCATGCGGGTGCCTTTAAACACACGCGAGGGGTCGGCGGAAGCCCCCACAGAACCGGGGTGGCGCTGCTGATCAGACTGGCCGTGCGTGCGCATTCCTACCCCTGAGAATCCATGACGCTTCACGACGCCCTGGAATCCTTTCCCTTTCGAGATGCCCACCACATCGATGAGCTCACCTTCCTCGAAAACGTCATCAGGGTGCAGCTCGTCGCCGCGTTTGAGGTCATCACCAGCACGATCGAATTCGATGACCTTGCGTTTCGGTTCCGTACCGGCGCTGGCAAAGTGGCCCTGCATCGCCTTCGTTGTGTTCTTCTCTGGCTTGCTGTCAAACGCAAGCTGCACGGCACTGTAGCCGTCGGGGCCGTCTTCGGTTTTTACCTGTGTTACCAGGTTCGGACCGGCCTCGATGACGGTGCAGGCAATGTTGTTGCCCGCATCGTCAAACACGCTGGTCATTCCTATTTTTTTGCCAATCAGTCCGCTACTCATGACGGTCGGTCGATTATGCCGGTCAGTAAATATTGGGGAAGCTACAGGATGCAGTGCATGCCTGCAGGGTCTTAGTCAGTTCGTTCAATCTGGAGACGCGCCCCCTCGGTGTCCCTCCAGTTGATGCTCGGGAGCAGCGCCCGTAGCAGTGGAGCAGGTCCCTGGAGACCCGGTCCGGATGCTAAGCGCGCTCGCGTTCCGGTCTGGACGTCGAGCGTCCACACAATGTCTGTTTCAAAACCACTCACAAAAGCGATTGTGTTCGTTCCTACTTCTTCAATCTGTCCTTCTACACGTAGGGGGCTTGCTGAGCCAGTGCGCATGCCTGTAATAACATAGCGCGCAGCACGCCCAGCGTCGTCGTCAACAGTCAGCGTGGGCAGCGTTTCGTAGCGCGATTGCAGCGCAGTTGTCAGGTCTCCACGCGGCCCGGCAATATCAAGTTCGGTAATTTGCCAGCTTCCGCTGAGCGCCTGAATTTGCGTGCCTTCGGGGGCTGTAGTACATCCGATGCTGTAACAAAGCAACAGAAGCACTGCCGCAAACGTCTTTCTGCCCAGGGCAAGCAGCGTCATACCTTGATCTCTACATCAACTCCACTGGGAAGCTCCAGCTTCATCAGAGCATCCACCGTTTCGCTATTCGACGAAAGGATGTCGATCAGCCGCTTGTGATGACGCCGCTCAAACTGCTCGCGGCTTTTCTTGTCAACATGCGGACCGCGTAGCACCGTGTAGACCTTCTTTTTCGTAGGCAACGGAATCGGGCCGCTTACCACCGCACCGGTCGACTTAACCGTCCGAATAATCTTCTCGGCGCTCTTGTCGATCAGCATGTGGTCGTACGACTTCAGCTTGATACGTATTTTTTGCTGGGTGGCCATTGCAGTGGGTCAGTTTCAGCAGATGCAAATGAATGGGCAGGCAAGCCGATGCCTGCCTGCCGCATGTGGGTGCCGAGCGGGCCGTTAGTCAAGGATTTCGGTAACGACGCCGGCGCCCACGGTGTGCCCGCCTTCGCGGATCGCAAACCGCAGGCCCTCCTCCAGCGCAACCGGCTGGATCAGCTTCACCGTAAACGTTGCGTTGTCGCC
>NZ_PDEP01000019.1 GCF_002554705.1 Longimonas halophila | reverse complement strand
GGATTGAAGAAAAAACCGGCATTCAGGCCGCCTCGAAGGTCCGGTCGACCCGGGGGCTGATGGTGCATGTGTTCGGACGCTTCGCCGCCGCGATGCTCCTGCTCGCCTTCAACTCCTGATTCGCATTACCATTGAACCGCTACTTGATTTCTTATTTTGGGCTCCGAGCGGATCCGCTGGGCTGCAAATTGCCCCTAATCTCGGCCCGTAGCCCCGGCTACGAACCTCGATTGGGGTCCAATTTTCGCCTCAGCGTCTCGCGCTCTCGCCGTCAAACCAAAACCCAAACAGGTTCTTACTCAAAGGCGTCATCTGTAGAGCGTGCGCAGCGTATGAATGACGGTATCAATGTCGTCCGAAGATACGTCGCGGTGCGTAGTAGCTCGTAGCGTGTGCGGACCGAAGGGAGTCAGCCCAATGCCTTCGCTGGCCAGCTCATCGGCAATCGTCTGGGCGGATGCATGGGGCGTGTCAAAGATCACAATGTTTGTCTCAACAGTGTCTACGTCCAGCTCAAACGCAGGTAATGCACTGATTGCACGAGCCAGTCGGCGCGCATGCGCATGGTCGGTCACCAACTGTTCGCGATGGTGCGCCAGCGCATAGCGTCCCGCAGCGGCCAGAATCCCCGCCTGGCGCATTCCACCGCCCAATCGCTTGCGCACGCGCCGCGCTGCGTTGATATGGTTTGCAGACCCAGCCAGCACCGATCCTACAGGTGCCCCAAGACCTTTCGATAGCGCCACCCACACCAGATCGAACGGAGCGGCGTAGTTCGCCATATCGGCCCCTGTTGCCGCAGCGGCGTTCCAAAGGCGAGCGCCGTCAAGAAGTGTACGCAGGCCATGAGATCGGGCCACCTCGACCACTGCGTGGATATGCTCAAGCGAATAAACACGCCCCCCCGCCTTGTTGGCCGTGTTCTCCAGCGCCACCACACGCGAACGTGGAAAGACGGCTCCCTCAGGCCGGATGGCTGCCTCGACGGCGTCAGGCGTCAGCAGCCCATTTGATGTCGACACCGGATGCAGTTGGATGCCCGAGAGCATGCCTGCGGCACCGGTTTCATAGTTGTAGATATGACTGGTTGCATCTACGATGACCTCATCGCCCGGGTCGGTGAGCACATGCAGCGCAATCTGGTTCGCCATCGTGCCCGAGGGAGTAAACAGCGCGGCTTCGGTATCCAGCAGCGCTGCGATGTCATCTTGAAGCTGGTTGACCGTTGGATCTTCTCCGTACACGTCATCGCCAACGTCCGCTTCCATCATCGCCGTGCGCATGGCAGACGAAGGGCGCGTCACGGTGTCGCTACGAAGGTCGATCATAGGGCATCAGGCAGTAAGAAAACAGTACGAAAGCAGCAGAGGGCGATCGCAGCCAGATCTGATCGCCTACCAGCCGTGCTGCGCCATGCGGCGTTCAATGATGCGGGTGTAGCGCGTCATGTAGCTTGGCCGGCGCGTAAGAGGAGCAGGCAGACAGGCTGCAAGACCCGCAGATTGGTTCCGAGTGAGCCGCTTGGCCGCAATTCCAAAATGATACTGTGCGGCGGCTTCAGCCCCGTATATGCCCGGGCCCCATTCTACCACATTGGCATACAGGTGGACAATGCGGTCTTTCGTTAGCACCAAGTCGGCGGCGTATGCCAGGGGGATTTCCATCACCTTGCGCACGTACGACCGGTGCGTCGTAAAGAACAGGTTCTTGACAAGCTGTTGCGTAATGGTAGAGGCCCCGCGCAACTCACCGCCCTGTGCATACTCGGAGCGGACCTCTTGCAGCGCTTCCCAGTCGATCCCATGGTGTTCGTAGAAGCGCCCGTCTTCAGCCGCAATGATGGCGTGCGGCAAGTGCGCACTGATCATCTCAGCAGAGACGGGTTCGTAGCGCCGTGTATATTCAGCATCGGCCCACCACGCTTCCGCCGCTCGTTGCAACTGCACGCCCGTAACCGGTGGCCACACAGTGGTATACATCAGCAGGGCACCTACGCTGATCAGAAAATGTCCGGCCCACAACAGCAACACTCCGCCCACCACTCGCTTCACGCCAACGTATAGGATTCGGGAAGCCGTCATCGCTATGCGGGTGTGCTGGAGACGTACATTGGAGCCAGGGGCCGGACACGGGCCGTTTCTGCGTTACCGGGCAATGTCGGTAATCTTGAGTGTTACTGTACCCGCAGGCACATCAATCTCTACCTCGTCGCCTTCTTCCTTTCCGAGCAGACCTTTGCCCACCGGGCTTTCAACTGAGATTTTGCCCTCAGACACGTCGGCTTCTTGTTCGTTAACGAGCGTGTAGACCTGTTCGGCACCGGTGTTTAGGTTTTCTACGGTAACCTTCGACAGGATATACGCCTTGCTATCGTCGACCTCGTTTTCGTCTACCACGCGAGCGCGAGAGATCGTGTCTTCAAGCTTTGAGATGCGCGCCTCCAGTTTGCCCTGCTCTTCTTTGGCGGCGTCGTACTCAGCGTTTTCCGACAGATCGCCCTTGGCGCGCGCCTCGGCAATCGTATCCGCAATGCGGGCCCGTTCTTTCGTTTTCAGAAAGTGCAGTTCATCCTTGAGCTCCTGGAACCCTTCTTCGGTAAGGTATACAGTCTTTTTGCTCATAAATACAGCATTGACATCATGTAAGAGTACATCTACAAAGACAGACCGCCACACCCGCTCTAAGGGGCGGAAGCGGCGGTCTGTAGCATGGCGTATGTGTCGCATCGTTATTCGAGAAGCCGCACATAAAGTTCCTTAACACAGGCCCTAAGGGGGATTCCCCCACAGAGCACTGTGCAACACGAGCTGGCGCTTCCGAGCTATACCGCTGGTACCGAAAGTCCATCAGCCATAATGCGGGTGGCTTCCGAGCCGTAATTAAAGAGGCAGTCCATCGCGGCCATGCCGGGCTCGAATCCGTCGAAATTCTGACGGTAGGTGGGGTGCTCATACGGAGGCAGCACCGTGTACATCTCCGAATCCGCGTCGGCACCGAGTTCCTCCTGATGTTCGTGCGCCACCCAGACCGCCTCCGCCTGAAGCGCACCGCGCACCTCCGAAAGCGCCTCAATGCCATGCGCAGAGGCTCGTTCAAGCGGCGTATCGATCTGCGCAAACGAACAGGTGCACCGCGTGGTGGCTTCGTTCACCGCGTGCAGCTCTTCGGGAGCGCTGTCAAAGAGCGGCGCGAAATCGTCTTCGAAGTATTCGAAGTACATTGTGGAGCGGTAGTTGTACATGAACGCACGCCACTGCCGCTCGTGCCACGGCACGTTGCCGTCAATCTTAACCTCACGAAGGGGCCGCCCGTGCTGATGCGACCACATCGGCAATGCAATCCACTGCCAGCCGTTCGGGTTGCGCAGCTTACTGCGGCTTTGTCGCGTTTGACGCCGGTAGGGCCACGTATCGGCCCAGAGCACGCGGTCGACCGTGGCCATGAGGGCCACGCTGTGCAGGGGCGGAAAGTATTCGAGGGGCACAACGGCAACGGTCATAGCACGAAGGGGTAGCAAGAGCGTAAGGCGGAGGCGAAGCAACCCACCAATGAAAAAAGCACCTTGGGGCAGGCAGTCCTCTGCCCACGTCAGCGCACAGCCTCCTGCTACGAAACGATTGCCGGGTTGTTACAACGCAGCGGCCCAAATCTGACTGGTACCGTTTCGCTTTCACATGGTCGTTCGGTATACTACCCCCTGTATCCGACAGAGATGACAGAATGTCGATACGCGTGAACCAAAGTCGGACTGGCTTCTTACATGGATCGGTATAGCGTTTTGCCTGGGCTGCTACCTGCGCACTCCGAACACGCTAAGCGATCCTGTCTTCTTGTTTGTTGATTCCTCCTCGTTGTATGCCTTCCTCACCACGTACAGATCACGCGGGCCCTGACAATCTCGTAGAAAAAGAGCAGCGGCCTTTCGTCCCCCGTACGTCTCTACGGCGTGCACATACGAGCCAACTGTTCGTGGGTGCACTGGCACTTTTTGCCGGCTCCATTGCGTTTAGCGTGCTGGGCATGCTGCTCTTGCAACTGGTTCCCTCCTCCTTATCGTACTTTGGTCCGTATCTTGGCGCGCTGATCAGTGCACCAACCTGGACGTACATGTCGATGCTGCCGGTGCTGGCCATTTTGATGTACGGCCCCGAACTGGGGTGGAAGCGCATGAGCTTCTTCGTGGTCTGGGGCTGCGTATCCGGAGGGGCCAGCGAACTCATTGGCACGACCGGCCTGCTTGCCATTGGCGACCTGGTGCTACCCTTTGGGCAGTACGAGTACACCAGCTGGCTCGGCCCCAAGTTTGCCGACCACGTGCCCTACTTCATCCCCGCCTCGTGGTTTGCCATGTCCATCGTCTCGTTCGACTTGGCACGGCGCCTTAGCGATACGCGATGGGTGTACCTGCTCGTGGCTGCCACCTTCATGACACTGTGGGACGTATCGCTCGACCCTGCCATGAACGGCGCAGGAGCGCAGTATGCGGTGGGAAGCGTCACGTTCTGGTCGTATCCACAGGGTGGATTCTACTACGGCATGCCCATCTCCAACTGGATTGGCTGGCTTGCAGTAAGCTATGTGATTATGCTGGGCTATGAGTACCTGGGTGGGAGCCTCGACACGTATCATCCGTGGGCACCTGCGGTCTACCTGCTGAACTGCCTCTTCCCCCTCCTTATTCTGGTGATGCAGGGCATGACTGTAGCCGTGTTCTGGGGCGCAGTTGCGACAGCAATTCCTTTCCTGGCGTTGTGGCGCACACCCGGCGCGTCGTTTCGCTTCTTCCCTGCGAATGCATAGTGCCATGTTTACCTCTGCCCCCGACGATGCCTACATGATGCAGGAGCCCGACGTGGTGGCTCCCGACCTCGACAGTCGCACGGAAGAAGACGAGTGGCTGTGGGCCTCGTTTCGGTACCATTCACGCACCTTCTCAATGGCCGCGCGCCTGCTCCCATCTCGCGTGCAATTGCCCGTAGCCGCACTCTACCTGTTCTGCCGCCATGTCGATTCCATTGCCGACCACCGCGTGCTTGAGGTCGGCCCCAAAGCTGCTCTCGACGAGGTGCACGCTACCTGGGATGCCCTCGACGCGACCCTCGCAGGCCACCCGCCCGACGCGCTGCTCTGGCGCCGTCTGCACGAGGTGCACAACCGCTTCGGGCTGCACCGCACCCCGCTCTACGAGCTGCTCGAAGGAGCCATATGGGACCTGGAGGACCGCCCCATTCGCACGCTCGACGATCTGGTTGACTACTCGAACCTTGTGGGCGGAAGCGTAGGCGCTATGATGCTCCCGTTTCTGGCAGATGCGAACGCCTATTCGCAGCTTGAAGGCGCCGCCCGCGAAATGGGCATCGCAATGCAAATCACCAACATTGTGCGCGATGTGGGTGAAGACCTGCGCCATCTCGACCGCGTGTACCTGCCCCTGAACTGGTTCGAGGCGTACGGAATTACCCCCGAGGCCCTTACCAAGCGCGACATCGTGCCCGAAGCGTATTCCCAGTTATTAGAGGATGCGATGGCCGCCGCCGAGGCACGCTACATATCCAGCATGGCCACCATTGGCGCGCTGCCCTGGAGCGTGCGCACCGGCATTCGGGCTGCTGCACGCATGTATCGTGAGATTATGAACGAGGTGCGCGCCCTCGGCTACGACAACATCCGCCACCGCGCCTACGTGTCAACCCCGCGTAAGCTGTGGTGCGTGTGTGCCGACACGTACAGCCGTCGCAAGGCCCGTTTGCAGCAGAACGGAAACGCATGAATGCACTCGCCGCGCATATTGTGGAGGCGTGGATGCGGTGGGACCTGCGCCGTTCGTTTCAGCGCATTGAATGGCATGGCTCCTGGCCGCCCGGACTTCCCGAACAGCGCCCCCTCATTGCATGCGTCAACCACCACCACTTCTATGACGGCCACCTGCTGTGGTATCTGCTCACCCACACGCTGGGCCGCCCGAGCATGGTGTGGATGCAGGAATGGCACCGCTTCCCGTTCTTTACACCAGTAGGAGCCATGCCGTTTCCGGCCAACGACCCCCAGACGCGAGCTGCAACGGTGCGCCGCACCGCCCGCCGGTTTCATACTACCCCCCGCGCCGTTCTGCTCTACTTTCCGAGCGGAGCACTACAGTCGCCTAACACAGGTGTAGGCCCGTATCCGGTGGAGCGGTTCACACGCATCCATCGGCTGTATCCGCAGGCGGTGTTTTGGCCCGTGGCGCTACACGTTACGTGGGACGGCGCCCCCCACCCGGTGGCCCAGCTACAGGGCGGCCCCTGTCTCGACTTGGACTGCCACGCCCCCGGATCTGTCGAAACGCACCTGCGCCGCCAGTGGCACACCCTCCGCGAAACAACCACTGCCCCCACGCATCTGTTGATGGACGGGCGCACCTCGCCTGCCGATCAATGGAGCTTTGCCTGGACGCGTCCTCTTTTCAAACGCCTCACGCCACCATGATGCTGTCTTCGATTGCCGTGCCCCGTCGCTTCTGGATAAGAAGCAGCCTGGCAATGGTGCTGGCCTGCATCGCAAGTGTGCTCCTGTCTGCTCCTACCACAGCTCGTGCGCCTGCCATGCCCGACTCCTCGCACATCTACTACGCCGAGCAAGATGTGGAGCGCCTGCGCACCGGATTGCAGAATGCCGAAGGCCGGTTCGAGGACCTCCTCTACCGCTATCGCCTCTATCCGCTCACCGAAGAGGCCGACCTGCTTAACGATCTACCGAAAAGCCTTGACGACGGCACCGCTCAGGAGCTGGCCGTGCTCTCGGGCCTCTGGGCGTACCGCGCGGGCGAAGCGTCCATGCTGGGCGCTCTGCGCTACGGACGCCGTTCTATGAACGTGCTCAGCGCAGCCAAAGAGCGCGATCGCTTCAACCCGTTTGTGCTGCTGGTTGAGGGGCAATCCCTGCTCTACCGACCCTCTATTGCCGGGCGCGACCCCGATGCTGCAGCCACGTGCTTTGAGCAGCTGCGCACCGTGCTGGACGCCCACCCCGACGTGTCCATTGACAAGGAGGAGGCCATGATCTGGCACTGGATTGCCCTGCAAGAGGCCAACCAAGACACCGAAGCCGCTTCGCTCTACGACAAGCTGGCCGAGTCCAATCTGCCGCCGCTCTACCAGCAGTTCCTCGAATCGCCGCCCCGCGTGTAGCAGCGCAAGGCTTCGTGCGGCGTGCTCCGCTTTCGCATCCCCTCTGCCCGGCCCCCTTCGTGCATGTCATCCTTTGCTGCCGTTCTAATTGGCATTCACATCTGCGTAGCCGGGGTGCTTGCGGCCAATTTTGTGTACTTGTGGATGCATAGGCCCTCGCGCGGGCTCCATGCCGATGCATCTCCCGATGACGCTGCCTCTATTTCGGTGCTCATTCCGGCGCGCAACGAAGCCGAAAACCTGCAACGGCTGCTGCCATCCTTGCTGTCGCAGACCCACACCCCGCTGGAAATCTGGGTGTACGACGACCGCTCCACCGACGCCACCGCCGAGGTCGTTGCCTCGTTCAACGACGACCGCTTGCATCTGGTATCCGGCACGCCGCTGCCTACGGGCTGGCTCGGCAAACCGCATGCGCTCTACCAGCTGGCCCAGCGCGCTACCGGCGACTGGTACATCTTTCTGGATGCCGACACCGAACTGCATCATCCCGAGGCGGTTGCCCGCTGGGCCCAGCAGTTTGCGGCACGCCCTACCCCCTCGGTGGCCACCGGCTTACCCCGGCTGCGGGGTGGGGCAGCGTGGCTCGTGAGCCTGGTGCCCAACGCTATGCTTACCGGACTGCCCTGGCCCCTCGTCAAATGGGTCGATGCCCCGTCGCTGGGCGCGCTCAACGGACAGTTCTGGATGCTCGATGCCGCCACCTACCACACCCACGAGCCGCACCGGCATGTGCGCGGCAAGGTGCTCGAAGACGTGGAGATTGGCCGCTACCTGAAGTCCAACGGTGTGGTGCCGTACCTGTGGGATGTGCGCGACGAGCTTACGGTCTACATGTACCCCGACACGCAGGCGGCCTGGCGGGGCTTTCGGAAAAACGCGTACCTGCTCATGGGCGGACATCCGCTGGCGTTTGTGCTGCTTTGCGCCTTCTACACCAGCACGTTCGTGCTTGCACCGTGGGTCGTACCGTGGCTGTGGATCAGCGTGTTTGGCGTCAAGGTGGCTACCGATCGCTGGAACGGCATTGCGTGGCCCATCTCGCTGCTGGCTCCGCTTTCATATGCGGCTGGGGCAGTGCTTCAAATAGACTCGGCCTGGCACCACTGGACGCACAACGTGTCGTGGAAGGGGCGTTCCGTAGCCGCGCGCCCCGCTCCCGAGGAACCCGCCTCGCAATCCGAATCCGGTTGAATATGTGGCTCATAGGGCACTGCCTTCAGCATCCAACTGATGTTGCATCCGCGCTGTGTCCGTACTATCTTTTTCTACGCTCTGTCGTCCATCTGACCTGTCTATGCCTGATTTTGCAACCATTCGCACGCGCCTGTCCATGGTCGGCGCGCTCGTTCTGCTCTTCGTAGCCATTCTCTTTGCACTCCAGAACACGCAACCTATCCGCGTGAACCTGCTCTTCGCGAGCACCGAAGGATCCGCTGCGCTGGTGCTGGTGTCCACGTTTATCATCGGTGTACTGGTGGGCGTGCTGGCGCTGACCCCGTCCCGCCTGCGCGATCGGCGACGCATCAAGCAGTTGGAAAACGAGCAACGCAGCCAGCGGCCCGGTCAGGGGGAGGCGTCGGACTC
The DNA here is from genome assembly GCF_002554705.1 of Longimonas halophila. Taxonomy (GTDB): domain Bacteria; phylum Bacteroidota; class Rhodothermia; order Rhodothermales; family Salinibacteraceae; genus Longimonas; species Longimonas halophila. The sequence goes on along the minus strand of NZ_PDEP01000019.1, from coordinate 22,744 downwards.
ATCCGCGCCCGGTCGTTCGGATGCTGACACGAAATAGACACTTCTTTCCATGAATCGAACTACCGCTGCAATGCCGGTCTTGCAGCCCGGAGCCCGCGCTCACATCGTGGCTCCCGCCAGTGCACCGCGACAGGCCGCGCGCTACACGGCGGGTGTGCAAGCGCTTCAACGCGAGTGGACGCTCATCGAAGCCTATGCTCCCTCCTCACCGCACGGCTATCTGTCGATGCCTGATGCGGAGCGCGCCGCCCAGTTGCAGCGTGCCCTCACCGCCCCCGGTGTCGAAGCCGTGCTGTGCGCACGTGGCGGATACGGCACCATGCGCCTGCTCCCGCATCTCGACTGGAATGCCATGGCCCGCGCTACACCGCGCTGGATTGTGGGCTACAGCGACATTACGGCCCTGCAATGGGCCTGCTGGACGCATCTGCGCTGGCCCAGCCTGTCGGGTCCGGTCGTCACCGAGTGGACCCAACTGCCCGCGGCCATGCGCGCCGAGGTGTTTCGGAGCACCGACCCGGCCCCGTACACGCCCGCCTGGCACGGCCATCCACCGCCCACGCCGTGGACGACCGGCACGGCGCGCGGCCCGCTTCTGGGCGGCACGCTTTCGGTGCTCACGCGCCTGCTGGGCACCCCGCACATGCCCGACCTGACCGGCGCCATCTTGCTGCTTGAAGACGTACAGGAGCCGCCTTACGCCGTTGACCGGATGCTCATGCATCTGGAGCTTGCCGGGGTGCTCGATGATCTCGCCGGGGTGCTTCTCGGCCAGTTCTCAGTGCCCGACGTTGTGAGACAGCCCACGCTGTCGATGGACACCGTGCTGCGCGACTACTTTGCGGATCGTCCGTACCCCGTACTCGCGGAGGTGCCGTATGGGCACCTCATGCCGCGTTGCATCTGGCCAATGGGCGTGCCGGTACGCCTCGACACCAGCACCCCCGCCGCCCCGGTTGTGTGCTATCCAGACGACCGTTGCCCCGAAGCTATGGGGGATACAGAGCCGCCTGCTGAATCCCAAAATTAGACAAATTGACGCCAGCGGGTGGCACTTGTGCGGTGCGGAATCGCATCTTACATGTGTTGCTCGTGCCCATGCCGCACCGATATACCCATGCCCAATCTTCGTCTCGCTGTCTTTGCCTCGGGGGGCGGCACCAACATGCAGGCGCTCCTCGATGCGATTGATGACGACCTGCTCCCGGCTACCGTGGTGGGATGCGTAAGCGATCGCTCCACCGCCGGCGCCCTCGACCGCGCTCGCGCCCACGACATCCCCACAGCGGTGCATTCGCCATCCGACTACGACACGCCTGCTGCTTTTGGTGAGGCGCTGTGTCGCGTCCTGGATGATTGGACCACCTCATTCATTGCACTGGCAGGCTATCTGAAGAAGATCCCGGCCCCGGTGCTGCATGCCTATCCCAACCGCATCACCAACATCCACCCGTCGCTGCTGCCCGCGTTTGGCGGACCTGGCATGTACGGCACCCGCGTGCATCGGGCAGTACTTGACGCTGGGGTCCACTGGACAGGTGTAACCGTGCACCTGGTGAACGATGCCTACGACGATGGGCCAATTGTGGCGCAGCAGCCGGTGCCCGTGCTTCCCACCGATACCGTCGACGCGTTGCAGCAGCGCGTGCTGGCGGTGGAGCACCGGCTGTACCCGGCGGTGCTGCGACAGTTTGCACGCGGGCAGATTCAGGTACAGGACCGCACCGTAACCGTTACTAACGACTCGCTCTCTCATCCAGAACCACCCCCTCATGCCCAGTCCCACAACTGACGCCCCCAACGCCCCCGAGTCGCCCGTTCGCATCCGGCGAGCACTGCTCTCGGTGTACGACAAAGACGGTGTGGTGCCGCTGGCCAAGGCGCTGCACACGCATGGTGCCGAACTGGTATCGACCGGCGGCACGGCGCAGGCGCTCCGCGATGCCGACCTGCCCGTGACCGACGTGACCGACGTAACCGGTGCGCCCGAGATGCTCGACGGGCGCGTGAAGACCCTGCATCCGGCTATTCATGCTGGACTGCTGGCACGCCGCGACGAAGCGAGCGACCTGGACGAGCTTAAGGCGCAGGGCATTGCCCCGATTGATCTGGTCGTCGGTTCGCTCTATCCGTTTCAGCAGGCGCGCCACCGCAGCGACCTGTCGCCAAAAGAGCTGTTGGAGTACATCGACATTGGCGGCCCCACCATGCTGCGCGCAGCGGCGAAGAACTACCACCACGTGGGCGTAGTGTCGAACACCGACCAGTATGAAGAGGTGGTGCAGGCCCTGAACGACCACGACGGTGCCCTGCCGCTACCGCTACGCCGCACGCTGGCCGGGCGCGCCTTTGCGGCCACGGCCTCCTACGACACCGCCATTGCCAACTACCTGGGCAGCGTAGATAGCGACGCCGACGACGCATTGCCGTCCCCTTACATTGCCGTCGAAGGGAAGGCGCAGGACCTGCGCTACGGCGAAAATCCGCACCAGCGTGCCGCGCTCTACGGCACGCCGTTCTCGTTCGTAAAGCCCCTGCACGGCAAAGCGCTGTCGTACAACAACATGATCGATGTGCACGCCGCGCTCGCCCTCATCGACGAGTTCCGCGACGACGGCCCCACCTGTGCCATCCTCAAGCATACGAATCCCACCGGCGTAGCCACTGCCGACACGCTGCTGCACGCCTACGAGCGCGCCTTTGCCACCGACACCAAGTCGCCCTTTGGCGGCATCGTAATTGTGAACCAAGCGCTCGACCGCGCCACCGCCGAAGCAATCAACTCTATCTACACCGAAGTCATCATTGCGCCCGAGTACGAAGAGGGCGTGCTTGACCTGCTGAAAGAGAAGAAAAAGCGCCGCCTGCTCCGCCAGACCGGATCGCTGCGCGAGGACCCGCGCCATCAGGTGCGCTCGGTGGCGGGCGGACTGCTGGTACAAGACCGCAACCCGGTGTCGGCTCCGCTCAACGAAAGCCGCGCTGCCTGGTCGGTCGTGACCGATGCCGAACCCACCGCCGCCATGTGGGGCGATATGCATTTTGCATGGCGCGTGGTGAAGCACGTAAAGAGCAACGCCATCCTGTACGTCCGCGACGGACGCACGCTCGGCATTGGAGCCGGACAGATGAGCCGCGTCGATGCCTCGGAGCTGGCGGTACGCAAAGCCGCCGAGGAAGACCTTTCGCTTGACGGCGCCGTGGTGGCCTCCGACGCGTTTTTTCCGTTTGCTGATGGCCTCGAAGCTGCCGCCGAGCACGGCATCACCGGAGCCATTCAGCCGGGCGGCTCCATCCGCGACGACGAAGTCATTGCTGCAGCCAACGCCCACGACATCGCCATGGTATGCACGGGCACGCGCCACTTCTGCCACTAACCGGCGTCTACTCAACCAGACGTAGCTGCCGGATTTGTGCCTTCCCCGATAATCTACCCCGTGAACCTGGAAGGCACCGCCCCGGTGTGAATCTTTTCTCGGGGCAATGCATGGGAAAGGCGGATGCAGCAGGTGCGCTTGGCAATGCAGCCGCGGCATGCTACCGGTCTACGCCTCCCCGCCCGGTTTTTTCCAACACACTGACGGCTTTTCTCTTCTATGTTTTTCAACTTCACGCAAGACGTGGCCATTGACTTGGGCACAGCCAACACGCTGATCTACATCCGTGGCGAAGACATTGTGCTCAACGAGCCCAGCATCGTCGCCGTAGATCACAGTACGCGCGAGGTGCGTGAAATTGGCCACGAGGCGCTCCAGATGCACGAGCGCACGCACAAAGACATCGAAACCATCTGGCCGCTCAAAGACGGCGTAATTGCCGACTTCAAGGTAGCCGAGCAGATGATTCGCGGCCTCATGCAGAAGGTGCGCCGCAACTGGTTCACCTCCATCCGCTCGATGGTGGTGTGCGTACCCAGCGGCATTACCGAAGTCGAAAAGCGGGCCGTGCGCGACTCCGCCGAGCACGCCGGGGCCAAGCGGGTGCATCTCATCTCCGAGCCGATGGCTGCCGCGATTGGTATCGGACTCGACGTCAGCGAAGCCGTAGGCAACATGGTCGTTGACATTGGCGGGGGCACCACCGAAATCGCAGTCATTGCGCTCTCGGGTATCGTCATCGACGAGTCGATTCGCGTGGGCGGCAATGAAATCGACAACGCGGTGGTGCAGTACTTTAAGCGCAACCACAACCTGCTGATTGGCTCACGCACCGCCGAGCGCATCAAGTGCGAAATTGGAAGCGCGATTGAGCTGGACACCGAACTGGAGCTCTCCGTGCGCGGACGCGATCTGGTGAGTGGCATCCCTAAAGACCGCACCATCTCGTCGGTGAACGTGCGCGAGGCCCTGCGCGACAACCTCGACCAGATTGCCGCCGGGGTGCTGCGGTGCCTGGAACGCACCCCGCCCGAGCTTGGCGCCGATGTCTTAGAGCGCGGCATCATGCTCACCGGTGGCGGTGCTATGCTGCATGGCCTCGACGAAATGCTGCGCGACCGCGTAGAACTCCCCGTATACGTTGCCGAAAACCCGCTTACCGCCGTGGTACGCGGCACCGGCACCGCCCTCGAAAATCTGGAGCAGTACAAGCGCGTCCTTATTTAGCATGCGTCTCCGCTTCACGACAAGCGCCTTTCTTTAGCATCCGCGACACTCATCGTTTCTCCCAAGCACACCGGGACGCTTCCACATGGACGCTTCGCAGTGGGAAAGCATCCGCGACTGGGCCGTGTTTCTTGGGCTGCTGCTCGTAGCCTGCGTGGTGCTCGTAACAGTGAATCGTCCGTTCAACCAGGCGCTGCGTACCTATGGCATGGAGGTCACGGCCCGCATTGAGCAGCAGTTTGCGTGGGTGGGGCGCTACACGCGGGCGCTCCAAGAAAACGAGACCCTCCGTGCCCGCAACATCGAGCTATCGAGTGAAGTGGCGCGCTCGCGCGATGCCCGCGCCCGCAACCAGGCCCTCGAAGCCATGCTGGAACTGAAAACTCGCGCCGACAGCGTTGTGACCGATACCACACTGGCGGCAGCACGTATTTTACAGAAGGACCTTACGCATCAACAAAACGTGCTTACGCTGGACGTAGGCCGGCGCGATGGCATAGAACCCGGCATGCCGGTGGTTACCCCCGATGGTATCGTAGGTACTGTACTGCTGGTAAGCCCGCGCTTCTGCCGCGTGCTCCCCTTTCTGAACACCGACTTTCGCGTACCCGGACGCATCGAATCTGTGGGGGCCGAAGGCGTCGTGCGCTGGGAGGGCGATGCCCTCAACCGCCTCGCTATGGAGCATGTCGTAAAAACTGAACCGGTAGAAGTTGGGCAGCGTGTATCGACAAGTGGACACAGCGGCGTCTTTCCAAGCGGCTGGCCCATCGGCACCATCGAGACGGTGGAGCCGCGGCCTGGACGCAACGACCTGGCCATCACGCTGCGTCCGGCAGTAGCGCTGCATGCGCTCGACCACGCCTTCGTGATACGCGTGCGCCCGTCCAGCTACGACCTGCCTGCCGACAGCACGCTGGGATACGACTACGTACGCCTCGCCCCAGCCGACTCGTAGCGGCGCTCCCTGGGTCTGTCGTATCATGCTGGATGAACTCGTTCGGTGGGACCCGAACGGAGCAGCACCCTGACAACGCGTTTCGCATCATTGCACATCCTACTTTGCCATGAATGACCGCCTTTGCCTCCCTCTGTATGCGCTGTGCGCCGGAATCCTGATCGCAGCGTGGACGGCCCCTGCAGCCCATGCGCAATACTCGTGGGCCGCGCAGATGCGCGAGGAGATAGACACCATTATCGACGAGCATGACAGCGGCGGCACCTGGAGCGCACTCGTTGTGAACCTGGAAACCGGAGAGGCTGTCGTGGACCATCGAGGGGCCGCCAGCATGATTCCCGCATCGACTGTGAAAGTCCTTACCTCGGCCACTGCACTCGACCTGCTGGGTCCTGACTTTCGCTACCAAACCGCACTGACGAGCACAGGCCCTGTGCGCGATGGCTGCATTCAGGGCGATGTGGTCTTGCACGGCAGCGGCGATCCGTCGCTTGGAGCCGCGGACGCAACAGCCGACCTCTTCTCGAACTGGGCCCAGGGGCTTGCACAAGCGGGTATCGACTGCATTACAGGCAACGTCATCGGCGACGACTCGCGGTTCGATGCGCCTGGGATGGGACCGGGATGGAGCTGGGACGATGCCTCATATGCCTACGCCGCCCAACATAGTGCCCTCTCGTACCATGGCAACGTCATCGATATTGCCATTGGCGCGCCCGCACGGGCCGAGGCCCCCCAGGTGCGGTGGTGGCCCGACAGCACATCGTACGTTACCATAAGTCAGCAGCTACAACGCGGGCCTGCAGGTAGCGCTCTGTCGCGGAGCTACCGCCGCCTACGCGGCCAAAACGTGGTTGAGATCGAAGGCACCATCCCCACCGGGCGGTCAACGCGATTTCAGGTGACTGTAGACAACCCGACGGTGTTTGCCGCTTATGTCTTCAATGAGGCATTACGGCGGGCCGGTGTGCGCGTGGAGGGGCAAGCGACTTCGTGGCGCCTCCTCGACACTCCGCCTGCGGTGCGCGATACGCTCACATCGGTCTATTCGCCCCGCCTGGCCCGCCTGGTGCGCGAGATGAACACCGAAAGCAACAACCTCTACGCCGAGCAGCTGGTTCACACGCTGGGCGCCGTAGCTCATGGCGATTCGTTGCGGGCCGAGAGCACGCGTGCACGGGGCGTGCACCTGATGCGCAACCTCATTGTGCGGGCAGGCGGCGACCCGACCCGGCAGCGCCTGGTTGACGGCTCGGGCCTTTCGCGCTACAACCTGGTTTCGGCCCAGGCGCTGGTGCGGGTGCTGGCTTACATGCACGAGCATCCCAACCCGGCGGTGCGACGCGCTTTTCTACAGTCGCTGCCGGTGGGAGGCGAAAACGGTACGCTGGAGTATCGCTTTCAGCGAGCCTCGGCCGCCCGTGGCAACGTACGCGCCAAAACAGGGACGCTCTCTAACAACAGCAGCCTGGCCGGATACGTGACCTCGTTCGAGGGCACACCCTTTGCTTTTGCCCTCATGGCCAACAACCACGTAGGCAGCACACGTCCGCTGCGCATCATCCAAGACCAAATCGTTAACATACTGGCGGAATATCCGCGCTAAGTTACCGAACTGCAGCTATCACTGAATGTATGAGATGTGCTGTAAAGCAAACATATTTTCCTAACTTGGCCCTGACTCTTATATGTCTACCTCGTTGCCTCTGCATGGGACCACCGTCGTTGGCGTTCGTCATAATGGCCAGATTGCTATGGGGTCAGACGGGCAAGCCACCATGGGAGACACCGTCATGAAGCACGAGGCTGAAAAAGTGCGTACGCTGTACAACGACGAAATCTTAGCGGGCTTTGCAGGCTCAACAGCTGATGCCTTTACGCTGTTTGAGCGATTCGAGGAGAAGCTCGAAGAGTACGGCGGCAATGTCACGCGCGCCGCGGTCGAACTGGCAAAAGACTGGCGCACCGACCGCTACCTGCGCAAGCTGGAAGCCCTCCTGGCCGTGGCCTCGAACGACCGGCTGCTCGTACTGAGCGGAAGCGGCGACGTCATCGAGCCCGATGACGACGTCTTGGCTATTGGCTCGGGCGGCTCGTTCGCACTGGCTGCCGTACGGGCGATGAAAAAACACGCCCCCGACCTTGACGCACACACGCTTGTCGAGGAAGGCCTGCGCCAGGCTGCAGATATCTGCATCTACACCAACCACCACCGCACCATTCTGGACCTATCGTCGGATGCGTGACGGATGCGTGACAACGACTCCCTAACGAGACGCTTCCGCCTGCATCAGAGGCTCGGTGCAGGGCGGCATCCCGGCTCTCCCACCGTTGATCCTTGCTGCTACCACGCAGTACTACATATAACGTACGGGATGCATGCCGTAGCATCCCTCATACCAACGCAAAGAAACGTCTCCACGGGGCATAGAACCCATAATATAAAGTAAACGCTGACTGATCTACCGATTATGCCTACACGAACCAACCCGCAATCCAGACCACAGCGCGCAGCACTTTTTGTTGACTACGACAATGTGTACACGGTGCTGCATGCCCAAGACACCGAACGCGCTCCGCATGCCCTTGCGATGCGCATCATTGATAAGGTACGGCGCTATCTTGAAGAGGGAGACGACACTCCCACGGTATTCGCCCGTGCGTATGCCGACTTCGCCACCCTGCCAAATGCCGAACCGGGCGAGGCCGAATCCGAGCTCTATGAGCAAGGATTTGCGCCCCAGACCACGCCCACAGCTGTGCAGCTCAACGCCTCCGAACAGCACCTTACGGCAGATGTCATTCACCTGCTGCACGAGCGCCCCGACATCACCTCGATTGTTATCGTAACAGGCGACCGTCCGTACCTGCCGTTGGCCCGCGCCATCCGCGAGCGCGGCGTCCGTCCACTGGTCGCAGCCGTGCATCCGCCCCAGGGGGATGCGATTGGACCGTACCTCGAAGAAGAGACGTACCTCGACGCCCGCAACATGCTGGGCTCGACTACGCGCGATGCCCTAAACTCGCGCGAACGGGCGAACCGTCCCAGTCGCCGCCGCACCCGAGACAGCGCGCCGCCCGCCCAGCAAGAGCCCATCGACGACCCCATCTTGCGGGCCACCATCGAAGTCACTGAAGAGTTCTTTGGGCAGTACGACGAGGTGTACCTCACCCCACTCCTGCGCAAGATCTCGGAAGAGCTGGGCGAGGGCTATGACCCGAAAGCCCTTGTAAGCGACCTGGAAGCCGCCGGCGCCGTCTGGTTGGAGAAACGCGACGGCTACCCGTACGACTATACGGTGCTTATCGTCAACGAGGAGCACGAAGACGTACAGAAAATCCTCGACGACTACTACCGCGAACGCACGTTTGGCGGATACAGCAATGGCACGCCTGCTGAGGAGGCCTCGGCTGACCCCGACGATAGCGAAGCCCCCTACGGGCCGGTCCAGCCGTCCAGTCTCGATGAATATGCCGAAGACGAATACGAGGAGGACGCATACGACGACGACCTTGACGCCGACCCCGAGCCTGACCTCGAAGACGACCGGGCTGAGGAGTCGGATCCGTACGCGTAACGGCAGCACCGTGCCTTTGGCCTCCCCCTGTTTCTTTCTACTGCTACTCTCGATTACCCTGCTACCTTTATGGCCACCCATCCCTCGTTAGATGAATTGACGCCTCGGCAGATTGTCGAGGAGCTCGATCAGTACATCATTGGGCAAGACGATGCCAAGAAGAACGTAGCCATTGCGCTGCGTAACCGGTGGCGCCGTCGCAACGCGCCCGAGGATATGCGCGACGAGATTATGCCCAACAACATCATTATGATTGGGCCCACCGGCGTTGGCAAGACCGAAATTGCCCGTCGCCTCGCCAAGCTCGCCCGTGCGCCGTTCATCAAGGTCGAAGCCTCCAAGTTTACTGAGGTCGGCTATGTAGGACGCGATGTGGAAAGCATGATTCGTGACCTGGCCGACATTGCCGTCAACCTGGTGCAAGAAGAGCACAAGGAAGCCGTGCAAGAACGGGCGCGCGAACAGGCCGAGCAACGCATCCTTGATGTCCTTATTCCGCCTGCCGACAAAGGCAAAAGCCGCTCCGCGTCTGCCAGCGAGGTCAACGGCCCCGGCTTTGTCCTTCAGCGCGACGATGAAAGCGACGACAGCCCCGCCCGCACCGACGAGGAAAACCTGCGCCAGCGCACGCGCCAGAAGTTTCGCGAGAAGCTGGCCAACGGCGAGCTCGACGATCGCGAAATCGAAATTGAAGTGTCGAGCGACTCGTCCTCGCCCATGATGCAGGTCTTCGGCCCCATGGGCATGGAGGAGATGGGCGTGAACCTGCAAGAAATGTTTGGCAACCTCGGCGGCAACAACCGCAAGAAAAAGCGCGTCACCGTCGACGAAGCCCGTGAGATTCTGACGCAAGAGGAGGCGCAGAAGCTCATTGACATGGACCAGGTCAAGGAGGATGCGCTACAGCGCGTTCAGGAAACCGGCATGGTCTTCATCGATGAGATCGACAAGGTGGCCTCCGACAGCGGCCAGCGTAACCAAGGTGGCGGCGGCGCCGGGCAAGGCGTGTCGCGCCAGGGTGTGCAGCGCGACCTGCTGCCTATTGTGGAGGGGTCGAACGTGCAGACCAAGCACGGCATGGTCAAGACCGACCACATCCTGTTTGTGGCCAGCGGGGCGTTCCACGTCTCCAAGCCCAGTGACCTGATTCCGGAACTGCAGGGCCGCTTTCCCATCCGCGTGGAGCTCAACAACCTCGACGAAGACGACTTCTACCGCATCCTGCAAGAGCCCCGAAACGCGCTGCTGAAGCAGTATCGGGCGCTTTTGGAATCGGAGAATGTCGACATCACCTTCGAGGATGAGGGCGTGAAAGAAATCGCCCGCGTGGCAGCACAGGTCAACGCCGAGGTAGAAAACATCGGCGCGCGCCGCCTGCACACCATCCTGACCACGCTCCTGGAAGACATCCTCTACGATGTGCCTGACAAGATTCATGACACCGAGCTTGTCATCGATGCCGAGATGGTGAAGGACCGTCTCAGCTCTATTGCCACCGACCGCGACCTGAGCCAGTACATCTTGTAACCGAACTGCTGGTGCATTCTACAAAAAAGGAAACGGCCCGTCTCCAGTTGTCTGGAGGCGGGCCGTTGGCATAGGTGTGTGCGCCACAAAAGCAGCGCATCAGGGATGGCACATCACGAAATGGACTGGAAGCTCGACGGTACATCTGGCGTGCCCGACGCCCCCACATTCGGGGCCGACGGCGCATCGGCGGGCACTTCATCGCCCGTGCAGTACGCCTCAAAAGCTGTTTTCAGGTCACCCGCAATGGCGTTCGCGCTGCGCCCTTCGATGTGCTTACGTTCAATGACGTAGACCGGTTGTCCGTCCTTGAAGAGCGCCATAAACGGCGACGACGGCGGAATGCCCGCCAAGTGCTCTCGCGCCCGCTCGGTCGCGTCCAGGTCTTGTCCGGCAAAGACCGTGACGTACTCGTCGGGCTGTACGTCGAGTTGGGTGGCCATAGCCACCGCCGGGCGCGCGTTGCCTGCTGCGCATCCACACACGGAGTTGATGACGAGCAGCATCGTGCCGTCGCTCGCGTCGTCGAAGGCCGCGTCAACCGCCTCGGCATCAGTACACTCGGTAACGCCCAGGCGCGTCAGTTCGGCGCGCATCGGCTTGACCATGGCTTCAGGATAAGGCATAACAGCGAAGAAGTTGGGGCAGTACAACGAATCGTGGATAGTGTGAACCTTACTGACGTCTGTGTGATCCGATGCGTAAGCGGTGCCGCTCCGCATTGCACAACGTCTGCACGCGTTGTGCGTAGGCGTTACCTACGCGTTGCGCGTCCCGGCTACGCAATACCCTGTCTCCGTTTTGTTTGGCCTCATTTTGCTATGACGAACTTCCAAGCAGCAATCCATCGCCTCTGGCTCCCTCTTGTCATTGCTGGCATGCTGGCGTTGGTCGCTGGGGGATGCGGAAGCAGTGCCCCTACAACACAGACGCCTGCTCCCGAATCGTCTGCTCCCTCCTCCGATCTGTTGGAGCGCTGGAAGACCGAAGCCGCCCGATGGGAAGGCGTACCGCACCAGTGGGGCGGCACCACGCGGCGCGGCATCGACTGCTCGGCCTTTGTGCAGACGCTCTATCGCGACGTGGTTGATGTCCGCCTCCCCCGCACCACCCGAGCGCAGGTGCGTACCGGCGCGCGCGTGCATTCGCGCGACCTGCGCCCCGGCGACCTCGTCTTCTTCCGCCTCGACAAGTCGCGCCACGTCGGCGTCTACCTCGAAAATGGCCGCTTCGTGCACGCCTCCTCCAGTCAGGGTGTTGCCGTGTCGAACTTACACACCTCGTACTGGACGGAGCGCTACTGGACGGCCCGCCGCATCCCATCGGCTCAGCCCAGCGGTGTTGAATCCGCATCGTCGTCCAACACACCGCGCTCGGCCTCCCCCCGTAGCGGATGGTAAATCCTCCCTGTTCGTGCCTGTTCATTCATTCCCGATTCTTCCTGCTTCATGGTTCTTAACGACACCCAGATTGCCGAACGCGCCACTACCCACGACATGATCGACCCATTCGTTGACCGTCAGGTGCGCGATGACGTGGTAAGCTATGGCCTCAGCTCCTTTGGATACGACATGCGTGTGGCCGATGCCTTTCGCGTCTTCACTCCCAACATGTTCAACAGCGTTGTGGACCCGAAAGACCTCGACGACCGCGCGCTGGTCGAAACAACGACCGACGACCACATCCTCATCCCGCCCAACTCGTACGTACTGGCGCGCTCCATCGAATACTTCAAAATGCCGCGCGATGTGCTGGGCATCGTGCTGGGCAAGTCGACCTACGCGCGCTCGGGCATCATCGTAAACGTGACGCCGCTGGAGCCCGGATGGGAGGGCCACGTCACCATCGAGATTGGCAATGGCACGCCGCTCCCGGCGAAAGTATACGCCAACGAAGGCATCGCTCAAGTCGTGTTCATGCAGGGCGATCCGCCAAGCATCTCGTATGCCGACAAGAAGGGCAAGTACCAGCATCAGACCGGCATCACACTGCCACGGCTGTAGGCGGATTTAGGAGTTTGGGGATGCGCAAACATCGGCGCTTGAATGACAATCAGGGATGCAACGCAAAAGGGAGCGCCTCCACCAGAAGCGCTCCCTTGCCCCCAACGTAGAGCGCATGTACGGGCACCTAATCACAGCCGCACCAGTTCGACGCGCCGATTGTTCTGGCGCCCCTCCTCGGTATCGTTGTTGGCTACCGGCGCATCCTCGCCCATCCCGACCGCTTCGAGCCGGCTGGCGTCAATGCTATGCTCGTTCACCAGATACATCATCACCGCCGTGGCGCGACGGTCGCTGAGTGCTCGGTTGGATTCGGGGTCGCCCACATCGTCGGTGTGCCCCTCGATGCGAAGACGCAGATCCGCGTTCTGTGCCAGCATGCGCCCAATTTCGGTGAGCGTGCCGGTTGACTCCGGGCGAATCGTGGCACTTCCCGTAGCAAAGTAGATCCCCTGCGTAGAGACGCGCCCATCGGCCATCAGGCGGTCGTAGAGCTGCGTGCCCCCGCCCGCCACACGGATGTTGGAAATATAGGCGGGCGATTCGCTCCTGCCGCCAATGACCATCTCAATGAAGTCGTTGCGTTCAATCTGTAGCACAGGCATGTTCGCTACGCGCTGCTCGTTGACGTACATCGTGCCGTAGGTGCCATCTACAGCGATACGAATCGGGGTCAGTTCATCGTGATACCCGGTTACCCCACGGAAACTCTCGTTCGGACCGCCAATCCCTGACTCGGAGCGTCCAAGCACGAAATGCGATTGTTCATCCCGACGAAAATCGCGCGGGTTCGAAGTCGGCGAAAGCAACACGCCGATGTTCATGCCAAGTCGGCGTGCCGAAATATACGCATCAAACTCGATGGTAAAACGCTCGGGCAACGGCTCGCTAAGAGGGATGCGGATGTGACTTTCAAGGTTGGTGGATTCGAGCAGCGTGTGACCTTCCCACTCAACCAGTTGCATCATGCCCCCCACAAACTCCATCTGCTGCGGAAAGCGGCCGATGGTTTCGTTCTCGAAGTTTGTAGCAAAGAGAATCTGGTTGCCGGGCACAAAGTCATAGTTCGCCCATGCGCCCTCGCCAGGACGCGCTGAGGCGGATTCGGCAACCTCGGCGTCTACGCCAGCCGCTTCAACCGCCGCAGCGGCTTCGCCCGGCTCATCGCCATCGCGCACCTCCACGACCTCGCCCTCTTCGTCGGTAATGACCACCGGGTCGCCGTTTTCCTCGGCCTCCGAGATGCACTCGGGGTCGGTGGCTACGCAGACCACGGCGTCCTCCATCTCGTCAAGTATTGAGTTCACCGCGCGCGAGGTCACGTCTTCGGCGCGGCGCTCCACCTCGCGCTCAGCGCGGTCTTTCATGCGATCCCAGATCTGAGCCTGGGCCGCTCCGGCGCACCAGCTCCCGACGACAAGAAATAGTACAGCATAGCATATCGAACGATACCACATAGCGCATTGGGGACCAGAGTACATAGGGAAAAGAGCGTTTGTCCTGAATGCGCATTTTTGGTACAACCCCGGCCATTGCATCCAAAAAAAGAGAGGCGTGGGATCTATCCCTCTACTCCATAACGCCGCGCTCGGCCAGCGACGTGTGCGCGTCCCCAGCAATGATGAGGTGGTCGTGCACGGGGATCCCCATGAGCTTGCCCGCCTCCACGAGTTGCCGCGTGATGCGAATGTCCTGTCGGCTCGGCTCAGGGTTGCCCGACGGGTGGTTGTGGAGGCAGATGACCGAGGCCGCATTGTCGAGAATGGCCTGCTCGAAAACCGCGCGTGGCTCCACGATGCTGGAGGCCAGCCCGCCCTCGCTTACGGTGTAGTCGCCAATGATGATGTTGGCAGTGTTGAGATGCACCACCTTGAAGATTTCCTTCTTGAGGTCGCGCATGAGCGGGCCATACACCGCAGCCACATCGCCGGGACAGCCCACCTGTACCTGATCGCCCGAGCGCTGCGAGGCGGAGCGACGTCCGGCCTCGAACGCTGCCATCAGCCGGGCCGCCTTGGCCGGACCGATGCCGCGTACGCGCACCAGCTCTTTCAGCGGACGCCGCGACACGTCGAAGAGCGAGCCGAACGTGCGCAGGAGCGTCTGTCCAAGCTGCACAGCAGAGACGGGTCCGTCGCTGGTGCGGGTGCCGGAGCCCAGCAAAATCGCGAGGATCTCGGCATCCGAGAGCCCACCGGGCCCGCCCTGCATCAGCTTCTCGCGGGGCTGATCGGACGGGTCCCATGCGTGGATCGGGGCCTGATAGGCCGCAATCGGCTCTTCGGAGTGGTCCTCAGAAGTGCCGGACGAGGTAGCGTCTGTTGAAGGATCAGAAGCATCGGCCATAGTCGGTGCGGACGGTATGCAAAACGCAAACAGGACGCTACCATGACACGCACGGGGCGGCCATCGTAACGTCCTGTGAAAAGCGATGCTCTGTAGAAGCAGGACACCGCAAGCAGCGCAGGCTGCGTAGTGGCTCTACTCAGGCACGAGTTCGGTGAGCAGGTGCGCATTGGTGGGGCTATTGCGCACGTGGCGAATGAGCGCCTGCATGGCCTCGACGGGATGCCGCGAGTTGAGGGCGCGGAAGAGCTGATTGTGCTTGCGCAGACGCACGTTGCCCAGGAGACGTTCTTCGTTGCGTGTGCCGCTCTCGCGCACGTTGATGGCCGGGTAGATGCGCTTCTCGGCAAGACGGCGGTCAAGCACCACTTCGGCGTTACCGGTGCCCTTGAACTCCTCAAAGATCACGTCATCCATGCGGCTGCCGGTTTCGACCAGCGCCGTGGCGATAATGGTAAGCGAGCCGCCGCCCTCGATGTTACGCGCGGCCCCAAAGATTTTGCGCGGGGTTTTGAGAGCTTCGGCGTCCAACCCGCCACTGAGCGTGCGCCCGCTGCCATCCACAAACAGGTTGAAGGTGCGCCCCAGGCGCGTGAGCGAGTCGAGCAGCATGACCACGTCTTTGCCTTTTTCGACAAGGCGCTTGGCATACTCCATAGCGAGCGTGGCTACGCGAACGTGGTTGTCCTCACCGCGGTCGTTGGAGGAGGCAAACACCTCGGCTTGCGTAGAACGGCGGAAGTCGGTGACCTCCTCGGGCCGCTCGTCAATCAGCAGCGTGATGAGGTCCACCTCTTTGTGGTTCTGCGTGATGCCGGCAGCAATCTGCTTCAGCAGCACCGTTTTTCCGGCACGCGGCGGCGCAACGATGAGTGCGCGTTGCCCCTTCCCAAGCGGAGCGACCAGATCCATGATGCGCATCGACACATCATCGGCCCCCGTCACGAGGTTGAGCTTCTCTTCGGGATAGATAATGGCACCCTTGTCGAAGCTTTCTTTCTGCGCCCACTCTTTGGGGGGCAGGCCCATCACCGTATCAATCCAGCCGACCTGCATGCCGCCCTTGCGTCCGGGTTTGAGCGAGCCTTCTACCACTACGCCATCGCGAAGGTTAAACTTGCGAATGAGCGGCGGCGGCATGAACGGATCGTCGTCGTCTTTAGGAAGCGCCGGGTGCAGCTCGCGCATAAACCCGTATTTTTTCTTCCCGATGAGCTCAAGGAGACGCTTAAACTTTTTATCGGACATAAAGGTAGGCGTTAAAATGTTGGGTAACGACCACAGCGCAAGGGCTGCGTGATAGAAACAGACAAAGGGAAACGCGGCACGTAGAGCCACGCAGTGGGGGGCTTGGCGGACAGATTGTGTGGGGCGGGTCGACCGTGCCGTTGCAAGAGCACGGCAGGCGGATAAAGACGCTGTGCGTTCTGCTACCTGCGTCAGCTACCGTGCCTTGTTCGCATGCCCGTTGCACTACAGGCGGCAGTTGCATACAAACAAAATCGTAGCAATGCCCCCATCGAGGGGTTCATGTGTAAGAACCAGGGAGAGCTCGGGCCGACAAGGCCTGCCTACGGCAAACCGCCCGAAACGACCAGTAGATCTTCATTACGCGACGTGTGCGGAAGCGACCGTCGCAGCAAGTATAACCGCTTGCGAGAAGATAAGCAACAATACATGAGTCAAAACGCAGGCTACAGAACAGGGTTTCCGGGGCTACGCCGTACACGCAAACTCCACGGGTTCTTTTTGCGTGCTGCGTGCAACGCCGTATGCCGTGGCTGCGTGCCAAACAACGTTCCCCGTAACACATTCGACGATTGTCGCATCGCGCGGTCGTTCATCCGCTGCGCAGCACCGCTCCTGCACCTACTCACCACGGCTTTGGTCCCCTTGACTGCTACTGACCTCCACCGCACCATTGCTGGGCCGCCCGATGCGCCCGACGTGCTCCTCTTGCACGGATGGGGCAGTTCCACCGTGCACATGCAGCCGGTGGCTAAGCGCCTGACTGACCGCTATCGCACGCACTGCCTCGATCTGCCCGGTCACGGTCACTCGCCGCCTCCGCCCGAACCATGGGGCGTACCCAAACACGCCGCGCTCATAGCTGACTACATTGATGCGGAGGCCACGGCGCCGCTGCCAATTATTGGGCACTCGAATGGCGGACGCATCGCGCTCTACATGGCCAGTCATGCTTCCTATGCCGACTTAGTTAAGCAACTGGTTCTGCTGGCGCCCTCGGGCATCGAGCCGGAGCGGGCGCTTTCAACACGGCTGAAAGGCACCCTTGCTCGCACCATCAAGGCCCCGTTTACGTGGCTGCCTGAACCGCTGCAATCGCCCGCGCTCGACTGGCTGCATCACTCGCTGCTCTGGCAGGCGCTGGGCTCCTCCGACTACAACGCGCTCTCGGGCGTGATGCGAAGCACCTTCGTGCGCACCGTCAACCACCACCTTGACGACGATGTGCATCGCATCACGGTGCCGACGCTCATTTTTCGGGGCGAAGACGATACGGCGATCTCCGACCGGCAGGTACAGTACCTCGTCGACCACATTCCCGATGCCGGACACATTGATCTACCTGGCGACCACTATGCCCATCTGCACGCGCTCGATACGGTAGCGGCGGCGGTGCGGCACTTCCTCGCGCATCCCCAACGCGAATCGTCCGAGACCGCGCCGTCTGATGCTGCGTCTGATACTGGTTCTCCCGCTGGGTCTGCCTCTTCGTAAGCCTCGCTTCCACCATCGCCTGCTGTTCCTGTGTACACTCTGCTCCTTGCCGCTGGCCTGCTCCTCACAACCGGCTTTGCCGGATGGCGCGCGTGGCGCCGCCTGCGGTTCTTCTTGCACGTATTTCAGCTGGAGACGTACAAGCTCGATCGCTACATCAACTGGTGCCGGAGTTCAGCTATGCGTCCGGTAGCTGCAGGATGGTCACACGCCCTCGGCGCCCTGGCCCTCATCGGGGCATTCCTCGCATACAGCACAGGTGAGGCGTGGACGGCAGCAGGGACGCTGCTCGCCATCTGGCCGCTGCTCTTTATCTCCTCGCGGCGCTACCGGCGTGACAAAGAGAAAAAGCCGCTGGCCTTCACCGACCGCATGACACGCCTGGCCACCACCGCCGGCATGCTCATGGCGCTACTCGTGGGCGCTGGGGTGGGGCTCGGATACGCCTGGGACGAACCCGCCGCCATCCTCGGCGGCATTGCTGCACTCTACCTGGCCGATTTGGGCGGTCCGCTCTGGGTGGCTCTTGCAGCGCTCATCATGACCCCCGTCGAAAACGCGATCCAAGAGGGATTCAAACGGCAGGCACGCGCCCGGCTGCGTGACCTGGACCACCTGCACGTCGTCGGCATCACCGGGTCGTATGGCAAAACCAGCACCAAGCATATCGTGGCCGAGCTGCTGGGGCAGTCCTACAACGTGCTGGCCACACCTGGCTCGTACAACACACCGATGGGCATCTGCATTGTGGTAAACGAGAAGCTGCGGCCCGAGCATCAGGTGCTGGTGCTGGAGATGGGCATGCGCTACCCCGGCGACATCGCCGAGCTCTGCGACATCGCCACGCCCGATGCCAGCATGGTGACGACCGTGGGCGTGGCTCACCTCGAAACGATGGGCTCCGTTGAGGCCATTGCCGAGGAGAAAGCCTCGATCATCGATCACACCGCCCCCGGCGGCCCCGTCGTACTGAACATCGATAACGAACACGTGGAAGCGATGGCGAGCCGCGCAAACGGTCCCGTGTGGCGCATCTCAGCCGAGGGCCATTCCGATGCCGACATCGCAGCCACCGACATCCGCTACAGCACGAACGGACTCGCCTGCACCATTCGCGACGAGGAGGGGCGCACTGCTGTCTTCGAGACGCGCCTTTTGGGCAAGCACAACGTCACGAACCTGCTGCTGGCCGTGGCGCTGGGTCGCTCCATGGGCATGCGGCTGCGCCAGATGGCCCATGCGGCCCGCCGCCTGCAGCCGGTGGAGCACCGCCTGAAGCTGCGTACCGAAAACGGCATCACGATCATCGACGACGCCTTCAACAGCAATCCCGTGGGCGCACGCAACGCGGTCGACCTGCTTGGCGAGATTGAGGGCGGGCAGCGCTTCATCGTAACGCCGGGCATGGTCGAAATGGGCGCGCACGAGGACACCGCCAACTACGAGCTGGGCCTCCACATCGCCGAAAGTGCCGCCGACGCCGTCTACCTTGTGGGCGATGCCCAGACCCGGGCGCTGCAGCGCGGCTTGCAGGAGGGCGGCTATCCCCGCGAGCAGATCCATGTCCACGATACCCTCTTCGACGCGCAAGACGCCCTTACCACGCAGCTACGGTCTGGCGACATCGTGCTCTACGAAAACGACCTGCCCGATCAGTACGAGCCCGTGGCGGCGTAAGCGCAGAGGCAGTGTAAACGAAGGCATTACCCAACCTGCTCCCCTGGAGAGGGGAGCTGTCGCGCCAGCGACTGAGGGGTGGATCTGAAGCAGCACTTCATGTGGAGGTGCCCCAGCCCTTGAGCTGCCTGCTTCTGTCAGGGAGGAAGAGATGTTCGTAGAGCACATGCCGTGCCGGTGTTGTAGGAGACCTTTCGACTCCGCTCCGCTGCGCTCAAGGTGACAAAAAAGGGAGAAGGTGAGCATGTAGACCCATGGAATGTCCCGGGCGGTTATTGAAGCCCGCTAAACACGTCCCCCTGGAGAGGGGAACTGTCGCGCCAGCGATCCGCTCTCGGACGTGTATGACACAGAAGGACGGGGCAGAGGGGCCCCGAAGGGTCATGCTTGTAGTGCCCCTGACCAGCATGCGTCGCACGGCAGAGGGGCCGTAGGTCATGCCTGTGGTGCCATGCGACGAGCATTCATTTTCTGGTAGTGGGTAGACGCTAAGTGATAAGGCTATCGTAGAATGTAGGTTTGTCTTGTTCGAACCCCCTCTCCCTTTATTCCGCTGCGCTCCATGAGTCGCCCTGCGGACTCGTTTGGGTTTCTCCCCCTTTTCCAAGGGGGAGATGTCGATAGACAGAGGGGGTTGTCTGGCTCCGATGATGTCGGCCATATGACAATCACTTACCATTGAACCGCTACCCATTTTCTTTCTTCTCTCGCTCGTCGCGAGGCTCTGCCTCGTGACGTAAAACCCGGAGGCTCTGCCTCCCCAAACACCGTAGCCAGAATAGATCTGACAGGTCTCCAACGACCTGTCAGATCTTTACCATCACGTGATGCGCCCCCACGGCTCTGCGAATGTTGTTGGAAACGACCGCCATGCATTCGCCTCCGCCGCACACGTTTTGTACCATGCAATTCGCTCAACGCCTGGCACCAAGCATCCACCGGTGCGGCGCTCCTACGTATCCCTCTTTACACAACCCTCTGTTTATGCTTGACAAAGAACACGCGCTCTGGTCTGCTGGATACGAGGCCATTGCTGGACTCGACGAGGCCGGACGCGGCTGCCTGGCGGGGCCGGTGGTGGCTGCTGCCGTCATTCTACCCCACGATGTGGACCTGCCGATGGTGGCCGACAGCAAGACCCTCTCGGCCAAGAAGCGGCTCGCTGCGCGCGAGGCCATCGAGGTCCAGGCCCAGGCGGTGGCCGTGGGCATCTGCTCGCCGCAAGAGATCGACCGGCTAAACATCCTGTACGCCTCGCTCCATGCCATGCGCCGCGCCGCCAACGACTGCCAGCCGCGCCCCGACTACCTGCTCATTGACGGCAACAAAGCGTTCGACGACGCGCCGTGTCCGCACGAAACCGTCGTCAAGGGCGACGCCACAAGCCTCTCGATTGCCGCGGCCTCCATCATCGCCAAGACCGAGCGCGACGCTATGATGCACGCGCTGCACGAGGAGCACCCGGAGTACGGATGGGACACCAACGTCGGCTATCCCACCCGCGCCCACTACGCTGCCCTCGACGCCCACGGCCCCACGCCATACCACCGCACTTCGTTCAAGCTGTCGCGCACGTAAGCGTATTCAGGGAGAAGCAATGCAGCGCGACTTCGAGCGTGTTGCTTCCAGCTATGCAGGCAAAGCAGCGTTGTGCATGTTGGTGCGGCCCGCGTTGGGGATTGATGCCCGCACTGAGTTTGTCACGCGCGGGGGGAGGAGGCGCTCTGGACCCGAGTAGATCTGACAGGTCTTCGGAGACCTGTCAGATCTTTACCGCACACCGAAAGCAAAAGAAGTGGCCCGAGCCACGCGAGCGGGCTGATTCATCTCATTTCACGTAGACTACTCCTGCGGCTCCTCCACGATCTCAATCTCCACGTCTACCACACCCGCATCGATCATGTCAAGTGCTTCGGCGGCGCTGCGCGAGAGGTCGAGGATGCGCTCCTGCTTCTGCGGACCGCGATCGTTGATCATAACCGTGACGCTGTCTTCTGTAAAGCGGCGCGTAACGCGTACTCGCGTGCCAAACGGCAGCGTGCGGTGCGAGGCGGTGAGGCGCTCAGGGTCGTACGGCTGTCCACTCGCGGTAGGACGCCCCTCCAAGTACGCAGCGTAGTAGCTGGCTTTCCCAGTGGTGCGCAGCGTGTCGGAGGTAGTAGCGGTAGACGATTGCGCGCAGACGAACGTCGGTGTCAGAAGCAGGCCCAACGTCAGGAAAAGAGCAGCACGGAGCATAAATACAAGTGGTTTAGGTACAGGGGTATACGAATGGGGAACGCTACCACGAGGTGGCATCGCTGTCATCAGCAGGCGTGGAGGGCGAGGAGGAGGTGTTGCCTTCACCGAGCACTTCAATGCGGACCTCCGCCAGTCCGTCAGCGATCATGTTGATATCGCGCGCCGCACGCTGCGACAGATCAATGATGCGCCCGTCTACAAACGGCCCACGGTCGTTGATGCGTACCGTCACCTGCGCGCCCGTATCGGTGCGAGTCACGCGCACCCGCGTTCCAAACGGCAGGGTGCGATGCGCAGCGGTGTATGCGTTGTTGTCGAAGGTTTCGCCGTTGGCGGTGGTGCGCCCGTCGAACTTGTCGCCGTAGTAGCTGGCAACGCCGGTAGCGGTGGCGCCCGATTCATACGCAATCGAGCCCGTGCTGGTACAGCCAAGCAGGACACCGCCTAACCCGAGAACAAGGACAGCCAACAGGAATCGCATAGTGCACAAACTACAGTAGCAGGACAAACAGCGAGCAGGTGGTATCAGTCTGCGGTCGTTGGTGAAGGCAAGGAAGCCGTGTCCGGCTTACGCGCGGCAGCCCCCTCGTCGAGCACCTCTATCGTAACGGATACGACGCCTGCGTCAATCATGTTGAGGGCTTCGGCGGCGCGCCGCGACAGATCCACAATGCGTTCCTGCTGTTGCGGCCCGCGATCATTGATGCGCACGATGACCTTGTCGCCGGTATCCACGCGGGTGACACGTACTCGTGTGCCAAATGGCAGCGTGCGATGGGCGGCGGTACGCGCATTCGGATTGTACGGCTCGCCACTGGCGGTGGCATTGCCTGCCAGGTGATCGGCATAGTAGCTCGCCAATCCGTCGGCATCGGGATGCGTCGTCTGCGATCCGCCATTCGTGCAGCCGGTGAAGCCGAGAAGCAAAACGATAAGCATTAAGAACCTGTTTTGATTTCAAGCTTTGCGAGGGAAAACGAACGGGAGTCCGCCTCGTTTTCGGTGGTGATCAAGCGTTTCACCGAAGACGATACCGAAGCTATGCGCAAAGACTATAGCTCCGACTTG
>NZ_PDEP01000018.1 GCF_002554705.1 Longimonas halophila | reverse complement strand
CAAGTCGGAGCTATAGTCTTTGCGCATAGCTTCGGTATCGTCTTCGGTGAAACGCTTGATCACCACCGAAAACGAGGCGGACTCCCGTTCGTTTTCCCTCGCAAAGCTTGAAATCAAAACAGGTTCTAAGTGATAAAGCTAAGAGACACCGAACCCTCGTTTTGTTCGAACCCCCTCTCCCTTCGGGTTTCTCCCCCTTTTCCAAGGGGGAGATGTCGGCAGACAGAGGGGGTTGGGACAGACTACGATGATGTAGCCTACATGACAATCACTTATCATTGAACCGCTGCCCGAAAGACGAACTGTTCAGGGGGATGCGAACGGGGCGCGCTATGCCACAAACAGCGAATCAAGATCGACCGTCAATCCATCGAGCAATGCTGATGAAGCCGTACCGGAATCGACCTGCCGTGCGTGTTGGGTAAAGCCAGCATCGGTGTTCGTGTGTACTTCCACCGTGGAGCTATCCGGGTCAATGATCCAGTATTCGCGTACGCCATGCACTTCGTAGAGACGCTTCTTTGTGGTCAAGTCATGGTGCGCCGTCGCGGGCGAGAGCACCTCCATCACCAGATCGGGCGCCCCGTCGATGGCCTGCTCGCCAATGCGATCCCGCTGTGCCTCCGAAACGAACACCAGATCCGGCTGCAGCACATCCGACTCTGAGAGCTTGACGTCCATCGGAGCGAATAGCACTTCGCCTCTGTCTGGGGCATGATTATACAGCGAGCGATACAGATACGCAACGATGCGCTGGTGGCGGGTGGCCGGCGCGGGAGCCATGACAAGCGATCCGTCGATGAGTTGGTAGGGCGCGCCCTCGGGCAACTGCTGGTAGTCGGCGTAGGTGTAGCGCTCTTTTTTAGGGAGCGGCTCGGGGGGCGAGGGTGGCGCGTCTGTTGTAGTCGGTTCCATGGTCCCGAGAATGTGTCATGAAGATACCGTGCGCCCGCTGATACGCTGCGTGTGGCGGAATTGTGTCCAGCCGCTGCACCTCAGGAGTGGTCAGCAGCGACGGAGGACCGTCGCTGCCAGGGTAGAGAGGTGCTATCAAAATTTCTACTGCGTCCAACGGTCCCCCGTTGGACGCGTATGCGGACGCTCCAGCGTCCGAGAGAGAAGCGGCGTCACAAGCGGTGTCTGTGCCAAGGTAGGGGGCAGAGGGGCTCCCGAAGAACCCCCGCTCACACCGCTCGCACATAGCCCTGAAACAGCAGGTCGTTGCCTACGGTCGTCCAGCGCTGATCGGCAAAGGTACGCGCCTCGTCCATGCGGCGGATGCCCAGGTCGCGCACGCTCGGCATGCCGCTGCCCACCACCTTGGGCGCGACAAAGCAGAAGAAGCGATCTACCAGGTCCTGCCGAAGGAGCGCCGTGGCCAGGCCCGGTCCTGCCTCTACCAGGAGCGATTGCAGCGGACGCTCCGTAAGGCCGTCGGGCGCGCCCAGATGGGCAAGCAGCGCGTGCAGGTCGAGATGCTCGTTCGGCGTTTCGGGGATGCGTAGGACCTGTCCGCCGCGTGCGGTGAGCGCCTCGGCATAAGACGGCGCTGCACGCTCCGCGCCGATTACAGCGATCGTAGAGGCCGCGTGGTCATCGGTAAATAGGTTCAGTTCCGGCGAAAGCGCACCCGTGCGGTCGAGCACGATGCGGCAGGGCTGCGGCCCATCGACATGGCGCACCGTGAGGCGCGGGTCGTCAGCAGATGCCGTGCCGCTGCCCACGAGCACGCCATCCAGGTCGGCGCGCCACTGGTGGACTTTGGTGCGCGCTTTGGCCCCTGAGACCCACTGGCTGTGCCTGGTCGTGGTAGCGATGCGCCCGTCGAGCGTCTGCGCAATTTTGAGCGTGAGGAGCGGACGCCCCGTCTCCACCTGATGAAAGAACGCTTCGTTCAGCCGCGTGCACGCGTCTTCTTCGACGCCAACGGTCACGTCCACGCCATGCGCCCGCATCCGCTCAATGCCGCGTCCGGCCACTTTCGGATACGGATCGACCGTGCCCACCACCACGCGCGGAATGCCCGTTTCGATGATAAGGTCGCTGCACGGCGGCGTTTTGCCGTGGTGACTGCACGGCTCCAGGTTCACGTAGAGCGTCGCCCGGCGAAGCGCCTCCGGTCCGTGCTGATCCAATGCTTCGCGAATGGCCTGCGCCTCGGCGTGCGCCTGCCCGTATTCGGCGTGCCAGCCCTCAGCGAGCACCGATCCATCCGCATCCACCAGCACCGCGCCCACCATGGGGTTTGGGCTCACGTGCCCGGCCCCGCGCTGGGCCAGCGTCAGACAACGCTGCATCCACTGCGCGGCATCGGACGGCGCGTCGTCTACACTTCCTGGATGTACGTTGGCAGCGAGGCCTGATTCAGTTGCCATTGCTCGAAGTAGAATTTGGATTCAGAGCGTGCCTTCTGGAACGGCAGCACGAAGCAACGCACCTCGTTGGCGGACACGTGCGTGCGGAGCGCATCGGTAAGGGCGTCGCGTACGGGCGCTGGGCTAAAAAAGCTCCAATCGAAGCCGTCGTGGGCGGGCTCGCTGAAGAAAACGGTGGTACCGGCTTCCATGAGCGTACGCAGCGCCGCGGAGCCTTCGCGTCGCGCTTGCTGGGCCACGTCGTGGAGCGGCGTAGGATCGATCGGCGCGTCGGCACACGCCAGCACGCACTCGCCCTGCGGTGTTGTCCACCAGCTGCGCACCGCCTGCATATCCATGTCGGCGTTGAGCGTGCCATCCGGTGCGATGCCGCATACGTGCGGATGCGCAAAGACGGCGGTGAGGGCATGAACCATCGTATCCATAACAGAAAGCGCCGTAAGCCCCACACGATTGGCTTCCAGGTCGGTGCCCGCAAGATAGCCGCGGTAGGCGGTGGCCGGGTTCAAGAGCGCGCGAAGCGTATCAGCATCCGGATCGTGGCTGGCACGGGCCGAGCGCTCGGTGCGGCGGCGAGCGTCGGGGTTGGCATCGGACGCAGGCGGCTCCAAAAGCGCCGGCTCCTCAAAAAAGTATTTGACGATGGACATGGGGCTGCAGTCCGCATGAGAAATTTGGGGGCACGATCTGACAGGCATTAACAACGAAGACCGTCGTGCAAAGTTGAGTGCACGACGGCGTCGTTGCGTTCGCGTCTCCGCGCGGCGCATACAGAACAGCGCTGCAGTCGCATGGCGCTTGATCGCTTACGCCGCCTGCTCGGTCGTATGCTGGATGGCCTGACGCTTCCGGTAGGTAACGTACGACACAGCCAGAATGGTCAATGCCACCAGCGGCATCACGGTATCCATGATCGGATCGCCCACCGCAGTGTGGGCAATGAAGGCCGAGACAAACGACACGATGAATCCGAAGTAGGCCCACTCTTTCAGAAAGCGCGGCGTAGGTGCCAGGAGCGCAACAACGCCCAGCAGCTTCGCGATGCCCAGTTCAATCCGGAAGTAGGCTGGAAAGCCCAGGTTTTCAAAGGACGCTGCAATGGCGGGCGAGGTAAAGTACATGTAGGCCGACCCGGCCATCATGAGCGACAGCAGGCCCGTGCTGATCCAGTAAGCGTAGTCACGTGCGGTCATGGCAGCATACAGCATGATGATAGAAAGCAATTCCATTTGCTGTTGTGTGTTTTAACACAGGATGCGTTACAGCGTTTTGCGGTGAACAGCTTCGTTATACGGAACCAACGTGACGATGTGGCGATGGGACGATCTCCCATGGGCAACCAAAGCATCGCTGCCGTGCAACCCGTCTTGCGGACGCGCCGTTAAGCGCACGTCTGCGTATTTTCCTCGAACCGACACCACTCATGCCTTCCCCCACGCCCTGGACGGTCTACAAGTTCGGCGGAACCAGTCTGGCCGATGCCGAGCGCCTTCAGCATGCCACCACGCTCATTCAGCGGTGCACATCTCCGTGCGCGGCTGTCGTATCGGCAATGGGCGGCACCACCGATGCGCTGATGGCCCTCACCGACACGACGCGTCCGCATACCGAGCGTCTCGATCAGTTGGATGTGCTGCGCGATGCTCAGCACAATCACATCCGCTCGGTGCTTCAGGGCGCAATCGCACACGAAACGACGGATGCGCTCAACCGCGACGTGCAGACCATCCGCGATGTGTTGCAGACCACCGAACTGCTTGGCACCGTCTCTGACACGGCTCGTGACTTGATTGCGGGGTTTGGCGAGGTGTGGAGCGCTCGCCTCGTGGCGGCCGCTTTGCAGGAAGCCGGCGCCTCGGTCGCCCTCCTAAACGCCCGCGAGGTCATCGTCGCCACCCACACCGAACTGGGGCCGACGGTCGACTGGGAGGCGACCCGCACGCGCTGGACCCGCTGGCACGAGGGGCATGCAGATGCGGATGTGCTGGTTGTGACGGGATACATTGCGACCACACCCGAAGGCGCGCCCACTACGCTGGGCCGCAACGGGAGCGACTTTTCGGCGGCGATTATGGCGTCGCTGTTGGAGGCGGAGGCCGTGCACATCTGGACCGATGTAGACGGCGTCATGACCGCCGACCCGCGCCTGGTGCCCGACGCACAGCGCCTCGACGCGATCTCGTATCAGGAAGCCATGGAGCTGGCCTATTTTGGGGCCAAGGTAATTCACCCGCGTACACTGGCTCCGGCCTTCGACCGCGAGATTCCCATCCACATCCGCAACACGTTTTCGCCTGAGGATCCGGGCACGTGCATCCACCTGGACGGCGAAGCGGACCGTCCTGTGAAGGGCTTTGCCACGATTAACGACCTGGCGCTGCTGAATCTGGAGGGCTCGGGCATGATGGGCGTGCCGGGCATTGCACGGCGGCTCTTTAGCGCGCTGGAAGCCGCCAACGTGTCCGTCGTCGTTATTTCGCAGGGCAGCTCCGAGCACTCGATCTGCTTTGCGGTGCCGCAACCCCAGGCCGATGCCGCCCGAAAAGCAGCACAGGACGCCTTCTACGCCGAGATTCATCAAGGGCACCTGCATCCGGTGCAGGTCACCGACAACTGCAGCGTGCTTGCCGTGGTGGGCGATCGGATGGCGGGCACGCCGGGCATTGCTGCTACGTTCTTCGGCGCACTCGGACAGGCCGGCGTAAACGTGCGGGCGATGGCGCAGGGCTCGTCGGAGCGCAACATCACCGCGGTCATTGACGGGGCCGACGCCACGAAGGGGCTGCGCGCCGCCCATGCCGGATTCTACCTCTCGAACCACACGCTCTCGGTCGGTATCATTGGGCCGGGCAACGTGGGCGGGGCGCTGCTTGAGCAGCTGGAGGCGCAGGCCGAGCGGCTGCGCACCGAGCAGCACATCGACATCCGCGTACGAGGCATCGCCAACAGCAGCTACATGGCGCTGGATGAGCAGCGCCTGGACCTTGACGGCTGGCAAGATGCAATCCGCGAGCAGGCGCATCCGAGCGATCTCGACGTGCTCGCCGACCACATCCAGACCGACTACCACCCGCACGCCGTGCTCATCGACTGCACATCGAGTCCGGCGGTGGCGGCGCGGTACGAACGCTGGCTCCGGCGCGGCATTCACGTCGTGACGCCCAACAAGAAGGCGAGCACGGCCCCCTTGGATGCGTACCGGACGCTGCAGGAGGCGCGGCGCTCGGCCTCCGCCCGTTACCTCTACGAAACCACCGTGGGTGCGGGACTGCCTATCATTCAGACGCTCAACAACCTGATCGAGACGGGCGACCGCGTGCTTCGCATCGAGGGCATTCTGTCGGGCACGCTGTCGTACCTGTTTAACGCGTTTGACGGCGAGCGAGCGTTCTCGGATATTCTGCGGGAGGCGAAGGCCAACGGCTTCACCGAGCCCGATCCACGCGACGACCTGTCGGGGATGGACGTGGCCCGCAAGGTCGTCATTCTGGGGCGCGAAATGGGCCTCGATATCACGCTCGACGACGTCGCCGTGGAGAGCCTCGTGCCCGATGCCCTCACCAACGGCTCGGTCGATGCGTTTATGGCGGGGCTGCCCGAGCACGACGATGCCATGACCCGCATCCTACGGGAGGCTCGCGAGGCCGGGCAGGTGCTTCGGTTTGTGGGGGCGGTCGACCACACCGGCGAGGCCTCCGTGCGCCTGGGTCGCTACGACGACGACCACGCGTTTGCGCGCATCCACCGCACCGATAACATCGTGCAGTTTCGTACCGAACGCTACAACGAAAACCCGCTCATCGTGCAAGGCCCCGGCGCGGGGCCCGACGTCACCGCCGCGGGCGTGTTTGCCGATCTGCTGCGGATTGTGGATGCGTGAGGCAAAACTGCATACTCTTGATCTGTAACGATGCAGCGCGCTGCATCGCTATGGCATTGTAAAACACATCACAATACAACCAACATGCCGCCTAATCCCGACCCGTCTACTGACACCCTCCCCACCACGGCTACGGCCACCTCCCCCGGGTCTATCGGCAATGTGGCCGTGGGCTACGATGTGCTGGGCGGCGCCTTCGATGCGGTGCACGACCGCGTGCGCATCGAGCGGATCGAAACGCCTACTGTCGAGATCGCGTCGATTACGGGATGCGTGACGGAACTGCCGCGCCGCCCCAAGGCCAACACCGCCACGGTGGGCCTGCTGGCGATGCACGCCGACCGCGACCTGTCGTACGGGTTTCGGGTGCACATCCATAAGGGCATTCCGCTGAGCTCAGGCATGGGGGGATCCGCGGCCTCGGCGGTGGCCGCCATGAAAGCAGCGCAGGTTCTGGTCGATCCGCCCCTGACCGACGACGAGGTGCTGCACTACGCCTTGCAAGGCGAGCAGATTGCCAGCGGCGCGATGCACGGCGACAACGTGGTGCCGATGGTCTATGGCGGCGTGGCGCTCACGCGCAGCCTGGACCCGCTCGATGTCGTGCCCATTCCGGTGCCCGAGGGGCTGCACACTGCACTGGCGCATCCGCATATGCAGATTTCCACGCGCTCAGCCCGCGCCGTGCTGCCCGAGGCGGTGCCTGTGCCCATTGCCGTCCAACAGAGCGCCAACCTGGCTGCGCTCGTAGCTGGATGTGCGCAAAACGACCTGCCGCTGATCGGACGCTCGCTTCACGACGTCATGATCGAGCCCCACCGCGCCCGCCTCATCCCCGGCTTTGACGCGGTGCAAGCGGCTGCCCGCGAGGCGGGTGCGCTGGGCGGTTCCATCTCGGGTGCCGGGCCCAGCGTCTTTGCCTGGTGCCCCGACGCCGCTACCGCCGAGCGCGTGGGTACGGCCATGCGCCGCGCCTTCGCGATCGAAGACTTGGATGCCGACATCTGGACCGCCCCTGTGGCCAGCAACGGTGCGCAGCGGATAGATGCGTCAACGGAGACGTAAGAGCCTTCTGCATCTGCGATTGCACCTCCAATAGCATCTACGTTGCAATGGACGTCCTCCTCTACACGATTCCCTATCTCGCCGGAGCCGTTGTCGTCGGTTTGTTGCTCCACAGAGCAGTATTTTGGGGGATACGCACGCTTAACAGTCGCCTGGGCGGAGATAATCAGCTCCGCGAGAACGCGCTAAACCGCAGCTACCGTCCGCTGCAACTGCTGATTCCGCTCCTGGTCGTGCGCGCGGTCTTTCCAATGTTTGGGCCGACGCTCGAACCCGCACTTCAAGACGGACTGCACATGACATTGCACACGCTGTTCGTGGTGGGCATTGCATGGCTGCTGATTGCTGCGGTCCATGTGACTGAAGACCTCATCGGGCATCGTTTCTCTGTTGAACAAGAAGACAACCTACAGGCGCGGAAAATCGTGACGCAGGCGCGTCTGCTCCGTCGCATTGCTATCGTTGCTATCAGCGTAGTGGCACTTGGCATCATCCTGTTCGAGTCCGACACGTTTCGAAGCCTGGGTACCGGGCTGTTGGCTTCGGCGGGCATTGTGGGCATTGTCGTGGGATTCGCGGCGCAGCGCACCATTGGCACGATCGTCGCGGGGTTGCAAGTGGCGTTCACGCAACCCATTCGCATCGACGATGTGGTGATCGTGGAGGGCGATTTCGGCTGGGTCGAGGAGATTACGCTCACGTACGTGGTGGTGCGCGTGTGGGATCAGCGGCGCATTGTAGTTCCTATTACGCAGTTCATCGACCAGCCCTTTCAGAACTGGACGCGCGAGACGTCGGAGCTACTCGGTACGGTTTTTCTCTACGTGGACCACACGGTGCCCTTCGAAGAGGTGCGCGCTGCGCTGGGCGAAATCATTGAGGCATCGGAGTACTACGACGGGCGCGTCTGGAAGCTGCACGTGACCAACACCACCGAGCGCACCGTTGAACTGCGCGCGCTGATGAGTGCCCGCAGTGCGCCCGATCTGTGGGAGCTGCGCTGCGAAGTGCGCGAGCGAATCGTGACGCATCTGCAAGAGACGCATCCCGAGGCGCTGCCGCGCGTCCGCGCTGAGCTGCACGACGCGGCCGGACGCTCCGAACGCGAGCCGACGCCTC
The DNA here is from genome assembly GCF_002554705.1 of Longimonas halophila. Taxonomy (GTDB): domain Bacteria; phylum Bacteroidota; class Rhodothermia; order Rhodothermales; family Salinibacteraceae; genus Longimonas; species Longimonas halophila. Next base: position 25,960 of record NZ_PDEP01000018.1, on the reverse strand, counting down.
AGGGTATGCCCGATTCCTCATCCTGACGACCGACCTGTCGCATCCCCCCAAACCGACCCTGCCCCTGCATGCACTTCGTAAGTACGCGCAACGCCGACCACCGCGCCACGCTCTCCGAAACGCTGACCCGCGGCCTGGCGCCTGATGGTGGACTCTACGTGCCCGCGTCGTTTCCTGCGGTCGATCCGATGGAAGCGCCGTCTGACGCCATCACCGACATCGCAGCGCACATGCTGGCGCCCTACTTCGAGGGCGACCCGCTTGCGCCTATGCTCGACGCGATCTGCGCCGACACATTCTCGTTCCCGGTGCCGCTCCGCGATTTGGGACGCGACACTGCGGTGCTGGAGCTGTTTCACGGTCCCACAGCGGCCTTCAAAGATGTGGGGGCACGCTTTCTGGCATCCGCACTTTCGCATCTCAACAAAGACGCGGCGCAGCCGATCACCATTCTGGTGGCTACGTCGGGGGATACGGGGGCAGCGGTGGCTGCTGCATTTCATGAAAAGCCAAACGTGGAGGTGGTGGTGTGTTATCCGAAAGGCCGCGTGTCGGCGCGGCAGGAGAAGCAGCTGACCGGATGGGATCAGAACGTACGTACGCTGGCGGTAAATGGCGACTTCGACGACTGTCAGCGTCTGGTAAAGGGGGCTTTTCAGGATGAGGCGCTCTCCACGGAGAAGCGGCTCTCCTCGGCCAACAGCATCAATGTGGGGCGCCTGCTGCCGCAGCTCACGTACTACGCCGCCGCCAGCCGCTGGTACGTACGTGAGCACAACGTATCGCCCGGATTTATCGTGCCCTCGGGCAACCTCGGCAATGCCGTGGCTGCGCTCTACGCCCGCGCCATGGGCAGCCCCATGCGCCCGGTCGTGATGGCGACGAACGAAAACCGTCCGGTGGTCGACTTCTTAGCAACGGGCAGCTGGGAGCCGAAGCCGACGCAAGAGACGCTGGCCACGGCGATGGATGTGGGCGATCCGAGCAACATGGAGCGCCTGCGTCACCACTGGCCCACTATTGAGGGCGTGCGCGGTCAGGTGGAGGCCGAGCGCATTGCCGACGACGAAATCGAGCGGCAGATCCAGCGCGGCCTCGACGTGTGGGATACGGTGTGGGACCCGCACACCGCCACGGCGGCGGCTGTCCGCGAGCAATGCGACACCCCGCACTGGGTGCTGGTGGCCACCGCGCATCCGGCCAAGTTCGACACGGTGGTGGAGCCGCTCATCGGCGAGACGGTGCCGGTGCCCGAGGCGCTCCAGGCCGTAATGCAGCGCTCCACCCCCGCACCGCTCATCGAACCCACAATGGACGCGTTCCGCGAAGCGGTCTTGGCGGGGTAGGTTGGGGACACGAGCATGTAGGGACACGGCGCGCCGTGCTCCTACGCGTGGTGTCCGACCCGTATCTTCTTTCTGCAACCTACCGACTTGGCGCTGACGGTGCCGATAGCGTTCGGTACGAGTTATCCGACTGAGGGAGCGTGATTCCCGCGATTCTATAATCGCTCCTCTGGAGAGGGGAGCTGTCGCGAAGCGGCTGAGGGGTAGATGAACCCGCACCGTTGAAGATACGAGCTTGGCCTTTCTAATTGTTGCACGAATGGGTCTTTTGAAAGATTTGGACGCATAACAGGCACGCCCCTCCGGGACTCTGCCTCATTTGCATATCAGCATTCAGTTTCTTTTTGTATTTTTAATGTAGACGTTTCCTTCTTTCTGCAACCGATCCATATCTATCATGCGCATATTCCGCATCATATCACCCCTAACTCTTGTCTTTCTATTCGCAATAACCGGATGTGCCGAATCTGACTCTTCCGACTCGCAGGTTGCTGACACGCCTGTCTCGACGCTTTCGCTGGATCCGATTTGGAGCACCGCTGAAGCAGGCAACGATTTTCTGGGCGATGGGCCGTTTATGGTGCGGGTGGATGCCGACAGCCAGGTGTATGTGGCAGATCGCTCGACGCAGCAGGTGCATCAGTTCGGTTCTGACGGCACCTGGCAGGCAACCACGGGCGGCTCGCAGGGCGGACCCGGTGCGCTTCAGTTCCTGGTCGGACTCGACCTGGCTCTCGATGGGCGCGTGCTTGTTGTAGATGGTTCGCAGAACCAGGTCCTAACGTGGGAGGAGGTGAGCGCTGCACCGCGTAGCACGCATCGGATCAATCCGTGGCAGTCATATCGGCCGTTCGGGCTGTTTGTCACGGATGCGTGTACATGGGCCATTCCGCACCGCATGTCGCACAGCGCACAGACCGGTGCCGATGTAGACCCCCGCGAGCATGTGGTCCGCTACCGGTGCGATAGCGAGGTGCCAAGCGACACCCTGTTCAGCTATCCACGTCCCGAACAGATTGTGGCCGAGCCTATGGGCGGCATTGCCACCTCCGCGCATCCGCACGGGCGCAAGTCGGTGGTGCGCTATCATGACGAACACTTCTACGAAGGACATACCAGCGCCCCTGCCTTTCGCGTGCGCAGACAGGACGGCACCATCATAGACCGTATTCGCTTTGACCATACGCCGGTGCCTATCGAGCAGAACAAGCTGGATGCGATGCGGGCCGATCTCGAAAACGACTCAGATACGCCACCTGCTGTAGCGTCGGCACTACTCGACGCTATCGATAACGCCCCGCGCTATGACACGCACCCGGTGTTCGACCATATTGCGGTGGATGCAGCAGATCGCCTTTGGGTCCAGCCGGTCGACCCGAACGCCGAACAGGCCACATGGCTTGTGGTGAATCGCTCGGGAGAGACGGTGGCTCAGGCCCACGCTGCATCGCTCGCAGTACGACTCGATGTGGTGCACCGCAACCGCGCCTACGGCATCCGCCAGACCGACGACGGCGCTCATGAGGTCGTTGCGTTTGCGATCACAGAAGAGTGAGGCATAAAGCATTGGGTCCCATGCATGGGTACCAGCTGTGCCGAGTGCATGAGACCAGCTACGATATAATTCAACGCAGGAGTATGCTCTGCCCCATTGCACCGACGGGGTAAGATAGGGCACGCGCATGTAGGGGCACGGCGCGCCGTGCCCCTACGCGTGATGCCCGATTCATTGTAGCGTCCGGCTACAGCGAATTCGCCAGGTCGGTGGCGGCGGTGGCGATGCGCTGGACGCGCTCCGAGTCATCATCGAGGTCGGCAGCCAGCGTCTCAAGCGCTTCTTGCTGGGCAGAGGCATCGCTTTCGGCTTCGATGCGATCCAACTCGGTACGCAGCTCGGCTATCGCATCTTCAGAAAGCGCCTCATGACGTTCGGCCTGGTCGAGGTAGGCGCGCACGACCGCAAAGTCGGCGGGCCATTCATTGTGCGGCTGATGCTGCGGGTTGAAGGTGTCGTACGAGACCAGCTGGGCCGCAGCCAGCTCGTTTTCGGTGAGATGCTCGCTCGCCTCCAACTCGAATACGTCGAAGCCGCGGGCAATTTCGGTGCCGTAGATGCGCCCGTTGTACCAGTAGGTGGACCAGTATCCAGCGATCTGCAGCTCGTCGTCGCTCATGGGACCGCGGTCGAAGAACGCAATCTCGTAGGGCTCCGACGGATCGGTGAAGTCAAACACCGACACGCCGCCCTGATACCACGCCTGCACTTTGATGTCGCGCCCCGGCACCGGAATCAGCGAGCCGTTGTGGGCCACGCAGTTCTCGGTCTCGGTCTGCGGGGCGGGAATCTTGTAGTAGCTGGCATGCTCCATCGTATCGCCTGTGCGGCGGAAGAACGCATTCGCGCCCCAGGTGCGCGGGTCGTCGGCCTGGCAGCGCGGGGCCACGCCACCGCCCCACTCATCCGTAAAGAGGACCGTTTCGCCGTCGTTGCTGAAGGTAGCCGAGTGCCAGAATGCGAAGTTGGAGTCTGCCACCGCGTCGATGCGCTCGGGGTTGGCCGGATCCGTAATGTCGAGCAGGATGCCGTTGCCAGAGCAGGCCCCGGCAGCACGCCCGATCTCCGGATACACCGTGATGTCGTGGCAGCGGTTGGTGGCGCGGGTGCTCTGCGTGTTTTCGCCATGACGACCGCCCGGCCAGAGGCCGTCGGGGTCGCCGGTTTCCTGATCTTGGAAGATGCGCGGTTCATTCACGATCTTGGCGGTTTCCGGCGCATCCAGCGGCACCTGAATCACCTCAATCTGGAAAAGCGAGGTTTCAGGATCTTCCGAGGGCGGCAAGTCGGAGCAGCCTTCCAGTTCAGACTCGTGGCGTACCGGGCCGGTGCCCGATACGTACACGTAGAGATTTTCGTCGTCGTTGGGCGAGTCGAGAATAGTGTGCGTATGCGAGCCCCGGCATGTCTGCACGCCCGCAATCTGCTGCGGCGCGGCAATGTCGCTCACGTCAAAGATGCGCACGCCCCGAAAGCGCTCTTCGTCAACCGGGCCCGAGGTGCCCTGCGAGCCGCAGTCAACCCGCCCGCGCATCTCCTCGACCGACATGAAGACGAGGTCGCCATAGATCGACACGTCGCCCTGTCCGCCGGGACACACGACCGTCGTTTCAAGGTTGGGCTGGGCCGGATCCGAGATATCGTAGATCATGAAGCCCATGAAGTTACCCACGATCGCGTAGTTGTCGCGAAAAGCGATGTCGGAGTTCGCAAACCCAAGATCGCCGGGGTTATCCGGATCTACAAACGTGTCGGGGCGCGGGTCGGAGGCCAGGAGCGTCATGTGTTCGGAGGCCGACTCGGCACCGTACCACCCGGCGTCGAGTCCGATGCGTGGGTCGTCGGGGTTCCACCACTGCTCGTCGGACGAGGAGGCGTCGGCGGTGTCCTGGGCCGCTACGGGCGCGGCGCACAGCAGCACGAGCATGGCGGGTAAAGCAAAGCGAAGCAGTACAGAAACGGGGCGCATAAGGCGAAACGATTCAGTGAAACAGAGGGAGGCAAGGGAGCGGTGGGCTACATCAGGCTGTTACTCGTACGCAGCAAGCATCTGCTGCATCCGGGCGATTTCGGTCACCTGGGCCGATTCGATGTGCGAGGCCAGTGCGTTTACGGTGCTCGTTTGGCCGCCGCGGTCGGATGCGTAGAGCGTTTCGACCATGGTGATGGCCCCTTCATGGTGCATAATCATGAACTCCAGAAACAGGCGCTCGAACGTTGCACCTTCAGCCTCGACCAGTTGCTGCATCTGGTCGGCGCTGAGCATGCCTTCCATCTGCATGGGCGGATGCATGGCGTGGCTCGGGTCGCGCACAGGAGCGCCATCGGGCCCCTCAACCGCAGCCGGAAGCGGAGGCACCTCGGCATCGTGGGCAGCCAGCCACCCGGCCATCTGCGCAATCTCGTCGGACTGGGCCAGCTCGATGCGGCGGGCCAGTTGGTGGAGCGACTCGTTGTCGGTGCGTTCTTCCACAAGCGCGGTCATGTCGAGCGCCTGCGCATGATGCGGAATCATGTGCTGCATAAAGCGGATGTCGGCTGCGGTGGCCTCGGGGGCTGCATCCGGGGTGGATTCGTAGCGCCGACTTACCTCGCCGGGCGCGCCGGGCCGCACCGTGGCTGCCCCGCTCGTGTCAGCCGCGGCCTCCGGTTTAGCATCAGACGACGTATCCGACACAATGATGGTACGCACCACGCGGTCAGCGTCATCTGAGGTGGACTTCTGGGCCGTGGCGGGTAGCAGGCTGCTTCCAATAAGGAGCATCACAGCAAAAACGACCGACGAACAGCGCATAAGGGGACTGTCTGTGGGGAAAAGAAACAACAGCTACACGCAGTATACACATTGCCAGGCGGAACGTCTACCCGCTCGTGTCACGGTTTTGCATTGTGTGTAATTAGGTGTGTTGGGCTCTGGTACTTGTAGCCCCCAGTGGTTGGTAGCAATAAGAATATTAACAAAATATTAAGTTTGGTGATCATGTTGAGATTCAAAAAAAAAACCAGTTATGGTGAAGTGATTTCGATTCAGTGATCACCAGTTTTTACATGCCATGAACAAGCTAAAAGCAAACATTGCCAGAGTGTCCATAGCTCTTTTCATTGCATTGAGCATTTCGCTTGGGCCTGCGCTTGCAACCTCCAGCGTCTTCCAGAGCTCAGATGCAACAACACAAAGCTGCACATGCGCAAAAAGGGTCACAAATGGACTCTGCGATGGTCCAACCACGCGCGTGTGCACAGGAGGATCAGGATGTGAAGATGTTTGTGGAGGAGGAAGCACCCCCATCAGAACATCAAACTGAAGTTTAGTGTAGTTCAGTCAGACAATCCGTGCTACATGCTCGCATGAGAAGCCGTCTCAAAGGCTTTCTCATGCGAGCATGTAGCACATGTCTTTAGTACTTGAGTATTTGGTAGTACTTGAGCACTTAGCCCTTCTACTAAAAATTCACTTCGTAATGACAAAACACGTGCTCTTATCCATATTTTTGTTGGGGTTTGTAGCTTGTGAAACAGAACAGCCTGATACCGGAGACAGGGCTTCTGCAGGTGAGCACGAGTTCGAGGAGGTAACTCGGTTTTCAGAAGGACTGTTTGAGCCTGATGTGTTTACGGTGATTGGAGACTCCCTTCTCATTGGGGTTGATCGCAGCAGTTCAGATACAGGTGTGTTTCGCATGAACCTCGACACCGGCAACATGTGCTGTCAAACTGGGGTCGGAGAGGCCCCGGGTGAAATTGCCGGTCAGGGGCAGGCTGTTGTACAGCAGGTAAACGACGAGCACATCTGGCTGTGGGACGAAGGGAGCCGATCTATTACACTGTACGACTACGACCTATCACCCATCGAACGCACCAGCAGAATTGGGGATCGCGGCTCGTTACGTGCTGCGCCAATTGGCACCACCCATGTGCTGAACGTGACCTCTACGGCTGATCCGTTTGCTGAGATACTCAATTATACGGCCACCCTTGATGAAGAAGGCGAACCTATTCAATCGGTGGCGCTGCCCGACGAGTTCTCGCATGTGCGCAATGCATTTCAGCTCCAGTACGGGCATATCGTGAGTGATTCTGAGCGCGCATACATCGGGTTCGACTTCTCGTCATACATCGTCGGAGTCGATGAGGACGGCATTCAGTTTCTCACAAACAGTCCGAAGAATGACCCCATGCCGCCTCAAGAGGAGCCTCGTCTCCCTGATTTGGCGGAGTACCCACGTACCACGCTGTCGATGGACGTAGATAGCGAACATTTGTTTGTGCTCTACTCGGGGAAGCAGACCTCACGCGAAGAGGTCATGTCTTATCAGAGCGATGACAAGCTTGGGGCACTTTCCGAAAAGCTGAATCGTTCAGACACAATTTTGCTGTATGAAAAGCAAGATGGCTCGCATGTTGACACCTGGAATATCCCTGTTCAAGCCGATGATATAGCTGTAACGGAAGACTATCTCTATATCCTTTCTACAGACGATATGGAGCCGACGATTATTCAGTATGAACGTCCTTAACGCACTTTGCGAAATATGAATAGCTACAAGACCGTTCGTTCGATTCTCTCCGACGCCTTTTTGATTTCCAGCTCGGCAGTGTTAGGAGTGGCTGCTCTTAACAACTTAGCTGGAGTAGCGACAAGCTCATCCCTGGGTTCGTTGGGAGGATGGGCTATGTTACCGATCAGTGATGTAGCTGTTACAGTGCTGATCCTCGTTACAGCGCTTGTGCAAATGGGCGCAGCAGGGGCCCTTTGGAAAAATACATGGCGGAAAAATGCGATGTGGGTTTCCTTGATGTTGGCTGTCGGAGGCGTGGCACTGGCGGCACACGAATGGTGGTTTCTATACGAAAATGAATGTGGAATCTGGTTCGGATTAAACATTCAAGACGGGTACGAGTCGTTATCACGTACGAGTCTATTTCTGCTACTGCATGTTGGCGTGTTTGCACTTGTGGAAGAAAGTCCTCTTCGAAGTCGATAAAATCACTTCGGTAGCGGTTCAATGGTAAGTGATTGTCATATGGCCGACATCATCGGAGCCAGACAACCCCCTCTGTCTATCGACATCTCCCCCTTGGAAAAGGGGGAGAAACCCGAAGGGAGAGGGGGTTCGAACAAGACAAACCTACATTCTACGATAGCCTTATCACTTAGCGTCTACCCACTACCATCACTTCTTTTTATGTGCGGTACAAGTTCGTGTCACGGTTTTGCATTGTGTGTAATCATTCGTGCCGTGCCCGATACCGCAGGAGCTGATACGCGCCGCGTAGCACCAGATGCGGGTCGTGGGTGTCGACACGCGGCAGAGCGTCATGGAGCAGCGAGGCGGCACCGCCGGTGAGTGCCATGTACGGTGTATCGGAAAGGGTATTCGCGAGCTGCTCGACGAGTCCCGAAGCCATGGCAGCAAAGCCGTGTACGATGCCGCTCTGCAGCGCGTGTTCGGTGGAGTTGCCAATGGGATGCGGGGGCGCGGTCAGGTCCACCGCAGGCAGTTGCGCGCCGCCGGTGGCCAGCGCATCGCGGAGCAGGTGCGGTCCGGGCGCAATGACGCCGCCTCGGTACGCGGGGGTGTTGTCAATGACTTCGATGGTGAGCGCGGTGCCTGCGTCGATAGCAAGCACGCTGCGGCGGTGTGCCGGGTCGTGGGCGTACCACGCGGCGGCGGCGGCGGCCAGTCGGTCGGTGCCAAGGGTGTGGGGCGTGTCGTAGCGCATCGCAAACGGCAGCGGCCCTTCCACACGCAGCACCTGGGCGGGACGTGCAAACTGCGCCTCAATAGCCAGTTGAGCATGCTGTGTGGCCTGCGGCACCACCGACACAATGCCTACGCGCTGGGCCTCCGGAATTGCATCCGATTGGAGGGCCGTGCGCCATGCCTTCGCATCCCCCTGAGACGGAGAAAATGCCAGGCGTCCGGTGTGAGTGAGGCTGCCGGAGTCAGCAAATTGCCCCCACTTTACGGCGCTGTTGCCGATGTCGAGAATGAGCCAGGCAGCAGGCATGGGCGGTGGATGGATGGGGAATCAGTGGATCTGTGGTGTCGGGAGCGGTCGCTACAAGAGAGAACGCTCACCTACGCCGGGCGGGTCGTTACCTCGCCGGCATGGAAGGTAACCTGCCCGCGCGGTGTGTCGAGCACCAGCGCGCCGGTTTCGTTGATGCCCACGACAGTGCCGGTGCGTGTGCGGTCGGTGCCGGGAGCCCGCACGGTAATCGACTGGCCGCGGTAGAGCATGCGGTCGGCGTAGGCACTGCGCAGATCAGCGCGCTGCTCCGGGACGTGCAGGGCGTCGTAGCGAGCTTCAAGGTGCTGCATGATGCGGGCCCAGAGCGGACCGCGCGGCACCGGCTGGCCGGTTTCGAGGCGCAGCGAGGTGGCATCGACACCTTCAGGAAACGCCGTCTGGTTCACGTTTAGCCCGATCCCCAGCACAACGTACGTGTTTGCATGGGGCTGGGGGGAGGCGCCGCGCATCGCGGTTTCGAGGAGCATGCCGCAGCACTTACGTCCGTCAATGAGCACATCATTCGGCCATTTGATGCGCGGGGGATGTGGCAGGGCCAGCGCCTGCATGGCATCGGCCACGGCAAGGCTGGCGGCAAGAGGGATCAGCGAGAACAGGTCGGGCGGGAGGTCGGGGCGGAGCACCACGGAGCCGGTAAGCGCCTGATGCGGCGGCGCGGCCCAGGTGCGTCCGTGGCGCCCGCGGCCTTCGGTCTGCTGCTCCGCCAGCACCACGGCACCTTCAGGCGCGCCATTGCGGGCCCAGGCGGCAGCGTCGGCGTTGGTAGAGCCGACCGTGTGGCGATAGCGCAGGGGCGTGCCCATCCGAGTGGTGGAGAGGGCATCGGCAATGGTATCTGGAAGGGTGGAGGTCGACATGAGGAGTGAGATTGTATCCAGAATAGCGACGCCGCGCGAGGCGTCGCATGTAAAAACCCAGCGTGCAGCGTCGCTTGCTACGCCGCCAGCCAGATGGCGGAGGCCAGCACCGCGAGCACGAGCGTCCACAGCAGCAGAGCCCAGCGAGTCGCCTTTTTAGCTTGCTCGGCCTTGTACCACGACATGGGGCGCACGCCCATGGCCAGGAAGGTAAGCACCGACGCCAGGTTCACCCCCGCCACGTTAGTAATGAGCAGCAGCCCTGCCTGGTAGGCCAGATTGAGGTCGCCACTCCCGAGCAGCAGCCCCACCGCTACCAGCGGCGGCACAAGCGCCACGGCCACCATCACGCCAACAATGGCGGTGGAGAGGCCCCGCGTAACGGCCAGGGCCCCGGCCACGCCGGCAGCCACGGCGAGGGCCACATCGGGTAGGCCAATGGTAGTGCGTAGCGAGATCTCCGTCAGCGTAGGATCGACCGGCAGCACCAGCCCCATACCATACGCCAGCGCCAGCCCCGAGAGCAGTCCGCTCAAGTTCGTCTTGAGGCTCTTCAGAATGAGATCGCGGTCGGCCAGCGTGGTGCCCAGACCCAGTGCAATGTTGGGCCCAATGAGCGGAGCAATCACCATCGCGCCGATGACAACAGCCGTATTGTTGCGCAGCATCCCCCCCGCGGCTACAATGACCGAGAGGGCCACGAGCGCAAAGTAGACGCTCTTCATCTGCACCGAATCGCTCATGTCCTGGTAGAGCTCCTCGCGGCTGATGCGATCGGTGCCGTTGTCGTTCTTCTTCTCCTCCTCATCGGTTTCGGGACGGGGCAGCGTAGCGCCTACGGGCGACACCACGATGCGAAAGTCGTCGGTGTGGCCCATCTGCTTCTGCAGGCGTTCCAGCACCTGCTCAGTGTGAGTGGCATCCACGATGAGTCGCTCCAGCACCTGCTCGTTGGTCGTGGTTAGCGTGTGGCGGTCGAGGAGAACTACATCATCGCCCAGCTTGCCGAGAGCATCTTGCGTGGCAGGCAGGTAGACGTCGATCTGTTGCAGGGCCATAGCGCATCACTAAAAGGCAGACATGAAAGCAATTCTCGGCTCTATCGGTTGCGGCCGTAGGATTCGTGGCTCGACACCCAGTCCGACGACGAGATCGCCGCGCCCAGCGACAGCTCGCCCGCCAGCGCCACCCCCGCCACAATTTCGGCGAACTTATGCACCTTGCCCTTGCCGTAGCAGCCCATCATCTCCAGGCACTCGTGCTGTGTGGGCAGCCCCGTGCCGCCGCCATACGTGGCCACAATGAGCGACGGAATGGTGAGCGAGATTTTCAGGTCACCGTCGTCGGTCACGTTGGTGTACAGCACGCCCGCTGAGGACTCCGACACGTTCGCCACATCTTGCCCGGTGGCAATAAACATGGCCGTAATGGCATTCGGCGAGTGCGCGCCGTTGTTGTTCGCGCCCGAGAGGAAAGCCCCAATGGTCGACACGTTCCAGTGATCGTGCAGGCTCTCTGGATCCACACGCATGTGCTGCTCAAGCACCGAGCGGTCGATGATCGCCTCGGCGGTTACGCGCTTGCCACGGGTGCGCATCACGTTCACCTGCGAGGCTTTCTTGTCGGTGGCAAAGTTCGATTCGAGATAGAAGTGCTCAATGGGTTCGGGGTACTGGTCGATGATCCAGCCACACGCGGCAAAGGTCGCGCGGCCCACCATGTTCTGTCCGGCAGCATCGCCCGTGCGGTAGTTGAAGCGCAGGTACGCAAAGTCATTCGACAGGTACGTGTCGATGTAGAGCAGCTTCGCCACGCTGGAGGTCGATTCTGCCTCGCGGCGCACCTCGTCCATGTGGTTATCGACCCAGTCGCGGAATTCGCGGGCCGCCCGTGCATCCGAAAACACAAACACCGGCGCGCGTTGCATACAGTCGTTCACCACGGTCGATTTCACCCCTCCGCTCAGGTTGACCACCTTGATGCCACGGTTGTACGAGGCCACGAGTGTGCCCTCGGAGGTGGCCATCGGAATCAGAAACTCGCCCTGCGCGTGCTCGCCGTTCACCTGCAAGGGCCCTGCAATGCCCAGCGGCACCTGCGACACGCCCACAAAGTGCTCAGCGTTGCCCTTCGTAACGTGCGGATCGAACGAGTGCTGAAAGCTGTGCTCGGGGTCGGTATCCGTGAATGAGCGGATGAACTTCTGCCGCTCGGCAATCGCTTCGTCAGAGTAGTCGTCGTCCTTGTTTCGGGGGATGCGAAGCAGCGTCTCATCGGCCTCACTGATCGCATCCTCAACGGTAAAGTCGAGCGTGCCGAAGGGCTTACTCTTAAACGCGATCGAAATTTCGTGCTTCCCCACATCCAGCGCCTCCCGGTTGCAAACGACCGAGAGCGTGCGCCGCAGCGGGAAGTCGATGGCGGTACTGTCTTCCAGCGCCGTAGCGTCAATGGTTGTCCCATCGCCCAGGTGCAGGTGCACGTCTGAGAGCGGTACCTTTGTGCCATCGATGACCACGTGCTTTAGCTCGTTGAGCGTAGCATCCTGCAATCGGTTTTTGATTCCAAATTGCACCCCCTGATCGGTGTTTTCGAGGCTGCCAAACGTGTAAAGCTTCTTGAGAAGCGCGCTGGGAATAAACATAGGCAGAAGCCGTTGATTTAGATAACGTATTCAATAGAAGAAGCAGGCACGGAGCGCAGGTGCGACAAGCGTGTTTGGGCTGCGAAACCGTTTGCAGGATAACAGCAAACGCAGTTGAACGCCACCCCATAGTATCGGAAAAAGTTTAAAGAAATAACAATCGAATGTCACCGATTGCCTGCCGGCATCTTTACGTTTGCGCTGTAACAAGACCCCAGAGCGCACCGTCGGGTGGAAGGCATCTGCGCATGCTTTTGTTAAAACGCAGGACCGAAGCATAGCGCAGCCACATTGTATCGCATTGTTATAGACAGAGCCACAGATGTACATGGCGTATGGAGCCTTGAATGAGCACTGGTGGGGGGGGAGCACTGGCGTACTGCTTGCCCTGGCGATTCTCATGTCGGCCCCCACAGTCACCGCGCAAGACACGGCCACGCTCAGCGGATACGTGCGCGATGCTACCACCGGCGAAACGCTCTTAGGCGCAAATGTACTGGTTGAGGAGGCCGAGCGCGGCGCGGCCACCAACAACGCGGGGTTCTACACCCTGAGCGGCCTGGAGCCCGGCACGTACACCGTGGCCGCCTCCTACATCGGCTATCAGCGCATCACGGCTACCGTTACGCTCAACCCGGACGAAGACCGCCGCCTCGACCTGGAGCTGCCCCCCGATGGCGTGGCTCTCAACGAAGTGGTCGTGCGCGATGATGCAGAGGAAGAGGCCGAGCGCGACCTTGGTGTGGAGCGCATCTCAACCGAGCTGGTGCGCGACCTGCCTGCTGTTCTGGAGCCCGATGTCTTTCGCTCGCTGCAGTACCTGCCCGGCGTAAAGGCCGCCAGCGACTTTTCGAGCGGACTCTACATCCGTGGCGGCAGTCCCGACCAAACGCTCATTCTGCTCGATCAGACGACTGTCTACAACCCGTCGCACTTCTTCGGCTTCTTTTCCACGTTCAATCCGGATGCGATTAAGGACGTGCAGCTCTACAAGGGCGCATTTCCTGCCGAGTACGGCGGGCGCATCGGCAGCGTGGTCGACATTTACAACAAAGATGGCAACCGCCGCGAAACCCAGGGCGGGCTCAGCGCAGGACTGCTGGCGGCGCGGGCCTATGTGGAAGGACCCATCAACCGCAATGAGGAGACGAACACCGCCCGCGGCTCCTACATGGTGGCGGCCCGCCGTTCCACGCTGGAGCCGCTCCTGGCTGTACTCCGGGGCGCAAACGTCGATGCCATCCCCGACCGCTTCTACTTCTACGACATCAACGCCAAGGCCAACTACCGCCTCACCGACGACGACCGCATCTCGCTTTCGGTTTATGGCGGACAAGACCAGCTCGACCTGGAGTTCTTAGATGATGGTCAGTTCGACATTGCGTACGGCAATCGCACGCTCAGTGCCAATTGGACGCGTCTGTTCTCCTCGCAGGTGTTTTCTTCGGTGACAGCCACTGCCTCGCGCTACAAGAGCACGCCCATTGCCACCATTGCGGGCACGCGCTTCACGCAGACGAACGAAGTCACCGACCTCTCCATCAAAGCCGATGTCGAGTACACGCCTTCGCCGGAGCACGCGTTTAAGGCCGGCGTGTGGGGCGGCGAGTTGGCGTTCAATTTGCGCAACACCTTCGACGGCAGCGAATCGTTCCAGCGCCGCATCCGCAGCGGGTATGCGTCGCTCTTCGTGCAGGACACGTACCGTCCCACCGATGCCTGGCGCATTCGGGGCGGACTTCGGGGCAGCTACTTCGACCAGGGCAACTTCTGGCGCCTGGCCCCGCGCCTCTCGGTGGCGTACGACCTCACGCCCGACATCCGCCTGCAAGCGGCGTACGGACGCTACTACCAGTTCCTGACCCTCGAATCCAGCGAGCTCTTTACCGGATTCGACTCCTGGCTTATGACCGACGAAGGCGTGCCGCCCGCCTTTGGCGATCAGTGGACCACCGGGGTGCAGACCGAGTGGGACGGCGGCTGGCAGGTGGAGTCCGAGGCCTACGTGCGCACCATGCGCGATCTGTTCGAGCAAGATCCGTTTCTGCCGGATGTGGCCGGACTGCCTTACGCCGAGACCTTCCGCTTTGGCAGCGGATACGCCTTCGGCAACGAGTGGACCGTGCGCCGCACCGAAGGGCCCATCACCGGATTCGCAGCGTATACGCTTAGCCGCACCGAGCGCAAGTTTCCAGATGTCAATGTTGCCACCGACGGATCCCCCAGCTTCTACGTGCCCAAATACGACCGCACGCACGACTTGAACATCGTGCTCAACTACCCCTTTTCGGATCGCTGGCGCGCCACCGCCACATTCAACTACGCCACCGGGCAGCCCTACACCAACCCCGAGTTCCGCTACAGCCTGCAAGACGACCCGTTGCAATCCGACATTTCCACCCGCGACGTCCTCGTGAGTCCCTTCAATGCCGACCGGCTGCCGGCCTATCATCGCCTGGACCTGGGCGTTCAGCGCACCGGACGCTTCTTCGGCTGGGCGGATATGGAGCTTCAGTTTCAGTTGATCAACGCCTATGCGCGCGAAAACATCTGGTTTTACCTGTTCGAGTTTGAAGACGATGGCACCGTCACGCGCAACACTGTGCCACAGATTCCCGTGCCGCTGCCCAATATTGCCCTCACGCTGACATTTTAGCGCGTTAAAGCGTCCCCTGAAATGAACGATAGCTCATCGTTGAAAACAATCCTCTGCGGCGAACGATCCTCCGTTCGCCTACTGCTCTGTTACACGTCAATCTTGGGGAAGCAACGTACCCCCTCAGATGCTGTCATTTTGAGCGAAGCGGCTCCGCCAAGGAGACGCGGAGTCCTGACACGAGCGAAGCGACTGATGAACGCAGTGAATAAAGATCTCCTACACGCCCGACACAACCTCACACCCGCCAACCGAGCGGGAGATGGTTCGACTGCGCTCACCATGACAAGCTTCGTCGGGGGATAACTGCAGGGGAACCATCAAAATGAGGTCTGACACACCACCATCTGGATCGCCCACCGTATCCCGCATAGCCTGCTGCCCATGACCGCTACCTGCACACCACGACGCTCGTACCTCCTGGTCGGGTTTCTTACAAGTGCGCTAACTGTGCTCATGTTGTTGGGGGGATGCGACACCGTATCCACCGACCCCGAGTCGGAAGTGGTTGTAGAGGCGTATCTCATTGCCGAAGAGCCGCTCCCGCAAGTGCGGCTCACGCAGTCCGTGCCGGCCACTGAGCGCTTCACCCCCCGCGATGCCGCGGTGCGCGGGGCCGATGTCGCGATCCAGCGCCTCAATGCCGACGGGACCGTCGAAGCTACGTATCCCTATGAAGAAACAACGCCGGGCGTATACCAGCCGGTCGATGCGTCACCTTCCGTATCCCCCCGGACCCGCTATCGGCTCAACGTTCAGACCTCGGATGGCACCGACGTGCGAGCCGAAACCACCGTGCCCGACACCATCACCGTGCTCGACGTAGCAAACACCGATGTGATATATCAGGGCCCCGAGCAGCCACAGTTTACGATTCGTCCGGCGCAAGGCACCGACCGGACGAACACGTACGCGTTTGCGGTCACGTCAAAGCTCGACTTTGAGACGCTGAGCGAAGAAGAGCTTGCCGAGGAGCTTACGCCCTTCTATGCCGATGCGTACGACCCGGAGGAACAGCAGATTGCCGAGTTCAAGCGGGGGGCCTCGCCGCTCATCAATGAGGACTCGTTCACCTTCAACGACGATGGCACCATCACGCTCGACGTGCCGTGGATTGGGTTTGCATTCTACGGGGCGAATACAGTGGCCATCAATGCCCCCGATGAGAACTACTATGATCTCATTCGCACGCAAACGACCCAGCAAGGCGGCCTGGCTCCGGGCGAAATCCCCAACGTGATTGACCGTGTGGAGGGCGGCACCGGCATCTTTGGCAGCCTTTCGCGCACCGGAGCGACCATCACTATTGAACGCCCGCCCGGATTTTGAGCGTTGCCGTCAGTCTTCAGGGCCGGGCTCATCAAGCCAGAACGTGACGGGGCCGTCGTTGACGAGATCGACCTCCATCATTGCGCCAAACTCGCCGGTGGGCACAGGCTGCCCCAGCAGTTCCGACAGGTCGGCTACAAAGTGCTGATAGAGCGACTTCGCGCGGTCGGGTGGGGCGACATCGGTAAATGACGGACGGTGGCCGCTGCTGGTGTCGCCGCAGAGCGTAAACTGGGGCACGACAAGCGCTGCGCCTCCGGTATCGAGTAACGCGTGGTTCATGCGTCCGTCGTCATCCGAAAAGATGCGCAGATGCGCGCACTGATGCGCCAGATCTTCGGCCTGGGTGCGCGTGTCGTTTTTGTGCACGCCCAGCAGGATGAGCAGGCCGTTGTCAATGGCACCAATCGTATCGCCCTCCACACGAACGGACGCTTTGGAGACACGCTGAACAAGAGCAATCATAGGGGCTTAGGCAGATGAAAGAGGGAACAGTTGGTAGGAGTGTGTCAACGGTCATTCTGTTAAGTCGAGTGCAGTGCTGCCCCGAACGGCTCTTGTTGAACGCCGAGGAGGTGGTTCTTCCGACCGTGGTCGGAGCCACAGGAGACGGGACTGCGCTCACCATCACAGGCTTTGTTGGGGGGCAGGGTAGCCACCAAATTGAGGATGGTTCGAATAGATCTGACAGGTCCTTCGAGACCTGTCAGATCTTTGAATCACACGTTCTCCGGCTATGGGACTATTCATCGCATGTCATCCCGGACGAGGCGCCCATAGCGCCGAAGATCCGGGATCCAGATTTTATACTCGAAGGTGGCGCCACACGTGCAGGGCTGGCGTTGGGATCCTTCCCCCGACGGGCTTCGGGGCTCAGGATGACCTCGAAGTGTGGGAGAAAACCAATCATGGCTCTCTTACTGAATCCAACGGTCCCCCGTTGGATCAGCAAATGAACGCTCCTGAGCGTAGTCGTCATACAGGACGCTGGGGGATGCAGGCGGGTCCCGCTATGGGCAATCTCTGACGGAGGAAGTTGCAGCGTACTGCATTTAGTTTCATGATCCTACATGCCCCGCACGCTATGCGAAGAACGCCTCAAACTCCGCATCCAGCACCGACTGCAGCGCATCGAGCGCGCGCCGCCGGTGGCTAATGGCATTCTTGGCGTCGGCCTCCATCCCCGCAAATGAGGAGGAATGGCCGTCGGGCACGAACACCGGGTCGTACCCGAACCCGCCGTTACCGTGGGGCGCCTCGGCAATTGTGCCCGTGCAGATACCTTCCACGCAGTGCGTGCGCTGTGGCGTAACGAGCGCAATGACGGTGCGGAACTGGGCCGCCCGTGTGTTGGCATCTTGCAGTGAGTCAAGCAGATGCGCAATGTTTTCGGCGTCTGTCGCGTTGGGCCCCGCGAAGCGTGCAGTGTGCACGCCGGGGCGTCCGTCGAGGGCCTCCACCTCAAGTCCAGTGTCGTCGGCGAGGGCCGCGTGCCCCGTGTGAGCGTGGATGGCGCGGGCCTTCTTGAGGGCGTTGCCACGCAGGGTGTCGGCATCTTCCTCGACCTCGGGCGCTGTCGGCCACGCATCCAACGTACGCAACGTAAGCGGGAGCGCCTGCAGGAGCGTGCGAAACTCGGCCACCTTGCCCGAATTGTGGGTTGCAAGAACCAGCGTGGGGGACGAAGCCATGATGAATGCGGGGACGGGGGCAGAAATCGGAATGCGAACGTAGAAACACCCGTATAGAGGGCTCGTTACGAATGGATGCGTAGGCTGTACAGGTCCACGCCC
This sequence comes from Longimonas halophila, assembly GCF_002554705.1. Lineage (GTDB taxonomy): Bacteria > Bacteroidota > Rhodothermia > Rhodothermales > Salinibacteraceae > Longimonas > Longimonas halophila. The sequence continues at coordinate 7,744 of NZ_PDEP01000018.1, read as the reverse complement.
CCAATCAAGCATCGCACAATAATCAGATAGGAATAACGAGGGATCCACTTTGGCTGTAGGTGTAAAAGTACGCAACAACGAGTCCATCGATCGCGCCCTGAAGCGGTTTCGCCGCCAGGTGAACCGGAGCCGTGTGCTGCGGGAGTACCGTCAGAATATGTCGTACCTGAAGCCGTCTGAAGAGAAGCGGCTGAAGGAGAAGAAGGCCCGCCGCCGTCGGCACCGCAACCGCGGCGATCGCAAGAAGCGATTGTAAGCACAGCCTCCTCCGCAGGGGCTTTCGACAGGTATTCTGAGCAGCGGGGCGCACAGCCTCCACGCGTCCCCGTTGCCCTCCCTGTGTTTGCGATATGCACTGCGTGTGGCAACACAGAGTAACAGATTCCACACTGCGGATGCATTGGGCTGCAGCCCAGTGCAACAGACGTACGCACGTATTCAGGCAGCATCCTTCTCCGTGAGGGATGCTGCTTTTCTGTTTTGACGCATCGTAAAGCAAGAAAGCGAAGCCAAACAAAAAAACGCCTGGTCCCCCACCAGAGACCAGGCGTTCAGAGATGAAGTCATTTCCGAAATGCACTTCCATGACCCTCACATCCGACAATCGTAACGTGAAGGTCGTTATCGTTACAAAGAGTAGGTCTACAGACGATAGAGCACGTCTTTTTGTGCTAAACCAGGCATGTCATAGAAAGGCATATCGATACCGTATGTGCCATATTATGAAAATGATGTGATCATTAGGCTGTGGCGGTACGATCCGGTGAGCCGGAATGTGTATGTTATCATTCTAATAAACAGCACTACGAACGCACACAATCCGAATGCGGTGCCCCAGGTGTCCCAGGGCACCGCAGTCAATCCTGCTGACTCGACGTGCTGACACGCCGTGGATGCTTCTACTCCCCCCGACGACGGTTCGGTGTCGCCTTCGAACGATCCCTTCGAAGAGCTTTTTCGTCAAGTCTATCCAGATCTGCGCAGTTACGGGCGGCGTCTCACTACGCGCACAGCGGTCGTTGAAGATGCCATTCAAGAGGTGTTTATGGCACTGTGGCGCAGCGACACTGCAGTGGGCGATCTGACGCATCCGCGCAGTTACTTGCTGTCTGCACTCCGCCGACAGATACTTGGCCATCTGCAAACCGAGCGCAAGCTGCATACGCGGCACGACGACCACGCGAAAGAGACGCCCGCATTCATAGGCACATACGAAGATCTAATTGTAGCCCACGAGCGCCGCAGCGAACAGCACACCAAAGTGAAAGCTGCGCTCAGCACGCTCTCAGAGCGTCGGCACGAGGCTCTGTATCTACGTTTTCGGCATGGCCTCACCCATCAAGAAGTCGCCGACGTGATGGATATTGCCCACCAGACCGCACGGAACTACGTGTCGGAGGCGCTCCTCCACATCCGCCAGCATATCAAAGCGGTTGACGCCTCATGAGAACAGGCATACGGCAAGTTTCAGCTCTGTTACATTTCAAAAGCGTACATCAACGCATCGCGCCTCTCTTACAGAGTGAACATCGCACGTACAACGAGGGAGGCCTCACGTGTTTGTTGGATTTGTTGGACTCATCGTCTCCATGAAAGACCGTACCGAGGCACTCGTGCAGCGCCTGCTCCGCAACCCGTCGTTTCAACGATGGGCAATGGGGGATGCATCAGCCTCTGACGCTGATACCGACTGGGAGGCGTGGGCTGCGCAAAGCGCCGACCATGCGCAAGCCGTGCGCGAGGCCAAACGCACCATCGAGTCGGTTGCGTGGGTCGCTCCCGAAGCGCCCCCAGAAGATGTCGATGCCGCGTGGGAGCGGGTGGCCCGTGCTCAGAAGGCCGAGCAGGCAGCCAAAGACGCTCCGCCGTCCCGGTCGCCCCGCCGTGCGCGTCGTCCTGCACGCCGCCGGTCGGTTCGTCGCCGCACCGCTGCATGGGGGGCTGCCGCTCTGGCTGCTCTGCTGGCACTGGGCATTGTGCTCCTGCAGTACCAGAGCCCCTCTGCAGCCGAGCAGGTGGTGCAGACCGCCTATGGCGAGCGCATGCACGTGGATGTGGCCACCGGCATTCAGGCAACGCTCACGGGTAACTCGACCCTGCGCTATGCCGAGGACGCTCCATACCGCCTTACGCTGCAAGGCGAGGCGCGCTTCGACGTTGCGCCCCGCACGGATGAAGAGCAGCCCGTTGAAGTAACGACCCCCGACGGCACCGTCCGCGTGATGGGCACCACCTTTACGGTGAGCCACTGGCGTGCCACCACCGATGTGGTATTGGCTTCGGGCGTGGTAGCGGTGACTCCGGCTTCGGAGGCGGCTGTTTCAACCACCATGGCCCCTGGCGATTGGGTGACCTTCGACAACGAGGAGGGCATCCAACAGCAGCGGACCACCAACCCCGACGCGTACCAGTCGTGGACCGCCGACACCATTGTGTTTGATAACACCCCCGTGTCCCGTATTGCCGAACGCATTGAGCACGTGTATGGCTACAACGTGGTCATCGAGGATGCGTCTGTACGCACCGAGGAGGTATCAGGAGCGGTAGAGAACGAACTGGCGGTGCTGATCGACGGACTCCAGCAGATCCTGGGTCGCCCTATCGAGCGCATCGACCAGCGCATCATCATTCAGTGATGGTAGAAGGAAGACGCGGCCTTTGCATCGTCCTGTACGTGCCTGATCCGCATTGAACCTGACATACTCAACTTACCGCACCAAACGAGGTCCTGCTATGCATGCACACACAGGTACCAATTGCTTTGTAATCTCGCTTCTCGCCGCGCTGCCACTTGGGCTGGGACTGTTGATGCCTGCCAGCGCCCAAACAGTCCTGGCCGATCAGTCGCTTACCGAGGCCGTGCCCGACGACACGATTGTGTCAATGGAGGAAGCGCTTTCATACATTGCCGAAGAGCACGACGTTACCTTCCTCTATCAGCCCGGGGTGTTGGCCGATTTGCATGTGCCTGCACGAAAAGCGCTTCCGGCTCGGCTGCATGGGCAGCTCGACCGGCTGCTGCATCCCCACAACTTGCACTACGAGCAGGTGGGCGAGCGCTCCTATGCCATCGTGCCCCGCGCAGAAGCGAATCCGCGCCCAGCCCCGGTTTCCCGCATACAGACCGGCACGCTCACCGGACGCGTGACCCAGACCGATGGCACGCCGCTACCGGGCGTGCAGGTCGTGCTTCAGGGCACCCCCATTGGGACCACAACGGATACGGAGGGTCGTTACACCATCGAAGACATCGAAGCGGGCACCTACACGGTGCGCGCTACGTTCTTGGGCTATGCACCCGCCCAGGCCGAGGTCACCATCGAAGCCGATGCTACCGTGGAGCAGAACTTTGAGCTGCGCGAGGATGTGATGCAGATGGAAGGCGCCATCGTGACGGGTACGCGCCAAGAGCGCACCCAGCGCGAGGCCACCAGTTCCATCTCGGTAATTCAAGGTGCCGATATCCAGCGCATCCAGCCCAACAGTCAGGCTGATATCTTACGCTCAGTCCCCGGTGTGCACACCGAAGGGGGCGGGGGTGAGGTCGCCGCAAACGTGTTCGTGCGTGGTCTGCCCGCGCCTGGACAGTTCAAGTACAACCCGATTCAAGAGGACGGCATGCCCGTCATTTCTGAAACGCGCACCACAACCAGCTCGCAAGACATCTACTTTCGCAACGATCTGAACGTAGAGCAGCTGGAGTTTGTGCGCGGTGGAAGTGCAGCGCTCTTTGGCGTTGGCTCGCCTGCGGGGCTGCTGAACTACATCAGTAAAACAGGGGGCAGCTCCCAGGAAACGACGCTGCGCACACAGGTGGGACAAGACAATCTGTATCGGCTCGACTTCAATACCAACGGGCCGCTGGGCGAGAATCTGCGCTACAACCTGGGCGGGTTCTACCGCTACGACGAAGGCCCAGTTGTGTCGGGGCTGGCCACGCGCGGCCTGCAGTTGAAGGGAAACCTGACGTACCTGCAAGACAACGGCTACATTCGCATCTACGCGAAGTACCTCGACGACCGCAACCAGTTTTTCTTGCCGTTCCCGCATGACCAGCAAACGGGCGAAGCCGCCGATGGAAACGACGGACGCGAAATTACGACGGTCAATGCCCGTGGCGCTGCCGACTTCAGCTTCCGCTCGCCCAATGGAGTGTTTCAATCGGAGATGGGGAACGGTATCGTCGCCAACGGTACCTCGTTTTCAGTAGAAGTGTCGCAAGATCTGGGCAGCGACTACACCTTCGAAAGCCGCACACGGTGGACGGATATGGACCACCAGTTCAACATCTTTATTCCGTTTCCGGCGTTCCAAAACCCGTTTGACTACGCGGCTGACTTCATCGATGCGCCCACTGAACAGGCCGTTTGGCAGTATGCCAACAGCACCGAGACGTTCGATCCGGGCACGCCCGGCAATCCGAACTTTATCATTGACCAGGGCGCGTGGAACTGGGATCGCCCCTACACCGACTTTTCGACCGATGTGCAACTGACCCGCACGCTGGACACCGGAACCACCCCCCACGACATAACGGTGGGCGGCTTCTTTGCGCGTACCGAGGTCACACAGCGGGATACGCACAGCAGCGTCCTGAACGAGTTTGCGGATCAGCCCCGGCTCATTGATCTATTCATTGCAGACACGGCCACCGGCGACACGACCCGCGTCACGCAGAACGGCCTCAGCAATGCGGCCAGCGTATACGTAAACAACGAGTTCGCCAGTAACAAAGCGGCCGGATACATCGGCGACGAGATCAGCATTGGCGACGACCTGCGCCTCGACATCGGCGCGCGCTACGAGCTGCGCCAGGCTACGATTGTGTCGGAAGGCAGCGAAGCGGTTGGCGAGAACGGCGAGTTTGGCGACGCGCTGGCGGTGCAGGGCTTTCAGTGGGGCAACGGACAGTTCACGCGCCGCTCGGTCCGCTCCACCGATTTTGCGGTGTCAGTGGGTGCCAATTACGCACTTACAGATGTGCTGAACCTGTACGGCGTTGGATCGCGGGGATACTTCTTCCCCGAACTGGCTTCGCTGGCCCCCCTTGTTGAACCCGGGGCCGAGATTGGTGACCTGGATAACGAAGAGTTCCTGCAAGGAGAGCTTGGCCTGAAAGCCGGATCGCCCAGCCTGTCGGGAACGCTCGCGCTTTACTACACCGAGCTGAACAATCGCTTCTCCGCTGACCCGCGTCAGAATCCGGACACGGGCCTCATTGAGATCGTGCCGGAGCAGATTGGAGGAAGCCGCACCCTCGGGGTCGAACTCACCGGAGCCGTGGTGCCGTCATTTGCTGAGGACTTTCAGTTGAACGGTATGTTCACCTTCCAGGACCACGAGTTCACCGACTTCGAGGAGTTTACGGGCAACTGGATCCAGCGCCAGCCGAAGGTGATGGCCCAGGCCGAGCTCGCGTACGACAGTGGCGGGCTCGATGTCAGCATCAGTGGCAAGTACACGGGCAAGCGCTTTGGGGACGAGGCCAACTTTCAGGAGCTGGAGGCCTACACCATCGTGAATGCCGGACTCGGCTACACGATTGGCTTTTCGGATGAGCAGTCGCTGCGTATCGGGCTGCGTGCCTTCAACGCGTTCAACAGCCGGGGCCTCACCGAAGGCGATCCGCGCCTGCCTGCCGATGTAGATCCATCAGATCAGCCGTTCTTCAATGCGCGCCCGATTCTGCCGCGTCGGATAAAGGCCTCGCTCACGTACCGGCTGTAAGATTTGCTCATGAGCCGTCTGTTTTGCTTGCGAGACTGAACCATCACCAACGGGCCCAGCTGCAACAATGCGGCTGGGCCTTTTCGGTGCGGTGCCACCCGGCCTGCGCATCCCTCTACCTACGCATCTGCCGTATTACGCATCTGCCGTATTGAGCATGCGGTCTTTATGCAGCGGGCTTGACCTCGACCGCGCTGTTGAGTAGAATGCAACGGCCTCTTTACGCAGCGTTAACGGATGCGTCTCGTAGCGGGCCGTGCCCACTGCTCCATGCTTGTTGATGCAAACCAACCTGCTCCTACATGAATGACTTTCCCATTAGCACCCTCGATCTGTTTGTCATCGGGGGGTACTTTCTCATCGTTTTTGGGATTGGCTACTACATTGCCAAGCGCATCGACACGGGTGAGGATCTGTTCCTGGCGGGCCGCTCGCTGATGTGGGGCACCATTGGCCTCTCGCTCTTCGCCTCGAATATCTCCAGCACTACACTCATTGGCCTTGCAGGCGATGCGTACAGCACGGGCATCGCCGTGTCGAACTACGAGTGGATGGCGGGGCTTGTGCTGGTGTTCATGGCGTTCTTCTTTATCCCGTTCTTTATTCGCTCGCGCCTGACCACCATTCCAGAGTATCTCGAAAAGCGCTTCGATGTGCGCTCGCGCAAGTACTTTTCGGGACTCACGGTCTTCACCAGCATCATGATTGACGCTGCGGGTGGCATCTACGCAGGCACGCTCGTCTTGCAGATGTTCTTCCCCGACCTCCCGTTTCTGTGGACCGCCTTCGGGCTGGCGGGCGTGGCCGGTCTCTACACCGCGTTTGGTGGGCTTGCGGCTGTGGTCTACACCGACGTAATTCAGGCGGTCATTCTGTTTATCGGATCCGTTATTATCGCGCTGATTACGTTTGCGCAGTTTGACTTTTCGTGGGCGCAAGCCACCGCGGCCCTCCCCGACGGCCACCTGTCCATGATCCACCCCATCGATGATCCAGAGGGCCGATTGCCCTGGCTGGGCACCCTGGTGGGCGTGCCGGTGCTGGGCTTCTACTACTGGGGACTCAATCAGTACATTGTGCAGCGCGTGCTGGGTGCCAAAGACCTGAAGCAGGCGCGCTGGGGCGCGCTCCTGGGCGGGCTCCTGAAACTCGCGCCGCTCTTCATTATGGTGCTGCCGGGCGCATGGGCACTCTCGCTCTACCCGAATCTTGAGAATCCGGATCTCGTCTTCCCCACGCTCGTCACCGAACTGCTGCCTGTAGGCATCGTCGGACTGGTGCTGGCCGGGCTCGTCGCCGCGATCATGTCCACCATCGACTCGACCCTCAACGCCGCGTCTACGCTCATCACGGTCGACTTCGTACAGCCCGCCAAGCCCGACCTTACGGCGCAGCAGATTGGAACGCTCGGCAAATGGGTCACGGTCGTGCTGATGATCGTAGCTGCGCTCTGGGCGCCCATGATTCGCGAGTTTCCGGGGCTGTGGAACTACATCCAGTCGGTGCTCTCCTTCCTCGTGCCGCCGGTAGTGGCCGTGTTCTTGCTGGGTGTGTTCTGGCCGCGCATGGGTAAAAACAGCGCCTTCATCACGCTGACCGGTGGGCATGCCCTCTCGCTTGTCGTCTTTGCGTTCTGGGTTACGGACACACTGCAGCTTCACTTCACCATCGTAGCAGGCCTGCTTACGGTGCTCTGCATCGGGCTGGCTATCGGCTCCGCGCTCGCGTTCGACACGCAACCTGCGCAAGAGAAGATCGAAGGCTATACGTGGGCTAACCGCACCATTGAGCCCGAGGAGGCGTTGCCCTGGTACAAAGACTACCGCTGGCAGTCGGTCGCTATCGTGGGACTTACTGTGGTGATGCTTGTAGTCTTCTGGTAGCCTATAAATGCCAATCCAGAGTTGAGACCCACATCACCGCAAGCTGTTTGAGGAGGGTGCTTAACGCCGCTCTCACAAACAGCCCTTGGTGACATGGACTGGCAATCTACGCTCATTCGCGTCTTTGTGTTCGT
>NZ_PDEP01000017.1 GCF_002554705.1 Longimonas halophila | reverse complement strand
GACCGCTCTTCGTCCGACGGTTGACGTATCGTTCGGTGAGACATGAGACTGTGGCTCCATTCATCGGTAGCGACGCAAAACTTTCCATCGCCGGCAACCCGTAATGTTCTTTCGCTGCTCTACTTAAAACCCAGTAGAGGAGTAAATCATAGTTGGTCGAGTACACCGACCCTCCTGTATCCAGAAATAACCTTATGAACTGCGAGCATGACTTACTCTGATCCTCTGGAATTTTGAAGACGTGCTCAGGGTGGAGTTCTTTAACCGCCTCAAGCAAGCTATGCTTGAGCTTCTTGCTCGCATTCGCCAATCTTTTCTTAAGCATCTCATCACCACCGAGGGCATCTAAGATCGCCAAGAAATTATCAAGCTGGCTCATTATCACTTCGAAGTTCCTCGTCTTTACGACAGAAAATATTGTCGTCAAGTCCTCATCGTCCAACGCAGTTACGAAGTCGTGCAAGGCGTTGTAAGAGAAAATATCGGAATCGTACGCCATGCTAAACCCGTTTCCCAGGAGCAGCTGGAATTCGCGATCAGAGTTTTTGTCTATTGATTTACGGACGTCATCGAAAGTCTCCAACTTCATATGATTCCTGTCCTGCATATTCGTGAAGCATAACGGGGGAACTCTGCCGCGAAGGGCAACGCAAAGCTATGAATCGAGCAGTGGAGGTGCTATCGCCTGAATTTCGCTAGAGCCCTTCGTCGGCAGCAGTGTGGTGTTATGTGCATAGCATTCAGGCGCACCATTACTCATCTTGTGATTGCTCCGACGAGGCTCCGCCAATAAGCTTAGAGTCTTGGAACTTGTCTAGCGACTGGAGTGGATTTGCACCATGTTCGACTATCATTCTCCTGATATCTTCCTCACTAAACCCCGCTTCCTTCAAGACTTGGGTCTTCAGTCTCTCAATTTCAAGTTCTCCCTTTTCCTTTTCTTGCTCACTTCGAAAATCGATGTCCTTATTCCTCTCGTGACGGTCATTCAAATACTTGCGTAACGACTCAATCGGGTTAAGCACACCGAGAAACTCCCACCATCCGGGAGATTCGATGACTACGGAGTCAAGACGCAACTCATCCTCAGGTAGAATCAGACCTCTGATTCGCTCAAACGGTACAGGATATTCGAATGGCGGCGGGTAATATGGACGCTTCCGAAATAAATCCTCCCGGTTTGAAATATAGAATTCAATGACATAAAGATTGTTGTAAGCTTCCTCTAGGGCTGTCAGAAACTCTGCAATTTCTTTGACTTTAGCTCCTCTTCGAGCTTCGATTCTCAACCTTCCGTATTGCTCAGCCATGGTTTCTGATATTCCTCTCTATGCACATAACGATGAAACTCTGCCGCGAAAGGCGACGAAAAGTTACGAATCGAGCAGCCGAAGCGCTATCGCTAGAATCTGGCCACAGCCCTTCGTCGGCAGCAGTGTTGGGTTATGCCTCGTCTCGGTTGGCTTGTGCGAGAATCAGCTCCAAGTCATCAGGATACAGGCGTGTGTGTTGCCAGTAGTAGCGGCAGCCTTTGTTTCCGTTCAACTCGTTGAGACGCTCGACCTCTTCCCTCGCAGCCTCGATGGAAGCTACAATCTTTTTGATTATGACCGTCGTGCTCGCTTCTGGAGCGTTGCTGTTTCCTGCGAAATACTGAAGATCACCCAGTCGCGACTCGAGACGGATGATCGCGTAAACTGGGATAGACGACTGATTGCTCATAAGAATCGCTCAACGAGGCATAGCGTCTGAGCTAAGCGGCGCGGCTTTAGCCGCGTCCGGTGGAGGCCCGAAGGGCCGGAACGTACTTGAGCGGCTTGTTATACGGCAACATATGCGCAACTGCAAACGCCCGATTTGGTCAGATTTCTCGGAACTGTTCTGAAAGATCGCAAACCCACCTAGCCATTCCTTCGTCTTAAGCTAAAAAAGACGCCGGGAATAGTGAATAGCAGCCCAAAGATTAGTAAGCAATATCCCGGGCATATTGGCGTACCAAGATGCGGAATCAGTTTAGTACCTTGGTAGATCTCAATAACCCCTGCGATACAAATACCTAAGCCAATGAGGTCAAGCAAAACGTATCTAGCTCGATACCCGGCCCTTTCCTCAAATCTTGTCAAATCGTGTCCGTATAACGGGTCGAGCTCACCGGCGGTGGTACACCGAGCCTCGCGGTGAGCAACGGAGACACGGCGACAATTCCAAGGCGCACACGGACACCGTCCGGTGCAGCGCGGTGTTATGTGCCCCGTCAGGTATACCGCTTGACCACATCTTTCAGGACATCGGGTTGGTATATCCACATTTCATTCGAGCCATCGAAAAAACCATCTCTTTTTGCCTTATCCCAGTGCCTCCGGGCTTCCTCATAATATGGAAGCTGTACTCGTCGAAAGAGCTCAGTGAACTCACGTCCGTTCTCAAAGCTAACACCGTCATAATTAGGGGCGTGGTACGGCCCAATGTCTATGAAGTGCAAGAGCATCACGAGACCTTTTTCTCCTGTGAAATTGGATAGACCGACATCACTTCTGTGTGATTTGTCATGGTGTTGATAGCATCCCTGCGGCCGTGGTTCTACAGAGCGAGGCACGTTGGGATCTACCCGCGGCGAATGCGGCACGTGGTGAACGATGTTGAAGGAGTGTGCGGGCTCACCTGTTGCTTCTATCCACTCCACCATGCCCTCGCTTGGCGAGTTGATGAGTTGATCGCACGTATCGCAGTAGAACTCTTCGAGTGGTTTCAGCATGATGGCTTCAATCTGTTAAGGCACATAACGGTCGAGTTCACCTGCGGTGGGCTTCATCGGCACCACTTCAGAAATGCAGCAATACGTTCGAACAAGTGCACCGTGGCAAAGAAAGTTGCCATGCCCACCGTCAGGTGCAACGATGGGTTATACGTACGTCCTATCCATATAGTCTTCGCACTTCGTCGCGCGTCACTACATTGTTGTCCCGCTTGCTCTCTCCAAGAGGTACTTCAACCGTCAGCGGGTGTTGTTCTGATTGGTTCTTTTTGAACTCATTCTCCTGTGATTTAGTGATTTGAAACGGTAACTCAACCTTGATGTCAGCTTCTGCAGAGTCGTTTGTCCATGCCAGTATCCGAAGCTCATATCGGCCGCGTGACAAGTCCAGGCTCTCATTTGTTCGCGGGTCCCACGCAAACTGCACAGTCTTACTGACTGAGGAGTGTCCTTCCAGTGATATTGGTTGCGCAATCCTATTTGTCTGCCAAGACCGAAGTAGCGTTTCGTCATCCGTCGATATGCCAGCGAACTCACTCCAGGAGAGATCAAAGCATCGAGTAGGATCAGATTTCGACTCGATAACCATTCTTACTTCAATAATTGAACACCCTTTCGGGCCTCGATTGAAAAACGTAATCGGGATGTAGAATCCGACACCGCCCCAGACAATGTCATTCGATGTGAAACGAGGGAGTGGGTAGAAGAACAATTTCCTTCCCAGTGACAGGCTGGGCTGCGCACTTCCCAAATGCGCTGTGTAAGCCACCCACGCAGATAGAAGCAAGCTGAGCAGTGAAGTACCGAATGCAAAACCTGATAGCATATGAAATCGATGTTCCCTACGTATAACGGACTAGCTCAGGCGCGAGCCCGCACAACTTACGAACGAAGCGCAGGAGACGCTACCTGTTGGCAAGGGCAAAGCCGGTGGCAGGCTCGTCGCCTGCAGCGTGGTGTTATGCCTACCTGACGCTTGATTCAAAGCCGATTCGTGCACGAGAGTTTGTGCCTCAACTCGGGTGGGCTCCGCCTTCCTGCGCGCGGATCTCGTCGGCAATCTCGTGGAGGCGCTTCGCCTCCCATCTCTTTGGGAGCGAATCGACGACCTCCGCGCCGCGCCCCTCGAAGTCGTATGTGCGCTGTAGCGCCCGAAGCACCTTCTCGTCGGTGTAGCCGACCACGTACACCCTCCAGGGTTCTACCCACCACATGCCCCAGCGGCCGCTCGGGCCAACCAAGCCGTGGTCCAACACGGAGAGTGCAACACCTGGTACGGCTTCGTTAGGCACGTCTTCATGGGGGTCGTTCAGCGTCGGCCAGGGGAGGTCGGCGGGATAGCGGAACAGCTCGTAGGGTTTCTCTTCGCTCGAATCGAGCGGAAGCAACAGCATGAATTCATCTTCGCCTGCTTCAAGCAGAAACTCCTTAAAGGTGCTGAACTGGGATTCAGAGAGAAACAGATCTTCGCCCAGCAAGGCGAGGTCACACGACGCCTGGAAGATCGGGGCGGGGAATCGCGGCCAAGCGCTGTAGTCGTGGCGCTTCTCCAAAGCGGGCACCTGAATCACCGACTGGAGAACCGGCCACACTTCTGAGATCTCGTCTTCGCCCGCCTCGAAATGCCGTCGACTTCGTTTCTCGTCCATTTCTGTGAGTGGTAGGCATAACGTAAAAATTCAGCCGCGACGGGCTTCAAAACGTACCAATGGAGCGCAGGAAACGCCAACTTTCGAAAACGGCAACCACCCGTCGTCGGCTGAAATGATGTGTTATGCATCACTCCTCGATCTCCTCCCCGAGTGAAACTCTGAATTTTGTGGGTTGGAGCAGCAAATCTTCTTCCTCGATCAACTTGACTGGATTTCGCAACTTGGTCACGTCCACGCTTTCAGTTCCCACCCCCTTGACACGGTATATCCAGTAATCATCCCCGTGTTGTTTTGCCGTCCGAAGCTCATTGATCGTAATCTCAAAATCAGTGTAGTGGGATTTACTTGACTTCACTTCGATATATTTCTCATCGCCGTTACTGTAGTAGGAAAGGATGTCAAAACCGGCGGCTACATTTTCCAAAGATACCCGGTGGACTCGGTCTGCAAGCTCTGCCAGTCCGTTCGACTTGAGCTCCTGAATTTCGTAGGATAGAACATACTCTTCTCCAGCCTCACCGATCTCCTCCGCGATTTCTTGGCTCTTCTTAAATGTTTCCGGATCGATTTCCTCGTCTTCGTCAAAGTCACCGCGAGCGGTTGCTTCACTCTTGGCGTTTTCTAGAACTTGCCAACCACGTTCAGAGATTTCCCATACTCCGTGACGCGGAGAGTTTAAATGTCCCTTCTTTTTGAGATCATTTCTAGCCCACCTAACCATGTTTTTCCACTTTGACCGCCCTGATGCAGGAATTTCAGTGTTTCGAGCTTCCTCAGAGAGATCAAAGTAATCTGCCAAGGCCTCATAAACAGTTCTGCCATGAGGCCCTCGCTCAGAGGGCTTGCTGCGACCGCCTCTTTTAGACAACTCCCTGAGTAAAGGAATCTGAATCTCACTGTACTTTGGAAACATGGCTGAGTGATGTATAACGACCTTGCGCATAACCTGCGCACGGATTGATGTTGAATTAGCAACTAACGAAAGAAGAGCTTTAAAACCAAGGCCGGCAGAGAATTGGCGAGGTGCGTCCGCGTTAATGCGCGGGTTATAGAACTCTTTTAATTTCTAGTTATTGAAGCATCAAATGGAAAGCCTATTTTGGAGTTTTCTTCAAGGTCGTAATTAGTAGTTATTTTTAATAAATCGAGGGGAGCTGATGTTAAATAGGCAATTCTTGATTTTAATCTTGAAAAAAGAAGTGATTCAAAGTAAATATCATCATTGGAAGTAAAAAATGGACTATCGTGATTATAGCGTAATACACTATTACCTTCGTATTTTATATCACTGACATCATATTTATCGTCTACATCAGTGGTTTTATTTTCTTTAAGTACTACATTTAGATTTATCGATTGCTTCTCACCCGGAATAAAAAATAGTTCTTGTTCAAAAGGTTTAAGATGATCTTGGATGAATTCAAAAGATTTTTGATAGTCATCTATTTGTGAAAGTGTGTAGATCTTGTTAAGAAAACCGTTTTTTATATTACTTTTTCTAAAATCACCTTCAGAGTTAAAATATACTTCAAACAATATTCCATTGAGAACATGGTTTTCTTTGTTCTCATTAAATCGACTAATATTTTGCTCGAGATTGTTCATAAATTCAACAGCTACAAAAGCATTACCCTCAGCAGCTTGAAGAATATTCCTACCTAATACAAATAACTTATCGTCATTAACTTTACTAGGATTAATACTACTGATTCGATGAATTGCTGGATTCTGAATATTCCAGTTATGAGATTTTAAATCCTTGATGATCTTCGTAATACTATCATCTTCATGTATGTTAAAATCCTTATCCAATATAGCTTCTGTTGAATAAGGAGTTCCTATTGCATGAATTAATTGCCCCGTGTTAAATTTAAATGAACCAGTTAATGAAGTGTGTTCCCATGATGTTTGTTTACCATTTGAAAAAGCATAAACAGAATTCCTAACCCGTTTAAAAAATTCTTCTATTGATATATTTTCCTCTTCGATATGTTCTAATAGAGCTTTAGTATATAACCCATTACGACTATTCCCATCTGCTGCTTTTTCACCAGGAGAAGTTGCATAAGCAATTAAAGTCCCTTTAGGAGCATACATTGGTGCTAGCCCTTGCTGGGTTACACTCCTACTCCAACTTTTTTCGAATGGATTATCCCGACATGCATCTAAGATGATAATATTACTATCATTTTTAGCTCGTTCCATATAGTCTAGAACTTTATTAAGAGTAAACGAGCTATATTTTGCATCAACTTCTGAGTCAAAGTTAGTATCAACTGCTGTTATAAAATTTTCACCCTCTATTTGCATTCCATGACCAGCAAAATAGAAAATCCCGATATCATAATTATCAAGCTCTTTTTGGAATGAGGATATATGGAAATCTAAAGTTTTTAAGTCTAAGTTTGTTTGAACGTTTACTTTATATCCAAGTCGTATTAAAACTTTAGCAAAATCATTCGCATCATTTTCTGGGTTATCCAATCGATTACCAGATGACTGGTACTCTGAGTTTCCAATAATTAAGGCTAATCCCTTCTTCATTTTAAAGTTCTGTAGTTAGAGTTCTATAACCTATACTTATATCAACACACTTGACATAGCACGCATCCATAAATCCGCGTAACACACTGGTAAGTCAATGCGATGGGTGTAGCGGACCCGGTGCTATGTCAACACACGTGGCATAGCACGTTATGCGATGCGGGGGGCATGTGCGGTGTGCTATCAAAGTATAGCGAAGCGATGAGCCGGGTGCAAACCTCCCACGTGGCGTCTGGGTGGGCGGCGTGTTTTCCCCGCGTGCTGGGTGGTTTGGGGCGAGCCTGGATTGTCCGCGCGGGCTGTGCGGCTTTCTGTGCGCATCGAGGTGTTGGGGCACGGATTGATCTGTACGCTCGGGGCGCTGACTTCTGGGTTCCATCTAACTCTGAACGGTTCTGCTGCTGCGCGATGGGGCGGGGAGGCTGCATGCATCTTGCGCTTCTGCATGTCGTATGGGAGATGCAATGTATTCGTGCTCCTTCCCTGGTATTTCTGGATCGCTTCGATGTCTCGCTTTCTGCAACAGGCCTGGATGGGCCGCTCGGGCTGGTCGCCATATCTTATGACGCTGCTCTCGCTCATTGTGGGCGCGTTTGTCGTGGGCAGTATCGGCGTGGTGGCGCTGGTGTGGCTGCTGTCGGGAAGCCTTCCGGTGGAGCCGGGGGCGGCCACGCCGGAGGCGTTTGGGCTGACGGATCTGCAGTTCTTTGGGGTGAATATGCTGCCGTTTGTCATTCTGCTGGGGGTGCTGGCGGTGTGCCTGCCCGTGTTTCATCGGCGCCCCTTGCGCTCCATCATTACGCCCACCGAACAGATCGACTGGAAGCGGCTGGGTGTGGGCACGGCGGCGTGGATGGGGCTGATGGTGGCCACGCTGGGCATTGAGGCGCTGGTGACGACGGAGGAGCTGGCGATTACGTTTGAGTGGAAGCCGTTTCTGTATCTGCTTCTGCTGGCGGGCACGCTCATCCCTATTCAGGCCAGCGTGGAGGAGCTGGTGATGCGCGGCTATCTGATGCAGGGCGCGGCGCGTGCGCTGGGCTCGGGATGGGCGGCGGTATTGGTGTCATCGGCTCTGTTCGGGATGCTGCACTGGGCGAATCCGGAGGTTGCCAGCTTTGGCGCGGGCCTTATGATGGCGTATTATATGGGCTTTGGCGCCTTCATGGCGCTGGTGGCGCTGGCCGATGATCGCCTGGAGCTGGCGATGGGCATCCACATTGGCAACAATCTGTTTGGAACGGTGGTCGTCACGTTTCCGGAGTCGGTGCTCACCACACCGGCGCTGATCCGGCTGGAGTCGATGGCGCCCACGCCGGGCACGCTCTTTACATGGGGGGCGGTGGCGCTGGTGTTTGCGGTGCTCATGGGGCAGCGCTACAACTGGACGTGGCACGGCCTGCTTGAGCGACTGGGTCCGGTCGACCGGCCCGACGATGCGCCGTCCGAGGGGCCGTCTACGCCGTCGGAGCGCATTGAGGCGTTTCGGGCGCGGCGGATGGACACGTCAGCAGACGATACGCCGGATACGCCCCGCGAGTAGCACGGCAGGGGACCGGCCCAGCGCAAAGGATTGTCGTCATGCCGAAATCACGCCCCGCCGCGCAGCACGTTTCAGTGTCCCCTCGGAAACAGTAGCCCGAGCCCGTTCGCTTGACAAGTGTTAGGGGGCCCGTCTCTGGCCCAGCACAGCCTTTACTCTACACGCCTTTACTCTACTCTCCAAAAGCTTATGCCTACCATGCGCGCTGTTGTTGTAGATACGCCGGGCGATCCCGATCAGCTTACCATTCGCGATATTGAGCGGCCCGAGCCGAAGCCGCATGAGGTGCGCATCCGCGTGCAGGCCACCGCCCTGAACCGGGCCGACACGTATCAGCGGCGCGGGCACTACCCTCCGCCCGACGGCGCCCCCGACACGCTGGGACTGGAAGCTGCAGGCATCATCGATGCCGTGGGCGCAGACGTAACTGACTGGGCGCCTGGCGACCGCGTGTGTGCGCTGCTTCCGGGCGGCGGATATGCCGAGCATGCGGTGGTCCATGCCGGTCATGTCTTTCCGGTCCCCAAAGATATTGATTGGGTGCAGGCGGCGGCGTTTCCAGAGGTATTTCTCACGGCCTACCAGGCGCTGCAGTGGCTGGCTGATCTGCAGGACGGCGAAACGGTGCTCATCCACGCCGGAGCCAGCGGGGTGGGCACCGCGGCAACGCAACTGGCGCGACTGCAGGATGCCACGGTACTTGCCACTGCTTCGGCCCCCAAGCATGACATCTGCCGCGAGGCCGGTGCGCAGCACGTTATTGACTACGAAAGCGAAGACTTTGCCGAGCGCGTGCCGGCCCTCACCGAGCACGGCGCAGATGTGGTGATCGACTTTGTGGGCGCGTCGTACTTCAATCGCAACATTGAGGTGATGGCCACAGATGGCCGCCTCGTGCAGCTTGCTACCATGGGCGGCAGCACGGTCCAGGAGGTGTCGCTGCGCGCGCTCATGGCCAAGCGCATCCACGTGTACGCCTCGACGCTGCGCAGCCGCTCTGATGCGTACAAAACGCAGCTCGTGCGTGCGGCGCGGGCCGTGCTTTCCTCGCACTGGGCTGCGGGGCGCATTGCCCCGGTCATCGACTCGGTGGTGGACTGGACCCGCGTAGCTGAGGCCCACCGCCGGATGGAAGCCAATGCCAACGCGGGTAAGATCGTGCTTCGGGTGGATGCGTAGGTCCTCCGGAGCGCGGCAGGGATGGCGCTACATAGAAAAGCCTCCGCATCCCCCTAAAACTACAGGCAGATACGGAGGCTTCGTTACGCTCCAGCAAGAAGCAGCAGACTACTTCACTTCGCCCTCGTCAATGAGGCGCTGCAGGTTGTCGAGATTGTCCTGCACATGCTCGGCGCTGGTATCAAGCAGGGCGCGCTCGTGGTCGTCGAGCTCCACTTCGATAATCTCTTCGACGCCGTCGGCCCCCAGCACAATCGGCACGCCGATGAAGAAGCCCTCCAGGTCGTACTCGCCATCCACGTAGGCCGCCGCAGGCAGCACGCGTCCGTTGTCTTTGATGATGGCCTCGGTCATTTCTGCCGCCGCCGCACCGGGCGCATACCAGGCCGAGGTGCCCATCAGGTCGACGATTTCGCCGCCGCCGCCCTTGGTGCGCTTCACAATGTCGTGGATGGTGTCGTCGTCGAGCCACTGCGGCAGCGGAATGCCGCCAATGGTGGTGTAGCGGGGCAGCGGCACCATGGTGTCGCCGTGGCCGCCCATGAGCAGCGCCTGAATGTCGCGCACCGACACGCCGAGTTCTTCAGCAATGAACGCGCGGTAGCGGGCGGTGTCGAGCACACCGGCCATGCCCATGACGCGCTCGGGCGGGTAGCCGCTGGCTTCGTACGCCACGTAGGTCATCACGTCGAGCGGGTTCGACACCACGATGATCGTGGCCTCGGGACTGTGCTCCACAAACTGCTGGGTGACGCTCTTGACGATGTTTGCGTTCTTCGCCAGCAGGTCGTCGCGGCTCATGCCGGGCTTGCGCGGCAGGCCCGCCGTAATAATGCAGACCTCCGAATCCGCCGTGTCGGCGTAGTCGGTCGTGCCGGTAAGGTAGGTGTCGAAGCCGTGGATGGGCGAGGACTCGACCATGTCGAGGGCTTTGCCCTGCGGCACGCCATCCTTGATATCGACCATCACGACGTCCTGCACCATGTCTTTGCGCGCAACGCATTCAGCAACGGTGGCGCCTACGTTGCCTGCGCCGATAACTGTGACCTTCATAACATTTGGGAGTCTTGAGAAGAAAGGGGATGCACACGGCTAAACATACTTGTGGGCGTGCTTCGATGGTAGCCAATATTTCGCAAAAACAAAGCGCTACCGTGACGGATGCGCAGCCTTAGCATGGGGAAAGTTGCAGGTGGCCGCATGTGGTAATTAGATTAGATGGTCCGATGCTTGTGCATCGAACTGCCATGATTCCACTCCTTGCCTTTTGTTGATGCTGTGACTGATATGTTTCACCGTTGGACGACCCGCACCGCGCTACTTCTTTTTCTTATGATTGGGGTAGGCGGATGCGCGAGTACCGCATCCACTACCGAATCGTCTGAGCAGACCGCGCCAGCAACCGCCCAGGCGGAGCTGCAGCATCAGAGCCTGAACGCCACGCTCTGGGTGCAGCGAAGCGCCGAGTACGGCGCGCTGGTGCGTCAGACCTACGCCCAGGCCGCCCAGCAGCTTCCGGCACTGCTGCAGGACTCCACCCTCACCGCTGCCGTGGAGCAGAACGAGCAGATGCGCGTCGGGGCCTATGCTGATCTTCCGCCCGCCGTCATTCTCGACGTCGACGAAACGGTGCTCGACAACTCGGCCTACCAGGCGCGCCTCATCTTGGATGACGAGACGTACGACACCGAATCGTGGAACGCATGGTGCCGCGAGCGCACAGCCACGGCCGTGCCGGGCGCGCTACGCTTTGTCGAGGAGGCCGCTAACGCTGGCGTCGCCGTGTTCTACCTCACCAACCGCCGCAACGTCGTCCGTAAAGCCACACGCGACAACCTGGAAGCGCTCGGCTTTCCGGTTTCGGAGGAGCGCCTCATTATGCGCGGGCAGCGCGAGGACTGGAGCGCCTCCGACAAAGCCCCGCGCCGCGAGCACATCATGCAGTCGCACCGCATCGTGATGCAGATTGGCGACAACCTGGGCGACTTCCTCTCTGAGGTCGAAACCACCCTCAACGAGCGCGAACGCATGAGCGCAACCCACCGCGGATTCTGGGGGACGCGCTGGTTCATGCTTCCGAATCCGCAGTACGGCTCATGGGAGGGCGCGCTCTTCGACTATGACTACAGCCTCTCGCCCGAAGAGCAGCTTCAGCGCAAGCGCGATCAGCTTGTGCCTGCGCGCTCCGAAGAGTAGCGCTGCCGCCCCCTGCTCGTGTTGTTTGCTCGTACTGGTACCGGCATGCCCTCGCTCGACCAAACCTGCTTTGTTGTTACCGACACCGAAACCACCGGCCCCAAGGCGGGCCAGGATCGCATCATCGAACTGGGCGCAGTGAAGGTGCAGCACGGCGAAGTCATCGACCGCTTCCAGTCGCTCATCAACCCGGAGCGCACGGTGCCAAAGAACATCCAGCGGCTTACGGGCATCAACACCGCCATGGTCGTCGATCAGCCGCACATGACCGATGTGCTGCCGGACTACCTCGACTTTCTGGGCGATGATGTGCTGGTCGCGCACAACCTGTCGTTCGATGAGAAATTCCTGAACGCAGCCCTCACCCGACTGGGCCACGAGCCGCTCAGCAACGACACGCTGTGCTCACTCCGTCTGGCGCGCCGCCTTTTGCCCGGACTCAAGTCGCGTGGGCTGTCGGCGCTTTCTACGTTCTACGACGTGCGCGTAAACGGGCGCCACCGGGCCCTGGGGGATGCCGAGGCGACCGGACGCATTCTCATGCGGTTTCTGAACCAGTGCGCCTTCGAGCACCAGATCGACACCCTCGACGAGCTGATGCGCTTTCAGAACCGCTCGTATCGCAACGTGCGAAGCGCGCCGCCCCACATCGACCGGCTGCGCAACGAGACGCTGCCCGCTCTGCCCGATGCGCCGGGCGTCTACTTCTTTAAGGCAAGCACCGGCACCACGCTCTACATCGGCAAAGCCAAGCGGCTCTCGAACCGGGTGCGCAGCTACTTCAGCGGCATCGAGTCGAAGCCGGCGCGCACACGCAAGCTGCTCAAGAAGCTGCGCCGCATCACCTGGCGGACGACAGATACGGAGCTGGAGGCGCTTTTGCTGGAGGCGCGGCTCATCAAAGAGAAGAAGCCCAGCTACAACCGCGCGCAGCGCCGCTACCGGCGGCGGCCCTTCTTGATGCTCGACCGCACCGAGTCCTACCCCAGGCTGGGCTGGTCGTACCGCCTTGAAAACGACACCGCCGCCTATTACGGTCCGGTGCGCAACGCCGACCAGGCCGAACTTATCATCGACATGGCGGCGCGGCGCTACCCGCTGCGCGAGTGCGACGACGACACGCTGCGCCTGGGGCAGCGCTGCCTCTATGCCGATATGGACCGCTGTCTGGCGCCCTGCGAAGATGACGTTGATGCCGACTACGACACAGCAGTCGATCAGGTCGAATCCTTTCTGGAAGGGCGCTCCAGCGATCTGCTCGACTACCTGCACGACCGGATGCATGATGCCTCCCAAAAGCTCGACTTTGAGCGCGCCGCCCAGTTTCGCGACGGCCACGAGGCTGTCGAGCGTTTCGTGCGTCGGCAGCAGCTGTGGCAAGCACCCGTGCGCAGGCGGCAGGGCGTGGTGTGGTATCACGACGACATCGACGGGACGATGCACGGGCTGTGGATCCGCCATGGACGCCTTTGCGGCACCACGGTGTACGACGCCGACACGCGCGCCGATGCGGCCTGCACCGAGGCCCAAGCGCACATCGACACCTGGTTAGTGGGCGAGGAGGAAATGGATGTCACCAAGCGTGCTATCAACGAAATTCGGCTGGGGATGCACTGGCTGTACCGGCATCGCAACGACATCTGCGTGGTGCCGTGGCGTGGCGACCTGTCTACATTCCAGGCGGCTACCCGCCGCGCGTGGGCCACACTGCGGGGCGATGATGTGAC
This sequence comes from Longimonas halophila, assembly GCF_002554705.1. Taxonomy (GTDB): domain Bacteria; phylum Bacteroidota; class Rhodothermia; order Rhodothermales; family Salinibacteraceae; genus Longimonas; species Longimonas halophila. Next base: position 26,457 of record NZ_PDEP01000017.1, on the reverse strand, counting down.
GGCAGAATCTGAAGCGGCATAACCGACTGAGTACGGCCTTCGCATCCCCCCAGAATTGCCCTCCAAAAAAATATCGCGGGGGCGTGTCCGGTCTTCGAGACGCATTGCGCTTGGGGTAATGGAGGCGGGGACGCCGTCGTCCCTGTATCCACCGAAAACGACTGGTTTAACCCACCACCTTGCGTCTGGCAGTTGCCTTTGGTAGCGGCCATACGCAACGCGCGCAGCGCCTCTCACGGGGGACGGAGAGGGCTGCGCGCTTTTTTTGTTGGGTAGGTAGTCTTTGTTAGCGATCGTTATCGGGTTCTATCCTTCGGCGTGGGCACGCACGCCCGCAGTGTCCACCATCAGATCGAACAGCTCGGTGTTGCGCACAAAGCTGCCAATGGTGTCGCTGCCGGGGCCCATGGCAACGAGCGGCACATAGTCGGACGTGTGCATGCTGCCCGTCCAGTTCACGGCGGTGTAATTCGCCTGGATGGCCGAAAGAACCGCCGAGGGACTGCTGCGCGGCTGGTAGACCGCCTCGAAGTCGCCCTGCATCGCTTGCTTCAGGGTCGAGGCCTGCCCCGTGCTGATGTCGAGGTTGCAAGCAAACGCCACGCGCTCCTGGATTTCATCGACCGCGCTGTCTTCGTCAAGCTCGCGAAAGATCCACTCGTTCGAGCGACGGAAGTCAGCAATGCGATCAAACATAGCAGGCGAGTCTTCATAGCGATCGCCGATGGCATTGAGGCCGGGGTTGGCGTTGCCGTGGTCGGTGGTAACCACGAGCAGCGTATCATCGCGGTCGGCCACAAAGTTGAGCACAGTGGCAATGGTCTCGTCGAATGCCACCTGGTCGTAGAGCAAGCCCGCGGTGTCGTTCGAATGCGCGCCGTGGTCCACGCGTCCGCCCTCCACATGCAACAGAAAGCCCTCTTCGTGCTGGTTCAGTCGACCCAGCGCCGCCTCGGTCATCTCGGCAAGCGACGGCACCGTGCGCTGGAGCCGGTCGATGCGACGGCGGTCGATTTCGTAGGGCAGGTGGCTGTCGAAGAACAGGCCCAGTGCTTTTTCAGCGCTGGCCACCTCGCCCAGGTCGCTTCGGCTGCGCAGCACGCGGTAGCCCGCGTCGGCAAAGGCGGTGGTAAGATCCTGATTGTCGTCGCGCCCCTCAGCGGTAAAGTGACGCGCACCGCCGCCCATGAGCAGGTCATACTCGCGCTCCAGGTACTGCGCTGCAATGTCGTCTTCCATCCACCGCTGCGGCATGTTGATGCCAAATCCGGCAGGCGTAGCATGGGTGATGCGCGCGGTGCTCACCAGGCCCGTGGCCTTCCCGGCATCCCGAACAATCTGGCAGATGGTGCGATAGGGATTCTCGTCGGGGTCCATGTTCAGCATCGTATTGTTGATGCGATGGCCGCATCCCCACGACGAAGCCGCGGCGGCAGACCCCGTCACGAGCGAGTTGAGCGGCGTCATGTCCATGAACGCTTTTGCGTCGTAGGCTTGCTCGCGATAGAGATCAACCCAGTGCGAGGTGCGGTCGTGGTGGCGCTGCAGCAGCTGGTCGGTCATGGTGAGCGTGCCCTGGCTCATGCCGTCGACCACCAGGAAAATGATGTTGCGGGCCTCCCCCTGCACGTCGGCTCGGGGACGGACAGAAGCTGCTGCCGTTGCCCCGTCGCCGCCCCACAGGCCCATGCTGAGTGCCGCAGAGGAGAGCGCGGTCCGCTTAAGGAATGCCCGGCGGTCTACGCCACGCGACGCCTCGCTTTCGCCAGACGTGCTGTCGGGCGAAGCAGGGCGCGACGACGGATGGGGATCGGAATGGTCCGTAAAAGCCATAGAATCAGTAAGGGAATGTACAGAAAACGAAAAGGGTGCAGGAGCGTAAGCCGTGCCTCAGATCGCACCGCGCCCCCATGCCAACGGCGGGCGTATGCATTAGGTTGGATGTAGTGGTACAGAGTATACCCCGGAAAAGATGACCGCGCTGCGTTGTCTTTTGTTAAACAATGGAACGTATGCGCTTTTCTGTGCGAACTGAAACGTGGGGGCACCCGAAACAGGCTGTGTAGACTGCTGCACCCTGCTTAGGCGCGTTGAATGAGCAGATTGGTGAGTACGTTGCATGCCTCAATTTTGGCTATCGGCCCCGGCGCTCCCCTGCAGGCGCATGGGATTTGGGCAAAACTGATGCAGTGGCAGATGCGATGTCGAATCTTGTGGGCGCCCTGTAGGTTGTAAGTTGTTGGCTACAGTCCATAGTTTGCCCACAACGCGTATACTGACCTACCTCGACCCCTGCCTATTATGGCCACTGCAGAACAGAAGAAAACGATCGAAGAGCAGCTGCGCGCGCTGGTGCGGCTGCAGCACATCGACAACCGCATCGACCGGATTCAGAAGCTGCGCGGCGACCTCCCTGAGGAGATTCAGGATTTAGAGGATGAGCAGGCCGGCTTGCAAACGCGGCTCGACAACTACGAAGAGGAGTTGAAACAGGCCAAGGTCGATAAGCGCCAGGCTGACGTCGACATCAAAGAGGCGGAAGGGCTCATCGAAAAGTACGAGGAGCAGCAGCTTCAGGTGCGCAACAACCGCGAGTACGACGCGCTCACCTCCGAAATTGAAACGCAAAAAGAGCGTATTTCGGAAGCACGCGAAACCATCGAGCGTGCCGAAAAGACCGTTGCCGCGAACGAATCGGCCCTTGAGGATACGCAAGAGCAGCTCGACGAGCTCAATGCGGTTCTCGACGAAAAGAAAGAGAAGCTCGACGAGGTGGTCGCCGATACCAAGGCCGAAGAGAGTGCCCTGCAAGCCGTGCGCGACGAGGCCAAGGAGCAGGTGGACGACCGCTACCTGCGTTCCTACTCCAAGCTGCGTGAGCGGGTGCGCGACGGCCGGGCGGTGGTGCCCCTGCGACGCGGTGCCGCTGCTGGATTTGCCGTGCCGCCCCAGCGCCAGGTGGAAATTCGCAAGCGCAAACGTGTCATTGCATGCGAGCACACCGGGCGCATTATTGTGGACAAAGAGCTCTACGAAGAAACTGCAGAAGAAACCAACGAGGAGCTTAATCTGGACACAGGGCTGTAGTAGCCTCTTCGAAGCGCTGAATCAATAAAGACATCCCGTTTCAACATCAGCAACCGCACTTTGCGTGCGCTTTAGAGCATCGCTCCGTTGCCCCAAGCGGGTGGCGGTGAGGAAAGTCCGAACACCAGAGGGCACCGTGCTTCCTAACCGGAAGGCGCCCAGGCGGCCTTGGCCGATGGGCGACGGCATGTGCAACAGAAAGCTAACCCGCCGATGGACCCGACCCCGGTTGGGCACAGGTAAGGGGTGAAAAGGGGAGGTAAGAGCTCCTCGGCGCGCGTGGCGACACGGGCGGCCAGGCAAACCCCATGGGGTGCAAGGCTAAGCAGCGTCGCACTGCCCCTTCGAGGGCAGATATCGCGGCCCGCGAAACCGCGACGCGGGTAGGCCGCTTGAGCGCTCCGGCAACGGGGCGTCCAGATAGATGGTGCTCCTGAAGAGACCGAGGCCCCGCGGCCCCTTGCTCTTCACGGACAGAATTCGGCTTATCGATGCGCACGTGGCCGCGACTTTTTGAGGAGCTCGTGTCCTGCACGTGCACGCTGTTACAGAAAACACGCACTGCTGCTACACACCGGGCCAACGCAAAGCGGCAGCCCCCTGCATAAGGAGGCTGCCGCTTTGTAGTTCAAGCACAATTTGGGGAAACGCGTTGTGCGACCTCGAAACTACTCTTGGTCTTGAGACGGCTGCTGCGACCCGCCGTCGCCTGGAAGTGGGGTGCCATCCGTTCCGCCCCCTGGGGCGGCTGGCATCTGCTGCTGTTGCTGCTGTGGGGCCTGCTGTTGGATGATGCTCTCCTCAGGTCCCTCGTTCTGAATCATGAAGTTGATCAGGATGCACAGGACGATAAACGCTGTGCCCAACACCCAGGTAATCTTCTCAAGCAGGTCGGGCGCTTGCCGGGTGCCCAGCACCTGCCGGGTCGCCCCACTGGACGCAATACCTGCGAGTCCGCCCCCCTGACCGCTCTGAAGGAGGATGACTATGATCATCAGGAGCGCAATCAGGGTGATGACGCCAAGCGTAATGATAAACGGAAACGACATTACAGCAGATGTTATTCGTGGGCAGGTAGTGGCAGATACAAGGCGTGGCAGCATACGGCGCTGCTATGTTGCACGCCTGTCACGTTAGCATATATTGCACATGCAACTCATACGTATGCTGCTGGGCACAGCATGTTCAACACGTTGGCGCTTTCGCTTAAATCTTCGCACCACGCTGCTGAATCGCGTAATGCGCCCGGGTGAGTGCGGTAATCGTCTTCATATCAGCCAGCGACCCGTCCATGGCCTGCGCCACTGCCTCTTCGAACGGCAGACGCATGGGCTCTGCAAACTCGTCGTCGGTTAGCTCCTGCTCGCCCTGCGTAAGGTCTTCGGCCAGATACACATGAATGACTTCGTTGCTGTATCCGATGCACGGAAAGAACGTACCCAGTGGAGTGAGCGTCTCTGCCGAGAGGCCGGTTTCCTCTTTCAGTTCACGGCGGCCCACCGCCTCTGAGGGCTCGTCGTCATGATCAAACTTCCCAGCAGGCACCTCTACGAATGTGCGGCGCGGCGGAAAGCGAAATTGTCGGATGAGCATGGTATCGCCGTTCGCGAACAAGGGCACTACCGCGACCGCCCCCGGATGATCGAGCCACTCGCGCGAGGCCGTGCGCCCATCGGGCAGGCGCACCGTGTCGCGATGGGCATGCAAGAGCACACCGTCGAAAAGTTCTTCGGACGAAACGGATGTTTCCGTCAGGTCGATCATAAAGATGAAGGGGCGTTAGCATATCAGGAGGAGCAAAGCAACAGAGCAGCAACCGCCTTGGGCGACTATGCTGCTCGATGTAAGGATACCGCCCCAGCAGCTGTTAGGGCAGCGGTTTCGGCGCGCAGGCGGCGCGGTCCCAGATGGACGAGCTGCGCACCTGCGCGCTGGGCTGTGGCAACTTCATGCGGGGCAAATCCGCCCTCGGGGCCAATGGTCAGCAGCACGCCCGTTGAGGACGGTATCAACTGCAAGGCTGCGGGCAGCGCAGAACGCCCGGCCCCCGATTCGTGGCAGCAGAATGCCGTAAGCCGTGGAAAGCGCACCAGGACATCCGCCAGCGAACACGGCGCCGTAAGATGGGGCACGCGCGAGCGTCCGCATTGCTTCGTAGCAGCAATCATGAGATTACGCAAGCGATCGTATCGAACGTCGGTACGCTCTGCCCGCATGGTGGCCAGCGGAACGATAGTGGTAACGCCCAGCTCTACAGCTTTCTCTACAAGCGTTTCGTAGCGACTTCGTTTGTGCAGCACCCCGGCGGCCAGCACACACGGCGCCTTAGGCTCCCCTACATTGCGTGCAGAGGCAACGACCGTACCCAGGGCTTGCTTCTGCCCCGTATGCTCAAGGCGCACACGATGCCATCCGCCCGTACCATCTACCACGACGACCTCGTCACCGGGGCTGTGGCGGAGTGCACGTACTGCATGGCGGGTTTCATTGGGAGGCAGTACCACACGGCGCCCCCGAAACTGCTCCGGAGGCGCATAGAACGCAGTTGTCATTGGTGTCAAGATGTTGTAGCACAAGAGTCAGGCGAATGCGCTGAAATACACAACGCATAGGGTTTCCCGTCCGGTTCCGCTGTGCAGTGCCGGCTCAACACAAGAAACCAAAGCGGATGCTGGGGCACCGATGCTTGCGGTTGCATCAGGTAAATACTACGTTAAGTGGCGGCTACCGCATCCATTCATATATGGGGGGATTCACACGCATTATGCCAAGGAGAAAGTTGGGGCCATGTCGCAACGGGCATCAACTGAAGCCCCGGCGCCCTGTGCGTGTAACGAACCTCTTGCTGGTGATCCTTGGAATGCTGGTGGCCATGTGGAGCGCTTCCCCAGCATGGGCCATGCAACATGCGCCCAACGAAGACACGCGCTGGGCCCATGACACCACGCATGTGGTCGGTACGCTTACGCTACCCGACGACACACGCCAGCTCGTCATTGAGGGGCCTGCCGATGCCGATATTTATGCAGTAGATCTGTTACACTATGGCGCAGATGCGGTTGATTTCCGCGCAGAGCAGCGCGCTACGGCATGGACGCTCCGCTTTGATACGCCCCAGCACGGACCGTTCGAGGCGGTGCTGCGCGTACGTGCCGGAGCGCCTACATCGCGGGCCACGTGGCGGCTCATCCCGTTTACCGGCGCCACCCTGCAACCGGCCCCGCTCACGCGCATCGCGAAGACCATTGAAACGCCTCTACCGGGACGAAGCACATGGGGGTGGCCGTTTCCGAACAGCACTGAGCCCAACGCCGATGCAAACCCACAACGTACAGGGCAGACTCTGCAGACATTTACCATGGCGTTCTGGATGCGCACCATGCAGCGCAACGCGGTCGTTGCCTCAACCTGGACGGGCGATCCCGACGCGCCGTATCCGCTCGAAGTCGTGACCGGGCCCACTGGACGACTACAGGTGTATCAGGGCACAGGCACGGCGCATCATACGGTGCGTAGCGGCACGGTCGTGGCCGATGGGCGCTGGCATTACGTTGCGCTGGTGTACGAGGACGCCACGCGGCAAACCACAGTTTACGTTGATGGGCAGCAGGTTGCTCGCGCTCGCACACCAGCGTGCAGAGCCGGACGGGCCCCGCTCACTTTTGGGGGACGTCCGCCCGGCCCGGTCTCAGCCGATCCGGCCATGCGTCCGTTTGATGGCACGCTTGCCTGGGTACAGATGCTTCCCGAAGCGCTCGACGACGAAGGGCTTCAGTCGTTGCGCACTACAGCTACGCCCCATCCCACGGCGCAAACGTATGGTCCGTGGCCTCCTCTTGAAGGCGAAGAGCCAGGGCCTGACACTGCCGTGCGCGTGGCGCTTCCTATTGGTCCGCAAACGCCCGTTTCAGATTGGCAGGCGCAGGTGCGCAATGCAGAAGTCGTTTTGATGTGGACAGGCTCGCACGATGCGGGGCACTACGTGATCGAGCGTTCAACCGACCGCACGCGGTGGATCCCATTTGCAACCGACACCGCAACCGACGGCACGCGCCTGGCAGATGGACGGCACGAGTACACCGTGGTCGATTCATCGCCCCCAGCGGATGTGGTGTTCTACCGCGTCCGCCATGTGGTACCTGACGCGCCCGACCAGCTTTCACCCGTGCTGAAAGTTGGGCGAGCAGCGCTCACTGAAAACGAGAACGGGCCGCACCTGGTGGGCAACTTCCCGAATCCCTTTGACGATCAAACAACCATTGCCTTCGATTTACCCACAACCCTGGACGTGACCCTAACGATTTGGACGCTGGACGGGCGCCTTGTTGACGAAGTTGCTAATCGTGCATTTCCGGATGGATACCACGAGCTTCCGTTCCAGGCAGACACGCTGCCAAGCGGAACGTACTTTCTGCGCCTCCAGGCAGGCCCACACACCGCATCGCATCGCATGGTCGTGGTGCGGTAGTAGCGCCACAGGACATCCACAGAAAGCGCGGGGTGCCACGAAAAGGCCCAGCTCAACGGGTGAGCTGGGCCCTTCTGCTTCAGAATGTACCGCATCCCTCAGAATCAGGGCGTAACGGGTACCTGCTCCGTTACCGAGAACGGCGCTTCGAGCGTATCCACCTGCAGGCGAAATGCACCCGGTTCAAGAACCGGCGTGCCCGAGCGCCCAATGAGGCGGAAGTCTTCAGCGCGCAGTGTAAAGGTCAGGGTTTCGGATGCACCAGGGGCCAGTTCGACCTTGGTAAAGCGCTTAAGCTTCCGCGCCGCGGGCGTCACCGAGGCCACCTCGTCGCGCAGGTAGAGCTGCACCACGTCTTGGCCTGTGCGCGAGCCGGTGTTCTCCACCGTTACGCGTACATCCACCGTGTGCCCTGCATTGAGCGAGTCGAGCGCGGCTTCAGGCGTATCGACCTGGAGGTCGCGATAAGCAAAGGTAGTGTACGACTCGCCGTGTCCAAAGGGGAAGAGTGGCTCGGCTCCGCTATCAGCGAAGTCGGCAGAGAGGCGCTCGCTGGGCTTGTGGTCGTAGAGCGCATAGCCGGTGGGACGGCTCGGGTACGTGTAGGGCAGGTGGCCCGAGGGGTTGACGGTGCCGTACAGCACATCGGCCAGGGCTTGCCCACCTTCGGTACCCGGATTGTAGGCCGTTACCATGGCCTGCGCCTCTTCATGCGCATCACCAAGCGTGCGGGGACGGCCTTGTATCATCACCAGCACGACAGGCGTGCCGGTGGCGGCAATCTCGCGGATGAGTCGGCGCTGTGCCACGGGTAGCATGAGCGAGTGCGGAAGGTTGCCTGCGGTTTCGGCGTACGCCCCCTCGCCCACAGCCACCACGGCGACATCAGACTCCGTAGCCGCAGCAACGGCTTCGCGTAACTGGTCGGGGGCCGTCAGCGTGGCGCCGGGCACATACTGCACCTGATCGGCACCGGCATGCTCGCGCATCGCCTCCATGAGCGTAGGCCGCCCGTCGTGGAAGAGCTCCTGCGCGCGTCCGCCGCCCTGCCAGGTGTACGTCCAGCCGTTGTTGAGCGACTGCATGGAGTGCGCGGTGGGCCCGGTAACGAGCACGTTCTGGTCGGGGGAGAGCGGGAGCAAAGCATCCGTATTGCGCAGCAGCGTGACAGATTCCTGGGCGGCTTGCAGCGCCACGCGACGATCGCGCTCGTTGCCAACCTCGTCGGCCAAATCGAGGCCGGGCAGCGGGTCCTCAAACAGACCCAGCGCAAACTTCAGCCGTAAGATGCGCCGCACGGAGGCGTCGATACGGGCTTCGGTGACCTCTCCATCTTCAACCAGCGCCACCAAGTGCTCAAAGAACGACACGTCCGAGGGCACCATGCTCATGTCAATGCCTGCCTCAATGGCCATCTTCGTAGCTTGGCGTTCGTTGGGCGCCACCTCGTGCAGCGACACCAGCTTCTTGATGTCGAGCCAGTCCGTAACCACAACGCCGTCGAAGCCAAGCTCCTCGCGTAGCACTTCGGTAAGCAGGTAGCGGCTGGCGTGTACCGGCACGCCGTTGACTTCCCCCGAGTTAACCATGATGGAAGCCACACCGGCGTCTACCGCATCCTGAAACGGACGCAGGTACTGCTCGCGCAGCTCGATGTTAGAAATGCGTGCCGGGGTGCGGTCGCGTCCACTTTCGGAGCCTGAGTAGCCGATAAAGTGCTTGGCCGCGGCGGCTACATGCGCCGGATCGCTCAGGTCGGTACCTTGCATGCCGCGTTGCAGTGCCAGCCCCATAGCACTGGTCAGGTGGGCGTCTTCGCCAAACGTTTCGTAGAGGCGCGGCCAGCGCGGATCGCGGCCTACGTCAAGCACGGGCGAGAAATTCCAGGGGATGCCACTGGCCCGCACATCACGTGCGGTGATGACGCCGCTCTCTTCAGCCAGCGCCACGTTCCAGGTGGCGGCCAATCCCTGATTTTGTGGAAAGAGCACCGCCTCTTGCGTGTAATTCGCCCCATGCACCGCGTCGATGCCGTAAAGCACCGGGATTCCCAGCCGCGTTTGGCGCGCTTCGTCTTGCACCGCGGTGAGTACCTCGTGCCAGTGCTCGGTCGTAAACGCAGCATTGACCACGTTCAAGATGGAGCCCACATGGTAATCCTGTACAATGCGACGCAGCTTCTCGGAATTGATCGGCTGCGGGAAGGGCTCGGCATCGGTGGCCATGCCCAGTTCCAGCTGCATCATCTGGCCGACCTTCTCTTCAAGCGTCATGCGGCTGAGTAGCGAGTCGACGCGCGCATCCAGGTTTTCTACGCTCGATCCGGTGCTGTCAGCCACAACCTCACGAATGAACGCCCCGCTCGACTGTGCCGACAGGCCAACCGGCGGCGTGCTCATCTCCAAAAGCGACACGTCGCGATCCAGCGGCATCGTCACCCCTTCTTCAGAGGCACGCGCTCCGGTCTGGCTCAACGCATTCGAAGACACCGCGGCTGTAGTGGTGTCTGAGTCGGCCTCGGTCATGCGAGAGGAGTTCGTTTGCGTGCATCCGGCCAGTGTGGTCAGCACAATAAGCAAAGGGACAAGAACATGCAGCGGCTTGCTCAGGCAAGGGGCCGCACCATAAAAAGCGATCATAGGGCAGGGGTCAGCTTGGAAACGAAGCGTATGGAGCACCGCCATAGCAGGAGCGGCGCACTGAACAAAAGGGGAGCATCAAAACAAGCGTGGGGGCCGAAACAGCATCGTGTGCAACACAACGGCGGTGGAGGGACGCGCACCAGACCATCCTGGCACCGCACCCGTCGCATCCGCCTATGTCTTGCGTACCCCACCAAGCCGGCGGCATATCCACCACCAGCCCGCTACCGTGCCGATGCACAACGCACGATAGCAGGCCGTGGAACGGGCGGCGGGAGACGAAGCAGGTCAGCGCCTCGAATGACGCTGCCGAACGTGGTTATTCGACCGGACGATAGAAACGGACCCAGTCGTATTCGGAGCGCACCGGGAAATTGCTATCGTCGATCTCTCCGGCAAAGCTGGGCGAATCCGACACCCACAGATTCATCATGATCTGCATGTCAATGTCGGGAATCTCGTTCGGGCTGGCGCCCTCCACGGTGGCCTGCTTCACCAGCTGACCGTCGCGGTACCACTTGATCTCGCCCGGCAGCCATTCGAAGGCGTAGTTGTGGAACTCTTCGGAGGCATCATAGCTCAGCCCTACGCCTTCGGGGAAGGGCGGCACCTGATAGGCGTCGTTGTTCGGTTCGCCCTCAGGCCCTTCGTTGAAGTAGATATTCGTGAGCATCGAGTTGTTGTTTTTGCCCACCACCTCAATGTCGATCTCTTGCCACGGGTTGTACCGGTAGCCAAAGAAGGAGGACACCGTGCCGCTGGGTCCGGCGGACTTCATGCGCACCTCGTAGCAGCCGTAGCCGTAGAAACCGTCCTGGTTGTCGGTGCGCAGTTCGGCCCCGGTGTACGGGCGGCCCTGGTACTGCTCTTCCCGCAGGTTGAGTATCATCTTGCCGTCCTCATACGTGACGTTTTCCGGACGGAAGTAGGCGAGGTTGCCATTGAACGTGGCATTGCCGCGATCCCAGAACTCCTCGTTGGGTTCGTTGAAGTTGTCCTCAAAGAAGAGTTCGTAGTCGTCGCCACACGCGCTCTGCACGGTTTCGTCCGAGCCAAGGTCGGTGTCGGAGTAGATGATATCGTCCACGGTGAACGTGAACGTCTCGCCGGGCAGATTGGCGATGGCGAAAATGAGGTTGGCGATGCGCGACGACAGTTCGCCGTCGCCGCCGTTGTTTACCGCATTGTCGTCGACGAAGGCGCTAAGCGGAACGCTGATGCGCGTGTAGCCCGAGGCGTCGGGGCTGACCGCGTAGTCGTACTGGAACTCATCGTCTACGGGCCCGCTGCCGTCGAACGTGCCATTGCCGTCCTGATCTTCCTGCAGGTTGATCTCCAACGTATACGGCACGGTGGCATTTGACCGGATGTACATCGTGAGGTACGGGTCATCGCCGAGGTCCGAAAGGTCGAGGCCTTGCACCTCAATATCGCTGCCGGTGCCTTTGCCGTATCCCGCAAAGCCGCCGCCTTCGCCTCCTTCGATCGTAGCTTCGAGCGCAGTGGTACCACTGCTTTCCATGGGCACATCCTCAGTTTCAGCCAGCCCAATTCCGGCCCCGCCGCCTGCAAAGGTGAAGTACTCGCCTTCTTCAGTGCCATCCTCGAAGTCGTCGAACACAATCTGCCCGTCGCCGTCGTCATCACCACGGAAGTCGCTGGTGCCGCCGCCGTTGCCGTTATCAGCGGCAACCGTGACGGTCTGGGTGGCATCGGACGAGGCGCCTTCGTCATCGGTCACGGTAAGCGAAACGGTGTAGTCGCCTGCTTCGCTGTAGGTGTGCGACGCCTCGGCACCGGTTGCGGTGGTGCCGTCGCCGAAGTCCCACTCGCGAGAGGCGATCATGCCGTCATCGGTCGAGTTGTCGGTGAAGGTAACCGACTCGCCGACCAGGGGCGCGCTGGGTTCGATGCTGAAGCTAACGGAGGGCGGCGTGTTTTCGTCTCCACCGCCGTTGCCGCCATCGTCTTCACCCGGAATGTCGCCACGGCGCGCCAGGCGAGCAATGGACAGGGTACCCGTGAAGGTATCGGAGCGCCCCAGGAAGCCAAGCGAACCGCCGTCGTTCACGAGCAGCACAGCCTCGCTAACAATGCTCGGATCGGCAGGCTGCCCATCGAACTGCGCGAAATTGCCGCGGAAGTCAAAGTAGTACTCCCGGTACTCGCCGTCGGCAGGCACTTCTTTAACGAGCGGTGCGATGCTGGCGTTGGCGTCGGGGCCGTCGGCGGTGTTTAAGGCCAGACGCACAAAGGCCGGGCCGGGGCTGTCTTCGGAGACCTTCATGCGAGCCACGACAACCTGCGTATCGGTAAAGTCAACAACTTCATTCAGGCTGTGGGACAATCCTGGAAACGCGTTAGGGCCGCCGGTTTCGTCGCCTTCAACATTCAACTGGCCGTCTACGATGCTGGCCCCTGCAATGCCATTAAAGAAGAAGATGGGAGGCAGGGGGTCGGCGGCCGGTCCGACCTCGGCATCGACAACGCCCCCGCCGAGGTAGTCTGTGATGAGGGTATCATCGAAGCCCACATCGCCAAATAGCTGGACGGTAATGGTGCGTCCGTCTGCGTTGAAACGGATGGGCTCAACGAAGGTGGTGATCTCGTCGGAGGGCGAAAAGGTGACGTCGAACACGCTGGTTCCGTTATCAGGGGAACCGGTGTCCTCCGCTGCCGAGATGCTGAACGGCGCGGGCACCTCGCCTTCGGGACGCGGACGGCTGCCCAGCGATGTGTACGTAAGCGTGAGCTGCTGGGTGGTATCGGGCGTGCCAGGCGTTACCTCGAACGATATACGTTGCGAGTTCGCCGTGATAACGTTGTCGCCATCGTCGTTCATGGGACTCTGGTCACAGCCCGTTATGAGGCCACTGGTAACCAGCAGCGCCGCAAGGGCCACCGCACTAAACAGCGCGGTTCGAGGCCAGGAAGAGGGTAAAAGGGTATACATGGCAATCATCGTACAAAGCAAAAGGGTAGCGGAGGAGGCGCGGGGCATCGTACACGCCGCACGCTGCAGCTCAATCGCCCAAGCGGCAGCGGCGGCAAAACGCCGAATGAATCAGTAGCCCGGGTTCTGCTGCAGGGCACCATCACTGAGGTCGATCTCGCGCTGCGGGATAGGCATACGCTCGTGGGTACCGGCCACAAACCCGGCATCACTCAGCACCTCGTCGGCGCGTCCCTGGCGCATCAGATCGAAGAAGCGCAGGTCTTCCATAGCAAACTCCAGCCGGCGCTCGCGATAGATGGCCTCACGCAGTTCGCTTTGATTCGTGGTGGTGATGTCGGGGAGCACGCCAGACGGATTGTCTGCGTTTTGGCGGGCGCGTTCTCGCACGCGGTTCAAGGATTCGAGTGCGGCGGGGGCGTTGCCCAGTTCGTTGGCCGCCTCTGCGTGCCACAGCAGCAAGTTTGCGAAGCGCAGGTAGCGCACGTTGCTCGGCCCTTCGTAGTCACCCACGCCCTGATTCGACGGGTATAGGTCCTGGGGTATCCAGATTTTTTCGTTGTGATACCCGGAGCGGCTGGTTGCTCCGCCAACCGTCGTTCCATCGGGCATGACCTCACCGTCAAAGATGATTGTCGCATCCAGTCGGGGGTCGTTGCTGTCAAACGCATCCACCAAGTCCTGTGTGGGCTGCTTAAAGCCGAAGCCCCAGGTGCTGCGGCTGGCCTGCCACACGTTGCCGTAGTAGCCTTCAATTTCATTGGCATCCTGGGCGTAGTTGATCTCGAAGATCGAGCCCGGTCCATGTTCACCACTGGTGCGGAAGATGCCGCCAAAGTCGTCGGCCAGGCGGTATTCGCCCGAGTTGATCACCTGGCGCGCAAGCGTCTCCGCCTCGCTCCACTCTTTCTGGAAGATGTGTGCTTTCACCAGCAGCGTGTTGGCCGCCCCCATCGTGGCGCGTCCGTATTCGGAAGAGCTGAGTTCGCCCTTCGTGGGCAGCTCCTGCGCGGCAGCACGCAGGTCGTCCTCAATCAGCGTCCACACTTCAGGTTCAGGAGAGCGCGGCTGGTCGGCATTGCCGATGGTTACCTCACCGGTGAGCAGCACAATGCCCGGACCGTTGTTGCTGTCGGGGTCCATGCCGAAGGCCTGCAGCAGATAGAAGTTGGCATAGGCCCGGATGAAGCGTGCCTGTGCAAGAATGTCGGCCCGCTCCGCCTCGTCCATCTCGATATCCGGAACGTTGTTAAGGATGCGGTTTGAGCGCGTTACGGCTTCGTAGAGACTACTCCACATCTTGCCGATGTAGAGGTTGTTCGGATTCACCGTAAAGGACTGCACATCGTCGATGTCGGGCTGGTCGTTCTGGCTCTCACCGCCTTTAAAGGCGTTGTCGGAGGCCACTTCGCCGAACACCATGTCGTATCCAGCCAGAAACGTAGGCGCGCCCTGGTAGGTGGGCACCTCGTACTGCTGCTGGAGGGCATCGTAGGCGCCAGCAAGGGCGCGGTTGGCGTCGTCGGCACTGGTGAAGAAGCTGGCGCTGGTCTGTTCGCCCTGCGGTTCGATGTCGAGCATGTTGTCGCATCCGGTCCACACGCCCGCCCCAAGGAGGAGCGTGCAGAGCAGGAGCGCACGCCCTGTGGCAATGCGCGAGCGGGCCGTTTGTAGGAGAGATAACATCATGAGGATGGAGCAAAGTCTGGTATAATGGGAAGCAGAGCGCTGGGGCCCGGGCGGCCCCATGCGATCTACGCAAGAGCAGGAGGGGCAAGGCCCCAGCACACAGCCGTTAGAACTGAAAGTCGAGGCCAACCGTAACGGTGCGCGACTGCGGGTACACGCCCCGGTCGATGCCGCGATCGAGAACGCCGTTACGCTCTCCAATTTCAGGATCGAAGCCTTCGTATCCGGTCAGGGTAAGCAGATTCTGCCCACTCACGAAAACGCGTGCGCTGCGCACTGATGCGCCTACCGCGTCGAACAGGCGATCGGGGACGGTATAGCCAAACGTCACGTTTTTGAGGCGCAGGTACGATCCGTCGCGCACGTAGCGATCCGAAATGCGTGTGTTCAGGTTAGGGTCACTTACCGTAAGGCGCGGCATATCCGTGCTGGTGCCGGGGCCGGTCCAGCGATCCAGGGCGTCTTCTTCGAGGTTGAAGATGCCCGAGCCGAGCGTGTAGTACTCGTACGCCGCGAACAGCTCGTTGCCCGATACGCCCTGAAGCAAGACGCTCAGGTCGAACCCGCGAAACGCCACCCGGCCATTAATCCCATAGGTGAAGTCCGGGAACGGGTTGCCAATGAACGTGCGATCGTCATCGTTAATGACGCCGTCGTCGTTCAGGTCGCGGAAGCGAATGTCGCCCGGCGCGGTGCCGCCAGACTGAAACGCGTGCTCGTCGACTTCTTCCTGCGTCTGGAAGAGGCCGTCGGTTACGTAGCCGTAGAAGGAACCAATGGGCTGCCCCACCACGGTGCGTGTAATGTTGCCTTGGCGGTAGCTGCCACGATCAATGCCGGTACTGGCACCGAGGCTCTTCACTTCATTGCTCACAGTGGCAATGTTGGCGCCCACGTCGTACGTCAGGTCGCCGTCGAGTGCGGTGTCGCTCCAGCTGAGAGCAAGTTCAAAGCCGCTGTTCTGAATGTCGCCGGCGTTCTGGACCTGCCCGTCCCGCTGCGCACCGCTCGTGGAAAGCTGCGGAACGACGAGGAGCAGGTCGCTCGTGTTCTTGACGTAGTACTCAGCGTTTACGCTGAGGCGGTCGAGCAGCGTCGCATCCAGCCCAAAGCTGGTCTGTCGCGATTCTTCCCACTGCAGGTCGGGGTTGCCCGCACCGCCCAGCGTAGCACCAGGAGTAAAGTTGCCTTCACCCAGTATGTAGGCAGGGAAGGTTTCGATCGTCGTCAGGAACGCGAAGTCATCGATGGCATCGTTCCCGTTAATTCCGTAGCCACCACGGACCTTTAGGTCGTTCACCCACTCCACGTCATCCATGAAGTCCTCTTCCGAGAGGCGCCACGCTGCCGAGAACGAGGGGAAAAATCCAAATCGTTTGTTTTCACCAAACCGGGTCGAGCCGTCGTAGCGGGCCACAATCGTAGCCAGGTAGCGACCACCATAGCTATAGTTTAAACGGCTGAAGTACGACAGGAGGCGCGACTGTTCAAGATTTCCACCCGCGCTCTGGCTTCCATCAGCTT
Source organism: Longimonas halophila (assembly GCF_002554705.1). GTDB lineage: Bacteria > Bacteroidota > Rhodothermia > Rhodothermales > Salinibacteraceae > Longimonas > Longimonas halophila. The sequence goes on along the minus strand of NZ_PDEP01000017.1, from coordinate 10,094 downwards.
GATCCAAGTAGCGCAGTGAGGGATCTTCACTCGGCAGAACCTGAGCCCCTGCCGACACAAACTCGTACGTATTCCATTCAGCAGACGTACCACCCAGCACGGTTACATCGTGCTGCTCACCAAAGACCCGGCTATACTCTGCCGTATTTGTCCATATTAGGGACGTACGTTGATCGCTGTACCGATTTACGCCATTGATGGTGTTTCTAAACGTAGGACTGACCTCATAGGTCGGTGTAAACGAGTAGTTGTCGCCGTAGCGCAAGTCGAGGCCAAAGTCTGAACGCAGCGTGAGGCCGTCGATCGGCATCAGGTCGGCAAATACGTTACCGGCAAGGCGAGTCGCGCGGTCTTCCGAGTTGTTGAAGTCGAGCACAGCCACCGGGTTGTTGGCGTTGTTGCCAAACCGGCTGAAGGTGTAGTTATCGGTCGTGTTGAGCGATGGATCGCGGACCGGCTGCGCGGGTGAGAACTGCAGCGTCTGAATCAGGAAGTTGCTGACGTCATTGCCCTCGGGGACTGTGTTGCGAAAGTCTCGCCCGATCGAAAGGTTTTCGCCAACCGTGAAGAGTCCAGATTCCGACGTGTATTCGGTGTTGATACGGAAGTTAATCTGCCGGAAGTCCGACGTTTTAACGATACCCGTTTCGTCAGTGAAGTCGCCGCTCACGCGGAAGCTAAAGCCGTCGCCTCCTCCCGAAACACCCAAGCTGTACTTCTGGAATGTGCCCGTTTGAAAGATTTCGTCTTGCCAGTTGGTTGATTGCCCACGCAGCGCAGTTGGATTCTCGTAGACAGGGGCCTGGTCGGCGTTGATAGCGGCTTCGTTGCGTAAGGTCGCATACTCGGCGGCCTCGGCCATGTCGAGCTGGCCCGGAACTTCGGATGCCCCGTACTGCGCGTTAAAGCTGACTCGTGTTTCCCCCGCTTGCCCTTTCTTGGTGGTAATAAGGATAACGCCGTTGGCCCCTTGCGTGCCGTAGATGGCAGCGCCTGCTGCATCCTTAATCACGTCGATGGAGGCAATGTCGTTAGGATTCAGGTAGTCAGGACGATCGGGCAAGGGTAGCCCGTCGACTACGTAGAGCGGATCGTTGTTGCCGGGCGAGGCGATGCCGCGAATCCGTACGCTAAATCCCTGTCCGGGACTCCCCGAGTTCTGCGTGACGACAAGACCGGGAATGGTGCCTTGAAGCGCTTCCGTGGGATCGGTAAGCGACCGGTTGGCGAGGTCGTCTTCCGAAATCGAGGAGATGGAGGTCGTCAATTCACCCCGTTCTTGCTCACCGTATCCCACCACGACGATCTCGTCCAGCGACGTGCCCGTCGCCAGCGCAAAATCGAGCTCGACGGTTTCGCCTTCTGTTACGGTAACGTCTTCTTCTGTTGAAGCGCTATACCCCACGAACGATGCGCGCAGCGTGTACGTGCCGGGCTCTATCGACAGGCTGTAGGTGCCGTCAACGCCGGTGCTTGTACCGATGGGCGAGTTGGGGACGACAACGTTCGCCCCCGGTAAGGCCTCGCCCGTCTCGCTGTCGGTGACAGTGCCTGTGATGGTGCCCGTTTGCTGGGCAGCAGCCGGGGCCGCCCCGAACAGGGCCGCGCCCAGGGCAAAACAAGTGAGTAGTGTGTATAACCTTTTCCAAACCATGATACTTGGCAGAGTCTACAGAAGGGGCCAGAAAGCAGGGCCCGCTGCGCGGGCGTCGAAGCGCTTTTCGGGAAAGCGCTTCCAAATAACCTGTAAAATAAACAGGTCGATAGCGTAAAACGAGCGATCCGATTAGGTGAAACCGGTTTCATTTCAGTGCAAAAAAAGTGAGTGAAACCGGTTTCACCCGCATTCACACGATAGGAACCCGGCAGGGAAATTACAAGCAATCTTGCCAAATCTTTAAAAAGAGGAGAAGAGAGCTCCTATTTGAGTCTATGAATAGGCAAGAAATGACGTTGTACGTTCGGTAGTTGTCGCGTTAAAAACGACGGTGGCTTCGGCCCGGAACGCGGCCCGACTATGTACTTGCTCGCACGATTAACTCAGTGGGCAGCACGGTCTGGCGTGGACGCTCAGGCTCGGCGGCATGAATCATGCTAAAGAGGCGCTCGGCAGCGCGCCGCCCCAGGTCGTACACGGGCACGCGGATGGTGGTGAGTGACGGTGTGGTGTACTGAGCGCTTGGGATATCGTCGAAGCCAGCCATCGCCAGGTCGGTGGGGATGCGTACGTCCCCTTTTTGGAGCGCGGACATTGCACCAATGGCCATGTAATCGTTGCACGAGAACACCGCATCGGGGAGCGCATCAAGATCGAGAAGCTGACGCCCGGCCTCGTATCCACTGGCTTGCGTGAAATCGCCCTCGATAACGGGCTGCGCATCGGGGTTGATGCCTGCCTCGTGGAGCGCGGCGCGATAGCCTGTGCGGCGTTCGCGCACGTCATGGCTGTGCGGCGGTCCTAAAATGATGCCAATGCGCCGATGGCCGCGCTCAATGAGGTGCTGGGTGGCGGCATAAGCCCCGGCTCGGTTCTCGATCTTGAACGAGTTGTAGGGCAGCGATTCGGAGGCGTTGTTCATAAACACCACGGGCACATCAATAGCATACTCGTCGAGCAGCCCGCGCTGCGCATCCGCCTGAATAGTCATAATGAGCAGTCCGTCTACGCGCCCTTGAAGCGACTGCAGGGCCGCCTCGCTCTCCGAGAGGCTGTAGTGTGAACTGGAGATGAGCATGTAGTGCTCTGCTTCTTGGGCCACCTCGTCGATGCCACGAATGATCTCCGAGAAAAACTCGCCATGCGGAGCCGGAAGGATGACGCCGACGGTCTGCGTGCGCCCGTGGCTCAGGCTACGCGCTGTGGCGTTGGGCCGATACCCCATGCGGTTGGCTACGTTGCGCACCCGCTCTTGCGTGTCGCTGTGTACCAGATCGCTGTGGTTAAACACGCGCGACACCGTTGTGGCCGATACATCGGCCGCTTTGGCCACATCGCGAATCGTTACACTCATAACGAGAGAGGCCCAGTCAGAATCAGGAAGAAAGATGGGGTAGTTTTGACACGTCCGTAATAAAGCCCGGTTTCTGCGGTACAGGGCCGCGTCTACAGCCCCACACACAACTCGAATCCCCGCAAATTAGCACGAACCCACGCCGCAGCAAGTGTCATCACGCCCAAACAGGGTGTCAGAACAGATCACAAAAAAGCCCGGCTCAGTATGAGCCAGGCTATTCAGGGCAAACGGGCCTCCCCACAAGCGACCCGGGATAGCGGACGCGTGTGGTGCCCAAAGCCCCAGCGATGCATGGTAGCATCGAGGCCGTGCTACAGCCGCTCTACGCCAAGCGCGTTAAGCCCTTTCGGCGTTTCTTCGACATCAAACTCAACCTCTTCTTCGTCCTGAAGCGGCCCACGGGCCTCCTCGTCAGCGATGTTGGAGTGATGCACGAATACGTCTTTGGTCCCGTCGTGGGGGGCAATAAAGCCGAATCCCTTTTCGACGCTGAACCATTTCACTGTTCCTTGTGGCATATCGGTGTTGGTCTTGGTGATTGCGTAACGTGGCCTTGCAGGCGCCCGTTGCGCACTACAAACAGCATTGTTACGGCCTTAGATATCGTATAGCGGGCACTCCAACCCTTGTACGGGGGCATGTGTTCGCATCTCCTATTGGCTTTTCATACATTGTGCGTGTTTACAGTAGGGGATGCAAATCATCACTGCCCGTCCATCATCCATTCCGCATTGCCATGAAATCGTCGCCAACTGTGTGGATTACGGGAGCCTCATCAGGCATAGGAAAAGCCCTGGCCCACGCGTGGAGCCATCACGGGGCGCGGCTGATCCTTTCGGCGCGGCGCGAAGACGCGCTGCACGCGGTACGTGAGCAGTGCGCCCACCCCGAGCACCACCACGTGCTCCCGCTCGACCTTGCTGTGCCCGAGTCGCTACAGACGGCGGTTGATGAGGCCACCGCTGTACATTCCACCATCGATGTACTCATCAACAACGGGGGGATCAGTCAGCGTGCAACCGCGCAGGACACCGATATGGCGGTGGTGCGCCGCATCATGGAGGTCAACTTCTTCGGCGCGGTTGCGCTTACGAAAGCGCTGCTTCCGCACTTCATCGAGCAAGGCCACGGCCATATTGGCGTGATTAGCAGCATCGTGGGCATGTTCAGCACACCCAAGCGCACCGCGTATGCGGCCTCGAAGCATGCGCTGCACGGCTACTTCGACGGGCTACGCGCCGAGGTGTACGACCAGGGCCTGCGCGTTACGCTCATCTGCCCGGGCTACGTACAAACCGATGTATCTCGCAATGCTTTGACGGCCGATGGCTCGTCATACGGCATCCTGTCTGACTCTATCCGCAACGGCATGGACCCCGATGCCTGCGCTACCTCGATCATCCGGGCGCTGCACGAGGAGCGCGACGAGGTGTACATTGGCGGCGTTGAGACGTACGTGGTCTACCTGAAGCGCTTTCTGCCGCCTGCTCTCTTCAACCAGCTCATTCGCCGGGTCGACACCACATGATAAGCAGAGTGCAGGCACACGTCAGTCGTCGGCCTTGGGCCATGAGGTGTCGGAGGGGAGCGGCGCCTGGGGCGCTTGCAGCCGGAGGCTGTCGGGCACGTCGTTCGACTGCGGATTCGGGTTGACAACCGACACAATGGGCAATGCCAGCGCGGTGAAGAATTTGCCCATGGCTGCAATCAGAAACTCTTGCTGGAACTCGACAAAGTCGTTTTCGAAGCGTCCCTTCTCATCCAGGTGCCCTTCAATATCCAGATACAGCACGCGCGGCCAGTCCGGGAACTCATCTTGCGCCTGTTTCAGTAACGCAAAAATGTCCTGCGCGGCCGTCTCAAAGTCGTCAGAGGCTGCCACCACGTGGTACAGCGACACGGTGTTGTCGAAGTTCATGTGGAGGCCAGGAGAGTCTGGCTTATCATACTCCGGCACAAAATTCGGCATATCGTGCTCAGTCGGCATACGCGGGCAAGTAATGGTCGGCAAGAAAACAAATCGAGGCTCCAAACAGAGCCTATCTTTCAATGCGCCGTACGCTGAATGGATTCGGGGCTATGCTCTCCGCACACACCTTGGCGTCATGTCGATGCGGGTGTCGACACCTGGCTGGGCGGATAGCCAAAGTGCGACCGGAATTGGTCGCTGAATGATGACAGGCTCTCGTATCCCACCGCATAAGCGACTTCGGTCACGGTTCCTTCGTTGGCTTCGAGTAACGTATGAGCCGTGCTCATCCGCACATCGCGCACGAGCGCAGCTGGCGAGGGCGCCTCGTGGGTGCGGGCGCGCCGGTAGAGCGTGCTGCGGCTTATAGCCATAGCAGCAGCCAGGTCGTCCACATCAAAGCCGGGCTCGGTCAGGTTGTCGCGGACAATGGCGCGCGCCTCCCGTTCGAACTCCGACATTGCTTCGTCGGGCGTGGGCGTTGCATCGGATGACGCGCTGTCGGCTTCGGTGTCGGTGGTATTAGCATCGGCAGAGCGGGGGGCAGCGCGCAGGCGGCGCTTCAGGCGCTGCATCCACTGCATGACGCCATGCACGCGCATCTGCAGCACATCAGGATCGAAGGGTTTGGTAATGTAGTCGGAGGCACCATCGGCAAGGCCCCTCACTTCGCTTGCGGTATCGGCACGGGCTGTGACGAGGATGACCGGTATGGTGGCGGTATCGGGGGTATCACGCAGCTTGCGGGTTAGAGTCATGCCGTCCATTCCCGGCATCATCACATCGGCAAGCACGAGGTCGGGCAGCTCCGAGGTAGCGAGCGCCAATCCTTCGCGTCCGTTTTTCGCCTCGACGATGCGGAACTCCTCCTCCAAGATGGACCGGATGTACGCACGCATGTCGGCATTATCATCAACCACAAGCACCAGTGGTGCGCGTGAGGGCGTGGGGGGGCCTGGCGGGGCCGTGGAAAGGCCGTCCGTGCCATTTTCCGGCACAGGAGCAAGGGTATCACCCGTACGATGGGGCTCACTTGAAACGAACGGGACGGCCCCATCTGATTCAGTACCTGCAGCCGGTACGCCATCGGCCTGAGTATCCACTTCGGAGGAGGCCTCTGCATCGGCATCCTCATTGGGCCGTACACGCTCGGGCAGCGCCTTGCGTCCACGAGGCAGGATAACCGTGAAGGTAGCGCCCTCGCCCGGCGTGCTGCGTACCGTAATGCGTCCGCCATGGGCCTCGACCAGATCTTTGGTGAGCGCCAGCCCAATTCCGGCGCCGTCGTGCCTTCGGGTGGTCGAGCCATCGACCTGCTGAAACCGTTCGAAGATGGTCTGATGGTGCTCGTCTGCAATGCCGATGCCGGTGTCAGAAACCAGCAGCCGGGTTTCAGAGGCGGTTTCGTCGACCCGCACAACGATGTGGCCGCCAGCGGGTGTGAACTTGATCGCATTGCTCATCAGATTCGCCACCACCTGCTCCAGATAGTCGAGGTCGGCATAGGCAGGCTGGGCGTTTTCGGGCGGACCGTTGTGCTCCACGCGTATGTCAAGATCGCGGGTGCGCCCAAGATCGGTAAACGTGCGGGCATGGCGCGCAAGACGACGGCCCACGGCACATTGCTGGGGTGCAATGGTGAGGGTGCCCGCTTCGAGCCGGGCCAGCTCCAGCAGCTGCTGCACCATGTCAAGTAATCGTTCAGCGTTCCGCTGCACCCCCTCAAGGCGATGCTTGACGGACGATGCGAGGCCCGACTTCGATAGCAACTGGCGCACCGGTCCCAAGATGAGGGTAAGCGGGGTACGCAGCTCATGACTGATGTTCGCAAAGAACTGCGACTTCGCCTCGTCGAGCGACCGCAGGCGCTTGGCTTGCTGGGCAAGCTGCTCATTCTTCCGACTGATTTCGGTGGTCCGCTCGGCAACCACGCTCTCCAGATAGCGCTGTTGGCGTCGTAGCGTGTGGGTGCGCCACTGCACCACGCCAGCGAGCAGCCCAAGACCGCCCAGCACATACAGCACATAGGCCCACCAGGTGCGATACCAGGGCGGCAAGATACGAAACGCATAGGGCGTTACAGACGTGGGGCCGCTGCGTGCAGTGCGTGCCTGCACTTCGAACGTGTACGCCCCTGGCGGCAGGTTGGTGAAGTCGCGCTGCGCGCTGGTTGTCCAGTTCGACCACGTATCGCTAAGCCCCACCAGCCGCACACGATACTCGGTGGTATGCGGCTGGGTATAGCTGGGCGCTGCATAGCGCAGCCGCACGCTGTGGTGTGCATAGTCGAAGGCAGGCGGATTTGCCCTTCCGGTATCGGTGTTGGAGTCAGCGGTGGTGCGCAACGTAGAATCGGCAGGCAGCGAAGACAGGCTGCTAATGCGAACGGTGCCTGCCGAGAGCGTATCGGCCTGCGGCTCATAGCGGACGAGCCCTTTGCTGGTCGCAATCCATACGACCTCCTCCTCAGCACGTACTGCTCGCACGGTTGACTGCGCCACCCGTCGTAGCGAGCGCATCTGCCACGTCCAGTCGTCCCCGCTGCGCGTCCACCACCCCAATCCGCTTCCGGTATTGCCCCACCAGCGGCCCGTGCCGTCTTCAGCAAGAAGGATGCGCGGCTCGCGGGTTTGTCCCGGCACGTAGGGCGGCCCATCAACCGGATAGAATTGACGTGTTTGGGAATCAAAGCGATGCGCCCCTTCTTCCGTTGAAAAGAGGACCGTATCCCCAAAGCGAAACGGCATCACATGGCCCTGAGGCAGGCCATGATCGGTTGTGAGTTGTTGGGTGGATACGGGGCGGCCCTGTGTATCCACCGTAACACGCACCACCCCTGAATAGCGCGTACCCACCCAGAGCGTAGAATCGCTGGCCCAGGCGGGGCGGCTAAAGTTACCAATGTCATCGCGCAGCACACCGGCGTGCTGCCATCCTGCGTTGTCATCGCGCTCGAAGTGTTCGAGGCCTCGCGAGGTGGATACGTAGAGCTGATTCGGCGCATGCGGTGCAGCAGTAATACGAAACCCGTGCGACTCAATCAGGCCAAAGCCTTCGCGCGCATCTCCGCCTTCCCACCGGATGAGATCGCCCGCGGTCCCTGCAAGCAGATCGCCCGCGTTGTCTTGATGCAGGTTCCAGATCTGGGTGAACGGCGGATGCTTTTGCAGCGTAGCTGGCGTGCCGGGGTCAGAGCCCGGTACCACAGTGCCCATGCCGTGGTTGGTACTCACAGTGAGCGTGTCGTTGTGGCGCACCACATCAGTAATAGTTTCATCGTCGAACGACCCTGAGAATATGCTGAGGGGCGTATTCCAGTCGATGCGGCGAATGCCGCTGTCGAGCGTTACCCAAAGGCCGCCTTCATGGTCTTCATAAACGCCTAATACGGGCTGCTGGGGAAACGGAAACCGGCGAATGAGCCCGCCCTGCGCATCGAACAGAAACAGCCCCGCTCCAATGGTGGCGAGGGCATAGCTTCCATCTGAGAGGCGCTTCAGGTCGTAAGGCAGAGCATCCGCAATGTCGTCACGGAACGATACGTTGAGCCGCTGAAGCGTACGCCCATCATGCACGTAAAAGTAGCTCTCCGAAGTAGACACAAGCATCTGGTCGGAGCCGTAGGGCGCAACCGCGCGAATACTCTGCTTGCTGCCGTTTGGCGCATCGGGCAGGGAGAACAGAGGCTGCAGCGAGTCGCCCTCAACAGCAAAGAGTCCGTCTTGAACGGTACCCACGTACGCGGTATCGCGAATGGTGGTCATCGGGAAAAACGAGGTATCCTCGCTGGGCGGAGCCCAGTAACGCATGGTCTCGTTCGAAATCGACCAGCGGTAGAGCCCATTGTACGTCAGAAAGTACACGGCGTCGTCCACTGCCTGCACGCTCCAGATGCTACCGAGATCGCTGGGGCCTTCGGTAATGTGGTCCCGCAGCGACACGTAACGCAGCCCTTGCAGAGTGGGATTGAGGTAGCCCAGCTCGTCTTGGGCTCCTACGTAGATGCGTCCATCGGCCCCCTGAGCCAGGCCGCGTACAATGGATCGGTTGGAAACAGGGATAAGCTGCCAACGGGCCCCGTCGAAGGTAAGCACGCCTCCGGTGTTCGCCACGTACAGCATATCGCTGTCGTCTTGCGTCGCCATCCAGTTCTGCGCATCGGCACCGTAGGTCTCGGGGGCATACGTCTCGACCAACGGCATCCCGGCCTCAGGATGCATCCAGTGGGCCTGCGAGGCCGGTGCCTGCTGCGCGGCTGCAGAGGGGCTCCAGAGGCCAATACACCAGAGCATCACAAGGCTATACCGGGTAACCTTGCAGGCAAACGTGGAAACAGCAAGAGGCATGGCAACGCGCGTTGGGAACGGGGGGCGTGCGCACTGGGGCAGCCAAGGCGGGCTCAGCGCGGGAACAGTGTACACCAGGCGGATCGGTACGAGGCATCACTCAGTGCGCGTTGGTTCGCGTGGGTACAGCTTGTTGAAGAATGCATAACGTGCATGCCCCGCAAGCCACACGCACCCGTGTGCAGAAGCGAAGGTACGTATATACCACAAACAAAACACAACAAACGCATGTACTCGCAACGAACTGTGACTTTTGCTGATGCGTCAAGGAAACGTCAATTGTTACGCTGATCTACGCGAGACATACCGCCTCGTTCAGTGCGGATACGGAGTAATGCTGTAATATGAAACACTACACCCGAACAATGCAGCGCAGAGGAGCGGTTGAATTGCAAGCGATCTGGCCTCTGCAAGGTACCGCCCGAAATGGCTACGAGGTGAGCGCGGGCCTTAGAACCTGTTTTGATTTCTGGTAGTTGGTAGACGCTAAGTGATAAAGCTAAGGGACACCGAACCCTCGTTTCGTTCGACCCCCCTCTCCCCTCGGGTTTCTCCCCCTTTTCCAAGGGGGAGATGTCGGCAGACAGAGGGGGTTGGGCAGACTACGATGATGTAGTCCACATGACAATCACTTACCAATGCCAATCCAGAGTTGAGACCCACATCACCGCAAGCTGTTTGAGGAGGGTGCTTAACGCCGCTCTCACAAACAGCCCTTGGTGACATGGACTGGCAATCTACGCTCATTCGCGTCTTTGTGTTCGT
>NZ_PDEP01000016.1 GCF_002554705.1 Longimonas halophila | reverse complement strand
GGATTGAAGAAAAAACCGGCATTCAGGCCGCCTCGAAGGTCCGGTCGACCCGGGGGCTGATGGTGCATGTGTTCGGACGCTTCGCCGCCGCGATGCTCCTGCTCGCCTTCAACTCCTGATTCGCATTTGCAGTATTCCTATGTGGTTGCTCTCCAGCAAGCTATGTGGCGTCTACCAATCAGGATCAGGGAGTTCAAAAGGTATACGAAGAAGGCCTTGAACTACTTGTTTCACAAGGACAGCGCAGCACCGTCCTGGCCGGACTTGAGAGGCTCGCCGAGAACGAGAAGCACATGCAACTGATCTTGCTTGTGCGCAATGAGGGCAATAACGCTTTCAACATGGAGCCCACGGAGATCAATGTGCTCCACGAGCAGGATGGAAATGCAGAGCGTCTGCCGATCTATCCACCAGACGATGCAGTCGACAAAATCACTTTTGATGAGCGCCTAACAGCTGCCCTTAACGCGGCAGCAGTTTCGTATAATCAGGACACGAATATCGATACTGAAACGAATCGGGATCTTGCCCGGGGCAGTTCTCTCGCTGCAATAGCTCAAGGTAGCAACGTACAGTCAACCCTCCTTCGAAGGGAAACGCTGTTTGGAGGTGACCAAATTGCTGGGGCAGTGTACTTCGCACTCAGAGACAGCGGTCGATTGAGAATAACAGTTCCAACCGACGATGAGTCTCACACATTTTACTTTGTATCCAAGGAGTAGATCATGTCCTGAACAAATATGAAAAGACTACTTCTGATAGCTATACTTGCCGTCTGGTGCTTAACCTCGGCTTTCGCTCAAGATAAAGAGTTAGTTCCTGTTGCGTACGTACAAAGCAGCGTACTCAGCACGGATAGTGATTTATTTACGCTGATGGACGGCTCACGCTGGGTCAAAACAGGTTACAGTATGATCTTGCCAGCGAGCGATATTACGATCATCCTCACAAGTGAAGAGGGAAACGGTATTGCTTTCGTTGATGGCACAGAAACCGAAGTAGAGTTGATCAGCGGGACGCCAGATCTAAACACGGGTTTGCTGGGACAAGTTGTGCGAGAGCGTGGTGATGGTGCGATACTACAACTTTCAGACGACTCACTGTGGGAGATCTCACAGTATGATCGATATGATACAGGATACTGGCTTCCTCCTTACCGAGTAATCGTATCATCTGATGAGTTGTACCTAATTAATGTTGAGAATGGGAAAAAGGTGTGGGCAAACCGTGTGCGGTAAGTTGGCATAACCCACGCTGCTGCGGACGAAGGGCACAGGGCTTTTCGGTAGGCCCGAAGGGGTGACGCTTCTGCCGCCTGTTTGATAGGCTATTGCCAGCCTTCGCCGCAGAGCTCGTCCCGTTATACTACGCGGCAACATCCGCGGGCAGCAGCAGTTTTTCAATTGCTATGGCTACCGTTCAAACCAAACAAGACCTGATTGGGTGCCTGCGTCGCCACCGAGACGATCTGCGTCAGCTTGGCGTCCGGCGCCGGCCTATTTGGCTCATTTCGGGGAGGCGAATCCGGCCCCGAGAGCGACGTGGATCTTCTGGTTGAGTTTATGCCGGGAGAAAAGTCCTTTGACAACTTCATGGCCGTCTCTTTTTTGTTGGAAGACGAACTGGGACGTTCGGTGGAATTGGTGACGCGTGAGGCCCTGAGCCCCCATCTTGGTCCTCATATCTTGGAAGAGGTCGAATATGTCGAGATCGGAGATTGAATATCTTCGTCACATTCAAGACGAAGCACGATATTTGGTTGAGTCCAGCCATGAGGTCAGCTTCGACCAGTTCGCCGACGACGAGACGTTGAAGCGAGCGTTTGTGCGCAGCATTGAGGCCATCGGCGAGGCCACGAAGAACGGGGGCATTCCAGAACCTCTCAGCCGAGACCCGAGATCGGTACCCGGACGTGAGGTGGCGAGCGATGGCCGGAATGCGCGATCGACTCATTCATGGGTATTTCGGAGTGGACTACGAGATTGTTTGGGAAGTGGCGACGCAGTCGGTAACAGAATAGACCGGCAACATGGGTAACACCCTTGGCTAAGGTATGGAAGCGCCCCGATACCGACAGCCGTCGGTAGAGGAAGTACTCCTGGGGTGCCCAAAATAAGAAGTCATAGGCTCTCAGCCTGACCCATCAGGCCCCAAATAGATCTGACAGGTCTCCGCAAGACCTGTCAGATCGTTCTCATCAGAATCACGCGCGTTCAATCATCCCGCAGGTGTTTTCGGCGTTGCGTCGCAATCTGCCTGATCTTTAGGGGAGAGGATCAGCGCGCCCAATGGCGGCACCACAATTGAGGCCGAGGCGGGCTGGCCCAGGTACGGATTCTCCGTCGCCTTCACGCGTCCGGCGTTGCCCACGCCGCTACCGCCGTATACATCGGCGTCGCTGTTGAGGCGCTCAGTCCACATGCCGGCATGAGGCAGTCCCACGCGGTAGTCGGTGCGCGCCACAGGCGTCATGTTGAGGACGAAGACGAGCACCTGGTCGTCATGGCGGCGCAGGTAGCTGAGCACGCTCTGCTCGCGGTCGCCGTAGTGGATCCACTGGAAGCTATCGCGGTCGTCGTTCCAGAGGGCCGGACGGCTGCGGTAGAGCGCGTTCAGGTCGGCCACCCACTGCTGGATGCCCGCATGTAGCGGCTTGTCTTGCAGGTGCCACTCAATCGACTCGTCATGATTCCACTCGTGGTGCTGCCCGAACTCGTTGCCCATAAACGAGAGCACCTTGCCCGGATGCCCGTACTGATGGGTGTAGAGCACACGCAGGTTCGCCGCTTTCTGCCAGTCGTCGCCGGGCATCTTGCCCCACATTGACTCCTTGCCGTGCACCACCTCGTCGTGCGAGAACGGCAGCATAAACTGCTCCGAGAAAGCCCAGCTGAGCGTCCACGTAAAGTCGCCGTGGTGGTACTTGCGGTGAATCGGCTCCTTCTCAATGTATTCGAGGGTGTCGTTCATCCACCCCATGTTCCACTTATAGAGGAAGCCGAGTCCGCCATGATCGACGGGTTTGGTGACACCCGGAAAGGCCGTTGACTCCTCGGCGATGGTGATAGCGTCGGGGAAGTGCTTGTACACCTGTGTGTTGGTGTCGCGGAGCAGGCGAATGGCCTCCAGGTTTTCGCGTCCGCCGTGCTCGTTGGGCGTCCAGTTGGTGCCGCGCGAATAATCGCGGTAGAGCATCGATGCTACGGCATCCACCCGTAGGCCGTCGATGTGATAGTAGTCGAGCCAGAAGAGCGCATTGCCGATGAGGAAGTTGCGCACGCCGTTGCGTCCGTAGTCGAACACGTAGGTGCCCCAGTCGGGGTGGTGGCGCATCTGCGGATCATCGTAGGCGAAGAGGTGGGTGCCGTCGAAGTACGTGAGGCCCTGCGGGTCGGTGGCGAAGTGGGCGGGCACCCAGTCCATGAGCACCCCGATGCCGTGCTGATGCATCGTATCCACAAAGTGCATGAAATCCTGCGGCGAGCCGTAGCGGAAGGTGGGGGCGTAGTAGCCCAGCGTCTGGTAGCCCCAGGAACCGTAGTATGGATGCTCGGCCACGGGCATGAGCTCGATGTGCGTGTAGCCCATTTCGGTGACGTACTCGGCCAGCGGCTCGGCAATGTCGCGGTAGCTGTACGACTCGCCGGGGGCCTGGTGGCGCCACGAGCCCAGGTGCAGCTCATAGATAGAAATGGGCTCATTGAGCGAATCGGGACCGGAGCGGTCGGCCATCCAATCGGTATCGGCCCAGGTGTAGTCGTCCAGGTCCACGATGATGGAGGCGATGCCCTCGTAGGTGTTCTCGGCGGGGGGCTCCAGCGCAAATGCGAACGGGTCGGTGCGGTCGAGCGCTTCGCCATTGGCGTTGAGGCGATACTTGTAGCGCGCGCCGGGCTGGGCCGAGCGAATGTGCACCTCCCAGAGTCCGCCCCCTGCATCACGCATGGGATGCGCTTCCGAGGACCAGTCGTTAAAGTCGCCCATCACCGCCACGGCATCAGCGTTCGGCGCCCATACCCGAAACCAGGTGCCCGTTGGAGTGGTCTGCGCGCCCATCCACGTGTAGCACTGGTAGTCGGTGCCTTCATTCCAGAGATAGCGTTGGTCGGCGGTGAGACGAGACATAGGCGGAGGGGGCTACGCAAAAAGCAGGAAACAGATAGTGCCTCAAGATACACGCTGTGCATCCATTGTCAACCGCTTTTGGGCAATGCAGGGGTGGGCTTCGTGTTTTTTTGTGTTTCAGGCGCTTTCTTGCGTTTCACGTCGCTCGTCTCGTTACTGTTGGTGTTTGCTCTTTTCATTTGTATCGCATTGGCATGACGCGTGTCTCGCTTTCTCTTCTCAGTTCGCTTCTTGTCGCCCTCCTGTTTAGCAGTCTGCTTAGCAGCGCGCCCGCACATGGGCAACTGCAAGACGTATCCGACCGCCGTGTGCAGGTGTATGTTGGCGGCAGCCCCACGTATCCATACAGCACCTCCGAGTTTAGCGACCTCTACGAGTTTGGATACACGCTATCGGGCGGGGTCGGCATTACGCTGACCCCCGAATGGGAACTGTCTTTTCATGGAGCCTACAGCCGATTCGATCTGGACGAGGAAGGGTACCGCAATACGTATCCTGCGGTTACGTTTTCGGTGAGCGGAGCCCTCGCGATCTACTCCGGCACCATGAATCTAAAGTACCTGTTTCGCACAGAGGGGCGGTGGATTCCCTATTTTTCGGCTGGATTCGGCGTCTTCCATCGAGAAGAAGATGACGTCACATTCGACTTTGCCCCCCGCCTGGGTGCTCCGCGTAGCGACGCCACTTTGGGCGGTGTACATGTGGGCGCGGGGGTGGCCGTTCGCGTGATTGATGCGATGAGCCTGTTCCTCGAACCGCGCTACACCGCTACCGCCAGCTTTCAAGACACGGGCGAATCCACGCTCGACTACGCTGAAATACGTATAGGGCTGATTGTGGCACCGTTTTGAGGCTGTTTTGGTAGACAAGTGGTGATAATACCACCAAAGCACACAATACGGAGGGTCTCCGCATCTTCTGTACAAGGTTGGCGTAGCCTGTGGAAAAGCTACAGCGCGTAGTTACGATCTGCCACTCACCGTCTATCAGAGACCTTGCATACACTCAGTTACAGGCACTACCGGACAGATCTTTCTCCGTGCATCTGCCGTTTGATTTGTGCTTTCGGTATAGGGATATTCGTCTTCCTATTGCCCCGGCTGGGCTTCAGCCAGGTGCCCCCGCAGTCTTCGTCTACAGAGTTGGTATGTCCTGGTCAGGCGTTGCTCTTGCCCACCTGCATTGAGATACACATTCTAATGGATATCCACGGGCCTGATTTTCGAGGCAAAGACGGGCGATTTGCAAAGGCGGGATCGGCGCTGCTCCGGCACTACTACTATGCACAGTTGCAGGCGCCGCAGACCCCGGAAAATCAGTTTGCACCGGCTGCAGGTCAAGTAACGATTGACGCCGTTGCGTCAGGACCAACAGAAGCGCTGCGAGACGACCTGGAGGCGCTGGGCGCTACCAACATCGAAGCCGCTGGGCCTGTGGTATCAGCACGCATTTCTATACAGCGCATCCCTGAAGTGGCGCTTCTGTCATCGCTACACCAGGTTCGTATGACACGTCCGCAAACGCATGAGCCACCTGTACGCATGCCACCACAACGCGACGCACCTCAAGAGCGCAGGCGATGAAACAACTGTTTTGTGCAGACCTGCTGCACCAGTCAAACCGCTACTCATTGAATTGCATGTCAACTAAGCAATGATTACGTTTGAATCGCATCCATTATTTCATTCTCTTCATCCCCTTTTTCGTCATGCGCAACGGCTTCGATTCACTCCGTAGCGCGTTATTGCGACGCGTTGTAACACCGCTCCTTGTCATTTTCATTGCAGGGTTCATCACAGACGCCCATACGGTCTATGCCCAGCAGATACATGCGCTCGATTCCGAGATTGTAGATTCTGCTCAGGCAGACATCTACGGCACCGACCGCACCAGCAAAGACGGCCCTCTATCGCGTGTTGGATTCGACTTGGCGTTGCTCTATCGGGAGTACGAGGCCTATGAGGCAAGCGGTGCCCCAGAACCGTTTCAGTCAAAGGCGCTTCAGAGCACGTCGTTTGAGAGCGGGCGCGTAACCATCGACGCAACAGCTCGTCGCGGCGACGCGGAAGCGCTTGCGGCATCCCTGCGTGAAGCGGGGGCACTACACGTCTCCCGGTTCCAAAACGTGGTGTCGGCACGCATTCCCATTAAGCGGATTCCAGCGGTGGCAGCACTTCCTGAGCTCAATGCTGCGCGCCGTGCCGTTGCCGCAACCCCGCAGCCTCAAGCTCCGCAGAATGGCCTCGGGGGCGTGACTCCCCGTGTAGGTGCAACAGATTCGCAGGGCGATGCCGCCATGAACACCGACGATGTTCGGACTACGTTTGGGATCGACGGCTCAGGGCGCACCATAGGGGTTCTTTCGGATTCGTACGATACCTCTTCGAGTGCCAGCACAGACGCCGCAGACGACATTAGTACTGGCGACCTCCCACCCGCCGACCGCATTGATGTGCTCGATGACAGCATTACGGGGAGCGATGAAGGGCGTGCAATGATGCAGCTCATTTTCGACGTGGCTCCTGGGTCTGACCTGGCCTTTCACACAGCGTTTGGCGGACAAGCTGGCTTTGCCAATGGCATCATTGAGCTTCGCGATGCAGGCTCCGATGTAATCGTAGATGATGTGTTCTACTTCACTGAGCCCTTTTTCCAGGATGGCATCATTGCCCAGGCCGTAGACGAAGTGACTGGCGTAAACACAGGCGATCCCGACGACGGCGTACCGTACTTCTCATCGGCAGGCAACAACGCCGACCAGTCGTACGAGTCGGAAACGCCGTCTTTCGTATCGTCCGATGGAACGGTTGCGTACGACTTTGATCCCTCGGCGGCAACAGACACGCAGCAGCAGATCACCGTTCCAGTTAGTGGGTCTTTTCGCCTCTCGCTGCAGTGGGATGATCCGTACGTTTCTGTGACGGGGGATCCCAACACAGCAGCTGATACCGACCTTGATATTTTTGTTTTGGATCAGTCGGGTACCGTCGTTGCACAGGCGGCAAACGACAACATAAGCAGCGACCCGATCGAGTTTCTGCAGTTTACAAATGACGGCTCCTTTGATGCCGATGGAGATGGCACCCCCGACGAGACATTCAACCTGTATATCGAGAACTTCGATGGGCCTAACCCCGGGCGCATCAAGTACATTTACGGTGGCAACCTCACCATAGAGGAGTACGCCACAAACAGCCCCACCAGCTTCGGACATAGCATTGCGGAAGGAGGCGCAGGGGTAGGAGCATCCGCGTGGTTCCAGTCGCCCGAGTTTGGCACGTCGCCAGCAGTGCCGGAGTCGTTCACCTCGTTGGGTGGAAACGCCATCCTGTTCAACCTGGACGGTACACGCAAAACGACCCCCGAAGTACGTGATCAGCCGCGCATCACTGGGCCCGATGGAGGAAACACCACTTTTTTCGGCCAATCGCTCAATGACGGCGACTCGTTTCCGAACTTCTTTGGTACCTCCGCCTCGGCTCCGCACGTAGCGGGCCTTGCCGCGCTCCAGTTACAAGCCGACGCCTCGCTCTCGCCCACCGACATCTACACGGCACAGGCCAATGGAGCAGCCAACATGGAGAGTCCGGGATTTGACTTTCTGACGGGTGCTGGATTCGTGAATGCGGAGAATACAATTACATCGTTAGCGGGCGATCCAGCCATTACTGTCGCTCCAACGGCAGTTGGTCTTGGCACATTGTTTTTCGATACGTCCAGTGGCACCCTGTTCAATGTGCCCACGGTTGACATTCAGGTAGAAAACATTGGTTCTGCGCCGCTTGACATTACCAACGTGACGCTTACCGGCACCAGCTTCGCGTTCACCGGAGGTGGCATTCCGACCGGCTCGCTGCCCATTGGCGATGCCATAACGGCTACGATAGAGTTTGCACCGGGAAGCACAGGGACATACAGCGAGTCACTCACCATCACGAGCAATGACCCAGATGAATCGACGGTAACCATTCCGTTGGAGGCCGATGTGGTGCTTCCTCCTGTAATCGACGTGCCCGCAGCGTCGCTGTTTGAGGCGGTGGAAACCGGCCAATCGGCCACGCAGTCGCTTACTGTCGCAAATAGCGGAGGTACCGCACTTGACTACGACATTTTTGCGGAGGCCACCGGGCTGGGCTCCTTCACCCCCAATGAAGTGGCTGCAACGGCTTCTGTAGCGCCGACTGCCAGGTCGTCGTCTAACCTGCTTGAAGCCGGGCTCGCATCGGCTCCATCCACGTCATCAGGCGGTGGGCTTGATCCATCTGAGTTTATCTATACATTAGATGATGGAAGCAGCGAAAACAACATAGGAATTACAAGCGGTGCAGACATCTTATGGCTTAACGCATTCGAGACGCAGGACGGCGCCGCAACGATCACGGCCATTGCCTCCGCATTTGGCACCTCATTGGCTACTGGAAGCCCGGTCGAGTTTCTCCTGTACGACGACCCGAATAACGACGGCGACCCAACCGATGCCACATTGCTCACGAGCGTTACAACGCAAAGCGACGTATCCGGGGGCGATCAACTCCAGGTCGAGCCCATTACTCCAACGACGGTCTCGGGCGTGTTCTTTGTCGCCGTGCTGGCTCCGTCGTCTACAACACCGGCCCCAATTGATGAGACTACGGATGTCGGTGCTTCGTGGGTTGGGACAGCAGCATCCGGTGCGTTCGACACGACCGATTTGAGCGGCCTCTCGCCCATAGCAGATGCAGGCTTTCCGGGCAACTGGCTGCTACGAGCCCAAGGTAGCTTCGTGGCCTTTGAGCCGGTTTCAGGGACGGTAGCTGCTGGAACCAGTGAAACGGTCGATGTTACCTTCGACGGCACCACGCTTCCTGTAGATACCTACGACGGCAACATCGCGATCCATAGTAACGACCCGGTGAATGGGCAACTGAGCCGTCCCTTCGACTTCTTTGTAGCGGATGCGGTGGGCGAGGTGGCAAACGTGAATGCCGATGGCTCTTATGCCTTTGGAAACACCGGTCTGACAACCAATCTCACGGGCGTAAGCGGCTCTGGCACGGTAACAGCGGCCCGGTTCGACACGCCGCCGTCAAATACCAACGGCATCGATGCATCGTTCGACGTAAGTCCGTATCGATGGATCGTGGTCCAAGATAACGATCTTCAGTTTGATGCGGCATCGGTGCTCCGGTTTGAGCGCAGTGCTATTCCCGCGCCCGGTTTCGACGAAGCCAACGGCCCTAATGTAACCGTGTACCGTCGTGGAACGCCCGACACCGGCACGTTCGGGGCGCTTACTACCACGTACGACAACGGCGGCACCACCGGCGACTTAAGCGACGATGTGCTCGATGCCACCGGGGCTACGGGATTCAGCGAGTTCGTACTCGCAAGCGACGCGGCTCCGCTTCCTGTAGAACTCACGACCTTTGATGCTGCGCTCAACGCAGACCAGGTGGTGCTCTCATGGCGTACAGCCTCGGAGACCAACAACGTCGGCTTTGAAGTACAGCGCATGGCCACATCGAGGGCAACGGACGAAGGCAACGCCTCCTGGCAGACGCTAACCATGCTCGACGGAGCCGGGACAACGGATGAACCGCAGCAGTATCAGTTTGAAGACACCGACCTGCCGTTCGCCGCCGACTCCCTATCGTATCGACTGCGTCAGGTGGATAGTGATGGCACCGAGCACATTACCGATCCGGTCTCTGTCGAACGCAGTGTGAACCAGGTCGAGCTTCTTCCCACGTATCCGAATCCAGCACGGGACCATGCCACGCTTCGGTACGCGGCCCCACCGCAACAGCGCGTGCGTATTGCCCTCTACGATATGCTTGGACGGCGCGTGCGGATGCTCTTCGATGGAACGAGCAATGGACGCACCGAAGTACAGATGGACCTGAGCCGACTTTCAAGCGGGACGTACTTCCTGCAACTACAAAGCAACGGCACCATCAAAACCCAACGCGTAACGGTGGTCCGCTAACCGATAAGTGGGGCTCACACGGTTATCTAAACAAGCGCAGCAGCAAAGGGCTATTCGTCCTTGCTGCTGCGCTTTTTCGCTGCCTTCTCTGTGGACTATGTATCCATGTCGCATCTGATATCATGACCAGTCCGTACCGGAAACGATTCCAGCCCCATGCGGCTTCATAAGAGGTGGATCTCCTTTTTTCTTGACACGCTTTCGCTCTTTATGCTTCACCGACTGCTTGCCGCGTGTGCGGTGGCGGCCCTGGTCTTCACCGGGTGTGCCTCCTCACAGTCTGCGGCTGTTTCCGATGACGACGAACCTTCTGCCTCCACCTATGAAGAAATTGTAACAGACGCCGAGTCCGACGAGGGTCTCTTCACCACCCACGTGAAAGAGGAAAAGCTCTACTATGAGATTCCCGACTCGCTACTCGGCACCGAGATGCTCATGGTAACGCGCATTGCGCAGACCGCCACCGACATCGGTTTTGGTGGCGAGAAGGCGCAGACGCAGGTGTTGCGCTGGGAACAGCAAAACGACCGCGTGTTGCTGCGGCGTGTAAGTTACGAAAATGTGGCCGACGAGGACGAGCCGATCTACGAGGCGGTGCGCAATGCCAACTTCGAGCCCATCATCATGGCGTTCGATATTGAGGCGCACAACGCTGATAGCTCGGCGGTGGTCATTGACACCACACCGCTGTTTACGAGCGATGTACCTGCGTTGGGCTTGCAGCAGAGCCGCCGTGAACAGTATCAGGTACGCAGCTTGGATGGAGACCGCACGTTCTTTGAGCGTGCAGCCAGCTATCCGGAAAACATCGAAGTGCGCAACGTGCTCACGTACAATGCGCAGGAGCCTCCCTCCAACGCCTCGACCAACTCTATTTCCGTCAAGATGAACCACTCGATGGTGCTCTTGCCCGAAGAGCCCATGCAGGCCCGTCTCTGCGACGAGCGCGTGGGCTACTTCAACGTGGAGCAGGTCGACTATGGTCGCGATGAGCATCGCGCCGTAGAGCGCTGCTACATTACACGCTGGCGCCTGGAGCCGTCGGATCCCGAAGCGTACGCCAACGGCGAGCTTGTGGAGCCGGTGGAGCCGATTGTCTTTTACATCGACCGCGCCACACCCGAGCGCTACCGCGAGTACCTGAAACAAGGCGTGGAAGACTGGCAGGTGGCCTTTGAAGCAGCGGGCTTCAAGAACGCGATTATCGCGAAGGATGCGCCGACCGAAGAGGAAGACCCGGACTATAGTCCCGAAGACATCCGCTACTCGGTGATTCGGTACTTCCCCTCCGAAATTCCGAACGCCTACGGTCCGCACGTGCATGACCCGCGCAGCGGCGAGATCCTGAAGAGCCACATCGGCTGGTACCATAACGTGGCCAACCTGCTGCGTAACTGGTACTTCATCCAGACTGCAGCGGCCAACCCCGATGCCCGCGCCGTCAACTTTGATGACGACGTGATGGGCGAACTCATCCGCTTTGTATCCGCCCACGAGGTCGGACACACGCTGGGGCTGCCACATAACTGGGGCTCCTCGCATGCGGTGCCGGTCGACTCACTCCGATCACCCACCTACACCTCCGAAAATGGCACGGCAGCGTCCATCATGGACTATGCGCGCTTCAACTACATTGCGCAGCCCGGCGATGGCGTAGATAGCTTCGACCCGAAAGTGGGTCCGTACGATACGTGGTCAGTGAAGTGGGGCTACTCGGTACTGCCCGAGTACGATTCGCCCGATGCCGAAGAAGCCGTGCTCAACGAATGGATCCGTGAGCGCGCTGGCGAGCCTGAGTACTTCTTTGGTGGCTCTAACTCGATGGGCGCCGATCCGCGCTCGCAGCGCGAGGCCCTTGGCGATGACAACATGGAAGCCGGCGAACTCGGTATCGCCAATCTGGAGCGCATCGTGCCAAATCTGATCGACTGGACGTACCGCGAGGGCGAGTCCTACGAGCAGCTCGACGAGCTCTATGGCGAAGTCGTGACGCAGTGGAATCGCTATCTGGGTCACGTGACCCGCAACCTGGGTGGCGTCTTTGAAACGCACAAGTCCTACGACCAGGACGGCATGGTATACGAGGTTGTGCCTGCTGAGCAGCAGCAGCGCGCCATGGAGTTCCTCGGTACCTACGCGTTCGACACGCCCGAGTGGCTGCTTGAGGAAGACGTGCTGCGCCGCATCGAAAACAGCGGCACGATCGACCGCATTCGTAACGTGCAAGTCGGCGTAGTAAACGATGTGCTCGATCCCATGCGCATTGCGCGCCTGGTAGAAGCTGAAGCCATGCACGGCGCCGACGAGGTGTACACCGCCCTCGACCTGTTCGAAGGCCTGCGTGCCAACGTGTGGTCGGAGCTGGCACAGGGCGAGCCCATCGACGCCTACCGCCGCTCCTTGCAGCGGGGCTACCTCGACCGCATGCACTACCTACTCAATGAAGAGCCGGACATGCCGTCGGATGCGCTCGCGGAGTACTTCGACCTGACCCCAGTGACGGTCGAACAGTCCGACATTCGCCCGTACGTGCGGGGCGAGCTGCGCACGCTGGAGGAAGACATCCAGCGCGCCCTGAACCGCACCACCGACCGCAGCACCGAACTGCACCTGCAAGATGCGCTTAGCCGCATCGAGTCGATCCTCGACGCCTAACACCGCGTCGTGTGTGCTGCATATAGCACGCGCCCCTCGGGCCTTCTGGGCCGGAGGGGCGCTTTTTTGTTTGGTGGGATGTGTTTATTTGCGGATGCGTGGTTGAACGGAGGACCGTTCAACCCAGGCTGGATGTTGTCCCCGTATGTAGGCACACGGCGCGCCGTGTGCCTACGCGCGGTGTGGCGCCAACATGCATCATCCCCCAAAGAGCAAGCGCACCGCGTACACGGAAGCAATGACGCCCACGCCATCAGCAAACAGGCCCGCGGGCACCGCGTGCCGCGTCTTGCGGATGTTGACGGCCCCGAAGTACACCGCAATCACGTAGAATGTGGTTTCCGTCGATCCAAACATGGTGGCCACCATCTTCACGATGAGCGCATCCTCGCCGTACTGCGCCACCATATCCGCCACAAGCGCCGCCGACCCGGATCCCGTAAGCGGTCGCATAATCGCCATCGGCAGCACTTCGGCCGGAATGCCGAACCATCCGAGCACCGGGTCAAGCGTATCCACCAGAAAGTCCATCGCCCCCGACGCCCGAAACATACCAATGGCAAACAGGATGGCCACCAGGTAGGGGATAATCATGACCGCGATCTCGAAGCCTTCCTTGGCGCCCTCTACAAACACCTCGTAGACCCGTACGCCCTTAATCAGGCCGTACAGCGGGAAGCCGACCAGAATCGCCGGAAGCACAAAATACGAAAGGATGCTAACAATGCTGCGAATCGTCTCAAGCATGAGATGTTGCTATTACGTTATAAAACAGGAGGATGCAGAGCGGATTTTCTCTATGAGGAGTCGTTCATCGGATTGGAGTCGGCAAAGCGTTTCATGCGACTCAAGAACACCGCACCCGCAATGCCCGCCACGGTGGTGCAAGCCGTAGCCAACGCAATCGAGAATACCAGCTCGTTCACTTGCAGGCCCATAATGGCGATGAGTAGCACCGGCGGCACCAGTTGCACGCTCGACGTGTTCAGCGCCAGTAGCATCACCATCGCGTTGGTCGCGGTTTCCTCCGATGGGTTCTCTTTCTGCAGGTCCTCCATCGCCTTGATACCCAGCGGGGTGGCTGCGTTGCCGAGCCCAAATACATTCGCCAGCAGATTCAGGGCAATGGTGCCCATGGCCGGGTGATCTTTCGGCAGCTCCGGAAAGAGCGGGCGCAGCACCGGCTGCACGAAGCGCGTAAGCGAGTGGATGAGTCCGCCCTCCTCGCCAATCTTAAGGAGGCCCAGTACCAGCGCCAGCACGCCAATGAGTCCCAGCGCCAGCGAGGCTGCGGTCTCGGCGAAGTTGAGCGCCGCCGCGGCAATGTCGTTCAGCTTGCGAAAATGAACCGGCTCAAACGTGAGACGCGCCTGTGCAACGGTTCCCGTTACCGCGTCGAGCTGGGCCTCAGCGCGAATCGGATCGCTGGTTTCATCGCCGTAGAAGTCGCGCATGTCCTGCCACGGCTGCGGCAGCTCCGTACCACTTCCAAACACGATCTGATTGCCATCTTGGGTTTGCACGAGCTGTCCCTCGTAGCGCGGGTCGGGCGTCGTCGCATCCGGATAGAACGCCTGAAACGCCGTGGTATCAAGCTCCACCGTTACCGGCTGACGGCGGGCGTCCGCGTCGTACTCCTCTGGAAAGGACACGGTGACAGGCAGGGCATCACCGTTGCGATAGCGATCCGACGACAGCTCCTGCACGTCGGTCGAAAGGGCAAACACCAGGCTGAAAATGATCAGCCCGGCCCAGATGTAGTTGAGCATGAGCAGGTGGGGCAGATGCGTGACAAGGACGCGTAACAGGAATGCACAGCACACAGCATACGGAACGATGCCCCCCAATCGCTACCGCTTGGTGATGCAGGCGGAGCTGCAACATCCTATGTCAGCAACTTTCTTACGAGAGCTTCCACAATGCAAACACCCTTGCAGGAATGCGCACCCTGCAAGGGCATCTGCTGCCGTATCTCCCTGTGGATGTCAGGATACCATGGCATGCGAAACGCATTTCCACGGTACGCTGATACTCGTCTGAGGGCCAGGTTGGGCTATCGCACGACCGTCACGCGCTGCGTGTCGACAGGTCCGGCATCGGTGTGCATACGCAGGAAGTACGTACCGCTGGCGAGTCCACTCACGTCGAGCTGCGCTTCGGCGCGGCCCTCCGCATTCGTATCCACCACCGTGCGGATGCGCCGCCCCAGCATGTCATACAGGTCGATGCGCACGTCCTGCCGCTCCGGTACGGCAAAGCGCACGGTGGCCGATCCACGCGCCGGGTTCGGATACGTCGGCAACAGTTCCGCAGCCTGTACCAGACGCGCAATGGTTATCGCCTCGCTAAACGCTTCCGTGCCGCCCGTGTCAATCTGGCGCAGGCGATACGAGAGGCTGTCGGCGGCATAGGGCAGCTGCGTATCCTCGAACCGGTAGGATTGCGGGGTGTCGGTGGTGCCTGCGCCGTCCAGATGCGCAATCGTCTGCCAGGATTCGCCTGTTGTAGAGACGCCCCAGTGGGACGTCTCTACGGATGCGGCAGCGCGCTGCACTTCAAAGCCCGCGTTGCCGGTCTCCGAAAGCGTCTGCCACTGCACGGTGACCGATTCGGTGCCGGAGCGCTGCGCCTCAAATCCGGCCAGCTCCACCGGAAGCGGGTTGGTGGGGTCGGTGCTTCCGATCGCGAACTGGCTAAAGCCCACGAGGTCCTGCACCGCCACGAGGGCGCGGTCTTCATCGAGCACCAGGCTCGCGCCGCTGAACGTATCGACGGCGTCCCACGTCTGCCCGCCGTCGTCGGACTTGTAGAGCATGAGCGCGCTGAAGTCGCTGATGCCGCCCAGATCCTCGGTGGAGAGCAGAAGGTCGTAGCGGGGGGCGGTGCCCAGACTGGAGGTGACCGTCCAGGTGAACGGGGCCACGTTGCCGGGCAACTCGCCACTGGGGTCATCCGGAGCCTCGCCCGTGCGGGTGAGCGTGAGTCCGCCATTGGCTGCGGTGTTGTCGCGCAGGAGCACAAGCCCATCGAATCCGGTCGGGGCCAGGTAGCCGAGCAGTCCGGCAGCGTCGGCGATGTCGCTACTTGTGGTTGCGATGTCGTCGAACGTGAAGGCGCCCAGATCCGGGCGCGCGCCGAAGATACGGTCTTTGCCTGCAAGGTCGGTGGTCACGTCTTCGGCAATGCCACCGGATTCAAACGGCGCGAACGTGCCGCGCGCAATCGCCGGGGAGCCGCCTGCAAGGCGCAGCCCGTCGTCGGGGGTGCCAAATACGCCGTCGAGCCCGGCCGGGGTGCTCGCATCCACAAACAGGGGATCCTGGTTGATATTGCCCAGGCCCGCGTTGGCGTCGCCGCTGCCTGCGGCGTAGCGCGCTTCTTCGACGATGGAAAACGTCACTGCTACCGCCGCGTCCGGGTCGGTGACGGATGCGCTTGTACCTGCAATGCCGCCTGGGCCGTTATCCCACAGCACGGAGCCTACGACCTCCAGGGGGGTCTGCCCGCTGTCATAGAATCGCACGTCGAAGGCGAAATCGGTGGCGCCGGTGAAGGTAGAGCTTACAAAGCGAGGCTGCCCGCCGGCGTTGCCGTCTTCGAAGCCGATGTGATCGGCGCCGTTGCTGGCAAATACACTGTTTATAATCTGCGCAGCGATCGTGCCGCCATCGCCACGGAAATAGAGCGCCCCGCCGCTGCTGGCGGAGTTGCCGGTGAACGTCGCGCTGGTAATCTGTGGGCTGCTCGTGCCGTTGAAAGAGCCATTGTTGTAGAGCGCCCCGCCCCTACTGCTGGCGGAGTTGCCGGTGAAGGTCGCGCTGGTAATTTGCGGACTGCTCGTGCCATTGTTAAAGCCGCCGTTGTAGATTGCCCCGCCGAAGTTTGCCGAGTTGCCGGTGAAGATCGCGTTCGTAACCTGTGGGCTGCTCGTGCCGCCATTGATGCTACTGTTGTAGATCGCCCCGCCGAAGTCTGCGGAGTTGCCGGTGAAGGTAAGCCCGGTCAGCGACGGGCTACATGCATTGCCGCTACTGTCGCCGTCGCAGTACAACCCTCCTCCTGCATTAGTGGAATTGGAAAAGCCGCCATTGGCATTCCCTCCGGTAATGGTGAGGCCATCCAGCACCGTGCCCGGCGTGATGTTTTCGGGACTGCTTGCACCAATGCCATTGCCCCCATTGAAGACGAGCACGTGGTAGGCGTTGCCGGAGTCGTCACTTTCGTCGCCGTTGATGTTGCCGGAGAGAATGGTTTCGTTGGCACCCAGGTCGCGACTGTCCAGCGCCGCGTCCACCTCCGACACGTCGGTAAACGTTTCGCTTCCGCTCCAGCCCCCGTAGATCCGAAGGCCGTCTTGGGTGCCGGTCACCTCAAAGGTAGCTGTACGTGCCTCTCCGGCGTTAAGCTCGCGGCTGGGCGTATAGGTGCCTGCTGCGATGACGATCACGTCACTGCTGAGAGCTGCGCTCAGCGCATCTTCCAGGTCAGTGAACGCATCGCTCCACGAGGCGCCGGTGCCAGTGCCCGAGGCCGCGGCATCCACGTACAGGATGCTCGGCCCGTTGTCGTAGAGCGCAACCTCTTGGGAATCCGTTTGCCCGTCAAGCGTGAACGTCTCGCTGGCGGGTTCTTCTGCGCGGGCTGTCCACGTTTGGGCTGGACCCGGACGCTCCGCGAGGCCCACGGCACTGGGATTCGGCACCGTCACGTCGCCATAGCTGAGGGTCAAGTCTGCTGTCGCTGTATTGCCCGGCACCGCCCCCCACACGAGGTTCGTTCGCTGGGTTTCTCCTTGCGGCAAGGCGTCCCCATCAAACACATCGGCGGTGGCATCGCCGTAGCGGTAGAGGGTGAAGCGCCCGGTGGTGCTGGTCACCGTAGCCGTGAGCGCTTGGCCGTCGGCTCCAATGGTTGCTTCCGTTTCTGGAGCGACTATCACACTTTCTTGCCCGAGCGGCGCGCCGCTGGCGGTCCACTGCGGATCGCCTTCAAATGTGGCGTCGCGTCCGCCGGTCAGATCATACGCCGTGGTGCCATCGTGATCTGCGTCGAAGCGCTGATCCGCCTGTGCGGCATCGAAGCGATACGAAGCGACCAGTTCTGGCGTATCCGACGGAATCGTCTGGTGCATTGCTTCCTGAATGTCGGCTTCGGTGCGCGCCTCGGTCCACATCCGCAGCTCGTCGAGCTCCACCTGAAGCCGGTCGCTGCCATCGGGCCGCTGCGCAACGGACCATGCCTCCTCGTTGATGTTGAGTGTGCCTATGTCCGTACGTTCATCTTGCAGCACCCCATCGAGGTAGACCTGCTGGGTGCCGTTGCCGTCGTAGGTCACGGCCACATGCTGCCACGTGTCAAATGCCACGTCGGCGCCGTACGTGTTATCGTTGGCCCAGTGCGCCACCTCCACGGCGCCATCCGTCACGCCAATTGCGAGCAGGCGATTCTCCGACTGCGAGGCCGGGCCTTTCCAGAGGTACCAGCCCTGGCGATCTGCGCCTGAGGCGCTGCCATCAACCTTCGCCCAGAAGGCAATCGTCCACGGCGCGTTGCCGGAGAGGTCGGGATGGGCCTCGGCTGTGGCCCCGTCATCGGTGCCGTCGAAGGCAAGGGCGGTGCCGGAGCCGTACGGCGCTTCGAGCAAGACCCAGTTGGACGTGGCATCGTCGGGGTCGGTGGCATCCGCACCACCGCCATCAATCGTATAGCTATCGGTGCCAAGCGTGGCGGTTAGTTCGAGTAAGCCGGGATCGGCGGAGGCGCCCCGCTCGGAGGCAATCTGCACGGTGGCGGTCTCGCCTGCCGGGACATTGACCGTCCAGGTGCTGCTGCTCACGCTGCCATCGCCAATAGCATCAGGTGCCGAGACGTCCGCGGGCAGCCCGAGGTCGACCTCCGCATCGTTCACGCCGACATTCCCAAGATTGATAAGCTGGATCGTGCCTGTTTCTGCAGCTGGCCGGGCCACCAGTTGGAGGCGGGCCTCCGCGATGAACACACGCTCATAGGCGCCAAGGCTAACCGTCCCGTCCTGAATGCGGGCTTCGCCCAGTATGTCGGTATCGATGCCTGCAGGAATGGCGGTGTTGTTGCCAGCGTTGAGTGCGGGACTGCCTTGCCGCAGGCGAAGCCCATCGTCGGCAGTGCCCAAGATGCCGTCGCCTCCGGCTGGACGGTCGGCATCTGCAAAGAGCGGATCCGTATCGAGATTCCCGCCTTCATCGTTGATCGAAGAACCAAATCCAACGATCCCAGCGATCCCTTCCTCGATCAGCGTGTGGGCCAGCGTGAGAGTAAGGGCTTCGTTGAAGATCTCGTTGCCGTTACTGGAGGCCGTGTTGCCCCATAGAATAGTGTTCGCGATCTCCACGCTGATCATTTGACTATAGAGTGCGCCGCCCCTGTCTGCCGAGTTACCCGTGAAGGTGGCACCAACAATCTGCAGGCTGGGCCCGGGAGTGCTGAAGATTGCGCCACCGACGCTACTTGCGGTATTCCCCCTGAAGACCGCATTTCTGATCTGCAGGCTGCTGCCATCGTTGTAAATCGCACCGCCAGAGCCGTTTACAGAGTTATCAGCAAAGATGGAATTGGTGATCACCGGGCTGCTTTGACCGCCCGTAGCATTGTTGTAGATCGCACCGCCGCCAGAGCCATCTACAGAGTTGCCTGTGAACACGCTATTCATAATCTATGGACTGCTCGTGCCACTGTCTTGGGCATCGTTGTAGATCGCACCGCCTCCAGAGGTGTAGTTTGGGATTGCAGCATTGCCGGTGAAGATAAGCTCTGTGAGTGTGGGGCTGCATACATTGTCGGTTCCTGTCCCGTCGCAGTAGAGACCGCCGCCCGCCCCATCCGTGGTAGAGGGCCCGTTGGCATTTCCCCCAGCAACCGTCACCCCATCCAGCACCGTAGCGCCTGTGATGTTGTTTGCGATGTCGTTGCCGATGCCTCTCGTCTCAGAGCCACCCCCGTTAAAAACAAGGACGTGGTACGCGTTGCCTGAGTCATCACTTTCGTCGCCATTGATATTGCCGGAAAGGATGGTTTCATTGGCGCTCGGGTCGCGCTCGCTTCGGGTGGTCTCCGTGCCGTCGAATCCGCCGTAGATCTGAAGACCGTCTTGGTCACCGGTGATCTCGAACGTTGCGGTGCGCGCATCCCCCGCATCGAGCCGTCTACTGGGCGTGTAGGTGCCGGCAGCAATCCAGATTTCGTCGCTTCCCCCGGCCGCACTTAGTGCGCCTTGCAGGGAGATCGCATCGCCGTCGGCGAACGAGGACCCGTCGTTACTGGCATTACCGGTTTCGGTGACGTGGTAGACGGTCTGCGCCTGCGCAGTTGTGGGGGCGATGTACATACTTGCCAGAAAGACGAGCACACCCAAGACCCCTATCCAGTTCGACCCGCTCTCCACCTGGACGAGCATGCCACCTCTTGATTCGATGGGTTGGGCAGGGGCGTCCGCTACTGATGAGATGTTTTGTAACGTAACAGTCATAGGGCAGGGGGATGCAGGGCACAGAGATCGATGCGGTAGCAGCGTACTCCAAAAGAAAAGCAAAGGGTCGCCGTTCGCGCATCCCCATAGTAGCCATTTATTCCCCTAACCGCTTTGGTATATGTGTCAAAAGGTTCTTGGTATGTCTCAATTTAGCCCAAACAAGTAGATGTACCGTGAATGTAGGTGCCATCCACCTCCCATCTTCATAGTTAACGTCGACTCTGAGATACGGAATGGAAGGGCTCTCTTACGCCTCTGCCGGTTCCCCCTCGCGGTAGAAGTCAACCACCTTTTGGGCTTTGGCGGGGCCCACCACTGCGGCGAGCGCCTCGGTATCCGCCTGTTTAACCTGTTTGAGCGAGCCGAATTCGCGGAGGAGCGTCTGGGCTGTCTTTTCGCCGATGCCGTGGATGTCCAGTAGCTCAGAGCGCAGGGTCTTCTTCTTGCGACGCTTGCGCTGGTACGTGACGGCGAAGCGGTGGGCCTCGTTGCGCAGGTTCTGCAGCAGCTTCAGCGACGGGTGGTCTTTACCCAGGTAGAGCGGGTCGGGGTCGCCGGGGCGAAAGATTTCTTCCAGCCGCTTGGCGATGCCGATGACGGGAAATAGGCCGTACACATCCAGCTCCTTGAGCACGGTTACGGTGCTGGAGAGCTGTCCTTTGCCGCCGTCCACCACGAGCAGATCGGGCCACGGGCCGCCTTCATTCGCCATGCGTGTGTAGCGGCGACGCACGACCTCGCGCATGGACTTGAAGTCGTCGGGCGTGCCGTCTTCGACGGAGCGGATCTTGTAGGTACGGTATTCGCTCTTGCGGGGCGTGCCGTTCAGGAAGACGACACACGAGGCCACGGTTTCGGTGCCCCCCAGATGCGAGATGTCGATCCCGTCAATGCGCTTGGGCAGGTCGTCCATCTGCAGGGCCTCGCCGAGCTGCTTCACGGCTTCGGGAATGCGGTCGCGCTCCCGCTTCATGCGCTGCAGCTTGTACTCGTTTACGAGGAGCTTGGCGTTGGAGCATGCCATACGCACCAGACTGGCCTTGTCGCCACGCTGTGGCACGCGAATCGGCACCTGACGGCCTTTCTCCTGGCGCAGAAGCTCCTCCAGGGGCACGGTGTCTTGGGTCGGATGGTCGTTTGGGTCGACCGCCAGGAGCACCTCGTTCGGGTAGAAATGGGCGGATGCGTAGTAGTCTTCTACGAACGAGAGCATGAGCTCCTCATCCGTGCGGCCCTCAATCTGGTGCAGGTAGGTGTGCCGGCGGCCAATCATCTTGCCCTCCCGCACACGAAAGAGCGTGCCGCAGCCTACGCCCTCCTCGCGATCCACGTGCAGCCCGAAGATGTCGCGATCCTCAAAGTCTTGACTGACGATCTTCTGCTGCTCGGAATAGGTCTCCAGCGCTTGAATCTGATCGCGCAGGCGGGCGGCCTCCTCAAAGTCGAGGTTGGCCGAGGCGGCCTCCATCTGCTCTTTCAGATGCGCCGTGAGCGCCTTGGTGTGTCCGTTCAGCAACTGCTCCACCTGGTCGATCGTCTCCTGATAGTCGGCCTCCGACTGCTCGCCCACGCACGGGCCCTGGCAGTTGTCGATGTGATACTGCAGGCAGACTTCGTGCTTGCCAGCTTCAACCTTTTCTTTCGACAGGTCGAGCTTGCAGGTGCGCAATTGAAAGACCGACCGGATGGCGTCCATCATCTGATTGAGTTGCTTCACATCGGTGTACGGACCGAAGTACTTCGAGCCGTCGTTGCGCACCGAGCGCGTTTTGAAGACGCGCGGGAAGCGCTCGTTCTTGACGCAGATGTACGGGTAGGTCTTGTCGTCGCGCAGGTTGACGTTGTAGCGCGGCTGCAGCTCTTTGATGAGATTGTTTTCGAGGATGAGCGCCTCCACCTCGGTGTCAGTCACGATCACCTCCACATCGGCGATCTTCTGCACCATCACCTCAATGCGCCCGGAGCGCTTACGCCCCTGCTGGAAGTACGACCGCACGCGGGTGCGCAGGTTTTTGGCTTTACCCACGTACAACACCGATCCGCTATCGTCGAGATGCTTGTACACCCCCGGCTCGGTGGGCAGGTGGTCGAGCTTTTTTTCGAGCGTCTCGGTCATGAGGCCGCGCATTATTAGAAGTACAACGCGTCCTTAAAACGCCGCGTTGAAGCCGTGTGATTCCGAGGCAGCGTGCGTATCCTGCAACCAATGATGGAACGGGAGCAACACCGGGCATTCACGTGCCGTACACATACTGTCTTGTTTTCTCCCGAGTAAGTCGAATGCATCGCCATGAAGAAGGAACTGACTGTACAGGTGGATGCAGAGGTTCTCGACCAGGCTGCTGCGCATGCCAAGGCGCGCGGAGTATCGCTGGATGAGCTGGTGACTCGCTACCTCGCCGCGATGGCATCTACCGCATCCCAAGAAAAGCCTGGAGACGAACTGCCGCCGATTACCCGCCGCCTTGCCGGATCTTTGAAGGGCACTGATGCCGAGCGGTTCACTGGACACCCCGACCAGGAAGGTCGCGTTGACGCGGATCTAAAAGAGGAGTATTACCGCTACCTTGAAAAGAAGCACCGATGATGACGGTCTTGTTCGACACCAATGTGGTGCTGGATGTGCTCATGGACCGCGATCCGTATGTGCAAGACGCAACAGCCCTCTTCAATCATGTTGAGCGAGGTCAGATACAGGGGCTCATAACCAGCACAACGGTTACAACCATCTACTATGTTGGGCGCAAAGCTATAGGCGAACGCCCCATCCGCGCACGGATTCAGGATCTCCTGCACGTATTCGCAACAGTGCCTGTCCACGAATCAGCGCTACAGTCAGTCCTGAACATAGACTTTCGCGACTTCGAGGATGCGGTGCTGCACGAAGCAGCCCGGCAGGCGGGTGCAGACGGTATTGTGACACGCAATGCACGCGACTTTACCGCGGCAACGCTCTCCATCTACAGCCCCACTGAGCTACTTGAAGCAGTACGCAATTCGTAGTACAAGTAGTGAGATGCGAACTCCATGTCATCACTCAGCAAAGTATTCGTCCCATGTCGCTGTACTACGGCTCACTTGTCCAGACTGCGTATTTTCGAATTCAATCTGGATCCCTTGCGATGTCACAACAAGTTTGATTCGCAAGTCAGGAGTCCCAATCGGCTCGGCTAACTCTTCAACCTCAATAGCACCGATAAAGTCACTTGCTGACAGCTGATACTGCTCAGAATAGATAGTAAGCAAAGACTCATAGCTAAACTGTGAAACTAAGCTCACAAAGTTGTCGCGGCTGATGACGCCCTCGGATGGAGACTCAGCATAGACTTCTACCTGAGTAGCCTCTGTCTCAAAGTCCTGGCCGCGAAGCCGGAATAATGCAAAGTCTTCCATGATCATCTTGCCATCTTGGTATGAGACAAGATCTTCCAGGAGTTCTTCCTGTGTTTCTTGAGCGTGAACGCTGCTAACACTCAAGCTGAATGCAAAAATAACAAATAGGGTTAAGGTGCGCATTTTGGTATTGAAGCGATGCTAAGTGATAGACGAAAACACTTCGATAGCTGGAAACAACTCATTATTAGACCTGACAGGTCTCACAAGACCTGTCAGGTCTTTTCTTTGATGTAAGCGTCATCCAACTCACGGCGTGTCAATGAACAGCGGCGCTTCGGGGCCGAGGGGAATGCCGAAGAAGATCCAGATGGCCAGCACCAGGGTGCTCACTACGCCGAAGACGATTGAGTAGGGCAACATAACTGCCACAATGCTCCCGATGCCCGCCTTCTTGTCGTAGCGCTGCGCAAACACGATGATAAGCGGGAAGTACGGCAGCAGCGGCGTCAGGATGTTCGTGAACGAGTCGCCGACGCGGTAGGCCGCCTGCGTCAGCTCGGGCGAGTACCCCATCAGCATGAGCATGGGGACAAACGTGGGGCCCATGATCGCCCACTTGGCCGAGGCGCTTCCTACAAACAGGTTGATGAAGGCGGATACGAGGATAAACACAATAATCAGCGGGATGCCACTGAGTCCGATGCTGGACTCCAGCGTTTCCAGCACGCCTGCACCGGTGATGGCAACGACCATGTCGAGGTTCGACCAGCCAAACATCGCCACAAAGTGAGCAGCGGCAAATGCGAGCACGATGTAGACGCCCAGATCCGACATCGTCTCCGACATCATATCGGTTACGTCTTTATCTTTCGTGATCTGCTCCGTCACGATGCCGTAGACCAACCCGGGCACGAAGAAGATGACCACCATGAGCCCCACAATGGCCTCGTAGGCAGGCTCGAAGCCGCCCTCGGGACCTCGCAGTGCGCCGTTTTCCGGAATCACCAGGAGCGATGCGGCAGCAACAATAGCCAGCATGGACAGTGCGCCCCAGCGCAGGCCTTTCTTTTCAAGCGCCGACGACTCCTCCGATGTGTCCATGTCGTCTTCAAGGTCTTCTGGCGGCTCGTAGTCGCCCAGGTAGGGCTCTACCACGTAATCGGTGACGACCCAGCCCGCAATGACGAAGACCGGTACCAGTGCGGCAATGAAGTAGTAGTTGGCGAGGGCCGTGACCGCGTAGTCGGGGGCCATGATCTGCGCGGCAGGCTCGGTAAACGAGGCCAGCAGCACATCGAGCGCCGACGGCAGCAGGTTGGCGCTAAATCCGGCAGAGACGCCCGCAAAGGCAGCCGCGAGTCCAGCTAACGGATGGCGCCCAGCCCCATAGAAAAGCAGCGCCCCCAGCGGAATGACGACGACGTAGCCTGCATCTACTGCCATGTTCGACATGATGCCGGTGAATACGATCGCCATGGTAAGCAGTGCGTTGGGCACGGCCCGCATGAACGACCCGAGAGCCGCTCCGATGAATCCGGACTTGTCGGCGACTCCGATACCGAGCATCACAACGAGCACCAGACCCAGCGGGGGGAAGTCGGCAAACGTATCTGCCATGTCGGTAAAGAGCCGCTGGATATTTTCGCCTGAGAAGAGGCTCTCGACCGCGATCATCTCGCCGGTGCGCGGGTGTTCTACGCTAACGCCCAATGCACTCACGATGAGCGATATGAGCATCGTAAGCCCAATAAAGATAAAGAAGAGTGTGACGGGCTCGGGGAGCGCATTTCCTGTTCGTTCGACTGCCGCGAGTAACCGACTTGATAAGCTACGATCAGAGGCTGGTGTATCGGTCTCGGTATCAACAGAGGAAGCATCGTCAGCCATGTAGAAGCGTAGGGGTTAGTGCAAAAGTGAACAGAGGCAGGCCGGTGCGACCATGCAGTACAACCTACGAACCAGACAGGAAAATTACACACAGAATGTGGAATTGGCGTTCGTGCAGCCTCGCTGCTCCCTCACAGACTCCCCCCAAAGCCAAAAGCGCCCTCACAGTATGTGACAGCGCTTTTCTTGTGCGATGCTATCGCGGGCAATGTGTGGCCAACTGCTCCGAGAATGTGCTGTCCGCTACGCGCCTCGTGCGTAAGCACACAGCAGCCTTCATGCTCTCGGATACAATGCGTTAGAAGAGTGCACGAATCTCCTCGAACTTGTCGCGCTCAAACGAGAGGCTATACTTTTCCGGCTCCTCTTCGTTACCGACCGCGGTAAGCGGTTCGATCTCGGAGTCATGCACCTTTGTGATAAACTCCTGCGGGTCGCACCCCAGTTCGGCGGCGAAATCGGCAGCCGTGGCCGCGTAGATGCCGCCATAGGTTTTAATATCGCCCGAGGAGAAGTTATCTTCACCTTTTGGTTTAAAGCTTACGCCCCGCATGTGTGCTGTTGCTGTAATGAACGCATAATTACGAACTATCTCACTCTATGCACGCTTGAGAGTTTCTCCGTTATGTGCAATGTTGCAGGTCACACACGTTTATCGGGGTGGATGCGACGCCTTGTCGGTGTAGCAAAACGTAGTATGCATTTGAGCACGTGCAACCGTTCCACCATTCACCCGGTTGACGCAAACAGATAGCTTTTATACCTTCATCTTGGCCTCTTTACGGCAGATCGAGACCGATGGCATCTTCCAGAAAACCGACCTCCGATATGGTAACGAGCATCGCCGCGCAGCTTATGATCTTGTATGATCATGCCATGAACGAAAAAAATACTGAAGCTGCTGAGGCCTACGCACTCGCGCTGAACTTGCTTCGGCGGGAGACCAAGGGCATCAAGATCTCGTTTGATGGCCCGCCGCCCACGTTGCGGCGCATCCCACAGGCGTATTTTCCGGAAGACTTAGTTGACCGGCTGCCCCCGAAACACCGTCCTGAGCAAACGGAGTAACCGGGCGCAGGTGCACTGTCACGTCGGTGCTCTTACCGGATACGCATCCGAAAAAGAGCGCGCTCAACGACAAACGCCCCAGCCTGCATTGATCAGGCTGGGGCGTGCTCTGTGTTGAAGGCGTTCAGCCCGTCGTATTGAGGGTGCGGTTTCGACCCAGACGAGGCATCAGGATGCAGGCTTCTGGAGGGCCGTTACGTACAGCGTACCCTGCGGCCCCATCACCCGCACGCGGAAGCTCTGGCCCGGCTCAATCTGATCGTAAACCTCGGCGAATGCTTCCACGGAAGGCGTGGGCTCGCCTGCCGCTTGCACAATAAGCTGACGCGGCTGCAATCCCGAGTCTCGCACAGCCGGGTTGCGCACGTCCACCTGCTCGATGAGTACGGCCCCGTCTACATTGATGCCCAGACGCTCAAGCTCGCGCGCCGACACGTCCGTCAGGGCCAGGCCCAGCTCCTCGCGGATGTCCTCAGCCGTCGAGGATAGCGCGGAGTCGTTTTCGGACTCCGACTCGTTGTTGCTCTCGGCCATCGACGGATCATCAATTCCACCGAGCTCCACTTCCACCGTCATGGTTTCGCCCTCGCGGTTGATGGTCAGCTCCACGACATCGCCGGGCTGCTTCGCGCCAATGATATTGCTGATCTGCAGCGCGTCGTCCAGCTCTTCCCCATCGATTGCCGTAATCAAGTCGCCTGGCTGTAGGTTGGCCTCTTCGGCAGCGGTGCCTTCCATTACACCGCCAATCTGTGCCGTGCCGCGTGGCAACCCTTCGCTCCGAATGAGCGACTGGCTGGCCGGACGGTACTCTACGCCGAGGCGGGCCCGTTCGACCCGTCCTGTTTCGATAAGCTGATTGGTTACGCGCTGCACCGTGTTCGACGGAATCGCAAAGCCGACGCCCTGAAACTGTCCGGTGCGCGAGGCAATGGCGGTGTTAATGCCTGCAAGACGCCCATCGAGGTTCACCAGCGGACCACCCGAGTTTCCGGGGTTAATGGCCGCATCGGTCTGGATGAAGTTCTGCACGCCGTAGTCTTGCTGGCCCGACGGCTGCAAGCGCCCTTTCGCGCTTATGATGCCCGCCGTAACGGAATTGCTCAGGCGCTGGTCCAGCGGCGATCCAAATGCCATGACCCACTGGCCAGGACGGATCTGCTCCGAATCCCCAAAGCTGACCACACGCAGATCTTCCGCGTCAATCTTGATGACGGCCAGATCGCTGTACGGGTCGGTGCCCACGACCTCTGCGTCGTAGACTTCGCCATCGAAAAGGCGCACATTCAGGTCGTCTGCGCCCTCAACGACATGGTTGTTCGTAATGATGTGGCCATCGGAACGCACAACAACGCCGGAGCCGAGCCCCTGGCGCACATTGCCGCCCTGTCCGCCCTGTCCACCAGGAGGACGCCCAAAGAAGTCTTCGAAGGGGGTACCCTGAAACGGACTGCGCTGCTCCTGAATGGTCTCAGAGCGAATCTGAACGACTGCCGGATTCACGGACTCGGCAACCTCCATGAAGGCGTCTTCGAGCGATACAGCACGCTGGAAGCCCTCCGAATCCGTCGTGCTGATAGCTGTGGTGCCGCCAGGGCCTGAGGCGCGGCTCTCGGTGCCCACCGAGTCGCCCCATCCAAAGAGATTGGCGCCAGCTGTGGTGAAGAGAATGCCCGCGATAAATGCAGCGGCGAGCAAGACCGCCACTGATGCTTTTCCTTTCACACTCATGAACGAACGTCGGTAAGATGAGCAGATCGTGATTGCGGCGAACGTAAAGCGCGCTTTAGGGCAGTGTGTTGAGTATCCCAACGGCGCTCTCCCAAAAATAACGTGTGGAGCCGCTGTTTCGTATATGGCGAGACCGCCCCGCAATCGTTTGGGGGTTCTTACGTTTGCGGGGTGGCCTTGCGCATCTCGACAGTCGTACAGGGGAAATGAGCGCGACTCGCCCGTGAACGCTACTCACCCGGCACGCCGGGCTCGGTCATCGCGCGCACGTCAAGGTAGTCGTCGAGCTCTTCGTCGGTCAGCAGATCCATCTCGCGGACTACCTCACGCACCGTTTTGCCTTCTTTGACAGCGGTTTTCGCTACGGTCGAGGCTTTGTCGTAGCCGATGGCGCTGTTGAGCGCTGTGGCAATAGAAGGATTTAGCTCCAGCAGCTCCTGGCACCGTTCACGATTCGCTTCGATGCCTTCGATGCACTTCTCCGTAAAGGCCGTTACGCTGCCTGTTAGAATGGAGATGCTTTCGAGCATGGCGTGGGCCATGACGGGCATCATTACGTTGAGCTCGAAGTTGCCGTGCTGCCCGCCCACGGTGATCGTGGTGTGGTTGCCCATCACGCGGGCCGCTACCATCATCACCTGTTCGCTCTGCACCGGGTTGACCTTACCGGGCATAATGGAGGAGCCGGGCTGAATCGTGGGCAGCGTGATCTCGCCGATTCCGCTTGTGGGACCACTCGACAGCAGCCGCAGGTCGTTCGCAATTTTGAGCAGCGCGGTGGCAGTCGTGTTCAGCGCGCTGTGTGCCTGCACGTACGCATCCTTCCCGGCCTGCTCCGCAAAGTGATTGCTCGTCTCCTCAAACGGCACGCCCGCGAGTCCGCTAATGTGCTTGATCGCGCGCTCCGGGAACTCCGTATGCCGGTTGAGTCCCGTGCCTGTGGCGGTGCCGCCCAGAGCCACCTCCGTGAGCTCATCCGCACCGTGCTGGATGCGCGCAATGCATTTTTGCACCTGTGCCGCGTATCCCCCAAACTCCTGACCCAGGCGGATGGGGGTGGCGTCCATCAGGTGGGTGCGTCCGCTTTTCATGACATCGTCGAACGCCTCGGCCTTTTCAACGAGGGCCGTGTGCAGCGCCTCCATAGCTGGAGCCAGGTCGTTCAGCAGCGCCGTGCGGGCGGCCACGTGCATGGTTGTGGGAATGACGTCGTTCGACGACTGCGACATGTTTACGTCGTCGTTGGGATGCACAGCCTTGCTTCCGCGCTCCGCCCCCAGCATCTCCGACGCCTGGTTGGCAATCACCTCGTTGGCATTCATGTTGGTCGAGGTGCCGCTGCCCGTCTGGAAAATATCGAGTACAAACTCGTCGTCGAGCAGGCCCGAGATCACGTCGTGTCCGGCCTGCTCAATGGCCGCCGCCTTGTCGTCGTCAAGCAGCTCCAGCTCGTTGTTGGCGCGGGCGGCCGCCACCTTCACAATGCCGAGTGCACGGATGAACGCTCGCGGAAAGCGCAGGTCGCTCACGGGAAAGTTGTCGAGCGCACGCTGCGTCTGCGCGCCGTATAGCGCCGAGGCGGGCACATCGATGGGGCCCAGCGAGTCGCGTTCAGTTCGAAAGTCATCAGCCATAACAGATGCGGGAAACGAGGGAAAAATTCGAGTTCTGATAATCCACTTGAAAAGATAGCCGACAGCCGCCGCCGTCGCCCATCCGCAAAGAACAAGATTTAGTCATTTATACAGCATAAGCTACGCCTCCCCCGAAGCGCCGCCGATGGACAAGCAGCCTCTGCTGGGGTTTGTGTTGCGCGTTACATCTGCATCCGTTACGTTACGATGCGCCTTGTTATCGATTTGTTATCGCTTGCCAGCCCCGCCTTTCTATGACCACCCTCACCAACGTTGCCGCAATGCACGAGTGGGCCGATGCCCAGCATCAGCGCGGTGCCACCATAGCGCTGGTGCCCACCATGGGCGCGCTGCACAGCGGTCATCTGGCCCTTGTGAACGAGGCAAAGCGCCAGGCGGATGCGGTGGTCACTTCTATTTTCGTGAATCCTACCCAGTTCGCCCCCGACGAGGACTACGACGCCTACCCGCGCCCCCTCGATACCGATCGCGAGATACTCGCCGAGCGGGATGTAGATGCGGTCTTTGCCCCGACGGTGGAGGCGATGTATCCGTTCGGCGCCTCTACGACCGAAGAGCCGTACGTTTCGGTGGACGTGCACACGCTGAACGACCACCTCTGCGGCGCGCATCGTCCCGGCCACTTTGAGGGCGTAGTCACAGTCGTTACGAAGCTGCTCAACGCCTGCAAGCCCGATGTCGCGGTGTTTGGGCAGAAGGATGCGCAGCAACTCGTTATCCTGAAGCACCTGGCGCATTCCCTCTTGTTCGATGTCGAGATTGTGGGCGTACCCACCGTGCGCGAAGACGACGGCCTGGCCTGCTCGTCGCGGAACGCGTATCTGAGCGACGCGGAGCGCGCCGAAGCCCCGCAGGTGTACGCTGCCATTCAGGCCGGTGAACAGGCCATTGCCAGCGGGGAACAGCATGCCGAAGCGGTGGTTCGAGCGATGCAAAAACCACTCGACCAGGCGGAGCATGCTCGCGTCCAGTACGCCTCGGTGGTCGATGCGTCGTCGCTCCAGCCCGTTACCCACTTGCATCCGGGCGACGATGTGCTCATCGCCGTCGCCGTCTTTTTTGGCGATACGCGGCTCATCGACAATGCGTTTGTGCACGTTCCATCGTCTGCCTGACCGCATCCGCCTGCCAGGATCCGTCCTCGTTTTACGCTGACCGACCCGCGCCCCCTGTATGACCGTCACGATGTTCAAGTCGAAGCTGCACCGGCTCCGCGTTACCGAAGCCGACCTCTACTATGAAGGGTCAATTACGATCGACCAGGAGCTGCTGGATGCGGCGGGCATTCTGCCGCACGAGAAGGTGCAGGTGGTCAACGTGAACAACGGCGCACGGCTTGAAACCTATACGATTGCCGCCGACCCCGGCTCACGCACGGTATGCTTGAACGGTCCTGCAGCGCGCCTTGCCGCAAAGGGCGACCAGGTGATCGTGATTGCGTACGCCGAAATGACGCCCGAAGAGGCGGAAGCCCACACGCCCAACATCGTCCTCGTCGGCAAAAATAACAACCCCAAAGAGCAGATCGACGCCGAGGAGCCCGGCACGGTGCGCGACGAGACCGTCCACGACGACATCCTGATTGCGTAGGGCTGCACCGCACCCACTCGCCCAGTATGTTCTCTGCACGTTCTCTGTCTCGCTCCGACCACAGCGTGCGTCTCTTGCGCGAAGAACCAACACTTGGTCTACCCCTGAAGACCTGTTTCGATTTCTTATTTTGGCCCCAGGAGCATTTCCTCTACCGACAGTTGTCGGTACCAGGACACTCTGAGTATGCGTTGTGGTATACATCTGATCGCTGTTGAACATGCAGAAATGCTTGTTTATGCCCCTACACCGTCATCCCAGACGGATGCCGACAGCGGTCGGCAGACGATCTAGGATCCATGCCCCAATGGAGGGATGCGTTAGCGGAGTGAGTTCGCCCTCAAACGGCGAATGGTTCCCGCCACAGCGGCGCTCGCTTTCGCCGTCAAGAACCCAAACAGGCTCTTAGTCGCTACCGCTCTGTCACTCACTGCGTTGTCGGAGCAAAGTCTCGCGCTGCTCCTCGCGAAACGTCTCGTAGACCGCTGCTTGTTCAGAAGTTAAGCGCGAGCGGATGGCTGCATCGGTTTCGCGCATCACCCGACGGAGTGCGCGCCCGAGTCGGCGTTTTTCGCGTCGATTCAGCGGCTCCATCGATGCACGCCGCTGTCGCAGTTCGAACAGCTCCTCGGTCCGCCGTTGAACGATCGGTCGGATGGCCTCGGTTTGCGCATCCGTTAGGGACAGCGTGGAATCGAGTGTTGCCATTTGGCAGCGAACGACGAACGCTGCCGCCCGCTCACGTTGCTGCGGACCTTGTCTGTTGCTGGCCCCCTCATTCGCCCCCTCGTATGCTTCGCCGTTCAGCAGTCGAGCCAGAAACTCGCCGTCGTGCCACGTCCGGTCACGGCGTCCGAGCCGCACCACCACCATCTCGCGCGATGGGATAACGAACAGGCGCTGGTTGTTGAGCCCGGCAGCCATGAAGAGGTCGTTGGGCCCGTCGGCATAAATCATGCCTTCAGGTCCATCGGGGGCCACGTCGCGCGGTGCGTACTCGAAGAAAGAAGCGGCGGGATCTACCGGGGCATTCAGCCAGACCGACAGCCCGTATCCGGGACCGGCCTCCGTCGGTATTGTAAGGGGCGTAAGCACGTCGCGTGCGACCACGA
This sequence comes from Longimonas halophila, assembly GCF_002554705.1. Taxonomy (GTDB): domain Bacteria; phylum Bacteroidota; class Rhodothermia; order Rhodothermales; family Salinibacteraceae; genus Longimonas; species Longimonas halophila. The sequence goes on along the minus strand of NZ_PDEP01000016.1, from coordinate 56,842 downwards.
CCTCGCCCTCGAACGTCCCGTTGCCCAAGAGCAGCCGCCCGAATCGCAGCCAGTTGCGCGCGGTGGTACGTGCCCCGCTGCCCAAGTTGATGTCACCGTCCGTGCGTCCCCAGGTTGGCGATTGAGCGCCAATCGGTTCCAGCAGTCGCCGGGTGAGGTAGGCCTCGGGGGATTCGCTGTCCAGTTTCTCTGCTAAGACCGCGCCAAACACTTGAAAAGCGGTGGGACCGTAGCGGAAGGATTCCCCTGGCGCATGCACGAGCGGCGTTTGCAGGGCCTCTTGAAAGCTCGGGGCGCGCCCGATGCGCGTTTCCAACCCACTCGTAAGCTGGAGCAGCTGCCGAATGGTGATCTGCGACTTTTGGGGATCCTCGGTCCACGACGGCACGGAAGCCGCAACGGGTTCATCCAGCGAAAGCAGTCCATCCTCTGCAGCGGCCAGAGCCATCAGTCCCGTTAACGTTTTGGTGCCACTGGCCAGTATGTGAGGATCGTTGGCCCGGTAGCCGTTTGTGTAGTCCTCTACAACCAGTTCGCCGTCTTCCCAGATCAGAAGGGCATCACCAGCTTTCGCTTCCGCGTAGGATCGGGCCATCTCGAAAGGATCAGCCTTAGCAGGCGAGTCGTCATCGGGCGGCTGCGTACTGGCTGGACTCGGTCCTGCGCATCCTACCAACACTCCTATGCAAAGAGCGAGAAAAACGCCCGAACGGCTGACATTATGAACGGGAAATCGTGGCGCAAACATTGAGTGTCAGGAATCTTGAGGTAGGCATGCGTGAGGGATGGGCCGACCTGCCCATTTACCCGCGGCGTTCGTTGACAAGGCGGGCCCGTACCCGGAGCACAAGGCTGCGGTGAAGTCGGATAGTCTCGTACTGGACATCGGTAAGTGTCTCGCGCAGTGTTTCGTGCATTGCAGATCGCACGTCGCGGATGGCCTGACGGGCTTCGTCCCGGTCACGCGCGCCGCTGATCTGCTCGATACGAATTGTGCGGATGCGCTCACGGGTGTCTTGCCGCGCTGTGCCGATTGCTTCTTGCTGGGCATCGGTCAAGTTCAGCACCGTGGTGCGGGCGGCCGTTCGCTCGGCACGTCGCTCGGCGGCGGCTTCTCGGATCGCCTGAATGCGTTCACGTTGCGCGTCGGTAAGCACAGCGCGCGCATCCTCACGAAAACCGGTACGCAGCTCCTGCACGTTGGTGCGGAATTGCTCAGGACTGAGGGTGCCTTCCTGCAACTGATTGCGCGCATCACGGATGGCGCTGCGCAGCTCGCGGTGTAGCGCGCGCAGCTCTTCCTGTTGGGCATCGGTAAGCGACTTGCGCAGGACCTGGCGCACGCCCCGAGGCAGGCGGCTCCAGGCTGCCCCGCGTGGGCCGTCGCGCATCTCAGAGCGCAGTTCGCGGCGCAAGGCGCGGTTTCTTTCGAAGAGGCGCTCTTTTTGCGCATCGGTAAGCGTCTCGTGCAAGTCAGCCGCCACCGTCCACAGCACGCCTGGAGCGGCATCGCTGGGCGTTTCGTTGGTGAACCTGCCGAACGCAGATAGCGAAACCGATTCATCGTGCTCACGCAATGAATGCTGCTGCGCGGCGGTAAGCTCAAGCTCGGCGTTTAGCATCTCGACGAGCGTGTTCGATGCCGGAGGCTCGGGGTCCGCTTGCTCTGAGGCAACGGTGTCGCATCCCACAAGAAGAAGGACGGCCATCCCCAAAGCCAAAAGGGGCGGCCACGTACGGAAGAGGATTGAAGAACGACAAACAGCAGGAGCGTGCGTAGCCGTTTGGGTGGTCATGGCAAACAGAGATTGAATGGTTTCAACGCGATTCATGGATTAGACGAGGCGTTCGGCGCCTGCATTTCATCGTTTTGTGATGAATACATGAAACCGAAATGCTCCCTGCGGACGGGTCCGTCGGATGAAAGCCCGGATCGTCGATTTTGGAACCGCTGGCGCATGCGGCGTAGCTCTCTACGCTGTTCGGGCGTGAGGTGCGGGCGCATGTCCTGCCAGAGGGTATCGACACGAGCGCGCATCTGGGTGCGCGTCTGACGGGTCATCTGCTCAATATCGCTCCCTGCCTCGCGCAGTAGTGGACGCAGCGTGTCGCGCTGTGCCGAGGTTGGCTCGATGGCGTTGAGCATGTGCTCGGTAAATCCATCAGCCGTGCGCAGGCTGCGAATGGTTTCCACGCGGTTCTTGACGACCGCTCCCACGAGCAACCCCCCTACGAGTCCGCCCAGCACGAACGTGCCCAGCAGAAGAAGTGCGGGCTTCCAGAGGGAGCGGAGTCCAGAAAATAAAGAAGACATAGCAACGGACCGTACGAGGGATATTCAGAGGAGAGGGGGAGATCAGAGGGCCAGTAGCAGCTCGACAGCGATGGGAGGCAAGCCGAAAAGGCGCTCCACAAGCGTGGTGCTTGTTGCCTCAAGCGGAGGTCCAGCGTAGACGTTGTAGAGGGCCAGCGCCAGCACCGCCGATGCGGGTACGGCTCCGAACCGCCGAAGCAGAAGCTCCATTCCCGCGGTGAGTTCACCCCAGACCGTGGGGGAAGCAGAGCCCGAAGCCGGTGCGTGCTCTTCCGCTGTCATAAGCTCACGATTCAGGCGGCTCATGGTGCGTTCGGCAAATCCGTCCTCGAACGCGTCTGGTGCAGACTGGCTCATGAGCGTGTGCACCGCCTGCTCTTCATGCAGGTGGCGCTGCAGATGCGGATGGTCACGCAGCAGCCGGTCGAGTTCTTCGCGCTCGTTGGATGAGAGGGTGTCATCCAGCGCCTGTTCAATGAGATAGCGATGCCGGTTCTTCATTGCGGTATGGGAGTCAGAAGGTCGTAAAGACGTATTCAGGTTTTGCAAGGGCTTCTCCTAAGGACGATCCGCATCCAAGAGGGGGCGTAGCCGGTCGGCGAGGCGCTTCTTGGCACGATGCAAGCGCGAAAGCACCGTTCCGTAGGGTATCTCCAAGATGTCTGCTGTTTCCTGCGTAGAGTAGCCATCGAGCAACCGCAGCACGACTACCGCGCGGTACGGCGTATCCAACTGGCGCACCGCTTGCTGCACCAAACGCTTCTGCTCTCGACGCTCCACCGTACGGTTTGCATGTCCGACGGGCTCATCGGGCGGACGCTCAGCGTCACGACTCTGCAAGCGATTCTGACGCCGCTTGCGAGCGCGGAGTGCATCGATTGAGACATTGATGGCGATGCGTGTCACATACGTTTTGAGGCGAGCCGCCCCCTCAAACTGGTCGAGCGAGCGATACAGGCGAATCATCGTTTCTTGCCCCACGTCATCAGCCTGCGGGCCCGGTCCCAGCATACCAATCACGGTAGCAGCTACCACGGACTCGTAGCGCTCCACCAGATACCGAAAGGCTCCGGTGTCGCCTGCCTGCACTGCAGCAATGAGAGCCTCATCGGTCGCATTAGGCGAGACATCAGGCGGCACAGTGTCAGGGAATGCTGTGGCGGAGGATACTGGAGCTCTGGCGGTGGCCTGCAAGACGGCGCAGGCCGAAGCCCACACATTTTTGTATTAGACGAGCACAAACAAGCTCACATTCCAGACCGTCTCCCCTTTTTAGGAATCTGTATGTGTGATTCTTATGAAAGAGAGTGCCTGGCGTGATGTTAGGTAAGAACGGCGAGACGGAGGAGCGCGAAGGGTAATGTCCCGGCATGGCACACGTTGCACAGTGGAGCCATGCAACGAGAGGGCTGTCGTTTATTCATGCGATGTGTTCGCTTCAGGAAAGGTTTTTTATCAGAGGAGCTATCCCTCAGCGTCTATCCACTACCGTATACTACTTGGAGCGCGGCTCCTTGCGGATCTCATCGAACGTCATCTCAATGATGCGCGGGTCAATGCCGTTATAGATGGCGCTCATCAGTTGTATGGTGCGCTGCGCGGCTCCTTTGAATACGAAGTGCGGCGCGGCAAACTCACAGCGCACGAAGTTGGGTGGAACGCCCCCGCTGTAGACAAACGTGCAGGCGTCGAATTCACAGTCCTCGAAATGCTTTCCATCAACTGCGAGTTGCTTGCTGGTAAACTGTTGGCCCCGCACCGGGGTGCGGTTGGATTCAGAGGGCAGCGGAGTATTGGAGGAACCATCCTTCTGACTCATGGAGCACTTCGGAAACGTGGGGTGTGGACAGCAGAAATTATGTTCTGTAGCGTTGTCTGCCGTAACGTGCTTCAAGAGCGGGCGTTGCGCAGGAAACGAAGCGGCGTAGCGGTGCGAAGCCAATCGTACGAGAGACGCAAACGGGCGCCAGCGCGCGCTTCGCCCCTGCCCCTGATCCGCGCGACCCAGCGGCTCCCGCACCGCAGATGAACGGGGCCCACGTCTCGTCTCGCCCGCAGTTGTAACAGTGCACATGTTGCCTGCGTTTACTATGTATCGTGCTCAATTCTCTAATACGTTTTCTGTATCCCATGATTGAACGTTCCACCTCTACGCGCTTCCTCACGTTCGTTTGCACATGCGCGCTTCTTGCAGGCAGCCTTGCCCTGCTGGGAATGCAGTCTCCCGCCGATACCGCCCCCGATGCACCGCGTGCGTCAGCCGATTCCTCGGGCGCGATTGCCAACGTAGAAGCGTTTGCGCGGCTGTACGGATACGTCCGCTTCTTCCACCCGAGCGATGCCGCTGCTGAACTTGACTGGGATCGCTTCGTGGTGCATGGTGTGCGCCATGTGTACGACGCGCCCACTCCCGATGTGCTGCGCGAGCGCCTGCACACGTTGTTTGCGCCGATTGCGCCCACCGTGCAACTCTACGAAGCGGGCGCAACGCCTCCGAATCCGCCCGACATGCTCACCCCGCCCGACACCGCCGGACTCCGCCTGGTGGCGTGGCAGCATCGAGGCATCGGGCTCGGCAACCCAGGATCATACAAGAGCGTCCGCCTCAACCGCGCGTTGGAGAGCGACGACGGCCCCCAGTTTGGAATAGGGATGCGGAGCATCGGTGCTACGACGCATCGGGGCAAGCAAATTCGCCTCCGAGCCGATGTGCGGGCTGATGTCGATGGGAGCGCCAACCAGGCGCGGCTCTTGCTCGGCGTAGATCGCCGCAACCAACAGCGCGGCTTCTTTGACAATATGGGAGATCGCCCCATCACTGCGTCCAGCTGGAATACTTATACGATTACCGGCCCGGTCGCCGACGATGCCACGCATATTACGATAGGAGGCATACTGGTCGGGGAGGGGGAAGCCTGGTTCGACAACGTACAACTGCACGTGCGCTCGCACCCCGATTCCGCCTGGACACCGGTTCCGCTTCTCAATGCCGGGTTTGAAGCCGGCGATACCGGAGAGATGCCCCCGAACTGGGGCAACCGGTCAGACTACGAAGTGACTACCGTTGACGAACGTTCGGTGCAGGGCGACCAGGCTATGCACATCGCCTCGCCGCCGCCAGCTTCCGTCGCAGAACCCCTCTTCGACGCGCGCCCTGATGCCGGAGCGGTCATCAACAAGCTCATTGGTCGCGGACTTGCGGTGCAGATGCCCCTTGCGCTCTACAGCCGCGATGAGCAAACGCTGCGCCCAGGCGATGCTCCAGCGCCCGCACGTCTCAACACGCTCCTTGCCAACGGCGCCTCTGACGCCGCCTTAAGCAGCGACCGGGCCACACACATGGCCGCTGTTGTGATGGCGTGGAACGTGATGCAGCACTTCTACCCCTACTTCGACGTGGTGGATACGGACTGGGAGGGCATGCTTCCACGTACGCTGCGCGCCATGCGGGATGCCGATACCCCACTGGCCCGGCTCCGGGTGATGCAGCGCATGGTGGCCGAACTCGATGATGGACACGGACGCGTTTTTCATCCGCTCGTGCAAAACCGCGCTGGGCTGCCGCTTCGCGTAGATTGGATTGATGAGCAGGTCGTGGTCGCTGCTGTGAGCGATTCGTTGCAGGAGGCCGAGACGCCCTGCATCCGTCCGGGCGATGTCATCACCGCCGTAGACGGCACGCCGAGCGCAGATGTCATTAGCACGCGCAAGACGTACATATCAGGCTCGCCGCAGTGGACCGAGCACCGGGCGCTGAGTGGATTTGCACGCGGCCCCCGCGGCACCGAGGTCACCCTTTCGGTGCAGCGCATTGACGACGGTAGCACGACCACGTGCACCGTCCCGCGCAACACCGACCGTCCGGTGCAGCAGCCTCGCCCTGATGGCATCGAAGAAATCGATCCGGGCGTGTACTACGTTGACTTGACCCGCGTAGGGCCTTCAGCCGTTCAGCAGCAGATGGACCAGCTGGCTGCAGCGCGCGGTGTGGTGTTTGACATGCGCGGCTATCCGGAAACCGGCAACCAGCAGGTGCTGCGTCACCTGACGTCCGACACCCTGCAGTCGCCACGGTGGCAGGTGCCCCAACTCATCTACCCCGACCAGGAACGGCGCGTTGGCTACGACACGAGCGGACGCTGGCAGCTTACGCCCCAGACGCCCACCATTGGCGGTGCCGTGGCCTTTCTTACGGATGCAGAGGCTATCAGCTTCGCCGAGAGCATTCTGGGCATTGTGGAGCACTATGAGCTGGGCGCGATCATTGGCGGCCCCACGGCAGGCGCCAACGGCAACGTGAACCCGTTCTCGCTTCCCGGCAATTACCGTATTAGGTGGACCGGCATGCGCGTCCTGAAGCACGACAGATCGCAGCACCATCGCATTGGCATCCAGCCGACGATCCCGATACAGCCTACGCGCCAGAGCGTTGCTGAGGGACGTGACCGGTATCTCGAAGCGGCCTTGCAGCACATCAACACAAATGCCCCGCCTAATTAACGGCATGTGCAGGTTTCCTTCCTCCTTTGTTGATCGCCGCCTTGTGGTAGAATGCGCGGTCCTGACATCCCCCATTCCCTCACGCTGTTCGGGCCTTTCCCCCTTCGCGAAGGGGGAAATGTCGCGCAGCGACAAAGGGGGATGCCCAACCCAAAAGGACCATCGAAAAACTCGCACACTGCGTTAATTAGGATGGGGAAGGAAGCCAGCAGTGCGCTTTACCGCTCGCCAGACGACCTTCGGGTAGCACCGTTGGATGGACGGCATCCTTATGCCTGATCATCGAAACCGCTGGGCCTACCACGAAACCTCCGAAGGTGCTGATTCGCCAGTTGTCCTGACGAAAATGTCTGTGGGTGAGGTTCTTAGCATTGAACCGCTACCCCATAGCTTTTCGTCAGTGGGAATACGGTAAATAACGCGTGGATGTACAGCACTGCTTTTTTGAGACTCGCTGTGTCTTTCCTCCGCGCTCGGCATCCCCAATGCACGCTTCGAACGCGGACTATCATCGGGGGGCGAACCGGCGGATTCGAAGCCAACCGTTCAGGCAGGACGAGCGGATTCGTCGCCGCTGGATACAGTCCACCGGAGTTGAGCGCCTATGTATCGCCTTCGTGCATTTTTCGGTGGATCGTGCGGTGGCGCATGGGTACGTTGGGAGCGTATTCGCTGAAACCGCTTCCAACCTCTGCATCCCTCTATGTCTTTTTCGAACACCGCCGTGGTGGGCGCTGGCACCATGGGCAACGGCATTGCTCACGTCCTTGCACTGAATGGGTACACCGTAACGCTGATCGATGTCAATGAGGAGGCGCTCGAACAGGGCACCGACACCATCGCATCCAACCTGCAGCGCCAGGTCAACAAGGAACGCATCACCGCTGCTGAGCGCGAGGCCACGCTCGACCGTATCCGCACGCATACTGATCTCGCCCAGGCGGTGTCGGATGTTGAGCTCGTCATTGAGGCCGTAAGCGAAACGACCGATGTGAAGGGCCCGATCTTTGAGACGCTGGATGAGGCGGCTCCCGACGATGCGATTCTCGCCTCCAACACCTCTTCGATCTCGATTACGTGGCTGGCGGCGCAGACAAGCCGTCCCGATCAGGTCATCGGGATGCACTTCTTCAATCCGGTGCCCATCATGAAGCTGGTGGAGGTCGTGCGCGGCCTCGACACCAGCGACGCGACATTCGACGCTGTGGAGCGCCTGGCACTCGACTTAGACAAGACGCCCGTCGAGGTGAATGATGCGCCGGGCTTTGTCTCAAACCGTGTGCTCATGCCCATGATTAACGAGGCGGTGTTCTGTCTCATGGAGGGCGTGGCCAGCGAAGAGGACATCGACACGGTCATGACGCTGGGTATGAATCACCCGATGGGCCCGCTCACGCTGGCTGACTTCATCGGGCTCGATGTGTGCCTGGGCATCATGGAGGTGCTGCACCGCGAGCTCGGCGACGACAAGTACCGCCCATGCCCACTCCTTCGTAAGATGGTGACGGCCGGTCACCTCGGACGCAAGTCGGGACAGGGCTTCTATTCGTACGACGGGTAGTGCTCTAACGCCTTATAGGACCCAAGGTACCACCCATAGGCTGTCATTTTGAGCGCAGCGGAGCGGAGTCGAAAAATCTCCTCATCTCGGCTGTTTTGCTCTCATAGGGAGAGATTCTTCGTCGCCTCGCTCCTCAGAATGACAGAATGTGGGGGAATGCTGCTATACCCCGCAACTTAAGTTAGATATGTTGCGCACAGCGCTTTCCTCACACCGCCTCATCGACACTGCGCTCGGTGGGGCGGTTTGTGTTTAGGGGATACAAGGCGCCCTGCTCATCCCTCTTCATGCTTCTCGTACGCTGCAATGATGTCGCGCACCAGGCGGTGGCGCACCACGTCCTTGGGCGTCAGGTATATAAAGTCGATGCCGGTGATGCCTTCCAGGATGTGCTGCACCTGCACCAGTCCACTGCGGCGGCGGTCCTTCAGGTCGGTCTGTGTCACATCGCCAGTAACGATGGTCCGGCTGTTGGGTCCAAGGCGCGTCAAAAACATTTTCATCTGGCCGGTGGTCGCGTTCTGCGCCTCATCCAAGATGACGAAGGCCGACTTCATCGTCCGCCCGCGCATGTACGCCAGCGGAACGATCTCCACACGGTTCGTCTCGATGTACTCGGCCAACGTGTCGTGCGGCATCATGTCGCCGAGCGCATCGTAGAGCGGCTGCAAGTACGGATCGATCTTCTCGTAGAAGTCGCCCGGCAGAAAGCCCAACTGCTCGCCCGCCTCTACCGCCGGACGCGCCAGCACGATCTTCTTGACACGGTGCTCTTTCAGCGCGGCCACGGCCATGGCCACCGCCATGTAGGTTTTGCCGGTGCCCGCCGGGCCAATCGCAAAAACGACGTCGTTGGTGCGCGCCGACTCGACCAGTTTGGCCTGGTTGGGCGTACGCGGACGAATGGCCTCGCCGTCGGGGGTGTGCAGCACCACATCGGCATCGGGCGTGTTCGCTGTTGGGGCCGGATCGCTGTTCGACTGCTCCAGGGCCAGCACCGTCTTCACGTCCTCCTCGGCCAGCGCGTCGTTGCGCTCCAGGAGCACCATCAGTTCTTGAAAGACGGCATCAACGGCCTCGACCACCTCTTCGGGGCCCTCAACATATACGGTGGTGCCGCGTGCAGTAATGGATGCTTCCGGAAACGCCTGCTCGACTGTGCGCAGATGCGCATCGTTGAAGCCAAACAGGAGGAGCGGATCGGTGTCTTGAATGCTAAAACGTTTCTCAGCCAAGGACAGTGTAGCAAACCGGGGAATCAGAACACGAAAGGGGCGCATTGGCCCCGCCGCATGTAGTATGTACCGTTTCAGCGTTTGTTTGCCATATGCCCGACCTGATTGTATCGTTCACGAAAATGGAAGGCGCCGAAAACGACTTCATCGTCGTTGACAATCGATTCTTCCACTTTTCTGATGCCGAACTACAGGCGCTGGCCCGCCGCTGGTGTCCGCGCCGCCGGGGCGTAGGGGCCGATGGCGTGCTCGCCCTGCATCCGCCCGAATCCGCATCGGCACAGGGGGATGCAGAGGACCGTGCCTCCACAGCACCCGTCCCCGACTTTCGGATGCGCTACGTCAACGCCGATGGCTCCATGGCCACGATGTGCGGCAACGGCGCCCGGTGCCTGGCGCGCTTCGCTGCCAATGCCGGACTCGGCTCCCCACAGCAGGACCGCACGCGCCTTACCTTCAGCACAGATGCTGGACGCTACACGGCCGATGTACCGAACGACCCCAACGCTCCCGTGCGCCTGTGGGTGCCTGAACCCTCGCGCTACACGGCTCATGTCACGCTGCAGACCGCCGACTCCGCCGGATTCGACTGGCACCAGGTCTGGTCGGGCACCGAGCACATTGTTGCGTTTGCAGATGCAACGGACGCGCTGAACGAAGCACCGCTCGAAACCCTGGCCCCGCCCCTGCGCCACGACGACGCGTTCGCCCCCGAAGGCACCAATGTGAACCTGGCGGCTGTGATCGATGCCCACACCGCCCGAATGCGCACGTACGAAAAGGGTGTGGAAGCCGAGACTGCCGCCTGCGGCACCGGCGTGCTGGCTGTGGCAGCAGCGGCCTTACAGCAAGAGACGCTCACGCCGCCGATCACCATCCACACGTCAGGCGGCACGTTTCAGGTTGGCCCCGCATCCGATGACAAGGCGCCCGCCCCCTGGCATCTCGACGGACCGGCCCGCGCTGTGTACGAGGGCACGCTGAAATGGACGCCGTAAGCAGCGCGCAGATGATGAAAGCGGACATCCCACCTCACTCCTGCCACACGTAGTCGAACAGAAGCACCGCAGCGGTGATGGTCGTGCCGGCGAACCCGATCAGGGTTAGGACCTCATCTTGCGCGGCGCGCCAGGTGCCGCCTGTTAGGGCGATGCGCGTGGCCTCGACCACCGACAGCAGGAGTGGCATCAGCACCGGAAGCAGCAGCACGGGCAGGAGCGGGCCGCGCTGCCGCGCCCGAGCAATCAGCGCGCCCAGCAGCGTGGTGGCCCCCGACAGTCCCAACGCGCCCAGCACCAGCACGCCCACGAGCAACCCCGGCGCGCCCACCGACACATCCAGCATAAGCACAAAGAGCGATACGGCCACCACGTTTAGTCCGAGCACCAGAAGCACGGTAAACAGCAGTTTTCCGGCAAAGACCATGCTTCCACGCACGTGCAGCTGCAACAGCAAGAGCGTGCCTGCCTCCGCCTCGCTCACAAACGCACGGCCCAGCCCGATCGAGGCCGAGAACAGGATGACAATCCACAGCAAGGCCGACTGCACGGCGGGCGCCAGCGTCTCTTGGCCCACAGCAAACAGCACCAAAGCCAGCGTTGTGAGCACAAACAGCCCAAGCATGTTCAGGGCGACCCGCTGACGCAGCTCAATCTGCACGTCCTTCTGAAACACCGCCCAGGCCCCGACCAGCCAATCGGTCATGCGTGTACAATCAATTCGTTCAACAAATCCGGTTCAACATAACCCCCAATGTGTCGTATAGCAGATGCATTGTGATGCAGGGAGCATATGCTGCTCTCTACTACACCGATGCCCGCTTCATACGTTGCGCCTATTTATCATCTTCGATTCTGTATGACTACCGATACCTGTCTGGGGACGCTGCTTGGCACAGCCGTAGGAGACGCGCTTGGCATGCCTGTTGAAGGCCTAAGCCATCAGAACATTCGCACCTATTACAAGGGCATCAAGGAGTACCGCGACGATGATGGGCGCGGCGATCTTTCGGCGGGGCAGTGGACCGATGATACGCAGTTCACCTTTGCGGTGGCTCGTGTGGTGGCTACGGCAGCGCCCGACCAGTGGCCTGCCGAGGTGGCTGCCGAGTACACCGCGCTACAGGACGAGGCGCGCCGCTGGGGACCTACCACCACGGCTGCCATTGAGCGTCTGGCCAATGGCACACCGCCGCTAAAGGCCGGACGCGCCGAACGCCCCACCGATGGCGCGGCCATGCGTGCCGCTCCGCTCGGACTCTGGTGGGCGGCCTCCGATCTCAATCGGGATGCCGCCTTCCCACCCATCCGCGACATCCTTTCGGTCACGCATGCCCACCCTGCCGCGCTTGCTGCCGGATGGGGCCAGGCCGCCGCTACTCGCTATTGCGCCACGCATCCGCTCGACACGTTCGACCGCACCGACTTCTGGGAGCATCTGGTGGATACGACAACCTGGGCCGAAGAAAAGCTGGGTGACGATGCCCGCGTGTCCGATCGCCTGAAGCAGCTTAGCGACCAACTCCGCGAGTTCCCGCTCGATCTGCGCGACGTATGCAACGGCGCCAATGTAGCTGCCGATGAGGCGTGGCCCTTTGCTGTTGCCATGGTGGCCCGCGCACCGCAGCTTCTCGAAAATACGCCGCTCTCGGGCATCAACGTGGGCGGCGATGCCGATACCACCGGCGCGATGATGGGCGCGCTGCTGGGCACGCTGCACGGCTGGGATGCCTTCCCCGACGAGTGGAAAACCGGCCTCGAAGCCGCCGACCACCTGCGCCAGCACGGCGAATCCTTTGCCCGCCGCATCCTGCCTGCGGAGTCTGCCGCGTAGCCCGCTCGTTGTCCCCGCTCCCCCGCATCCTCCTACTGCTGTATGTCCACTCCGATTGCCTCCCTCCGCGATGCGTTCGTCCGCCCCGGCCCCGACGAGGCCGTAGAACTGCGCGCCTTTACGCATGGACTGATGCCCAGGCGCGTGCCCACCATGATGCAGCGCTTTGCTGAGGACTGGAGCGGGCGCGGCGTGGATGCCTGGAACCACGTGCCCAATCACTGGCAGCCCGCCGCCACAAACGGCTCCGAAGAGAACGTGGGGTGGTGGACGCTGCCCATGTTTCTGGGCGATGCCTTCATTGCCCCGCTGTTGGGCGCGCCGCACGGCACCTGCATCATGCAGCCGCATGTGCACTGGACGATGCAATGCCTGCTCTCGGCGCCCGAGGTCATTGAGCGCGGAAATGAGGTGGTGCTCGTTGACAGTGCGTTTCCGTCGGTGAAGCACAGCGTGCACCGCTGGCAGGCACTGAACGGACTCACACCCGCCGTCGTGGATCGCCCCGCACACGGGCATGTCGATGTGGAGCGCGTCATCGACCGCATTGGGGCAGACACGGCGATGGTCGTGCTCAGCCATGTGGGCTTCACGACCGGGCAGCGCATCCCCGACCGCGAACTGCGCGCCGTGGCCGACGCGGCTCATGCTCAGGGCGCGCTCTTCGTTATCGATGGCTACCACAGCGCATGCACCTTTCCCATTCAGGTGGATGCGCTGGGCGTGGATGTCTACATGGGTGGGCTGCTAAAAGAAGGCTGCGGCTCCTCGGGCAACAGCTTCGTCTATCTGCGCGAGGGGTTGGAGCTCACCCCGCGGCTTACGGGCTGGTTCGGAAATGCCGAGCCGTTTGCTTTCAATGACACGCCCCAGCCGCACCCCGACGTGCGCCGCCGCTTTCTGGGCGGCACCACCGCCGTCGCCTCGCTCTACCATGCCGTAGAAGGTGTGCGCCTGCTCCTGGAAGCAGGACTCGACACTGTGCACGCTCACACGCAGCGCCTAAGCCAAATCGTCATCGACCGTGCCGACGAGGCTCCCTTTTCCATGCGCTCGCCGCGCGATCCGGACCAGCGGAGCACTCTGCTTGTGCTGGAGGTGCCCGAGGCGCACAAGCTCTGCGAATACCTGAAGACCCAGCACATCTACACCGACAGCCGCAAGAACCGCTTCCTGCGCATGGCGCCGTTCGTGTGGAACACCAAAGCCGACATGCACCGCGCCCTCGACGTGCTCACCGAGACCCTCGAAACCGGGGCACATCGCGACTTTGCGCCAGAAACCAGTGGACCCGTCACGTAGCATCGTCTCGGAGCGTCTCGGGGTCTGCATCCGGTTCGGGTTCAGCAGGATGCGCAGGCGTCCAGTTGAACAGTGCCGTCATGGCCTCGAACAGCTCTGGATGCTCCGTGCGCACCGCCTCGGGCTCCTCAAAGAAGTGCTCCACCGCCACCGCAAAGAACTCCGACGGCGCCGTGGCCGCATACGGATCGAGAATCGACGTGCCCCGCTCTACCTTGCGCATCTCGGTGCGAATGAGCTGCTGCCACGCCGCTGCCGAGCGCCCGTCCACGAGCGAGGGGACGCCATCGGGCCCGGTGTTGTCGAAATCGAAGAGATGCGCCAGCTCGTGCAGCACCACGTTGTTGCCATCGCCCGGATGCTGCCAGCTGGCCCGCACTGCTGGAGCCGACATGATGAGCGGGCCCTGCTCGTGCGCCATGCCGTCGTAGCCCGCATCGCGGCTCCCGTCGTACGCATCGTCGAAGTGGCCCGGGTAAAAGAGCACCGTGCGCGTGCCGGGCAGCTCCCAATCGGGCAGGCCGTGCAAGAGCAGCGCCGCCGCCGCGGCCACACTCAGGCGCAGGTCGTCGGTCACTGGTACGCCGCGGATGCCCTCGAAGTCGAACTCATCCATCAAAAACAGCACGTCGCGTTCAAAGCGCTGCTGGCTGTCGGCGTCGAGGGCGGTGTACGGCGGGATGCGGGTGCGCAGCCACGTGCGCCAGTCTTCGGGCAGCCCCGCTTGCGCGCGCTTCCACCGCTGGTAGGGGCGGCGGAGGCCCAGGTATGCGACGACACCCGCAGTCCCGAGCCCCACGAGTGCGCCCGCTGGATGCACCTGCCACCCAATAGCAGCCAGGCCCGCCCCCAGAATGAGCGCGAGTCCAGCCGTAGTCCAGATCGTGGAAGAGCGGAAGGCGCGCATGCGATGGATCGCGATTATTGAGTGAGGGACTGTGTGTGGCGTGTACCCGTGGACGGCGGAGTTATTCCGTAGGGATCTCCCATAGCCGGGTAACTCGTGCCGAATGCTTTCGGTACCGCATGCATCCCTGGCGGAAATACGACCGAATAGATGCGACGCTGTGGGTCGGACGCAGGAGCGTCCTCTGCCATTGCACCGACGGGGGACCGTCGGGGCCAGGTTATTCCGTAGGGGTACGGCGCGCCGTGCTTCGATGAACGCCTGGGATCAGGGTTCTTTGCTTACACTCGTCGCATGGCTCCGCCGTGCGACGCAGGCTGTTCAGGGGCACAACCGGCATGACCCTTCAGGCCCCTCTACCCCGCTCTAACCTGGCCTAAACACCGCCGGGCGTAGGTTCGCAGGCTACAAGTCGCTAAACACGTACGCGCCATGCCTCGACCCAGGGAAGGCGACAGCGTGCGCACTGCGAACCACAGGGCCCAGGACCGTACCTTTGTCCAGCGAGACAGCGATGCGGAGCGGCTCCTACCGGGCGTAAGCGCGAGCAAAGAACGAAGAACGGATGAGCGCGGCCTGTGCATCCCCAAACTGAAGAACAATTGAGAGCGGGCTGGGTACGGAGAGGTTGCGCAACAGCCATTGACAAGATCGTCACATCCTCCACACCGACCGACTGGATCGTATGGGCGTCATGAACAAGCTCCGGGAAAACACCGGAGTCATCCTTTGGATTCTCGTTATTTCGTTCGGCGTTATTTGGACGCTGCAAGACTCGGACGTGTTTAACACGGTCGGGCAGCCTACGGGCAATATTGCCGTGGTGAATGGCGCCGACATCACGTACCAGGAGTTCCAGCAGGCGGTGGAGCAGCAGATGCAGCGCATGCGCGAGCAGATGGGCGGCGACGTAACGCCGCAGATGCAGGACATGGTGCGCGAGCAAACCTACACGCAGCTCGTAAACACGCAGCTCATTGAGCAGGAGATGGACCGCCTGGGCGTTGACGTGACCGATGCCGAGGTCATGGACATGGTCTACGGCGACAACCCGCACCCGGTGATCCGCCAGCAGTTTTCCGACGACTCCGGCCAGGTCGATCAGCAGCTCATTGCCAACCTGGCGCAGAACCCCGAAATGCGCCAGAGCTGGCTGCAGCTTGAGGACTTCCTGCGCGAGGAGCGCCGCCAGAACAAGATGAACACGCTGCTCCAGTCTACGGTGCACGTGTCGGAGCGCGATGTGCAAGATGCGCACTTCCGCCAGAACGCAGCGGCCGATGTGCAGTACGTGGCCCTGAATTACGCCTCGGTCAGCCGCGACGAGGTTGAGATTACCGAGTCGGATCTGCGCGACTACTACGACGAGAACCGCGAGGACTTCCGCCGCGAGCGCACCTACGAGGTGCAGTACGCGTCGCTGCCGAAGGTGCCTACGGCTGAAGACTCAGCAGCCGTTGTGGAGGACCTGGAATCCCTGCGCTCTGAGTTTTCCGCCACCGACGACGTGGCCGGCTTCCTGGATCGCAACGGGTCGGCGGTGTCGTACACTGAAGAGTTCGTAGAGGCATCATCGCTGCCGACTCCGGTAGCCGAGGCGGTGTTTGCGGATCCGACACCGGGGCGCGTAACCGACATGGTCGTTGCAAATGGCAACGCACAGTTCATTCGTATTATGGGCACCGAGCCGGTTGAGGAACCGGAAGATGGGGAGCCCGATGTGGCCGTTGACATTGCGCAGATGGCGCTGGAAATTCGTCCCAGCGTGGCCACCCTGCGCGACCTTGAGGACCGCATGGACGATGTGGCGTTCTATTCCGACGAAGGCGACTTTGAAGAGGAAGCTGCCAATCAGGATGCGCCGGTAGATGAGCTTACCGCCCAAGACGGCGATGTGACGTTCCCCAGCCTGGGGCAGAGCCGCGCGCTGCGCGACTTCTTGTCGAGCGCCGAGGAAACGGGCATCATCAGCGACGTCATTGAGCTCGACGACCGTTTTGTGGTGGCCCACCTTACGGGCATCCAGGAAGCGGGCTACCGCTCGTTTAGCGATGTTGAGAGCCAGATTGAGCCGCGCGTCTTGCAGCAGAAACGCAAAGCCGTGCAGGTGCAGCGCATGCAAGATGCGTATCAGGGCGCGGCCTCGCTGCAAGAGCTGGCCGACGCCCTCGACACGCGACTGCGCACCCGCGACGGCGTGGGCTACGACGACAATGTTATTCCGGGCCTGGGCCGCGACCTGGCCTTTACCGGCACCGTCTTTGGACTCGAATCAGGCGAGCGCTCCGGCGTTGTGGGCGGCGCCAACGCCGCGTACGTCGTTGAAGTTACGAACTGGAACGATCCCGAGCCGCTCACCGACGCCCAACGCACGCAACTGCGCGAGCAACTGCGTGCCCAGCGCCAGCAACAGGTCGTGAACCAGTGGATCGAATCGCTCCGCGAAGAGGCCACCATCGACGACAACCGTGCGGCCTACTTCTAATCGTACCGCCGTACAGCACACCAATGGCAAGCGCACTGCCTGCACGAAGCCCTGTTGCCCATCTTGTGGCAAGAGGGCTTCGCGCGTTTAGCCGCTCACCGTATTGCCATGTTTGGTCGCGGCTATATCCTAAGCGATAGATCTCTTTATAAAAGCTTTTCCTGGGGCGAACGGTCCCCCGTTCGCCCGTAGAAGCACATTCAGTGCAGGCTACAAAATAGTTGACGTCATTTATGACCAAGCCGCTGCCCTTCGTTTTCCATGTTCGGATGCGCCATGTCGATTCGTGATGCGGTAGCTTCGGTTTTGGCGGATGCAGAGGTCGGCACTGCGCCCGTGGTTGTAGGCGTAAGTGGCGGCATCGACTCGATGGTGCTGGCGCATGCGCTGGCCGCAGAAGGCGCACGCGGCGTCATTGTACACGTCAACTACGGACTGCGGCCCAGCGCCGATGCCGACACCGCGCTGGTGCAGGACTGGGCCGCTCGGCACGTGCCCAACTGGCCCGTCGTGGTGCATCGTCCGGATACGCTCAGCGGCAATACGCAAGACGCCGCGCGCCGGGTGCGCTATGCCGAAATGCACCGCGTGGCACGCGCACACGGAAGCCGGACCGTGCTCGTAGCGCACCATCAGCGCGACCAGGTTGAAACCGTGCTGCTGCACCTGCTGCGCGGCACGGGACCGCGTGGACTGGCGGGGATGCCGCGTTCACGCCTGCTGCAAAACGACCCCGATGTGCGCCTGTGGCGTCCGCTCTTGCACACCCCGAAGGCGGACATCGAAGCTTATGCCGAGGCCCACCGCGTGCCGTATCGCGCTGACCCGACCAACACGCGCGCTGACTACACCCGCAACCGTCTGCGTCACGAGGTGCTGCCGGTGCTGCGCGACATTGCATCGGACGCAGAGGCGCGCATCGACGACACCGCCCGGCTGCTGCGCTCATACGTAGATGGGCACTGGACGCCTGCACTGCGCGAGCGCTTCGATGCCGCGTACACGTCTACCCCGCACGGCGGACGCCTGGACCTAACAGCCATCCGCGATGCAGCCCCGGTCATGCAGACAGCTCTGGCTCGCACGCTACTGCGCAGGGCCTGTCCCGAAGCGGCCCACACGCAGGCTGTGGCGGAAGCCGTTGCGGATCTGACGGATGCCCAGGTCGGGCGTCGTGTGGAGGCCGGAGCCGCAACGGTGTGGCGCACGCGCACGCACCTGGAGGTCGTTGCCGATCCGCCTACACTCCTCGATCCGCAGCCAGTGTCGCTCGCAGGTCCGCCCGTCCAACTGCCTACGGGCACGCTCCACTGCGCCGAGACCGATGTGCCGGAGCAGCGCACGCTCCGTGAAAGCTCGAACATCGCCTATGTGGATGCAGCGCAGTGGCATCCCCCCGTAACCGTACGCCCGTGGCGAAAGGGCGACCGCCTGCAGCCGCTGGGCATGACCGGCCACAAATCCGTGAGCGATCTCCTCACCGACGCCAAGGTGCCGCCGCACCGGCGAGCCGAGCAGCTGGTTGTTGTGGATGCGGAGCACATTCTGTGGGTGGTGGGCCATCGCATCCACCACGCCGTGCGTGTAACCGCTTCCACCAATCGCGTTGTGCAGATGCGCTGGAAACCACGCCCGAACGCGGGTGAATAGTCAGTTTGTCGCTACCATTTTCCGACACGTCTGTGTATGTTGATGCGTGTTGCATCGACCCACCCTTGTTCACAGTTGACGACGATCCCGATGTCTTTGACCCGCGACTTGACCGACACGACCCCTCAGGCTCCTGATACGACGCTCACGTGCCGCGGTGAGCAGTTCCGTCTGTATCTGACTGATGAGGCCATTCAGGAGCGCCTGCAGGAGATTGGCGACGCCATCAGCGAGGAGTACGAAGGCCGCACGCCCATTCTGGTAAGCGTGCTCAATGGTGCGTTTATGGTGACCGCCGACCTGATGCGCTACATCACCATCGACTGCGAGATTGACTTCATGAAGCTGTCGTCATACGGCGATGAGAAGGTCTCCAGCGGCGAGGTGACCGAGCTGAAGCGCATTGATGCGAACCTGGAAGGCCGCGACGTGATTGTGGTTGAGGACATTGTGGACACCGGGCTCTCCATGCAGTTCATTTTGAACATGATGGAGTCGCACCGCCCGGCCTCGCTGCGCACGGTTACGCTGCTCCACAAGCCCACCTCGAACGACACGAATGTGCCGCTCGATTATGTGGGATTCAACATCCCCGACCTGTTCGTGATTGGTTACGGCCTCGACTACGGCCAGATTGCCCGCAACCTGCCCGACATCTACATCCTGGATGAGGAGTAGCGGAGCGTTCCTCGGGCGAGTCCCCGTTTAGCCAGCACGCTCTCGACGCCAACAAAAAAGCAGCCCGCTCCCTATCGGAGCCGGCTGCTTTTCGTGATACTGTACGACGTCCGCAGAGCGCTTACAGGCCCTTCAAACGTGCGGATACGTTGGCTACGCGGCGGCCCAGATTGCGGGCGGAAAGGAGTTCTTCTTCCACCGGCTGCCGCGAGCCGTCGCCGCCGGCCAGCGTGGCGGGGCCGTAGGGCGAACCGCCAATACCGTCAGTGGTCAGGATCTGCGGATTCTCGCCGTAGGGCAATCCTACGAAGATCATCCCCAGATGCAAGAGCGGCACCAGGCTCGTCAGAATGGTCGTCTCTTGTCCGCCATGAATCGTGGCGGTGGAGGTGAACATCGCAGTGGCTTTGCCTTCCAGCTCGCCGTTCTGCCAGAGCGCGCCCGTGCTGTCGATGAACTGCTTCATCTGCGCGGTCATGTTGCCGTAGCGCGTGGGCGAGCCCCAGATGATGCCGTCGGCCCAGCGCAGGTCGTCGTGCGTCACTTCAGGATGCTCGCTCATGGCCTCTTGTGCCTGCACGTAGGCATCCTGGCCGCTCATGGCCTGGCGGGCGCCCTCCAGCTCCGGAATGCGACGCAGTTGCACATCGGTATCCTCGACGCCTTCGGCCCCTTCAGCCACGGCCTGGGCCATCTGGTAGGTGTGTCCGTACGATGAGTAAAACGGGATAAGAACGTTAGTCGCCATATCAAAATGGGTTGATTGTGCAAAAGAAAATAGAAGGATGCGCAGGTCATTTTCCCCACGCGGGTGTTATGCTACAGGTTCTGAAGCCGCTTCAATGGGCGTGAGCTTATCTTCGATGGAGGCCCGGTCCGGCTCCAGTGCCGGTGGCAGCGTGACTTTTCCAGCGTCGGCCTCTTCCACGGGGAACGGCGCCCCCGTATCGGTGGCGATTTCGATGAGAATGCCGCCGGGCTCGCGCACATAAATCGACGTAAAGTAGTGCCGGTCGATGATGGGCGATACGTTCAGCCCCGCGCTCGTAATGCGTTCGTGCCAGTCGGCAATGGTGTCTTCGTTGGGCGTACGCAGCGCCACATGGTGCACGCCGCCTTTGCCCAGCCAGCCGCGCCCGGCGTCCGATCGCTCAATCAGATGCAGTTCCGCTGCCGCCCCGCCATCGCCAATCGAAAAGACGGTGGCAGTGTCAGGGGGATGCGGGAGGTCCACGTCAGAGTCGGATGCCTCAACGACGTAGTCGCGGGCGGGGGCCAGACCGAGCACATCGGTGAGCACCTGACGCGTGGGGGCGTCGGCGTCAACGGTGATCTCGACGGGCCCGAGGCCCTGAATGGCGTAGTCGCTGTCTACGGGGGACTGCGTCCACGGTGTAGTGTCGGGCACGCGGTCTACATCGGGTGCATCGTCGACCAGGTGCAGGGTCTGGCCCTCGGCATCATACAGCGTAATCGTGGCGCGCCCGGCCCGCTGGTGGATGGGCGTACGCCGCACGCCCACCGCATCCAGATGCTCGGCCCACGCTTGTAGTGCCGCCTCGCCACGCACCCGCAGCGACGTGCCGGTAATGAGCCCGGTGCCATCGTGCTGATCGCGAGCGCGGGCGATGTCGAAAAACGTGAGGTCGGTGCCCGGCGTGCCGTGTGTATCCGCATAAAACAGGTGATACGACGACGTGTCGTCCTGATTCACGGTCTTCGCCACCAGGCGCAGTCCCAGCGTCTGCGTGTAAAACTGCACGTTGTAGCTGGCGCGCCCGGTAACGGCGGATACGTGGTGAATGCCCTGAAGCGTGTCGTCGGAAGCCATGGGGATTGGGGAGTCAGTAGGTGTGTAGGGATGCGCCTATGCGGCGCTGTCGCGCAGGCGGTGGAGCAGCCGGAAGAGCGTCTCCTTTTCGGGGGTGGAGAGGTCGTCCGTTAGCGATTGCACCAACCGGGCGTGCTCGGGAAACACCTGCTCTACGAGTGCCCGCCCGGTATCGGTAAGCGCCACCTGCTGAACGCGTCCATCGTTGGGATCAGCACGGCGGATGAGCAGGCCGTCGTCTTCCAACTGGTCGAGCACGTAGGTCATGCTGCCGCTGGTAAGGAGCACGCGCTCGCCCACCTCGCCCACCGGGAGCGGTCCTTTGTGCAAGAGCACCTCAAGCACCGCAAACTGCTTCATGGTGAGGCCATGCGCTTCTACCTGAGCGCGCAGCGGCGCGTCGATGGCGTGCTGGGCGCGGTTCAGCGCAATCCACACCTGCAATGCTCGGCGGCGGTCGCGTTCCATAGAGCATGTGAGTGCGTGAGTGTTTATCTTGATACCAAGACATTTGAAGCTGATGCGCGTTTGCCGTTCCGCGCGTTGCAGGGTCGTTGCAGATCAGAGCAGCGTCTCGTGCATCTTGCGGTGCCGCCAGGTACTACCGGTACCCGGCCAGACGCTGACGCGAACGGCCCAGGTTGGGCGGCACCTCGTCGGGCGGAGTTAGCTCGCCGCGCAGGTTCTGCTGCATCAGGCGGCGCACCGCATCGGGCGCATGGCCCTGCTCAAACAGGTAGTAGAGCTTCGCCAGGGCGGCTTCGGTCGTCAGATCGTAGCCACTCACCACGCCCGCCTCGGCCAGCGCATGGCCCGTGGCGTACAGATCCAGGTCGGCGGTGCCGTGCAGCGGCTGCGTCACATCTACGATGACGGTCCCCTGCTCAGTCGCCGTCCGAAGCGCTTCCAAAAAGGCATCGTTGTTACTGGGTGCGTTGCCCGCGCCGTAGCACTCCAGCACCACGCCCTGCACCGGCGGGGCCAGCACATGCGTCAGGTACGAGGCATCGAGCCCCGGAAACACCCGAAACGCCGCTACTGTGGCGCTGCCCAGTGCCACCACCTGCGGCGGACGCAGCGGCTTCTTGGGGGCAGGCACAAGTGGCCAGTTGATCTCCACGTTGATGCCCACGGTACCTACTGGCGGAAAGTTGGGCGAGGCAAATGCATCAAACGTATCTGCATTCACCTTCGTGGCGCGCGTGCCGCGAAAGAGCCGGTCGTTGAAGTACAGAAACACCCCGCTCATGCGATCGGCATACGCCCCCAGAATGAGCAGCGCCGTAAGCAGATTGCTCTGCGCATCGGTGCGGGTTTCGACGAGCGGAATCTGCGAGCCCGTAAAGATGACCGGCTTGTCCAGCGGATCGAGCATAAACGACAGCGCCGATGCCGAGAACGCCATCGTGTCGGTGCCGTGCACAATCAGAAAGCCGTCGTAGTCGTCGTAGTGGTCGCGGATCGTCGTCGCCATCGCCAGCCAGTCCTGCGGCGTCATGTTGGCGCTGTCGAGCAGCGGATCGAACTCGTAGATGTCGTATTCCGGCACATGCTCGCCCCGAAACGCCCCTCGCGCCTCAATCTGCGCCTCCAGGTGGCCCGGCTGCGTGTCATACTCGCCCGAGGGCTGCCGCGCCATTCCAATCGTTCCTCCGGTGTGCGCCACAAAAATGCGAGGCGAATCAGCCATGCGTCTGGCGTAGGTTCATGCATAAAAGCTACGGATCGCACTGTACGACACCTGCCACGGGGCGATCCCCATTTGCACCGGCTTCGCACCATGCGTTGTTAGAGGGAAGCAGAAGAGCCCGCTTCGGGACGCCATCCCTACCGCGCTCCGTAAGCTGCAGCGAAGCGCGCCCTACACGCAAGCCCGCGCGGCAGTTCGTCGTTATCTCGTCGCGCATCACACGCGGTGGGTGTAAGAACCTGTTTTGATTTCTTATTTTTGGTAGCAATTCAACGCTAAGTGATGGACCAAATGTACCAGTATCCGGAGACGGGAAGCGCCCCCCGGCGCGGACGTCTCTGGTGGGGGGCGAACGGGGTAACTTGTGCCGAATGCTTTCGGTACCGTTCGCCTCAGGACAGATTTTTATCAGAAGAGCGATCACTTGACATCTATCCACTGCCCGTTGATCTTCTTCTGAACGGCTATCTCAACGCGCTGAGATCTATGTCAGGATCCAGCGGATTGAGAAACGAAACGCCTTCGACCGTAGCCCCTGTCGCAAAATCTTCGCTCAAGATGATCGGACACTGTGCAAGCTTGGCCACCGCCCAAATCTGCGCATCAACGTACGAAAAGCTATGGTCTTGAACCCCACGCACAGTCTCTAAGACGACTGCAGGGGTGAGTGGAAAAACGGTAAACACCTGCTTGTACCGGTCTACCTGTTCGTACACCTCTGTAGCAGCGAGTGTAGGCTCAAGACGATAAAGCGCAACATTGGCGAACTCCGCCAGCACCTGCGCAGGAAGTGCCCCGCTTTCCGCCCGCCCGACCTGCTCAACAATGCGAAGCGCACGCGATTGCTTGCTGGTCTCGCTTTCATCAAAGCAGTAGACCAATATGTTGGTGTCGATTACATAGCGCATACAGCCCTTTGTGGTGTGTCAGGGTGCGGAGCAACTTAATATCCGTACCCAATGCGTTGCCCCTACCGGTCTAAGCGAGACTCGTAGAGCACATCTCGCCCTCGCGTCTGATATGCTGTCTTAAAAGCTGCAGGCAATCTGCGCCCCTCAGCCAGACGACGCGTATGACGCAGCAGCTCGCTCAGCGCCTCTTGACGTGCAGACTCGGTTTCTGCGTGAGGCGCTGTGCCCTGTTCAGACGGCTGGAGCATCTGGTCGAGTGCCTGACGTGCAAGCTCAGCCTCCGATATGCCTAATTCTCGAGCACGCTGCTTAAGCACTTTATTTTGAGCATCGGTGAGGTAAAGCTGTTTGCGAATCATCGCAGCCATGGCAGCATGTTGTGCTTGTTTTGGAACGTAGATGTACATCACATACATTACTTATACCTAATGAGGTCCTCAGCAGCACGGTACGCGGGACATTTTCGCCTCACCGGCACTCGCTCTCGCCGTCAAACCAAAACCCAAACAGGCTCTCAAACAGATCTGACAGGTCTTCGGAGACCTGTCAGATCTTTGCTACTCCCCTCCACAATACATCCCAGCATGTCCCATTCAACCACGCTCCATACGATACGCTGGTTAGCAGGTACACCGTACGTAGTGCTGTGTCACCCCTCATTTTGATGGTTGCCTTGGCATCCTCCCCTCACGAAGCCTGTCATGGTGAGCGCAGTCGAACCATCTCCCTGGTATTTAGCAGATACGGCGGGACAGAGGCCCTGCCAACCTTGGGGGAGATCTTTCGACTCCGCGTCTCCTTGGCGGAGCCGCTCCGCTCAAGATGACACCATGTAAACGGGGTATGCTGCAACCCAAACATTGACCTGTGACACGACAGTAGGTAGGGACACGGCGCGCCGTGTCCCTACGGTTGCCTGGATACACCACACATGCCCCCGAATATGTCTGGGAGAACGAGCAGCACACCTCACCCCCAACAAAAAACCGCCGATGAGGGGACACCTCACCGGCGGGTTGGGATAGCGATGTTCATGCTGTGTACTTACCGCACCACCGTAATCTTCTGTGTGGTGCTGAAGCTCTCGCCGCGCATCCGCACGATGTAGAGGCCGCTCGACAGGTTGTTCACGTCGAGGGTGATCTCGCGGGTGTCATCGGCGGGTACGGACTCTTGGAAGAGCGTGCGCACGCGCTGCCCCAGCGTGTTGTACACCTCGATGGTGACCGGCTGCGACTCTTGCACCGCGAACTGCACGGTGGCCTGATCGCGCACCGGGTTCGGATAGGTGGCAAGCTCATAGGCACTGCTCAGCCCAATCTCCACGTCGATGGGATCGGAGAGCGTGGTGGTGCCGTCCAGGTCGGACTGGCGGAGGCGGAACGTGTGCGTGCCCGCGTCCAGCTCGTCCATCTGGAAGCTGTACGACTGCGGCGAATCGGTGGTGCCGGCGCCTTCAACGAACGACACCTGCGTGAAGCTGTCGGCGTTGGGCGCTTTGTGCTCCACATCGAAACCCGCGTTGTTGGTTTCGCTGGCAGTGCTCCACTCAATAATTGCGCTCTGCTCACTGGCCTGACCCTGGAAGTTGTTCAGCTCCACCGGCAGCGGCCCGGCATCGGGGTCGAGGGTGAGGGTGAAGCGGGTGCTGGCTTCGTTGTTGTGCGTGACAATCTCACCCATGTTCGGGTCAGCTGCCTGCTCGGCACGCATATTTGCCGATGTTTCGCTGCAATCCGTACTGGACGATAGCGTGAACGTGTACGGATCGTCAGCACGCAAGTCATGCGTCTCACCCGTCGCTGTATCAGTCACAAACAGTCCCCACGTCTCAGGAATGTTTTCGGTTTCTCCCAGCGACATTGTTGCTTCGCCTTCGAATGGGGTACTGCCTTCGCACCCTGCGGCTTCAGCAACCAAGGGGATCGTCATTTCCTCTTCTGGACTAAACGGCAGGTTGTTGATGTCAAGCGCAGTACCGTCCTCACGCAGCGTGTAGAAATTTACGTGTCCTCCCGATGGCGAACTCAGCGGGGTGAGGCGGTATGCATCGTAGCTATCACGCCCCGTGCTCCCTTCCTCATTATACGTCATGTGGGCCATGTCGGTCGTCTCACCCAAACTAATATTCAGGCGGGCAAATCGTGAGGTAGCAGGTCCCTCCGACGCAAAGAACGGGTCGCTTTCGCTTGTAACCTGCGCTGTCGTGATATCCGTTACTTCTAACGAAGCATCGCTTGCTTCAGCCTGAACCTTGAACCCTTGGAAAGGGGCAATTATTCCTTCGAATCCGCCCGTGCCATCTGTACCGTTGTACGTTTGGTATTGCTCATTTTGCGGATCCCACACGTAAACCGTATTGTTGAGGCTGCTTTTACTCAAGTTATCCCAGTCAAGGAATGCAGCATAGGGATTTCCCACCACGTTCCAGCCCTCGTCATCCGCACTTATACCATCTGTATAGCTGAGTGGGAAACTGAAGCTGGTGCTAAAGTTTGGCAGCCCACGTCCCTCAACTGTTTTGGGGAAGCCTGTATTGTCCCGATCCTCATCATAAGCGTACACAATGAATCCGGTGCCATAACTGGCGTTGTTATCTACGTCTTCGACGGATTGCCATGCACTCCCATCCGTTCCGTTAGAGGCACGTGATGACTCGTCATAAACAAGCAGGTTGCTTAACGCTCGACGATTATCTTCAGAGTTATCTGGACCTTGAATCCACAGCCGTGACTTTTCAACACCACCATCACTGGCCTGACGCAAGAATTGGTCGTATGTGTTGCCCATTGGATTGGCCAGCATATACCATTCAGGGCCCTGGTTTAGGGTGCGATCCGCGAGCAACTCATCGGTGATCGTACCACTTCCATACACGATGGACGCCCCTGGTGCAAGTGTAAGAACGCCCCCACCAGCCAAACGCCCATTGTCTAGGCTCAGTGTGCCCGTTACTTCAATCGGGCCGCTATTAACAGAGACATCAGCCCCAGGCGACCCTTGATCTCGGTTAGAGTTGATTGTTAGGTTGAAAAACTCAAAATTAGTTTCCGAGTCAATCGTCTGCTGCCCATTCCCAATGAATGAAATTGATCGGTTGCCAGAAGCTATGCCTGGATTGAAGCTGAACTGGCCCCCATCATTGCTAAAGTTGCCTCCTATCTCAAGAGGACGTCCAAGACTCAACTCGCCGCCTTGATCAATGGTGAGATCATCTGTGAGAAGGCGCGGGTCGGTATTATCAATTTGTACAACTGTATTGCTTCCACGTACAACCATCGACCCGAAAGTGAGCTCTTGTGTTGTAGAGCCAGCAATTTCTTGTAGCTGGCCTCCTTCAAATGTAATTCCTCCACCCTGCGGAAGGAGTGGTCCACTTATATCGGCATCCCCATTGAGTGTCAGTCGTCCTGCTGCTAAGAGAACCCGTGCCCCGTCGCTTACAATTGTGAGCTTACCGTTGATCTCGAAAGCATTTTGCAGTTCGACATCTGTGTCATTAGTTACGACGACATCGGAGAATACGACCCCCTCAACTGTCGTAGTACCAGAGTTATTGAATCTGACTATTGAAGAGAAAAAGTCTGCGTTCTCATTGATTGAGAAAAGCGACCCATCGAACGTGAGGTCAGCTCCCTCATTGCCCCCACTCTCTCCATATGTTCCGCTTACATTTAAAGTCCCACTGACCTGAACTTCCTGATTATTGGTAATCGTCATATTGTCAGAGGGATCTACATTTGCTCCGCTCTCGATAGTCACATCCCAAAACCCGTTGCTCTGACGGAAATTGCCCGAAAGAGATTGCGATGACCCTGATGACCCAGTAAAGAAAATGTGAGAACCCGCAGCAGCAGTGAGGGTCCCAGAGTTGTCAAAGTTACCCCCAACACTAAACTCAGCCCCTGCCCCGATGCTTAACTGACTTCCCGAAGCGATGGAGGTAGCAAAGTTGATATCTGCATTTCCATCGTTGAGATCAAAGGAAGCACTATTAGTCCCGTCAGCACCAATGTCTAAGCCACCGAATAAAACGGTGATCGACGAGTTATCTCCGGCAGCGAGGGTACCATCTGTAAGCTGGAGGTTTCTTCCCAAAGGTATGCTTGATCTTCCCACAGTGAGCGGAGCTGTCGTACTACCATTGTTCTGATCTACTTCAATCGTACCACTACTGGTCAAACCCTTCGTTACTCCATCAGCGAGTGGATCGTCCCCTCTAATCTCTGCCGAGCCATTCCCACCACTTTCTCGATCTACCCGAAAAGTACCTGAGTTGTCCATGCTCCCATTGACAACCAAGGAGCCACTCGCGATTACCGCTTGAGTACCATCTACGACATAGGTGTTCAAAACAGTGTTGCTTTCAACTATCACATTTCCTGTGACAGTAAAGTCTTCACTAAGCACCAACCCATTCGAAGAAGAGCGCACTGTAACATCCGCGACTTCCAGCGTGGGAATATTTTGTACTATTGCCCCACTCTCAATGTCAGCAGCATAGCTATCGCTGTCGGGGTATCCGACTGGGTCATTGCACGGATCAGTAGCAGGATCCCCACCCGACACAGAAGACCAGTTATCAGGATCATCCCAGTTCCCACCGCTGACGGCATAGCACGTAGTTTGACCAGTAGCCTCCCCAGGCACGAAGGCCAGAAGAAAAGAAGCAGCTATTGCAAGGAATAGCGCGAAAGAAGTAGACGAAGCGGCCGATGAATTCGTATCTGTATATTTCATGGGTAGGCAGAGGGTTTTCTGGAAAAGAAACAGTGCTCAGAGCAGCAGCACGTCGGCGTACTTGACTGCTCTATCGAACCAATAGCATCGGGCCTCTAAAGGCGGACTTCTAAAAATCCAACGTGCTGCCCTATCGTTGTTACTAAGATGCTTTCAAACTCATTTTTACGGCATCTCTTTGTCACCATGCGGCTTCTCACCATCTCGGCGGCGTAGTCTATTGGCTGCGTACCCCGCCCCTGCAAGAACAAGCAGGCTAAGCCCTCCGTCAACGGGTACTCGTGGCGGCGGCGGGGGCGGCGGTTCATCATTCGTTTGCGGCCCATCAGCCACCGGCCCGTTCGACCCTGTTCCAAACTCATTGGACGATGCGCCCGAGTCTGCCCAGTCGGGCAGGCCGGTGCCGGCGGGGTCGGGGGTGCGAGGGGCTTCGTACTGCGTGCGGTCGTCGCGGTTGTCAGCGGGCGCTGTGTCCCATGACGACTGAGCAACGGCTGAGGGCGCGAGGGCTCCGCTGCTGGCAACGAGCATAAGACCAAGCATCGCAGCTGCGTATCGGTAAAAACATTTCATGTGGTCGGGAAGAATGTAATCAGGATCTACCGCAAAGGGCACGATCGGTCATAATGAAAACGAGAAGATGTCCTCTGCAATGTAGCGCATGTCGCATGTAACAAACTGCGACATCGCTGTGAAACCCGCGCAGCGCCAGCGCCCCAGGGGCCTGTTTGTGGAGCGCACAACGGGTTTTTGATATTTGCGAGCACATGGGTCGCCTTGAGCGTGTGTCCAGTCAGGCCTGCACCGGCCCATGCATATATGCAAACGGCTCGTCCTGATGCACATGCGCACATGGTATAATGCTCAAGACGCGTGCCAACGCTGTACATGCTGTAATGCGGCGCGCCTTGCAGCTTGCATTATGCGACGTATGCACCGCTGTTTCGATTGACATGGGTGCAGCTTTTACTGTGTACGATACACACTCCACATAGAGAGTATGCAACGCATCTCATAAACGCAAGCCCCCGGTCAACTCTCCCCACTGCAGCCCACACAGACGGATGCTCCAATAGCAATATCATGGTATTTTATCCTGCCCTGGGTCGAAAGGGAAAAGGTAGCGGTTCAATGCTAAATGATGGAGGAACCGTGCCGGTAGCCGAAGACGTCTCTGGCGCGGGTAAACGGAGGGTACGTGTTTAGCGCAGGTGGAACCGCGCCGTCTCAAATTGCTCCCCTGGAGAGGGGAGCTGTCGCGCAGCGACTGAGGGGTAGATACGAAGGTAGCACTCCATGTGAATACCCCGCACGCCGCATGCTCTTGCCAACCTACCGTCACCGCTCACGTCTCCATTACCAGCACCCCCAAGAAATCCATAGTCAGACCTCGCTTGCATCACACGGGAATGATTTTCAGGTGTGAGACTTGGATCCCGGCTCAGGGGCCGGGATGACTTGGAAAGCAGGTTGGTAGCGGTTCAATGCTAAGTGATGGAGAGAATAAGCCTGTAGCCGGAGACATACGCTTTGCTCGCGGTCTCGGGCTATCGTCGGTCTTCAAGCGGGTAGCAGGACTGGGCAGATCTGACAGGTCTTCCGAGACCTGCCAGATCTTTAAACGTCCCTCCATCGCTAACGCGATAGTCCCCTCTTCAGAGGGGCAGATTCGCGATATGCAGTTTCTCCCAACCGCGTCGAGGTGTTTCCATCTCCAAACGCAGGTCCAAAGCCGCTTTTCCGTCCTACTGACATGAAAGTCGTTCTTCATCGTATCAAGCCTGTTGCAGTCCACCGTTCCTGCCCTTATATTAACACGATGTTGCGGCCATCACAGGGCTCGCAGCCATGGGTCGGCGTTCCGTGCATGTGGGGCGCCGTTTTCTTTGCGTGTTCCCTCCATCCGTCTTTACTCGCTCTATGTGGTTTCAGCGCACAATTGAGTTTCTGAATGACCTGGTCTGGTCGTACGGCGTGCCCGTTGGCGACGGCCAGATGATTCCGTGGGTCGTCATCTTGCTGCTGGGGACCGGGTTCTACCTGACGTTCCAGCTGGGCTTCATCCAGTTCCGAAAGCTGGCGCATGGCTTCTGGGTGATGACCGGGAAATACGACAACCCTGACGATCCCGGCGATGTCCCGCACTTTCAGGCGCTGACCACGGCGCTCTCGGCTACCGTCGGTATTGGAAACATTGCGGGGGTGGCGCTGGCCATCCACTTTGGCGGGCCCGGCGCGCTCTTCTGGATGTGGATTACCGCGTTCGTGGGCATGGCCACCAAGTACAGCGAGGTGACGCTCGCCCAGTTCTACCGCGATGTGCGCGAGGAAACCGCGGACCTTAAAAGCTGGATGGGCTCGGTCTCGGGCGGCCCGATGTACTACATCGAAAAGGGCCTCGGCAAAAGCTGGAAGCCCGCCGCGATCTTCTTTGCAATCATGCTGATCGCGACCTCGTTTCTCACCGGTAACGCGGTGCAGGCCAATACCGTAGCTGACACCATGCGCGCCG
Source organism: Longimonas halophila (assembly GCF_002554705.1). GTDB lineage: Bacteria > Bacteroidota > Rhodothermia > Rhodothermales > Salinibacteraceae > Longimonas > Longimonas halophila. The sequence continues at coordinate 25,694 of NZ_PDEP01000016.1, read as the reverse complement.
AGTTTGGCATAGAGCCATGGATTACGGGCGTCATTGTGGCGGCGGTCATTGCCCTGGTGATTCTCGGCGGCATCACGCGTATCGGCAAGGTCACGGGCATCGTGGCCCCGGTGATGGCCGGCATCTACGTGCTGGGCGCGCTCGTCATTCTCGCCCTCAACTACGACCAGCTGATTCCCACCTTCGCCAGTGTCTTTACCGAAGCGTTTAATCCTTCGGCGGGCGTAGCGGGCACCGGCACCGGCGTGTTCTTACTGACACTCATGTACGGCGTGCGGCGCGGGCTCTTCTCGAACGAGGCCGGGCAGGGCTCGGCTCCCATTGCGCACTCCGCGGCCAAGACCAACGAACCATCATCAGAGGGCGTGGTGGCGCTGTTGGAGCCGTTCATCGACACCATTATCATCTGTACCCTCACCGCCATGGTCATTCTGGTCACGGGCGTGTGGGGCGATCCGGTACCCACCGAGTTCGACCTTAACTCGGGCAATATCACGTATCGCGTGCAGAGCGAGGGCGGCCTCTTTGCGGATGTCGAGACGCCCGAAGAGATTCGCATCGAAGATGGCGTGCAGCGCGTAACCGAAGGCGAACCCGCCATGGCCTGGAATCAGGCGGTCGTGGAGCGGCTCTTTGTGGAATGCGAAGGCGAGTGCACCGAAGACGGCGACCTCAGCGAGCCGTTCACGGGCACGCTCTATCCCAGCGACGGCACCGCGATCTCGCAGGATGGCACGACCTACGCCTCCCTCTACGGCGGTGGGGTGCGCAACGGCGCGCCGCTCACGCAACTGGCCTTTGAACGGGGGCTGGCGCCGCTCGGCGACTGGGGCGGCTACATTGTGATTCTAAGCGTCCTGCTCTTTGCGATTTCGACGGCCATCTCCTGGAGCTACTACGGCGACCGCTGCGCCCACTACCTCTTTGGCGACCGCGCTGTGCTCCCGTACAAGTTCCTGTTCGTCCTCATGAACTTCGTGGGCGCGATTACCGCGCTCACCACCATCTGGACCATCGGCGACATTGCACTTGGCCTGGTCGTGGTGCCTAACCTGATCGCCCTCATTGCGCTTTCGGGCAAATTGAAAGAGCTAACGACCAGCTATTTCGACCGCAAGCCCTGGGAAAATGGAGGCAGCAGCTTCGTAAACGTAGTCGATGAGGACGACCGGTAGGCGCTTTGCCGCAGGCCTCCTGCGTCCCGCGGTCTTCCGTCGGACGTGTACGGAGGACGCCTACCGCTGGGGGATGCAGCGGTCCTGCGCATTCATCTGGCAAGGACGCAGCAATGCCAACGTGATATCGGAAGTCTGGCAGGGTTAAGAGACTGTTTGGTAAGTGCTTTTTGTTCTGCAACCCCCTCTGTCTACTGACATCTCCCCCTTGGGAAAGGGGGAGAAACCCAAACGAGTCCGCAGGACGACTCATGGAGCGCAGCGGAATAAAGGGAGAGGGGGTTCGATCTAATGAGCGACGCTTACAACATCCTCATTATGATTTACCAAACAACTTCTAACAGGCGAACGGAGGACCGTTCGCCTCAGGAAAGGGATTTTATCAAAAGGGCTGTTTGCCCCGGAAGGGAAAGAAACCTGGGGATTCCACTTACCTCTTACCCGCCGCGATGACCTGCGCGTTGCTGATTGCGTCCTCAGAATTGCCGTTGACTTAGCACTCATTTTAGACTTCCCTGATCTGTTATGGATGTTCTGGACATCGACATGCTCACTGTCGTCGATCATCCGCTCTTGAAACGCGACCTGACGATCTTGCGCGACCGTACGACCGCGCACGGTCTGTTCCGCAAAACCGTGTCGGATGCCGCAGCGATTCTCGCCTACGAGACGCTGCGTAGCATCCCCCTGGCCGAGGTGGATATCCACACGCCGCTGGAGCCCACCACCGGCTATGCCATTGCCCAGGAGGTCATTGTGGTGCCCATCATGCGGGCCGGGCTCGGCATGGTCGACGGCTTCGTGCGGTTCGTTCCTGAAGCCCGCGTGGGGCATCTTGGCATGCAACGCGACGAAGATACGCACCAGCCGGTCGACTACTACGCCAACATCCCCGATAGCGTCGACCGCGCTGAGGTGTTTGTGGTCGACCCCATGCTGGCAACGGGCGGGAGCGCCATCTCGGCCATCACGCGCCTCAAGGAAGAGGGCGCAGACCGCTTCACGTTTGCGTGCCTGGTCGCCGCCCCCGAAGGTGTACAGGCCCTGCACGAGGCCCATCCCAACGTGCAGATCGTGGCCGCCACGCTCGACCGCGAGCTCGACGAAAACGCGTTCATCCGTCCCGGCCTCGGCGATGCGGGCGACCGCATCTTTGGTACCCCGGCGTAGCCTCCGCCCGGCGTAGCCTCCGCATCCCTCTTGTTCTGTCTTCGTGCCTATGTTTGCCTCTGCTCTGCGCACTCGGCTCCCCCTCGTTTTCGGACTGCTGCTCCTGGGCTGGCTCGGCACCAGCCTCACGCCCTCTGCGTCAGCGCAGTCAGTGGATGCCCCGCGCGTCGTCTTAAACGACATCGCATTCAGCGTCACTGTCAGCGATCCGGACCAGCAGCTTACCCCGGGCGCTCAGATTCAGGTAGGATCCGCCACTGCCTCTCTCGAACCCGACGGCTCAACCTGGACCGCCGAGGGCCTTGTCGTGGAGGAGACAGGTGCGTACACGGTACGACTGGTGCAGGGCGGCACTACGATCAGCGAAGCCGCCACACGGGCGCTTCCGGGTGTTGTCTCGCTGCTCCCCCCGCTCCTGGCGATTGGCATGGCGCTCGCCTTCAAGCGGGTGATCCCGGCGCTCTTCCTGGGCATCTGGGTGGGGGCCTGGATGGCGGCGGGCTTTTCGCTTAGCGGACTCTTCGTGGGCCTCCTCGAATCGCTGGAGATCTACGTGGTCGGGGCGCTGGCCGACGAATCCCATGTCGCAATCATCCTGTTTTCGCTGATGATCGGCGGCATGGTGGGTATCATCTCCAAAAACGGCGGCACGTATGGCATTGTGGAGCGCCTGGTGGGCTGGGCCAACACACCGCGCCGCGCGCAACTTGCCACGGGCACACTCGGCGTGGGCATGTTCTTCGACGACTACGCCAATACACTTGTAGTCGGCAACACCATGCGCCCAGTGACCGACCGCCTGAAGGTCTCGCGCGAGAAGCTGGCGTACATTGTGGATTCGACCGCTGCGCCCGTAGCGTGTGTCGCGTTCGTAACCACCTGGATTGGCTACGAGGTTGGGCTCGTGGGCACCGCCGTGGAGGGCCTCGAAGGATTTAATCAGGGCGCGTACTCGATCTTCCTGAGCTCGCTCGCCTACAGCTTCTATCCGTGGCTGGCGCTCTACTTCGTGTTCGTCGTCGCCAACTCCAGCCGCGACTTCGGCCCCATGGCCCGCGCTGAAATCCGCGCTCGCACCACCGGACAGGTCGTGAGTGCCGAAGCCAACCTCGATAAGGCTGCCGAAGAGGATAACGACGAGATGCGCCCCAAAGACGGCATCCCGCTGCGGGCCTACAACGCCGTGCTGCCCATTCTGGTGCTCGTCGGGAGCGTGCTAGCCGGGCTGTACTGGACAGGCATTGATGCTGCCGGAAGCGATGCGTCGCTCCGTGAGATTATTGGGGAAGCCGACTCCTACACATCGCTCATCTGGGGTTCGCTCCTCGGTGTGCTTACCGCAGGCGCCCTCTCCGTGGGGCAACGCCTGCTCTCGCTCGAAGAGACCGTCGAAGCCTGGTACAGCGGACTCAAGTCGATGCTCTTTGCCATGATCATCCTGGTGCTCGCCTGGGCGCTCTCCGACATCACCGGGGTGCTGCACACCGCCGAGTACCTCGTGTCGGTGCTGGGCACAACGCTTCCGCCCGGCGTAGTACCCGCCATCATCTTCGTGCTTGCAGCAGCCACGGCCTTTGCTACCGGCTCCAGCTGGGGCACCATGGGCATTCTGATGCCGCTGGTGGTGCCGCTGGTGTGGGCCGTGCTGCAGGCCAACAACATGGCCGACCCGTCGAACTACCACATTATGTACTCTGCGGTGTCATGCGTGCTGGCCGGATCGGTGTGGGGCGACCACTGCTCCCCGATTTCGGATACCACCATCCTCTCATCCATGGCGTCGGGCTGCGACCACATCGACCATGTGCGCACGCAGCTTCCGTATGCGATGAGCGTGGGCGTGGTCGCCCTGCTCGTGGGCACGCTGCCTGCCGGGTTTGGCTTTCCGTGGTGGCTCTCGCTCCTCATCGGTGCGGGACTGCTTTCGGGCGCGCTGCGCCTCTTCGGTACGCCCGTCGACACACAGGGGGAGGCTGCCGTATCCCCTTCATCTGATGAGTCGTCGCAGCCCCAAGAGGCTTCGATGCCGTCGACCTAAGAACCTGTTTGGGTTTTGGTTTGACGGCGAGAGCGAGGGACGCTGAGGCGAAAATTGAACCCCAATCGAGGTTCGTAGCCGGGGCTACGGGCCGAGATTAGGGGCAATTTGCAGCCCAGCGAAGCCGCTCGGAGCCCAAAATAAGAAATCAAAACAGGTTCTAAGTAGACTTCTATGCTAACCCAGATCGCAGCTGCGCATAAGAGGCTGTATGGCGCGTTTGTGGGCTGGATGTGAGGAGCAGCGATTGGTGCTTGCATCGGGGGAATACGCCCCCGCCCGCCCTTCCTCGTCGCATGGCACAAAAAGCATGACCTTCGGCCCCTGCGCCCCGATGAATTGGTCTACACACCGCCCGGGACGTCCTTCCGACCGCTGTCGGAATACCAGTCCCGGGCTACAAGTCACTAAACACGTACCTCCCCTCGGGAGAAGGAACTTCAAAGTGCCAAGATTCGGGCTTCTCGCGACCTCTTGCAAGGAGCGTTAATGGACAAGGAAAAGAAAAGTCGGTAGTGGGTAGACGCTAAGTGATAAGGCTATCGTAGAATGTAGGTTTGTCTTGTTCGAACCCCCTCTCCCTTTATTCCGCTGCGCTCCATGAGTCGCCCTGCGGACTCGTTTGGGTTTCTCCCCCTTTTCCAAGGGGGAGATGTCGATAGACAGAGGGGGTTGTCTGGCTCCGATGATGTCGGCCATATGACAGTTACTTACCATTGAACCGCTACCGAAAAGTCACCCACACTCCCGCCGGGAGAAGGAACAAGGGGGAGGGGATTCATGGCCTGTTGCAGGCCGGGCTTGAGGGGTGAAGTACCTTAACCTTTCTCCCCAGTCATCCTGCCCCCCGACTGCGCACCGCCGCTCGCATCTCAAGCAGTCCGCAACGCATCTACGCTATCGAGTAGCTCTTGCCCTCTACGCCGAGCGTCGTTTCCGGAAAGACATCGCGGGCGGCCTCCAGCGGCTCGTGCTTGGGTCCGGGCGGAAGGTGCACGAGCACAAGCCGGTCGACACCTGCGGCCCGTGCAATATCGGCGGCTTCCACCATGCTGCTGTGACCCGGCCCTGCACCGGTGGCTTCATGAATGAGCAGATCGGCCCCCTCGGCCAACTTGACGACCGCATCACACGGTGCCGTGTCGCACGAGTACGCGACGACCGCCCCGCTCTCATGCGCTACGCGCAGTCCGAACGTGGGCGTATCGCCATGACTCACCGGCGCACTGGTGATGTGCCACGGCGCGTCCGTCCACACCGTAGCGCCGGGCTGCCCTTCCACTTCGTGGGCAATGAGTTCGGGCATCCCCTCCCATCCTGCAGTCACCGGCGCAAACGCCTTCATACAACGCCTCGCCTGATCGAGCGTAGCCGGATAGCCGCACACCGGCAGATCGCCGTCGCGATCCGAGAGCCAGAGCTTTTCCATCAGCAACGGCAGTCCGCTGATGTGGTCGGGATGGCGGTGCGTGAGGATGAGCCCGGCAATCTCTTGAAACGTACCTCCTACTGCCTGCCAGCGCTGCAAGGCATCGCCGCCGCAGTCGACCAGGAGCGAAGAGCGGGAATGGGCATCGTCGGAGAGCGCGAGCATCGTTGTTGTGCGATGCGGGTCGCTGATGGAGGCTCCGGTTCCCAGGAGGTGAGTGTAAGCTGTCATGGTGCGCATTTAGATGGTGAGACGGACACGAATGGTGACGGCTCCATGCTTGGTGGAGGACGATGCGGGCTTGTAGCCGGAGACGGGGAGCGCCCCTCGGCGCGGACGTCTCCGGCGGGGCTGACGGGAGCGAACGGGGTAACCTGTCCCGACCACTGTCGGACCGTTCGCCCCAGAAAGATTATCATTGGGAGAGTGATCATGTAACGTCTATCCACGACCCTCTATTTCATTACCGGTCATGCTGAACGCAGTGAAGCATCTCAACGCCCACAGTTGGGAAGCGGTGCCACCGAGCTTGCATGCAGACCGCTGCACTTCTGCCTATATGATGAGATGAGAGAAGGCCGACTTGGGTAGCCCAATCACCTCCAATCACCTGTAGCGTTGATGTTCTGCTTTCTGGTACTTACTGCCGTGTCACAGGTCAATGGTTGGGTAGCAACGTACTCCGCTCGCACGCTGTCATCTTGAGCGGAGCCGAAAGATCTCTCTCGAGGTTGGCAGGGCCCCTGTCCCGCCGTATCTGCTGAACGACGAGGAGATGTTTCGACGCGCTTCGCTTGCTCAACATGACAATCCGTTGGAGAGAACGCACCTGGACGCGCGCCTTCCGCACTACAATAATCATCTGTGACACAACACTACCGCGTGCGCTGGATCGTGTAGGCCGTCAGCCCCATGAGCGCATTTCGGGCGTGGGATTCGGGGAACGAAGCGGCCATGTCGTATGCTTCTTCAGCGAATGCATGCATGCGGTCTTGCGCGTACGTGATGCCGCCGTGCTCACGCGCAAAGGCTGTGATCGCTTTCATATCCGCCGCCGATTTCTCGTCGGTGCGTACGCGCTTCATGACCTGTTTCTTATCGGATTTGGTGGCCTGCTGCAGCGCATGGATGAGCGGCAGTGTCATCTTCTTTTCTTGCATGTCGATGCCCACGGGCTTGCCCGCATCCACCGCACCGAAGTCGAACAGGTCGTCGCGAATCTGAAACGCAAGCCCAAGTTTTTCGCCGTAGGTGCGCATCCGGTCGACCATGTCGTCGTCATCGGTGGCGCTAAGTGCACCAGCGGCAGTGCAGGCAGAGATCAGCGAGGCGGTTTTGTCGGAGATGATGCGGAAGTAGGTCTCTTCGTCGATGTCGAGGAAGCGCGCCTTTTCGATCTGCAGCAGCTCCCCTTCACTCATGCGGCGCACCGCATCCGAGAGCGCGTGCAGCACGGTGTAGTCCTGATGGTCGAGCGAGAGCAAGAGACCGCGGCTGAGGAGGAAGTCGCCCATGAGCACCGCGATTTTGTTCTTCCACAGCGCATTGATGGAGAACATGCCGCGGCGTGTGTCAGCGTCGTCGACGACGTCGTCGTGCACAAGCGTCGCGGTATGAAGCAGCTCCACGAGCGCGGCGGCCCGGTAGCTCATCTCGGTGACCTCGCCGCATACCTTGGCCGACAGCAGCACGAGCAGTGGACGCACGCGCTTGCCTTTCTGCTTGAGTACGTACTGTGTGATTTTGTCAAGCAGGAAGTGGTCGGCGCGCATGGCCTCCCGGAAGTACGGGCGGAACGCGTCAAGCTCCTCGGACACCGGCGCGCGGATCGCATCAAGCGTCGTAGGTAACGACGACTCCGCAGACCGCTCGCCCGTAGACCGCTCACCGGCACGGTTCGACGTAAAGACTGAGGCGTCTTCCATTACGGTTTTCAGAAATCATTGAAAGGTTGGGGATCCGTTACGCCGCGTCCGCGCGAAAAGTTTACGGTGTGGCGCTGCTCCCTGGGTTCGGATGTACAGTCTGCGTTACGTGTGCAGGGCGCCGTGTCAAGGTTGCGCAAAATTGGAGGGGCGGGCACAAGGCCCCACGAGAAGAGTGAGTTGCCGTTCAGCGTGCTGTGCCTATGTGCTGCCGCTGCGCGTTGGTGCGATCCCGATGCTTTGCCTCCCCCAAACGAAAAAACCCCTGACGAGGCAATAAGCCTGTCAGGGGTTGGTGCCTGCCCGGGAGGATTCGAACCCCCGACCTGCGCATCCGTAGTGCGCCGCTCTGTCCATCTGAGCTACGGGCAGATGTGTGTGCCAGGCCGTGCCTGGCCCGTTGCGCACCCATACACGCACCCAAAAATGGAATGATCCATCATTATGCGTCCTCACAAACTGTTCAAGCAAGCCCGCTATGCCGCGTCGGAAACGACCGACGACGATGCAGGCTCCGTAAATGGTGTAAGGTGAAAGAAGTGGCTTGTAGGACCGTGACCGCTCCCCAGCGGGAGCGCCTGTTCAATCGCTTTTGTTACGTACGCCTTGGCCTGACGTACCGCTTCAGGCAACGCGCGTCCGTGGGCTATGTGGGCGGCAATGGCCGAGGCATAGGTGCAGCCGGTGCCGTGCGTGTGCGGCGTATCGATGCGCGAGGCCCGTACGGCATGGAACGTAGTCCCGTCGTACAGCACGTCGACCGCATCATCAGTGGCAGCCAGATGACCGCCTTTCACAAGCACAGCTGCAGGCCCCATGTCAAAGAGCGTCCGTGCAGCGTCGCGCATGTCGGCTTCAGTGCGTACGGTGGCGTCGAGCAGATGCCCGGCTTCGTGCAGGTTGGGCGTAATGACCGTGGCCAGCGGCAGCAGCCGGTTCCGCAACGTTGCCACTGCCTCGGGGGCAAGCAGCTCGTATCCACTCTTGGAAATCATAACCGGATCGACCACAAGCGGATATCCGTCGCGCTGCTCCATCTCGTCGGCCACGCGCTCAATGATGTCAGCTGTTGCTAACATTCCCGTTTTGATAACGGCCACCGGAAAATCGCTCAGCACGGCCTCAATCTGCGCCGAGATGAGGTCGAGTGCTACGGGCTGAGCCTCCGTTACAGCGACGGTATTCTGCGCCGTGATCGCTGTGATGACGCTCGTGCCAAAAACCCCATTGGCCTCCATCGACTTGAGATCGGCCTGGATCCCGGCCCCGCCACCCGAGTCGCTTCCGGCAATCGTACAGGCTACAGGTTTCGGCGTTGCAGTTGGCATAGGGGGATGCAAAGTGGATGGTAATGTAGCGAGTCGTTTCGCAGGCGTGCAGGCACGCTGTTTCTTGGAAACACGCAGCGGACGCGTGGTTCTGTGCATTCTGTAGAAGGCGGTACGCAGCGCACGTGGTTTTTCGTTAGCCTGCTTCTTTCCACGCCTGTTGATAGGCCCGCGCTGCCTGGGTCGGGTTGTCGGCATGCACAATTCCTGAGAGCACAGCAATTCCTGCTGCTCCAGCACGACGACATGGCGCCACGCGCTCAGGGGTAAGTCCCCCCAGCGCCAGCACCGGCACGCCGGCCTGTCTGCCGAACCGGCGCAGCGCATCAACCCCCGTGCCCGGGTGACCGGGCTTGCTCGACGTGGGGAAGATCGGACTGTACGTTACGTAGTCCACCACGCGGCGGCGGGCCGGGGGCAGTTCGAGCACGTGATGCGCTGAATAGCCAAGCGGGCGCGGAATGGGCGCCGCAATCGCCTCGGGCCGCGGACCGCGCCAGCCGGTGTGGAGTCCGGCCCCCAGCGTACGGGCGGTGCGCAGGCGCGTGTTTACGGTAAGCGTAGTGGCGGGATGGACCGATCGCACGCGTGCTGCGAGGGCTTTGGCTTCGCACTGAAACCGCTCCGGCGCGGCCTCGTGGTCACGCAGATGCACCCACCGGAGCCCCGCCTTCACCGCCGCCAGCACCGCCTCAATCACGAGCTGCGTCGCAAATCCGTTGGCGATGAGCGCAATGGGCGGGCGCGGCAATGCCGTCTGTGTAGCGCGCAGGGCCGTGGGTTTGCTCTTATTCATGGGTAGCGTAGCCACAGCGCAATTGCGTATCGTATTGGCGTCCAGCTTCTGGGCTTCTCAGCTACGACGACACCTGCCGGGCAGGATGCGAGGGATCGGGAGCGTCGACGCCGCGTGTGGCGGGATCGCCTTCGGTGCGGAGCGTGCGGCTCCACCACGCCAACCCTCCCCCCACCACCAGCCCCAGCACCAGGCTCATGGCTGCGTTCATGAAGGCGATGCGCCACTGCGTGTTAGCCACCTCGGTAATTACGACCTCTTGCGAAGCCCCCGGGCGCACGCGCACTCCAATCGTCTCGCGATCTTCGGCCACCCCAATGAGCGTGTGCGGAAGCGACATGCGCTCGCGTGTGATGACCGTGCCGTCGTCCATCGGGATGCGCAGGCTCACGTAGTCGTACTTAATTTCGGCACGCCCCGACGAAAAGAAGTCGGTGATCTCGGCCTCGGCAGGCGTTCCCTGCTGGAGCGTCTCGCGCAGCGCCAGGCCGGTCCACACCTGATGGGCCGAGAGCCCCACAAGCAGAATCGGGATGATCCATGCAGCGCGCGTCAGCCAGCGAGTCACGGTCGAGGAGCCCGAGGGAGTAGCCATAGCAGAAGATCGATTGGAGGGTGTTGGGAGGCAGCAGCACAAGTGCAGTGTAGATGCTCGTACGCTTACTACCGCAGTGGGATGCGAGCGCCCGTACGCTCCGGTGCAAAGCATCGGTCAAGATACACGATGCAGGCGCACCTCCGTCGTGGACATCCGATGGTGCATTGAGACGAACCTCGCGAAAAAGCAAACCGCGATCTCGTCGTATAGCTCCACCATGCAACAAAACCGCTCCAGAGATCGACCTGTGGGCTGTCCCCGAAATTGCCCCACACTCAGTATTTTCGGTGTGCATATACAAATGAATCGCTCTCCTGAGGGCGTGCGGAGGCAGAGCCCCCGAGGTGGGGCGTCACGAGGCAGAGCCTCGCGACGAGTAGGAAGAGGGAGAGAAGAGGAAGTTGTTTCTCCAACTCAAAGAAAGAATTCCCTCGTCGCATGGCACCACAGGCATGACCTACGGCCCTCCGCCGTGCGACGCAGACCACGCGGGCCAAGCAGGGGCGCTGCCCCATCCCCCACCGTCATACACACCCGACGGCGGACTGCCAGACACAGGGGATCGGGTTTTCTTGTTGGGAGCGCGCATAGAAACGAGCGTAGCCTCTACATCTCCCGAACGCACCCAGTGCTGCCTCCACCGTTAGGAACTGCAGTTACGACAGGAAGAGATAGGGTTTCCAGGTGTCGTCGAGGTTGCCCACGAAGTCGCGGATGAACATGACGTAGCTGGGACGAAACGGCTCGCGGTTGAGCTCCATGCCCGCCTCTTCGGGCGTCATATCGCCTTTCCGGTTGTTGCAGGTCACACACGCTGCCACGAGGTTCTCCCACGTGTCTCGCCCGCCGCGCGACTTGGGACGGATATGGTCGATGGTGAGCCGGTCGCGCGATCCGCAGTACTGACAGGTGTGGTGGTCGCGCTTGAGTACGTTTTTGCGCGAGAGCATCACCTTTTTGTACGGGATGCGCGCATACGCTTTCAGGCGTACGATGCTGGGATACGGCATCCGCGTGCTGGGCGAGCGGACGGCTTTGCCATCCACCGACTCAACAAGATGCACCTTCTGCAGGTGCATGAGCACAATGGCGCGCTGCACGCTGCACACCGTGAGTGCGCTGTAGTCTTGGTTCAGAACGAGTACGTGTCCATTCATCACACGCAGCCCCCCACTCCGCTACGGAGTGCATTCGTGGAGGCAAAAGCATACAAACGATGCATTGGAATACTGAAGAGGTCAGCCCTCGCCGATGCCTCGGCATCTTGTGTGAGTTCAAGTGGCGTGCGCGGCATATACACACGCTGTTACGTATTACAAGCGTTCACGCTTTGTTTCCCAAATCGCGCTCTACGCGCAGCTATCGCCGAAAAACAAATGATTACGTTGCATCGGTCGGGGTGTGGTGGAGGCACGCCGCTACGCCGTTTCCGTCTGCTGCTTCTGGGCGATAGGAGCATGCAGGCAGGCGTTCGGGATCGCAAAGGCGTCGACCAAGGGCTCGGCCATCGGGCGCACCTCTTTGCACAGCGCGTTGACCTCGTGACGGATGGCTTTGGCCTTGCTGCCTTCAATGTAGTTCTGCTCTAAGAACCAGCCACGGTCCGACTCAATCGCTTCCAGCGCAAAGAGCGTACATAGCGTGCGCAGTACGCCGCGCAGGTCGTCGTCTTCGGTGTCTTGAATGGAGGCGTGAAAGTGATCGAACACCAGCTGCTCCGATTTGGCTTTGGCGAGTGTGACCAGGTGGTCTTGCACCTCGATGAACGCGTCGTAGGTATCCATGCCGTCGTCGATCCGCTTTTTGAGACGACGCGCTACCGACTGCAGGAGCGCTTCACTGCGGTAGCGAAAGGCGTTGCCATGAAACTCGGGATCGCGCAGGTGCTCGCGGTCGGTGTTGCGGCGGATAAGCGGGTTTTTCTCCTTCAGGCGCGTGCCCAGGTCCGATGCCACAAACTGCACCATGTTGAACACATTCATATCCCGAAACTCGCGCTGAAAATCCGATAGCAAACCCTTGGCCACCTGAAGCAAGAGCACGGTGTTATCGCCCTCGAACGTGGTGTACACATCGGTGTCGGCTTTAAGCGCGGCGATGCGGTTTTCAGCCAGGTAGCCCTGTCCGCCACACGCTTCGCGAGCGGTTTGAAGCACATCGGTGGTGTGCCAGGTGCTGTACGCTTTCAGTGCATTGGCCTCGGCCTCAATGTCTTCGAGCGAATCGTTGGGACCGCGTGCAGCAAATTCGTTGGTCAGATGCGCCAGGGCAGCGTGGATGGCGTAGGTTTTCGCCAGACGCGGCAGGAGCCGTCGCTGATGCGTGCGGTAGTCCAGAATTGGCACCTCGGGCTCATCTTGCGGACCAAACTGCCGCCGCCGGTTGCCGTAGCGCACCGCAATCGTCAGGCCCGATTTCGCGGCACTGCAGGCCGACCGCGCCACGCTGATGCGTCCCCCCACAAGCGTACTGAGCATCGTAAAGAAGCGACGCCCGGCGCTGGGAATGTCGCTTTCGTACGTGCCGTCGGCATGCACATCAGCATAGCGGTTGAGCAGGTTTTCGCGGGGGATGCGCACGTGGTCGAACCACAAGCGTCCGTTGTCAACCCCGTTGAGTCCCATCTTTCGCCCGCAGTCTTCGATGCGCACACGCGGCTTGGGCGTGCCCGCGTCATCGCGGATGGGCACGATAAAGGCATGGACCCCGTAGTCCTCGCCGTTGGTGTGGAGTTGCGCAAACACCGTGGCCACACGTCCATGCCGGGCCGCATTGCCGATCCACTCCTTGCGCGCCCCGTTATGCGGCGTGTTGATGACGAATTCCTCCGTCTCGGTATCGTAATGAGCCGTCGTTTCCAGATCGCGCACATTGGATCCGTGGCCGAGTTCGCTCATCGCAAAGCAGCCCGGCAGCTCCAGCGTACCGATGTCTTCGAGATATTTCTCGTGGTGACGCGCACTGCCCAACTGGTGCACGCTACCGCCAAACAGGCCAAACTGCACACCGAACTTGATAACGAGGCTCAGATCGTGGTACGAGAGCGTCTCAAACGCGGTAATAAACTTGCTGATGTCGCCGGTCCCGCCGTGTTTCTTGGGGAATGCCAGCGCCCCCAGTCCCTGATCGGCCAGGAGGCGGCACCAGTACAGCACACGCTCGCGCTTGGCCTCGGTGCCGAGCGAGGGATCGTAACGGAAGACGGGATCGGTGAGCAGCGCGCGGATCTGATCGCGCAACTCGGCGTGCTCGCCATCCAGATAGCGTTGAAGCTGCTCCACCTGGCAGGGGATGCCACACGGCACCTCGTCGCTGGGTGCAGGACGCTCTCCACGCAGTTCGTCAACGATCTCGTCGCCTGCGATACCGAGGGCCGCCTCCACCTCGCGTAGCGCCTGCTGCGCATCGTCGGGCATGCCGGGTGCGCCGTCGCCGCCCAGCGCGGCCATTTCTGCGCCCAGCGCGGCCAGCGAGGTGCGCCCCGTAACGGGAAGATCAGTCGCTGCTTTCTGCAACCGCCGCCGCCAGCGTTGATACTCGGTGGGCGTGGGCGGATGCTCGGGATCGAGCCACTGCTGCACCGCGTCGCGATGCTCAGGATCCATCCAGTCGAACGCTTGCAACCGCTTCCGAAGCGTGGTATGCTCAGCGGGTGTAATGACGCCGTCGGCCCAAGCCACGTAGAGCAAGGGCAGCACCGCCAGCACATCGGCGGGGTAGTCGGCAGCGTTGGGGGCGGTTTCGGTTGATGTTGGCATGGGAAGCAGGGGGTTGGGCTTATACAGCGCGCATGGTTTCGGAGAAGGCATGCACCGCTTCGATGAAGACACCCGCATGGTCGGGGTCGTGGTCGGGGTGCATGCCGTGGCCTAAGTTGGCAATGTGGTGCTGCGGACCAAAAGCGGCCAGCATGTGCTGCACCTGGCGCCGGATGTCGTCGGGGGCGCTGTAGAGCGCGCACGGATCCAGGTTGCCTTGCAGCACAATGTCGGTGTCGATCTCGGCGCGAATCGTTTCAGGGCTCATCGTCCAGTCCAGACTAAGCGCGTCGTATCCCGCCGCCGCCAGCGCCGGTTGGGCGTACGGCGCGCCCTTCGCAAATGCGATGCACGGCACGTCGGGATGCGCCTCTTTGACTGTTCGCACGATGGACTCAAGGTACGGAATGCCGAACGTCCGGTACAGGCTGGGCCCCAGGAGGCCCGCCCACGAATCAAACACCTGAAGCGCCTGTGCCCCGGCATCCACCTGCTTGATAAGATACTGCCCAATGAGCGTAGCCAGCGTGTTCAGCAGCTCATGGCTGGATTCGGGGTGCTGGTAGAGCCACCGGCGGGCGTTCCGGTACGACTTGCTGCCGCCGCCCTCAATCATGTAGGCCATGAGCGTCCACGGCGCGCCGGCAAACCCGATGAGCGGCACGCGTCCGTTGAGTTCGTGGCGCGTGTGGGTGAGCGCATCGTAGACCGGCTGCAAGACCGCGTTGGCCTCCTGGTCGGTGACGCGTTCCAGATCGGCGGGGGTGTCGAGCGGATTCGGGAAGTGTGGCCCCTTCCCCGACACCATCTGCACCTCCAGCCCCAGCGCCTGCGGAATGACGAGGATGTCGGAGAAGATGATGGCCGCATCCAGCGGAAACCGGTCGATGGGTTGCAGGGTGACTTCCGCAGCCAGCTCGGGCGTGTTTACCACTTCAAAGAACGGATGGTCGGCGCGTACGGCCTGATACTCAGGCAGGTAGCGCCCGGCCTGGCGCATCATCCACACGGGAGTGCGCTCGGTGGCGTCGCCACGGGCTACACGCAGGAACAGATCGTTTTGGAGCGGCGGAAAATTGGCCATAAAGGCGGTGGATACAGAAGGTTATGGATGTACGATAAGCGGCGTGCGGCACAAGAATCGAGACGACCTCCTGTGCGGCCTGTGCTTACGCATCAGGGTAGAGCGTGGTCTGCAGGAAGTCGAGCGTGCGCGCCCAGGCATCGGTGGCCGCCTCGGGGACGTAGTTGCTGCCGGTCGGGTTGGCGAAGGCGTGGCCCGCCCCTTCGTAGATGCGGATGTCGGCGTTGACCCCGCCATCGCGGAGCTGGTCGGCAAACGTTTCCACGTTTTCGGTGGGAATGCTGCCGTCATCGCCTCCAAAGATGCCGAGCACAGGCATCTCAAGCGCAGCCACAGCCTCGGCCGAGGCGTTGCCTACGTTGCCGTAGTAGATGACCGTGCCGTCCCATCCGCTCGGGGCGTTGAGTGCCGCCTGTAGCGACCAGTATCCGCCGAAGCACCAGCCCATCACGCCGATCTGCGGCGCGCCCTGCTCCTCAGTCATGAACGTGCGCGCCGATTCGAGGTGACGGCTCAGCACGTCGCCGCGCCCCATGGCTTCTTCCATGAGCGAGGACGCGCCGTCGGGCGTGTCGGCGACATCCCCCTCGTACAGGTCGACCGCGAGCACCTGGTAGCCCTCAGCCGCCAGGCGGTCGGCCATTGCGCGGATGTTGTCGTTCAGGCCCCACCACTCGTGAATAAGCACGACGCCGGGCAGCGGCGCATCGGCGGACAGCCCACGGGCGCTACGGAGCGAGTCGGCGGCCTCGGGAGCTGCATAGTAGCCGGTCCATGCAGTGCCATCCTCGCTTGTGCCGTACGTTACGGTTTCGGTGGTCACCGGCCCTGCAGGGGGCTGTACCAGCGGCGATGCATCCGACGTGTCGGCGGCGTGCGCCTCAGCCATCGCATCCACATAAGACAGTGAGGCGGACGTGGCGGTGGTGTCGGCATCAGGAGACGCGTCGGAATCGGACGACTGGTCGCATCCAATGACCAGCGGAAGCAGAAGCACCGCCGCCATGAGCGGAAGCCAGCGGGTAGCGAACGTGGGGTAGTTGACGGTCATGATAGGCGGTTTGGTAGATAAGCAGGGCGACACATACACATTGGTATCGCCTAAAAAGACCAAAGCCATGCGGCGTTCCTCTGAAGTCCTTCGTGCACGGAACCGTTACGCCTGCGGTCCAATATCGGGCGGTGACGCATGCTGGCCCTTTTGTCACACGCTGCCTTTTTCCGCCCTGCTCCTCGTACTGCGCTGATGGCTGCCGACGCTGCGTTTTCGTTTCGTGCTGAACTGGGACGCAAGGCCCTTCATGTGCTGGCCCTGGGCATTCCGCTGAGCATGGCCTGGATCGGAGCGCCCCTCGCGGTGTGGATCGTAACGGCAGCGGCCCTCATTGGCGTAACTGGCGATGTGCTACGTGCGGTCTGGCCCCGGTTCCGCGCTCTGATTCGCACGATATTCGGCGGATTGATGCGTCCGTCGGAGTGGTCGGATGCTGCAGGACGCATCACACTCAACGGGGCGACGTGTGTGCTCGTGGCATGTGCGCTGGCCGGGTGGCTGTTTCCGCTGGCGGTGGCGGTGCCTGCGCTCTGCGCCGCGCTCCTCGCCGACGCCGCTGCCGCCATTGTAGGACGCCGCCTGGGCCGCCACCCCTGGGGCAATCATGGACGCACTGCCGAGGGCTCTGCGGCGTTTGTGATCATGGCTGCTGTTGTGCTGGTCGGGGCGGGGCTTCCGCTCGTTGCTGTGGGCGGAGCCGCCCTGATGGGTGCGGTGCTGGAGGCCCTTCCGCTCTCGCTCAACGACAACATCGCCGTGCCGCTGGGTATGGGCACGGTGCTTGCCGTGCTTGGGTAGCCGTTCTATCCAGGCAACTTTGCGATGCCGCCTGTTGTTGGCCCCGTGTCCGTTTTTCTCTGGTCGACGCGCTATGCGTCTTATGTCTACATTTCCTGCCTCGGCGTTCCACCGCCTCACCGGACTGCAGTCGCTTCCGCAGCCCGATGTCATCCCCACCCGCCTGCCAGTTGTCATGATGCATGGGTTCGGCATTGGCGGGTCGCTGCGGCGCGGCGGGCACCTGCACGAGCAGGCCATGTATTTGCGGATGCGCGGGGTACGCGCCTACGCCCCCAACGTGTCGCCTTATAACACCGTGCGAGCCCGCTCCCAGACCTGGAAGCGGCACATCGAGCATGTGCTCCACGAAACCGGGGCCGAGGCGATCACCATCATTGCCCACTCCATGGGCGGACTCGACGCGCGCTTTCTCATCAGCCAGATGGGACTGCACAATTGCATTGCGGCACTGGTTACGGTGGCCACCCCGCATCGTGGATCTGAACTGGCCAATCTTGTACTCAAACAGCCCGATTCGGTCCGCTCGTGGATGGCCGACGTCGCCGACTGGCTGGGCACGCATATCATTGAAAACGGATCGGCCAACTCGCTGCAGACCGTGCGCGAACTCACCCCTTCGTTCATGCAGCACAGCTTCAACCCGAACGTGCCCGATCACCCCAATGTGCGCTACTGGTCGTACGCCGGACAGGCAGGGCGCGATACCGAGGTCCCGCTCACCCCGCTCCTGCGTTACTTCAATGCGTACCTGTATCAGCGCGAGGGCTGCAACGACGGTTTTGTGTCGGTGGATAGCGCCAAGTGGGGCACCTTCAAGGGGGTACTGGATGCCGATCACATCCGCCAGGTGGGCATGGATGCCGGATTCGGCGGCGCGGACTTCGATGCGAATGCGTTCTATGCGAATGTGGCTCAGGACTTAGCCAACGAAGGGTTGTAGGGACGACACGACGCCTCTGCTTCACCAAAGCACTGCCGGGGACGGTGGACCGTTGGACCCAGAATCAACACAATCAAATCCGTAGGGACACGGCGCGCCGTGTCCCTACGGATAAATGGGGGGCGCTCCCAACATCGCTACGGCGCATTCGCTCCGACATTGCCCTGCCCGAGCGCGGTCTCCAGCGCTGTATTGCTCCAGGAGACGCGTACGTGTCCGCCGAACGCCGCCAGCTCCTCGAACGGACGCGGCACCACCGCCCAGCTGGACCGTGCGCCCTGGGGATGCCCGTCGAGCGCGCCCAGGTAGAACGCGATGCGTCCGCCGCCACCCACTGCCCCCTCGCGCAGATGCACCGGGTGCGCCTGATTCGTGACGGGCGCGTTGGCAGCGCGGCGGACTTCCACGAGCGTCATGGTGGGCGTGAGTGCCTCGAAACGAATCGTGCCGCCGATGCCGCTGGGCGCTTCGGGGCGGCTGTTGGGCACGGGGGCAAGCGGGTACGTGGCGGTGTCCGGCGCGGCGGGACGCTCCAACTGAAACAGCGTTGGTTGTACGCTGGCGTTGGCCCCGATGTCGCCCTGCGCGAGCACCGTATCGAGCGGCATGACCTGCTCGTGCAGGGTAATGTGCGCATCCAGCACACGCAGCGAGTCGAGCGGACGCGGCAGCAGGTGCACGCTGCGCCCGGCCCGCCGTGCGGCGTTGTCGATGGCCCCCAGCCCCTGCAGAATGGGCCCCGTGGTGTCGGCGCTGTTGGCGCGGATGTGCACCGGGTAGATCGCCTCCACATCGATCGTGTCGTCCAGAGCCACGGTGACGAGCGTGCGCGCTGAGTCGAGCGACTGCATGAGCACCTCGGCGGTCACGTCGATGCTGTCGGGCACTGCCCCCTGGTTGGGCCCGGCATCCAGCGCGTAGCGCACCTGCTCGCGCAGTTCCGTCTGTGAGCTGCCGTCTTCAATGGGCGCGAGCGTGCTGTCTGCGCATCCAGTCGCCAGCATACTACCGAGCACAAGCGCGCTGCATAGCGTCCAAATGCTCGCCCAGGCACATCGTGTTTGCATCCGCCAAAAATATGTTATTCAGTGGGATACGCCAGCACGTCTCACTCCGCAAAACCGGGCACCTGATTATTCAGGAACGGATTCTGCTTCCGTTCGCGTCCGATGGTCGTTACAGCGCCGTGGCCTGGATAGATGGTCATGGCATCGCCGAGTGGCAGCAGCTTGGTGCGGATCGACGCCATGAGGTCGGCTTTCGAGGTCTGGGGCAGGCCCTGAATGCGTCCAATCGAATCTTGGAAGAGCACATCGCCCGTGAACGCGATGTCTTCTTCATCGGCTACAAGGCTTACGGAGTCGGGCGAGTGGCCGGGGGTGTGCAGGATGCGGAAGCGCACGCCGCCCACTGTGAGCGTATCGTCGGGCGTGAGCGGAATAGTGCTGCGCTCGGGTGGGTCGATAGTCACACCAAACGCCTGCGCCTGCTGCGCAGCCTGGTCGTAGAACGGCGTGCCACTCGGGTGCAGATAGAACGCCTGGTCGTAGGTGGATTCGAGATGCGCACAGCCCAGAATGTGATCGATGTGCGCATGCGTCAAGATCAGATGCGTGACCGTCAGGTCGTGCTCGTCGATGTAGGCATCGACTTGCTGCTGCTCGGCACTGCTGGCGCACGAGGCGTCAATGATGGCGGCTTCGCCTTCGCGATGCGCCACGTACATATTGGTCATGAAGCCGTTGAACGTGAAGGACTGAATCGTCATAGGCCAGGGCATCTGATATAGGTCTGAATCAGGATACGGTACGAGCTACCTGCTTGCAGGATTCGGTAGTAGGTCAACGCCACGTGATGAAGGAAAGACACCCGTAGCTGGAGAACGTGCACCGTATGCTATCGGTGCTGGGGGCGCTCCCTGGCGCGGACGTCTCCGACATGGGCGAACGGAGGAACTTGTCCCCACCACTGTCGGCATCGCTTGCATTCCTGACGACATCTGTTCCAGGCCCCGATTGCGCCTCTGGTATGCATCATGCCCGATGAGTCCGCAGAAAGCCTACAGACGGGGCAGAGCCCCTAAACAAAGGCGTCACAAGGCAGAGCCTTGCGACGAGCGGTAATTGGGTTGGAGTTCACCTCTTTTACGGTCCCCATACAGCTTTCATACTACAGCACTCAACATGCGGCGATTCATCTCGCAGTATCACACAAATACGATAGGCACGATCCTGAACCGGAATCGGGGCAAGCCGTAGAGATGGGTCGCGATCTACTCTGTTTGTTGTGTTGTCTTTCGTCGCATGCGGCTCCACCGGCTCCACTGGATGATGCTTCGCAAGCTGCCCGGCCCGTTCTTTGGGTGGCTGGGCGTGCTCATGTTTCTGCTGCTCATGCAGTTTCTGATTCGGTGGCTGCCCGAGCTGGCCGGAAAGGACCTGCCGTTCCTTGTCATTGTGGAGCTGATTGCCTACAACCTGGCGTACATGGTCGTGCTGGCCGTGCCCATGTCTACGCTCCTGGCTGCGCTCATGGCATTTGGGCAGCTGGTGGAGTCGAAGGCCTACACGGTGATGAAAAGCGCCGGGATCTCGTTCGGGCAGCTCGTATGGCCCGCGCTGATCGTCGGACTGTTCGTGACAAGCTTCATGGTGTACTTTAACACGGTGATGCTGCCCGAATCGAACCACCGCGCCCGCATGCTGTGGAGCACCATTCGGATGCAGCAGCCCGGCTTTGAACTGCGGCCGGGCGTGTTCTACGAGGGCATCGAGGACTATAGCATTCTGGTGCGCGAGCGACCCAAGGGCTCCAACCAGCTCAACGGCATCACCATCTACGATTACACGCGCGGACGCCGCGAGCAGGCCGTCATCCGGGCTGCACACGGCACGCTCGAATCGGACTCGCTGGGCCGCGAGATCACCATGGTGCTCTACGATGGCGAAATGCATCGCCCCCTCACGCGCGATGCCAACAACACGCAAGAGCGCTACGAAAAGATGCGCTTCGACCGCCACACGCTCCGGCTCGACATCTCGGACTTTGGATTCCAGCGCTCCGATGAAGACGAACGCCGCACCCGCCGCACTGCGCGTACCATGCGCATTGCCGGACTGCGACAGGCCGCCGACTCTATGCGCACTGAGATTGGCTTCGACCTGCAAGAGATCCGTAACTCTCCGCATCACCCGTACCGTCCCGATGCTTCGGACGACCCGGTGGCGCCCTGGCCCCCGCCCGACACGCTCGATACCGGCGCGGCTTCGTTTCTCCTGCGCGACCTGCCCCCAGACCGCCAGCCGAGCCTGCTCGACGGGGCGCTGCAGCAGGCCCGCTCGCTGCAGTCGTCGCTCCGCAGCACCCGCCGCAGCGTGGAATGGAAGGGCGAGCGCGTGCGCACCTACCGCGTCGAGATCATGAAAAAATATTCGATTGCGGTAGCCTGCGTGGTGTTCATCTTTATTGGCGCTCCGCTGGGCCTAAGCATCCGGCGGGGCAGCCTGGGCGTTAGTGCCGCCTTTGCCATGGGCATCTTCCTCTTCTACTGGATTACGCTCGTGCAGGGCGAAAAGCTGGCCGACCGCGCGGTCATTCCGCCATGGCTGGGCATGTGGATTGCCAACATCATCATGGTAACGGTCGGCTGCTGGCTTGTCGCGTACATCGTGCTTGACCTGCGCGCTACGCCCGCCCTGCGTACCCGGCTGTGGATGTGGCTTCGCTCCCTGTGGTCAGATGCATCTTCTACATGAACCGGGAACGCACAGCCACCCACCGGGCCTGGGTATCCTGGGGGATGCTGGGGCTGCTGCTTCTGTGGAGTGGGGGCCGTCTGCTGGCCGATGAGCTGCGCCCTGCCAACGTGCCGCATCCGGACACCGAGGTGCGTCCGGGCCTCCACTACACTGCGCTCGACTTGGCCGCCCGTGGCTATGCCAACACCGGACGCGCCTACATCGCCCGCATTGACCTGACGGCTCCCGGCGTAGAGCTGTTCGTCACCCCGCCTGATGTACGCACCGACAGCACCGCATGGTACCGGCTGCGCTACCCGTGGCAGGTGGCCTGGAAGCACGACCTGGATGTGGTCGTCAATGGCGCGCTGTTTCAGCCGCCGCGTCTTGGCTATTGGCCGTTTGCCTGGGCGCAGGGCCACCACACCACCATCGCCGACGGCACAGCCAGCCACATCAACCCGCAGAGCTACCTGCTCTGGCTCACCGCTGACCGCATCCCCCGCCTCACCGACGAGCGCCCCGTGCCCGATTCGGTGCTCCACCGGGCCCAGTGGGGCGTTGGGGGCCTGGTGCGCGAACTGCGCAACGGCACCGTGCACCCGCGCACCCAGCGCAGCGGCACCATCGATAACTACACCATGGTTGCCGCCTGCACCGAGACGCAGCAGCTGTGGCTGGCGGCGTTTCAGGACGTGACGCGTGGCACCGCTGCCCAGATCTTAGCCGATCAGGGCGCCACCGACGGACTCATCCTCGACGGCGGCGGCTCCACCGCGTTCTACATGAGCCATTCCGCCCAGGGCGCTCCCGACGGACTGCACCTGGGGGGCCACCGCCCGGTAGCCACCCACGTTGGCGTGCGGGTGCGTACGGCAGCGCCGTAGGGATACGGCACGTCGCGTGCCTACTCACCGCCGCCGTCGGCTGCCGTGCTTTTCAACGATAGTGTCGGCCTGCGCCTGAATGTGCGGCTCCTCGCGGAGCGCCTCGATCTGGTCGCGGGCATGGTGGTAGGCCTCCAGATGGTCTACCACGCGCTCGGGATAGTCGCGGCCCACCACACAGCCGTACGCCTGCTGCTCAAACGCCGACATCTGCCACGGCTCATGCACGAGCGCATCGTTCTCGATGGCGGCCAGTTCCGGCACCCAGCGGCGGATGAACACGGCCTTGGGGTCGTGCTCGTGGCCCTGCTTCACTGGATTGTAGATGCGCAGCCGGTTGATACCTGTCGTGCCCGACTGCATCTGCACCTGTGGGTAGTGGATGCCAGCCTCATAATCGGCCATCTGGCCGCCGTACCAGGGCGCAAACCGGCGCCAGTCGAGCCAGCAGTCGTATGCGGCGAACGAGCACAGCATCGCGCGCATCCGAAAGTTGAGCCAGCCCGTGTGGCGCAGGCAGCGCATGCAGGCATCGACCATGGGGAAGCCCGTTTGGCCGTGTTTCCAGGCCGCGTACAGATCGGCGTCGAAGCCATCAGCACGCAACTCATCAAAGGCCGGGATGTAGCTTTCGTGCTCGATGCGCGGAGCGTCTTCCAGCTTCTGCATGAAGTGGCCGTGCCAGTGCAGGCGGCTGTCGAACGAGGAGAGCGACTTGCGCCATGTGGCTGCACCTTGAAACGACGCGTTCTCCACCTCCATCTGCCGCTCACGGAGCGCGTGCACCGCCTGCCGGATGCTCAGCGTGCCGTACGCCAGATGCACCGACAGCCGCGAGCAGCTCCGCTCCGCCGTACGCGGACTCGACATGCTTTTGCGATATGGCTTGCCCCGCTGGTGTAGAAAGGTGTCGAGCAGCTGGTGCGCGTGGGCCTCGCTCACGGCCTGTACGGCAGTCGTGTCGGGGGGCAGTCCCAGATCAGCGTGCGTGGGGATGCGTCCCGGCTCCAGGTTGCCCGGCGCGGGCATGAGCATCTCGGGCACGGGCACCGGCGGTTGCTGCATGTAGGCTGCCCACCGAGCGGACCATGTGTCGCGATCGCGCAGCGGGCGCACCACGCCGCGGCACGGGTATTCGGTCAGGGGGATGCGCCGGGTCTGTGCCCAGGAGCGCACGCGGATGTCGCGGTCAAAAGTACGCCGGTTGCCCGTTTCCTGATGCGCCCAGATGCGAAACGGCCCAATCTGCCGGTAGAGCGTCTCAAGCACGTCGGGGAGGCGTCCGCAACGCACAATGAGCGGCTGTCCCAGCGCCGCCAGCGACCGACGCAGCGCGTGCAGCCCCTGCGCGATGAGCGACCAGTGGCGCGGCGAAACGTCATCGCCGGCAGCGATCTCGGGCTCGGCCACGTACAGCGGCAGCACAGGGCCACGCGCGGCGGCCTCGGCCAGCGGACGGTGGTCGCGCACCCGCAAGTCCCGCTTGTACCAGACGAGTTGAATCATAAAGAAGAAGATGTTGGGTTGAAGTCCCGCACGTGACCTGAAATATCGTCAGGGTCTGTTTAGATCTTCGCGGCTCTATCCACCCCTCAGTCGCTTGCGCGACAGCTCCCCTCTCCAGGGGAGCGGGCTAAGGGAAAACTCGAATCGAATGTCCATACCCTGTCCTGCACGCTTGGCATGAGCTTTCACCTTTGCAGGTGCGGCGGCATCGCTTTCCAACGGGGCATCCTGAGATGCTTCACTGCGTTCAGCATGACTACAGAGGAAGGGAAAGCTCATAATACCGAGCTATTGTTCGCCCCCCCAAGTCGTCCTGACGCCCTTGGGCGGAAGGATCCCAACGCCAGCTCTGCACAGGTGGCACGCCCCCGCATCTCCGGCAACTGTCCTCGCCCAGGGAACGCAGAAGCGTTCATTTCCCGAGGCAACGGGGGACCGTTGACTCCAGTTAGCCAGTTAGAAGGAATGATTGCACGCAGCAGCGGCATCTACCACTGTTTTTTTCGCCGGATGGCGGGCGTAAGCAAGCATGGTCCTTCTTCCGGGCTCTCTGCCCCATCTGGATCGTCTCATCATCACGCTTCATCCCTCAGGGGATACGAGTGGAGGCAGAGCCTCCGGGCCGCGCGTCACGAGGCAGAGCCTCGCGACGAGTGGTGCAGGAGTTGGGTTGGAATTAGTAGGGGCCGCCGCCGAACGGGCCGAACTGCATCACATCGTCCGACAAGGCACTGAGAGCTTTACCTACGCGATGACACGCCTTCGTGTAGCGAATCGGTTCGCGGGGTGCGGATCGTTACGGGTGTAACACGCTGTGCTTTGCATCCACAAAACCCATCGTGCATATGCATGTGGCAATTACACGGCCCCTTTCACGAACCGAACTGGCAACGCATGGCTTCTGAACGACTCACGTTTACCAACGACCGTGGCGACGAACTGGCGGCGCGCCTGGAGCGTCCTGATGGCGAACCGGCGGCGTACGCGCTGTTTGCACACTGTTTTACCTGCTCGAAGGACCTGCGGGCGGCGCGCACGATTAGCACGGCGCTGTGCGACCGGGGGTTTGCGGTGCTGCGCTTCGATTTTACGGGCCTGGGAGAGAGCGAGGGCGATTTTGCGGATACGAACTTCTCCTCGAACGCGCAGGACCTGGTGGCCGCTGCTGATTTCCTGGCCGATGCCTATGAGGCGCCGTCCCTGCTGATTGGCCACTCGCTGGGCGGGGCCGCGGTGCTGCAGGCGGCCCACGATATGCCCTCGGTGCAGGCCATTGCCACCATTGGCGCGCCTGCGGAGCCAACGCACGTAACCCATCTGCTGGACGACGACATCGACACGATTAAGTAGGTCGACAGAACAACATTACTCGTAACCGATGCCGGCGGTGCGGAGTGCCTGTTGCGGCGAGAGGGTCTGGAAGTACTGGCGACAGCTTTCTCGAAGCGCCTCGAGGCTCCGCTCCAGG
>NZ_PDEP01000015.1 GCF_002554705.1 Longimonas halophila | reverse complement strand
CACGTAAGGCATAGGCAGACGGGTCTATTCTTCAGCACAGGTCATGGTTTGTCTCACGACCTGTACCGCTGGAGGATAGGCCCGTTCTGTTTTGTTAAGACCCGCCTGAGTTTTGTCATGTACTGTGGGGGCTCTTACCCGAGCGCCGCTTCTACGACATGCTGAACCAGTACCGCGGCCACCTCGACACCTTCCCGCAGGCGCTGGAGCATCTGTGGACGACCATGGACGAGGGCGGATTCGAGCCCAGCTTCCAAACCACCATCCAGCGCTTTAACGGCCAGCTGTTTGCGGAGGCGGAGGCCCTGCCCGTCTCCGAAGCCCAGCTCGAACTCCTGATTGACGCCGCCCTCGCCGACTGGTCCGAAGTCGAGCCCGCCATCTTTGGCACCCTCCTCGAACGCGCCCTCGATCCCCGCGAGCGCCACAAGCTGGGCGCGCACTTTACGCCGCGGGCCTACGTGGAGCGCCTGGTGGTGCCCACCGTCATTGCCCCGCTGCGATCCGAGTTCGAGGCCGCGCAGACTGCTGCCGTGGCGCTGGAGGCCAACGGCAACGAGGCCAAGGCCCGCGAGCAGATCGTGCAGTTTCACCGCCGCCTCTGCTCCGTCCGCATCCTCGACCCCGCGTGCGGATCGGGCAACTTCCTGTACGTGACGCTGGAGCACCTGAAACGCCTCGAAGCCGAGGTGCTCGATGCCCTGCACGACTACGCCGGACAGCAGTCACTCGACATGACGGGCGGCTACCGCGTCTCGCCCGAGCAGCTCCTGGGGCTGGAGGTCAACCCCCGCGCCGCCGCCATTGCCGATGTGGTGCTCTGGATTGGCTATCTGCAGTGGCACTTTCGCACCTATGGCGATGCCGAGCGCCTCGACGCGCCCATCCTGAAAAGCTACAACAACATCCGCCACCAGGATGCGGTGCTCGCCTACGACGAAAAGGAGCCCCGCACCGCCGACGACGGCACGCCCGTGACGCGGTGGGACCGCCGCACCTACAAGGAAGACCCCACCACCGGCGAGATGGTGCCCGATCCCGACGCGCAGGAGCCGGTCTACGACTACACCAACCCGCGCCCCGCCCACTGGCCCGAGGCCGATTTCATTGTGGGCAACCCGCCGTTCATCGGCGCGAAAGACATGCGGGAGGCGCTGGGCGACGGCTACACCGAAGCGCTACGCGATGCGTACTATCGCAAAGTGCGCCAAAGCGCCGATTTCGTGATGTTCTGGTGGTACAAAGCCGCCAAAGCCGTACGCGGCAAGCTGGATGGGTGGGATGCGAGTGCAGAGCGCTTCGGGCTGATTACCACCAACAGCATCCGGCAGACCTTTAACCGCAAGGTGATGGAGAAGCAGATCAAGGCCAGTACGCCGGTGAGCCTGGTCTTTGCGATTCCCGATCACCCGTGGGTCGCCTCCACCGATGGCTCGGACGTGCGCATTGCGATGACCGTGGGCGCGGTGACCGACCAGAAAGGCACGCTGCAGACCGTAACGCGCGAGGAGCAGTCCACCGGCATTCACTGGGATGTGGAGCTGGACGAACGCATCGGCAACATCCTGCCGGACCTGACGATCGGTGCAGACATCGCAGGAGCTGAGCCGTTAGAAGCGAATGAAGACATCAGCGGTGTTGGGGTGATGCTTGCCGGATCAGGATTCATTGTTGAAAAAGAAAAAGCGCATGCGCTTGGGTTGGGAGAGATTGATGGCTTGGAGAACCACATTAGACCTTATCGTAATGGCCGGGACTTGGCACAAGAATCCCGTGATGTGATGGTAATAGATCTATATGGTTTGGAGGCTGAGGAGGTGCGGAACCGTTTTCCGGCTGTATACCAGCATGTTAAGGAGCATGTGAAACCTGAACGCGAACAGAATAGAAGAAAGTCCCGTCGAGAAAACTGGTGGATATTCGGCGAGCCTATTAGCACACTGCGACCAGCTTTCGAAGACATAGAGAGATATATCGCCACACCTGAGGTGGCTAAGCATCGTTTCTTCCAGTTCCTCAACTCAGCGATTTTGCCAGATAAGAAGCTGGTTGCAATCACACTCAGCGACGCTTTCCATCTTGGGGTGCTATCCAGTCGTATTCATGTCCTTTGGTCGTTGGCTGCTGGTGGAAGATTGGGAGTTGGAAACGATCCTGTGTATGTAAAAACCCAGTGCTTCGACCCCTTCCCCTTCCCGGCCGCGAGCGAGGCGCAGAAAGCGCGCATCCGCAAACTGGGCGAGCAGCTGGATCGGCATCGTAAAGAGCGGCTGGCGGCGCACGACGGCCTCACCATGACCGGGCTCTACAACGTGCTCGACAAGGAGCGCGCCGGCGAATCGCTGACCGACGACGAGCGGCAGATCCACGAACAGGGGCTGGTGGGCCTGCTCAAGGAACTGCACGACGACCTCGACGCCGCCGTCGCCGATGCCTACGGCTGGCCCGCCGACCTGCCCGAAGACGCAATTCTGCAGCGCCTGGTGGACCTAAACGCCGAGCGGCGCGCCGAAGAAGAGCAGGGGCACATCCGCTACCTGCGCCCCGCCTACCAGGACCCCGACGCCACCACGCAGGCCGCGCTGGATCTGGAGATCGAGCTTAGCGGCGATGGCGCGCCCGTGGAGCCGCTGCCGTGGCCCGGCACGCTGGCCGAGCGGGCGCAGCTGGTGCGTCAGGTCGTCGAACAGACCGGCGACCCGCTCACGCCCGAGCAAGTGGCCCGGCACTTCCACCGCGCCCCACGCGCCAAGGTCCGCGACCTCCTCGACACCCTGGCCACCCTCGGCCACCTCACCCCGACCGATGATGGCGCGTTTGTGGGGTGAGCACTTCCCCAAACATTTGGTTCATCCTCCGGACATGTCATGGTGAGCGCAGTCGAACCATCTCCCCGGCGCTCAGCAGATGCAATTGGGCGAGAGCGGCCCTCAGGCGCGGGCATCTCCGGCAAGGGGGCCGGCGTTGCACCGAAGCAGGCTGTTGACTATAATAAAATCGTGAAGCGCCCGCACCGTCCATCATCTCAGCGACGTCCCTGTCATGACTCCCCTGCTCCTCCGCGCGTCCTCGTACACATGGATGCACGCGTTCTCGCTACTCGCGGTGGTCGCCTGTACGCTCCTGCTGACCGGCTGCCTGCCGTACGCTACCGGAACCACCGCGCATCCGGTCGACGAGGCCGACGGGCCGGTTGCAACCACAACCGTCTACGCCGTGCCCAACGGACTCGAAGGCATTGACACGAATGATCAGGAAGAAGCCGTGGGATATATGGGCCTGGATACCGAAATCCGATTTGGGGTCAACGAACAGACCGACGTAGGCGTGCGCCTGCCCGGCATTAGCGGCGTCGTAGTCAACGTAAAGCGCCGCTTCGTGGGCGCCGATACGTCCGGCTTCGCCATGGCCGTGATGGGCGGCACCGGGTTCATCAACTACGGGCAGAACTGGTACTTTGGCGGCACGCTCATCGCATCTGGCCCTGAGGCCGCAACCCTGACGCCCTACGGCGGATCGCGCATCATGCAGACGCTTCCCTTGAGCGAGTCGGCCGCGTCGGATACGCCCACGGTGGGCGGCTTCTTCGGCGTGCGCATTGGCGACCAGCAGTTGGGCATCTCGCCCGAGATCGGCCTCTACTACGACGAGCCCGCGCTCGACATCTCGAACGACAACCCGGTGCTCTTCATCCCAAGCGTAACGATCCACGGGCGCGGCCTGCTGGACGATCTGATTCCGTGAGCGCCTGGTTGTATGTGTGCGGGATGCGCCAGCGGATTGGGCATCGCCTAATACACCTGCGGCACAATCCGCTGCGAATCGATCGGCGGACGCTCGTAGTCGAGTTCCTCCTGTTTGGGCGGCAGCGTGATCTCCGTGGGCATCACAAACTCCACCTCCTCATAGTCCACCATGCTCAGGAAGTGGTGAATGCAGTTGAGGCGCGCCTTGCGCTTAATATCCGACGGCACCACATACCAGGGCGACGCCTCGGTGTCGGTGTACTCGAACATCGTATCCTTCGCACGTGAGTACTCCTGCCAGCGCGCCCGCGACTCCAGGTCAATCGCACTGAGCTTCCACCGCTTGGTATCGCTGTTGATGCGCTTTTTGAACCGCTTCTTCTGCTCTTCGGCGCTGACCGAGAACCAGTACTTGACCAGCAGGATGCCCGAGGAAATGAGCAACTGCTCGAACTTGGGCGCATCCCGCAGGAAGCGCTCATACTCTTCGTCCGTGCAGAACCCCATCACGCGCTCCACGCCCGCCCGATTGTACCAGCTCCGGTCGAAGATGACAATTTCGCCCGCCGAGGGCAGGTGCGCTACGTAGCGCTGAAAGTACCACTGCGTCTGCTCACGCTCCGTCGGCTTATCGAGCGCCACCACGCGGCAGAAGCGCGGATTGAGCGGTTTGATGAGCCGCTTGATCGCGCCGCCCTTGCCCGCCGCATCGCGCCCCTCGAACACGAGAACAACGCGCATCCCCTGCATCTTAACCCACTTCTGCAGCCGTCGCAACTCAATGCGGAGGCGTTTGAGTTCCTTCTTGTATCGTTTTTTGGAGAGCTTCTCGTCGGAGTGCATGGGCCGTACGGATATGAGGGAACGAGACAAGCGAATGAACAGGTCGTGCCGGAGCCGGAGGCGGGGGCCGGTTGCAATCGGTAGTGGATAGACCTTAAGTGATGGCCTTCTGGTAAAAACGTTGACTGAGGCGAACGGTCCTCCGTTCGCTCCCGTCAGTCTCGCCGGAGACGTCCGCGCCGGGTGGCGCTCCCAGTCTCCGGCTACTGGTATATTTGGTCCATCACTTAGCATTGAACCGCTACCTTGCAATCAATAAACGAACCGCCAGGACGAACTGCGAATGAAGCAAGGCATCGGATCTTCGGAGACTGACAATCTTGGTCAGGCGTAGCCATGCGCCTCACCACCGCATTAATCGCACAAATGCGATGAACGACTCATGAATGCATGTGCAGCGGGAAACCAATGCCCATACGTCGCAATATCGTATATCGACGATAAACGAAACTAACGCCACCCAGCGATGCCTCCTTCTTCTGAGCACGACGCCCTCCGCGACACCGTCCGTTCCACCTACGCAGCTATTGCCCGTGGCGATGCAGCAGGCTGCGGCCCCTCGTGCTGCGGATCCGCGGGCGACGTCACCAACATGATCGGCGATGCCTACGACACCGTCGACGGCTACGTGGCCGAGGCCGATCTGCATCTGGGCTGTGGCGTGCCCACAGAACACGCGGGACTGGAGCCCGGACAGACCGTCGTCGATCTGGGCTCAGGCGCCGGACTCGATGCGTTCGTAGCGCGCCGCATCGTGGGCGACACCGGACGCGTTATCGGCGTGGACTTTGCGCCAGAGATGGTCGCCAAAGCCACAGCGAATGCTGAGCAGTTCGGGTTCGACAACGTCTCGTTCATCGAAGGCGACATCGAGGCCATTCCGCTGGAAGCGGGCACCGCCGATGTGGTGCTCTCCAACTGCGTGCTCAACCTGGTGCCCGACAAAGCGCACGCCTTCGCCGAGATCCACCGCATCCTAAAGCCCGGCGGTCACTTCACGGTGTCTGATATCGTATCCGAGGGCACGCTCCCGGACCTCATTCAGCGTTCGGCAGCGTTGTATGCGGGATGCGTGGCCGGAGCGCTAGAAGAGACGGACTATCTGCATCAGATTGAGGCGGCGGGCTTTGCAGCGGTTGAGGTCCTGTCGCGCCGCGAAATCGAGATCCCCAAAGAGACCCTGCCTGCAGGAGTAGACACGCTGGTCAATGCGGCAACGGGCGGCGCGCGTCTGTGGAGTATTACTGTGCAGGGCACCAAACCAGCACCTACCTCCTAAGCACCTACCTAACGCAGTGTGCGGGTTTTTCCATTGTCTTTTCCGGGCAGGCATCCCCCTTTGTCGCTGCGCGACATGTACTCCGCTTCGCTTCGTCAGTCGCTGACGCTCGTGTCTCCCCTTCGCGAAGGGGGAAACGCCCGAACAGCGTGAGGGAATGGGGGATGTTAGGATTGCGTATGCTGCCACAAGACAGTCAGCAAAGGAGGAGGAAACCTGCACATGCCGTTACCTACCTTCTCAGCATCATTGAACCGAACCAAAGCGACTATGCCTAAAGAGGCGACTATGCCGACCATCGATGTGTTCGACCCGCCCATGTGCTGCTCGACCGGCGTCTGCGGCCCCGAGGCCGATGAGACGCTTGTGGCGTTCTCCGGCGCTCTGCGCAAACTACGGCGCCACGGCGCAGAGGTTACACGCTACAATCCGAGCACCACCCCCGAAGCATTTATGGATACGGCGGTCGTCTACGATGCGCTGATGGATGACGGGCACGACGTGCTGCCGCTGATCCTTGTGGATGGCGAGATCGTCCATACCGGCGACTATCCCTCGCGCGACGAACTGAACCAACTCGTGGGCCTCGAACCTGCGTAGCGCGGTATACTTGATGCTGCCTGCCGCATCGCTTCGTATCCCCCTAAACACCTATATTTTAAAGATATGCTCTCCTACCTGAACAGCCCCACGCGCCATCTCTTTTTTACCGGCAAAGGCGGGGTGGGCAAAACGTCGCTTGCGTGCGCCTCGGCAGTGAAGCTGGCCGACGCGGGCCACAACGTATTGCTCATTAGCACCGATCCCGCGTCGAACCTGGAGCAGGTGCTCGAAGCGCCGGTGGGTCCCGAGGTGGCCTCGGTAGACACGGTGCCGCATCTGTCGGCGATCAACATCGATCCCGAACAGGCCGCCGATGCCTACCGCGAGCGGGTTGTTGAGCCGATGATGGGCGTGCTGCCCGAGGACACCGTCGCGCAGGTTGAGGAGCAGCTCTCTGGGGCCTGCACCACCGAGATTGCGGCGTTCGACAAGTTCACGCAGTTTCTTGCGGATTCGGAGGCGACGGCCCCGTACGATCATATCGTGTTCGACACCGCACCCACCGGTCACACGCTGCGCCTGTTGGAGCTGCCCGCGGCGTGGAGCGACTTCATCGAGGACAACCCCGAAGGCGCGTCGTGCCTGGGTCCGGTCTCGGGGCTGGAGGCGCAGCAGGACCGCTACACCGAAGCGGTGGAGGCCCTCAACGACAGCGACCGCACCACACTGGTGCTCGTGGCGCGTCCCGAGCGCTCGGCACTCCACGAGGCGGCCCGTTCCAGTGGCGAGTTGCGCGACCTCGGCATCACCAATCAGCAGCTCGTGGTGAATGGCGTCTTTCAGGCGCAGGACCCCGGCGATCCGCTGGCGGCCGCCATGCAGCAACGCGCCGACGACGCCGTTGCGCAGATCCCTGATGAGATCGCCGATCTGCCGCGCGACGTCGTGCCGCTGAAGGGTCACAACCTGGTCGGCCTCCACGCGCTACGCACGCTGCTCGATGACGATGCAACGCCCGCCTCAACGACCGAAGGCCCCGAGCGCGCGCCCAGCGTCAGCCTGCCGACCGTACAGGATCTCGTGAGCGGCTTTGCCGACGACGGGCATGGGCTCATCATGACCATGGGCAAGGGCGGCGTAGGTAAGACCACGATTGCCGCTGCGGTCGCTGTTGAACTGGCCGAGCGGGGCGAAGACGTGCTGCTCACCACCACCGATCCGGCCGCGCATATCCACGACACTATCGGCGACAGCCAGCCAAACCTGACGGTCGAGGCGATCGACCCAAACGAGGCCACCGAGCAGTACCGCGAGCGCGTGCTGAAGACCAAAGGCAAGAATCTGGATCCGGAAGAGCGCGAGCTGCTCGAAGAAGACCTACGCTCGCCCTGCACGCAAGAGGTGGCGGTCTTCCGCGCCTTCTCGCGGGTGGTGGGCCAGGCGCGTCGGCAGTTTGTCGTGGTAGATACAGCGCCCACCGGCCACACACTGCTGCTTCTGGATACCACGGGCTCCTATCACCGCGAAGTGCTGCGCACCGCGGATGTCGACGAACAGCGCATCACCACGCCGCTGATGCGCCTGCAGGACCCGGACTACACGAAAATGCTGCTCGTAACGCTGCCCGAAACCACGCCGGTGCTCGAAGCCAAACAGTTGCAGGACGACCTGGAGCGGGCGGGCATCACGCCCTACGCGTGGGTCGTAAACCAGAGCCTGGCTGCCGCCGGTCCTACAGATCCACTGCTTGTGGAGCGCGCTCATGCGGAGATGCCGCAGATCGAGACCGTGCAAAACGACTACGCCTCGCGCACCGCCCTCGCGCCGTGGATGCCCAACGAGCCCACGGGTCCCGACCGCCTGCGCGATCTGGCGGCCGGACGCATGGGTGTAGGGCGGGCGCATGCCTGATCTGCTCGAATCGACGCAGCATACGAATCACGTAGGGACACGGCGCGCCGTGTCCCTACGTGTTGGGCGAGGATGGAGCGCCACGCAATGATCTGCGTCTCTTGGGGCAACAAGACGCGCATGTGAATATACAAGAAACGTACGTATTTTCAGTCAGTCCCAATGCGCCCTAATATGTCACAGCAAGCAACAGAGTCATTCAAGATGCGCCTGACGCCAGCGCAGAAGGCCAAGATCAAGCGCCTGGCCGAGCGCAAGGGGAGCACGCAGAAAGAGGCCGTGCTGGCTGCCGTTGAGCGCGAACTTGCCGCGGACACGGATGAGGAAGCAGACGCCATCGAACCGCAACCAGGTTCAGTGTTAGAGCTCGCGCAGGACCTGTGCGGTTCTGTGGAAGGACCGAGTGACCTCTCCACCAACCCTAAATACATGGAGGATTATGGCAAAGACTGAGGTGCTCATTGACGCCGGGCCGCTTGTAGCCTTCTTTGACCGGCGGGATCAGCACCATACCTGGACTAAAACGCAGATGGCTCACCTCACTACCCCCCTCTACACGTGTGAGGCCGTGCTCTCGGAGGCCTTTCACCTGCTGGAGCATGTGCCCCGAGGGACCCAGCAGCTCATTCGTTTCCTCGAACGCGGTGCCGTAGCCGTGCCATTTTCCTACGCCCCGAATGCAGAGCATATACATGAGATCATGAACGCCTACGCCGACCAACCCATGTCCTTCGCCGATGCCTGTCTTG
This sequence comes from Longimonas halophila, assembly GCF_002554705.1. Lineage (GTDB taxonomy): Bacteria > Bacteroidota > Rhodothermia > Rhodothermales > Salinibacteraceae > Longimonas > Longimonas halophila. The sequence continues at coordinate 85,392 of NZ_PDEP01000015.1, read as the reverse complement.
TGCAGATGGCGGAGCGCCAGGCAGCTCCCACGATCTTTACGACCGATTCGGACTTTCAGGTGTATCGCCGTGCAGACGGCCAGCCGCTCAACGTACTCATTCCTGGCGTGTAGCATGCGGCTGGGACAGCGCCCGCAAGAGCAGAGCCCTACACGTCTTGGGGCCACACGATTATGTAGGGACGCGGCGCGCCGTGTCCCTACGTTCTTGAGAAGGAAGCTTCATGCAAGCCCCGCGCCCCACGGATCTCCCTGCAAACCGCTTTCGTTCGGGCACACGTGTTCGTATCCACCCGAATTCAACCTGCTTTCGCTATGCCCACGTCCTTCACGTCGATCAACCCCGCCACGAACACGCCCATCGCCACGTACGACGCGCACACCGACGCCGAAGTGGATGCGCGCTTGCAGCGGGCCCATGAGGCAGCAATCATCCAGAAATCGCGTCCGTTCGAGGAGCGTGCGGCGCGGCTGCACGCTCTGGCCGATGCGCTGGAGTCGCGACCGGACGAGTGGGGCGCGCTTATGACGCGCGAGATGGGCAAGCCGCTCAGTCAGGCGAAGGGCGAAGCTGAGAAGTGCGCGTGGGTCTGCCGTCACTATGCCGAGCACGGCGCTGACATCCTATCGCACAAGACGGTGGAGACCGATGCGCAGCGCTCCTACGTGCGGTATGAGCCGCTGGGGACGGTGCTGGCGATTATGCCGTGGAATTACCCGTTCTGGCAGGCGTTCCGGTTCGGTGCGCCGGCGCTCATGGCGGGCAACACCATGCTCTTAAAGCACGCGCCCAACACGATGGGCTGTGCGGAAGCTATTGAGCAGCTCTGTGTGGAGGCGGGGTTCGACAGCGGTGAGGTGCAGACGCTCCGCATCGACGAGGATACCGTAAGCTCGTGCATTGCCGATCGGCGCGTGCAGGCGGTTACGCTCACCGGCAGCGTGGGGGCCGGCCAGGCCGTGGCGCAGCAAGCAGCCGCCCAGGTCAAACCCACCGTGCTCGAACTGGGCGGCTCCGCCCCCTTCATTGTTTTGGCAGATGCGGATCTGGATGCTGCCGTGGACACAGCGGTGCAGGCGCGCATGCAGAACAATGGGCAGAGCTGCATCGCGGCGAAACGGTTCATCGTAGAAGCCCCCATTGCGGATGCGTTCACCGAGCGCGTCGCAGCCACAGTGGACGCCCTCACCGTGGGCGACCCGACCGACCCGGCCACCGACATCGGCCCGATGGCCCGCGCCGACCTGCGCGACACGGTCCGCCGCCAGGTTGACCGTGCGGTGAACGAGGGCGCCACCATCGCTGCTGAAGCTGAAGTGCCTGCCGATACCGATGGCTTCTACATGCCGCCCACGGTCCTTACCGATGTGGTGCCGGGCAGCGTGGCTTTCGTCGAAGAGATCTTCGGCCCAGTGGCGTCCATTGTCGTGGCGGCGGATGCTGAGGATGCCGTGGACCTGGCCAATGATACGCAGTTTGGACTGGGTGGTGCGGTCTTTACGCAAAACATCGAGCGCGGCGAGCAGATCGCGCAGCAGCTGGAGGTGGGCTGTGCGTTCGTGAACAGCATGGTGAAGAGCGATCCGCGCCTGCCGTTTGGTGGCATCAAAGACAGCGGCTACGGACGCGAGTTAGGCGCTCACGGCATCCGTGAGTTTGTAAACGTGAAGACCGTTTGGGTGGAATAGTCGAGGGCAGGGCCATCAGTTGCGCGGTGGCTTCCCCTGCCGCAGGCGGCCCAGCTCCGAGAGCATCGGATGCGTAAACGCAGCATGCAGTGTGCTGGCCACCCACATCCACTGACAGCGCTGATGCAGCGTGTTTAAGAGCACAGGTCCCTCGGGAATGCGAGCCGCTTGTTCTTGCAGAAAATGAAGCAGCGCATCCACCTTCGGCGCAACCGAAGAAGTTACGGGCGCGTCGTTGTCCGCTTTCGAGTGCGGGGTGGCATGCTGCGCCGCAAGTCGTCGGTACCGTGCACGCAACTGCTGCACTGAACGAGCTTCCGAGAGCGCCGTCCACACGGGCGGATCCAGAGCCGTATCCAGATGCATCACATGGTCTAACACTTGATGCACGCCCGGGTGCGTGGTTGTGCGTAGCTGGTTCGGAATTAAACGTTGCCAGCGTGCGGCATGCCCAGGAGAGGCATCGGCCAGAAGCCGTTCTTCAACAGTGGAGGCCATAACACAGCAGGAAGCACATGAGCGTGATCAGCGGCAGGACTGTTACGTGCTCCCAACGTACCCGTACGCACGAAGGAATGCTTTTCCGAGCGTGTCAAATGTTTTACCATATGTGTCAAAACAGGCGAAAAGCGCGCGCTGGCGGCGGATATCCGCATGGGCCATGAGATAAGGAAATAGTCGCCGGTAGCAGCATGCAGTAGCATTGTGCATACGTCAAACGGCCACTTCAAACATCGAGAGTGGCGTACAGACTCATCCAGCAGACCGGTACCACGAGAGGCTTTCGGGGGGCTTGCACAGCGCAAAACGTATGTCTGCCTGCATCGAACAAAAAAGCAGAAGGCGGGTACCGACTAAACGTGGCACTGCCATGAACCGCTTTCCCCATTACGTCCTGGATTTCCGAGGTGAATCGCCTATGCGTGCTTTCTTTTCGTTGCTCTGCTTAGTGGTCATGCTTAGCGTGATGCAGCCTGCCCAGGCGCAGCTACGCGAAACGGCCAGCCGCCCGGCTCCGGCGGCGCTCTACGACGACGGCTCCACAGCAGGAAGCCTGCTGAATACGCTGTTTAGCGATGAGCACTTTCGGATGTCGCATGCCTACGAGATGTCCATGTCGCGCTTCGGGGGCAATTCGGCCTCGCTCGGCATGTACACCAACTCCATGATGTGGCAGTTCAACGAGCAATGGGCCGCGCGCGTGGACGTGAGCCTGTCGCACTCGCCCTTTGGTGGAAGCAACTCCTTTGCCAATGAGCAAGACGCCCGCGTCTTCTTACGGAACGCCGAAGTGGCGTATCGTCCCTCCGAAAACATGGAGTTTCGGTTTCAGATGCGCCAGAGTCCACATGGCTCGTACATGAGTCCCTATGGCGGCGCGTACAGCCCTTACGGACACCGCAGCCATGTGGGCATGCGGGCCCATACCGGGACCAGCAATCTGTTCTGGCGCAACTAACTGAGACCTCCAAGCAGCTACGCCTGCCCCTGCGTACGAGACGGCCCTGCGTATGAGTTGGTCTGCCGCGCGTGCTAAAGAAATAATGCTCAACGTGGCGCTGGCCATGCTTGGCCTGATGTGTGCAGCACTCGTCTATGGGCTGGTCGCCCAGCCCGGCCGCACGCCGCCTACCAACCCCGACCGCGCTACGACATCGGACGAACTGGTAGGCACGGTCATCCAGGTGGAGGTCCGCAACGCTGCCGGGGCCGACGGCCTGGCGGCGACCGTGATGTCGTATCTGCGCGACAAGGGGTTCGATGTGGTCGATGTGGGCAACCACACAAGCTTCGATGTCGAACACACACAGGTGATTGACCGCATCGGCGATCCCGAATCGGCCCGCCGTGTGGCACAGGCGCTTGGCGTAGATGACGAGCATGTGCATCAAAACGTAAATCCAGAGATGTATCTTGACGCCTCGGTGCTCATTGGGCACGACTACGAAACGCTACCGCCCTTTCAGACCGCCGATTAGCTGCCTCAGTCGGCGCTGCACTGCTTCTCGCCCTCCCTACTCTCATTACGCTCTACTACATGGCTACCCCGAACACGCCCCCATCGCCCGATGCGCCCACACGGCGCCCTCCCCAAAACCCCGGCTATGCGCTAACCGCCCACGCCGTTGACGCCATGGCCGAGAAGAAAGCCACGGATATTGTGGTGCTTGACCTGCGCTCCATTGCTGCCATGGCCGACTTCTTTGTGCTCGGCACCGGCGGCTCAGACGTGCAGATCCGCGCCATTGCAAACGGGGTGATGGATCATATCGAGGAGACGTGCGGTGAGCGCCCCTGGCAGCGCGAAGGCACCGAGGCACTGGAGTGGGTCGTGCTCGACTATGTGGATGTGGTGGTCCATGTCTTTAGCGAAGAAAAACGCGCGCACTACAACATCGAACGCCTCTGGGGCGATGCCGATCGCGCCGATGTGCCCGACGACGGGGATGCCTCGGACGTTGAGCTGCTGCAGGCGCTCTCTGCGGCAGCCTCGGGCAATGCGTAGATCGCCTGCCGCCGTTTGTTGCACCAACTGCTGTTCTGCATCATGACGATTCGCTTCTTTCTTGGCGTGGGCGCGGTGCTGGCGGGGCTGGCCGTGGCGCTGGGCGCGTTTGGCGCGCACGGACTCGAAACCCGCGTCTCGCCCGATCGCATCGACACGTTCAACACGGGGGTGCAGTACCAGATGTACCATGCCCTTGCCCTCGTAGCAGCGGGGGGACTGCTGGCGCTGGGCGCTCCGGCTACACCGGTCTTCTGGGCCGGTGTCAGCTTTCTAACAGGCGTTGTGTTCTTTTCGGGCAGCCTGTACACCCTCGTGCTCACTGACACACCGATACTCGGGGCCGTAGCGCCCATCGGGGGCGTGGCATTTATCGTAGGATGGGGCTTGCTGGCCTGGTCCGTATTCACGTGGTCGCCGCAAAGCGTGCCGATGCCATGAGTGCCTGTAGCTTGCCACGTTCCCACCGCTACAGAGTATTCGGTTGGATGCTCGGGCTTCTCGCGCTGAGTCTGCTCGGAAGCAGCCCCGCAGCGGCCCAGTCGGATGGCTCCAGTGACATCGGGACGGCTTACTTCCATCGTGCCGCTCAGCATTACTTGGCCGACGAGGCCGAGGCTGCGTTGCAGGCCGTGGAAGAAGGGCTGCGCGTGGCGCCCGACCATCCCAAGCTACAGGCGCTTCAGGCCGAAATCGAGCGCCAGCCGCCGCAGCCCGATCCGTCTGAGACGGGCCAGTCGGGCGCCGGAGCAGGCGCTGAAGACGGCGAGCGTGCTGACTCGAACCAGGGGGGAAACCAGACCCAGGGCGACCGCCAAGACGACGCGTCTGACGACGGCACCGACGGCAACCCCCAGACCGGCGAATCGCCTTCACCGAACCCCGGAGAGAGCGATCCCCCGCGTTCTGACAAGGCGCCTTCGGATGGAGACGCGGGGCAAGCGGGTACGCCGGGCACTGCATCGGAACGCCCTGGCTCGAACGGAGACCCATCGCCCCGTGCGACCGTGCCCGAAGCAGAGCGCGAGCCCACGGAGGTCCGGAACCCACCGTCGGCGTCATCGCCCAGTTTGGCCTCCCCCCAACCTGTTACGCCCCTGACGCAGGCGCAGGCCGAGGCGTTGCTGCAACTGGTAGAGGCGCAGGGTCAGCCGCTGATGCGGGCCATGCGTTCGTTTGGGGCTCCTCCCGAAACGGGGCGCGATTGGTAAGGCAGCGGGGGCTGGCCGTTGTTACGCCCCCAACCGCACCTCGATACAGGTGTAACTCCGTTGCAGGCGCGCCGTAGAAACGCTGTCAATGGTCTTCTTTCACTACGTTGCGTTGCCATGCCTGTGCGCGTTCTACTTGGGATTGCCATGCTCGCGCTGTGGAGCATTGGTCCTGCGCAGGGGCAGTCGGCCGTGCAGGTGGAGGCCCAGGTCGACGCGTATACGATTGGCTCGGAAGAGCGAATTACGTACTCGCTGCAGATACAGGGCGCACCGCTTGCCTCCATTCGCACGCCCGAACCGCCCCCGACATCGAACCTGGTGTTGCTGAATGCGACTCCGGCTACGGAGCAGCATGCCCACGAACGCAACGGACGCTCTGAGCGGGTGGTCACGTTTTCGTGGCGCTACCGGCCCATGCGGCTGGGTACAGCGACGTTCGATCCGGTAACGGTGCAGATTGGCACGCAAACGGTGTCGACGGGCACCATTGACGTGGAAGTCGTGCCGCAGTCGACCCGCACTGGAATGCCTCCTACGGGGCATGGCTCGGGGGGCGCCTCTGAGGCGGCACGCGGGCCCCAACGCGAGACCAACGGAGCTACGGAACCGCTTATTAGCGACGACGACCTCTTCATTGACGTGACGCCTGCTGACACGGCGGTTTTCGTAGGAGAGCAGGTGCCCATTGAGTACCGGCTCTACTTTCGGCCCGGCATTCGCCTGCGCCAGAGCCGCCTGGCCGAGGCGTGGGAGGCGCCGGGGTTCTGGCGCGAGGAGCTGGAAGTGAATGGCCAGCCGCAGCCCGATACGCCCAACGCCACGTATCGGTACATCGTAATCAAGCGGGTGGCCACGTTTCCCACGCGGGCCGGATCGCTGCGCGTGCGTCCGCTGCGTGTGGAAACCGAAGCTACGCCTGGCCTGGGCATGGCAACGGCCGACCAGATCATGCCCATGCAGCGTGCGTTTGAGGATCTCATGCTGGCCTCGCCGCCCGTGCAAGTCACCGCCCAGCCCGTTCCCGAAGAAGACGCTCCCGCGTCGTTTCGCGGTGCGGTGGGGGCGTTCCAGTGGGAGCGCCGCCCGGTGCCCAGCGACGTCGCCGTTGGCGAGGGGCTTTCGGTTACGCTCACCGTAGAAGGCACAGGCAACCTCTACGCTGTTGAGGCACCGCCGCTGCGTCTGCCGCAGCATGTGGATGTGATGGGGCCGCGCACCGAAACAACGTTCGAGCGGACGCAGGGCTATCTGCACGGCACGCGCACGTTCACCTACACGCTGGTGCCGCGCACGGCGGAGCCCTTCGTTGTGCCTGCGCTGTCGTGGAGCCACTTCGACCCGGAGGTCGAGTCGTTCATAACGCACAACGCCAAGGCAGTACCGGTGCATGTGCAGCCTCGCGATAACGCTCCAAACGTATCACCAGCAGAGCAAAGCCCGGCGGCGCAGTCGTCCCCGAACACGGGCGGATGGTTCCGATGGGCACTGCTGCTTAGCGGAACACTTACCCTTGGAGCCGCTGGGGCGTGGGCCTATTGGAAGTGGGGCGCTGTGCTACTGACCCGGCTACGCCGCAGCCCCACCCAGGAACAGCGTACATCAGGTCCACAGGGCAGCACTCAGGAGGATGCAGAGGCATCGCAGTCGTCCGGAAAAATCGATACAGCCGCTGCTGATCCTGCTATGAAGCAGGCCCAGATCCATCTTGATGCTGCCCAGCATGCGTTGCGGGCCGGTACCACGGCGGCATTCTACCGCGCGCTGGAGCGGGCTGTTGTGGAACTGGTTGCACAACGCCTTAACCGCTCGCCCAACGGACTCGCCCGGCACGAGTTATTTGCCGTGCTGGACGCGCATGGCATCGACCGTCCCGTCCGCGAGACCGCCGAAGAACTGCTGCACGCCTGCGACCAGGCGCGCTTCAGCCCCGCCCACCCGTCGCACGACTCGCGGCTGGCGGCCCTCGACGCCGCCCACACGCTCGTGCTGCACCTGGACGCGGCGCTTCCGGAGGGGCGTCCCGCTGTAGCCGACTGAGCACAAGCACTGGGGCTTTTCGTCGGAATGTGACGATTGGGCGTGGCATCTGCACCAGCCACATGCTACCCTGTACACAGCATGCAGCCTATGCTGTCTGGCCCCGTATATTTTGTTGGAGGAAAATGCGTTTCATGGAGCCTCATATCGTAGACCGAACCCGCAACGCCGGCTGGATTGAAGTCGTGTGCGGATCGATGTTCAGTGGCAAAACCGAAGAGCTCATTCGTCGCCTGCGCCGTGCGCGCATTGCACGGCAAGAGACCATTGCGTTCAAGCCGGCCCTCGACACGCGCTACAGCGACGACGAAGTGGTCTCACACGACGAAACAGCCCTGCCCACGGTGCCCGTAGAGTCGGCTGCGTCGATGATTCGCCAGGCCGATGGCGCCGACGTTGTCGGCATCGACGAAGCCCAGTTCTTTGGCAACGATCTGGTCGAGGCGTGCCAGACGCTGGCGGCGCGTGGCGTGCGCGTGGTCGTGGCCGGGCTCGACCAGGACTACAAGGGCCAGCCCTTCGAGCCGATTCCGCAGCTCATGGCGATTGCCGAGCACGTCACCAAGCTGCACGCGATCTGTGTGCAGTGCGGTGCCCCGGCGAATCACTCGCAGCGCATTGTGCCGGGCGATGAGCGCGTGCTCTTGGGCGCCACCGAAGCCTACGAGCCGCGCTGTCGCGACTGCTTTCAGCCGGGCGAGGTGCCTGAGTCGACTGCACCCGCTCCGGCTGCGCCCGTTACCTCATCGGCCTCGCCCGAGGGGGGCGAGTAGCATTCACGCAGGCCGCCGCACCCGCCACAGCAGCCACAGCCCCAGCAGCACCGCAGGGAGACTCAGTAGCTGCCCCATATCGATGGGGAGGACCTGCACCAGGTCCGATACCGGCGCTTTGAAGAACTCCAGCCCGAAGCGGGCAGTGAATACGAGGATGAGAAAAAGCCCCGATAGCAGGCCGTGCTGTGCCTCCCCCTGCTGCGTGCGCGGATAGACTCGCCATCGGTACACCAGAAACAGCACCACGAAGATCAGCCCGTAGGCCAGCGCCTCATACAACTGCACAGGGTGGCGCGGCACCGCATCGACCCGCTCGAAGACGAATGCCCATGGCACATCAGCAGGCATGCCGTAGAGCTCTGAGTTGAACACGTTGCCGATGCGGATGAACATGCCTGCCAGTGCGGTAGGCACCACCACCCGGTCGGTAACCCACAGGTACGGCTGCTCGCGGCGCGAGCGTGCGTACAGATACAACGCGATGATAATGCCAATGCCGCCCCCATGGCTGGCGAGTCCGCCCTGGTGGATGTAGAAGACTTCGATGGGATTGAGCACGTAGTACGTCAGGTTGTAGAACACGATATGCCCGAGCCGCGCCCCGATGACCGCGCCGCCAATCACGTAAAAGAAGAGCGGCTCCAGATCGCGCAGCGGTTTCTCCTCCCACACAAACATGCGCTGCACCACAAGATAGCCCAGAAAGAAACCGGTGGCAAAGAGGACACCGTACCAGTGAATTTGAAACAGTCCCAGATCGAACAGTACGGGGTCCACGTTCCAGTCGATGTGCAGGGATGGCATCATGAGGCACGGCGGAATAAGCAGAGTATAGCAACCGCTTTAGCAACGAATGCCATGGGCACAGGCGTTCCGTCTATGGGGGATCTCAACAAGAATGGTCTACAGAGATGAGTTGGGTAATGAAGGCGGCGAGCTCCCCCAAAAGGTGTTAGTGTGGGCCCTTGCGTGGAGGAGGAGCGTTGAACGTGTAGGTGTCTGTCTCTATCATGTTTAAAACCTGACCGATGGTTGGACGGTCGCCCCAATACGTTCCGAAATAGGCAAGCTGCACCACGCCCTCTGTATCAATAATGACAGTGGCCGGGCGATTTACGTACTCGGAGTGCACGGCAAACTGCCACGGATCGATGCCGTAGCGGGCGCCGACCGTGGCCCCCTGGTCAAGGAGATGCGGCCACCAGATGCCATCAGGATATGCATCGAGCGGATGACCGCCCGGTAGCTTGTCGGCAAACCAGTACGAAGGGCGCAGTTCTTGACCCGTCATCACGCGGCCCCGGTAGCGGTCATGGCACTCCAGCGTGGCAACGGCTACATCGAACTCTCGAAACTGTGCCTCGCGACGAATGAGTGCATGAAACTCCTTGTGGCAGACCGGGCACCAATCCGCGAACACCCAGAGCAGAACGACGGTCTTCTCGCCTCGCAGGTCTGATAGCGACCACGCGGTGCCTTCGGTATCGTTGAGCGTGAAGTTGGGGGCCGGTTCGCCAACCTGCACGCGGCCAAACGCTTCGGAGTCAAGCGCAGCAATCTGTTCTGCAGCGGCAGGTTCAACCGGCTTCTGCTTGCGAATGCGGTCCAGCGCAACCTCACACTGATGGCGTACGTCGGGCTGTTCAGCAGTCTCCTCCTGCGCTGCCAGCACCTCTGCGCCCCCGCCGATCTGTCCGAGTGCAATGGCGGCCTGCGAGCGAACCACCGGATCTTCGTCCATATCCGCGAGCCGCTTGCTAAGTGGGGCGATTGCCGACTCGGCTCGAAGAAGGCCCAACGTCATCGCCGCTACCTGCCGCACATGCATGCTGTCGTGGCGGAGCAGCCCGATTACGTTTGCTACCTGTCCGCCTTGCCCGTGTCGGATAAGATCGCGCACGGCAAGGGTACGCACACGTCCGTCGGTGCTTTGCAGATCAGCCACGCCGTCGTTGCCCGTTTCAGGATCTACCGTGAACCCGTTGTGGACGGGTGCAAAGGCGTGGTGTGCCACGCGCTGGGCAATGTCGGAAACTACAGGCACTGAGGCAGAGGAGTGGTTCATGAGGAAAGGCACATATCAAAAAATGCGAGAGGGCACATGGACACCTACTGGGGCTGCTACATTGTGGAGCAGGCTTCCCAGCATGAGGCACGTTCTGTTGCATACGACAAGTGATGTGTTACGCCAAATCGCTCCATGGCTCAACAGCATACAGAAGGAACTTGTACCCTACCTGTTTATTTAGCGAGTTAGCTATATAGCAAACATGTTAAGTATCTACGCTTATGTCAAGACGTGACGTGAACGACCAAAACTGTGTGCAGCCCGATCGCACAGCCGATCTGCTCGCTGGACTTCGCACCGAGGCGCATGCCAACGACCAACTCGTGGCATTGGCCGCCTACTTCGACGCGGCCAGCAACGAGACGCGCCTGCGGATGCTCTACGTCCTGCACCGCGCAGGCGAGCTCTGCGTGTGCGACTTGGCCGATATCTTCGAGATTACCCAGCCGTCAGTATCCCGCCACCTGAAGATTCTGCGGGAGAAAGCACTTGTCGAAGCCCGTCGCGACGCGCAGACGATCTACTACTCGGTCTGCACCGATAACGCCTTCGCCCGCATGCTCGTCGAGTTCTTTGAGCAAGGGGATAAGGCGCAGGTCACGCTGAACTTGAATCCAACTGATTCCGCATCATGAGCACACAAAACTCCTCAAACAAAGGCACGAACTGGAGCATGGGTGCGGCGCTCGGTGCTGCCGTTGCCGCCTCGGCCTGCTGTACGATTCCGCTTGTCCTGGTGAGCCTCGGAATCGGTGGGGTATGGATCGGAGGCCTCACCGCGCTTGCGCCCTATCGCTGGATCTTCGTGAGCCTGGCTGTAGGTGGGCTCGGCTACGCGGGCTACAACGAATGGCAGATGAGCCGCCAGCCAGATTGCGACTGTGAGACGATAGTTTCGTCCACAACGCGCCGCTTGCTCCTTGGCGCCGGGACGCTGGCGGTGATGGCGCTTGTGGTGAGCCCCTGGCTGATCGGACCCTCGCCGCGCGCAGCGACGCAGCAGGCCCGCACTGGGGCAGGGAGCACTACACAGCCTGCCGCGTCCCAATCATCGACTGCGCCCGCCTCCTTCCAGCAGGTCGTGCTTACCGTGGAGGGCATGACCTGCGCAGCGTGCCCGCAAACCGTGCAGACTGCCCTCCGGGATGTGGACGGTGTGTACGAGGCCGAAGCAACGCTGGAGCCGCCCGAGGCCGTCGTTCGCTTCGACCCGGACCGGACATCCATTGAGGCTCTGACGCAAGCAACGGAGCATGCCGGCTTTCCTTCTGCATCGAAATCTGCTTCCTGATCTATGCCCATGCCTCAAACGACATCAATCATCACATGCCCAACGTGCGACATGAAGACGGAGGCTGAGATGCCTACGGAGCAGTGCCAGTTCTTCTGGGACTGCCCCCATTGCGAGACCGTGCTTCGTCCCGAAGAGGGCGACTGCTGCGTCTTCTGTTCGTACGGGAGCGTGCCCTGTCCGCCCGTGCAGCACACAGGGACTGGGGCCTGCTGCTGACCATTGCCAACAGTCTGCCTGCAGGCTACTGCAAAAGGCTGATCAGCTACAGGGGCAGCAAAAAGGCTCTCAGCCGCACGTTCAGTTACGCCAATGGGATGGGCCACGTCCATATCGTCTCGTAGTGCGATACCCCGCGGCCAGTAAGGGGGGCGCTACATCGTGTTCTGGCTGATAACGATCAGAGTAGTGCTCCGTCACAGGTGATTGTTTAGGTCCTTTGAGAACATGGAATCCCTCCCCCTAAATCCCCCTCCTCTGAGGGGGACTTCATGAAAGCGTCCCATGGTTCCTTCCTCCCCGGGGAGGAAGGGTAGGATGGAGGGGGAAGTACGCATCTAACCCCAATCATTCAGGGTTGACACAGCAGTAGAGGGATCCAGAATCGCTATATTTGGACAAGTCAGGTCACGCGGAATTTCAGATCATACCGCCGCATCAGCATGGCATTGATGGCAACGATGACGGTGGAGGCACTCATCAGGACGGCTCCTACCGCTGGAGACAGGAGGATTCCCAGTGGAAAGGCGACCCCCGCGGCCAGAGGCAGTGCGATGGCGTTGTAGCCCGTGGCCCAGAACAGGTTCTGAATCATCTTGCGATAGGTAAGCCCCGAGAGCCGCAGCACGCGCGTCACATCTTGCGGATCGTCCTCAATGAGCACAAGATCCGCCGACTCGATCGCCACGTTCGTTCCCGCGCCAATTGCAATGCCCAGGTTCGCCTGTGCAAGTGCCGGGGCATCGTTGATGCCATCGCCCACAAAGGCCACCTGCTGTCCCTTTTCCTGCAACCCTTGCACGATATCGGATTTGTCGCCAGGCAGCACGCGGGCGTGGTACTGCTTGATACCCAGCTCAGCGGCCACCGTCTGGGCCACCGCCTCCGCATCACCCGTAATCATAACGGATTCGACGCCCATCTCGCGGAGCGCATCCACCGCAGCTTTTGCACTCGGACGCACCTGGTCGGCCAGCGCGATGAGTGCCAGGACCTCGTGTTCGTCCATGAGCGCGACGACGCTTTCGCCACGCTCGTTCGCAGCGTCGTAGGACGACTGAAGCGCATCCGGAAAATCTATGTCGAATGCCTCGCGCCACTCCAGTTGGCCGATGCGGTAGGTCCGGTCCTGAACCCGTCCGGTTACCCCCTTCCCCGCGGTGACCTCAAAGTCGTCGACGGCAGGCACGTCCAGATTGCGCTCGCGTGCCGCCGTCACGATTGCTTCAGCCAGATGGTGCTCGGACCGGTTCTCCAGCGCCGCAGCGAGTTTGAGCGCCTCGCCTTCGCCGAGTCCGTTCGTATGCACAGACTGCACCACGTGCTCGCCCTTCGTGAGCGTGCCCGTCTTGTCGAAGCACACCACATCGATAGCGCGCGCCCGCTCAAAGGCCTCACGGTTCCGCACGAGAATGCCGTTCTGCGCCGACATCGCTGTGGCATTGACGATCACCAGCGGAATCGCCAGTCCCAGCGCGTGCGGGCACGCCATGACGAGCACCGTCACGGTGCGCACAATCGCAAAGTTGAGCTCGTACCCGATGGCCCACCACGTGGCAAAGGTGACCGTGCCCGCACCTACAGCAATAAGGGTGAGCCAGAAAGCGGCTCGGTCGGCCAGGTTCTGGAACCGACTCCGCGATGCCTGCGCTTCCTCTACCAGCCGCTGCACCTGACTGAGCGTGGTGTCGCCGCCAGTGCGCTTGACTTCCACGGTGAGCGCGCCTTCACCGTTAACGCCGCCTGCCACGACCTCGTCGCCCTTTTCCTTCGGCACCGGTTTCGACTCGCCTGTCAGGAATGCTTCGTTCACACTCGACGTGCCATCGACCACGTCGCCGTCAGCAGGAATCTGGTCGCCGGGACGGACGAGGATGCGATCGCCTTCGCTGAGTTCATGAACGGGTACCTCCTCAGTCTCGCCGTTGCCTGTCAGGCGGCGGGCGGTGTTGGGCACCAGTTCGGCCAGATGCTCCAGCGCCTTACCGGCGCCCTGCACCGAGGCCATCTCGACCCAGTGCCCCAGTAGCATAATAACGATAAGAGTGGCCAGCTCCCAGTACAGCGCCGAGCCGGGGAATCCAGCTGTAACGGCCAGGCTGTACCCGTACGCCACGGTAATGGCCAGCGCGATGAGCGTCATCATACCCGGCTGCCGCTCACGGATTTCGCGGACAAACCCTTGCAGAAAAGGCCATCCACCGTAGAAAAAGAGCACGGTGCCCAGTACCGGCGCAACCCATGCATCGCCTGGGAATGACACGGTCTCAAACCCGAGCCAGTCCTGCAGCTCCGCCGACAGGTAAAGAATCGGAAGCATGAGCACCAGGCTCAGCCAGAACCGGTTGCGGAATGCTTCTGGGCTGTGGTGGTCGTGATCGCTGTGGGCGTGCTCCTGATGATTATCAGAATTGGCATGGTTGTGGCGCACTTGGTCGTTCATACCGACTGTAGGCATCTATTTGTAAAACAGCAGCAAATGGGACGGGGGGCTCACTCGGTTAACGGCTCCACCACCTCGCCACACCGCAGCATATTTTCGGGCAGGTAGGGGTTGTGGATCTCCTTTTCGTCGCTAATCCAGTAGGCGCCCTCTTCGTCGAAGGCCATCGGACAGTATTGGCGATAGACCTCCACATCCGCCCCAAATCGCTGGATGCTGTAGGCGAGCACGAGCGAGAGCGTGTTGAACTCGGCCCGGAGTTCCTGCAGTCCGTCGGTGGCCCCAATGTGCGACAGGTGCGACTCCATAGCGCGCAGGTCTTGCATCCAGGCATCGTGGGGCTCGGTATTAAGTTGCATCATGTCAACGGCGTCCAGACGGTCCTGCATGTCCTGGAGATGCGAACGAGCGGCGGCTTCGTCGGAGGCGATGAGCGCATCCCGCACCTCCAGATACGCGTCGACCACGCGGGTCAACTGGGCGCGGAAGGCATCGGGCACAGCATCGCGGAAGGTCGTCTCGGGCGTGGCAAGATTGTCGTGCGCCCCATCGTCGGGCACCTGGGTCGGGTGCGCGGCGGCGTCGGCTTCGTCATGGTCCATCCCACGATGATCCATCGCTCCATCCTCCATCTCGCTATCCTCCATCGCTCCATCGCCCATTCCGCCATGATCGTGACCCGGTGTTGATCCACTGCCCGGCTCAACGTTCATCATGCTGCGGCGGTCGGCAAGCTGAAACGCGCTATCGACGCGAAACGCCCCGTTGGTCACGACATGCTCGCCTTCCGTTAGGCCATCTTCAATGACGTATCGGTCGCCCACGCGCGGACCCAGCGTCACTTCGCGCGCCTCGAAGCGGGGCGAATTGGATGCGCGATCCTGCACGTACACCAGCGAGCGCGGACCCGTCCACAGCACCGCGCTGTCGGGCACAAGCAGCGCCTCGTTATCCATCGGACTCTGCACGGTGCCGCGCACGAGCATGTCAGGCTTGAGGCGTCCGTTCGGATTCGACAGCTCAGCACGCACGCGAGCGGTACGGGTCTGCGGATCCACCATTGGGTCGATGTAGCTGATGGTGGCCTCCTGAGTGCGGCCGGCGTTGCCGCGCATCGAAAAGGTGACGGTCTGCCCCTCGCGTAGCCACGGTAGGTCCTCCTCATACGCCTCGAATACCACCCAGAGCGTGCTCAGGTCGGCCACCTCGTAGAGGATGGTGCCTTCCTGCACATGCTGCTCGCGAGATACACGGCGGTCCATGACAGTGCCCGATACCGGCGACACAATGGGCACCTCGGTCTGCACTTCGCCGGCCTCCTCAATCCCGCGAATCGTTGCGTCCGACAGCTCCCACAGCTCCAGCTTCCGCCGCGCCGACTCGACCATGCGCGGATTGCGATCCGCGTGCTTGAGTGCCTCCAGCAGTTCGCGCTGGGCACTAATCAGTTCAGGCGAATAGATCGTCGCCATCGGTGCGCCTTCACGGATGGACGCGCCCGTAAAGTCCACCATAAGCTCGCGAATGCGCCCGTCCACATGCGTGGTGACGGTGGTGAGGCGGCGCTCATCGACCGCGAGCCGCCCAGAGAGGGTAACCTCGCTGCTGGGCGTACCGCTCACCGCTTCGGTCGTTTGCACCTGCGCGCGCTGCATGGCGGCGTCGGTCATCACCATGCTGTAGGGATCGTCGCCCGAATCGGCCTGATTGGCAGGAATCAGGTCCATCCCACAGATGGGACAGCTGCCCGGCTCATCCTGTCGCACCGCCGGGTGCATGGAGCACGTCCAGGTTTCGGGCTGGGTGGATACGGAGGTCGTGTCTGTGTCATTAGAGGCGGTACTGGACGCATCGAGCGTTGCGGAGCCGCCAAAGAGCAGAGCGCCCAGCAGCAGTCCGATGGCCAGGAGGGCGGTGCCGATGAGGATGTTTCTTGTTGTAGGCATGATTGATGTATCAGGTCGGTAGTCAGAGAGCGCGTTGGGGCACATCGCCGATGTGCCCGTACGGGAAGGCAAGGCGCAGAGGCATGCTATGGAGCGCCCCGGCCGGAGAAATCAGGGAGCGAAGTCGGGCGTGGGGCGGTTGGGCATGGGGGCGAGTGCTTCGAGGCGGGCACGGGCGGTGTGCTGATCGGCCTGGGCTTCGACGAGGGCAATAGCATAGTCGAGCATCTGGCGCTGCATGCGAATCACCTCGTCGATGTCGGAGCCCCCCGCCTGGTAGTCTTCGCGCAGGATGTTGAGCGCTTGCGCAGCACGCGGCAGCAGACGCTCGCGGTGCAGCTCGATGCGACGCGTGGCATCGCGGTAGGTCTGCACGTGTGTTTCGATGGTGGTGCGCAGTTCGTTTTCCTGCTGCGTCTGCCGGTGACGCGTAGCGCGGCGCTGGGCCGTGGCCTCGCGCTGCTGGGCGCGATACGCTCCGCGAAAGAGCGGCACCTGAATGGTGGCCATCAGCGCCACGCCCTCGTTCATGCGCTGCATGGTGCGCATCTGCATAAAGTCGCGCCCCATGACCTGCACACCCAGTCCGAACTGCGGCCAGCCGTCGAGGCGGGCGGCGCGCTCGGTGTGTTCGGCCGCCCGGAGCTGTGCATCAAAAGACTGCAATCCAGGGTTGCGCGAGATGAGCAGGTCGGCGATGGCCTCGGCATCCGCCTGAACCTGTTGTCCGGCCAGCATGAGCGGCATGTCGGGCAATTCCTCAGGCAGGTCGATAGAGGCGTCTCCGGCCCGATTAAGGAGTTCGTTGAAGCGGGCGCGGAGCGGACGGCGGGACTCGCGGAGGGATGCGAGGCGGGTGCGCAGTTCGTCGCGCTCCATCTCGATGCGAAGCAGGTCGACCTGCCCACTGCGGGCCTGCGCGGTTTCATAGCGCGCCTCGACCGTGGGAACGAGCGATTCGAGCAGCGCCAAGTTGCGCTCGGTGAGCTCCACGGCTCGCTGCGTGCGATAGTATGAGACGTAGGTGGCCTGCACGTCGCGCATCAGGTTGAGGGCGCGCTGCTCCAGGCGCTGCTGCAGGGCGCGGGTGCGGGCATCGGCGGCGCTACGGCGGGCGCTGCGGGTCCCGAACCACGGGGTCATCTGCATCACCGAGCCCGACAGGCGTCCGGGCAGGCTGCCTTCCTGGTCGGGCGGATTCGCAAAGAAGGCGAGGTTGACCTCTGGATCGGGCAGGGCACCGACTTGCGCGCCAACGTTGGACTGCGCGACGACATCCTGGTATTCGGCCTGCAGCGCGGCGTTGTTGGCAACGGCTTCCTGAAAGTAGTCGTCCAGCGGAGTTAGGGCGTCGGGCGCGGGCTCGGTGAGCAGGTCGTTGTAGGGGAGGTCCTGGGCGGTGGCAGACACGGATATTCCGAACGCGACACACAGGGCAAGTATCGAGCACCAGAATGCTTCTCTGTACCCGCCCCCCCTGCGTCTCCCCCGGCCTCGACGATTCGCGCCGCCCGGGGCTTCAAGGCCGGGAGGCTCTGTAGTGAGAAAATCGCTGCTGTTTGTGCGTCGCTTCGTCGTGGAAAGCATGAGCTGTAATGATAGCGGTGGAAGGCCTGTGGAAAATGCGCGTGGGGCATCATGCGGCGGCTGGGTTCAGCGTCCACTCTTTCCAGAGCGCGTAGAGCACAGGCACGAGGAAGAGCGAGAGCACCTGCACGAGCATCCCGCCAAAGATGGGCACGGCCATGGGCACCATAATCGCGCCGCCTTTGCCGGGGGTCGTCAAGATGGGCAGCAGCGCCAGCAGCGTGGTGGCCGTGGTCATGAGGCAGGGGCGTACGCGGCGCATCCCGGCTTCCACGGCGGTGATGCGGATGGCGGCGACCGACTGTGGCGACTTGCGCTCAAAGAGCTGCTGCAGGTAGGTGGCCAGCACCACGCTGTTATCCACGGCAATGCCGAAGAGCGCCAGAAAACCGACCCACACGGCCACGCTCAAGTTGATCGGATCGACCTGAAAGAGCGCTTGCAAATCGGTACCCAGCACACTGACGTTCAGGAACCAGCTCTGCCCGTAGAGCCAGAGCAGCACAAATCCGCCGCTCCACGCCAGCACAATGCCCGATAGGATGATAAACGCGGTCGTTGTAGACCGAAACTGGAAGTAGATGAGCAGGAAGATCAGCAGCAGCGTAATCGGCACGATGAGCGCAAGCCGATTGGTAGCGCGCTGCTGGTCTTCAAACTCGCCTGCCAGGCGGTACGTCACGCCCGCAGGGATCTCCAGGTCACCGCGGTCGATGGCAGCCTCGACCGCAGCACGTGCGTTGGTGGCGGCTTCGACGCTGGAAGCCCCATCGGCGGCGTCGAACGTCACGTAGTTGACGAGGAAGGTGTCTTCGCTGCGGATGGTCATGGGACCCTCGACGTACGCCAGCTCCACCAGCTGGCCCAGCGGAATCTGCGCTCCGGTGGGTGTGGGCACGAGGATGCGCTCAATCTGCTCGGGCGTGCTGCGGGCCTCGCGGGCGTAGCGCACCCGCACCGGGTAGCGCTCGCGTCCCTCGACGGTGGTGGTGAGCGGCGCCCCGCCAATGGCAACGCGGATGACCTCCTGTACATCGTTGATGGTGAGGCCATGGCGGGCGATGGCGGGCCGGTCGATGTCCAGTTCCAGATACGGCTTGCCGGCCACGCGATCCGCAAAGACGGATCCCGAGCGTACGCCGTCGGCGCTGCGGATCACATCTTCGAGGGCTACGGAGACCTCGTCGATGGTTTCGAGGTCGGGACCAAACACCTGAAAGCCGATGGGTGCGCGCATGCCGGTCTGCAGCATGGTAAGGCGCGTTTCGATGGGCTGCAGGCGCGGGGCCGAGGTCAGCCCCGGCAGGTCGGCGGCCTGCACGATCTCCTCCCAGATGTCGTCTTTCGACTGGATGCCATCGCGCCACTGCCGGTAGTAGCGTCCGTCGGGGTCGGGGATGAGCGCGCCAGTGTCATCACGCACGAAGGTGCCCGTGTCATCCACCCGAAACCGGAGGCGTTGCCCCGATGCGTCGGTGCGGTACTCGCTTTTGTACTGAATCACGGTTTCGAACATGGAGAGGGGCGCCGGGTCGAGGGCCGACTCAGCGCGCCCGGCTTTGCCCACAACCATGTCGACCTCGGGGATGCTGCTCACGCGCATGTCCATGGCACGCATCTGGTCGATGGCTTCTTCGGTGCCGGCGTGCGGCATGGCGGTGGGCATCAACAGGAACGAGCCCTCGTCGAGCGTGGGCATAAACTCGCGGTTGAGCGTCTGCGCGCTGAAGACAGCGGCCACGAGCAGAAGCAGCGGGACGACCAGAAACAATGCTTTGCGGGCGATGAGAACGCGCATCATGCGCTCGTAGTAGCGCTGAAAGAGCAGAAACACGCCCAGCACACCGCCTACGGCCCCGACCACAAAGAGAAGGTTTGCGATGCGTGGATTATCCGGACCGAGCGGAAGCCATACATCCGCCAGAAGCCACCCGAGCCCGAGCACGATGATGCCTACCGCGATATACGGCTGCCATGTGCGCAGGCGCTGCGGATCCACCCAGGATTGCCGGTCGGTAAAGCGCACCGCCAGGCCGAGCGCGCCCAGTCCCAAAAGGATAAATCCAGCCCACGCCATCCAAAACCACAGCACGGCTCCGCCCACTACAAGTGCGCCGTTGCCCACGGTGCGGACCCATCGGCGGCCCACGGTGCGCGTAAAGAGCCAGTGCGCAAACGGCGGAATGAGCGCCAGCGTGATGACGAGCGCCGCCAGCAGCACAAAGGTCTTCGTCCACGCCAGCGGACCGAACAGGCGGCCTTCTTCGGCCTGCAGCAAGAACACGGGCAGGAAGCTAACGATGGTGGTGGCCAGCGCGGTAATGACGGCGGGACTCACCTCGCTCGCGGCTGCAAAGATCACGTCGCGGCGCGATTTGTTGGGGTGGGCCTCGTCGAGATGCGTGAGCATGTTCTCGGTCATGATGATGCCCATATCCACGACCGTCCCGATGGAGATGGCAATGCCCGCCAGTGCCACGACGTTGGCATCCACGCCTACGTAGCGCATCAAGATGAACGCCACGAGCACCGCCACCGGCAAGAGCGCCGACACGATAAACGAGGAGCGCAGATGCATCACCATGATCATAATCACGATGATGGTGATCAGGATCTGCAGCGACAGCGCTTCTTCGAGCGTGCCAAGTGTTTCGTAGATCAGCCCCGCGCGGTCGTAGAACGGCACGACGCGTACCTGCGACTCGGTACCGTCGTCCAGCGTTTTTGAGGGCAGGCCGGGCGCAATCTCTGCAATCTTAGACTTGACGTGCTCAATCACCGCCAGCGGATTCTCCCCGTAGCGCGCCACCACCACGCCGCCTACGGCCTCGGTGCCGCCCTTGTCGAGCATGCCGCGCCGCTGCGCCGGACCCATCGACACACGGGCTACATCACGAATGCGAAGCGGCGTGTTGCCCTCGCGCACCGCCACCACACTCTCCTCAATGTCGCTGATCGACTCAATCTGCCCGCGCCCGCGCACCACATACTCGGCGCGGTTCATCTCCAGTGTACGTGCGCCCACATCGCGGTTGCTCTTGCGTATAGCGGATGCAATGTCCGTCACCGATACATTGCTTTCGCGCATCGCCACCGGGTCGATGTCGACCTGATATTCCTGCACGTAGCCTCCAATGCTGGCGACCTCGGCCACGCCCTTCGCAGACGAAAGGGCGTACTTGACCTGAAAATCCTGGATGCTGCGCAGTTCGTGGGGGTCCCACCCGCCGGTGGGATTGCCGTCGCCGTCGCGGCCTTCGAGCGTGTACCAGAAGATCTGCCCGAGCGCGGTGGCATCGGGGCCCAGCTGGGGCTGGATGCCGTCGGGCAGCGTGCCATCGGGCAGGGCGTTCAGCTTTTCGAGGATGCGCGTGCGGCTCCAGTAGAACGCAATGTCGTCCTCAAAGATGATGTTTATCATCGAGAACCCGAACATGGAGCTGGAGCGCACGGCCTCTACGCCCGGCAGTGCGAGCAGCTCAGTCGTCAGCGGATACGTGATCTGGTCGTCGATGTCCTGTGGCGAGCGGCCCGGCCACTCCGTGAACACAATCTGCTGGTTGGCGCCAATGTCGGGGATGGCATCCACCGGCACCGGATCGCGTGGGAAGCCACCGAGTTCCCAATCGAATGGCGCCGTAGCCACGCCCCAGCCCACCAGGGCCAGCAGCAGAAGCACCGCAATGAGCTTGTTATCCAGAAAAAACGCAATGACACGATCGACTACAGACATACAACCGTCGTTCAACGAGCTACGGAGGGCAGGGGAAGGCTCGGTTCAGGCGGATGCAGACGGCATCCGCACGGGTGGACATACCGCTTCAGCGACGAAGTCCACGACGACAGATTAGCGTAGAAGTGCGGCGTGTTGCAGGAAGAGCGGGGTGGAAGCAACGCGAGGCGGTCCGCGCGAGGACACCGCACTCGTGGGCCGTTCGGACGGCATGTCAACCGATACGGCATGGGCCGATGCCAGTGCGCTGTAGGGCGCAGGCACGAGCACTACGCGCGGCGCGGTGGCCTCGGCGCTATGCTGATCGAGGTGCAGGTCGCAGCACTGGTCCGTGCCAAGCGTTGCGTTGGGCGATGGGTCGTGGAGGCGATCTTCGCAGTTAGACTCCGAGCCGCGATCAGGCGATTCGGGGCAGGGTGCGGCACCATCGTGGTGTGCGCCTGCGTGTTCTGCATGGCAGCAGGGCGTAGCGGCATCCATGTGCTGAGCGTGCGTCGTGCTCATCTGTGCGCAGACGCGCTGCACCATAGGCGCCAGGCTGCTCATCAACAGAGCAACCATGACGAAAGCTACGCCAAACCGGTAGCGGTGGGGTGCTTTTGCCACGAAGCCACTTCGGAATACAAAGACATTGGATGTTGCCTGTACCAAACGCAGGAATGCGGGTTCCGGGGCAGTGAATGGATTGCTGTGTGCGTTCGCTGCGCTCGTCTCCGGATCAGGTTCGCATGTGCTGGATCCTGGATCAAGTTCAGGATCTGTTTAGCGTACCATCACGCGTGACGCAAGCGGTGCCCATAGCATTCAGCCCAAAGATCGCCGGGGATGCGAGCGATCCCCGGCTATGGGTTTCCTTAGCCCGAGATCAGGAGCGGATATCCCGGGCGGTTATTGAACCACGCTAAACAGACACGAGCCTTGCGACGAGCGGGACACCAGGTTAATAGTGGGCCTATTTTTGTAGACCCTGTACAGCGTTTATACCCTCATGCTTTCCCCTCTAAAATCCAAAATCGAACATCCCAAATCGATTACCGCCGCCAGAACGCCGGGGTGAAGACGATGAGCACGGTAATGATTTCGAGGCGTCCGGCCATCATGAGAAACGAGAGGATCCACTTGCTGAGGGCGGGCAGGTGCGCGTAGTTTTCGGTCGGCCCCACGGTGCCCCAGCCGGGCCCGATGTTGCCCACGCACGAGAGCGCCGCGGCGAATGCGGTCCAGAGGTCCTGGCCCAGCGCAGCCAGCGCCAGCGTGCCCAGAAAGAGCAGCAGGATATACAGTACCACGAAGAGCAGTACGTTGCGCAGCACGGCAGGGGCAATGGGCTGTCCGTTGAGATGCGTGCGCAGCACGGCTCTTGGGTGCACCAGCTGCTTAAACTCGTTCAGGGCGTTTTTGGCCAGCACCACATGGCGCATCACCTTCACGCCGCCGCCGGTGGAGCCCGCCATGCCGCCGCAGAAAAAGAGCAGGAAGACAACACCCACAGCCAGGGGCGGCCACATCTCGTAGTCGGCGGTGCCGAAGCCGGTCGAAGTGATAATCGCCACGGCCTGAAACACACCGTATCGCAGCGCCTCGCCCAGCGAGTCGTAGCCTGCGAAGCTGGTCTGGGCCTCGGAAGCGACGGGGAGCCTGACGCCCGAGACCGACCATGTAGAAACGACGAGGAGCCCGGTGGCTGCGACAATAATGCCGAGGTAGACGCGCAGCTCCGTATCCCGCCAGACGGTAATGGCTTTGCCACGCAGCATGCGGTAGTGCAGGGCAAAGTTCATCCCGGCCAGCACCATAAACAGCGTGATAACACCGTCAACATAGGCCGAGTCGAAGTCGGCCACCGAGCCGTTTTTGGTGGAGAAGCCGCCGGTGGCCATCGTGGCAAACGCGTGGTTGATGGCATCGAATCCGCTCATGGCCGGGAGCAGAAATAGCACCTGCACTGCGGTGATGCCGACATACACGAGCCACAGGCGGCGGGCGGTTTCGCGAACGCGCGGCGTGAGCTTGTCGGCTGAGGGGCCGGGCACTTCGGCCCGATAGAGTTGGAAGCCACCAATGCCCAGAATGGGCAGGATGGCCAGCGTGAGCAGGATGATACCCATGCCGCCAATCCAGTGCGTCAGGCTGCGCCAGAAGAGAAAGGAACGCGGCATGGCCTCGATGTCCATGTTGCCCCCGCCGCCGAAGATGGTGGCGCCGGTGGTGGTAAAGCCGCTCATGGTTTCGAAGAACGCATCGGTGTAGGAGGGCAGCACATCGCTAATCACAAACGGAAGCGCACCGACAAGCGAGAGCACCACCCATGACAGCGCCACAATGACGAATCCCTCACGGATGCCCAGGTCTTTGTCTTGGGGCGCTACGCCCCCCAGTCCGAACCACAGGGCGCCGCCTGTAGCCAGCGTGCCCAGCGCGGTCCCGCCGAAGCTCCACCATGCGGCTTCGCCATATCCGAGCGCCACCCCAGCAGGCGCAAGCAACGCCGCCCCGGCAAAGAGCAGCAATCCGCCCAGCGTGCGGGCAATGGCAATCCAGTGTATGGTCATGGCAAGGCAGGAAACAGCGAACAAGAGAGGACGAGGAGCACGCGCACCGATGTCCCGCTACGTGCCAAAGAGCGATTCGATGTGCTCTACCGAGGTCGGCAACACAAAGACGATAGCCCGGTCGTTGGCCTGAATGTGCGTATCTCCGGTCGCAATTTCGATCGGGCCGTTCTCGTGGTTCACCGCTGCTACGAGCAGGCCGTCGGGCAGGTCGAGCTTGTGCAGAGGCCCACGCGTAATCGGGGCGCCGGGTGAGGCGTACGCTTCGAGAATTTCCGCGTTGAGACCGTGCACGGTGGCTACGCTCAGCACATGCTGCCCCCGAAAGAAGCGCTGCACCTCGTGCGATACAGCCAGCTTTGTGCTTACGGCGGCATCAAGCCCGAGCTGCTCGCTCATGGGGATGTACGCTACCTTCGAGAGTTGCGCCACCGTTTTGTGCACGCCGTACTCCTTGGCCATGAGGCACGTCACGAGGTTGGCCTCCTCCTTGTTAGACACCGCCACGAACGCATCCATATCCTTGAGCCCCTCTTCCACGAGCAGCTCCACATCGGTAGTGTCGCCCTGGAGCACGAGCACATTGGGCAGGTCGGCAGCAAGCTGGGCGGCGCGGTCAGCATTGGGCTCAATGAGCTTGACGCGGCAGTCAGGACAGTCGCGCATGATGTGCTGGGCCGTTCGAACGCCTACGCGCGTTCCACCCGCAATCATGATGTGGCGGATCTGCATATCCTTCTTGCCCAGGAGTTTCGTAACGGCGGATACGCAGGTAGGCCGTGTCATAATGAACAGATGGTCGTCAGCCTGAATGCGCTCAGCACCGTCGGGCAAAATCGTTTTGTTGCCGCGTAGAATCGCCTTTATGCGAAAGTCGATATCGGCATCAATGGCGACCAGCTCTTTCATGCTGGCGCCTACCACCTCGCTGTCTGGATCGATGCGGACGCCAATGAGCTGAAGCTGTTCGGCGCAGAACGTGAGCACCTCCGAGGCACTGGCCCGCTGAATCAGCCGGACGACCTCGGCGGCAGCGGCTTCTTCGGGATGAATGGCCAGGTCGATGCCAAAGTCTTGCGTGCTGAGGACCGCCTGCTTGCGTTCGGCCTCGCTGGTTCGGGTGCGAGCAATGGTAGTGGGCACGCCCAGGCGGTCGGCCATCATGCAAGCCACGAGGTTTACCTCGTCGACAGCGGTAACGGCCACGACCATGTTGGCTTCATGGATCCGGGCATCCTCCAGAACGCTTGCAGAGGTGCCGTTGCCATGCACAGTCATTACATCGAGCTTGCGCCGCACGCGATGCAGCACGTCGGCATCGTTGTCGACGACGAATACGTCGTGTTGCTCTTCCGAAAGCATGCGCGCTACGTCAAATCCGACTTCACCGGCACCAATGACAACGATACGCATGCGTAGAGGGGACAGTGGGCAAAAAAAGAGCTTGAATTAAAGCAATTACCTAACGTATCTCACAAGGCGGGAAAGCGCAACAAGAGACCTACCCTGAAGTGTGAAGACGCACAAAAGCAACGATGCACGGTCTGTGGGCCGGGTGCAGCGTGGAGCCTACGCGTGCGAACGCCGTAAGGCAAAATGTACGTGTCAATATCTTACTACGTCAAACCACTATGTTCAGCAATTTATCGATAGGTGCCACACTCAAGAGCCTCGGGGTTGGCGTGGCCCTGGCTGTAGCGCTGCTATTTGGGCTTTCGCAAACCGGCGTTATTTCGGGAACCATACCCGGATTCGGAACGCCGCTGCCCACGATTACTGTGTACCAGAGCCCGACCTGCGGGTGCTGTGGAAAGTGGGTGCAACACCTGGAGGCGGAAGGATTTACCGTCGCATCAGAAATGCGTCAGGATATGAGAGCGGTCAAGCAGCAAGCGGGGGTGCCGCAACAGCTTAGCTCATGCCACACCGCGATCGTAGACGACTACGTGATTGAGGGGCATGTGCCCGCCGATGACATCAAGGCGCTCTTAAGCAACGCGCCCGACGGCATCCAGGGCCTTACGGTGCCGGGTATGCCGGTTGGCTCGCCCGGAATGGAGCAGGGCAACCGCCTCGACCCGTACGATGTGCTGGCCTTTACCAGCGAAGGCGGCACCCGCGTGGTCGCCAGCTACGGGCAGTAACCCCCTGCCTGAATGAGCCTGCAGCACTCCGCCTGTACGTCACTGCCCGCTTGCCTCACGGTACCGATGAAACAGAAATTGGACCTCGACACATGGCCGCGTGCAGCGCATTTTAAGTTCTTCCGAACGTTCGATGAGCCGTTCTTTGGCGTCTGCGTCGATGTAGACTGCACCCGCGCCTATGCGCACTGCAAAAGCAAAGCGCAGTCGTTCTTCCTGTTCTACCTACACAAGGCGCTGGCAGCTGCGAATGCAGTCGAGCCGTTTCGGCTTCGGATTGAGGATGGCGACGTCTACGTGCACGACCAGGTCCATGCCTCTCCCACGATCGAGCGGCCCGACGGGACCTTCGGATACGCCTACATCGAGTATCACGAGAACTGGTCGCAATTTACCGCGGCGGCCACCACAGAGATCGAACGGGTACGTGCGGGAACGGAGCTTGCCCCCGCCACCGCGAGCGCAAACGTGCTCCACATCACGGCGCTTCCGTGGCTCGACTTCACCGCGCTCTCGCACGCCCGCCACTTCGGCGTTGCGGACAGCGCGCCGAAAATTGCCTTTGGAAAGATGACCGAGTCCGACGACGGCATGCGCTCCATGCCCGTCTCTGTTCACGTGCATCATGCGCTGGTGGATGGGCGACACGTGGGCGACTTCGTCGATGCGTTTCAAGCGCGCATGGATGAGGAGCAGCCGGGTTAATCCGGTTGTCCGGGTTTAGATCTGTATTCTGACGGGTACAGGAGAGAGAAAAGAACGTGCCTACCCATCTAAATTGTCGAGGGCGGCCAGGTCCTGGTGGCGCTCATGAAACGCGACATCATGTGCGTTTAACAATTCGACAAACGCGACGAAGTCGGGGTGGAGCGTCTTGGGACCAGCCATGATATTCGCGACGGATTTCTTCAACGGCTTGCCAGCGTGCCTCGGGCGGCTGTGCGCGCCAGTAGGCAGCATCAGACGAGGATTTGCGCAGCGAGACCGTACGTACGGTTCGAGCCACACCAGATTCGGAAGCAGAAGCCATGATGCGGATGCTCCAGATTAGAAGTTTATGACTGTTGTCTAAACGGCTCACGTTGGGCAAGGCTCCAGGACATATCAGCAGGAGCACACCGCCCTCGGTTCCGCTCGTCGCGAGGCTCTGTCTCGTGACGCCCAGCCGGGAGGCTCTGCCTCCGCAAGCACCTGGGATGCCGGTACACGCATCAAAAGCCTGCGCCCGTTCGCCTCAGAACAGATTCTTATCAGGAAAGCGATCACCGCAGACAAGGCGCTGCAACGTGTCAGCAGGAGCACGCCGCCCTCAGCCTGCCAGCTCCACGGCTTCGTCGAACTCCACACCGACCAGCTCCGACACCCCATTCTCCTGCATCGTGACGCCGTACATGCGGTCGGCCAGGGCCATGGTGCGCTGGTTGTGGGTCACGAGAATGAATTGCGTATCCTGCTCAAACCGCCGAATCAGGTTCATGAAGCGCTCCACGTTGGTATCGTCGAGCGGGGCATCAACCTCGTCTAAGATGCAGAACGGGCTGGGCTTCACCAGGTAGATGGCAAAGAGCAGCGCAATGGCGGTGAGCGTTTTCTCGCCGCTGGAGAGCTGTTCGAGCGTGCTGGGTCGCTTGCCCGGGGGCTGGGCGTGGATCTCGATCGGCGCGTCGAGCGGGTCGTCGGCATCGGCCAGCACCAGGTCGGCGTTGGCGGCGTCGCCGAACAGATCGGTGAACAACTTCTGGAAGCTCTCGCGCACCGAGGCGTAGGTTTCCTCGAAGCGTTTGGAGGCCTTGGTGTTGATCTCGCTAATGGTTTCAAGCAGCGTACCCTCGGCCTCCTCCAGATCCTCCTGCTGCTCGGTCAGGAAGTCGAGCCGGTCTTTGGTCTCGGCATATTCGTCCACCGCCAGCGGATTCACATTGCCAAGCTGGTTGCGCTTGCCACGCAGCGAGCGCACACGGTCTTGGGCCGCATCCACATCGAAATCGTCGGGCAATTCGACCGGGTCGTCGTCCAGGTCGCGGTCGAAGTCCTCGGCGATGGCCGACTGCAGCTCTTCGAGCCGTGTGTCGATTTCAGCGCGCCGGACGGCGGCCTTGTTTTCCTTCTGCACGGCGGATTCGCGGTCTTGGCGCAGCGTGCGCAGCGTCTGCTCCACCTCGCTGACTTGGTCGCGCGTTTCCTGCAGGGCGGATTCGGCAGCGTCGACCGCCTCCTGGTAGTCCTGACGCTCGTTGCGGGCCTGCTCCAGCTTGTGCTGGGTTTCTTGCCGGGCGGTCTTGGTGTCGCTGATGGTTGTGGACAGATCGTCGGCACGGGCGCTACGCTCTTCGATGCGCTCGGCGATCTCGTCGCGCTGCTCCTGCAGGCGCTCCAGCTCTCGCTCCAGCGATTGCACGCGGTTGCGTGCCTCCACCGCCGCGAGTTGCGCCTCGTTGTGCGCCTCGGCGGCTTCGCGCTCGGCCTCGGCCGCACGCCCCAGCTCCGACTCCGCATCTTGGCGGGTGCGGCGCAGCTCCTGCAGCGTGTCGTCGGCCTCCTGCACTGCGGTGCGCACCGTTTCGATTTCGGTGCGGAGTTCGCTCAGTTCCTCCGCGCGCTCGGCCATTCGATCGGCCAGTTCGTCGCGACGGGCCTCGGCGTCGTCTTGCTCCTGCGTGGCCTGCTCCACCCGCGACTCAGCGCGGTCGTAGGCACGCTGGGCCTCGTTGACCGCCGTGCGGGCATCGTCGAGATCGGACTCGGCCTGTTCGAAGTCAGCGCGGGCGCCGTTGCGTTCGGCCTTGAGGGTTTCGCACTGGTCGTGGGCCGCCTCCCACTCGGCCTCGGCCTCAGCCAGTTGCTCACGGCGCCCCACCCGCGAGGCCACCGGCGACGCATGCTCCTGGCGGCTGCCCCCGCGCATCCGCCCGTGTGTGCTGGCCCACTCGCCCGTTGGTGCATAGATCGTGGCAGTGTCGGGGGCATCGGCAGCGGCCTGTTGAGCCGATTCGAGGTCTTCGGCCACAAAGCTGTTGTGCAGTAGCACGTCGGCCAACGCCGCGTAGGTGTCGTCGGTGACGCGCACCTGATTGCGCAGGACTTGCGTATCGGCGGGCGCCTCGGAGACTGAAGGCGGCGTGGGGAGGCGGTCGAGCACAACGAAGGTGGCCTGGCCTGCCTCGTCCTGGCGCAGGGCCTGGATGGCTTTGTGAGCTTCCGCATCCGTCTGAACCACAATGCATTCGGCCCACGCGCCGAGTGCCGCATCCAGCGCCACCCGCCACTCATCGTCGCAGCCGAGCACGTCGGCCACGGTAAGGAGGTCGGGGAGTGGCCCCTCGGTGGCCAGGTGCTGCACAGCGTCGGAGAACTCGTCGTAGCTGGAGACCAGCCCCTGCAGTAGATCGACCTCGGCAGCGGCAGTATCGCGGCGGCGCTGGGCCTCCTGGTAGGCCGACTCAACAGTGTCCAGCGTCTCGCGGGCGGTGTCGTAGCGGGTGCGCGCATCAGCGAGCGCTTCTTCGGCATCGCCGAGCTGGGCCTCGGCGGTATGCATGGCGGCGCGGGCCTCGCGCGTTTGGGCTGCGCGGTCGGATGCGGTGTCGGCGAGCTGCTCCTTCTGCTCGGCGGCATGCTCCTGCGCCTCTTCGAGAAGGTCGAGGCGATTGGTGAGGCGGTCGAGCCTACGGCGCCGCTCCGATTGCTCTTTTTCGTGTGCATTGAGCGCCTGACGGGCCTCGTCAACGTTGCTGCGGAGCGTCTCGGCGCGCGCTTCCGCCGCCTCGCGTCGCTCGGAAGCCTCCTTCAGCGCCTCTTCGGCTTCTTTGCGTGTCGGGCGGGCCTCCTGAAGTTGCTCCTGGGCCTCCTGGATACGCTCGCGCACTTCTTGGTGGCGCATGGTGTCGCGCTCCTGAGCGGACTGCGCTTCGCTGCGGTCCGTTTGGGCACGCGACAGGCGTTCATTCTGGAGGCGCAGCTCCGCCTCCCACTCGCTAATCTGGGCGCGATGGTCTTGGAGCGCCTCGCGACGGGCATCGCGTTCCTCCTCTTGCGCATTCAGCGTGCGGCGCAGCGCCTCGTGGCGGTCTTCGGCGTCATCGTGTTTTTCTTCAACGGTGTCGGCCCGCATCTGGGCCGCCTCTTGCTCCGCGGCCACCGAGGCGTGCTGGGCCTGCAGGCGGTCGTACTCCTTCTGCGCCAGCTGCAGTTCCAGTTCGTGCAGCTCCTCCGTGAGTTCCTCGTGCTCGGCAGCCTTTTCAGCCTGGCGCTTCAGACGCTTGACCTGCGAGCCAATCTCGCCCGTCAGGTCGCGGATGCGCTCCAGGTCGTCTTGCGTATTGTCGAGCTTGCGCAGGGCCTGGCGGCGGCGCATCTTGTAGCGCGTAATGCCTGCGGCCTCCTCGAACATGCGGCGTCGGTCCTCATTGCTGCCCGAGACGATCTCGTCGATCATCTTGAGTTCGATCACCGAATAGGCATCCGCGCCCATGCCCGTATCCATGAACAGATCGGTGATGTCCTTCAGGCGGCAGGTGGTATCGTTCATCAGATACTCGGACGTGCCGTCGCGGAAGAGCCGCCGCCCAATCGACACCTCGGAGTATTCAGTGGGCAAGATGTCGCGGTTGTTCTCGATAGTCAGTTGCACCTCGGCCATGCCCAGCGGCTTGCGCGCGTCCGTGCCGTTAAAGATGACGTTCTGCATCTTCTCCGACCGGAGTACGGTGGGGCGCTGCTCGCCAATGGCCCAGCGCACCGCATCAACGATGTTCGACTTACCGCATCCATTCGGCCCCACAATGGCCGTAATGCCCGGGTCAAAGTCGACCTCGGTCGGGTCGGCAAAGCTTTTAAATCCGTGAAGTGAGAGCGTGCGGAGATACATACAGCAGAAAAGGTAACCAGCAAAACCCGTACAGCGTGTACGGGGGGAGGCAAAGCAGAACGAATGTACGACAGCAATTCAGCAGCGCAGCGGGCTACAGCCCAATCATCAGGCCGAGTGTAACCGTTCGGGTTTTCGCACTTTCCGGGAAAGGATTGTCACGGAACGGGTTTTCCTCTATGTCGGGGCCCACATCGGTGCGGCCCTGCGACACCTCGCGCAGCCCATGCATGTAGCGCACGAACACGCTCAGCGGGCTGGGCCCTTCGTCGAAGGTAGCGCCAAAGCCAACGACCGCGCTGGCGTCGGTGCGCTCAAAGAACGAGCCCTCATCGGGCAACTGCAATTCGAGCGTGCTGCCGCTCGATTGGTTTTCGAACGCTTTCAGCCCAAACGACCCGCCGCCGGTGGCGAACAGATCCAGACGCCACACCGACGGCAGCGCCACGCGCAGTTGAAGCGGAAATTCGATGTACGAGGCCGTGTAGTTGACCTGCCCAAACGTTTCGGTAACGGCGGTGCCTTTCTGCGAGAACAGCACCTCTTGCTGCAGGTCAACCGGGCCAGGTAAGTCAACGAGCATTCCTCCGCCTGCAGCGACGGTCGTGCGGAATCCGGTAGACAGATCGGGCTCCGGGGATACGGTGGCAATATTGGCACCCGCCACTACTCCAAACGAAACCGACTGGCCTGTGCTGGGCAGTGCGCCGGGAAAGAGCACAACGAGCGCCAGGCATCCAGCCGCGCACAGTGTACGAAGCAACGCGGGCAGCAATCGAACAACCACGGGACAGGGGGTGGGTAGGATCAAAACAAAAGCGGCGATTACACGAGAAATGCGAGCATAGTGATCCCGCTGACGCTGGCTGTGCGCCGGGCCTTCATGCCTTCCGGAGCCCATAGGGAGGCGTGCAAGCCGATGCATGAGGCATTACGATACACACAGATAGGCAGCATGTAGCAGAATAATGTAGAGGAACCGTGGAACCTGTGGATCACGCCGGTTGCATATGCGGATGCCGCGTCGTACGTTCAGGTTGCAACCGCATATGCGATGTGCACCCACGCGCGACCTGTCCCAACACAAGGCATGTTGTGCGCAGTGTACCCCGCGTTCCCCCTACCTGCTTGTTGCTCTGCCTATGGACGAAAATGTAACTCAGCTACTACGAAAATATCAGCAGGGCAATGCACAGGCCGAGGAGCGCTTGTGGGACGCGGTGTATGACGAACTACGCACGCTGGCAAGCCACCGCATGCGGCGCGAGCGCAGCGACCATACGTTGAGCACAACAGCGCTGGTGCACGAGTGCTACCTCAAGCTGATCGATCAGACGCAGGTACAGTGGGAAAGCCGCTTGCATTTCTATGCGATGGCCTCCCGCATCATGCGCAATATTCTGGTGGATTACGCACGTCGCCGCACCGCTCAGAAACGCGGTGGCGGAGCTCCGCATTTTAACCTTGAAAACGTGCAGCTCTCCGATAGCGAGGAAACGGCGCATCTTTTTATTGCGCTGGATGCGGCGCTTTCGCAGCTTGCCGAAATGGATGAGCGCATGGCCAAAGTTGTTGAATACCGCTTTTTTGGTGGAATGACGGAGAAAGAAATTGCCGAACTGCTCGACGTATCGGCCCGCACGGTACGCCGCGACTGGCGCAAGGCCAAAGGCTGGCTCGCCCGTGCGCTTGATGAGGACAGCTAACCGGAGGCGGGCGCACACGGCTGAGCGTTTTGCAGCCGCTCCGCATAAAATTGAAACGCGGCGGTGCCCGCAGAAGCAATGTGTATGATGCGACGGTACGAAGTCGGCACAGAACGCTTTGCTTCGCGTCGACGCGCAAAGAACGCGCACCTTCTCTTTGTGGCAGTTACTGCGGTCTGTTACCCTCCGGTCACACAGTTCGGCTTCATTTAGGCCAAGCGTTCTTGCGTAATGCTTGGTAGTGTGCTCTGATGCTCGATCCCCCCGCCCCCTATGTCTCTTGTTACCACACACTGGCAGGCACTGAACGACGCACTGGATGCAGCGCTGGATGCTCCCCCCAACGAGCGCGCAGCAGTGATTCGCGCTGCGTTCCCCAACGAGCCTGAGCTTCAGGAAGAGGCCCATGCTCTGCTCAAAGCAGCCACAGGCGCCCCTATGCTGCTTGACCACGACGCCTGGCAGTGTGCAGGGACCTGGATGCAGCAAGCCGTTGACGACGCTATGGAAGGAGCCACGGGCAACGATGCCTCGGGCAACCGCTTGTCTGATAACGTGGAGCCCGGCACCACGCTCGATGCCTACACGATTGACGAATTGATTGACACCGGAGGCAGCAGTCGGGTCTACAAAGCCCATCGCAGCGACGGACTCTTCGATCAGGTCGTTGCTGTGAAAGTGCTGCGGCAAAGCCAGCGCCGGAACTTTGGGGAGCGCTTTGCACAGGAGCGGAGCATCTTAGCAGCCCTCAATCATCCCAATATCGCCCACATCATTGATGCAGGGGCCACGTCCGATGGGCATCCCTACGTGGTGATGGAGTATGTTGAGGGCACCCCCATCACCACGTACTCTAACACACACCGGCTCTCCATTCCCGAACGGCTGCAACTTATGCGGCAGGTGATGGAAGCCGTGCAGCATGCGCATCAGAACCTGATTGTGCATCGTGATCTGAAGCCGTCGAACATCCTGGTGACCGACGACGGCCAGGTGCGGCTGCTCGACTTTGGCATCGCAAAGGTGCTCGATGCCACAGGCGGCCCTACTGGCGTAGATCCATACGAAACGCAGACCGGCGCCCATCCACTTACGCCCGGCTATGCCGCACCCGAACAGATTGAGCAGCGGACTATCAGCACGCGCACCGATGTCTACGCGCTGGGCCGCGTCTGCTACGAGCTCATCTGCGGGTGTCGTCCAGTGGATGCGGACACGACCGCGCCCTATGCCATGATGCAGGCCGTGTGCGAAGGCAATCTGCGTCCGATGCACGAACAGTTTGCCGACCGACCCGCTGCCGAGCGCGACTCCATTGCGGCCAAACGCGACTGTACTGCCTCGGCGCTGGACCGCTATCTGCGTAGCGACCTTCGGGTAGTCATTGAGCAGGCCATGGCGTGTGCGCCCGAAGATCGCTATGGCACCGCCGCCGACCTTAGACGCGACATCGGCCGCTACCTCGACAACCGCCCGGTGCAAGCGCGCACGGCCACGTCGTGGTATCAACTACAAACGTTCGTGCGGCGCAATCGGTGGGGCGTTGCTACGGCGGCCCTTGTGATAGCACTGGTCGGTGCTTATGCGATTACTATCACGCAGTACTCGCAGCAGATGCGGGCCGAGCGCGACAAGTCGGAGGCCGTAACGTCGTTCCTCACCAATCTGTTTACGGCCTCGAACCCTGAAATGAATGCGGGCACTCCCAATTTGACCGTGCGCGAGGTCATGGACCGGGGCACCGCCCAACTGGACACGAGCATGGACGAGGCCCCCGCCGTCCGGGCAGACTTACAGACTACGCTGGGTCGCGTTTACAGCGGACTCGGGCTTTACGAGCAGGGCGAACCGCTCCTGCGCGAGGCGCTGGCGCTGCGCACCGAAGGGCATGGCCATGCGGAAGACGAAGCCGACACCCGGTCGGCACTGGGCTACTTGCTTTTTCGTACGGGCGACTATGCCGAGGCCGAACGTCAGTTACGGCAGGCGGTAACCCTGGCCGAAAATGAGTATGGTGCTGCGCATGCGGCCGTAGCCAGCTATCTAAACGGCCTGGCCATCCTCTATAACGAATCGGGACGCGGCGCGCAGGGCGAGCCGCTTCTACGTAGGGCGTTGGCGATCACGGACTCGCCCGAGGCACGAGCCACCTACTTGCATAATCTCGCTGTAGCGCTTCAAGACCAGGGCCAGTTTGAGGAGGCGCTGCCAACACATCGGGAGGCCATTGCAGCCTTTCGGGCGCAGTTTGGAGACGAGTATCCGGGGCGGGCCTCGGCAATGGCGCGCTACGCATTCTCGCTCCACCTGAATGGAGACTACGAACAGGCCGCAGCCATGCACGAGGAGGCGCTGGCCCTGCGGCGCTCTATTCTGCCCAACGAGCACCCGCACATTGCCTCGTCGCTCATTCGGTACAGCTGGTTAGAAACTGAACGCGGCAATGGTGCCCAAGCCGAGGAAATGGTCCGCGAGGGCATCGCGATGCTGGGGCAGTTTGTGCCCGAAACCCACTGGGAGATGCAGGCGGCACAGGGTATCTTGGGACTGGCATTGCTGCAACAAGGGCAGATTGCTGAAGGGCGCGCGCGCCTCATCCCAGTCTATCGCGGCTTTCGCGCTATGTTTGGCCCCGATGATTGGCGCACCCAGCGCGCTGAACAGGTGCTTCGCCAAACGGGCGGCGTGCCCAGCGGACCTGAAGGGGAATAGCCGATACGGCAGTCTCCTGTGCATCCCACCTAACACAGGGGGAGACGCTGCGTGGCGCCTCCCCCTGAACAATGTTGTGCGTAATGCTGGTCAGTAGCCCTACGCAAGCATCAGGGAAAGATGCCCATGTCGGCGTACGACTTCGCGATCTTATTGATAGCACTTACGAATGCAGCGGTGCGCATGTCGACCCCATACTTCTCTCGCTCTGAGCGGATCTCCTCGTAGGCAAAGGCCATCGTGTCCTCCAACCCGGAGTTGACAAGATCCTCTTCGCTGGCGCCGAAGCCAACCCGCTCCACGAGGTCTTCCATGAGCTTCTCATCGAAGTTCTGGTCGGTAAGCTCATCCACAGCACGCAGGATGCGTTCGGCGTTGCGTTCCTCAAAGCGGCGGCTCATGCGCCCGTGGCGCACGTGCGAGAGGTTACGCAGCCATTCGAAGTACGACACCGTAACGCCCCCTGCATTCAGGTACACATCCGGGATGACGAGCGCGCCCTTCTCAGTCAGAATCGTGTCGGCCTGCGTGGTAACGGGGCCGTTAGCCGCCTCGGCGATGATCTTGGCCTTTACGTTCGGGGCATTCTCATGTGTGATGACCCCTTCGAGGGCCGCCGGCACCAGAATGTCGCACTCCAGTTCCAACGCGTCCGACGAATCCTCGAGATTGGTGGCGCCCGGGAAGTCCAGAATCGACCCGGTTTCCTCACGATGCGCGACCACGTCGTGGATGTCGAGCCCGCTGGGATCGTAGATGGCCCCTTCAATTTCGGCGATACCCACAATGGTGGCGTCGCCTTCGTCTTGCAGGATGCGGGCGGCATGGTAGCCCACGTTCCCAATTCCCTGCACCACCACCGATTTGCCTGCGGTGCCGGTATCCAGGCCCAACGCCTTCATGTCTTTCTTGAACGCACAGGCCTCACGAATGCCGTAATACACGCCGCGGCCCGTGGCCTCGGTGCGCCCGCGCACGCCACCTTGCCCTACCGGCTTGCCCGTTACGCAGGCCAGGCCGTTCAGGTCGTCATCAGTCATCTGGTTGTACGTATCCATGATCCAGGCCATCTCGCGCGGCCCGGTGCCGTAATCGGGAGCCGGCACGTCAACCCCAGCACCGATGAAGTTCTTCCGGATCAGCTCGAACGTGTAGCGGCGGGTAATGCGCTCCAGTTCGTGCACCGAATAGTTGCGTGCGTCGATGCACACCCCGCCCTTGGCACCGCCAAACGGCACATCTACAATGGCGCATTTGTAGCTCATGAGGGAGGCGAGGGCCATCACCTCGTCAACATTGACGTTCAGCGCGTAGCGAATGCCGCCTTTGGTCGGTTTCTTGTGATGGCTGTGCTCAGCCCGGTAGGCGCGTATCACCTCAATGCTTCCATCGTCGAGCTTGACCGGAAACTCGAACCGGACGATGTTATCGCACGCCCGAATCTGGTGCAGTACGCCTTCAGGGTGGTCGGTATGCACGGCCGCCGTGTCAAACATACGGTTTACCTGGGCGGAGAACCCATGGTCGGCGCCGTTGGCTGTATCGGTGGATGCGGGATTCATAGGCAGAAGCGGAAAGTCGATGCAAAAAATGGGAGCGCACAGTGTACAGGCGTTTAGTTAAACGGCTGCTGGATACAACAGCAAGCAGTACCCTGGAATATTGTAAGCGCTTCCGACAATCTTGCACGTTCATTTGCATGATGTTCGCGAAAACGCGCCGCGCACGGCGGGTTGGATACGCAAAGGCTGCCGAAGGCCCCTACCCGTACTGAACCACAAACGACTGATACTGCGCATCGGTGCCCACCATGAGCAGGTTCATGCCCTCTTCGAGTCTTGTGTCGGCACGGACTTGCGTGATGAGGTCGCGGTTGGGGCAGAGCACCGCCACCACAGTCAATCCGGTGCGCGCCCCAATGCCGCTCTCGGCCAGGGTCTGGTCATTGAGGGCTGCAGGTACCGTGCGCGTGAACAGGTCGAGGCCTTCGCCCATCACAACAAGCTCTTTGTCAGTGAGCGCCGCCCAGATTGATTCGAGTCCGAGCATTGCATAGCCCAGCACGAAGTCGGCCCCGGCACGGTGAATGGCCTCCATGTTGCGCTGGTGCACAATGCGGCTTACGATGCGCAGTTTAGGATTCAGGCGACGGCAGTACGACGCCAGATAGATGTTCATCGCATCGTCGTGGGTGGTGAGCAACACCGAGGGCGCCTCTTGGATACCTGCCTCGTCGAGCAGGGCATAGTCAGAGGCATCCCCCTCGAACACGGTGAGCGTGCCCTCGAACGCAGTAGCAGGCAGGCGGCGCAGCACAGCGCAGCGGCTGGCATCGCGCTCCACGATATGCACATCGATGCCGCGATTCAACAAAGCGCGCGCTGTTGCCTCCCCGACGGTGCCCCCACCAATAACCAACACCGGATGATCGCTAATCGCATAGGGAGTGAGCCGCTTGTTGAGCGCCTGAATCTGTGACTCCGTACCAATAACGACAGGCACGCTCGACATAGTGAGCTCCGTGTCAGGACGCGCCTGCTTTAGGGTTCCGCGCTCCCACACGCCAATAATGCTCACCCCGGTCTCGGCCCGCAGGTTGGTGTTCCGCACCGTGCGGCCCTCCAGCGGCGTGCCCTGCACCGGCATCTCGGCCAGCACGAGGTCCTCATAGGTTCCAATAGGGTGGCATTCTGCATGACCCGCATTGATGCGGTTGGCAAGCTGCTCGCCCAGCATGTGCTTTAACGGCAGCACGGTCGTGCATCCGCTAAGCTCAAGGATATCAATGGCATCGCGCGAGTGCGCAATCGCTATGATGGGCGTATTGGGCGCAGTTTCGCGAACCGTTAGCGCAATGTTTGTATTCTCGACATCGCTTCGGTTGGCAATAACTGCCTCTGCATGCTGCACGCGCGCTGCCTCATAGGTGGCGGGGTCGTCCACATCGCCCAGGATAACAGAGACGCCGTCGAGATAGAAATCAGACGCCCGATCGGGGTCCGACTCAATGAGCACGTACGGCACGCCTTCGGTATCCAGCCGCTCGATGAGACCAGGCACGACGGGGTCGTGATTGCAAAAAATGACGTGGCCCTCCAGGTCGCCATCAACTTGGCGCGGAGCGCGGGCATGGATCTGCGCTTCGAGCCAGGGCGCATAGAAGTAGCGGATGAACGCAAAGGGCAGCACAATTAGCAGCAGAATAATGCCGGTAACCACCACGAACATGCTGTAGAGGCGCCCAACATCGGTGTAGAAGGTGATATCGCCAAAGCCCAGTGTGCTCATCGTAACGAGCGTCCAGTAGAAGGCCGACACCCAGGTGTGCGACTGCCCTTCTACGTAGTGCATGATCAACTGAAAGCCGACCGACAGCACCACCATGGTGAGCAGCAGAAACCCGATGTACTTGAATAGGGAGACGAGATTACGACGAGCCTCCTTATCGTCAAATAGATAGGCGAGCTGGGTGCTGTAAAACTTCATAGGACGCAGGGGGCGGGCGTACGAAAAGGCGTGTAGCGGGATGCGAAAAAGCGTATGCCTACACTTTCGAAGATTTCTGGATTCGAAAGCGCTCCTCTTAAGCCAAGCACACTGTGTGGTTCAGCAGCCCCTCACCGGAACAGAATCCATCATTTTAACTTCATGAAACACGCTTTGAGCACGTGTTACAGCCTGTTTTCAGGGTGTAGATTCGTCAAGATCTTGCAGAGTGGGCTTCCCATCGACGGGGCCAGTGTATACATTGCATCATGTAGTAGCACATCGTTATCCATTCTGTGCGCTACACCCACCGTTGCTGTGCTCTTAGTGGTATCCCGCTTGTTATGAGATTACGATACGCATCTGCGGCCTGGATGGCTGCGCTTTTTCTACTTGTTGGTACGCTGGCTACGCCTGCTGCTGCGCAAGACCTGGTACACTACTGGAACTTCAACGCACCCGCCGATGGCACCCCGGCCTGGCCCGCACCCGTAGATGCCAACGACGGGAGCGGCACGCTCACATACAGCTTCGACGAGAGCGGCGTAGCAAGCTTTGGCGGCTCCAGCGTGAACGCCCAGAACGGCGCTCCGGCAGGCGATAGCTTTGTGATTCAGGGTGCAACCGATCAGGCCAACAATGGAGAGCACTTCGACCTGAACGTGTCGACTGAGGGCTACGAAGACATCCAGGTGGCTTATGCGACACAGGGCACAGGCACCGGATTCAGCGAACAGGCTGTCTCGTACAGCACCGACGGAGGTGCGACTTTCACCGATCTGGAGACGATCACGACCCCGGATAGCTACAGCCTGCGAACCCTCGACCTGAGCAGCGTTGCAGCAGCCAACGACAATCCTGACCTCGTGGTGCGCTTCACGCTCGATGGATCCACCAGCAGCAGCGGCAACAATCGCTTCGACAACATCACTGTCGAAGGCGCGTCGCTCAACGGGGGGGGCGATGAGCCCGGCAACGAAGAGCCAACGCCGCCCACCGACGGCACCGCCATTTCCATCGACGAGGCTCGTGACCAGGTTGACGGCAGCGAGGTCATCATCGAAGGCACCGTGTCGCGCACCTTTGGCGCGTACGCCCGCATCCAAGACGAAAGCGGCGCAACAGGAGCCAGCGGCATTGTGCTGCGCCAGGCTGATGGCGAGAACAGCACCGCCTTCCAGTCTGACATCGAAGACGGCACCATTCAGCCAGGCACCGTACTGCGTGTAAGCGGCACGGTCTCCGCCTTCAACAATCTGGTGCAGATCAACGGGGCCGACCTTACGGGCTACGAGGTGGTGGAGCAAAACGCACCGCCCGAACCCATCGAGGTTTCCGTAAACGATGTGCTCGACGGCAGTGCCGACTCCAACTACGAAAGCGTGCTTGTGCGCCTCTCGGGGCTTAGCTTCTCGGGCACCGAGCCGGACGCCACGTTCGAGGGCGACACGTCGTACAACGTGCAGAATACGGAGGGCGATCTGGTGACCTTCCGGGTGCAGCAAGACCTGGAAACCAACATCATTGGTACACCCATTCCCGAGGGCGCCTTTAACTACGAGGGCGTCGTGGGCACCTTCTTCGAGGACCGCCAGCTCATCCCCATCCGTCCGAGCGACATTGAATCGGTACCTGCTGCGCGCTTCAATCGCGTGTACACGCGCACGTTGGAGGGCGACAGCGGCGCCTCTGTCTCGGTGGTGCCACCTGCGCTGGAAGATGGCCAGTCGGTCGATGTCACAATCACTGCCGGAGGTGATGCCGATCCCAGCACCGACGTGACCGGCTTTTCGGATCCCACCACCTTTACCTTTACCGGGCCCGATGCCGCCCCGCAAACCATCACGCTCGACATTGTCGACGATGGCGAAGAGGAGGGCATTGAGCGGCTGGAGCTAACCATTGCTGCGAATGGCGAGGTCGGTGCCGCCTTTCCCGCTACGCACACGTTCTGGATTCAGGACGACGCAACTGCCCAAACCACGCTCTATCCGGACCTGGACGGCATCGAACTGGCCGAGCAGCTCCGCGAAGACTTCGGCGCGCCACCTACCTATGAGTACGACGTAGCCCGCGACTCGCTCTACGGGCGCGTGTTTAACGTCGGTGGTGAGGTCGAGGCGTTCTATAGTGGTTACACGGCGCCGCTACTTGACGGCCAGAGCCCGCGCGCTTCGATGATCGAAGGGGGCATCAACGCCGAACACCTGTGGCCCCAGAGCCTGGGCGCCGGCGAGTTGCCCGCCCGTAGCAATATGCACATTCTGGTGCCCGCCCGCGAAAACGTAAATAGCGCCCGTAGCAACTTTGCGTTTGGAGACATTCCGCCCGAAAATGTGGACACCTGGTACCGCGGCACTGTCAGCCAGAACGTTGCTCCGCCTGAAAGTGAGCAGCCTACATGGAGCCGCGTGTTCGAGGATACCGACAATCGCTCGCAGAGCCGCTTTGAGCCGCGCGATGTAGGCAAAGGCGAAGTCGCTCGTGCGCTCTTCTACTTCCAACTCGTATATCCAGGGCGCGCCGACGGCAGCTTCCTCGGTCAGCAGGAAGCCGACCTGCGCACGTGGCACAACGATCACCCGGTGTCTGCCGAGGAGCAGCGCCGCAACGTGCTCATCGCCAGCCAGCAGGGCAACAAGCTGAACCCGTTTGCGCTCGACCCCTCCCTCATTGACCGGGTCGATCTGGAGCCGGAGAGCACCGAACTGCCCATTGCCGATGCGCGCGAGGTGGATGAAAACACGCGTGTGACCATCGAAGGCACCGTGTCGCGGGCCTACGGCGGTTATGTCCGCATTCAGGATAACAGCGGTGCCGACGGCACCAGCGGGATCACCATCCGGCAGACGTTCGGCCCCATCAGCGGTAACTTCCGGCAAGACATCGAAGACGGCGCCATCGAGCCTGGTACCGTGCTGCGGATAACCGGCTTTGTGTCTGCCTTCAATGGCCTCGTGCAGATTAACAACGAAAGCCTCGACAGCTATGAAATTGTGGAACAGGGCACTGCGCCCACGCCGCAATCGGTGTCGGTGAGCGAAGTGGTGCAGAATGGCGCCAACTACGAAAGCGAACTGGTGTCCGTATCCAGCCCGCTTACGCTGACGGACGCCACCGACAATGAATTCAGCAACGGCACCTCGTACACCGCCGAGAACAGCAGCGGCGATGCGATTACATTCCGCGTGCAAACGGCCGACGAAAGCGCGCTCGGCGGCACGCCCATCCCCGATGGGTCGTTCTTCTACACCGGCGTAGTGGGCGTCTTCAACGACGAATTTCAGCTCATTCCCATGCGCCCGTCGGATCTCAATACCGACACCGACGCGCAACCAATTACGCTGACGCGCTCGTTTGATGATCCTGCCCAGAGCACCAGCTACCGCCTGCTGGCCCTGCCCGGACAGGTGGATGTAGATGTAGCCTCTACGCTCTCGGGCACGCAAGGGCCCGACTGGCGCGCCTTCCGCGAAACCGGGGCCGACAGCGAAAGCGATGCCCTTGCGCCCTACGACGGCAGCGAGGTCTTCACCTTCCAGCCCGGCAACGGCTTCTGGATCATTGCCCAAGACGACTGGTCGTTCTCGGGCGAGATCACCACGCTCGAATCCACAACCGAGGCCGACCCGGCCATTGCGGTGCAAAGCGGCTGGAATATCGTCTCCAACCCGCTGCTCTCGGATCTCAGCTGGGAGACGGTGCAAACGGCTAACGGCTTGAACGCCCCGCTCTGGCAGTGGGATGGCGCCTGGCAGCAAGCCACGAACTTCGCCAGCGCCAACGCTGATGGCGAAGCCTATTACGTCCTCAACGAAACCGATCGCACCGAGCTTACATTGCCGCTTAGCGCACCTGCAAGCAACGCAACGGCCAACAACAGCGCCGAGGCCAACACGCCGCGCACCCTCACGCTCGCAGGCACGGCCAACGAGGCCCCGCTCTCTGGCTTCAGCGTCACGTTTGCGCCCGATGCACAATCCGTAACCACCCACCGTGCACCACCGTCCCACTTCGACGCTGCCTCGCTGCGCATGGAGCGCGGCTCCGACGACTACGCGGCCCTCGTGGCGCCGTCCGAGAGCGCTTCGCAGCAGCTCGACCTCACGCTGCGTGGCATCGCGGGTAGCACCGCCACACTGCGCCTGCAGCACACCGGATGGGACGACACCGCGCTGCCGTCCGTTGAGCTCACCAACACCGCCACCGGACGCACCTACGCCATGAGCAATGGCACGGCGCGCATCCCCGTGGGTCAGAGCGGCACCACGCGCCTCGCGCTGAACATTGGCGCCGTAGAGCCGGGCGATGATGCTCGCCCCGAGGCACTGACGCTGCACCCGAACTACCCGAATCCGTTCCAAAGCCAAACCACCATCGAGTACGCCGTGCCCGAGGCCATGGAGGTCGAGATCGCCGTGTACAACATGCTCGGCCAGCGGGTCGGTCTGCTGGAACGCGGTGCCAAAACCGCTGGCGTCCACCACCTGGCATGGGACGGACGCACCGGCGCCCGCGCCCTGGCCAGCGGCGTCTACTTCCTTCGCATCAGCGGAGGTGGCGCGACCGATGTGCAACGCGTAACCATCGTGCGGTAATCGCCCCCGCCTGCCTCCTTGCTGCTTTTTTTGGATACGAACGCCCTCGCCCCTATGACTACGTTTCCTGACCTCCGCCAGCCCACCGCCCGGTGGATGCTCCCGCTTCTGCTTGCAAGCCTCGTCCTATTTGCCGCATGCGGCGACGATGGCGTAAGCCCACGCGTCATTGAGCCGCCCACCGTAGAGGCCCCCATCGACAACCAAGACGTGCTTGCCGATAGCGAGGCCTTCACCGTCGACCTCAGCGCGGTCTTTGGCGATGACGACGGCAGCCTCAGCTACAGCGCCTCAACGTCCAACGCCGATGTGGCCACGGCTGCAGTGTCAGAGGCCACGCTCACCGTAACGCCGGTTGGCGGCGGCACCGCCGAGATCACCGTCACGGCATCGAACGACGCCGGAGCGGCCAACGCGCAGTTTACCATCCAGGTGAACCTACCCGATCCGCCTACCCGTCCGTAGCAGGCGCATAACCGGGATCTGCGGCACCACCAGGCCATACACCACCCCGACCTGCTTACGCGCAGGCCGGGGTTTTTCGTGACCAACGATATGGCCAAGCATCCCCTATTCGCCTTCCTTGTTACGCCAATCTGAGCCCCCGCGCCGCTGCTTATGGATTCCAACCGCTACATCATCGACCGCATTGAAGACGGCGACTGGGCCGTGCTCGAACCGCCCGAGGGGCCCACGCTCGACGTCCCCCGCGCCTGGATTCCCACCGACGCCGCCGCGGGCGATGTGCTCCGCGTCACCCCCAGCGCCGACGCCGACACCAGCACCGTCACCTTCACGCGCGACGAAGACGCCACCACCGAGCGTCGCGAGCGCCTCCAAGATCGCCGCGACCGCCTGTCCTCCAA
The DNA here is from genome assembly GCF_002554705.1 of Longimonas halophila. Lineage (GTDB taxonomy): Bacteria > Bacteroidota > Rhodothermia > Rhodothermales > Salinibacteraceae > Longimonas > Longimonas halophila. Next base: position 40,953 of record NZ_PDEP01000015.1, on the reverse strand, counting down.
ATCCGATGGCCCAATCTCCCTATGAGTCCCTTTGGTATGCCCCGCGTTCTTGTTCTGATTGCGTTCTTAACGACAAGCATTGCGTTTGTGGGATGCCAATCGTCGGATCCAGACGCCGAGTCTGATACCAGCGCCCCCTCGGCTGAAGCACCCTCCACCGAATCCGACACCGCCCGGGCCGATAGCACTGCCGCCCCGCTGCGCATCACCATGCTCGACGTGGGACAGGGCGAATCGATCCTGCTCGAAAGTCCCGGCGGACAGACCATTCTCTACGACGGCGGCACCAACAGCGCTGATGTGCTCGGTCAGCTCCGTGCGCTCGACATCGAAACCATCGACCTGGTCGTGGCCTCGCATCCCGACGAAGACCACATTGGCGGACTCGACGAAGTAATTGCGGCGTACGCTCCGCGCTTTGTGCTCGACAACGGCCTCGCCCACTCCACACAGACCTACGAGCGCTACCTGGATGCGATCGAAGAAGCCGGATCGCAACTCATCCCGCCCGAGCGCCAGACCATCGAGTTTGGTCCGGTGGCGCTGGAGGTGGTGCCACCGCCTGGAGACGAATCCTTCGGCCAAAACGACAACAGCGTGGGCTTTCTCCTGCGCTATGGCGACTTTCTGATGTCGTCGTATGGCGATGCCGAGCGCGATCAGTTTGAGTGGCTGTTGGATACGCATCCCGACCTCTTCCCCGATGTAGACGTGCATAAATCCAGTCACCATGCCAGCCGCAACGGCGATGTTGCATCCGTATTGGAGAAGATTCGGCCCGAGGTGGTGCTTGCCAGCCTGGGGTCCGACAACCGCTACGGGCATCCGCACGACGAGGCGTTGCTGCGCTACGACCGCCTGGACGCTACCGTCTACCGCACCGACCGGCACGGCACGATCCGCCTGCGCGCCTACCCCGACGGCACCTACGAGGTGGAGCCTGCCATGAGCGTGGCCGCAATCATCGAAGCACGCTGCGTCAACGTAAACAGCGCCGCCTCCGACGAACTCGTGCGCATCACCAATGTGGGTCCGGCCACTGCCGAGGGCATCATCGCCGCCCGTCCCTTCAGCAGCCTCGACGACCTTGCCCGCGTCGACGGACTCGCCACGGCCTCTATCGAAGCCATCAAAACGCAAGGGCTGGCCTGCGCGGAGGGCTCCATTGCAAATTGATGATTTTGGATGTTGGAAGGAAATGCTCCTCACACGGTCTGCTTCGTAGAGGATAGAGGATGGTAGATGGTGGATGGCTGTGAAGGCACAAGCCGACACGCGTCCTAATCGCAAATCCCAAACCGCAAATCCAAAGTGAGAACGGTCTCAGCACGCCCAGTCTTGGGCTATCGGGTTGTGCTCACACTTCGCATCATGCTGCCCCCCGGAACGCCGCTGCTCATTAGAAAGCCTCGACGTTTGCGTTGTATGATACATACTCGACTACCGCTTCACACCGACCCGTTTAATCTTCTCACTCGGGGTCCCTTCCAGCGGCGCTGGGTCTCCGGTCGGGGCTCGGAGCCTTGAGGCCAGCTATTCTCCCGATTGAATGTCTCCCTCTCCTCCAGGGAGAGGGAACAAGGGTGAGAGGAATCAGGCTGCCAGCGGGCAGGAGTTGCAAATCAGAAGAGATACACCCCTCATCCTGTCCTTCTCCCCGAGGGAGAAGGGGCTCGAGAGTGTTGAAGTTTGGCGTCGTGCATGGGTCGTAGGATACCAAATCCGGTTGCATCATTGCAGTGTCGCTTCTCTGCAACCAGATATACTTCGTCAGTCGCCCTTCGGCCTCGTATGGGGATGGACGGATGTAAGGATGGACGGATAGACGTCCCCCCTTCACACGTCCATCCCCTGAGGCGAACAGTCCCCCGTTTGCTCCCGTCAGCCCTGCCGGAGACGTCCGCACCGGCACCGCCACGCACAGCGGCGCTGCTACGCATGCACAAGCACCCACATCTTACATCGTTGTGACACGAGTCCTTTTTGGAAGCGCTACCAAATCCTTTGCACAATATTTTTTCTGTTTATGCTTGACAAGCCGAAAATAATCGTGTATTGTTAGCCTGTAACCAAAAATAATAAAGCAAACGGTTCATGGGATACAGCCTCGACACGATCGACGCGCAGATCCTGGCGCTCTTGCAGCGTGACGGACGCATGCAGCGCAACGCCATCTCCGACGAGGTGGGGCTGTCGGTGTCGGCGGTAAGCGAGCGGATGCGGAAGCTGGAAGCTCACGGCATCATCAAGGGCTACCATGCGGTGATCGACGCCAAGCGCCTGCGCCTCGACATCACCGCCTTCATTCGCGTGCGTGTGGATGGCTCTGAGCACTACGACCGGTTTGTGAACGAGGTTACGGACATGCCCGAAGTGCTGGAGGTGCATTCCATCACCGGCGAAGGGTCGCATGTGCTCAAGATCCGCACGAAAAACACCACCACGTTGGAGCGCTTTCTCTCCCAAATACAGGCGCTGCCGGGCGTGTCGGGCACCTCCACGAGCATTGTGCTGAGTTCCTTTAAGGAAACCCGTACTGTGCCCACCGAACCCATGGACGCATTTGCGCCCAACGACTCCGACTCATGATGCGCACCCTGCGCATCCTCCTGTTTTCGCATTCCTTACGACTACACGCCACGTATGATGACCAAAGCCGACATCTTAGATCGCATCGACGAAGAGGGCGTAGATTTTCTGCGCCTACAGTTCACCGACATTCTCGGGACCGTCAAGAACGTCTCGATTCCGGCAGGCCAGGCCGAGAAAGCGTTCAGCGAGGGCATCTACTTCGACGGCTCCTCCATTGAAGGCTTTGTGCGGATTCAAGAGTCCGATATGCGCCTGGAGCCCGACCCGGATACCTTTGCCGTGCTGCCCTGGCGCAGCCGCCGCTCCGACGGCACCGTGTCGGCCCGGCTCATCTGCGACGTAATCAACACCACCACCGGCGAACCCTTTGTAGGCGATCCGCGCTTTGTGCTGCGCCGTGCCATCCAGCGGGCCAAGGACATGGGCTACGAGCTGAATGCCGGACCCGAGCCGGAGTTTTTCATCTTCGAACAGGATGAGGACGGCCGCGCTACCACTAAGACGCACGATGCGGGCGGCTACTTCGACCTGGGTCCGAAAGACATGGCGCAGGAGATTCGCGCCGAGATCATCTATATGCTGCAGGAAATGGGCTTTGAGGTCGAGGCCAGTCACCACGAGGTGGCGCGCGGGCAGCACGAAATCGACTTCAAGTACGACGACGCCCTCACCACTGCCGATAACATCGCCACGTTCCGCGCGGTGGTGCGTGCGGTGGCCGGACTCCACGGCGTGCACGCCACCTTTATGCCGAAGCCTATTTCCGGCATCAACGGGTCGGGCATGCACACGCACCTGTCGCTCTTTCAGGGCGGCACCAACCTCTTCCACGACGATGACGACGAGTTCAACCTGAGCGAAGAGGCATACGCCTTCCTCGGTGGGATTCTGGAGCATGCGCCTGCGATTACGGCCATCTGCAACCCCACGGTCAACTCGTACAAGCGCCTTGTACCCGGCTACGAAGCGCCCATCTACATTGCATGGAGCGACGTGAACCGCTCGGCCCTCGTGCGTAAGCCCGCCGCCCGCGTACCGGCGGCCTCGCGCATCGAACTGCGCTCGCCCGATCCCTCATGCAACCCGTACCTCGCGCTTGCCGTGATGCTGCACGCCGGACTCGACGGCATCGAGAAGGGCATGGAGGCACCGGGACCGGTCCGCGAAAACATCTACGACTTCACCGAGGCCGACCGCCTTGAGCGCGGCATCGAAACGCTGCCCAGCACGCTCGGGCAGGCGGTGAATGCGCTTAAAGAAGACGACGTCATCCTCGACGCCCTCGGATCGCACGTTAGCGAGAAGTTTATTGAGGCGAAGACGGTCGAATACACCGAGTACCTCGCCTCCGTATCCGGCTGGGAGCTGGAGCGCTACCTCGAAACGTTCTAACGTCTGGTTTTAGGAGATACGCAGCGGTGTCACACGATCCGCTGTACACATACCGACCGCCGGAGGGCCGCCGCACAGGCGATGCTCCGGCGGTTTTTTTTGTTGGGCTCCCTTGGAATAGAAAACCGTCCCGTAGCTCGGAATGGAGAGCAACGCAGACGTTTCGGGCAGCAAAAGGCGTGAAGCACCGCTATTTGGAATTCCAGAAAATCGTCTTAGAGCGCGTTGTGCTATAGGTTCAGAAGTCGCCCAGCCCCCCAACGCCCGTCATCCAGATCCTGAATCGAGTTCAGGACAGGCAAGGCGCCCCTGGCGCCGCTGATCCAGAGCCGAGCGAAGCGACGCACGAAGTAATCCATTCGCCGTTTGAGGGCGAACTCACTCCGCTAACGCATCCCTCCATCCCAGATCGCCTGCCGACCGCTGTCGGCATCCGTCTGGGATGACGGTGTAGGGGCATAAACAAGCATTTCTGTATGTTCAACAGCAATCAGATGTATAGCACAACGCATTCTTAGATAGGAGTTACACACTTCGTTCAGATCTTCGCTATTTCTTGCGAGGACTCGGGGCAGAGGGGCCCGAAGGGTCATGCTTGTTGTGCCCCTGGATGACTGCATCACGAGACAGAGCCTCGCGACGAGATACCGATTTGAGCGCTACAACTGCGCAGGTCCCCTTGGACAAGACAAATGCCTGAATCATCTACACATGTATCGAAAATCGTATACAGTCGTATTCGAAAGCGGAACCATCTGTGTGTTGCGTCCAGGAAACGAGATGTGTAGATTAATTCTGAAGACGCGCATTCTCTGTAGCCATGAACGGCTGTTGCAGTGCGCGGGAAAGCTCTAAATGATCATTGCTCTTCTTGATGTTCTGCACGTTAGCATGAGTTCATGTATAAAGAACGCTGTTTTCGCAATCTCGATCATCATCTGTATGGGAGGCACGGGCGTGGCATCGGCCCAAGATTCCACCTCGGTCTCCTCGCAGAATAACAAAGATATTCGGGCGTGGCTCAGTTTCGAAGGCGGACCTACAACTCCCGACGAGGGAGCAACACTTCTGAGCCTGAATTACGCCCGTTCGTCCCATCTCTTTGGACTTCGTTTTATCGGTACGTCTGAAGGCTTCTTTTCAGATGCTCGGTACGAGCTCGCTCCCTTATACGGAAGAATGATAAACTGGGACTGGGGCCATGCCTCCGGAGGGACTGGCGTCGCCGTGGTATGGGAACGAGAGGGCTCCTTATCTGGCTCTGGACCGGTCAACTGGACCACTGTCGGGGTGCCCGTTCAGGCTACCCTTTACCTTACGATTCCCTACCGCCCAATCGATTGGCTGGGCCTCAAGATTGGAGGGCACGCCAATGTCAATCCTGAGGACTCCTTCGCTGGAGCAACCGTCGGACTCGTCATTGGCAAGCTGCGTTGAGGCTACTTCTGCACCTCCAGAAATGCCCGCACATGCTCCCGAAAGACTTCAGGCTGCTCCATCATAAGCAGGTGTCCGGCGTTGTCGACCAAATGCACATCTGCATTGGGCAGCGCCTCCTCGGCGCGCTGAGCGATGGCTTGCGTATCCCACTGCGGATTCAGATACGGATTGGGAATGAGCTTGTCGCCAGTACCGTAGAGCACAAGCGTGGGCTGATCTACATCGCCAAGGCGGTCGTACACGGGCTCATCGACCATCCCAGCGACCGAGGCCGAATTAGCACGCGCATACGACATGAAGTCGTCGCGCTCGGATAGGGCATGGCGCTGTTCGATGAGCCAGGCGTAGTCGTCGGACCAGCTTGCAAAGTTGGCGGCGGTGTTCTGCTGGATGGCTGACGAATCGGCGCTGGCAATGGCCTGCGGTGTCATCGTCTGGCGCAGCGCCTCGGCCTGCTCGTCAGTGAACGTTTCGATGCCTGCGGGCGACACCAGCACCAGACGCTCCACCACCTCAGGCGCCCCCAGTGCCAGCGTAAGACCGATCTGCCCGCCCATCGACACGCCCACGTAGGTGACGGGTGCCAGGTCCAGCGCATCCACGAACCCACGCACCGAATCCGCAAAGTCCGTCATGCGCCCTGATACGTCGTGCTTGCTCGACACACCGAATCCGGGCAGGTCGAGCGCCAGCACGCGGTGCTCTGCGGAGAGCGGTTCGATGTGGTCGCGCCAGAGCGAGAGGTTGGAGCCAAGCCCGTGCACCAGCACAAGCGGCGGGCCGTCGCCGCCGGTGTCGAGGTAGGCGAGCGTGTCATTGTCAACGACAACGGTTTCGAGGGCGTGCTCCGGGTAGTGCGGCAGCGGCTCAACTTCGGGCGATTGGGCGGTGGCGGGCATGGCGAACAGGGCGGTGCATCCGATAAGGAGGACGGCAAGGCGAAGCATGGGTGCGTTGGGTTTTGTGGAGGCGAAGGGTAGCAAAATTAGCGTGTGGTGGATGCAGGAGTGTTTATGTCCGGGGGCGACTATCCTCCGACGAAGCATGTCATGGTGAGCGCAGTCCCGCCCCCTGTGGCTCCGCCCACTGTCGGAGGAACCATCTCCCTGGGCGGTTGATACGGCGACACATCTGGGTAAATCATGGGTGCAGGAGATTCGTCTCCCGACTGCTGTCGAGATCGGAATGACTTGGCTGGGATGCCGTCACGTTTGCGCTGCCGCTGAAAACTGCTCTTGCAGCGCGGTCTTCTGGATTTTGCCGCTGTGGCCTTTGGGGAGGGCGTCGCGGATCTCGATGTATTTGGGCACTTTGTAGCGCGCCAGATGCGTTGTGCAGTGCGCGCGCAGGGCGTCGGCATCCAGCTGTGTACCAGATACGAATGCAGCGCCGACCTCGCCCCACTGGTCGTCGGGCACGCCCACGACAGCGGCCTCCTCCACGCCCTCGTGCTCGTGCAGCACGGCTTCGATCTCTGCCGGATACACGTTCTCGCCGCCGCTGATGTACATCTCTTTCTTGCGTCCCACGACAAAGAAGTAGCCCTCCTCATCCACCTCAACCAGATCGCCGGTGTGGAACCAACCGTCGGCGTCGATGGCCTCGGCGGTGGCGCCGGCGTCCTGCCAGTAGCCGGGCGTGACGACCGGGCCGCGCATGAGCAGCTCGCCCGTGGTGTTGGGGGGCACCTCCGCGCCCACATCGTCGACCACCTTGGTGTCGATGTAGAAGTTGGGGAAGCCGATGGAGCCGATCTTGCGGAGGGCATCGCGGGCGGGCAGCGAGAAGCAGTTTACGCCGACCTCGGTCATGCCGAAGCCCTGTCGAATGGGCACGCCCTTGGCCTGCCACGTGCGAATCAACGGTTCGGGCATCGCCTCGCCGCCGACGATGGCGTAGCGTATGGTGTCGAGCGTGACCTCGTCGAAGACGGCGCTGTCGGACATCAGTTTGAGCATGGTGGGCACGCCCCACAGAATCGTGTAGTCTTCGGTGTCGCAGTCGCGGAGGAGGGTATCGGCATCGAAGTCGGGATACAGGTGCGTGGTGGCGCCGTGCAAGAGGAAGGGCGTGAGCAGTACGTTCCAGCCGCCGGTGTGGTAGAACGGGGCGGCGTTGAAGGAGCGGTCGGCGCTGGTGAGGTCCAGGCGCATTTCGGTGTTTACGGCGTTCCAGAAGAGCATGCCGTGCGAGATGATCGCGCCTTTCGGGCGTCCGGTCGTGCCCGAGGTGTAGAGAATCATCAGCGGATCATCGAGCGTGGGGGATGCATCAGGGCGCTGGATGGGAGCCGGTGTGTCGTCGATGAGGGCCGATACGTCGTGCAGGGGACGCCCATCGAAGCTGTGATCGAGTGTGCGGGCGGTTTCGGCCTGCGCATCCCCAAAAAACAATACGGAGGGCGCGCTGTCGTCTACCAGATATTGCAGTTCGGAGGCGGTGAGCCGGTAGTTGAGCGGCACGAGCACGAATCCAGCCTTTTGGGCGGCCACGAACAGCTGCATGTGCTCGACGCTGTTTTCGGCCAGGATGCCGATGCGGTCGCCCGGTTCGAGGTCGTGTTGCGTGTGGAGTTGGTGCGCCAGCTTCTCGCCCTGTTGGTGCAGATCGGCATACGTGTAGATGCGTCCGGTGGGCGCCCAGACGAGGGCGGGAGCATCGGGCGTGTAGCGCGCGTGGCGGGCGGTCCAGTCGGTACGAATCATGGGGCGGCGTGAGATTGGGCGTTAGCTGGGGGCTTCTCGTTGGGGCGCTCGTTGGGGCCACATCGGCGATGTGCCCGCACGGGGCAGCAGCTATGCACCAGCTTCGGCTTCAGTGGCCTCCTCGGTGGGATCGGGCAGGGCGGGTTGGCCCCAGATCCAATAGCCCATGAGGGCAACAGCAGTGCTGGTGAGCAGCGCGGCGGTGGCGGGCACGGCGGGGTTGTTGGCGTACATCGTGATCTCGCCGTAGTACATGCCAAAGTGCACGACCAGGGCGGTGGTGGCGGATACGAGCACGACGGTTTTGGGCACGCCGCGCGCAAAGATGCCGAACAGAATGGGCACAAACGTGGCCGAGAAGAGCGCATACACGCCGTTTTGTCCGAGAATGGCCACGGAGAGCTCGGGGTTGGTGATCTGCCCGTACGAGATGAGCGCGACCACAGGCGCCAGGGCAATCAGGAAATAGCGGCTGTAGCGTACGCTGCGGGCCTCGATTTCGTCGTCGGAGAGCGTGCCTGCGCGTTTGGCGATGACGCGGTAGACGTCGTTCGAGAAGATGGTGGAGAGGGCGACGAGGAGACCCTCCATGGTGGAAAAGCCCGCGGCTACGAGTCCGATGAGAATGACCGCGCGCACGAACGGACCAAACACCTCCACGATGTAGGTGGGCACGACCTCGTCGGGCATCATGCTGGCGGCTTCGGGCATGAGCAGCCGTGCGTAGAGGCCGACGAGGATCACCGCAAAGAACAGGATGAGCACGAGGATGCCGCTCACGAGATACTTGTTCACATCGCGCGCGCTCTTCAGGTAGAGCGCTTTCGACATGACGTGCGGCTGGTTGATGATGGCGATGCCGATTAGAAAGTTGCACGCCAGCACCTCAAAGTAGTCGCGAAAGAGCAGGCTCTCGGGATTGGTGGGTTGCGCGAGCACCGGGTCGATGTCGGCAAGTTGCCCAAGAAAGCCGCTGATGCCATCGGCAAAGTAGGGCGCGCCGGAGACCAGGAGAATCACGGCTACGACCATCATAATCATGGCCTGAGCGGAGTTGGTGAGCGTGTGGGCGCTGGCCCCGCCGAACATGATGTAGATGAGCGGGAAGATGATGACGAACGCCATCGCCAGGAAGACATCTACGCCGAGCACGCTGGCCAGGACGCGCGAGAGTCCGACCGTGATGAGCACGAGAAAGGCGATCTGCAGCAGGCTGGCCACGGCAAAGAAGATGGTGAGGCGCCGGTCGTTGAAGCGGTCACCAATCCACTGCGGCACGGTGAGGGCAGTCACCTCGTCGCCCACGGTGCGGAAGGCTTTCGAGAAGACAATGAGTCCCACAAACACGCCCAGCGGCATGGCCACCGCGTAGCCCAGCACACCCGAGACGCCGTACAGGTAGATGAGTCCGGGGTTGATGATGAACGTGGCGGCGCTGGTCAGATTGGCCGCGAGGGACATGCCTACGAATACGGGGCTTACGTTGCGGCTGCCGACGGAAAACGAGGCGAAGCCGCTCATCTTCTTAATCCCCACGAACGCAGCCAGGCTCACGAGCACCAGGTAGATGCCGAAGAAAATCCACGCAAAGCCGGTTTCGCCAAATGCGGAGAGGTCCATGGTAGTATGTTGCGTAGGTTGGATAACTCACGTTGTGGGGTACAGCACCATCCCGTCACGATTAATGTCTCCTTGAGCGTGGCATCTGCACTCAGCAGATGGGTCGTCGGAAGGTCTCCTCCAAAGTAGGCAAGTTCTTCTGTCTCCCGCCGTATCTGCTGAACGCCAAGGAGATGATGGTTCGACTCTCGGCTCCTTCGTCGCCTTCCGCTCACCATGACAGACGGTTACAGAGGGCATAGCCCAAAAGGAGGTAAGCAGACCAGCGTTGCAGAGAACGCCTGGCCTTGAAGAAAACGCCGCCCGGATGGAGGCACAGAGGGCGCGACCGAAATTTATCTTGTTTGAGTGCGCGTCAGCGAATGAGTTCGATAAATTTCAGCGCGAACAGAGCCGACATCAGGCGTTTTCTTCACCGCCTTGATTTTTTCAGTCCCTTTTGTATCAAGACAAAAGGGACACCCCGCCGGTAGGCGCAGCACTCCTGTACAGTCAGATACCTCACCCCCACTCCAGCGCCATCCCCGCAATGGAGGCCCCGCCACCCGAAGCAATGAGGAAGACAAGATCGCCCGTTGAGAGCAGATTCTTTGCATCAGCATCAGCCAGCGCCATGGCAATGCAGGCGTTGCCCGTGTAGCCAAAGCGGTCCATCACATTGTGGGCTTTCTCAGCAGGCAGATCCAGCCGGTCGAGCGTCTCCTGGATGCTGGTGATGTTGATCTGCGTAAAGAAGTAGCGATCGACATCTGCAGGCGTCACCTCCAGGTCGCCAGCCAGCGTGCGCACCAGGGCCGTCCACTGATCGGGGTTGAAGCCGTCGGGGAATTTCTTTCGGAACTCCAGCTTCTGCACACGCCCGTTGGGCTCGGTGATGGGCTGGTCGCTCCCGCCGGTGTAGATGCCCATGTAGCCATGGTACTCGCCTTTCGTGTCAAGGCGCGCTGTGCGAATCCCCCCAGCGCCCTCGCGCCGTTCCAGCACCACTGCCCCCGCGCCATCGGCAAAAAGGGAGGCGGTGTTCTTCTGGTCGTAGTCGATGAAGCGGCTCATGAGGTAGGCCCCAATCACGAGCACGCGCTGGTACTGCGGGTCGGATTCGATGAACTTACGCGCGGTGTCGAGCGCCGTCACGAAGCCCGCGCAGGCCGTGTTTACGTCGAACGTAGCCGCGTTTGATGTGCCGAGCTTATCCTGCACCACCGCAGACGTAGCAGGCGAGAGGAAGTCCGGCGTGTCGGTGGAGAGCACAATCAGGTCGATATCAGAAGCGTCGCATCCCGCCCGCTCAAGCGCTTGCTGCGCCGCCTGCACCGCCAGATCGGACGTAGCCTGGTCCTTGGTCGCATAGCGCCGCTCCTTGATGTTGCGATGTTTGCGCAAGAAGCTGTCGACATCCTCGCCGTACAGATCGTTAAAGTATTGATTCGGAACGACATGCTCGGGGGCATAGAGGCCGGTTCCGATAATGTGGGCAGCGTGGGACATAAAGCGTCTTGTCGAATCCAACGAACGTGAATAGGTACAGGGGGATGCGCAGGGCACGTCTACATCACCAGGCCGCCATCCACGCTAAGCACCGCGCCGGTGATGAAAGCGGCTTCGTCGGAGGCGAGGAACGTGTACGCGTTAGCGATGTCCTCGGCGGTCCCCAGGCGTCCGAGCGGCGTCTTTTCCTTGAGGCTGTTGAGCACCTTCTCAGGCACGGTGTCGACCATCGGGGTTTCGATGAAGCCCGGCGCCACCGCATTCACAGTGATGCCGTCGCGCCCGAACTCACGGGCCCAGGTGCGGGTCATGCCAATCACGCCCGACTTGCTGGCCACGTAGTTCGTCTGCCCAAAATTGCCGTACAGCCCCACGACCGACGCCGCGTTCAGCACACGTCCATGCTCGCTGGCCGACAGGTGCGGATACGCGGCCTGTGTGCAATGAAAGACGCCCTCCAGATTCACCTCGATCACCGACCGAAAGTCATCCGGGTCCATCTTCTTGAGCGTGGCGTCGCGGGTGATGCCCGCGTTGTTTACCAGGATGTCGAGCGTGCCGAATGCTTCGAGGGTGGATTCCATCAGTGCGTCGACCGAGGATCGGTCAGCGACGTTGCACGCGACAAACTGCGCGGTGCCGCCAGCGTCGGTGATCGCATCGACCGTGTCGGCGCCTGCGTCGGCATTCACATCTGCCACGATGACCTGGGCGCCTTCGCGGGCAAAGCGCAGGGCGGTGGCTTTCCCGATGCCCTGGCTGCCACCGGTAACGATGGCTATGCGGCCCGACAAACGATTGGATTCAGACATATAAATGGTATTGGATTCGAGAAATCGCATTGTTATGACGTAGGGACACGGCGCGCCGTGTCCCCACAGAAGGAGGCAGACCTAAAACCGCAGTCCGTTGAACCGATAGGTGGCGCCGAGCCAGATGAGGCGGTCGCGCACCGGGCCGCCGAGCACATCGGTCCCTTCGTTGTTGAAGAGGTTCGATACGCTCAGCTGCAGGTTGACGCCGGTTTGCGGAATGCTGTAGTTTACGTTCAGGTTGGCGACAAAGCGCGCATCGATCTCACCATCATTGAGCATGGTGGTACTGTTCCAGTAGGCCGTTTGGAACTCGTAGGCCGACTGCCAGCGTCCGGTCAGGCTCACCGAGTAGTTGTCGAACCCGACATTTCGCATGGTAGCCGAGCCTTTCAGCTTCACCTCGGGCACATTGAGGTTGAGATCGGGCGCCGATTCCTCCTTCTCGAAGTCGGCCAGATCAATCCATGTGACGTTGCCTGACAGGTTGAACCGATCACTCGCGAAGTAATTGAGGCCCAGTTCCACGCCGCGCACCGTAGCTTCGCCGAAGTTGGTGTACGTGAACAGCGGTCCGATGACGGTGCCATCGGGTTCAGTAGCAATCACGTTTGCCCCGTCGGCCACGCCACTGAGCGGGCTGATGAAGTTGGTGTACCAGGAGTTGTAGGCGACGGCATCCACGTAGACTCGATTTCCGAGTTGGCCCTTGTAGCCGATTTCGAGCGAGTTCACCTCCTCGGGCTCCAGCGGCGATATTTCGCCAACTACGTTGCCATCGGGATCTTGCAGCGTGTAGCCGTCGATGTTACCCCGAGCGAAATCGCCAATGCGCAGATTGCTCTCCAGCACCGTCGGACTCTTAAACGCCCGGTTGTAGCCAATGCGCAGGTTGTTCTCGGGCGCAACGGTGTAGACAAGCGCGGCCTTGGGGCTAAACTGCGTACCGTAGTCGCTGTGATCGTCGACACGGGCAGCGGTGTTCAGGCGCAGGCGATCGTCCAGCATGTAGTAGTCCGCCTGCACGTATCCCCCCACCTCTGTTGCGCTGATATCCTGTCCGGCGCCGTCGGCGAGGAAGGTGCCTTCCGAGTTCGGATTGTACTGACGCAACTGCGCGCCCGTTATGAATTCGAGATTGCCCACGCTATTGGAATACTGGAGCTCCGAATCCAACAGTTCGCCTTTATCGGTGAAGCGGTTGGCTCCGCGCAACGCCGGAAGATCAACATCAGCCAGGCTGGTGATGCTGTTGTCGGGGTCGGCGATAAGGTCAGCTACGCTTTCCCCCACGCCGTTGATCTGGTAGGTATCGCCGGCGTCGTTGGCCGTGCGGGTAAACTGCGCATACCAGTTGCTGCTGCTCAGCTGGATGTTTTGGTAGTTGACCTGCCAGCCCAGAATACGGTTGCGCCCGTTGTTGGTGATGCCCAGGTTGTCATTTTCCGAAAATCCAAAACTGCCTTCAAGCATCCAATCTCCGGCGAAGCGGTAGTAGAGGCTTCCCTCGGTGCTGATGGATTCCACGTCGTAGTCCTCGATCAGATCGGCCTCGAAAGAACCCAGGTTGGCCGGGAAAGGACCGCTGTAGTAGTGCGGTTCGGCTTCGCCTGCATCGGGAGCGGGGCCACGCTCAGGACGAAAGTCCGTGGCGGTCATGTACTGCCCGGTTACCTTCCAGCCAAATGCATCGTTGATGGTACCGGCAGCGCGTATGTTGGTATCGAACAGGTCGTTGCCCCCGCCACGCACATCAAGCGCAACGCCCGACTCGTCCCATGGGCTCTTGGTAATGACATTGACTACGCCGGTGTGGGCGTTTGGGCCGTAGAGCGCAGAGGCTGGACCTACGATGACCTCGATGCTCTGCACATCGAGCTGCGAGGTCGGCAGGAAATTGCCCTGTGGAAGTCCCGTGCCGGGCAGTTGAGCCACGCGTCCGTCGGTCATCGACAGCATGCGCGTATTAAAGTGGTTGTTGAACCCGCGGGCGGAGATGCCCTGCCCGTTGATCCCGACATCCACAAAATCGACGCCCTTCAGATTTGAGAGCGCGGAGAGAAAGGTGCCGCCGCCGCTTTCCTGCAATTGCGCCGCCGAGACAGACTGGATGTTGACGGGCGAGTCGAGTACCTTTTCGGCGCGCCGCGAGCCGGTCACCACGATTTCGTCGCCCAGGAACGTGCGGGGTTGCAGGGTCACATTCTGGCGGGCGGTAGCCCCCGAGGTAATCGACACATCGAAGGTTGTGTCTTCGTAGCCGACAAAGCTGACACGCACAGTGTAAGTGCCCTCAGGCACGCCGTCAATCTGGTACGAACCATCGGCGTTGGTGCTGGCGCCGAGCGAGGTTTCTGTAAGCACGACGTTGGCGCCGGGGAGCGGCTCATCGGTTTCGGCGTCGCGCACCTCACCGGTCAGTGTACCCGTGCGCTGTGCGGCATCGCCGGGGAGCGCGCCTACGCTAAAAAAGAGCAAGAAGCAAGCAAGTCCTGTCCATATTCGCATCATATCGGTCACCGTGTTGCTGGAGAGCATTGTATCGACCCGATGGGGTTTCTTTTCTTTTGTTTGGAATCTTCCAAACGTTTAGATTGAACGTAGAAAGCGCTTCCGACAATGTCAAGAAGCTGCGCAAATTTACAAGGCTACCACGCGATGGGGCAGTGAAAGTGTGGACATATTGTGAATAAGTTGTTTTTGTGCTGGACCAAGAGATGCTATGGCAGATTATCTGCCTAACGCGTGCAATACGTAAGCGCTTCCAAGAATCTTAATAGATAGGTATGCTTTGTAATACAAACGTGCATCTTATTATGCGCCTCTTGTGCCGTGGGGCGTGCGTGTATGCGACATGCGTGCATACACCAGATGCGCACGTACGCCCATAGCAGCACGTATCTAAGATGCGCTTTTGTGCTGTGTGTGGCGTTCACCCTTCCCTTCCACGATAGCTCTCTTTACTGCTATGCGCTGCTTACGCTCATCACTTGTCATGTTTGCCACTGCAGCGGCTGCATTGCTGCTCATGGATCCGTCGCTGGTGCACGCGCAGGTGGAACACACGACCAGCGATATTACCGGCGCTGAACGTGTCACAAGCACAAACCTGCAGGACACGGAAGTCGTCAGTTATGCTGGAACCGACATTGCTTACAAGGCCGAGTACACCTACCAGCCCGATACCGCAGCGGAAGTATGGCAGCTCAAGTTTTACGGATTTGCCCCCCAGCAAACAGGACTGGCTGGAGCCGAACGGGTGCTCGTGTGGATCAACAACCAGCGCCACCAGATCCAAGACCTTGAGTCGCGCACCCGACGCCTCGACGGTGAGGTCCTCGAAATCCAATCGGCTACGCTGCGCCCGTCAGTCTTTCAGCGAATGGCTACTGCAGAGACGGTGCAGGTAACCATTGGCGCGGCGGAGTTCGACATTTCGTACGCCCACCGCGCAGACATGCGTGAAGTGGTCGAACGTGCTCGTACCATAGCAACGGCTGGTGCTTCGCAGCAGCGGGCTGACAACAGCGGACGATAACGTGGGGGGACGGCTGCTCATTATGTAGCCGTCCCCGTTAGAGCCTGTTTGGGTTTGCAGGCGAGAGCGAGGGCCGCTGAGGCGAAAATTGGACCACGATAGAGGTTCGTAGCACCAGAGGCATGACCTAAAGGCCCCAGCCCAGCGGAGCCGCTCAGAGCCCAAAGTAAGGAACAAAACGGGCTCTTAGTTTGCAGATTCCGACACGGCCTGTGCGGCGTCCTGCTGCGAAGCATCTTGCGTGGCGGTATCTTGCTGCGCAGCGTCTTGGTCGGCCAGGCGCGCTTGCTTGACCTCCTCCCACCGCTTCGAAAAATCCTGATAAAAGGATTCCATCAGTTGGTAGAAGGCGTGCATGTGCTCCAGGTTCGTGATGGTTTCGGCATCCCCTTGGTTGCTCTGCCGCATGCGGCGCAGGTAGCGCTCAGCCAGCGAGCGATTGCGGCGCACTGTGGCCATGTTGAACTTGAAGTTGTTGTAGAAGATGTCGGGGTGAGCCACGTAATAATTGCGACGGTTTACCGGGCCATCCACCTTACGCACAACGCCCATGTCGGCCAGGCGGCGCACCGAGATTGAAATAGGGCCTTTTGAATGACCCAGCAACTCTACCATGTCATCGAGCGAGGCCGGCTCGCTCTGCGTGAGCAGCAAGCCCACGATAAGCCCTTGCAACCGCTTCAGTCCGTGCGATTCGTAGATGCTGCCGAACTCTTGGATGAGCTCTTCTTCGACCGGAGAGGGTGCATGAGCCATAAAACGCAGGGCGCAGGTTGATGCGTAACAACGGATGCAGAGTAATATGGGGCACTCAAACCGCTCATGTGCGCTGTAGATTCGTGTATAGAGCGTACAGCGGGATGCGCAAGATGCAACATATAGACGAAGGCCCGGGCAACACAGGTCCAACAGTACGGGCGAAGGCGGATCACACCCGGCCTGTGCGCGTCGGATGCCAACAGGACTGACGCAGTGCGTTATACGTGATACACGAACTCTACCACCCACGCACAGCGCATGCGTCTGCCCCTATCGCAGTTTGCCCGTATTAGTATGCTGTATGTGCATGGCGCGTCTTATTAAACGCTACGAAAATCGCAAGCTCTACGATACCGAAGCGAGCGCGTACGTATCGCTGAGCGATATTGCCGAACTGGTGCGCAACGGCGAAACGGTCCAGGTCGTTGACCAGGCAACGGGGCAAGACCTGACGGCACAGACGCTTACGCAAATTATTCTGGCCGAGGGTAAGGAAGGGCACTCACCCATCTCGGCTGAGGTGTTGCACAAGCTGCTGCGCCGGAGTGGAGCCGCACTCGACGCGGGGCTCGACCAGCTCCGCGTGCGTGTAGACGATCTGGTGCAGCACTCGATGGACCGCCTGGGGCGCTTGCTGCAAGGGCCGCGCGCCGATGAACTGGATGCGCTACGCAATCAACTGCACGAGGCTGAGCAGAAGCTGGGGGCACTGCTCAACGCCATCGAGTCGCCCGGAAACGAGCAGACAGACACCGAAGAACGCACGTCAGATAACGAGATGGTGTCCACGTCGGGAGAACCGGGAGAGCAGACGCCCCACTCCGCGCGCTAACGTGCTCTTGCTGAGGGCGTTACCCCGGGCGGCGGGCCACATCCATAGGGCATGGGGTAGGATGTGCCAAGCGTTTGCCGGGGCTGTAGGTTGGAACCGCTTTCATGGCGTATCCATAAACGACGCGCTGTTTATCACTTGGCTTTCGGATGTATGGCTACGACTTCTTCTTCGGTTGGACTGGCGTGTGCAGGGGGCGTGGTTGAAGGCGCCATTTATGAGGTGGGAGCGCTCTGTGCGCTCGATGAAGCCATCGACGGGCTCGATCTGCACGCGTTGGATACATACGTGGGCGTGAGTTCGGGCGCGCTCATCAGCTCATTTCTGGCGAATGGCGTGTCGGCACGCACACTGAGCCGCGCCATTGTCTCGGAGTCGGATGCCGATCCCCGCTTGAACGTGCAGCCCGAGGTGCTCTTTAGCCCGGCATTGCGCGAGTATGCCGAACGCATGCTGCGTGTACCGGGGGCGCTCTGGCGGACGTTTCGCTACTTTGCAACGCACCCGACTGATCTTTCGGTGGTGGGCCTACTATCTACGTTTGGTTCGGTAGTGCCGACCGGGCTTTTTGAGAATACGCCGCTGCATCGGTTTCTGGCCCAAGCCCTTACGCCGCCCGACCGCACGAATGATTTCCGCGAGTTGCAGGCCAAATTGCGTGTGGTAACGATGCACCTGGATTCGTCGGAGATTGCGGTGTTTGGCGAGCCGGGGCGCGACCATGTGCCCATCTCGAAGGCGGTGCAGGCCAGCACCGCGCTGCCGGGGCTGTACTGTCCAGTCGAGATTGACGGCGAGTACTACATCGACGGCGTGGCGCGGCGTACGGTGCATGCCAGCGTGGCGCTCGATGAGGGCACCGACCTGCTGTTCTGCATCAACCCGATTGTGCCGGTGAATGTGCAGTTGAAACGCCATGCCAACCGCTTGCTGAACGAGCATGGGCTCATCGATCATGGCCTGCCCGCAGTGCTGTCGCAAACGTTCCGCGCTATTGTGGATTCGCGCAAGACCACGGGTTTCAAAAAGTACGCGCACACGCACCCGGATGCGGACCTCATTTTGATTGAGCCGGAGTACGACGACACGCGCATGTTCTTCTCGAACATCTTCAGCTTCAAGAACCGCCACGACGTGTGCGAGCATGCGTACCAGGCCACGCGGCGCCATCTGCGCACGCAAGCCCCGGCGTTACAGGCTACGCTCCGCCGCCACGGGCTGCGCCTGCGCCTGGACGTGCTTACGGATACGCGGCGTACGCTCTTTCCGGAGCAGAAGCCGTCGCGCTCCAGCGCGCAGTCGGTCCTCGACGAAACCGACCAGGTGCTCGACCGCCTGGATCTGGTGCTGGAGCAGTTGCGTCTGCAGCAAGCTGTGTCGTGAGTACCCGTTCGTCGTGCTGGATGACGCTTGCACACGGACGCGGCCTCCATTTTGTCACAACCACAAGCGCCCCGCCCTTGGCTTTGCTGCCAGGGCGGGGCGCTTTTCGCATGTGACGACTTGCTCGCTATGCAGCGCGGAACGACATGCTTAACGGTTAAAAGATGGACCGGAAGATGGCGACGCCGATGGCAATGACGACGGTGTTGGCCAGCGCGATGGGCAGCATCTTCTTCCAGCCCAGATCCATGAGCTGGTTGTACTTGAAGCGGGGGAACGTCCACCGCACCCAGATGAACAGGAATGCGAAGAATGCCACCTTCAGCATCAGGCTGCCAAACTGCAAGAGCGTAAGGAGCAGCGAGCCGTCGAGTGCCGGAATGGCGGCCAGGAGCAGCGGCTGAAACGGAATAAGGTAGCCGCCGAAGAACAGCGTTACGATGATGAACGAGGCCACAAACCAGTTGACGTATTCGGCGAGGAAGAACATGCCGAATTTCATCCCGCTGTACTCAGTATGGTAGCCGCCGACCAGTTCCTGCTCGGCTTCAGGCAAGTCGAACGGCGCGCGGTTGGTTTCGGCGAAGGCGGTTACAATGAAGATAATGCAGCCTACAGGATTGCGAAAGGCGTTCCACCCAAGCACGGCCCAGCCGCTGGCCTGATCTTCTACGATGCCCGGCAGGCTCATCGTGCCGGCAATGATAACAACCGAAATGACAGCCAGGCCCATTGACAGCTCGTACGAGATCATCTGCGCGGCGGAGCGTAGCCCGCCCAGGAGCGAGTACTTGCTGTTCGAGCTCCATCCGCCCAGGGTGATGCCATACACCGTGACCGAGGTCAAGGCCAGTACCATCAGCACACCTACGTCAATGTCCAGCAGTACCACCCCCTCGGCAAAGGGGATGAGCGAGGCTACGCTCATGGCAATCACTACCATGAGCACCGGCGCCAGTGCATGGATGAACGTGTTGGAGGCCGCAGGCTGAATGTCCTCCTTCATCACGAACTTGAGCACGTCGGCAAACGGCTGCAGAATGCCCAGCGGCCCCACGCGGTTGGGACCGGGGCGATTTTGCATAAAGCCCGACACGCGGCGCTCGGCATATACCAGCACCGACGCCGACAGCAGCATCGCATTCACAACAAGGAACGCGAAGATAGACGTGGAAAGCAGCGAAATTTCCATAACGGCAGGGTTAGTTCAACAGGATCCACCGCAGCCGGAACGTCCGGCACGTGTGCGGAACGGAGACTGTAAACGTACAAGCCGCAGGTTCTGCGTGCAACCATTCTGTTAGTGTATGCCGGGGGATGCAGAGCCAAGCCGGTGTTTTCGGAGAGAGTTCACCGGTGCACAAGCACACGTACAACGTTAGATCAGCGCGGCATTAGCCGACACGCGCAGCGGGTCGGTAGTGGACTGGGCGTAGTCGCGCAGCGCCTGCACGGCATCAGCATCCATAATGAGTAACCGGTCGAGGCCTTTGCCTGCGCTCAGAATGACAGCTTCAGAGGCGTGGTCGCGCAAGCAGTTGAGCACCGCGCTGCGCGTCATGTTAAAGGCACGCGCTACCTGACACAGCAGGCCAACGACTTCGCCATCCTCTGCGATACGAAGGGGTTTATTTGGACAATCCATAATCGCACCTCGGGGTAGCGTGAAAGATACAGAGTGAAGCACATGATTTCTACACAAGAGCAGAGCAGCAATCATGCCGCAGCCAATCCAATGCACTCGTGTATCTAATAAGTCGCGCTCTATCGGCACTTCGTTACGTCAGGAGGCCCAGCGGTAGGCGTCGTCCACATGCGGAGCGAGCACAGTGCGCAGGCGCTTGCGGGCGCGGTGGAGACGCACGCGGGCATTGCCGGGAGTGATGTCGAGCTCCTGGGCCACCTCATCGGTCGAAAGCTCCTGCAGGTCGCGCAGCGCAATGATCTGGCGGTACGAGTCGGGCAGTTCACGCAGCGCATCATAGAGCAGCTGCTTTTCCTCGCTGTGCACCGCGCTGCCCATGGGCGAGGGCGGCGTATCTGTGCCAAATGCTGGACCATGCGTGGACGATACCATACGATTCAGCGCATCGTCTTCGACATGGGCATATCGGTCGTCGGTGCGCCCGCGCTGTAGCGCTACATTCTTTGCAATGCTGTAGAGCCATGTGGTGACCTTCGAAGAGCCGCGAAACCGTGGCGCGCTGCGAATCGCTTGAAAGAATGTTTCCTGCAGCAGGTCTTGCGCCACCTCCGTGTTTTTGGAGTAGCGCTGCAGCACGCCCAAAATGAACGAGCGGTTGCCATAAATCCACCGCTCAATGGCTTCCGGGTCGCGAGCCTGAAATGCCTCAAGTTGCTCGTCGGTGAGGCGTCCAGTTGTTGAGGATGAGGCAGTAGGCATAGCAGCAGAGGAATCATGTGTGCGGATGCAAACGATCGTCACCCCATACATATGACAATTGCGTGCCAAATCAATCTTTTTAGTTTATTTGATGTGCTACCTCCATATTTTACATTCATTTATAAAAATGAATTTGATGTTTAGCATAGACTCTACTTCCATGTATTTCGTTGATATATCGACACCTATGTCGATATATCAACGTGAAAGCGGAGCTGTGTGAACGCATAGGATGTAAACGATGTACCTCTACAGACGCGCTGCTCTTGATGTAACGCTATCCCCCCACCGCGCACGCAGTACGCCCAAGCTACAGGAGACCGCAACCGCGTGCGGCCTGCCCGACGCTTCCCTGAATTTCTTTTGCCCGAACGCTGGCTCCTCGCTTATGTCTTCGGTCTCGCCTTCCGTATCCGACCGTTCTACAACAACGCCCGACTACCAGGCGCTGTACGAAACGGCCCCTGTGGCCTACTTTTCGGTGTCGCCGGGCGGGTACATTCAGATGCTCAACCCATACGCCGCCGATCTGCTGGGATACAAACGCCGTGCCCTGGTGGGGCAGTCGGCATTGTCGATCTGCCCACCGGGCCCCGAGGGGCGTGAACGGGCGTTGCAGGTGCTACAGCAAGTGCAGCAGGGCCACTCGGTCGAGAAAGCCGAGATGCGCATGGTGCGCTCCAGCGGCACCGAGCTCTGGGTGCACCTCACAGTCCATCCGGTACAAAACGACGACGGCACGATTGAGCGCTTTCAGTCGATCGTAACCGATATTACCAGCCGTAAGGAGATGCAGGCGCAGCTGGAAACAAACCAGGTGGCGCTGGAATCGCGCGTGCAGGCGCGGACTGCCGAGTTGGAGCGCGTCAATGAGGAGCTGCGCGCTGAAATCCGGGAGCGGCGGGCGGTGCAAGAACAGCAGCAGCGCCAACTCGCGGCGATGGATGCGGCCATGGCCGGAATGTCCATTCATGCACCCAACGGCGCGTTCCGATACGCCAACCAGGCGCACGCTACGATCTACGGCTATGACGATCCCGAAGAATTGATCGGCGAGAGCTGGCGCATCCTGTACGACGCGCAGGAGCAGGCCTACATTGAGGCAGAGGTGTTTCCGGTGCTGGATCGCGGCGAGCAGTGGAGTGGCGACCTCACGGGCCTGCGCCGCGATGGCAGTACGTTTCCGGTATACCTGACGCTTACTCCGCTGGACGATGGCGGACTCACGTGCATCTGCGAAGACATCACCGCACGCAAAGAGCGCGAGCAGCAGCTGGAGCTCTACACGCGCCGCCTGGAGGTGCTGCGCGACATCGACCAGGCCATCTTGCAGGCACAGTCGCCCGCCGACATTGCGCAGGCCGCTATGAAGCGCCTGCACCACCTGGTGCCCTGCAGCCGCTCCAGCGTGGCCCTGCTCGACCGCAACACCAACGAAGGTACGGTGCTGGCCCGCTACAGCGCTGGGGAGTCGATGCTCGATAGCGGCGTAACCGTGCCGCTTTCACATTTCCAATTTACCGAGGCTGCGCTGCACCAGCAGCATCACATCGTGGAAGACATCCGCTCCGTCAAGCAGACGCCGCTGATCCAGCAACTCCGGGAAGAAGGCATCCAGGCGTTTATGACGCTCCCCATGTCGATGGAAGACACACTTATTGGTATCGTAAACCTGGGCACGGAAGATCCGGGCTGCTTTACCGAACAAGAACAACGCATCGCGCAGGAAGTGACCGACCAGCTTACCATTGCACTGCGTCAGGCGCAGCTCCTGGAGCAGGTGCAGCAACACACCGAGCGCCTGGAGCAGCGCGTGGAGGAGCGCACCAAAGAACTGGAGTCGTTTACCTACTCGGTGTCGCACGACCTGCGCACGCCACTGCGAGCCGTCGACGGCTTCTCGCGGATGCTGCTCAATGCCCACAGCGATCAGCTCGATGACGAAGGGCAGCGCCTCCTCGGGGTCATCGTGGAGAGCGCCCAGCGCATGGGCCAGCTTATTGACGACCTGCTTGCGCTCTCGCGGCTCGGCAGTCGCGAGATGCGATCAGGACCCATCGACATGGATGCGCTCGTGGATGACGTGATCGACGAACTGGACCGTGCGCATCCCGACCGCAACATCGTGTTTTCGTGCGACCCGCTCCCCCGCACCTGTGGCGACCGCTCGATGGTGCGGCAGGCCCTAACGAATCTGCTCTCGAACGCAGTTAAGTTCACGCAAGACGAAGCCCCTGCCCGCATTCGGATCACGTCTGATACGAAGGCCGATGTGCCGACATACGTTATCGAAGACAATGGCGCGGGCTTCGACATGGCCTATGCCGATAAGCTGTTTGGCGTGTTTCAGCGCCTGCACGACGATGATGCATTCGAGGGCACAGGCGTGGGGCTCGCTATTGTGGAGCGCGTGGTGCAGCGCCACGGCGGCCACGTGGAGGCGGAGGGCGCCGTGGGCGAAGGCGCTTCGTTCACGTTTACCCTGCCTAAAGAAACCGCTACCCCGCCCTGATTCTGATACGCCGCTGCCTGCCTTGCTGCCTCCCCATCGACTGTGTTGTACCGTATGAGTCGCTCCATTTTACTCATTGAAGATCAGCCCTACGACGCCGAACTCACGCTGCGCGCGCTCCGCGAACTGGGGCTCGACGAAGACGTGATGCATCTGCGTGACGGGGCCGAGGCGCTCCGCTACCTGTTTCAAGATGCGTCAGACCACGGCACGCCCCCTAAGCTCATCCTGCTCGACCTAAAGCTGCCCAAGGTGAGCGGGCTGGAGGTCCTCGAAGCACTTAAGTCGGACGAGCGCACGCATTGCATCCCTGTCATTGCCCTCACCTCCTCGCAGGAGCAACAGGACCTAACGCGCTGCTACGACCTGGGCGTGAACAGCTACGTGGTGAAGCCGGTTGACTTTGAGCAGTTTACCGAAACGGTTCAGCGCATCGGCCGCTACTGGACCTCCACCAACCAAACGGTGTGTTAGAGGCTGCGTTGTCCGTGTCTGTCGCTGTCTGTCGCATCCCCAACCTGCCTCGCTATGACCGATGATGCTTCGCCCTCGTGGGACGCGCTCAACGTGCTGCTGCTTGAGGATGTGGATACTGACGCCGAACTCATTCGCCACCAGCTACGCGCCGACGGCATTACCGGCTCAGTGCAGCGAGTAGATACGAAAGCCGACTTCGAAGCCGCGCTCGACGACGGCCCGCCCGGTATTGTGCTGGCCGACTACTCGCTGCCCACGTTCGACGGGCTCACGGCGCTGCGCATGGTGCAGGAGCGCTACCCCACGGTGCCTGTGGTCTTCGTGTCCGGGGCCATCGGCGAGGAGCGCGCTATCGAAACGCTGAAGCAGGGCGCGACCGACTACGTGCTCAAAGACACGCTCTCGCGGCTGGGGCCGGCGGTGAAGCGGGCCCTACGCGAGGCCGAGGAGCGCCGCGCTCGCCAGGAAGCCGAAGCCGCGCTTCGACAGGCCCACGACGAGCTGGAGCAGACGGTAAAAGAGCGCACCGCCGCCTTGCGCGAGAGTCAGCAGCGCCTGTCGACCATTGTGGATTCGGCGATCGACGCTATCATTAACATCGAGGCGGACCGCACCATCACGCTCTTCAACCCGGCAGCCGAATCCATCTTCGCATGCTCTGCCGATGACGCCTGCGGGGAGCCACTCACGCGCTTCCTCACAGACGAGTTCGACGCGCTGCTGGCCGACTACCTGCAGCAAGACACCAACGCCGAGGGGCGCTACCTGGCGGCGTCTGAAGGGATTCAGGCGCGCCGCGCCTCTGGCGATACGTTTCCGGTTGAGGCCACCATCAGTCCGCTGCCGCTGCCGAATGGAACCACCCAGCACCTGCTCATCTTGCGCGACATCGATGCGCGCACGCAGGCGGAGGCCGCCGTCTCCCAACTGGCCTCCGAAAAGCAGTACCTGCAAGAAGAGATCCGCAGCGAAAAGGGCTTCGAGACTATCGTGGGCACCTCGCCGCCCATGCAAGAGGTGTTCACCGCGATCGACCAGGTGGCGAGCACCGACACCACTGTGCTCGTGTGCGGCCAGACGGGCACCGGCAAAGAACTCGTGGCCCGCGCTGTACACGAACGCAGTCCACGCGCCGACAATGTGCTCGTCAAAGTGAACTGCTCCGCACTCGCCCCCGACCTCATTGAAAGCGAGCTCTTTGGGCACGAAAAAGGGGCCTTCACCGGAGCCTCTGAGCAGCGCGTAGGCCGCTTCGAACTGGCTGACGGGGGCACGCTCTTCCTCGACGAAATCGGCGAACTGGCGATGTCTACCCAGTCGAAGCTGCTGCGCGCGCTGCAAGAGCAAGAGTTTGAGCGTGTGGGCGGAAGCCGCACCATTCAGGTGGATACGCGGATCATCGCCGCAACGAATGTGGATCTCGAACAGGCGGTGGAGGAGGGCCGCTTCCGATCAGATCTCTACTTTCGCCTCAACATCTTCCCGATCAATCTGCCGCCGCTCCGCGACCGCCGCTCCGACATTCCGCTTCTGGTGGAGCACTTCCGCAAGCTGTTTGCCCAACGTATGGGCAAATCGATTGAGGGCGTAAGCCCCAGCGCCATGGCAGTGCTCAAGGCTTACAACTGGCCCGGCAATGTGCGCGAGCTGGCCAACATCATGGAACGCGCTGTGATTCTGGCCCAAGATGGGCTGATCCGCGCCGATGACCTCTCCATTACGCAGCAGCATACCACCAACCACACCGACGACCTGCCCACGCTTCAGGAGGCGCAGCGTCGGCACATCATTCGCGCGCTCAAGGCCACCGGCGGCACGGTAGGCGGCCCCGACGGCGCAGCCGCCCTGCTCGACATCAAGCGCACTACCTTGCTCTCGCGCATGAACCGCCTGGGTGTTGACGCTGATGC
This sequence comes from Longimonas halophila, assembly GCF_002554705.1. GTDB lineage: Bacteria > Bacteroidota > Rhodothermia > Rhodothermales > Salinibacteraceae > Longimonas > Longimonas halophila. The sequence continues at coordinate 15,089 of NZ_PDEP01000015.1, read as the reverse complement.
GTATCGGGGGTAAACGCCGTGTGTAGCATTGGACATGCAGCGAGGTTGCTCCTTCATTCAAAGAGAAATTGCACAGGAGCGCGCTATCCCGTATCCTTTCGAGCGTTCGTCTGCTTATCCCTTTAGCACACGCTGTTTATGGCCTCATCCAAGAAAGCCATCTACGCCGCCATCTTAGGCAACTTCGCAATTGCCGTCACCAAGTTTCTGGGGGCAGCGGTTAGCGGCAGTTCCGCGATGCTGGCCGAGGGCATCCACTCGCTGGTGGACACCGGGAATGGCGGGCTGTTGCTGCTGGGGATTCGGCGCAGCCAGCGTCCGCCCGATGATACACATCCGTACGGATACGGCAAGGCGCTCTACTTCTACACGCTTGTCGTCGCGATTCTGATCTTTGGGCTTGGCGGAGGATTCTCGTTCTACGAGGGCTTGCTGCATACGCTCGACCCCGGGCATGGCGCAACTGGCAGCGCAACGGTCTTTGGCGTGACCATTGGGGGCCTCATGCTGAACACCGTTGTACTGAGTGCCGCTATCGTGTTTGAGGCGCTGGCATTTCGCACCGCGTGGAACGAGTTTAATCTGCAGCGCGGCGATACCAGCTTTTGGGAGGCTGTACGCACCAGCAAAGACCCCACGACCGTCACGGTGCTGTTTGAGGACAGCGCCGCTATGGCCGGACTCATCGTAGCGCTTATCGGCGTGCATCTGGCCCATCTGCTGGAGATGCCTATTCTCGACGGCATTGCCTCAATGGCGATTGGGCTGATTCTGTTTTCGGTGGCCGCGTTTCTGGCGTGGGAGAGCAAGAAGCTGCTTGTGGGCGAGGCGGCTCACCCCGATGTGCAGGCCGATGTCCGCGCCATTGCCAACGAGCAGCCGGGCGTGGCCGGGTTGGGCCGTGTGCTCACGCTCCACATGGGCCCCTATAACTTGGTGCTCAACATAGAGATCAACTTTGACGCGAACCTCACCGCTGCCGAAATTACACAGACCGTCAATGCTTTTGAGGATGCGGTGCGCGAGGCCCATCCCGAAATCACCTACATCTTTGTGGAGGCCGAGTCGCTCTCTGGACGGCGCCGGGTGGCGCATGCATCGTCAGGGCAAGATACATAAGAGAGTACCAACCATGCGTGCCCTCATTCGTATCACTTCCATCAGGTTGTGTGATAATAGCTGCCGTTATGGAATCCAAAATGTCCGAGGCGCCCAACCCGGGTGCGCTGCTCAATCATATTGCCGAAACCCACTGGCAGACGATAGCACGGCAAGGCTGGCGGCAGTACCAGCAGCGCGGGCGGGGGGCGGTTGTCTTTCCCACGCCGCAGTCGGGGGATGCAGAGGATGGTGGCACCGCTCCGCTACGGTATCTCACCTTTCAGGGCACAGATGACGAGATCGAAGCCAGCACAATGAAGATGCTGCATCACCTCACCACCACGTACGACCCCGCGCGCGAAGTCGTCCTCGCCGTGGTTCTCCCTGACGACCGCACGGTATTCGACGTGTATGCGCGCTCGCCTGCCCCCAAATCCCTGTCCGGCGATACGTGACCGGCGCGCCCCTCACGGAGAACAGTCGTCCTATTCAACTGCTGTGCCCCTCGTTATATAGCTTACCCCAATGCTCATGCTATCTTCCACTGAGTCGGAGTCCCCAGAATCCCCAACAACCTGGACGCGCATCGGTAACGCCGTGCGTTTGTACTGGCACTGGCCGGTGCTCGTAGGGGTCGCGCTCTACCTCGTGTTTCAGTTTTGGCCGCCTGTAATCGACCTCGAGCCTGCTGGCAATGCCGCTCCAACGTTTGCACACGAGACGATTGATGGCGACACGTTTCGCACAGCTGACCATGCCGGACAGGTGATGGTCGTAAACGTATGGGCCACGTGGTGTCCGCCGTGCCGTGTAGAGCTACCCGGTTTTGTAGAACTGCAGAACGAATGGGGCAATGAGGTGCAATTCGTGGGACTGGCCACCGACCAGCAGGGGGCTCGTGTGGTGAAACCGTTTGCTGAGGAGCAGGGGCTCAACTATCCACAGATTGCCTCTGGGCCCCTGGCGTACCAGCACTTTCCGGGCGAGGCCGTACCACGCACCTACGTGATTGATACCAGTGGCGACATCCGATACACACACGTCGGCTTCATGCCGAAGTCGACGCTGAATCGTGTGCTGCGCGCCTTAACGTGATGCTGCCGAGTGGCTCGCAGAGGCCCGAGTCTTACGAGTGGAGTGGAGCTATGCCTCTTCTGGATCCAGCTCTTTCTCAGGGCGCACGTCCCACATGAGCATCATCTCAATGTCAGCGTACTCTTCCTCGCCCTGCGCGTCGATGAAGCGGTAGTCGCCGTACGTGGTGCGCTGAAACGGCGGCACACGGTGCCAGGTAGCCTCCTCCCCATCCACAAAGTGCTCCGGGTACGGATTGTCGATCGTGTACGACGGGTGATACGAGTGGTACGTCTTCTCGGCTTCGTAAATCGCAGCGCGACGAGCACCGGCCTTGGTCATACTCTCGCCCTTCACAGTAAACGGCGAGATCGATATGGTGGCGACGACGTAGCCATCGTCTTTCTCGTGATACGACGGACGCATCACTTTGAAGTCGGACGGTTCGGGATATGCGCTATGCTGTTCTGAGGCCATATCAGCATGAGGGTATTGTTGCAAAAGCGTTAGCATATCCTTAACGAGCCGCGTAACGCATAGATTCCTGACAACTCACACCTCGTTGCTGCCTTAATGCGTATTTTGCTCGGTCGGTGCGCAGCCGACTGCAGGTCGATCCTCCCGCTTCTCGGCATTCCAGCCACGCAACATGCATGAACATGCGCCAAAAACGCATATCCACAGACTGATATGGCGTACTTTTTCCCACACTGACGCTCCTATGTTAACAACAGAATCGACGCTGCACGCCGCTTCGCACAGGTTTCGTGAAATTGATGCACGGTGCCAGAATAGGAAACCTGGTACTTGCATCGTGCGTCGATCCGACACACTGAATCCACGATTTTCTGATGCGTGTGCGGCGCTCCGTATCCGCCTGTGGTTTCGCGAACAGACACCATGACCTGCTATGTTTTACGAAGAAGAGACCCTCTACGACGCGACCGACGATATCATGCCTCGGTTCGACGATCCGTTTGCGTACTCCGCCCTTGACGATGAACTCCTCGACGGTGGATACTACGATGAGGACGACCTGATCGATGACCTGGAGGAGGATTTCGACGACTTCGAGGATGAAGACGACGACTACCTCTACAACGATGACTATTACGAGGACTTCGACGGTGCGTTTTAACTCGCGCTAACAATGCTCACCTCTTCAGCCGAAAGCGGTCCGCCTGCTACTATGCAACGCGGACCGCTTCTATTTTACGGCATGTGCAGGTTTCCTTTTTCCTTTGCTGATCGCCTTGTGGCAGAATACGCGGTCCTGACATCCCCCATTCCCTCACGCTGTTCGGGCGTTTCCCCCTTCGCGAAGGGGGAAATGTCGCGCAGCGACAAAGGGGGATGCCCGCCCCGAAAGGACAATGGGAAAACTTGCATACCGCGTTATTTTGGTGGTGGATAGACGCTAAATAACGTGTTGTGCCATACATGTACGTGCCCTCGGCCATGCGGAAGCATGTGTTTATGCCCTGCACACGGCCATCTCCCCCAATAGGTGGATGCTTGCGAGGAGTGAGGCCCCCTCAAACGGCGCATGGATTACTTCGTGCGTCGCTTCGCTCGGCTCCGGATCAGCGGCGCCAGGCGCGCCTTGCCTGTCCTGAACTCGATTCAGGATCTGGATGACGGGCGTTGGCGGGCTGGGCGACTTCTGAACCTATAGCACAACCCGTTCTCAGAATCTGTTTGGGGTTTGAGAGCGAGCACCCTGACCGTAGGGAAGAAATACTCCTGGAGTGCTCAAAATAAGAAATCAAAACAGGCCCTCAGAATGCCGTGAGAGCATGAGGGACAATCAGCGCCAACGAGTAATCAGAAAAACTTGCGCACCACGTTAATTCGTTTATGATGACACCGTTGTAGGCGCCGCCTGTGGTGCTTCCCTATCATGCCGGTCGGCAATGCGGTAGGCGTCGGTCGTTTCCATGCGAGGGCGCACGATCATTTCGCCGAGCAGGCCAGTTGTGAACATCTGAGCGCCAAACAAGATGAGCAGCAAACCCAGCAGAAGCAAGGGCCGATCGCCCAGGGCGTGGCCAAACACCAGCTTTTCAATGGAGAGCCACAGGCTCACGACGAACCCGGTGATAAAGCTGAGCGTGCCGAGTCCGCCAAAGAAATGCATGGGACGCGCGGCAAACCGCGTGAGAAACAGCACCGAGACAAAGTCCAGGAAGCCGCGGATGAACCGCTCCAGCCCGAACTTGGTGGTGCCATGCTTGCGCGGGTGGTGCTGCACCGGCTTTTCAGTGATGCGGTCGAACCCCTCCCACTTCGCCAGCAGGGGGATGTAGCGATGCAGTTCGCCATACAGGTTAATGGACTGCACGACCTCGCGGCGGTACGCTTTGAGTCCGCAGTTAAAGTCGTGGATACTGATGCCCGACACCAGCCGCGTGACGCCGTTGAAAAAGCGGCTTGGAATCGTCTTTGAGAGCGGGTCGTGGCGCTTGCGCTTCCATCCGCTCACGAGGTCGTGCCCGTCATCGAGGAGGGCGATGAGCGCCGGAATCTCATCCGGGTCATCTTGCAGATCTGCATCCAGCGTAACGACGTACGGCGCTCGCACATGCTCGAATCCCACGGCAAGTGCAGCGGATTTCCCGTAGTTGCGCTGCAATCGAATCCCCCGAAACCGCTTGTCGTCCTCATGCAGCGCCGTAATGACGGCCCACGAGTCGTCGGTCGAGCCGTCGTCTACGAGCCACACCTCAATGGCATAGTCGGCACAGGCTGTGCGCAGGCGGTCGGCCAACTCGGGGAGCGAGTCGGCTTCGTTGTACACCGGAACGACAATAGATAGCTCGGGGGTCGGCATGGATACGGCGGAAGCCAGCAACACGGCAAACAGCGGACCGGGAGCGGACCGCTACACGTCGATGGTAGCGTACTTGGCATTGCGCTCAATGAACTTGCGGCGCGGTTCGACGGAGTCGCCCATGAGCGTGCTGAAGGTGTGATCGGCACTGGCCGCGTCGTCGATCGACACCTGCTGCAGCTTACGCGTTTCCGGGTTCATCGTGGTCGTCCACAACTGCTCGGGGTTCATCTCGCCAAGGCCCTTGTAGCGCTGCAGGCTGGGTTTGGCCTTACCATTGGCGCGCAGCTCCGCCATCTTCTCGCGCATCTGGTCGTCGGTCCACAGGTAGTACTCGTCTTTGCTCTGCTGGATGCGGTAGAGCGGCGGCATGGCAATGTACACGTAGCCTTGCTCGATGAGCGGGCGCAGCTGCCGATAGAAGAACGTGAGCAAGAGCGTGCGGATGTGGGCCCCGTCGACATCGGCATCCGTCATAATGACCAGCCGGTGATAGCGCAACCGCGACAGGTCGAACTCTTCTTCGGTGGTGGTGAGGCCCGTGCCGAGGGCCGTCACAATATTCTGGATCTCATTGTTTTCGAGGATGCGGTCGAGCCGCGCCTTTTCGACGTTCAGGATCTTGCCTCGGAGCGGCAGAATCGCCTGAAAGTGGCGGTCGCGCGCCTGCTTGGCGGATCCCCCCGCCGAATCCCCCTCAACCAGATAGATCTCGCTCTCCTCTGGATTGCGCGAGGAGCAGTCGGCCAGCTTGCCCGGCAAACCGCCACTCGTAAAGGCACTCTTGCGCTGCACCAGTTCGCGCGCCTTGCGGGCCGCCGCGCGGGCCTGTGCGGCCAGCACCACTTTGTTAATGATGGACTCGGCCTGGTTCGGGTGATCCTCAAGCCAGCGCCCGAGCTGCGTGTTGATGAGCGACTCCACCGTGCCTTGCACCTCGGAGTTGCCCAGCTTGGTCTTGGTCTGTCCCTCAAACTGCGGTTCCTGCACCTTCACCGAGAGCACCGCCGTGAGGCCCTCGCGGAAGTCATCGCCCGAGAGGTCGAACTTCAGCTTCTTGAGCATGCCGTTCTTCTGGGCGTAGCCCTTCAGCGTGCGGGTCAGCGCGCGCCGGAAGCCGGAAACATGCGTGCCGCCCTCGTGCGTGTTGATGTTGTTCACAAACGACAGCACCGTCTTGTTGTAGCTGTCGTTGTAGCGCATGGCCAGCTCGACCGGCACCTCGCCCGACTCATCCGAAATGAAGATCGTATCGTCGATGATTGGCTCGCGGGCCTCGTCGAGGTACTCCACAAACTCCTTGATGCCGCCTTCGGAGTAGTACTCCTCGTAGCGCAAGTCTTCGTCATCTTCGCGCTCGTCTTCGAGCTGGATGCGCACGCCCCGGTTCAAGAACGCCAGCTCTTGCAGGCGGTCCGAGAGCGTGTCGAAGCGGAAGTCCGTCTCCTTAAAGATGGAGCCGTCGGGCCAGAAGCGGATTTCGGTGCCTGTGGTTTCGTCGTCGCGCATGTCGCGCAGCTTCGTGACGGGCCCCTCGGGCACGCCGCAGCGGTAGCTCTGCTGCCACACCGCCCCGTCGCGGTAGACCGTTGCCACAAAGCGGATCGCGAGCGCATTCACACACGACACGCCCACCCCGTGCAGCCCGCCCGACACCTTGTAGCTGTCTTTGTCGAACTTGCCGCCGGCGTGCAGCACCGTCATGACCACTTCGAGCGCCGAGCGATTTTCCGTGGGGTGCTCGTCCACCGGAATGCCGCGTCCGTTGTCTTGTACCGAGACCGACCCGTCCTCGTGAATCACCACGTTGATGGCATCGCAGTACCCGGCCATCGCTTCGTCAATGGAGTTGTCGAGCACTTCATACACCAGGTGGTGCAGGCCGCGAATCCCGACATCGCCGATGTACATGGCCGGGCGCTTGCGCACCGCTTCCAGGCCTTCGAGCACCTGAATGTTGGAGGCCGCGTACGGCGTTACGGGAAGGTCGTGTTCAGTAGCCATGAGGGAGAGACAGGGTCGTATCCAAGAAAAACAACAGGGGGCCGCTGCGTTGGCAGAGGCACAACAGTGTAGGTACCGTAGCCCTACGTAACGGTTCGCCGATGCGCCTCCCGTCTGTGGAGATTCCCGCAGCGTCCGGGTTACGCCGGATCGTTGTCGGGGGAAAACACGGGCACGAAATCGCGCAGCGGCATGCCTGCCGTGGCGGGGGTAGGGGCGGTGCCGCGCTCCAGTTCCAGCTCATACGCCACGCGGTCGGTGCGATAGTAGCGCTGCTGATAGTAGATCGGTGCGTCGTTGGCATCAATCGAGAGGCGTGATATGAGCAGTACCGCCTGGTTTGGGGGGATGTGCAGGGCGGTGGCAACCGCATCGGGGGCATTGACCGCTTCGATGCGGTAGCGCCCCCGCCGCACTTCGATCCCATGCTCGGTTTCCAGGATGCTGTAGATGGTATTTTGCGTCAGGTCGTATGGATCAATAAGCGCTGCATAGTCGGGCGGCAGCCAGGTGTAGTCGAATGCGACGGGCTCGCCATCGCCGAGGCGGGTGCGGTCCAGGCGGCGCACGGGCGCCCCCGGCTCCACATCCAGCTTGGCGGCCACAGCAGCAGGCACATCAACGGGGGCGTTCTTTTCGATACGAGACGACGCTGCAATCCCTGCCTGGGCCATGTCTTCCGCAAAGTCGGTGAGGCGCACCAACCCCGAGCGCAGCCGCTGGTCTTGCACAAACGAGCCCAGCCCTTGCTTCCGATAGATCAGCCCCTCGCTCTCCAGCGTTTGCAGCGCCCGTCGCACCGTAACGCGACTCACGTCGAACTGGTCGCAGAGCGCATGCTCCGACGGCAGCTGTTCGTCAGGAGCATAGGTGCCGTCGGCAATGCGGGTGCGGAGCCAGTCGCTTAGTTGTTCGTGACGGGGAGCAGCCATAGAGGGCAGATGGACGTGGCAGTACAAGCAGGGGGGGCAGATGGTGCATTGATTTTGCACCGTATAGCAGCGCATCGGATCCTGCAATATATGAACAACGCCCCAGTTTATCCACCGTCTCCGCAATGGGTTCATATGATGCGCTCCGCACCCGCGTAATGATTACAGCCTCGGCTGGTGTAACGCCTGGACGGGCTTCCATACGTAGCCCGCGTAACGCCACCCGCGCTTTCTGCACTTAGTCTTCCCCGGTTGTGCCCAACGCTCCATCTTCTTCTCGTGTGGATACCGAGGCGATCTTAAACGGCGATCGTGCAGCCTTCGAGGCCATGGTCGAGTCCGAGACGCCCCGCCTGTTTCACATCATTCTGCGCTACGTCAACGATGACGAGGCAGCGCGCAGTCTGGTGCAGGAAACGTTTTTGCAGGCGTACAAGAACCTGGACTCGTTTCGGGGCGACTCGCAACTGACGTCGTGGGTCACCGGCATCGGTATCAACCTGGCCCGTAGCTGGCTGCGCAAGAACAAGCGACAGCAGCCCATGGACGAGGAGACGATGGAGCGCCTGCAGCCCGATTTTCGGTTTGGGCGCTACACCGGCTCGTTCGAGCCGTGGGATCCGGAACAAACCGCCGAGCGCGCCGAACGCAAAGAACTGGTGCACAAGGCACTGGACGAGCTCTCCGACTCGTATCGCGAGGTCATTGTGCTGCGTGATCTGGAGGAGCGCTCAACGAAAGAGACCGCCGAGCTCCTTGGCATCAGCCGAGGGGCTGTGCGCGTGCGCCTACACCGCGCGCGGCAAGCGCTCCGTTCCTTGCTCGACCCGCATTTTGCTTCTGATTTTTCGTAGTTCGCCGCATGGCTAATTTTCTTACTGAGTGGCGCCGCCGCTGGATGCTCACCTGCCAAGAGGTGAACGGTTTTCTCGAAGCCTACGTGGATGGCCGCCTCGACACGACCACCAAAGCGCAGTTTGAGCGGCATATTAATGGATGCGAAACATGCCGCACCTACCTGCAGCAGTACCGCGCTACCATTGACCTCGTCAAAGAGGCCGACCCTGCTAACGACCACCCGCCGGAGCCGTCGGATGCGCTGGTGGATGAAACGCTCTCTTTTCTGCGTGATCATTACGAGCCGCCCACCAACAACGCATCGTCGTGATCACCGCCTCTGTTTTATGCATAACCCCGCTGCCCTATGGCCTGGATTGAAACAATCGACGAAGACGACGCCTCTGACTCTCTACGCGCCGTGTACGACCGTGTAGCCTCATCTCGCGGTAAGGTGGCCAACATCCTGAAAGTGCACAGCCTACGCCCCGACACCTTGCAGGCGCACCACGACCTGTACCGCGAGCTGCTGTTTGCCCGCACCGACCTGTCGCGTGCCGAGCGCGAACTCATCGCTGTGGTCGTGTCCGATGCCAACGACTGTGCCTATTGCGTAGAGCACCACCGCGCGGCACTCAACGCGTACTGGGACAACGACCGCATCGACGCGGTGCTTCAGGGGGAGGCCAAAGACGTGCTTTCGGAGCGTGAGCAGGCGCTCGCCACGTATGCGCGTGTCCTCACCACCGCCCCGGGTGCCGTAACAGAAGACAACATCGCGGCGCTCCGCGACAAGGGCCTCTCCGACACCGCCATCCTCGACACGGCGATGGTGACCTCCTACTTCAACTTCGTAAACCGCATGGCCCTGGGGCTTGGCGTCAACTTTACGCCCGAGGAGGTCGAAGGGTATGCGTATTAGTGCGTTTTCAGCGATGACTCTGCATGTTGAACCGAGATGGGTACGGGTACAGCGCCTTCCCGAACAGCGTCTGCTGAACGCCGGGGAGATGGTTCGACTCCCGGCTCCTACGTCGCCGTCCGCTCACCATGACAGACTTCGTTTGAAATAATTTCAGGAGACTACCCAAATAAGGGGAGACGCAACTCCAGGTAGCACGCGACTCACTCCGCAATTGCACTGCGGTCCCACACAGCAAACGTGGTGTCCTGCCCGCCAATGACATGGTTGCCGGTGATGGCCAGGCTGCGCACGGGCTCGGGCGGCTCGTAGCTGTAGCGGTAGTCGCCCGCTGCCAGATCATACACATCCACAACGTAGCGATTTTCGTCCGGCTCCAGAAAGATCACCAGCACGTGGATCTCGTCGTCGTGGATCGACACGTCGTTGATGCGAAAGCGGAGTTCGCGTCCCACAGCACGCTTTGTGCCGCCTCCTGCCGGTTCCGTGGGCGTGGGCGGGTAGTCGCCAACCATGTGGCGGATGTAGTCGATGGTGCCATTGCCATGCCACCGAATCAGGTAGCCGTAGAAGAACGAGAACTGGATCACGCCGCCCTGCGTATCGCCGCGCAGACCGCCATCCAGCAGACCAATCGACTCGTATGGGTTGCGCACAAGATCCTCGCCCTCCTGGTGTCCGCCGCCCGATAGGGATTGAAAGCGCACGGTAGAAGTGGGAGCGCCGAAGGTGACAATCTGGTCATCGCTCGTCACCCCCAGTCGTATGAGACCAAAGTCGGGACGCTCGGAGCGCTCTACCGTCCCGTCCTCGTTAAACACCGATATTTTTCGACCTCGCGGGTCGCCGACAACCACCTGCCCATTGGAAGCGATGCCATACCCCATGACGGCCATGTGCTGCCCGGGTCCTACGCCGCGTCCCTCCCCATATGTGCGCACATGCTCGCCATCAAGCGTATACCGATACACCTGGTGCTCGGATTGATCACGAAAGAACACATCGCCCCGGGCGGCACGGAGGGCGCGCGGGTTGGTGAGCGATGGGCGTTGGGCCCCGACTTCGGTCCAGGAGCCGGATCGAAATGTTCGCTCGCTGGCGGACTGCGACCGAGGCCGCTGTATGAAATCCGGGGTGTGGGGGTCGGGCAGCGACTCAAGCGATGCAGCGGCCTGTCTGACCGGGGTGGCATCTGCCGCGTCTGCGGCGTTGGGCTGAGCCGGTGTGCCAAGCGCCCACACGGCGGCAAGCAGGGCACATCCGCTAATCATGACGGAAAGAGTGCGTAATACAGACATCAGAATTGGATGCGATGTGGAACGAATCAGAGGTAGGAACAGCGTACAACGCCACGCTTCCTGTGATGAAGAGCCGTGGATTCATCAAACCGGTTACTTCACGCTGCTGAGCAATGGGGGCTATTATGGATGCACTTCCATCGTGAACATATGTAGAATCAGAGTAGATATCAACCTGAACTCCCTCCCGTTTCTTTTTTTACATTTGTGAGCTTCCAAACGCCGATTCGAACTGTGCCACGAGCGCTGGTCCCACCCACCTCCTTGATCGCATAGAAAGCGGTTCCAGCCAACGTACAACCAGCTAACACACCCACACGGGCGGGTTGAGGCGGTCGGGGTAGGCAGATGCGAGATAGGATCGGAACTGCGTAAGCTGGTTGCGATCCAGCCCAAGCACCTTGGCAATGCGCCGGATGCTCAGGTAGTCGATGCCCTCGCCTTTCGCCTCGTCGCAGTACATCATCAGGCACACGTCGAGCGTTTCGATCTGCTCCTCGTCAAGGATGGCCGGGGCGGTCGTGTCGCCGCGCGGCTCCAGGTTTTTGGCCGAGCGGCGCTCGTAGTCGAGCTCCGACGTCTGCCCGAAGGAGCGTACAATCGCCTCCGTTTCGTCGAGCGAGGTCGTGTCGCGGCAGGCCTGCGCGATTTCGTTGCGCTGCCACACCGCCTCGAATGGGTACGTGCGCACGAGCGGACTCTCATCGGTCAGTTCCACCTTCATGCCGCTGCTGCGAATTTCGGCAGTGCCTCGGTAGCCCAGCGCCGCCGCACACGTCATGCCCGACACCTCGGACGGTAGCCACTCAAACGCGCTCATGAAGTCGGAGGCAATGGCTTCGGTGATGGGCTGCGGCTCAGCATAGTCGGTGTCGAGCGGCAGTTCGGTGTTGATGTCGTCCATGTGCGCGGTGGTCAGTTCGCCGTCGAGGCCGAAGCCCGCTACCGCCACGTGCACGTCCACCGGCGCATCGTACATGCCCGCCAGTGCGAGTCCGTCGGCGGTGGGGCTGCGGAGCGTCTCTTCGTCGCCGCGCGCCAGGATGTCGCCGCCGACATCCACCACCAGAATCTCCTCAAAGCCGTGCAGTGCGTGCAGTTCGCGCACCTGGTCGCGCACATGCTTGGCCCCGCGCCGGATGTTCATGAGGTAGTAGCTCACGCCAAACGTATCCGCCAGACGCGGAATGAACGTGACGGCGGGGTCTTTCAGCGCGCTGGTGCCATCGATGGCGTGGTTGTGCGCGCCTACCGGCTTGATGGTCGCAAAGTCGTCGGGTCCACGCGGCCCCGGACTCGGGTCATAGATGGTGCGCTCCCACACAATGGTGGCGTAGGCCACTTCGCTGGGGGCAAGGCCAAGGGCACGGGCGACCATGAGTGCCGCGAGGGCATCGCCGCCCCCGCCTCCAGCTACAACGAGGGTGCGTTTTGAAGAAGGCATAGAACCTGTTTTGATTTTTTACTTTGAGCTCCGAGCGGCTCCGCTGGGCTGCAAATTGCCCCCAATCTTAGCCCGTAGCCCCGGCTACGAACCTCGATTGGGGTCCAATTTTCGCCTCAGCGGCCCTCGCTCTCGCTGTCAAACCAAAACCCAAACAGGTTCATAGGCTTGACGTGCGTTCGAAAAATGAAGTGCCGCCTAAACCGCACGCCCAATCGGTCGTTGCACGAGAACTGCGGGGATGTCTCACATTCCTGCAACATTGCAGCGGCCTCCTGGCATCCCCCTGTGTTTGTACCAGATCCGTCACGTTGTGGCGGGAGCCACATGTCGCTTTAGCGATGCCTGTTCGCATCTATCTTCTTCAAAATAGCCGCTTGTTACCATGCATATTATTGCCACCGTCGGCCCCGACAACACCACCAAAACCGTACTTCCTTTTGTGGCCGCCAAAGGCGCGATGAGCCGTGGCGAGACGGTCGCCATCTTCGCGATGCAAGAGGCCACCTACCTGGGCAGCACGCGCCATGCCGACCTCTCAGAGCTAAAGGCGCCCGGTCTGCCTGTGGTGCAGGATGTGCTGAATGCGCTGCTGGACAACGACGCGCTGGCTGAGTTCGTTGTGTGTGAGCCCTGTGCCAAAGCGCGCGGCATCCAAGAGGAGGACCTGGCCGACTGGGCTACGTTTGGCGGTGCCGGCGACATGGCGCGCCAGGCTGCGGAGCACGATACCAGTCTCACGTTTTAGCGCCACGCTCCCGGCATCCCCCTATCTTAGTTTCTTTTGCTGATAACCCTTCGTGCCGTTTATGGCTCAACAACCTTCCATGTACACCGATGTATCTGACATAGGCGAGTTTGGCCTCATTGCCCACCTGCGGGATACGCTGGGGCCCGACGTGCCCGACGAGGTACACACCGGCATTGGCGACGACGCCGCCGTCATCCGGCAGTCCGACGGACGCGTGCAGGCCTACACCACCGATTCGCTCATCGAAGGCGTGCACTTCGACCGCACCTTCATGCCGATGGAGCACCTCGGCTTTAAGCTGATGTCGGTGAACGTGAGCGATCTGGCGGCGATGAACGTGTCGCCCGAGTACGCGCTGATTACGATTGGCCTCCCCAAAAACATTACGGTGGAGCATCTGCGCACGCTCTATGAGGGCATTAAGAAGGCGTGCGATGCGTACGGCATAACCGTGGTGGGCGGCGATACGACCAGCGCCCATGCGCTTACGCTGTCGGTAACGGCCTGGGGATCAGCCGAAGCCGAGGCGGTCGTGCAGCGCTCGGGCGCGCAAGTGGGCGATGCGATCTGCGTCACCGGCGATCTGGGCGCGTCCTACGCCGGACTCAAGATCCTGGCCGACGAGCGCAAACGGCTGGAGGACGAGGGCGACGACTTCGAGCCGGCTCTGGATGCATTTCCGTATGTGATTCGCCGCCACCTGGCTCCGCCCGCTCAAGAGGCATCGGTACGGCGCTGGCGCAACGCGGGGTTTAAGCCGCACGCGCTCATTGACATTTCAGACGGACTCTCCTCGGAGATCCATCACATCTGCGAAGCGGGCGACGTGGGTGCGCGGCTCTTTGCACCTACACTGCCCATCCACCCCGAAACGCGCAGCGTGGCCGACCACTTTGGCGACGATGTGGATGTGTATGCGTTCTTCGGCGGCGAGGATTACGAACTGCTCTTCACTGCCGATGAATCAGACCTCGACGCGCTCGACGAGACCACGTACACCATCATTGGCGAGGTCACCGACGCGTCGAAAGGTGTGCTCGTGGAGCAGGGCGACGGCACCGCCATTCCGATGCAACCCGGCGGCTTCGACCACTTCGATGAGAACGACGACGGAGCGGCGTAATGCCTGACCGAGTGACCGAGCAGTTGGGGCTTCATCGCACCCAGGCAGCGGTCGCGCATCCTTCCGGTGCGTCCCAGCCCCGCTCTCGGCACAGGACGCCCCTCGCTAACTTCCAAGCACACCGCACCGGCCCATGATTGCGCGCATCTGGCATGGATGGACGACGCCCGAACAGGCCAACACCTATGAGCAACTCCTCAACGACGAGATCTTCCCCAGCATTGCTGCAAAGGATATAGACGGCTACCGGGGCATTCAGCTGCTCCGCCGGGAGCACGACAGCGAAGTCGAGTTCGTCACTATCATCAGATTCGAGTCGTGGGATGCCGTCAAGCAGTTTGCGGGCGCAGCCTACGAGCGTGCCCACGTACCCGACTCGGCCCGCGCCGTGCTGTCACGGTTCGATGCCCACGCCCAACACTATGAGGTACGGGCGCATCATGGATGATGCTACCAGGCACCTGCAGTGTCAGAGGCAAACTGCCGAAGCGAGCGTGGCGGCTGGCCGGTGACCTGCTTTACATCAGGGGAGACAGCGGCGGCCTGCCCGGCGCGCACGCCCTGAAACAGCCCCACGAGCATCTCGGCGTAGTCGGCGTCGAGTCCGGCGCTGGTGAAGAGATCGAGGGCGGTTTCGTCGCTTACGGGCTCGTAGCGGATGTCGCGACTCCAGGCTTCGGAGAGCACATCCGCGGCTTCGTGGTAGGTGAGCGCCTCGGGGCCGGTGATCGTGTAGGCGGCTCCGGCATGGCCGTCTTCGGTGAGCGCTGCCA
>NZ_PDEP01000014.1 GCF_002554705.1 Longimonas halophila | reverse complement strand
AAAAGGCGCACGAGCGCCGCGCGAAGAGCCTGTTCCGGTACGGGTTAGATGGGTTGCAACAGATACTGACGACCCCCGAGCGGCAAGACGCCGCCCTCTTCCGCTGTTTGAGCCTGCTTCAACGACCGACGGCTCATCTGCCCTATGGATAATATCCTATGGGTAGGCAATCATTCGCGTTTGAAGAGACACTCAACTTTTGTCATGTACCATGAAGAGCCCCACGTCTTCGGCGAACATGGTAAAGAGGCAGCGCATCAGGAAGCCGGAGACGCGGTCGGCGGCGTAGCCATCGGCTTCGAGCGAGGCGGCGACCTGCGCCAGGTTCTGCGCCAGGTTCACGGTGACTTCGGTGGCGCGGCGCGTGGGATCGAGCGTGAGCGGCTCGGTAAATATGCGCCGCAGCCGCTCCTGAATGTCGGGGTCGGCCAGATCCTGCAGGTGGATGCGGTAGCGCTGCTGATCCGGAAACGGGACGTAGTTTTTGCCCTGCCGGGCGAAGTCGGAGTAGACATCGATGCAGTGGCCCACGTCTACCGCCAGCAGAAACGGCGGCCAGCCGTCGCGGTCGGGCAGGCCCTTGGCGTAGCGGGAGGCCTGGTTTTTGGCCCGTTTCATGGCCTGCTCCCAGTGGCGGGTGCCGCGGCGGGCGGTGCCCAGCTTGCGGATGGGCTCGCGCACGCCCAGCTGCTCGGCCTCGGTGGGCGTGGGGGCGTCGCTGCCCTGCTTGGCTTCGCACACAAAGCAGCCGCGCTTGTACAGGTCGATGAAGCCGTGCGAGCGGCTGGCGTCGTGGGCGTATTGCACGCGCCGCTCGAACACATAGTCGTTGGTGCGCGTGTTGTCGGATGCGGGGTCGGGGCGCGGGACCTCCAGCACATCGCACAGCTCGCTCAGGAAGAGCTGGTAGTTGGCCCGCTCGGAGCCGCCGGAGGCGGACCAGCGCTCGATGAATTGGGAGATGTCCATACCAAAAGAGGTGACAGGCAGCGAAGGAGTGGATAATTCTCCTATTCGATCGAGCAGCAGGAGTTCGCCCGCGGTGGGGCCGGGCATTTCCCCTGGCGTCCCAAAAAACGACATGCACCGTGTTGTGACCAACCCATGTAGTCTGAGTCTCCCTCTCCCCTGGGGAGAAGGAACGTGAACAGTGGGCTCGTCGCGGCTTGAGCACGAGCGTCTCCGGCGATGTTTTTTCTGTGCTATGGCTCCGGCGCGGTGCTCACAATGATGTACACGTTGAGGCACGAACATATCCCGCGACATGGACTTCGCATTGCACGCGAATATGTGGTATCTTGCAGCGGGTGGGGAGGTCCAATGCATGGATATCCCTGCCATGGACCTGTGCGCAAGCGGCTTCGGGGGCATTTCCCTTGGCATCCAAAAAAAACGACATGCCCGAACTGTGACCAAGCCATGCAACTGTGTCTCTCTCCTCCCGGGAGGTGCGTGTTTAGCGTAGGGGAAGACAGGGGGAAGCGCGTCACCCTAAGCCGCTCCCCTGGAGAGGGGAGCTGTCGCGTGAGCAGCTGAGAACCTGTTTTGATTTTTGGTAGTGGGTAGACGCTAAGTGATAAAGCTAAGGGACACCGAACCCTCGTTTTGTTCGAACCCCCTCTCCCTTCGGGTTTCTCCCCCTTTTCCAAGGGGGAGATGTCGGCAGACAGAGGGGGTTGGGACAGACTACGATGATGTAGCCTACATGACAATCACTTATCATTGAACCGCTGCCTGATTTTTTATTTTGGGCACCCCAGGAGTACTTCTTCCCTACGGTCAGGGCGCTGCGAGCGGCTCCGCTGGGCTGGGGCCGAAGGTCATGCCTCTGGTGCAACGAGCCCCGATATCGGCCCGTAGCCCCGGCTACGAACCTCTATCGTGGTTCTCGTTTCGCTCCACCGGCGCTTGCTCTCGCCGTCAAACCAAAACCCAAACAGGTTCTGCGGGGTGGATACGGAGCATTCTTGACACTCATGCCGAACGGTTGGCATTCGAGACAGCAGGTCGCTACACAGATGCTTTCCCCACGGGAGAAGGAACGTGAACAGTGGGCTCATCGCTGCTTCAGGGCAGACATCTCCAGAAGCGCCTCAGAACGAAAACCATGGACCGCTGGACCTGCTCACGGAAGAAACGAACCAGCACGTCGGGCGAGCCCCACCCGCAAATAGAAATTTTCGCGCTGGAAGGTACGATATGGAACGTCGCCTGCATCCATGCGAAGAACCTGCTCTAAAATTTTGATCCGACGACTGACTATTTATGCATACTGACTACGTGCACTGGTGGAGCCCCCGCCTGGAGCGAACCATGGAGATCATGGTGTACGGGCACGCCGGCACGCCCATTCTGGCGTTTCCGTCGAGCATGGGGCGCTTCTACGAGTGGCGCGACTTTGGCATGGTGGATGCGCTGGGTCACCAGCTGCACCACGGGCAGAATCAGCTCTTCTGCGTCGACGCGGTGGATGGCGAGAGCCTCTACAATCGGGGCGTCGATCCGTACGTGCGCATCAAGCGGCATCAGCAGTACGAGCAGTACATACTGCAAGAGGTGCTGCCCTTCATCTACGACCGGGCGACCTCCGACTTTGTGATCGCAGCCGGAGCCAGCTTTGGCGCTTACCACGCCGCCAACCTGGTGTGGAAGCAGCCCTGGTCGTTCGGAAAACTGATCGCCATGAGCGGCGCATTCGACATCCGGTCGTTTATGGATGGTTTTTATGATGAGAATGTGTATTTTAGCAACCCGGTGGACTACCTGCCGAATCTGGAGGACTGGGGCACGCTCGACGCCATTCGGGATACGCACCTTATCCTGACCGCAGGCGAGCACGACCCGTGTCGCGGTGCCAACGACTCCATGAGCCACATACTGGATTCGAAAGGCATTGGCCACTATTACGAGCGTGCCGACGGGTTTGGCCACGATTGGCCGTGGTGGCAGGATCAGATCCGGCGCCACGTGTAGCGCACGCGGCCTCCCCAGGTTGCAATATATTCAATGCTGTGTCAATCCTCATTTTGATGTTTGTCCTGCAATCATTCCCAACGAAGCTTGTCATGGTGAGCGGAAGGCGACGAAGGAGCCAAGAGTCGAACCATCTCCTTGGCGTTCAGCAGATACGACAAAACAGAGGGAACTTGTCTACTTTGGGGGAGATCTTTCGACTCCTACCGACGGCTGTCGGTATCCGCTCAAGATGACAGCGTCTGAGGGGGATACGTTGCTACCCCAAGATTGACGTGTGACAAAGCAGTAGTGTCAATCCTGAATAATTGGGTTCATATGCGTGTTTTTCCGCCATCCTGCCCTTCCTTCCCAGGGAGGAAGGAACCATAGGACGCTCTCATGAAGTCCCCTTCAGAGGAGGGAGATTTAGAGGGAGAGATCCCATACTCACACGCAACCTGACAAATTATCCCTGGCACCAGCAGCAATACCACGTTGAAGCACCGTCTGTAACATCGCTTGCCAGCCCGCATCATCTTTTGAACCGATTGTACCAGCTATAATGAGCAGAACTCATCATATCGGCATTCTTCGCGGAGAGGAGACGACCTTTCCAGATGCACTGATTCCGTTCATCAACGAAACATACGGCGACCAGAACGTGGAAGCCTCGTTCGTCGAGGTTGGGGCCGTCCGGATGGATGTGGAGCCTAAGTACGACGTCATCATCGACCGCATCTCGCACGAGGTGCCGTTCTATCGCTCGTATCTGAAGTGGGCGGCGCTGAAAGGGACGTACATCATCAACAACCCGTTCTGGTGGAGCGCCGACGATAAGTTCATCGACAACGTCATTGCCGAATCGGTCGGCGTGGCCGTGCCGCGTAGCGTCATTCTGCCGCACAAAGAGCGTCCGCCGCACACCTCGGCCAAGAGCTTCCGCAACCTGGAGCATCCCATCAACTGGGACGATGTCTTTGCGTACATCGGCTTTCCCGCATTTCTGAAGCCGTTCGACGGCGGCGGGTGGCGCGATGTAACGCGGGTGACCACGCCCGACGAATTCCACGAGGCATACAACCAGTCGGGGGTCGACTGCATGATGCTCCAGGAGGGCATCGAGTTTGAGTCGTACTTCCGGTGCTACGGGATCGGGCAGAAGAAGGCGCACATCATGCGGTACAACCCGTCGGTGCCCATGCATGAGCGGTACTCGGCGGTGTCATCGGGGCCGATTGAAGCGGATCTCCGTGAGAAGCTGGAGCGCGACGTGCTGGCCATCTGCCGCACGCTCGGCTACGACATGAACACCGTTGAGCTGGCCGTGCGAGACGGCGTGCCGTATGCCATTGACTTCATGAATCCGGCCCCCGATGCCGACTACCACTCCGTAGGCCCCGAAAACTTCGCCTGGATGGTCGACGCGATGGCCGAGTTCGCGGTCGAGAAAGCGCTCGACGATCGTCCGCCCCAGCAGTTTTCGACGCAGGGCGCGCTCTATCCGGGCGTGTCTGCGTCATAGTTCCTGATTGTAGCGCCCGCCTTGCGTCCCCGTCCGTTGCCCCTTCCTGTTGCGCCCTTTTCCCATGCGGCAGCACCTACAGCCCGCCATCGACCACTACCACGCGCTCATCGCAAACGACCTGACCGCTGCGGAAAACCAGCTGGAGCAGTTGCGCACGCAGCAGCACGAGCGCCGCGCGCTGTTTGGCGGGCGCCCCATGGCGCATAGCCTGCGTCCTACGTTCCTTACGGAGGCGATGTATGCCGATGTGCAGGACACCGTCTACCTGATTCGGCAGGCCATCCTCCGCATTGCGTCGGTCTTCTTTAACGACGAAACGCTGCTGCGCGAGGAGCTGGGCATGGAGCCGTGGGAGATTGAGCTCGCAGCCATCCCCACCCGCGTCATCCACCTGGCCGCCAACGCCCGCCTCGACGCATTCCTGACCGAGCGCTCGTTCAAATTCGTCGAGTTCAACGGCGAGAGTCCGGCGGGCATGGCGTACGTGAACGAGCTCGCCAAGATCTATCAGGACCTGCCGCTCTTCCAGACGTTTACTGAGCAGTTTCCGGTGCGCTTCGTGTCGCCCCTCCAGCACGCCATGCAGGCGTTCCTGCGCATCTACCACGATGAGTTTGGCGGCCAGGAGCTGCAACCCACCTTTGCGATCGTCGATCGGCTCGAAGACGTGCCTACCACCCACGAATTTGATCTGATCAAGACGTACCTGCAGCGGCTCGGCTATGGCTGCGTGGTGATTGATCCGCGTGAATTAGACTGCCGCAATGGCTGGATCTACGCGAATGGCACGAAGATTGACATCTTGTATCGCCGCCTCCTGATGAACGAGTTCTACGAGATTCGGGACGACTGCCAGCCGTATCTGGAGGGCTACCGCGCGCAGAAGACCTGCTACCTCAACACCTTTCGGGCCAAGCTTGTCCACAAGAAGGCGATTTTCTCCTTCCTGACCGATGAGCAGTACACCAAGGTGCTGGAGGCTCCACAGCGCCAGGCTATCCAGCAGCACATTCCGTGGACGCGTCGGCTGCGCCCGCGCACCACGGAGTTTCGCGGGCTGACGATTGACTTGCTCGACTTTGCGCGCCAGAACCAGCGCTACTTTGTGATCAAGCCCAACGACGCGTACGGTGGGTCGGGCGTAACGCTCGGGTTTGCCTCCACGCCGTCGGAATGGGACGCAGCCATCGAGGAGGGCGTCGAGGCGGGGCACGTCATTCAAGAGACGGTCGACATCCACCGCGAGCCGTTCCTCATGCAGACCGATAATGGCTGGGAGCAGGTGCCATCGATTATCGATTTGGACCCGTACATCAACGGTCCGCTTATGGGCGGATGCCTGACCCGAATCTCAGGCTCCGATCTGGCCAACGTAACCGCGGGCGGCGGCACACTTCCTATGTTCATTCTACGCAACACGTATCATGCAAACTCCTGACGCACGGCCCCTGCGGGTGGCGGTGCTTGACCTTTATAACGGCGAGCCCAACCAGGGCATGCGCTGCATTCGCGACTTTCTGGAGGGCGTGGCGGCCCCCTCGGTGTCTGCACCCATCACGTACGACATCTTCGATGTGCGCCAGCATGCCGAGGTGCCGGGGCTGGACTACGACGCGTACATCTCTACCGGCGGGCCGGGCAGTCCGTGGGATGGGCTCGACCAGCCGTGGGAGGCGGCCTACTTCGACTGGCTGGATGGGCTCTACCATCACAACATGACGGCAGCGCCCAAAAAACACGCGCTGTTTATCTGCCACTCGTTCCAACTGTTGTGCCGCCACTTCGGTGTTGGGGAGGTCACCGAACGCCCCGCACAGTCATTCGGCATTTTTGAGGTGCACCGGCTGTCAGGGGGATCCGAAGAGCCGCTCTTTCAAGGATTGCCCGACCCATTCTACGCGGCTGATTTCCGGCGGTGGCAGGTCGTGCAGCCCGATCACGAGCGCGTGGCCCAGTTGGGTGCTACGCTGCTGGCTCGTGAGCAGCCGTACCCCGAGTATCCATATGAGCGCGCTCTCATGGGCGTGCGCCTGTCCCCAGAGATGATCGGCGTGCAGTTTCACCCCGAAGCCGATCCCCAAGGCATGCTGGTCCACTTCCGACGCCCGAAGCAGCGCGACAAGGTCGTCAGTGCGTTTTCCGAGGCGCGGTACCAGCGCCTCATCGACCGGCTGGATGACCAACAGTACCTGACGCCTGCCTACGAAACCATCATTCCCACGTTTTTGCGCCGTGCCGTAGCCGCTACGCATCCAGTAGCAGCCGTATAGCGCTGTCGCCCCGCCTTTTTCTTCCTGAACGCCCCCCTCCATGCCTATCGTCCCCCCATCTCGCATCCTGTCGTGGCACGAAGACCGCCTGCACGGACGCCTCCGAATGCGGCGGCTGCGCTCCCAGGCGCTTGGCATCTCCAAACCCTACTACGTCTACGAATCGCCCGGTCTGGCGGAGGCCAAGGCAGCGCCCGTACTCTATGCTTTTCGCGGCCACGAGCGCGAGTGGGTCAACATGCAGGAAGACGACGCCCGCACCCGCTCCACCGCCATTCAGGACATCGACGCCTGTGTGGAGAAGGGGCTGCTGCCGCCCATGCTCGTCGTGATGCCCGGACTGAACAGCGCCAACAACCACGTGCCCTCGCTCGGCATCAACATGGTTGGGGAATGGAAGCGCCCCATGCAGGGACTGGGCAGCGGGCAGTTCTGGACGTACCTGACCGAGGAGCTGCTTCCAACCGTGGATGCCGACTATCCGCATCTCGCCAACAGCCCGCGCCTGACAGCCGGATTTTCGCTCGGGGGATACACCGTGCATCTCCTCACGATGGCGCGTCCCGGCTACTTTGCCCATGCTGCGATGTACGACGGCCTCTTTATGTGGCCCGGACACCGCGATCCGCGCACCGACGCGACCAAAAAGAAACGCACCAACTCCGCCACCGCCTGCACCGACCGCATCTGGGGGCAGGCCCCGATTTTTGACCCCTCGCTCGGAAAGCCGCGCAATCAAGACGCCATGCAGCGGTGGAATCCGACCGACATGCTCGACGCCGCCGCGCCGTCGACGCTTCAGGAGATGCGCCGCACGACGTACTGGATAGCCTGCGCCCCCAACGATGGCAACGAGGGCAACCTGCACCGCGCGCGCTTCCTCATGAAACGCCTTCGCAAGAACGACTTCCCGCTCGGGTTCGACGCAACCGATCCGGTGTTGCACCCCAAGGCCGCCCACACCTGGCACTGGGCCGATCGCTTCGTCGTGCGGTTTCTGCGCGAGGCCGTGGGCGACTTGCAGCACGCAAGCGCGCAGGCCGCCGCTGGGGAGTAGCGCGGCGGATAACGCCTATAATTCTAACCTAACTCCCACCCCCCCTCGTCGCGAGGCTCGTACGTGTTTAGCGACTTGTAGCCCGGGACTGGGAGCGCCGACTGGCGCGGACGTCTCCGGCGGGGCTGTCAAGGGCGAACGGGGGACCGTTCGCCCCAGGGAAGTTTTTATCAGAGAATGATCACGTAACGTCTATCCACTACCACAGGCACCTCGTCGCATGGCTCCGCCGTGCGACGCACTTGTTTAGGGGCTCTGCCCCGTCCTCCTGATGCCTTAACGTACCACCCCCCTCACGCCGCCGATTTCTTCTCCGGCGCAAAGGTCGCTTCAATCCAATCCCCGATCTCATCGCGCACGCGGCGGAAGACAGCGAGCTGCTCCGCTTCAGAGCCGGTGGCAGATGAGGGGTCATCGAACGACTGATGCATGTTCTGCTGGGTCGCGGGCAGGTACGGGCAGTTCTCGCGCGCCGCGTTGCACACCGTCACCACATAGTCGAACGTGCGGCCCTCCGCCACATCGTCAATCGTCTTCGAGGTGTGTCCCGAAATGTCGATGCCAACGTCGTGCATCGCTTGAATCGCGAGCGGACGCACATGCGTTTGTTCGGTCCCGGCGCTGTAGACGTCGTACGTGTCGCCGTAGCGATCGCGCAGCAGCCCCTGGGCCATCTGTGAGCGCGCGGAGTTGTGGGTACAGATGAAAAGCACAGACGGCTTTGCCATAGCAGATCTGGGTCAGGTTAACAGGTCGTAGCAGACGATTCGTCGATCAGGTCGCCCCAAAACGTATCGAAGCGCTCACGCAGCAGCCGCAGCGCGACAGGATCCAGGCAGTAGCACACGCTCGGGCCGTCGATCGTGCCCTGAATGAGACCCGCCTCCTTCAGCACCTTCAAGTGCTGCGACACCGTGGACTGCGCCAGCGGCACATCGTCCACGATCTCGCCGCAGATGCAGCGCTCCTTCTGGGCAATCACCTGCAGAATCTGCAAGCGCGCCGGGTGCGAGAGCGCCTTGGCCTGCGTGGCCAGCTTGTTCAGATCGGTGGCGAAGTGGTTTGCTTTCGTGCGCATGTAGAACGTGGGCGTGTTGATATAATCGTTATAAAACGATAGAGGGATGCGCGGGTCAGGTTCCTGGTTTGGGCGTTGCGACAGCTATTGCGGGCTACCGCCTGCTCCTGCATCCGGCCGTACGCGTACAGGCACAACGCGTTGGGCGATGCATTGAAGCATCTGTGCCAGGCTGGCTGCCCGTCGTGTTTTTCTCACTTGCCGCGCCTACCGATGTCCAACCCTGCTGCCCTGCCCTCCGCGTCGACGCTGGCCCCACTTACCGGGTCGGCAGTCGACGATCTCACCCTGTATCACCGTGCACTCACGCACCGGTCGTGCCTGCGCGACCCCGGCATCGACGCAGAGCACTCGAACGAGCGGCTGGAGTACATCGGCGATGCGTTTCTGGACTTGCTCGTTGCCGTAGAACTCTACGAGCACTTCCCGGAGGAGAACGAGGGGTTCCTCTCGCGCATGCGAGCGCGCCTGGTGAGTGAGACGCCCCTGGCCAATGCGGCCCGCCGCTGCGACCTGGGCCGGTACCTACGCCTCAGTCCCAATGCCGAGCGCAACGGCGGACGCAAAAAACCGAGCATTCTCTCGGATGCCTTTGAAGCCTTCACGGGCGCCCTCTACCTGGATCGTGGCCATGATGCCGCTGCGCAGTTTGCGCGCCGCTACTTGCTCGATCCTGCTGATTTAGAGACGCTTGTGCATCGAAACCGCAACTACAAGAGCCTCCTGCAAGAACGCCTGCAAGCTGCGGGCCGTCCGCTGCCTACGTACATTCTGAAGGACCGCACCGGCCCCGACCACGACTCCACATTTGTAGTCGAGGTAGACGTAGACGGGACCTCGCTGGGCCAGGGCCGCGCTGGATCCAAGAAAAAAGCGGAGCAGCAGGCTGCGCACGAAGCACTTAAGCAAATGCACGGGTAGTTGCCGCTCTGATGTATCCAGCGGTACCGAAAAGATTCGCGCCAAGACGGGCCAACATACCCTGCCCAACAACAAAAGCCGACACGTCTGGAAGAAGACGCGTCGGCTTTGATATGGGTGTTGTACAGCGCGAGGCTTTGGTTACGACGCTACCGCTTCGCGCTTGGCTTCTGGGATGGGCGCGAGCTCAAACCGCACGCTCTGGTCGCCAGGGTAGGGCCTGTGATGATCGTGCTGGTTGGTCAAGATTTCCTCGGGGATGCCTTCAGGAAAGGCTTCGCAGGTTTGGCTATCGGCCGTGCGATTCAGATGCGCGCAGGCGGTGCATTGAGATTGGATTTCGTTTGTCATAAGACTCACCTCATAGCGGAATTCAGAAGGAACGCGTTATGTAAAGATCAATCGCAGAAACAGTAGAGAAACGCAGTAGATCCGAAGCAAGTGCGATTTAGAGGCGGTCTAAATTGGTTTGATCGTAATGGAGGCCGAAAACGAAGCGGATACAATTTACATCGAACTTCACGCCAATATCTTGGCGATCTGGTGCGTCCCTGTTAGATTAGAAGCTGTCTAAATAAGCAAGTGAATCTGCTGTAACGCCTATGTCCACGTTAGAGGCCTTCGTAAAAGCGGCGCCCGAGGGATTTCAGCCGTGCTCGTGCCCCGGTGAGGGAACGTATAAGTATTTTGTAGAAGGCAAGGGCTGTCTGCTCGGCGTCTTATTTGAGACCTCTACGCATATCTGCTTTGAGTGGCTGTCTGAAGACGGGTCCACGGTCGCCTATCCGCCTGCCATTCGCTACAAGGCCTGGCCGCGCCACGAATTCCAAAGCTGGCTGGCGATGGGCGTGTGGGAAGTCACCGGACACGGGCCGTGTGAGCAGGACGCGGTCTACTCGTGAGCAGCCGCTCTCCGAGCCGGTGGTGTTCTTGGTGTCCTGTCACCATTCATTTCGCACCGCACTCACACCACTACGTACGCTACGCAGAACGCCACGAGAAAGACGAGTCCGGCCCACGAAAGCATACGCATGCCGGCAGACGGCTGTGCGTGCTCGGGCATGTGGTCGCTGCAGACGAGGTAGTAGTTCATAGCACCCAGGACGGGCCCGGCCAGGAATGCGAGCGTGGTGGCCACATCAACCAGGGCGGTGAGGCTGCTTACGAGCACGGCCAGGATCGCCCACGCGCCGATGGGTGTGATGAAGAGTCCCAGCCGGTAGTAGCGCTGCAACGCCTCCACATCGCCTCCGGCATCGGATGCAGTACCGGATGCGGGAGCATGTTCGGGGCGGGGCGCGATTTCTGCCCCGGCAGCAACGGCTTCGGGCGCACGAGCCAGACTGCGCGCAGCCAGCGGCGTGCCCTGTAGGTAGGCGGTAAACCACGCCACGAGGCGCCCATACGCATCCGTTACCGCTAACGTGGTGCTGAGCATCGTGGTCAGCGCCGCGATGCCCACGAGCGTGCCCGCCCAGGCCCCAAGCGTAGTCGTGTAGAGGTCCACCACCTGCGTGGCAAAGGCGACGGCGCCACTGCCGAACTCGGTGCCCGTGCCGTACATGATGGCGGTGCCCAGCACCAGAAATGCCAGCGCCATGAAAAGCGAGAGCGCATAGCCAATGGCGAAGTCCGCCTGCACGTCGCGCAGGGCCAGACGAGTGCCGGTGTCGCGCTCGCGCTCCAGCGTCCACAGCGAGTGCCACGCGGCCATGTCGATGGGCACGGGCATCCAGCCCATGAGCGCCAGCGAGAAGGCGATGCCCGAGGTCGTGAGCAGCGCGCTCGGCCCGGCAGGTGTCTCTACCATTTCGGGGGCAGGCCCCACCAGCGCAGCAACAGCCGCTACCAGGGTTGACACGGCCAGCAGGGCCATGATGACTTTCATGGCACGGTCGAGGAGTTGATAACGCCCCCACATCAAGATGAGGATGCACAGGCCCAGCACCACGCCGCTCCACAGCGCCAGGTTGGGCGTCGTGCCCACGAGCCAGCCCATGAGTCCCGCCGTAACCGCGGTGACGCTGGCGAGCACGATGAACATGGTGCCTACGGTGATGAGCGCGAACACGCCGGTGGCCCAGGGGCCCAGGCGCCGGTAGCCGTCGAGCAGACTCTCGCCGGTGGCGGCGGCATAGCGCGGGCCGTACTCCAGAAACGGGTACTTAAACAGGCACGCCGCTGCAATGAGCACGGCTGCAATGTATCCGTACTCGGCTCCTGCTCGTGTGGACTGCACCAGGTGCGACACCCCGATTGCGGCTCCGGCCATGATGAGGCCTGGACCCAGCGCGTTCAAAATAGCACGAAAGCGAGAGGCGGAACCGGTGGGCATGGCAAGCAGCAATCCGATGCAAGAGAACACAGCGCATCCCCAATATAAAAGATGTGTAGCGCCATGCCAATCGAATCCGTTACATTGTTCAAGGCATCAGTTTTTGCGCCCGTCGGGCGGATTCGCTATGCTGTGCAGTCCGCCCCTTGTCTTTCTTGATGCCCTTGTTCTGCTTATGCGTGTTGCCACTCGTTTCGTTACATATTTCGCGGCGTCGCTTGTCGTTGCCGTACTCTGGGCCGGACCTGCTCCCGTGCAGGCACAGGTGCCTTCGTTTGAATCGGTCACCGGCCATGCGTTTGGCGAGCGCGTGACGCAGGCTTACCAAATGCAAGACTACCTGGAAGCGGTGGCCGCTGCCTCCGACCGCGTGATTGTGGAGCAGAGCGGCACCTCGTGGGAAGGGCGCCCGCTCATGCATGCGATTGTAACGGCGCCTGCCAACCATGCGCGCCTCGACGAGATTCAGGCCAACGCGCAGGCCCTCGGCGATCCGCGCGAGCTGTCGGATGCGGAGGCTGAGTCGATCATCGCAGATCAGCCTGCAGTGTTCTGGTTTGGCGGGTCGATCCACGGGTTTGAGCTGTCGGGATCCGAAGCCGCACTCAAGATGCTGGAGCGCCTCGCCATGCAAGACGACGCCGTCACGCAGACCATTCTGGAGAACACGGTCGTGATCATCGACCCGATGCTGAATCCAGACGGACGCGACGCGTTTGCGTATCACAACCATGAGACCATGGGCGCGGAGGCGAATCCCGACAATCAGGACTGGGCCAACGACTTTACCGCGTGGGAGGCGCTGAAGTACCGCACGAGCCACTACTACTTCGACATCAACCGCGACTGGTTTGCCCCATACGCACAAAGAGACGCAAGCCCGCGTGCCTGTGCTGCAAGCCTGGCGCCCGCAAGCCGGAATCGACAGCCACGAGATGGGCTCCGATGTTGAGTTTTATGTCGATCCGCCAACCGGTCCGGTGGGGCCGTTCTTTCCGGAGTTCGCGTCGCGCTGGTTTGAGTCGTTTGGGAACGCCCACGCGGCCTCGCTCGACACGCTGGGCACCGACTACATGACGCGCGAGCGCTACAACTACTTCTACCCCGGCTACACCACCTCGTACATGAGTTACCAGGGCGCCGTGGGCATGCTTTACGAGCAGGGCAGCAGCCGCGGACTGGCCCTTACGCGACCGGACGGCACCGTGCGTACGCTGGAGGATGCAATGCAAAATCCGTATACCGCATTCACCGCAGCCCTTGAGCATACCGCGAGCGAGCGCGAAACGCTCCTCACCGAGTACGTGCAAGCCCACCGCGAGGCGATTGCCGATGGCGAAGATGGCATCCAGCGCTACGTGCTGACCGACGAATCGGGCGACCCGCATTTGCTGGCCGAGGCGGTTGACTTGTTGCGTCGCAACGGCATCGAAGTGGATCGGCTCACCGAATCCGCCCAACTGAGCAATGTGCAAGACCGCACGGGTGCGTCGGTCGGGTCGCGCTCGTTCGAGGCAGGCGCCTACGTGGTCGATGCTGCGCAGCCCCGCAATCGGCTCATCCGTGCGCTACTGGAGCCCAACGTACCCGTACCGCAGGACTTTTTGGAGGAAGCCCGCGCCCGCGTAGACCGGGGCGAAAACCCGCGCTTCTACGACATCACCGCGTGGTCATTGCCGATGCTCTTTGGCATCGAGGGCTACAGCACCCCCGACGACAGCGGACTCAATGCCGAGCGCGTCACGGCATCTGCAGCCCCTGAGTCCGTCATCAACGGCGGCGAAGCCAGCTATGCCTACCTCATCGATGGCACGCAGACTGCAGGGCTTCCGGCGCTCCTTCACCTGAAAGAGCGCGGCCACCGCGTGGCGATGCTGCAAGAAGGCACGCGCGTAAATGGCGATGACTACACCTCGGGCACCGGCATCGTGTACGCCGGGCAGTCCGGGGCGAGCGTGCACGACGATGTGCGCGCCGTAGCCGAGCAGTACGGTTTGCAGGTGGATGCGGTGGGCACCGGCCTGGCCACCGGCGACCGTCCGTCGCTCGGGTCGGGGCAGGTCATCTACCTCGACACGCCCTCGGTGGGGCTGCTCGCTGAAGAAGGCATCCAGGCGTATTCGTTTGGATGGGCCTGGTTTACGCTCGACCGTCAGTACGATGTGGATGCATCGGTCCTGCGCACCCGCTCGTTAGGCAGTGCCAACCTGGACGAATACGACACCATCGTGATGCCCGAAACCTACGGCACCGAGGCGGTGCAGCGCGAAGCAGGCGAGGCCGGACTGGAACGCCTTGTCCAGTGGGTGCAAGACGGCGGCACGCTCGTCACGCTCGGTTCGGGCACCGACGTAGCGCGCGACCTGGAGCTGATCACTCTGCGCTCGTGGTACGACGACGAGGAGCACGCCGACAGCCTGCGCGTGAGCGTGCCGGGCGCCATGGTCGCCACCGACATCGATCGCAACCACTGGCTAACCGCCGGGGTGCCCGACGGCTTTCATGGACTGGTGGATTCAGAGCGCCTCTATCTGCCGCCTGAAGGGCCCCCCAACCCAAGCCAGCGAGCCGGTATTCGCTATGCCACCGGAGGCGACTTCACGTACAGCGGCCACATGTGGAGCGAGTCGGAGGCGCGCGTGCCCGGGGCCGTCTTTGCCTACGAAGAACGCGTGGGCAGCGGACGCGTCATTGCGTTTGCCGAAGACCTGAACTATCGCGGCTACTTTCGCAGCGGCAACCGTCTGTTCCTAAATGCCGTGCTCGTAGGACCGCAGGCCCCGTAATCTTGAGGTATATCGTACCACTCCGAGGAGCCGAGGCAGATTGGATGAGGCCGCTCGGCTCCGGATCTGCTCCCGACGGGAGTTGGGATGGTCCGGGATGACAAGTCGCTGGGAAGCTCGGCGCCGTCTGAATCCATAGCACAACCCGTGCTCAGAGGCTCTGAAGCTGGTATGGGGCCGAGCCAAGGCATCTAATGTAACGAAAAAAGATAGGAGGTTATGATTGTCGGCGGGGCGTGTCACAAGGGTGCATATCACATAAGCCCCACTTCTGCTTGTGGGCCCAGTCTCTGGTGGGGGACTGGGCCTTTTTGTGTTGACAGAGCCCCAAATGCAGAAGCGGCCTGCATGTAAGCAGGCCGCTTCGGGAAAATGCTATAATGGTGCTTTACGACGGCTTAGTTGGAAGAAGAGCCGCTGTGTTATTCGTCTCTGTCGCGATCCGACTTACGCGAGGAAGAGCGGTCCGAGGACCGTTCGCTACGAGCACGTCCTGACGACCGCTCCGTGCGCGAGGATTCGCGGCGGCTACGGGTGCGTTCATTCCGACTGCGGTCGCGGGTGGAACGCGTACGTCTGTCACGCGGAGCGCGGTTGCGAGCACGATCGGGCGTGCGAGTGCGCGTGTTGCGCGGGGAGTGCGTTCGAGAGCGCGGCCAGTCGTGTGTTCGTGTGCGTTCCCGCGTCTCAGTGCGACGCTCTGGGGGCTGGCGCAGCTGGTCCGACGGAACAATGATCCGTGCACGCGCCCGCTCTCGCGCCCGGTCCACTGCTGCTTCACGGTTGCTATCGCGCGTTGTAGCGCGACGGGATTCGCTCGATGGGGAAGTTCTCACGCGCGGCGTTAGGATAGGGCGCGGTGTGGTGCGCTCAACCCGACGCACCGAACGGCTGGTGCCGTCTTGGGCGCGGTCGCGGCTGCGCTCTGTAGTATCTTCGCGTGAGGAGCGGCTACCACGATCGGTGCGGTCGTTCCCAGAAGACGGGCGCTCGGTACGGCGTTCCGTACTTCGTCCGGTGCTCCGCTCCGTGCTGCGCCCCGAGGAACGCTCCGTGCGTGGGTTTTTCCGATCGCGCGAGGTGCGCCCGTTGCTATCACGCGAGGTGCGTCCGGTACTGCGGCTGGTACGACCGCGCTCGGTGCCTCGGCTGGTTTCTGTGCGTCCGCTCGATCGGGTGGTTGTGGCTTCGCGTCCTCGTGGTGTAGCCGTGCGGCTGGTGCGCGTCGACGTGTTGGCATCCGAGCGTACAGTGCGCGGTGTGGCCGACCGTGTGGTCGTGCGAGCACTACGAGAGACGCCGCGTCCTGCTGCCGTGCGCGGGGTGTACACGCGCCGCGACGTGCGAAGCGGCGTGTATCCCGTGTAATACGACGACCCGTGTCCATAGTAGTGGTTATGGATACCGCCGTAGTACGTGGCTCCGCCTGGGTAGAAGGGCGAGCGATGGAATGAACGCCGGTAGTACGGTCGGTGGTAAGACCGTCCGAATCCGATAGAGAAATAGAACGAGGTCCCCGATCCGTAGAAGGCGTCGTAGTAGAATGGGTCACGGTAGGGATCGTAGAAGCGGCTATTGTAGCGATAGCTGCTTACAGCCCACGAGGGCGGACCGTAGTAATTGTGATGCCCGTACGACGCAAATCGCGGGCTACTCAGCGCATCGCCGTAGTAGGCTTCATAGAAGAACGGGTCTTCGGCCCGTATGGCAGCAACCTGGTCCCAGTATGCGTCCTCGGAGATGCGCCCCACCTCGCGATCACGCTCCAGCTGGTCGGCCCAGTCGAGCAGCTCGCGCGTGGTAAGGCTACGGTTCACATCGGGCGCGTAGTTAGGCGTACGGTAGGACTCACGCGTCTGCGTGGTGGTACGCTCGCGGTCGGCTGTTTCCAACTGCGTGTAGCAACCCGTAAGCATGAGGGTCACCATCAACAGCGCGCCGGTTAGCAGCGAAGTTTGAAAGCGTAATGTGCAGCGTTGCGTTATCATAGCAGATCCCCCAGTATTATGCAGCAGGTGGTAACGATCCGAGCGACGGGGCGCTGGCTAAACATTGCGCGAAATAACGCGCCAGCGCCTGCTTCTGTCGGTCGTTCACAGTATGTTAGACCAATACTCTATTCTTTTGTTGCGTAGCCGCCCGCCAGAGCCTTAACGTAACATAGGGTTCCAAACGTGCCATCCGCCACCCGCAGCATATGAATGCAGCACGGCGGTTGGGCCTTGCGTGGCGGTAGATTGCTGTTCGTCATCCCTCTGTGCTTTTTGCTTTCTTCCTTCCATGGCCGACGCCGTAACCTCTCGCGAGTCCGACTATTCCCAGTGGTACATTGATGTTGTTCGTAAGGCCAAACTGGCCGACTATTCGCCCGTGCGTGGATGCATGGTGATCCGCCCCAACGGATATGCGCTGTGGGAGCGCATGAAAGAGACCCTCGATGGCCTCTTCAAAGCAACGGGCCACGAGAACTTTTATTTCCCGCTGTTCATCCCAGAGCGCTTTCTGGCGCGCGAGGCCGAGCACGTTGAGGGATTTGCGAAAGAGTGCGCGGTGGTCACGCACTCGCGCCTCACGCTGAACGAAGAGGATGAATTGATCCCCGACCCCGAGTCGAAGCTGGAGGAGAATCTCATTGTGCGGCCCACCTCCGAAACCATCATCTGGAACACCTACGCCGACTGGATCCAGTCGTATCGCGACCTGCCGCTGCTTTACAACCAGTGGGCCAATGTGGTGCGCTGGGAGATGCGCACGCGGCTGTTCCTGCGCACCATGGAGTTCCTCTGGCAAGAAGGGCACACCGCCCATGCCTCCAAAGAAGAAGCGGTCGAAGAAGCCGAGCGTATGCTCGATGTCTATGCCACCTTCGCCGAAGACTACATGGCGATTCCGGTGGTACGCGGACGCAAAACCGCCAGCGAGCGCTTTGCCGGAGCCGTCGATACGCTCTGCATTGAGGCGCTGATGCAAGACGGCAAGGCGCTGCAAGCGGGCACCAGCCACTTCCTGGGGCAGAACTTCGCCAAGGCATTCGACTGCACCTACACCGACGAAAATAACGAGGAGCAGTACGTGTGGGCCACCTCATGGGGCGTGTCGACACGGCTGATTGGCGCGCTCATCATGACGCACTCTGACGACCAGGGGCTTGTGCTCCCGCCCAAGCTCGCCCGCGACCAGGTCGTCATTGTGCCCATCTACTTCAACGATGAGCAGCGCACGCAGGTCTTGGAAGAGGCCCAGCGCATCCAACAAGAGCTGGACGACGCCGACATTCGCGTGAAGCTCGACGCTGACGACAATCAGAAGCCAGGCTGGAAGTTCAACGAGTACGAGCTGCAGGGCGTACCTTTGCGCATTGGCATTGGCCCACGCGACATCGAAAACGACAACGTGGAGCTGGCGCGGCGCGACACCCGCGAGAAGAACATCGTTCCGCAAGATGGACTCGTTGCACGCATCCAAGATACCCTAACCGACATTCAGGACGGGCTCTTTCAGCAGGCGCTGGAGCGGCGCGAGGCCCACACCACCACCGTCGACTCCTACGACGCATTCAAGGACGTCATCGAAAACGAGGGTGGCTTCGTGAAGGCGCACTGGGACGGCACCGAAGCAACCGAGGCGCGCATCCAGGACGAAACAGGCGCCACCATCCGCTGCATTCCGTTCGACCGCGACGATGAGCCCGGCGAAGACATGCTGACCGGTGAGCATTCTGAGGGACGCGTGCTTTTTGCGAAGGCGTATTAAGTATGCGAATTAGGAGTTGAAGGCGAGCAGGAGCATCGCGGCGACGAAGCGTCCAAACACATGCACCATCAGCCCCCGCCCCGGGTCGCCCGGACCTTCGAGGCGGCCTGAATGCCGGTTTTTTCTTCAATCCAGCCGAAGAGCGACTCGATCGGCTGGCGGATGCGGCTGACGAGCTCTGAGTAGAGCCGATCGGCCGCCGCGAGGCGCGTTTGCCCCTTTGCCTTCTGATCGGGGTGAGGATCTCCAGGTTCTGCTCCTTTGATCATCTGCGCGCGAGGCGTGCGGGGTTGACACGAAGTGGTTTGAATTACTGATGTCCTCCGTGAGCTTTGCAAAGCCGAAAGCTCAACGACGAGTCCTAACGGCAATGACGACAGCTCCAGCAAAAAGCAATTTCTGTGCAAGGAGCATCTCTGGTAACACTCCTGCCGGAAGTAATGCGCAGGAAGAAACGTGCGACAGAAAAACGATAAGGCTTGCCGATAGAATTCCAACTCCTGCTATACAATAGGCCAAGATACCAGTGAACCGGTTCGCCATGTCGGTCCACAATCCTGCAATAAAGATCATCTCAACTCCGAGGAGTATCCAACTGACTGTCGAATTAGTGTGGAGAATAGGACTCATTCCAGTTGATATCCACAGAAAGTCATTCGAGATCGGCAGCTCTCGAAGCAATGAAATAAACGTCACAGCCGTGACAAATATCTTCGACGACTGAAAAACGATGTTAGTATTTTTCATAGCACTAATGCAGTTTAGTTTACTATACTTTTTTCATACTTGATAATACTCGGTGGCATGCCGTCAATACTCAAGATATAGACCGCTTCCTCGGTCACTTCGATAGCGCGTGCACGCACAGGCAAAGTCACCTCACCCATAAAATCCCCCGTGGCTTTCTCATAGACGAGTAGCCGATCGGTCATTTCCCACTCTTCAATCGCTGCTTCAATGCGTCCTCGAACAATATCAACAAGTTGCCTGAACGGACTTGCGTCGAAGGTTCGGCCGTGATGAAGCACGTACAAGTACGTGTCGTCGGTGTCAAGATCTACCGTTCCTGTCGGGTATTCACTTGCATCAGGAGCAGTATAGCCGTCATTGGCCGCATAGTCATAGTCTGGAAAATCTATATTGGGGGGGGGGCATGAACAACGTATTCAATCCCGTCAGAATCTAATTGAATAATATAACTTGAAAAATCAAATCCAATAAACCAAGATGAGTCATCAACTAATACAGGGCCTTGCCGCAGCATAAAATTATCTCGCAACGGTTCCAGGGCTGCCCTTTCCTCGATCGATATGGTTTCGAGGGGGCTGGCTTCAACTTCTCGTTCGCTTTCTAATTGATACAGACGTACAAGTCTGTTCCCCAACTCGAATAGATACTGACCAGCCAGTGTATCGCTCAGAGGAGCGGTTACACTGGGTCCCCGGACATCAAACTGGTAGCTGAGATCGGATGTATAGACTTTGGCTCCTCGCGTATCGGAGACCCATATCGAGCTATCTGACCGCATGGCCACAACCTTCCGACCTTGAGCGGCAATCTCACCCGGACCGCTTCCTATCGCATGACAGTTTTGGGGCGTGCCAGTTCTCAGGTCGATGAAAGCCAGTGCACACGCTGCGCGAAGTTCATCGATAACGACCGCATGGTCACGATCCGTCACGTAGAAATCTGATGGATTGGCCAGATCCTTCTCAAGACGATACTGCTCTTCAAACTGAATACTAAAGTTCTGAGCATACACCCCGTTTAAGAAAAAACCACAACATAGAAAAACAAGTAGGAATACTTTCTTGGCCATACCCAAATTGAATTGTAGATGGAGCGGCCTGATCTGTACTCACTCAAAATACAGCCGAAAGTGCAGACCAAGCCGCCCCTGTGTAGAGATCATCGACGATGCTTTAACTACTACTCACATGTCACCTTGCACTTGGAGTCCGATCCAAAGCACCCCAGAAAACTAGCCCTTTTCCCATAAGTTATTTCTTCGATTTGCTGATCTCCACAATCGTCATCCACTGCCAATGTGGACGCTGAGGATTCAGAAATAGGTGAGGTTGCCACCGGAGACAAACTGAATCCGACCAGTAGCACTCCCGCAATGGCTATGCAGAAGGATGTCCAGAATGTGCTTGCTTTTTCCATAACTAAATTAGTCTTGTTGTCAGAACACTCATACAGAGCGTATAACTCCCTCGGATGGTAAGCATCAACTCCTTCTTCAACACCCTCTTCATTTCTTTCTTGCCTGCGTTCGATAAGTCGTTGGGGGACATCCAAATCGTCGCCTAAATGTCATCGAAAATGCGTTTGGAGTCTCGTATCCTACCGCAAACGCTATCTGCGTTACGGTCAGATGCTCGTAATCGACAAGTAATTGCTCGGCCAGTCTAAATCGATGGTGCAACACAAACTCCTTCGGGGGGCAACCTATGAAGTGACCGAAGCGGCAAGAAACATTGTTATTGCCGATTCCAAAGCGCTCCTTGACATCACTGATCTTCAGCCCCATGTCAAACAGATGATCAAAAAGCTCATCGTACATCACCCGCACGTCGGGCGGCCAGTCTGGATCAGGTGGCGAGAGTTTGCTTAGATAAACGGCTTTCTCTGTTTTGATGATCTCGCGCGGCGATGAACGTTCATCAGTATTAGACATAATCGTGCCTTTTCATGAACTGGGTGCTTTTGTTGTGAAGCAATGCATTGACACTGATACATCTATGCCCCAATCATAACGTGTGTGAGCTGTTTGTGCTGACCGAATACAGGCGTAACCGAGCAATGAGTTGAGCCAAAAAGAACACTACGAACAGCGTCTGCTACGCAGCGTTTGCCACTGCATGCGTCTTCAGCACGTTCAGGTCCACCACCTCAAGTACAGCGGGATGCGTGGCCTCCAGCACGACCGGAGGCGCGCACCCGGCCTGTCGGGCTTCCTCCCACCGGGCGGCACACAGGCACCACCGATCGCCCGGAGTGAGCCCCGGAAAGTCGTACGCGGGGCGCGGCGTGCTTAGGTCGTTGCCCTGTGCTTTCGTAAACGACAGAAACTCGGCGGTCATCTGGGCACAGACCACGTGGCGGCCCCGGTCTTCCGGGCCGGTCGTGCAAAAGCCGGTGCGGTAAAACCCGGTCTCGGGGTTGTGGCTGCACGGCTGCAAGGGAGTGCCCAGTACGTTGGTAGCGCGCTCGGCAGCACCATTGGAGGCGACTGCTTTTGATGAACTCATACTTAAGTCGATCGTTAGGCTACTGTCACAAACAGAAAGCGCGCCGGGAAGGGGAGATGCCAGCACATCGCTCATCCTACTTAAATGCGTTGTTTCGTATGAACTGCGTTAGGTTGCAGTTTGCCCACACATCTTGTTTGTTACAGGCATACCTATACGATCCGGCTGCTTTCCTCTGCAGCTGTGCTTTACCGTCACCAGCCCGCGCCGCTACTTGATCTGAACGTTACGCTCTTGTTGTTGGTACAGACAGATTCTATTGCGGGTTGCTATGCTACATTATTCAACACACATTCGGTGGACGTGCCTGGGCGCGCTGATTCTACTGCTGGCAAGTCCGGCGGCACACGCGCAAACGTGGGGCACCGTCACAGGCACCGTCACTGATGCGTCTACGGAGGCACCACTTGCTGGCGTCACCGTCGTCATTAACGGCACCAACTTTGGTACCGCCACGCAGGCCAATGGCACGTACGACATGCGTGTCCCCGAGGGCACCCACGCCATTCGCTTTTCGGCGGTGGGATACGAGGCGCACATCGATTCGGTGCAGGTCCCTGGCAACACCACCGTCACGCTCAACGCCGCCCTCCCCGTAGATGTGATGGAGATGGACCAGGTCGTGGTCGAAGAGGGCGAGATTGCGCCTGATGCAGGTGTGCACCGCATCGACCCCGAAACGGTGCAAGACATGCCTACGCCGTTCAAAGACGGATTCCGCGCGCTCAAAGTAATGCCCGGTGTAGCCACCAACACCGAACTCTCACAGCAGTACTCCGTGCGCGGCGGCGGATACAACGAGAATCTGATTTTCCTGAACGGATTCGAGGTGTTCATGCCGTTTCGTCCGCGCCAGGGCGAGCAAGAAGGACTCGGCCTCCTCAACCCGGCCATGGCCGAAAGCATGACGCTGTACACCGGCGGCTTTCCCGTGCGCTATGGCGGCAAGCTCTCCTCGGCACTCGATGTGCAGTACCACGAGGTCGACGATGAATCCCTGCGTGGTAGTGCCGATGTGTCGCTGCTCGACGCCAGCGTGCACGCTCGTGGAGCCACCCTCAACGATCGCCTCAGCTGGAACGTAGGCGTGCGCCGCGCCCAGCCGGGGCGCTTCTTTGGTACGCAAGATCTGAAAGGCGACTACGACCCCGTCTTCACGGATGTGCAGGGCATGTTCACGTACCAGTTGGCTGAGGGGCATTCCATCGAAACGCTCGGCATCTACGCCGACCACGAGTTCGAGCTCGATCCCACCAACCAGAAAACCTACTTCGGCATCATCAGCCTGGACCCCGATGTGCCCTCCAACCTGCAGGCGCTCTGGGTGGATTTTGAGGGCACGCGCCAGGACGGATATACCACCGAGTTTCTGGGGACGCGCCTCAACAACCGGTTGAGCGACCGGCTGCGCATGGAGCACCAGCTTGCGTACTTCGGCACGCGCGAGACGGAGTTCTTCGAGATTACAGGCGACTCAGAGCTGTTTCAGGTCGATCCGGCGGGCGATCCGAACTCAGGGGCCGGGCACTTTGGCATTGGCACGTCCACGCAGACCGACTTCGCCAACAACGCTGTTGATGTGGAGACCATCACCGGCGGTGGGCGCTACAACTTCGCACTCGATCGCCACGCGCTCGAAGCAGGTTGGGATGTGCGCGGCCTCCGCTTTACCGACGATATTGACGAGCGCGCCATCATTAACACACGGGTGCAGCGCGACAGTGGCGAGCGTGAGGATATCCGCATCGTAGCCGATAGCCTGTCGGATGCGGCGCAGTTCAGTGAGATGCAGGCCGGCTTCTACGCCGAAAACACGATTGATGTGCTGCCCACACGCGGTCGCCTCTCGGTGACGGGCGGGCTACGCACCGACTACTACTCCTTTAACGACGAATGGACTGTGTCGCCGCGCCTGTCGGCAACGTTTCAGGCCAGCGAAAATCTGTCGTTGAGTGGAGCCTGGGGTATCTACCACCAGGCCCCGACCTATCGGGAGCTGCGCGGGGCAGTTGATTCTGAGGAGGGCATTGACGAATCCCTAAACCGCGACATCAACTCGCAGCGCTCCATGCAGTTTGTGCTGGGCGGCGAGTACTTCTTGCCGACACAGCGCTTGTACCTGCGGGCCGAGGGCTACTACAAACACCTCACGAACGTCATTTCCTACTCAATCGAAGACATTCGCGTGCAGTACTCGGGCGAGAACGATGCCACAGGCTTCGTGTACGGTCTCGATCTGCAGTTGCGCGGCGAACTGGTTCCGGGCCTGGAGAGCTGGTTCAACTACAGCTTCATGGTGGCGCGTGAGCGCATCAAACCGCAGTTTCAGAATAGATTCAACCAGGGTTTAGTGCCACGCCCGAGCGATCAGCGCCACACGTTCTCGGCCTTCCTGCAAGACACCATTCCGGGTGATGAGTCGTGGAAGGCGCATCTGCGCTTGCTCTTTGGCAGCGGACTGCCGTACACACCGCCTGTGCCCGGTCCGCGCGATGAAGCTACCGGACGGGTCGTGCAGATACCGGGGCCGCGCATG
This sequence comes from Longimonas halophila, assembly GCF_002554705.1. GTDB lineage: Bacteria > Bacteroidota > Rhodothermia > Rhodothermales > Salinibacteraceae > Longimonas > Longimonas halophila. The sequence goes on along the minus strand of NZ_PDEP01000014.1, from coordinate 70,732 downwards.
TCAGGGCGCATCACGCCCTATCGCCGTGTGGACTTAGGCGCTACGAAGCGCCTTACGCTGCTCGAATCCGATGACCGCGCGCCCGTCCACCTGGACCTGACTATGGAGCTGCTGAACGTATTCGACATGACGAACACGGTGTCGTTCAACTGGATTCCGAACAACGACAACCAGTGGACGCGCGTCCCGAACCGCCTTACACCGCGCACGGTGAATGCGCGCCTCAGCCTCACGTTTTAGGCAACCTCATCCGTTCTGTGGGCTCCGCTTCGGACTTGGGGTTGTGTTCGGTTCGCGCCGCTTCGGGTTGGGTACGCGGGGCGGCTGCGAGGGCGAACTGGGCGAGCGCTTCGGCTGCCGACGCGGCTGGCGTCGTGGGTTGGGGGTGCGACGACGGCGAGGGGCATTTTGAGAGGATGCGAAAGACATAGCATGTAGCACCGTCTGTGCAAAAGTATGCGTGTTGGGATACGCCTGTATGAAAAGCATTGTCAGATGTTGGCACGCGTAGCAGCGGTAAATGCAATGTTTTTGTGTGTAGAAGCATGTCCGCATGAAAGGCCAGATCGCGCGTATTTAAACAGCAGGTTCAGCGCAGTGTCGTGCTGCTGGACGTGTGATAGATCGCCCCCCAAATTACATGCTAACCCGTTATGCTCCGCATCCTCTCTCGCTTTCTTCCTGAAGGCATACGACGCACCCTCCGCACACTCAAATCGTGGCTGTTTGGGGCTATCGGGGTCGGGTTATGTATCGGAGCCGTTGTGATGCTGTATGATCCCCTGAGCACTATTATAAATACCGGCTCAGTGCCCGAGGATATATTCCGTCCGCTGTTTATTCCAGGCGTCATGCTATTCATTGGTGTTGGATTCGTATATACGGCTGTCACCAACTACCGAAGGGAGAAGGTCTACGAAGAGATCGAGGACATGGAGGAGCCCTGGACGGCCCGTGAGGCGTGGCAATCATCTACACTTACACATGAAAACTCACAGTCGTGGGGGTTTTTTACGACGGTGTTTCTGGGAGGCGGTGGTGCTCTGGCCGGATGGATCATATGGACTGCTATCATTACAGCGGAGACGCCGGAATGGCCTGCGCTCTTCGTGCTGATTTTCCCACTGGCGGGGGTTTTCATGGCCGTACAGATGGTGAAAGCCTACAGACGGAGGCAGCGATTTGGCATCTCGGAAGCAGAGCTGGAAACGATGCCCGGACGGCTGGGCGAGCGGTTCCTGGCACAGGTGCATGCGCGCATCGACCGGGATGAATTGCCAGAACACGGGGCGCAAGTGCAACTGTCGTGCTATCGACGGTCGGCACGCTACGAAACCACCGGGAGTGGAGACAACAAAAAGCGCACAGCCAAAGAGAAGAAACGGCTCCTGTGGCGTGGGGAAAAGCAGATGCGACCCATGTCGTACGATGCCGATGGTGCCCTCATTCCTGTGTCGTTTCAGGTTCCCGATGACATGCCCGAGTCAACTGCAATGAAGCGGTCGAAGAAATATCTGGCTCGCACCGGCAAATCGGATTTCATGTGGGTGCTTACCGTGCGAGCTGAGCTGCCGGGAATCGACTACAGATCACGCTTTGAGGTGCCTGTGTACGAGTCTGACGACAACACATCCACCAATGGCACCGCATCTGCATCGCTCCAGAAAGAGCATGAAGCAGAGGATGCATCTGAGCCGTCCGAAAAGGTGATGTGGGATCTGGAGCGTGATGAGGAGGCCCTTCAGGTTGATTCCGGAGAAGCAGAAGCCACGACCGACGACCCATACGCTGAGTATGTCGTTGAGCCGAATCTCACCGAGCCCATCAGCAAGAATATTTCTATAGAGCGCCTGGGCGGACGAGGGATTCGTGTGCACATGAAGCCCGATCGGAGCCTGAAAGGTATTGGGCTGCTCGCTTTTCTCGTTGTGTTTGGCATTGGCATGACAGTGGGAAGTGTCTTTGCCTTCGGTGCTAATTTCTTAGGAGGAGCGATATTTCTCTTCTTCGGAATTGTGTGCCTTTGGGCTGCCTGGTCAACCTGGCATCGCGAAGTCATTATCTCGGTTTCAGATGGTGAGGTGGACATCCAAACAGAGGGCGGAGCCGGGCAAGGCGGACGCTTTCCGGCTACAGAGGTCGAGGACATCAAGGTGCTTATCTCAGGGAATGAGTCTTCCTCAAACTACGAGATTGCGGTGCAGAAGCGGGCGTCGGGAGATGGCCTCGATAGTGGCACCGCAAAGGGCGTTATGGATACGATGGGCCAGGTTCTTGGCGAGGAGGCCACTGGAAAAATGAAGGAAAAAATGTCGGAAGCAAAAAACCGCGTGGCCCATCTCGATGGGCTTCACAACAAGCAAGAAGCCGACTGGATCGCAGAGCAGCTTCGCGAGGCGGTGGAGGCAGAGAAGCGGTACGCGTAGCGGAATGCTGTTAGTTTGCGGTTGGATATGTGGCGACGGGCTGCTAACAGAAGGTCTGCGTCACAAGCACGCGGAAATCCCCCGACTCCTCAAACTCTCCCGATCTCTTCATGGCCACGCCTATTCCTTCTGCTTGGTTCGATTCATGAAGCATATTGCGGCGATGCCCCGGACTTCGCATCCACTCCTGCACGACCTCGTCCGCAATCTCGTCGGCGGTATACCACTCGTACTTTTCTTCCCCACTCCTCGTGGTGTGGACTACATCGAGGGCCGAAACCCAGTTTATGTTCTCGGCAATGCCGCCCGTCTGTGGATTGTCTACGACCGTTGAGCACGATACGCCCACCTCCTCCCCACGCTCGGTGGGCGACTGGTCGTCGGGGTTGACGTGCGCATAGAAGTCGCGCTCAACCATGTCCTGGCTGTGCGCGCGGCTAACCCGGGCCAGATCGTCCGACCACTTCAAGAGCTCACGTCCGTTAGCTCTGCGCTCTTCGTTAACCTGCCTGTGGATAGAGCGCTCCAATGCCTCAATATCATACGACGGCATGGAGTCGGGTGGGCTCTCTTCCATGGTCTTGCACCCCGTCCACACAAGAAGGGTGAGTATTCCTGCAAGCAACGCGTACCGTTGTCCTGTGGAAAAAGACATTTTCATTTGCACGTATGGCAACGACGTATATGAAGAGGAGCACAAGGGCTGGGACGTAATATGCTTCAAGATATGCCTGAAGCTACACGGTTCTGCCTCAACAGAAGGTCTGCGTCACGAGCACGCGCAAGTCGTCCGAGACGGCCACGCCCAGCCCCTGTGCTTCGTACGTGTCGTTGAGAATGTTGCGTCGGTGGCCAGAACTGCCCATCCATCCTTGCACGACCGTCTCTGACAGCCCGTTGGCGGTCTTCCAATCGTAGGTAACCGATGTTTCATCGCCCTGGGTCGTGGTGCGGCGGGTGTGATAGGCAGACGCATCGTAGATATTCTCGGCGATTCCGCCTGCCCGCCGACCTTCTACAATCGTGGTGCACGACACATCCATCGCCTGCCCGCGCTCGGTAGGGCTTTGTCCGTCGGGATTGACGTGGTCGAAGAAGTCGCGTTGGACCATGTCCTGGCTATGCGCACGGCTGAGCGCTGCCAACTCTTCGGACCATGCAAGGGACGAGAGGCCCGCCGCCTCGCGCTCGCTGTTTACGCGTTCGTGTATTGATTGGGCCATGGTGTTTGTGTCGTAGTTCGGCATGGAGGCCACGGCGTCATCATCCACAGCAGGGGTACTGCCCTGGCAGCCTATCCACAGCGTGAGCAGAAGCAGGCTTGCAAGCCAACCCGTTGTGCGGCCGCGCAGAGAAAAAGAGACCATCAGTTGAGTATGTAGTGCGGGAAGGGCAAGTGCACGGGCCCATATAGAGCCGTTATTGATACCGATCTATTCGGAGAGTCCATCCACAAGATATCCACAATGTGGATAACTTCAAATCGCGCGATATAAGAATGGGCGTCAAAGGGCTCAATAACGGTATCTAAACAGTGCATCAACAACATATGACAGGAGGCCGAAAGTGATTTTGATATCGCCGTTATGTTTCTCGTGCGTCGGTTAATCTGTGGGTTCTTTGTGGATAAAAGACCCTTGCGTTCGTCTAAAAAGCCGATTTAGTTGATACAGTGCTTGTGCAGTCGGCACGTGTTGCGAGACCAGCTCGCGCGGACTGCCTACGCTATCGCATCCTGTTTCATCTATATTCAACGACCGCATGTCCAACACTGAGAAATCAGCGCCCTCCGCAGCGTCCAGCGGAGCCGTGCTGCCTGACTCCGCAGCGCTGGAAGAGGGCTTGTCCATTACACGTACCTTCTCGTCCGAGGGCGAACATCCGTTCGACAGCCTGGACTGGGAGACGCGCGACGCTGCGATTAAGAACCCAAGTGGCGCATCCATCTTTGAACAGAACGATGTGGAGTTTCCGGAGTCGTGGAGCCAGCTTGCCACGAACGTGGTGGCGAGCAAGTATTTCTACGGCGACCTCGATGACGGCAACGGGAGTCCAGCCGACGGCAAGCGCGAGTACTCGCTGAAACAGCTCATTGACCGCGTAACGCGCACCATTACCGAATGGGGGCGCGAGCAGGGCTATTTTGCCACCGACGCGGATGTGGACCGCTTCTACGACGAGCTGACGTGGCTCTGTGTGAACCAGTATGGCGCGTTTAACTCACCCGTGTGGTTCAACGTGGGCCTGGGCCAGCAGTACGGCATTCGTGACACGGGCGACAAGAAGATCTACGGCTGGGATGAGGACGCCCAGGAAGTGACGCGCGTAGACCCGTACCTGTATCCGCAAGCTGCGGCGTGCTTCATCGTGGATGTAGAAGACTCCATCGACGGCATCTGGAAGACGATGGGCGAGAGCGCGCGCCTGTTCAAGTTCGGATCGGGCGTGGGTGCAGACTGGAGCACGCTGCGTTCGTCTAAAGAGAAGCTCTCCGGCGGCGGCCAGCCGAGCGGTCCGGTCAGCTTCATGAAGGTGCAGGATGCCACAGGCGGCACCATCAAAAGCGGCGGCAAGACGCGCCGCGCTGCGATTATGCAGACGCTGAAGTGCTGGCACCCCGATGCGGAGGAGTTTGTGGAGGCGAAGCAGACCGAGGAAAAAAAAGCCTGGGCGCTGATTGAGCAGGGCTACGACGGCTCGTTCAACGGTCCGGCCTACGGCGCGGTGGACTTCCAGAACGTGAACCACAGCCTGCGCGTCACGGACGCATTTATGGAAGCCGCCGAGCGCGGTGAATCCTTCGAACTGCGTGCGGTAACCACCGGCGAGGTCGTCGACGAGGTGGATGCGGCGGAGCTGCTCCACAAAGTGAGCGAAGGCACCTACATCTGTGGTGATCCGGGCCTGCAGTATGAGGACACCATCCAGCGGTGGCACACCTGCAAGAACACGGGGCCCATCAACTCCAGCAACCCGTGCAGCGAGTACCTCTTTCTGGACAACTCGGCCTGCAACCTGGCCTCGCTCAACCTGCGCAAGTACCAGCGCGACGACGGCTCGGTGGATGTGGAGCGGCTGCGGGCGGCGGCACGCATCTACATTACAGCGCAGGAGATTCTGGTGGATAACGCGGGTTACCCCTCCGAATCCATCGCTCGCAACAGTCACCGGTTTCGTCCGCTCGGACTCGGCTTCGCCAACATCGGCGCGCTGCTGATGTCGATGGGACTGCCGTACGACAGCGACGAAGGCCGCGCGGTGGCGGGCGCCATCATGGCGATTGAGCACAGCGAGGCGTACGCCCGTAGCGCCGAAATCGCGGCCAACAAAGGCATTGGTCCGTTCGAGGAGTACGCCACGAACGAGGAGCCGATGCTCGACGTGATGCGCATGCATCGCGATGCGGTGCACGACATCGACCGCGACGACTGCCCCGACTATCTGCTCGAAGCCGCGCACGAGAGCGCCGAGCGCATGGTGGCACTGGGCGAGCGCCACGGCTATCGCAACGCGCAGGCTACGGTGTTGGCCCCGACGGGCACCATTGGCTTCTTCCTTGACTGCGATACCACTGGCATTGAGCCCGACATTGCGCTCGTGAAGTACAAGCTGCTGGCCGGCGATGGCGAGGGCATGTTCAAGATCGTGAACAAGACCGTGCCGCTGGCGCTGAACCGGCTGGGCTACTCCGACGATGAGATCGAGGCGATCATTGCCTATATCGACGAGCACGACACCATCGAGGGCGCGCCGCAGCTCAAAGACGAGCACCTGCCGGTGTTCGACTGCGCATTTGCGCCATCCAACGGCGAGCGGTCGATTCACCACCTGGGCCATATCAAGATGCTGGGTGCAGTACAGCCGTTTGTGAGTGGGTCAATTAGCAAGACTGTGAATATGCCGGAGGATGCCGAGCCCGACGACATTGCCGATGCCTACCAGAAAGGATGGGAGGTTGGATGCAAGGCCGTAGCCATCTACCGCGAGAACTCGAAGCGGAGTCAGCCGCTCTCAACCAGCGAAGGCGGCAACACGCAGAAGTCCGACGCCGAGAAAGCAGCTGCCAAAGAAGCTGCGGCCCAGGCCGAGCCCTCGGGTGACGGCGCGATGCCTGACGCCGAGCCTGCCGAGCCGGAGATCCGCGAGAAGGTCGTGTACAAGCCGACCCGCAAGCGCCTCCCCGACGAGCGTCCGTCGATCACGCACAAGTTTTCGATTGCTGGACACGAGGGCTACCTGACGGTGGGTCTCTACCCCGAGACCGAGCAGCCGGGTGAGATCTTCATCACGATTGCCAAGCAGGGCTCGACCCTTGCCGGCATGATGGACGCCTTTGCCACCAGCGTGTCCATTGCGCTGCAATACGGCGTGCCACTGGAGGATCTGTGCCGCAAGTTCAGCCACATGCGGTTTGAGCCGAGCGGCTTCACGAACAACAAGCAGATCCCCATCGCCAAGTCGATGATGGACTACATCTTCCGATATCTGTCCATCAAGTTTTTGGATACGGAAGCGCAGCCGTCCGGTGCGGCGGAGGGTACCGTGGACCCTAACGCGGCCGCTGGGGAGCATGCCTCCGGCAGCGGCGAAGCGACATCGAACACCGCCCAGGCCGAGCTCGACTTCGGCACGATGCAGCCCTCGACTGGATCGCCTTCGGCTGGTTCGGCCGAGGCACCTGCTTCAAAGCAAGCACCCGAGATTGGCGACGACGAGTCGCTGGTGGGGCAGACCATTGACGCGTTCATGGATGCCACGGCGGATGCCCCGGAGCAGCAGGCCGCCATGCAGCAGACGGCGAAAACCACCTACAAGAACCAGGAGGACTCGCCGCCCTGCGCCAACTGCGGCACCATTACCGTCCGCAGCGGCGCCTGCTACATCTGCCCGGCGTGCGGGACGACCACGGGGTGTGGGTAATGCTACGCCCGGTCATCGCTGAAACCAATTACGCCCGGTCGCCCTGCATGGGAGGCCGGGCGTGTTGTTGTGTGAGGTAGTCAGCGATGCGAATGGAACCGATCCTGCGTCCACCGAGCCGGGTTGTTGTGAATGTACCGGCGGATGTGGCGTAGGGCCTGGCGGTTGCGAATGATACGGTCGTAGAAATTGCCTTGCCACACCGCAGCCCCCGGCGTATTGCGGTGGCGGTTGATCCGTTTGGTCGCGATCGATTTAAATTGCCGCATCATTGTGGATATCGAATTGGCAACGGTCCGCCCGTACGCGCGGTTGTGGTCGGGCGTTGGCGTGTTACCAGTGTTGCCAGGATGGGGAAATGTGTCCCCGTAGGGATTCATCGCCGATGAATCCCTACTTGCCGTATCCGGACGAATCCAAATAATCCCGTGTATGTGATTTGGCATCACGACGAACGCATCCAACGTCACGTTTGCGCGAACCTGTTCGGTGCGGTGCCATTCGTCGGATACAAGACGCCCACACGTGTTCATATGCATGTGACCGGTGTCGATATATCCGAATAGATGCTGCCGTTCATGCGTGCAGATCGTGATGAAATACACCCCGGGGTGGGTGTAATCCCACTCGGGATGGCGCATCGACTGGCGGGCGTGGATATCAGGGTTGTAGGACATGGCTGCGGGAAGAACTGCTGTGGGTTTCTTGCATGACACACGCCCCCGTCTATTCGTAACGCCAGATTCTCGCCAATCGGTTTGCATCCGAACGGCGAAGATGCGTTCTTTTTATGCATCAACAGCACCGTTTCGCATCCCCCTGAACAACGTTCAAACGACGCATGGATCTTGGCATCGCAGGCAATACGGCGCTTATCACGGCCTCCAGTAGCGGACTCGGCAAGGCGTCGGCCATGGCGCTGGCGCGTGAGGGCGTGAACGTGGTCATCAATGGGCGCGATGCGGCGAAGCTGGAAGCCGCCCGCAACGAGATCGAAGCCGAAGCGCAGGGCGAGGTGCTCGCGCATCCGGCGGACTTGACCGATGCGGAGGCCCTCGAAGGGCTGGTGGATGCGACACTTGACACCTTTGGACGGCTGGATCATCTCGTAACCAGCGCGGGCGGTCCGCCGAGCGGGGCGTTTTTAGATACGGATGACGCCGACTGGTACGAGGCCTACGACCTGCTCGTGATGAGCGTGGTGCGGCTGGTGCGGCAGTGCGCGCCACATCTGAAGGCCGACGGCGGCGGCACCATCGTCACGATCACATCGCGCAGCGTGAAGGAAGCGATCGATGCGCTGGTGCTCTCCAATTCGGTTCGCATGTCGGTTATCGGACTCGAAAAGACGCTCTCGAAGGAACTGGCGCCCGAGGTCCGCGCCAACGCGGTGCTGCCGGGCGCGCACGAAACCGCCCGCATTCGCGAGCTCATTGAGCAGGCCATGGAGCGCGGCGACTACGATAGCCACGAGGAGGGCCTGGCGGACTGGGGCGCGGGCAATCCGCTGCAGCGCATTGGCGATCCGATGGAGCTGGGCCACACCGTTGCGTTTTTGTCGTCGCCGCTGTCGGGCTATATCAACGGCGCGGCCATCCCGATTGATGGCGGCTCCGGCGCTTCAAATTTGTAGCATCTACTCTGTTCCCGAACGAAGGCCGGACGCATGCCGTACACAAGGCATCGTTCGCTGCACACGCCACCGGCCCCCCGCTGCCTTGGGGTGTGCTCTGTATTTGGTTTGGTGATGCACCATGCGCGACTATCTTCTCTCGGCCTGGGTGTGGACGTCCACGGCGCTGCTTCTGTGTGCGTGGCTGCCGGTCATGGCGGTGGTGCGCCTGACCGACCGCGACCCGGCGCTCCACCGAAGTGGCTATGCCCTTCGCATCTTGGGGCGGCTCATGACCTATCTGAATCCGTTCTGGAACGTTGAAACGCAAGGCGAACTGCCCATCCCGCGCCATCCGTACGTGGTGGTAAGCAACCACCTGTCTCAGGCCGACCCGCCGGTGGTGTCGCGGCTGCCGTGGGAGATGAAGTGGGTTGCCAAGAAAGCGCTGTTCGATCTGCCCGTAGCGGGCTGGCTCTTGCGCATGTCGGGCGATATCTGCGTAGACCGGCGCGACTCCGAAAGCCGAAGCGCCGTCATCGACAAAGCCCGCCACTACCTCCGCCACCAATGCAGCGTAATGCTATGCCCCGAAGGCACCCGCTCGCGCGACGGACGCGTGCACTCGTTTGCCAGCGGCGCCTTCCGGCTCGCAATCAACGAAGGCGTGTCGGTTGTGCCCATCGCCATTGACGGCACGCAAGACGCGCTCCCCAAGCACAGCCTCGTCTTTCGCACCAGCCCGCAGACCATGCGCGTAAAGGTACTCCCCCCGGTCGATCCGGTGGCCGAGGGCCTGACCGATGTCAACGCCTTCCGCGCACACGTACGGCGCCAAATAGTGGAGCAGATTGCAACCTGGCGTGGTGTCGATCCGGTTCAGGTGGATGCAGAAGCTTCAACGCCTGAGACGACGTGATGGCGCAGCTCCGACGCTCTGTATCCCCCTGTGCAATCAATCTTTAGAGGCGAAACTACGTGCTCACACGAGCATAGCGAGACGGCGCGAGGGCCGCGTTACGGCGACGTAGAGCAGGGCGTGCTGCTCGGGGCCCCGGCAGACCTGAAGGTCGCGGTAGTCCACAAAAACGGTGTCGAAGGTAGAGCCTTGCGCTTTGTGTACGGTGGAGGCGTAGGCGTAATCGACCTTGGCGAACTGTTCGCGCAGGCTGTAGTAGCGATCCCATTTCTTGTGGTCGTCTTTGGCCGCGTCGCGACGGCGGTCGAGTGCGTCGCGGTAGCGCTCGTGTTCATCGTCGTGCAGCACCGCAATGTCGCGGCGAAAGTCGTCGTGGACGCCCCGCACCTTGAGCGTCCACACCTTCCAGGTGCTCATGTCATCGCCCTCAATGCGCTCCTCGGTGATGGCTTCGACGCGCACTTCTTCGCTGTTTTTGATAAGGGGGCGCTGGTCGTGAAACCACGTTTCGCGGGCCACAATCCACTCGCCAATCTCGAAGCGGGCGGCCTGCTCGCCGTAGCGCTCGGCCCGCACGCGGCGGTTGTAGGCGCGTACGGTTTTGTTGCGGTACGCCAGGATGCGCGCGTGTTCGGGATTCGTGCGAAACGTCTCGCTCGTGAAGGCGCGCACCAGGCTCCCAAAGAACTGATCGTCGTTGTGGGTGATGGCCACGCCCTGTCCGTCGTCGTACTTGCTGCGGAAGCCGTGCCAGTTGTGGTTGCGCACCTTGGTGGCCAGCTCCAGCACGGGGTTGCCCTTGGCCTGGCGGTGTACCTGTTCGAGTGTAGGACCAGACACCTGCAGCGCAGGCGATTCCTCTTCATTGACGGGGGGAAGCTGCGCCGGATCGCCCACGAAGAGCCACTGCACGCGGTCGGGCGTGGCCTGAATGTACTGCCACTCATCGCGCCCCACCATCGAGGCTTCGTCAACCACGACGATGCTGGCCTCCATATCGCGCTCCTTGTTGTCGGGTACGAGTTCGTAGTCGCCTTTGCCATCGGGCTGCAGGCGCAAGCCCAGAAATGCATGGAGCGTCTGCGTAGGCACCCCCACACTGAGGTGATTACGAAGCACTTGCACGGCCTTGTGGGTTGGGGCGCAGACGTACACGGAGCAGTCTTCATTGTCGAGCTGCTCGACGAGCTGGCCCACAATGACGGTTTTACCCGTGCCGGCATAGCCACGGAGTCCGGTGAAGCGTTCGCCGCTGGCCAGGCAGTCGTAGACGGCATCGTACGCGGCTTGCTGGTCGTCGGTGAGGGTCATGGAGGGGGGCTGTTGATCGATCGTGAGAAACGTGTAGAGCGGGCAAGTTACAGACGCGAGGGCGTGGGCGACGGTGCAGACTGCGCATTCGAGCGCCGATCGGCCAGGTGCTGCAGGTGGCGCCCGAATCCGTTCATAACGAGCAGGTGCGCCACCGCCTGCGTGGCGTTGTACAGCTTCCAGGGCAGCATGGGCGAAAAGTCGTGAATGGCCGCCAGGATGTGCGTGCCGTCGGCAGTGCGGCGAAACTCCAGGCGTCCTGCATGAGGCGCGCCATCGGGCATGCGCGCCAAGAGGCCGCCCGTCACGTAGAAGAGCTGGCGTCCGGTGGGACTGCGGTCGGGCGCGTAGCTTAGCTCCAGCAGGGTAATGCCGAGCGGTTTCAGTTCGATACGGCACACGCGCTGCTTGGCCACCGTGCACTGCAGGAGGGGGCCGCCAATGCGAGGGAGCCAGCGCATGTACTGGTTGGCCACATCACGCGCTGTGTAGCCGGGGGGCAGCGGCAGTCGCTGCACCGAGCGTACTACGCTCTGCTCGCGCATGATGGCTTCGTCTTCTGAACGGAGCGCCGACCGCGGATTGGGATACGGGCGCCCGTGTTCGTCGATCGCTGAGCGGAGGCCCTGCTCAAACGACTGCATGCCGGGGCGCAGCGTCTCTTGCAGCGGGTTCGAATCGACTGCGACCTGGTAGCGCAGGCTGTCCACAAACGGACTGACAAGCGCCCACGGCGCGCCGCTGAAGAGCCAGACCCACAGCTTAGAGAGGCGCGGCGAGGTGACGGGCACGGTGCCCATGGGCCGCGACAGGCCCAGCACATGGGCGGTACGCTTCAGCATCTCTCGGTACGACATCACGTCGGGGCCGCCCAGGTCGTACGTGGCGCTGTAGTGCTGCTCATTGCCCAGCACATGCTCAATGGCACGTACAATGTCGGCGCGCACAATCGGCTGGGTTTTGGCCTGCGTCCATGCCGGGAGAACCATAATAGGCACGCGCCGCACCAGATTGATAAGCATGCTGAGCCAGGTACCGCCTCGCCCTACGATGAGCCCGGCGCGCAGCGCAGTAAGCGGGGTCTGGCAGGAGGCCAAGGCGGTCTCGACCTCGCGGCGGCTGCGCAGGCGTTGAGGCAGGTCGTCCATATCGGGCACGAGGCCGCCCAGCGTGATGATCTGCTTCACGTTTTGCGCTTCGGCAGCACGCGCTACGTTGTCCGCCAGGAGCAGGTCCAGGTCGGGGGCACGCGCTTGCGTGAGGCGGGCGGAGGCGTGCAGCGAGTGCACCAGGTAGAGCACGTAGTCAACGCCCTCCAACGCTTGCTGAACGTCATACGGATCGAACAAGTCGCAGTGGCGCCACTCCACGGGCGAATCGCGGCGGGTGTTGGACTGCTCGCGTGCCGGAGACCGTGTGAGCGCGCGCACGTGATAGCTGCTGGTCAGCGTGGTGCGGAGCGCAGTCCCTACGAATCCGGTAGCCCCTGCAATAGCCACAACAGGGCGGTGGGATGAGGTCGGATGCGGCGCGGCGCCAGCCATAGCGGGGCACGGGGTCGGAGGGTAGGTGGAGATGCAAAAAGCCAGCCTCGGGAATCCCCGAGACCGGCTCCGTTGCGGAGAGGGAGGGATTCGAACCCTCGAAACGGCTATAAACCGTTTACTCCCTTAGCAGGGGAGCGCCTTCAGCCACTCGGCCACCTCTCCAAAACGTACGTTGTGTATGATGTGCGTTTGTCGTTTGTTGCGTACGATACACAGGCAACAATGGGTTCCGGGTGCTGGAGCGCAAGACTGCGTAATTCGTATCAACAATGTGCGATTTGCTCTACGATTCGAGCGCTTCGGCTCCGCTTGAGATGTCGAGGATCTCCATCGTAATGGCATTCTGCCGGGCGCGGTTGTACTTCAGTTGCAGTTCGTCGCGCAGCTCCTCGGCATTGCTGGTGGCGTTATCCATTGCGACCATGCGGGCCCCTTGCTCGGCAGCGTTGGACTCCAGCAGCGCCCGCCACATCTGGTAGTTAAGGAAGCGCGGCACCAGCGCGTTCATGATCTGCTCAGCGCCGGGCTCAAAGATGTAATCCACTTCGAGGGTGTCGTCGATCTCGGGGAGGTCTTCCTCCTCCATTACCGGTGTAAGGAACTGCTCCTTGGGTAGTGGGAGAAGCGGCTCCACAATGCGGTTCTGCGAAATCGTGTTTTTGAACTCGTTGTAGACCATGTCCACATGGCCCCAGATGGCTCGGTCGAAGCCCTCATGGGCCGCCTCTACCACTTTCTTGGCGAGACTGAAGTTGAGGCCGTCGAACACGTTGCGGAAGTCGCCTACCAGTTGGTAGTCGCGGCGTGCAAAGTGCTCGTGGCCCTTGCGTCCCACGCAGAGCAGATACAGGTTGCCCTGCTTGCGCTCTGCCGTATACTTGGCCTCGATTTCAGCTTCTGCCGTTTTGATGACGTTGCTGTTGAACGCTCCCGCCAGTCCACGGTCGGCTGTAACGATGATGAGCAGCACACCGTCTGTATCCGGCTGCTGGAAGAGGGGATGGCCCACGTCTTCCAGCTTGTCGGTGAGGTGCCCAATCAGCTCACGCAGCTTGTAGGCGTAGGGGCGCGCTTCAAAAATGCGCTCCTGGGCCCGGCGGAGCTTCGCGGCAGCCACCATTTTCATGGCGCGCGTTACTTGCTTGGTGTTCTCAATCGAGTCGATCCGATTGCGGATGTCGCGGAGGTTGGCCATAGATGGCAGGGGTGGGGCAAACGGGGCGGATACAGTGCAGCGCGGCAGGCACAGGCGGCGTTAGAGCGCCTCCAGCATCTCGTCGTCTTCTTCGTCTTCGTCGTCGACTACAATGAAGGTAGACGCCACATCAGACACCACGTCGCGGATTTCGGACTCGGCGTCGTCGCTCATTTTCCCGCTTTCGCGAATGGTATCAAGAACGGATTCGTGCTGCGTGCGCATGGTTTCAAGCAGCGCGTCCTCAAAGTCCTGAATGTCTTCGACGGGGACTTTGTCGAGCAGGCCTTCGGTAGCGGCGTAGATGATGACGACTTGCTCTTCAGCAGGCAGGGGCGAGAATTCGTTCTGTTTCAGGATCTCGACCATGCGCTCGCCACGGTTCAGCTGGCGCTGCGTGGAGGCATCGAGGTCGGAGCCAAACTTGGCAAATGCCTCCAGCTCGCGGTACTGCGACAGGTCGATGCGTAGCGTACCGGCCACGCTCTTCATCGCCTTGATCTGCGCGTTTCCCCCCACACGACTTACCGACGTCCCCACATCGATAGCCGGGCGCACACCTGAGTTAAAGAGGTCGGTTTCAAGGTAGATCTGCCCGTCGGTAATCGAAATGACGTTGGTCGGAATGTAGGCAGATACGTCACCAGCCTGCGTTTCGATAACGGGAAGCGCCGTGAGTGAGCCGCCGCCTTTGACGCGGTCTTTCAGCCCCTCAGGCAGGTTGTTCATGTCGGAAGCCACTTCCTGGTTGCTAATGATTTTGGCTCCGCGCTCCAGCAGGCGGCTGTGCAGGTAAAACACATCGCCCGGGTAGGCTTCGCGTCCGGGTGGGCGGCGCAGCAAGAGCGAGAGTTCGCGGTAGGCAACGGCCTGCTTCGAGAGGTCGTCGTAGGCGACGAGGGCATGGCGCCCGGTATCCCGGAAGAACTCGCCGATGCACGCGCCCGCAAACGGCGCAATGTACTGCAGCGGCGTGGGCATGGACGCCGAGGCGTTCACGATGACCGTGTACTCCATCGCGTCGTTGCGCTCCAGGGCGCGCTGCACCTGGGCTACGGTCGAGTCCTTCTGCCCTACCGCCACGTAGATGCAGTAGACCGGCTTGTCGGTATCCTGCGTCTGCTTCTGATTGATGATTGTATCGACAATGACCGCTGTCTTTCCGGTTTGGCGGTCACCAATCACGAGTTCGCGCTGTCCACGCCCAATCGGTACCATCGAGTCGATGGCCTTGAGCCCGGTTTGCAGCGGTTCGGTTACAGGCTCGCGGTAGATGACGCCGGGTGCCTTGCGCTCCAGTGGCATGTCGATGGTGTCGCCCTCGATGGGGCCTTTGCCGTCGAGCGGGCGCCCCAGCGGGTCAACCACGCGGCCCAGCATGTTCTCGTTGACAGGCACCGAGGCGATGTTGCCGGTGCGGCGCGCCTGGTCGCCTTCGCTGACTGCGTTTACGTCGCCAAAGATGACCGCGCCGACGCTATCTTCTTCAAGGTTGAGCACCATGCCACGCACGCCCGAATCGGGAAACGTGATGAGCTCGCCAGCTTGAACGTTCGAGAGGCCGTAGAGCGTGGCGATACCGTCGCCGGCCTGGAGCACCGTGCCTACCTCGTAGACATCGGCATCGGCGTCGAAGCCCCCCAGTTCGCGCTTGAGGACAGACGTTACTTCGTCTGGTCGAATAGCAGTAGACATAGCGGAGTGGTGTTAGCGGAGTAAATGGTACAGGTGTGAGGGCGCGCCGTGCGCAGAGTGCGTGGCGCAGCATGTGTTGGGGCCGGATGCGCGGTTAAGCTGTTGCGGGACGCGGGGCATGGAAGCGGGAACGCAGCGCTTCCAGCTTATGATGTACGCTGCCGTCGTAGACGCGGTCGCCCACCTGAATAACCAGGCCGCCCAGGAGCGATTCGTCCACGCTGATGCTGAGGCGAACTGAGGCCCCGGTGAGCGATTCGAGCGCATCGACGAGTGAAGCATGCTCATCGTCGTCCAGCTCGTGGGAGGAGCGTACATTTACTTCAACGATGCCCTCCTGTTCATCACGCAGCGAGCGGTACGCTGCCAGAATCTCAGTCACAAGCGAAGCGCGCTGTTTCTCAATGAGCAGTTTGAGGAAACGCATCATCAGCTCGCTCACGTGCTCGGGGAGCAGCGCCGATACGACGCGCCCCTTCTGCTCGGCAGAGAGCACCGGGCTGGTGAAGACACGCGCCAGTTCGTCGTTGTCGGCAAGCGTGGTGCGGAGCAAATCCACGTCGTCGTCGATGATGGACATTGCATCCGAATCGTGCGCCTCCTCGGCCAGGGCCGAGGCGTAGCGCGTGGCGACCGTGTGTTGACTCATAACAAGAGGGGGAAGGCAAGCGGATCCAGCGAATTCAGCAGGCCGAGACGACCTGGAAAGCTGGATGCATTAATTGGTAGGAAGGTCGTCAATGAAGTTGTTGACCAGTTCGCGGTGGCGGTCCGCATCCAGGTCCGCCTGCACGACTTTCCGTGCGGCTTCGATGGCGAGATCGGCCACTTCGTCGCGTAGTTCATCGAGGGCGCCTTGCTTTTCGCGCTGGATCTCGGCTTGCGCTTGGTCGCGCATCCGGGAAATCTTATCGCGCGTCTTGTCGAGTTCCTCTTCACGGAGCTCTTCGGCGGCTTCGCGGGCTTCTCGAAGAATGCGCTGGGCTTCCCGCTCGGCTTCGCGGCGCTTTTTCTCGTTTTCGGCCTGCATGGCCTTGGCCTCCTCCAGCGCCTGCTCGGCGCGCGTCATTGAGTCTTCGATGCGCGATTCGCGTTCTTCGAGGGCTTCGGTGATTGGGCCCCACCCGAACCGGTACAACAAGAACAGGAAGATGACAAACGCGAGCGCCTTCCAGAAAAAGAGGCCGGCAGAGGGCTCAATGAGGCTTTGAGCAAGGTAAAAGGCCATAGCACAAACGATAGGGCTTAGCGATAACAGGGCGAAGCCAAGCAAGAGCAGCAGCTATCTGTAAAGAGCTGCTGATGCTAAGCTTCTAAGATAATAATCGATGCAAGGAGCAGTGGTGCAGGGGCAATGGCCTATCCTCGTGCGCAAGAATACGCGGCAGGAAATGCCGTGCAGCGCATAAACCGAGGCTGGTTCCATAGCAAACAGGCAGCCACATCGTGCAGGGCCGCTTCGGGCCATGTGCCGCGCAACAAGGTAGCAGACACACGCGAAGCGAAGGGCCCTGCACACGCAGGCTTGCGGGGTGTGCTGCTTAGGCGAGGAAGACCAGAAGCAGGCAGATCACCACAGCAAAGAGGGCAACCCCCTCAATCAGACCCGCGGAAACAATCATGAGGCCGCGGATGTCGCCAGCAGCTTCGGGCTGGCGCGCCGCACCGTCCATTGCGGAGTCAGAGAGGCGGCCGATGCCGTAGCCGGCACCGATGGTAGCAAGACCGGCACCAATGCCGGCGGCGAGGTATGCAAGAGCAGCAGGGTCCATGGTAGTATGTAACGTGTTGGCGTAAGGAAAACAAGCGATTAGTTACAAAAATTGCGAGGCCGTTGATGCCCCGCCTGACATAGCGCAAGCCGCGCTGTCAGTGAGCTGGTTGGGCCCAGGAGTGGGCGCATGAGCTCAGTGTGCCGATGCGGTGGCCGAGGCCCCCTCATCGTGAGCGTGGTCGTGCTCCTCAACGGCCATACCGATGAAAAGCGCCGACAAGATGGTGAAGACGTACGCCTGAATGAAGGCAACAAGCAACTTGAGCAGCAAGACAAACACCGTGAATCCTGTGCTAATGATGCCAGCACCCCATGCTGCAGCACCGGTGGTGAAGAGCACATTCATTACGAAGACAACGCCAATCAAGCTGAAGATGATGAGCGCGCCGCCCATCATGTTGGCAAAAAGACGAATTGCGAGCGCCACATGCCGCGTGATGGCCCCCATGATCTCAATAGGAATCAGGATGACTCGGATGGGCCACGGGGCGTCCGGCGGGCCAAGAAGCAAGTGCTTCCAGTAATCGGCGGTTGCATTGACCTGGCCGATAATGAATGTGGAGAAGGCCAGCAGGCCCGTCACAGCGATGTTACCAGTCGCCGACCCAGAAAAGGGAATCAGCCCCAGAATATTAGCGACAAGGATGAAGAAGAAGGCGCTTAAGAGAAAGGGAAGGAATTGCTTGTACTTCGGTCCGATGTTGGGTTTGGCCACCTCATCACGCAAGAAGACAATGATGACCTCCATCATGTTTTGCAGCACCCCACGAGGGGCCTCACTGCGTCCTATGCCACGCTTGTACCGGTTGGCTAATGTAATAAACACGACAGCCACAATACCCATCGCCAGCAGACCAAACATAAAGTGCCGGGTAATGGAGAGATCAACCACGATCTCGCCCTGGCCAGCGGGGGCTACCGTGCCGTAGAGGTGTTTCTTTTCGGCAATGAGATCGTCCAGTTCAGCGCCGGGCGTCACCAGATCGTCTTTTCCTTCAGGATAGATGCCGTAATTACCTGACTTCAGAAGACTTTTTGTGCTGGATGCTGCATCCAGGCCGAGGTTGCCCTGGGGATTGCGAACCAGCAAGATGCGAGGAAGCTCAATGCTTCCAAACGGACTGAAATCGAGGTAGTATCCGTCAGCAGCGTGACCGATGATGGCCCGGTTTACAACGTAGTCGAGCGTAAGATCGTCGGCCGCGGCGGCGGTACGGGCCGTTGCCGCTTCTGCAGATGCTTTAGATGCTTGGGCCGCAGGCACCATTAGCGGAGCCAAGAGGACGACCATCAAGACGAGTGCGGCCCAGAAGGAGCGACAGCGAGAGGAGCAAACAGGTCGATTCACCGAAACGGTACCTGGTCAATGTCAAAAGTGTGGCGAAAAGGGGAGCGGAGGGGCAAAGTTGGATTAGACCTCCTCAATACGTTGCCATACCGTAGTCAACTCTACACCCATGCTAAGCAAGAGGGCACCGAGCAGCGCACTTGTAAAAGCAAGCGTATGCACAGGCAGCCAGAGCAGAGTGAGGATGAGCCCCAGAGCTACGATCAAAGCGCGGAGCATAATGCCTCGCACAGTTGCCTGCATCGCGTCGGGAAGCGAGTCCGCCCGCAACGCGAGCCGATGACTCATTCCGCGAACGGCGCTGCTTACAACTACGATAGCACTGCCAAGCAGAGCGCCAAACCACC
Organism: Longimonas halophila; assembly: GCF_002554705.1. Taxonomy (GTDB): domain Bacteria; phylum Bacteroidota; class Rhodothermia; order Rhodothermales; family Salinibacteraceae; genus Longimonas; species Longimonas halophila. The sequence goes on along the minus strand of NZ_PDEP01000014.1, from coordinate 51,638 downwards.
ACGAGGAAACCATGCAATCGAGGTAATCGGGGACTGCGTTATCGGGGCGTTGTGCTTGCAATCAATGCAAGCAGCCCGTGGCATGACAGGTGTATGCGGCAAGCACCTGCGCAACACACCTGTGAACGTAACGCAGCCTGCAGTGGAAGACTTGTGAATAGCGGTGAATAATAAATGAATGCATGGGTGGTGCTGATTTAACCTCAATTTGTGCGCTGATCTTCCCCCTATTTGTTCAGGGGCAACCTGTTATTGTCCGGTAGGAGGAAGAGAGGAGTGATACAGCGTAACGAGGATGTAGACCGCACCCACAAGTCCAACGATTGCCCCTGCAAGCAGGCCCCACGGTGCAGTAGCGAGTGCATGGTCTATTCCCCATCCAAGCAGCGGGGGAGCCGTGACGGCACTTGCCAGTCGCCAGCCCAGATCAATGTGAGGCGCCATGTCGTGCCATGCCTCACGCCAGGGATGCTCTGGAGACGACGAGGTGTTTTCAGGCGGTGTGCCATTTGAGGGAGCATCAGGATCAGACACAGCGAGTCATGCGGCTAAGTCAGTGTGAGAAGTCTACAGTGGGAAGCAAAAGGGACAGATCGTACACACAAGGGTTAGCTGCGACGAATGCTACTGCGATGACGCGGTGTCAGCAGAAGAGGAAGCCGATGTCGTCGGCTTTCCTTTTTGGGACGTCTCTTTCTTCGTTTTTGCCGGAGCATCTGAATCTGAGGCGGTACTTGAGCGATCCGTGTTGACAGCATCGTCGCCCATCATGCATTCGCCTGTGAAGCGGGCACCCTCCTCGACGACTAATTGTTTGGTGCGGATGTCGCCGTCGATGCGGGCAGTGCTCTTAAGTACGAGGCGCTCTGCTACGCGAATTTCGCCCTCTACGCGTCCTGCAATATCAGCGTTGGTCGCAATAATTTCGCCTTCTACTCCGCCGCTTTTGGCAATGATGGCTCGTCCGTCTACGTGCATTGTACCTACAATGCGCCCGCTGGCTCGAACGTCATTTTCTGTGCGTAACGTACCCTCGAAGGTCGTTCCCTCGCCTACCAAGTTAATCTGGTCAGACATTGTCCGCTTATTTTTAGCCATGGTTCGGTCGGTCGATTCGTTAGAGCTAAAGATCCCCATAGGGCACGATGGTTAATAGGTAGAGACGCCAGGCTGCTTGCGTTGAAGCGCAGCCAGGCATCGAAGACAGTCGGAGGGTGGTCTGGAGTATAAGAGTGTTCGCACTACCAACCAGCCACCAGAGTGCGCGGATCTTGCGCCAACCCATGGTGCCAGAGTTCAAAGTGCAGGTGCGGGCCTGTTGTAATTTCGCCCGAGTTTCCGGTAACGGCAATGACTTCTTGCGCACGTACATAGTCGCCTATGCGTTTCATGATGCGCTCGTTGTGTTTGTAGACAGAGAGATAGCCATCGCCATGTTGGATCGCAACTGTGTAGCCACCTTCCTGGGTCCAATCGGCGAGCACAACATATCCATCGCCCACCGTACGTACGAACGTACCCTCCTGTACAGCAATATCGACGGCGTAGTGCTCGTCGCGTGGTTCAAATCCACGGGTCGGGTAGCCCGTTTCGACAGGAGGAGGGACGGGAGCGGGAAGGGCCGGCAAGTCGGCGACCGAACCAGCGGGGGCCCTGCTCGACGAATCAGATCCGCCAAACTGGGTGATCGTAAGAGCAGGCTGCTGGTGCAGTGTCCAACCAGTGTCTTCCGAGTCAGGGCGTGAAGATGAGGAGGGAGAGGGGCGCTCGTTTTCAGAGGATTCGTTTGAGGGAGATGTCGCATCGGCGCGGCCAGTAAGCAATTGTTGCAGCCGTTCAATGTACTGGCGCTGTACATTCAGTGTGTCTTGGAGAGCAGTCACACGTACGGCGTTTAGCTGGGCGTTGCGCTCCATCGTTTCGGTCCCGTATCCGGGAATAAGCTGTCGCACAGGTGTGAACGCCACGAGGCTGGCAGTGAATAACGATACAGCAAGAAGCGTAGCGCTACACAGCCAGAACACATGCCGAGGTGTAACCTGGTAGCGGCGCGGCTCACGAGCGGAATCTTCCTCAATGAGCAGTACCGTGTAGGAGGCATCAGAAGGCCGAACCAGGTCAGAGAGGAATGTCCACATACGGCAAAAGAGCTACAAAGGAGCTACAAAAACAAGAAAGCCAATGGAGAGCACGCAGAGGGCTACGCGCTGCTGCAGGGGGCTATGCCGCCACCAGTTCGGGGCGATGCGGCAAGTAGCACAGGGTTGACATCTAATTGATGAATGTAGGGGAAACATCCTCTGGGGGTACCGGTGGTGCGTACATAGGTTTGAGTGCTATGCACTCAATGACCCTTCATTTTGTCTTACGTGAACTAACGGGCTACGTTTATCATGCCACAGAATAAATCTGCGAAGAAACGCCTCCGTCAAGATAAAAAGAAACGCACGCGGAATCGCGCGCAGAAGCGTAAAGTGCGTACGCTTGTTCAGCAGTTGAAGAATACAGAAGACCCCGAAGTGGCGGCAGAGCTGCTGCCGGACGTGAAACGCGGCCTTGACCGATTGGCCTCCAAGAACCTTATTCACAAAAACAAAGCCGCAAATAAAAAGAGTAAACTTGAGAAGTACGTCAACAGCTTGTAGCGGCGGGCGAATTTGGGATTAACATCGGAAAAATGGGGCCTCCTCTTTGTTTTTCGAGCGCATCTTCATACATTCATGACGGTGTGCCCTTGCTCCTTACCGCATCAGTGTGAATACTGAACAACACCGGCACATGTACGGCTGTACGTTATACCCTGCACGGTGGCATTTTGTACGGTTTCTCGTATTCCATGCGCCTGTCCTCTTTTTTGCGTCAGACATCAGTTCGCAGAGGCTTGCACGTACTCGTTTAGCCGTACTGGAAAAGGTTGCGTGCGAAAAAGATTGCATACGTGCCACATGCCACATGCATCCGTCTCCTCACTGACCATAGTTGCGTTGGTGCGCGCTCCCTCATACATTCTGTTTAGCGAGCGATGCACGCTGTGCGTTTAGCATGTTTAATAGATCCGTATGGGCAGTTTTGTCATTGGTATTACAAATACCGACGTGCGTAATTGCTTTCGTGCATATGGATTAGCGTAACGACCAACCTGTCCGACACTGCTTCTTAAAAGCTTTTAAAGCTATGACCCGAACATTATCCTTATCCCTCTTATCGTTCATCCTGGCGTTTGCCTTCACAGCGACCACTGCTGACGCGCAGACGAAGCGCGCCGGCGACACGTTCTACTTCAGGGCGGGCGTTGGTATTGCCGACTACGCGGGCGAGTACAGCCCGGTCAACGAGTTTAGTGATATTTTTGACTCTGACAAGTTCGACGAGAGCTTCCCGTATAGTCTCTCCGGCGAGTTCGGGTACAAGTTCAATCCTAACTTCGGAATAGGGCTCGGACTCCAATACGGCGACTACCAGTTTGCGGGAGGTCCTCCACGTGGCGCGGGCGCTCCGAGCGCTGGCATCACAACCACGTACCTGACAGGACGCTTGGGTCTTGGCGCGCAGAGCTGGATCATCTCGCCATATGCGGACTTTGGGGTGCATGCGTCGTTTGGAGGCGAAAGTACCGCCTTTGGGCCTTCGTTCGCGGGTGGGTTTGACGCGGTAGTTAGCCGCCACGCCTCGCTCTTCATCGAAGCGCGTAGCCACCTCGTTCTTGATGGGGAAGCCATTGACGGCGTTGATCAGGGCGAATACTCGATGGATGCCCTCACGGTAATGCCCACGCTTGGCTTCCAGTACACGTTCGAACCGGCCACCACGGCTCCGGTCATTTTCTCGATCGATGGACCAGCTGAGCTCGACACCGGCGAATCGGGCACGTTCTCTGCAACCGTCAACGAAGACGAGGTAACGTCGCCCGTTTCCTATCAGTGGAACTTTGGCGATGGCAGCACAGGCTCGGGCTTGCTCACGACGCACGGCTTCAGCCAGAGCGGCCAGTATGAAGTGACGTTCACGGCCAGCAACTCGGCCGGAGAAGTGTCCGAAACGCTTACTGTTGAGGTCACCGATCCGCCTGTCCCGGCACAGATTGCAACCATCAATGCCAACCCCAGCCCGGCGACTGCGGGGCAAGAAGTCACCTTTACCAGCAACGTGCGTGGCGATACGCCGATCACGTACAACTGGGACTTCGGCGATGGCAACACCGGCTCGGGTGATACCGCAACGCATACCTTTGAGGAGCCCGGTTCCTACACTGTTACGCTTGATGCGTCCAACGACGTAGGCGACGATTCCCGTTCCCTCACGCTGCAAGTCGATCCCGACCTGCCGCCGATCTGCGAAACGGTCAGCGAGCTGAATCCGGCGTTCTTTGGAGTGAACTCCAGCACGCTTACGGATGAAGCGCGCAGCGCCCTGCAAGAAAATGCAGAAATCCTGGCTGAGTGCTCGAACCTCACGGTTCGCGTCGAAGGCTTTGCTGCCGCCGGCGAACGCAACCCGGATGAGCTGTCGCAAGATCGTGCACAGGCTGTCGCGGACTTCTACGAAGAAAACGACGTGCCGAGCGATCGCATCGAAGCGCAAGGACGCGGTGCTATCGAGGACGACACCACCTCGAAGAAGGCCGGTACCGAGCAGCAGCGTCGCGTGGATTCCATCCCGCAGCGCTAACGCTTCGATCCTGACTTCGTAACGGCGCGCATCAGTACGCTTTGATGCGCACCGTATAACCTGACTGCGAGCCTGCCCTCAGATGAGGGTAGGCTCGCTTTTTTTGTTTCTATATGTGACATCTCTAAGACATCTCTAAAGTCAGGGCTAATCCTGCCCTATGCCTTGCTCCAGACCCATATGGCGTATGTGCTCGCAAGCAGGTACGATTATGTGCGCGCAACTATGCGTTCGCGAAACGTGTCAACGCCCAACGGTGCCGACATCTCTTTGCCTCAGAGGAATTTGTAAAAGTACAGATGACCACATCTATCAAACGACCTCTATGGCGTATCCGATGGGCTACAGCTGTGGTACAGGCTGTCGTTCTGAGTTGGGCTGTTGCTGTGGGCGTAGGCTGCATGCGGCCCGTGCCTCCCGAGATCGTGGCGCTACACGGTCCAGAGCACATCGGGCAAGATACAGCGGCGGTCTTTACAGCACGCATCAACGATGAGGCTACGGAGCCGGTGCGCTTACTGTGGGATTTTGGCAATGGATACGAAGATCGGGGCCTGCGCGTGCGCCACGTATTTACCACCGAGGGATCACACACCGTTCGGTTTCGGGTGGAAAACGAAAGAGGTCATGACATGCGAACCTGGATGCTGCGTGTGGGAAATCTGCCCCGGGCTCCACAAATTGCAACCGTGCAGGTGCAGCCCAATCCCGCACGAGTCGGAGAGCGTGTGCACTATGAAACCCGTGTTGATGGCGCTGCCCCCACACGGTATCGCTGGACGTTTGGCGACGGCGCGCAGTCGGAAGAGGCAGCACCCACCCATCGATACGAGGCCCACGGCACGTATGCGGTTCGGGTGCGGGTGGAGCACGCTACTGGCACAGATGCGCGCACCGTGCAGATTGAGGTAGAGCCGGACCTCCCCGACTTCTGTGCGCCACCGGTAGCTGGAAATGTGGTCTATTTTGCCCGAAATGCCAGCGTGCTGCCTGATGCGGCCAGCGAAGCACTCCGCGAGAATGTCTCGCTGTTCCGCGACTGCGCTCCGCTTCCTATTCGCGTTTTGGGGTACGCCACAGCCGATGAACGCAACGCCAATGCACTGGCTGCTGACCGAGCCGCTGCTGTTGTTGCAGCATACCGGGCGGCTGGGGTTGCCGCAGAGCGACTCCAGGCCACCCATCACGTAGAACTGGCTCGTAGGGCGGGGAAAACGCCGAAATCGGGATTCGTTCAAGGGCAACGCGTAGATTCATCTTTGCAGAGGCGAGCGTCCGGCGAGTAGCCGCTGCCGGGTCCATAAATAGCACGCTGTAAACTCAACCTCGGGTGTGCCGTATCCACATCCAACTGGGGAAGCCTATGCCTGCTCGCAAGCCAGCCGACTTAAGCGTTGAATCTTATGCCGCAGTTCGGACGCCACGCCCAGCAACGCACCGCTCGGGCCCTGAAGGCAGAAGCCGCTCGGCTGGGATTCGACGCCTGTGGCATTTCCACCGCGGAGCCGCTCGATGAAGAAGCCCGACGCCTCGAACAGTGGCTCCTCGAAGGCCGCCACGGCACCATGCACTGGATGGAGCGCCACTTCGACAAGCGCATCGATCCCACGCGACTGGTGCCCGGCGCCGAAAGCGTGATCTCGGTGCTACACAACTACTACCAGCCCGACACGCAACACGACGAAGCCGCCACCACCGGCAAAATTAGCCGCTATGCCTGGGGCGACGACTACCACGATGTACTCAAGGAGCGTCTCTACCTGCTTTTACACTGGCTCGAAGAACATGTGGGGCAGTCGGTGCACGGGCGCGCCTTCGTCGATTCGGCGCCTGTGCTCGACAAGGCATGGGCTGCGCGCAGTGGACTCGGCTGGCAGGGCAAGCACTCCAACTTGCTCAACCGCGACATGGGCTCGTTCTTCTTCATCGGTGAGATTATTGTAGATGTGCCGCTGCCCGCCGATCATCCGGTCGAGGACTTCTGCGGCTCGTGCACCCGTTGCGTGGATGCCTGCCCGACCGATGCCATCTACCAGCCGTACGCGGTCGACGCCACGCGCTGCATCTCGTACCTGACGATCGAGCACGGCGGCGATGACGTGCCAGGGGCGATCTCAAGCGACATGCAGAACTGGATCTTCGGCTGTGACATCTGTCAGGATGTGTGCCCATGGAATAAGTTCAAGGAGCCTACCACCGAGCCCCGCTACCAGCCGCGCGACGGCATGTCGGACACCGATCTGCGCGACTGGGTGGAGCTCGAACTTGAAGAGTTTCGCGAGCGCTTCTCCGGCAGTCCCGTCACCCGCGCCACGTACGAGGGCTTCCAGCGCAACGTGCGCACCGCCCTCAAGAACGTGACGGATGATGCATGAGGCAAAAGGCCGTACATCCGCCCGTAACATAAAGCTATTGCATGACGAGGCCGCCGTCCACAATCAGGTTCTGGCCGGTGATGGCACGCGCCCACGGCGAGGCAAAAAAGAGCACCGCATCGGCCATTTCTTCCGGCGTGGTCACCGAGCGCAGCGGCGTGGAATTGCGTATGAGGTCGAACACCTCGTCAGAGGTGGCGTCGCTGGCGTCGGTGCGGTCGAGGAGTCCGCCCGAAACCATGTTTACGGTGATGCCTTCGGGCCCGAGTTCCTGCGCCATGTTGCGCAGAAAGCCGAGCAGCGCGGCCTTGCTCGTGGTGTAGTCGTGATACGGCACGACGGGGTTCTGCACCAGATTAGAGCCAATTGCCACGAAGCGCCCGAATCCAGCCTCTTTCATGGCCGGGCGGCACGCCTGTACCAGATGCAGCGCGGCTTGCACGCTGCCTTCGAGCTGCGTCTGATAGTTGCTCCACGACACCGTGTCGGCAGTGGCGCGCGCCTCGGCATCAAACTGAAAGTCGATCAGCGCATTGCTAATGACGGTGGTTACGGGCGCGCCAAAGTGATCGGCGGCGGCGTCGACCATGGACTGCACGGCCTCGCGATTGCGCACGTCGGCCTGATAGGGAAGCGCGCGGTCGCCAATTGAGGCGGCCACCTCGTGGGCGGCGTCTGTGCTCTGATAGTAATTCACGACCACGCGGGCGCCTTCGCGTCCGAACGCACGGGCCAGGGCGGCACCGAGTCCGCGACTGGCACCGGTAATGAGCACGACCTGGTCAGAGAGAGGAGGAGCAGACATAAGCAGGGGGATTGCTGGAAGAAATGCGAAGCCAGCGGTGCCCCTAAGGCAAACTTACACGGGGAACAGCGGGAAGCTTTCCTTCGCCGGTATGAGCCGGATCAGGTTCGAAGGGTGTATCTCTCAGCCCCAGGCACATTCCTGCGCGGGGGCACCCCCAGCTTCGCGATCGAAAAGATGAATTTGGGGGATGCGACGGTCCATCCGTTGCACGACAGACAGATGCATCTCCTAAACAATGCCTAACGTACCACAGCGCCCATGCAACCGCAACGATTCTACGTGTCTTCGTGGGGTGTTGCCATCCTATTGGCCTGCTGCTCTTCAGCGTCGGACCGCCACTCTTTGGGCACGACGACAAGGAGCCAGATCAGTCCAAAAGCAACCTGTGCGCCAGCAAAGACCCGCACGGCACCTGCCAAGTCGAGCCAGCCCAGTTCCAGGATCACGCTGGCGATGCCGATAGAGAGGCTTTCGGCAATCATCACCAGGAGCCACTCGGTGGCAAAGACGCGTCCGCGATAGGCGTCGTCGGTGCGCTTCTGCAAGAGCACCGTAGCCAGCACCCAGTTGCCGCCACTGGAGGCGTGCGCCATAATCACCAGCGCAATGACCGTAAACAGGGCGAGCCCTTCGGGGGCCCATGGCACCAGCCCCACTGCAAAATAGGCCACGCCGCTCACCGCAATGGCGCTGCCCAGCACGACGGGCCAGTTCGATTGGTTGGTGAAGAGCCCGCGTGCAATAATCGGCCCAATGCCGGTGCCAATGCCGCGCGCCATAAACAGCACGCCAATGCCCGCCGCGATGGCCCCCGGCGACACCTGCTCGCCAATGAGCGTGAGCATGTAGACGAGTCCGCCCCCGGCCAGTGCCCAGGTGGCTTTGGCTGTAGCAATGCGCGCCACCCGAGGGTGCGATCGCAAGTGCGCCCAGCCGTCCCAGATCTTGCGTGCGGCGGTGCGCAGCAGCGGATCGTCGGCGTCTTCGGTGTTCTGAGGAATGACGGTGCGGTACACAAACCAGGCCGACCACAGATAGGTCAGGCAGTCGAGGATGAACACCGCCTCGATACCGGCGAACTCCACTACGAATCCCCCCAGCGCAGCGCCCACTGCCAGCATGGTGGACCAGGTGGCCGAGGAGAGGGCATTCGCCGTCAGCAGCTCACGCGGTGATGTAATGTTGGGGATGGAGGCGCTCTTCGCCGGCACGTAGACTGACCCGACGACGACCTGCGCTGCAATGAGCACGTAGATAAGCGGCACATGCGCAGCCTCGTGAATCAACAGAAAGCCCAGCACAATCACCGACCGGATGAGATCGGCCCCGATCATGAGGCGGCGACGGTTGTAGCGGTCTACGATGAGCCCGGCAACCGGTGCGGCCAGGGCCCACGGCAGCATCTTCGCCAGAAAAATCACGCCAATGGCGAGTGGTGAGCCGGTGAGCGTAGAGACAAGGGTGTAGAGCGCAATCAGATTGAACCAATCGCCCAGGAGCGAGAGGCTGCTTCCGAACCAGAGCCGCCGGTAGTTGACGTTCGTGCGCAGCAGTTCAAGGTACCCGGCGCGGTCCTCAACGTTGATGTCGTGCTTGTGGGATCTGTAAGCCATAGGATCTTTGACATGACCGACGGCGCCCCAGGTTTCTGGGGCAGCGACCGTCTGCAATTCCTTGCAGCAACGTTGCGCGGTAGCAAAAAAACGAGGTCCAACGGCGGACCGTTGGACCTCAGGTGTGTATCGTCGGCGGGAATGAGAAGGTTGACAACGTCGGTGTGAACCGTTCTCTACCGCCGGTGGTCGGTATCAGGGCGCCTCTCAAGAGGACGTCCTTACTGGCGTTCGGGGCGCATCAGGGGAAAGAGGATGACGTCGCGGATGGAGTCCTGATTGGTCATCATCATGGTGAGGCGGTCGATGCCAATGCCGAGTCCGGCAGCGGGCGGCATGCCGTATTCAAGGGCACGCAGGTAATCCTCGTCAACGGGCGTGGCCTCGTCGTCGCCCGCGTCAAGGAGGCGCACCTGCTCTTCGAAGCGCTCGCGCTGGTCCTCGGGGTCGTTCAGTTCGCTGAAGGCATTGCAGATTTCGCGTCCGGCCACAAACCCCTCAAAGCGCTCCACGAGTCCGTCGGTTTCGCGATGCTTCTTCGCGAGCGGACTCAGCTCAATCGGGTGGTCCATCACGAACGTGGGTTCGATGAGCGTAGGCTCGACCGCGGCACCGAAGATTTTGTCGTAGAGCTTACCCGCGCCCAGGTCCGGGTCCACGTCAATGTCGAGCGCCTCCGTGACCTCCAGCAGCTCCTTGTGAGTGGCGCCGTGCAGGTCGTATCCGGTTTCATCTTCGATGGCGCCGAGAAACGTAACGCGGTTCCACGGGCGCTCGAACGAGACGGTATGCTCGCCGATGGTAACGTCGGTGCTGTCGTGCAGCGCCAGCGTCACGGCCTCCACCAGCTGCTCGGTGAAGTCCATCATCCAACGATAATCTTTGTACGCCACGTAGAGCTCCATCATGGTGAACTCGGGGTTGTGGAAGCGACTCAGCCCCTCGTTCCGGAAGTCCTTGCTGATCTCGTAGACGCCTTCGAATCCACCAACCAGGAGCCGCTTCAGATAGAGCTCATCCGCGATGCGTAGATAGAGCTCCATGTCGAGCGCATTGTGGTGCGTGGTGAAGGGGCGCGCGGTGGCGCCGCCGTACACCGGTTGCAGCACGGGCGTTTCCACTTCGAGGTAGCCCTGCGTATCCAGAAAATTGCGAACGGTGCGGATGAGCGTGGCGCGCTGTCGAAAGACATTGCGCACGTCGGGGTTGACCGTCAGGTCTACATAGCGCTGGCGGTAGCGAAAGCCCTTGTCGGTGACTTCGTTGTAGGTCTCGCCTTCGTCGGTTTCCTTAACGACAGGAAGCGGACGCAGCGCCTTCGAGAGCAGTTTAATCTCCTGCACGCGCAGCGTGACCTCGCCCATGTGGGTGCGAAAGACGTAGCCCTGCAGGCCCACGATATCACCGATGTCGAGGAGTTCGGTAAAGACCTCGTTGTAGAAGTCCTCGCCGACCTCGTTCTTGCGAATGTACGCCTGGATGGTGCCCGATTCGTCCTGCACATCGAAAAACGCCGAGCCTCCCATCACGCGAATGTTGGTGATGCGTCCGGCAATCGACGCCTCCAGCCGCTCGCCCTCTTCCGGGTCGTGCGTGTCGTCGTCGAACGTATCGACGAGTTCAGCCGCGTGGGCATTGGTGGGCCACTCGTAGGGGTACGGGTCGATGCCACGCTCTTCGAGCGCCTTGCGTTCATCGCGGCGACGCTGCTCTTGCTCAGAGCGCTCGTGGTCGGTGCGTTCACGTTCGGAGCGTGGGGTGGCATTGGAGGTGGAGGAATCCATGGCGGGCACAGAGGAAACGGGGAAGACTACACGTGAAAACGTCGGACAGACAAAAACAGCAACGCCTCCGGGGCACGGAGGCGCTGGGTACGGTCGGGTACAACGGGATGTGCGGGGCGTCGTTCGTTATGCCATCCATTCTTCGGCTTCCAGCAGCAGCGTGTTGTGATGGCTGCGCAGCAGCTGCGCGGTGCAGTCGCTAAGCGCCCGCGAGGAGCTGCCCTTGGGCTGGGCATTTGAGAGCGACACCAGCTGACTGACGCTTTCGTCGAGTACCTGCACGGCGCTAAAGAGCGCGTCGGGCCAGGGCTCGGCCTCGTTTGAACGAGCGGGCCGCTCGCCGCAGAGGTGCGTCAGGCTATTGCCTTGCGCACTGAGCTGATCGCGCAGCAGTAGCGCGGCTTCCTCAATAGTTTCGACCATGCCGCTTAGCTTCTCCTGCTGACCAAGCGAGAGCGCGGCTTGCGCTACGCAGTGTTCGCGGCACATGGCGCGCTCCACAATGCGTACCGTTGCGATCACGACCGACTGAAACGCGGCGCCAGAGTTAGGTCCTGCAAGAATCTGCCGGAGTGCTGAGAGCGCAGTGGTCGGGTCGGTGGGGGTCGTAAGGGCAGCCTCAGTATGGACAGCGGAATGCAAAAGAGACTTTTGCTGAATGCGCTCGCGGGGCGTGCGCGCGGCAGTATTCATATAACGTATTGGGGTTGTGCTACAAACACGAAAGGCCACATCGGGGCCAACGGCAGCGCGTGGGGCGCATGCTGTATTTTGGATGCAAAACAAAGGAGGCACGCAAAAAGAGTGCCCAGATTGCAGGCCCCGACCTTGTGTCAGCTTGTGCCAATGCGCACAGCGGAGAAGAGATCCGCAAGTGTGGCGGGCAGGGCGTTGGTGGGAAGGACCAGCGGGCATGGGGAGGCCGCACATCCATTGTCAAGTATCGGAAGCGATCTGCACGATGTCAAGTGGAGGCGGTATCGTTCCCAGAGAGATCTGGTGTGCGTGCCGAGCGCAGACGGGCTCGAACGCGTGCAGCAGCGTCATCTGAAAGGCGGTCTTGGCTCTGTTGGATACGCAGCATGGTCTCAGTGAGCGCAGCGTACAGCGCCTCGGCCGATGCATCGTCCAGAAGCGGAGAAAGGGATTCGGACGTGCAGGTTTGGCGCAGGGCTCGAAGGTGTGTATCGATCGTGGCATCGTCGCCCCGGGCGGCGGGGCCAGTGAGTGCAGCAGGGCCATTGCGTTGCACGTTGGCCCAGGTGGTGTCGATCAGGGGCGCGAGCGCAGCAAATGCATCATCAGGGTCAAGCCCTGCAGCCTGCCATACGTGCTGTGCCGTAGTGAGCAGAGCCACGAGTCCGTTCGAAGCGAGCACCGCAGCCAGGTGATACAGCGGCTTGTCAGCGGAAGCAAGACGCTGCGGGAGGGCGCCAAGCAAGCGGGCCAGCGCCTCGCCGTAGGTTAGCGCTTCAGCATCCCCTTCGATAGTCATTTGAATCCCTTGAAATGCAGACGGCGGTGTGCCAGGGGGGATCGTTTGCAGCGGATGTGCGCTTAGCAACCGGGCTCCGCAGGCACGCAAAGGCGCAAGCACCTCCGCTGGGTGCGCTCCTGAGGGATGAAAGGCAATCCACGGCGCAGTGCGATGGGGCGTCTCGGCAAGCGTGTGGGCGACGCTGGAGAGCGCGTCATCGGGGACACAGAAGAGCACCCGCGTGGTGCGAGCGGGCACATCAGCAACATCTGTGCTGGCCTGAGGCGCTTGTACGCGGTCGGCAAGGGCCTTGGCATCCGCCTGTGTGCGACTTACAATGGCGGTAAGGGGAATACGGTGTGCAGCCAGCGCGCGAGCAAAGGCGGTTCCGACTGCGCCGGCGCCGACAATGGCAGTGGGCTTGCGAACAAGAGTCGACATGACAGCAAGGAGCCTACGGGAGAAGATGAGCGACGCATGCAAGATGGCGCTATGCGTGCAAAAATGCGGGCTGCTGGAATGGGGCAGTGCCGTTGAGGGCATCGAGGAGCGCGTTGAGATGCCGCTTGTGCATGGCACAGATGGCCGCATCGGAGGCGTCATGGGTAAACTCGGCCCAGCGTGTGCTCATATGCATCGCATCGTGAGCGGCAGCCAGCACATCGGGTTCAGTGCAACTGCGCGCGGCCAGGAGTTGCGCGGCACGAGGACGGCGGCGCGGCATGCCGACAGCGGCAGCGAGTACAGCCGCTTCGTTCGACTGCGAGCGTGCGTCGCGAAGTGTTTGGAGCGGGGCTCCCGTTGCTACGCCTCGCGCGGCGTGCCACAGCGGCTGGCATGTCTCCGGCGGTGGGTTAGGCGCCCAGGTCTGCTGCGCACACCAGCAGGCAAATGCTCGAATGGGGACTGGACCCTGTTGGTGCAGCACATGTTCAGCGACTGGCATGCAGCCGGGCTGTACATCGGAAGGGGCCTCGCGTGCCCGAATGCCGCTGGAGCGGTCTACGATGACCGGGCGCCCGCTGCGTCCGTCGAAAATGTAGTAATAATCCGAAACATGCTTAGGCATGGGAAGCAGCCGTCGCTGGATGGAAGAAAGTGCCCCGCAAATTGAAGGAGTATGCGGGAAGCTATTGCACCGCCACAGCCGGTTGTTTGGTTCAGGCACACCGTAACAGGGTCGTCCACGTTTGCACAAACTGCATCAGGAGCGCAACAACCACGGGCGTGCATCTTACAACATGAACGTGCATACAGCTTCTGTAAATTGCTGCCGCCCAGGCTTAGCTCAGGCGATGGCAGTAAGAGCCTGTTTGGGTTTTGGTTTGAAGGCGAGAGCGAGCGCCGCTGGAGCGAAACGAGGACCACGATAGAGGTTCGTAGCTGGGGCTACGGGCCGAAATCGGGGACTCGTTGCAGCCCAGCGGAGCCGCTCGTAGCCCAAATTAAGAAATCAAAACAGGTTCTAAGTAAGCTCCTTTGGCAGGAGCCCTTCAACGAAGGACGTATGCACAGCGCGTATCGATTCCGTTTATGCCGTAAGGCCGCCCCTTTATGAGACGTATAACACACTATGTGCTCCCCGCAATTGGCCTGGTTCTGCTGGGTATTGTGCTCGGCGTACAGGTTAACTCCTTTACCTCAGACGAAAGCGTCTACGAGCAGCTTCAGAAGCTGGAGCGCTCGTTTGTAATCATCACTCGACAGTACGTGGATCCGGTTGAGTCGCAAGACTTAGCCGAAGAAGGAATCGAGGGCATGCTGGAGGCACTTGATCCGCACTCGAGCTATATTCCGGCTGAAGAGGTGCAAGGTGTCCAGGACACCTACCGGGGCTCGTTTGGCGGCATCGGGGTAATGTTCGAAATGGTGGAAGACACCGCGCGCGTCATCTCGCCCATTGCCGATGGACCGAGCGAACGCCTTGGCATTATGGGGGGCGACCGTATCGTAGAGATCGAAGACGAGTCGGCGGTGGGCATTGGTACCAACGGTATCCAGGACCGTTTGAAAGGCGAAGTAGGCACGACCGTTAATATTACCGTGTATCGCCCACTGGCCGATCAACGGTATGAGTTTGCCATCGAGCGCGATGAGATCCCGATGCGATCTATCAATACATCGTACATGGTAAACGACCGCACCGGCTACGTTAAGATCGACCGCTTCGCAATGACCACCCACGAGGAGTTCATGGAAGAGGTGGGCGTGCTGAAAGACGAAGGCATGGAGCGGCTGATCTTGGACCTGCGCGGAAATCCCGGAGGCGTGATGCGCTCAGCGGTTGATATTGCCGACGAAATGCTCGACGAGGGGCTGACCATCGTGGAAACGCGAGGCCGCGAGCGCACGATGAACTCGCGCTTCCAGTCCGAAGGAGGCGGTAGTCTCGAAGATAATCCCATTATTGTGCTGGTCAATCAAGGTTCGGCTTCCGCCAGCGAGATTGTGTCAGGAGCGCTACAAGACCATGATCGCGCCCTCGTTGTGGGCCAGCGAACCTTTGGAAAAGCGCTCATCCAGAAGCAGTTTGAACTGGACGATGGCAGCCTCTTGCAGATGACGGTGGGGCGCTACTACACACCTGCGGGACGCCTTATCCAGACACCGTATGAACAGGGCGATCAGGAGCAGTATGTTGAGCGGATGATGGAAGATCAGCAGAATGCGACGTTCCACCCGGAAGAGTACAAAGAGAGCATTCCCGATTCGCTCATGTACAACACCACCCACGGACGCACCGTGTTCGGTGGGGGCGGCATTATGCCCGATGTCGTTGTACAGCCCGACACGACCAGCCTCACGAACTTCGTTTCGGCCATCAACATGGACTTCGCCTTTACGCGTGACTGGTTCATGCGTAATGAGCAGCAGATGCGCTCTACCTGGGGCGACGACTCGCAGGCATTCTTGAATGAATTCGCCACGCCCGACTCGCTCGTTACCGCGTTCTGGGACTTCACAAAAGAGCAGGGCGTTTCCTACACGACCAACGACGAGGAGGTGGAGCCCGGAGAAGGCGTGTTTTCAGAAGCTGAGAAAGCGCGTAGCGAAGATGAGATACAACTGCGCTTGAAAGCGTACCTGGCACGCCAGCTGTATGGACTGCGGGCGGCCCGGCCTACGTTAAATGAAACAGACCCGGTGTATCGTGAGGCGCTCTCGCTCTGGGGCAACGCCGAAGAACTGGCAGCCTATCACGCCGCTGGGCGTGAATAGCTTCCTGTATCGGTCTAAGAACATACGCTGCGCCGTGGCTGCCTGCTGGGAGCCGCGGCGCTTTACGTTTGAAGACGACCGCCGCCGTGCGTATCCCGAGAGATACGCATATCGCGCCGCCGGAGACGTTCAGGCCGGGCGGCGTTTCCAGTCTACAGCTACCGGCTCATTTCCTTCATCATTTAGCACTACCGCTACCTCAAAGAAAACCGCCTGCCCCGGCTATGTGCAGGACAGGCGGTGAGCCTAATGGAAAGACAACTCCGGCGCTCGTGGACGCATGGAGCTGCATTTATGCGTCGTCTTCGTCGTAGCTGATCGTTTCTTGGATCGCGCCGTCTTGCTTCTGGATGACCAGGCGGCTGGGGGCATGTGCCTTGGCGGCATCGCGGGCAGCGTCAACCGCTTCCTTCTTCGTATCGAACGACTGCAGCGGAGCCTCGGCCCCTTCCTGCAAGAGCGCCCAC
Organism: Longimonas halophila; assembly: GCF_002554705.1. Lineage (GTDB taxonomy): Bacteria > Bacteroidota > Rhodothermia > Rhodothermales > Salinibacteraceae > Longimonas > Longimonas halophila. The sequence goes on along the minus strand of NZ_PDEP01000014.1, from coordinate 35,227 downwards.
TCGTCGTCGTGATAGGTCACGTGGAAGACCGGCGTAGTCCCAGCGGCCTGCTGGTCGAGCATGGCCGAGAGCGCGTCGAGCTTTTCGGAAAGCTGTCCCACCTTGCTGGAGAGCCCCTGTACCTCCTCACGGGTGGGCACACCCAGGCGGCCCAGCGTGTCGTTCAGCGTCGACGTCACCGTTTTCTCAACGGTCTGGGCAGCGTCGGATACGCGGCGCGACACGTCGTCGAAACGACGGTTGAACTCGTCTGAGATCGACTCCTGCTGCTTGTTAATCTCGCTGTTGATTTCGCTCGTGGTTTCGTCGAACTGCTTGCGGCGCTTCTTTTCGTACGACTTGCCGCGCTTCACCAGATCCTGAAAGACACGATCGCCTTCTTCTTCAACGCGCGAGAGCGCGCCCAGTCCGGCCAACCACACGTCGCGGCCGCGTTCCACAAGCTCGTCGGGTAGCTTGCTAAAGTCAATGGGTTTTTTAGCGGATGCAGAGCGTTCTTTTTCGTCGGTAGCCATAATCAATCACCTCGAAGAGGTTGTTGTGTGCATAGATGCAATAGAGCAAAACCAGAATGCTCATTGCTGTTTATAACGCATCGCGTCACAGGTTCCAGTTTATAACGCGGCGCGTTATTTTCGGGGATGCAACAGGTCGTATTCACAGAAGGTGCACGATGTGGCATCACAAAACCAGATCGTCCGAACAATGCGCGGGGCTGCGCATCCGAACGATGCCGCCTGAGCATGCGGGTGGTTTCGCTCTCCACTAAATGATCTGACCGTAATCTGTATGGCCTGTTTTGCAACGATTGTACTCGACGGTGTGGGCATAGGCGCTCAGCCCGATGCTGATGACTACGGCGACCGGGGCAGCCACACCCTGGGCCACGTCTGCGCCGCCGAACAGCCCGACCTGCCTCATCTAACGGCGCTCGGACTGGGCCATGTGGCCGACCTTGCCGGCGTGCCCCGCGTGGCGCAGCCCGCTGCCGACTACGGTCGGATGCAGGAGATCTCCGCAGGCAAGGACAGCACTACCGGTCACTGGGAAATTGCAGGCCTGCACCTGGAGCAGCCCTTTCCGACGTATCCCGACGGCTTTCCGCCCGAGGTCATCGACGCGTTCAAGCGGCATGGCGGCGTGGGCGGCGTGCTCGGCAACCGTCCGGAGTCGGGCACGGTCATCATCGAGGAGTTGGGGCCTGAGCATGAGAAGACGGGTGCGCCCATCGTGTACACCTCTGCCGACAGCGTCTTCCAGATTGCCGCACATAAAGATGTGATTCCACTGGAGGAGCTCTACCGCCTCTGCAAGGTGGCCCGTACAAAGGTCTGCACCGGCACGCATGGTGTGGGCCGCGTCATTGCGCGCCCGTTCGTGGGCACACCGGGCAACTACACGCGCATTTCGGAGGAACGCAAAGACTTCGCGTCTCGCCCCGATACGCCGCCGCTGCAAGACGTGCTGCAGGAGCACGATGTACGCACCGTGTCGATTGGCAAAGTCGCCGACTTGTTTGCGCGGACGGGCTTCGACACGATGACGAAGACCTCCTCCAACGCGGAAGGTATTGCAGCTACTAAAGCAGCTCTACAGGCGTGTCAGGAGAATGCGCCGCCCACGTTCATCTGGACCAATCTGGTCGACTTTGACCAGGACTACGGGCATCGCAACGACCCCAAAGGCTTTGCGCAGGCGCTTGAGGCGTTCGACGCGGCACTCCCCGATCTGCTCAACGCCCTTCCCAACGACGGCGTGCTCGTCATTACCGCCGACCATGGCAATGACCCTACCACGCCGAGCACCGATCACAGCCGCGAGTTTGTGCCGCTGCTGGTGGTGCGTCCCGAGGCCCACGGCCGCGCACTCGGGCTCCGCTCCACCTTTGCCGACCACGCCGCCACCGTGGCGAACTACTTTGACGTGCCGTTCCAGACCCACGGCACGGTGTTTTAGCCCCCACATCTGCCTAAACGGGCCTGCACCATGGACGAACCTTCCGGACACGGCAGTCGTTGGGCTGTCGTGTTGTTTTTGCCGACGAATCCACCTGTTTTCGCGTTCTATGCCTGCATATCCCTTCGACGAAATCGAGCCCAAGTGGCAGCGCTACTGGGCGGAGCATCAGACCTTCCGCACGCCCGAAGACGTCGATCCTGACGCCGAAAAATGCTATGTGCTCGACATGTTTCCGTACCCCAGCGGGGCTGGGCTCCATGTGGGGCATCCTGAAGGCTATACGGCGACCGATATTGTGGCACGCTACAAGCGCATGCAGGGCGTAAACGTGCTGCACCCGATGGGGTGGGATGCGTTTGGGCTGCCGGCGGAGCAGTATGCCGTCAAAACCGGCACGCACCCGCGCGATACGACGGAGCGCAACATCGCCAACTTTCGGAGTCAGTTGAAGCGCCTCGGCTTCTCGTACGACTGGGAGCGCGAAATTAACACGACCGACCCCGATTACTACAAGTGGACGCAGTGGATCTTCCTGAAACTGCATGAGCGCGGCCTTGCCTATCAGGCCGAGGTGCCCGTGTGGTGGTGCGAAGAGCTGGGTACGGTGCTTGCCAACGAGGAGGTCATCGACGGCAAAAGCGAGCGGGGCGGATACCCCTGTGAGCGCGTGCCCATGCGTCAGTGGATTCTCAAGATTACGGACTACGCCGAGCGGCTGCTGGAGGGGCTTGACGACCTCGACTGGCCCGACAGCACCAAGCAGATGCAGCGCAACTGGATTGGCCGCTCCGAAGGTGCTACCGTCCGCTTCCCCCTTGCCAATCACAACGACGAGCTGGAGGTCTTTACTACGCGTCCCGATACGCTCTTTGGGGCTACCTACATGGTGCTGGCGCCCGAGCACCCACTGGTGGATGAGATTACGACCGAGGAGCACGCCGACGCCGTGGCCGAGTACCGCCAGCAGGCTCAGAAAAAAAGCGAACTGGAGCGCACCGAGCTTCAGAAAGAAAAGACAGGTGTGCCTACCGGGGGATACGCGATCAATCCGGTGAATGGAAAGGAGATTCCAATCTGGGTGGCCGACTACGTGCTGGCCTCGTATGGCACCGGCGCGATTATGGCGGTGCCCGGACAGGACGACCGCGACTGGGCCTTTGCCGAGAAGTACGATCTGCCCATCATTCGTACGGTGCAGCCGCCCGAGGACTTCGACGGCGATGCGTACACCGGCGATGGACCGGCCATCAACAGCGGCTTCTTGAACGGACTCGACGTGGAAGCGGCGAAGGACCGCATCACCGATTGGCTGGAGGAGCACGGCCACGGCGCAGCGACCATCAACTACAAGCTGCGCGACTGGCTCTTTAGCCGGCAGCGCTACTGGGGCGAGCCGTTCCCCATCATCCATGTGGATGGCGAGGCCAAGCCGGTGCCTGCGAACGATCTGCCGGTGGAGCTGCCCGCCATCGACTCCTACAACGAGATTCTGGAGCAAGACGCCGCTTTAAGTCCGCTCGGCGCCCTCAACGACTGGGTTGAAACGACGGATCCGGCCACCGGCCAACCCGCCCGGCGCGAAACCAACACCATGCCGCAGTGGGCCGGCTCGTGCTGGTACTTCCTGCGGTTCATCGATCCGCACAACGACGAGCAGCTGGTTGACCCCGAGAAGGAAGCCTACTGGATGCCGGTTGATCTGTACGTGGGCGGGGCCGAGCACGCGGTGCTGCACCTGCTTTATGCCCGCTTCTGGCACAAGGTGCTGTACGATGCCGGAGTGGTGTCAACACAGGAGCCGTTTCAGACGCTGGTGCACCAGGGGCTCATCTTGGGCGAAACCGAATATACCGCGTATGTAGACGCCGACGGCGCATATGTCTCTGCCGAGCACGTAGACGAGGGCACCGATACCCGCACCGGGGCTGACGTGACCCCCCAACCTGTGGAGCAGGAAGACATTCAGAAAGACGATGACCATTTTGTGCTAATGGCGCACCCGGAGGTCCGCGTGGATGCCCGCTCGCACAAGATGAGCAAAAGCCGTGGCAACGTCGTAAACCCCGACGACGTGATCGACGAGTACGGCGCCGACGCGCTGCGCCTCTACGAGATGTTTATGGGGCCGCTGGAGCAGGTGAAGCCGTGGAGCACCTCCGATGTGGATGGCGTGTACCGCTTTCTGGGCCGCGTGTGGCGCCTCATCATTGACACACAGGGGGAGGCGCAGGTTGTAGACAAGGACCCAAGCCGCGAGCAGCTCCGCGTGCTGCACGAGACGATCCAGAAGGTGACTGATGACGTTGAGGCGCTCAGCTTCAACACGGCCATTGCCAAGATGATGGAGTTTGTGAACGCTGCGAACAAGTGGGAGGCCGTGCCGCAATCCATTGCCGAGCCGTTCGTGAAGTTGCTTAGCCCGTTTGCGCCGCACATTGCCGAAGAGCTGTGGGCGCGCCTGGGCCACGACGAAAGCATTGCCCGCGCCGACTGGCCTGCGTTCAACGAAGATCATCTGAAGCGCGAGGTGGTCGAAGTGGCGGTGCAGGTGAACGGCACCGTGCGCGGCACCATCGAGGTGGCGCCCGACGCGCCCGAGGAAGAGGCCCTCAGCACCGCCCGCACCGATGACAACGTAGCGCGCTACCTGGACGAGGGTAATGTACGTCGCGAAATCTACGTGCCGGGGCGTATCATCAACTTTGTGGTGAACTGAGCTCCCGCACGGCCCGAGTCGTAGCTCCCGTCAACAACAGCAGGGCCAATGCCAGGATGCGGCAGAGGCCCTGCAACGATCATTGCGGTTCGTATCCCTTGGTAACTATCGGAGGCGGCAGCGATCGAGACCAATGATGCGGGGTCCGCTACCCGATGGCGCACAGCTCGCGCCGAGATTCCCAATGCGGGCTAATTTGGGCAAACGGTACGCAGGTCGAAGTCTTCGTCGGTGCGGAAGGTGTACCAGATGATCATAGCCTCGTCGGAGGAGCCGAAGGGCATGCCTGCTTCGCGGTACGCATCCCAGGCCTGGCAGTACAAGCGCATGCCAACCGCCCAGGTGCTCTCCGACATGGGCGTCTCCGAAGTGTCTGACGGGCGGAAGGGCATTCCAAACTCACGGTTGCCGTCAGGAGAAGAGGAATCGTTTGGGCTGGTATTCATAGTGCAAAAATAAGCTAAGGCAATTGAGTAAGTGACTTGTACAAAACGTACGCGCAGTGGCGAAGCGTTCGTACAGCAAACGAACATACGGATGTACACAACCAGTGCTCACTGAAGCACTGCGCTACGCACCCCATTACACAACCTAAAACCATGCCACATACCCACGCCGTCCCCCATGAAAGATAAAACCGTTGATGTCTTAGCACTTGCTGCCCATCCCGACGACGTGGAGCTTTGTGCTGGGGGCACCATTTGTACCCTGGCGCAGCAAGGTTATACCACTGCTGTGGTAGATTTTACTCGTGGTGAGTTGGGGTCGCGGGGTACGCCGGAGCAGCGGCAGGAGGAGGCCAAGGCGGCGTCTCACATTATGGGACTTGCCGACCGCGACAATCTGAAACTGCCCGATGGCAACATCGAGAACACGCCTGCTACGCGCCGCCGTCTTATCGAGCGGATTCGCCGGTACCGCCCCGACATTGTGCTCATCAACGCGCCTGAGTGCCGTCACCCTGACCACTGTGCGGCATCTGAGCTTGCAAAAGATGCGCTCTACTACAGCGGACTACGCAAAATTGAGACGACTAATGCCAACGGCGAGGTGCAAGAGCCGTGGCGTCCGCATCACATTCTGCACTACATGCAGGCAGTGCCCTTCGAGCCGACGTTCGTACTCGACGTGTCGGACGTGTGGGCACAGCGCATTGAGGCGCTGCAGGCGTTCGAGTCGCAGTTCTACAATCCCGACTACGAGCCCGACCCTGATGAGCCCGAGACGTACATTTCGAATCCGACCTTCTTCAAGTGGGTGGAAGCCCGAGCGCGCACCTACGGGTATCGCATTGGCGCTACGTACGGCGAGCCCTTGCTGTACTATCAAGGCCCGGTGGGTGTGCGCGATCTACCCCAGGCGCTCTCTATTGAGCGGCCTTTCCGGTAACAGAACACCCCTGAGCCTCCCATTTCTGCAACAAATTAACCACGCGTCACCCATATACGTCTGATGCTCATACGCAGCACGTTGACACAAAGGGGCCCGCTGCGCTATATTGCGGCCACGCGTTACGGCACGCGCTACGAACGAACCGGAGACGGGCTTTGTAGATACAGGGCCTACCGAACATCTGGACGCGTTCGGCTCGCTATTCAAGAACGGCAACGTGAAACCTTTCGATGACCAGTACCAGTGATTTCCGAAACGGCCTTACGTTCATCTGGAAGGATGACCTGTGGCAGATCGTCGACTTTCTGCACGTAAAGCCCGGTAAAGGCGGTGCGTTTGTGCGCACCACGCTCAAGAACGTGCGCGACGGGCGCGAACTCGACAACACGTTCCGCGCGGGCGAGAAGGTAGAGGAAGTGCGCGTAGAGAAGCGGTCCCACCAGTTCTTGTACGAGGACGACCTGGGCCTGCACTTCATGAACACCACGACGTACGAGCAATTTTCGATTCCGCCCGAGCGGATTGACGGGCGCGAGTACCTGAAGGAAGGAGCCGAGGTCGACATCCTATTCCGAACGGATACCGAAGAGCCGCTGCGCACCGACATCCCGCAGAAAATGGATTTGGAGGTCGTCGAAACGACGCCGGGTGTAAAAGGCAACACCGCGCAAGGCGGCTCGAAGCCGGCCACGCTCGAAAGTGGTGCCACTGTCGATGTGCCGCTCTTCATTAACGAGGGCGATACCGTACGCGTGAATACCCAGACCGGCGAGTACGAAACCCGGGTCGAATCGGCCTAACCCCAGCAACGTGTCCCAGCAGGGCCCCACGCTCTGTTCGCATCGTTTGTCTCACCCAGCCCCCGAACGTATGAAACTGTCCAAGATTCAAGAGCTTCTGCAGATGGTCGCCGAGAGCGGTGTGGCGGAAGTGGAAGTGGAAGAAGACGACTTCAAAATCACCATTCGCCAGAACGGCCCTACGGTGATGATGCAGCCGTCGTATAGCCCGCCCATGCATGGCTATGGCATGCCTCAGCAGCCGCAATACGCGCCGCAACCCCAGCAGCCGCAGGCTCCACAACCGCAACAGCCCGCCCCTGCGCCGGAAACCAGCGCGCCCGCTGCAAGCCCTTCCACCTCGGACAGTGCCCCCGCGCCCGACACTGATGCAGAGGACGACGATGGCGAACTCGGGGCCAACGAGATTCTCGTGAAGGCGCCCATCGTGGGCACGTTCTACCGCGCCCCCTCGCCCGACTCCGATCCGTTCATTGCTGAAGGCGACCGCGTGGGTGAAGGCGATGTGCTCTGCATCATTGAGGCCATGAAACTGATGAACGAAATTGAGTGCGAAACACCGGGCGTTATCAAAGAAATTCTGGTGGAAGATGCCGAACCGGTCGAGTTTGACCAGCCGCTCTTTATTGTGGATCAAAGTTAAACGCATCTCGCCATACGGCTGCCACGCCACGCGTCTGCGCTCGGTTGCTATCCTTGTTTTGGGGATGCGCTGGGCGTGTCCTGCCGATCGCCTGCCTGCTCATCTGATGCTGCCTGCCTGTTTTGAAGAAAGTACTGATCGCCAACCGCGGCGAAATTGCCCTTCGCATCATTCGCACCTGCCACGAAATGGGGCTGCGCACGGTCGCGGTATACTCTACCGCCGATGCCGACTCGCTCCACGTCCGCTTTGCCGATGAAGCTGTATGCATCGGCCCGCCCTCGTCAGGGGAGAGCTACCTGCGGCCCGATCGCATCATCGCCGCTGCCGAAGTCACCGGTGCCGATGCCATTCACCCCGGTTACGGCTTCCTCTCCGAAAACGCCGAGTTCAGCCAGATCTGCTCCGACCACGACATCACGTTCATCGGGCCGCGAGCCGAAACCATCCGCCTGATGGGCGAGAAAAGCCAGGCGAAGAAGACCATGGCTGAGGCGGGTGTGCCTGTGGTGCCGGGCTCCGACGGCATCCTGCCGTCCATGGAAGAAGGCAAACGCCTGGCCGACGAAATTGGCTATCCGGTGATGGTGAAAGCCAGTGCGGGGGGCGGCGGACGCGGTATGCGTTTGGTGCGTGAGCCGGAGAACTTTGAGCAGCGCTACGAAGGCGCTCGCTCCGAGGCCGACGCTGCTTTTGGTAATCCCGATATGTATCTCGAAAAGTGCGTCATGAACCCGCGCCACATCGAGATTCAACTGCTGGGCGATGGCAAGGGCAATGTGATGCATTACGGCGAGCGCGAATGCTCCATCCAGCGCCGCCACCAGAAGCTGCTCGAAGAAGCCCCGTCTCCCATCGTAGACGACGAACTGCGTGCCCGCATGGGCGAAGCGGCCACCCAGGGCGCTGCCGCACTCAACTACGCCGGGGCCGGCACCATCGAGTTTCTGGTGGATGCCGAGAAGAACTTCTACTTCATGGAGATGAACACGCGCATCCAGGTCGAGCACCCCGTCACCGAAGAAGTCACCGACTGCGACATCATCGAACACCAGATTCAGGTGGCCATGGGCGAGACGGTGACCCGCACCGAGAGTCCGCTGCGGGGGCATTCCATCGAGTGCCGAATCAACGCGGAAGACCCGGCGCGTAAGTTCAGTCCCTCGCCCGGCACGATTACGGCGTTCCACCAGCCGGGCGGACTGGGTGTGCGCGTCGATACGCACGCCTACACCGGTTATCGTATCCCGCCGCACTACGACTCGATGATCGCCAAGCTCATTGTGCATGCCGACACGCGCGAGCGCGCCATCAAGCGCATGAAGCGGGCCCTCGATGAGTTTGTGATCGAAGGCGTAAAAACCACGATTCCGTTCCATCAGCAACTGCTGGAGAACGAAGACTTCAAGGCGGGCACGTTCGATACCCAGTTTATGGAGACGTTTACGTTCGACCCGAACGCATAGCGTGCTCCAATCACGTACATTCACCATCTTCTGGCATCGACGCATGCGAATCTGTGCCGATGCTTCGTTTCCCTCTAACCCATGCCTCCGCTATGAGTTACCCCAGCGACCTGTACTACACTGAAGACCACGAATGGCTGCGCCTCAACGACGACGGCACCGCCACCGTCGGCATCACCGACTTTGCCGAGGGCGAGTTGGGCGACATTGTGTTCGTTGAACTGGACCCCGAAGGCACCGAGCTCTCTGCGGGCGACGTGTACGGCACCGTGGAAGCCGTGAAAACGGTGTCCGAGCTGTTTATGCCCATGTCGGGCACCATCACTGAGGTGAATGACAGTCTCGAAGGCGCTCCTGAACAGGTCAACGAAGATCCGTATGGCGACGGCTGGATGGTCGTCATCGAACTTGAAGACGAAAGCGAACTCGACGACTTGCTGGATGCCGAGGAATACGCCCAGGTGGCGTAATCCGACCGGTTCTTGCAATTCCTTTTTCCCATAGATGTCTTGCCGAATGACCGAAGAGCGCATTCTGATCGTCGATTACGGGTCGCAGTATACCCAGCTCATTGCGCGCCGCATCCGCGAGGCCGGGGTCTACTCCGAAATCCACCCGTGTACACGTCCCACAGATGAGCTTGCTGCCCTTAACCCCGATGGCGTCATCCTGTCGGGCGGGCCGTGCTCGGTCTACGACGACTATGCGCCGGAGCTCGACCCGGAGCTCTTGCGCCTGACCCGCGATGATGGCAGCCCGGTGCCCGTACTGGGCATCTGCTACGGGTTGCAGTCGATGGCTCACATCGCAGGCGGAGCCGTAGAAGGTGCCGAACGCCGCGAGTTTGGGCGTGCCACCCTGCGCATCCCCAACGAGACCCGTACCGACGCCCTGCTCGAAGGCATCCCCGACGGCTCAACCGTGTGGATGAGCCACGGCGACCACCTCACCGCGCTCCCCGATGGCTACACTGTGCTGGCGCGCACCGAAAATGCCCCGATCGCAGCCGTGCGCCACACCGACAGGCCGCACTTTGGCGTGCAGTTTCATCCCGAGGTGGTGCATACGGACTACGGCGCGCAGCTGCTCGAAAACTTTGCGCTGCGTATTTGCGGATGCGAAGGGGCGTGGTCGCCCGCGTCGTTTGTGGAGACGCAGGTAGAGGCACTCCGTGAGCAGGTAGGCGATCAGCACGTCATTTTGGGCCTCTCGGGCGGTGTCGATTCTTCGGTGGCCGCCGCGCTGCTGCACAAAGCCATTGGCGACCAGCTCCACTGCATCTTTGTCAACAACGGACTGCTGCGTAAGGGTGAGTGGATGCAGGTGCAAGATACCTTTCGCGGCCACTTTAACATGGACCTGCGTGCGGTAGACGCCAGCGACCGCTTTCTGGATGCGCTTGAAGGCGTCGACGATCCCGAAGAGAAGCGCACGCGCATCGGCAACACCTTCATCGACGTATTTACCGCCGAAACCGATGCGCTGGCCCAGGACCTGGGCACGCGTCCTGCGTTCTTAGCACAGGGTACGCTGTACCCGGATGTGATTGAGAGCGTGTCGTTCAAGGGGCCGTCAGTCACCATCAAGACGCACCACAACGTGGGCGGGCTGCCTGAAGAGCTTGGATTTGAGCTGCTGGAGCCGTTCCGCGAGCTGTTCAAAGACGAAGTGCGCGCCATTGGCGAGCTGCTGAACGTGCCGTCGTCGATTGTAAACCGGCATCCGTTTCCGGGACCGGGGCTGGCCATTCGCATTATGGGCGAAGTGACCCGCGAGCGCCTGGCTACCGTGCGTGCGGCCGATGCCATTTTTATTGAGGAACTACGCGCTCATGATCTGTACGACGAGGTGTGGCAGGCGCTTGCGGTGCTGCTCCCCGTGCAAACGGTGGGCGTAATGGGCGACGAACGCACCTACGAGCATGTATGCGCTCTGCGCGCGGTGACGAGCGTGGACGGCATGACCGCCGACTGGGCGCATCTGCCCCACGATATGCTCGGGCACACGGCCAACCGTATCGTCAATGAGGTGCGCGGCATCAACCGGGCCACGTACGACATCACTTCGAAACCGCCGGGAACCATCGAGTGGGAGTAGCGCCTGGCGTATCCCTTGTAGGGCGCGTTCCCAACGCCTGTTGCTCCTATCGCACTGCTGATCATCGAGATGAGACCGATTATGTGGCGTTGGATTCCTATTCTGCTTGTGCTGCTGGTGGGCCTGGCGCCTGGAGCCATGGCGCAGCAAAACGACGAGATTCCTGAAAATGAGGACGCCGAACTGCTCTTTGAAGAGGGGCTGGCCGCCTTTGAGGACGGAGATTACACCGAAGCCTACCGGCGCTTTCGGGCCACCGTCGAGTATCCGCTGCATCAAAAGACGACAGCAGCGCTGCTCATGGGCGGGCGGGCGCTCTACCGCGCCGGGCGTTACGACGATGCCATCTCCATTCTGGAAACGCTACTCGACCGTTACCCCGACACCACGTATCGAGGGCAGGCCAACCAGATCATCAGCTATGCGCGTGACGGGCTGCAAGACGGCCAATCGGCCCCGGATACGCTCCGCATTGGTCTGATGCTCAACCTGGAGGGCGAAGAGGCCGCCCGCTCGCAGGCCTTCTTCAACGGCGTGCGCCTGGCGGTAGACCGCCACAACGGTGTGCAGCGCCGCTATGTGCTGCCGCCTGAACTGAGCAACCAGGCCGACGATGTGACCGTCCACGATACTTCCGACTTGTTCGATGACGAACGGGCGGAGAACGACGGCTCTGCCGTGTTCACCACGCCGCGCGACACCATCGTAGTCGATTCGCTGCAAGCGGTTACCGAGCAAGTTGGACGGCCACGTCGGGCGGCGAAGATGCATGTGCGCCAGTTTCATACCGGCGAGTCTGGTACCGAGCAATCACTACGTGCGGCGGTCGACTCGCTGGTGCGCATGGATCAAGTTGATGTCATCGTGGGGCCGTTTTACAGTCGGCAGGCCCAAATTGCTGGAGCGGCGGCTGAGGAGGCCGGGGTGGTGTTCGTTGCGCCACTGGCCACAGAGGCGAGCGTATCAGCAGGGCGTAGGTACGTCTTTCAGGCGAACCCGTCGATTGAAATGCGAGGCCGGGCGATGGCGCGCTATGCCGCTGAGAGTCTGCTCATCGGGTCTACGGCCATCGTTTATGAGCGTGGACGCGATCTGAGCCAGCGCATGGCCAATGGCTTTCGCGAAGAGGCGCGCTCTATCGGCATGAACATCCCCTTTACATACGAGGTCGAAACGCCCCGTGCGTGGGCAAGTCTGCCCACCGCCATACGGTCCGACAGCACCATCACCGACTCGATGATGACCGCCGCCGAGGCTATATACTTACCGTTTACCGGACGCAATGCGGGCGGACGCATTCAGGAGGCGCTGGTGGGGCTGGAGCGCATGCGTTTGGGGATACGGGCGCTGGGCAATGCTGAGTGGCACAATCTGGGCATCGAGAACGAGGCCAGCAAGTTCACCGCCACGTACACGAACGACTTTTACGTAAACACCACGCGGCCTGAGGTGCAAGACTTCGTGCGCAACTACGAGATTCTTACCGGCACCTCACCCGATGCGGATACGCCCATCATTCGTCGCTTGGCCTATACCGGGCACGACGTGACCGACTATCTGCTGAACGGATTGGACGCGTCGTCAACGCGTATCCGTCCCGATATGCTGCGGAGAGCTGCGCTATACGAGGGGCTGGGCATCCGCATTGACTTTAGTCAGGGCAACATCAACCAGGGATTGTTCATCCACCGGTATCGCAATAACCGGCTGGAGCGTGTGCAGTAGCCGCCAGCCATCGCGCGCGTAGCAGCTACGTGTGTACGGCGGACTGCTCGGGCGTGCGCTTTGCGGAAGATACAGACAGTGTGGCATTTGGGTCGTTCGCAATCCAGCGGCGAAGCGCGTATACGCAAGCATAGAGCACCGGTGTGTCAAGCGCAGCAATACCAAGCTTGAACACGTACTGCCCAAACACAATGCCTTGCCAGGTCGACCACGCCAGCGCTTCGGTCTGCGGATTGCCATCGATCTGCGGCCACCAGACCAGCGCAATGGTCACGACCATCGTCGTATCCACCAGTTGGCTAAAGAAGGTAGAGCCGTTGTTGCGGATCCACATGTACTTGCCGCTGGTGAGCGTGCGCAGTCCTTCGTAAATCTGCACGTCAATGTACTGCGCGGTAAGGTACGCGATCATCGAGCCCAGCACAATGCCCGGCATCAGCCCGAAGACCATGTCGAACGCCTCTTGCGATACGGGCGAGGCGTCGTAGACCGGAGCCTGCGCCGCAATCCACACCACGAGCGTCACAAACACGCTCACAACAAACCCCACGCCGACCACCGTGCTCGCACGCTTGCGGCCATAGAGCTCCGAGATGAGATCCGTCACCAAGAACGTGACCGGATACGCAATAATGCCCGCTGAAAGCTCTTGGCCAAACAAGACGAAGAACTTCCCGGCAATGGCGTTGGTCATGACCAGCGCGCCGATGAAGACCCCAGCGAGCATCAGGAACGCCACTTCGGCGCGCGTGGTGGTGGATTCGCGAAGCGCATCAGGATCTGCAGATGAAAAGTCGCTGGGCGGAGGCGTATCAGACACGTCGGGCACGGGCACGGCGGCAAGAACAGGTTTAAAACGGATATGGTAGCTTCACTGTAGCTGCATGGCCTCCGTTCCGGGCCGAGGCGCCTGTAACAGCCTTTACACGATCTCGGGCGGAGGGAGCCCCTCTGCATCCCTCTACAGCCATTCCTGTTCGCGATACCAGGCGATGGTTTCGGCAACCCCTTCGTCGAGTGCGATGGCAGGTTCGTATCCGACCATGCGCCTCGCTTTCTCGCTGCTGCACATGGTGGCAGCGTGGCGGATTTCGCGGGCCTTTTCGCGGTTTAAGGCCGGATACGACCCGGAGATTTTGCCCCATAGTTCGGATGCGGCGCCTACGGCACCAACCATGAACGTGGGCACCGGCAGGGTAACCGCCCATGTGTCGAGCGCTGCGGTGGAGGCTTTTTTGACCTCGTTCCAGGCGTATGGGCGCGTGCTGCCCAGAAAGAAGACCTCGTGCAATGCTTGAGGCGTCGTAGCGCACTGAATCATGCCCTGAGCCAGGTCGCGTACGTGCACCAGGCTCACCGCCGGATCGCTGCCGCCGCCTACCACAGGGCACACGTGGCTGTTCACCGCCTGAAAGAACGTGAGGATGTCGCGGTCGCGCGGGCCATACACCGCAGGCGGACGCACCACGGTGATGGGCAGCTCGTCCCAGTACGACGTTGGCATCTGGTGCGTGCTGCGGAGCGCCTCTTCCATCTCGGCCTTGCTGCGTCCGTAGCGGCTCACTGGCTGTAGCGGGTCGGTCTCCGTAGCTACGCCATCGGCGCCGCGTCCCACAGCCGCCAGACTGCTGGTGATGAGCACGCGGTCCACATCGGAGGCCACCTGCTTAACGGCCCCGAGCAGGTTGAGCGTGCCGCGGACGTTGGCTTGATAGAACGTATCCCAGTCCTGCGCCCGTGTGATGCCGGCGACATGGTACACCTCATCGACGCCCTGCAGCCCTTTCCAGAGCGCCTCCACATCGGTCAGATCGCCCCGCACCGGCGTAATATCGAGCGGCCCCAACCACTTTTGCCGGTCGCGTACCAGACACCGCACCTCTCCATACCCGCGCTCCAGCAGCGCCTCGACCAGATGGCTGCCCACAAAGCCGGTGCCCCCGGTTACGAACGCCGTCTTCGATTTGCGATTTTGGATTTGCGATTTTGGATTGGGGGGCATGGAGAGTGGTGGGGGGAAGATGGAGGATGGCGGTGGGGCTATTCCGTTAATCGGCGGTTTTGAATTTGCGATTTTGGATTTGCGATTTTCGATTGGGTTCCATTGGAGGGAATCGCTTGAGGATGGGGGGATCTCGATGGCGAATGGTAGTCTGTAAAATTGCACGTTACGCTTGGGCTGCTGCGCGGTCTATACAGACAAGCCGGCGTTGCAACGGCTACAGGCGCAGGATTTTCAGCTCTCGGATTCCCATTCAAGGATGACTGAGCAAGCATTTAAGGACCGTACCAAGCAGTACGCGCTTCGCATCATTCGGCTAACAGAGTCACTTCCGCGAGGGCGACTCGCGTCCGTCATCGGGCGTCAACTGCTACGTTCGGGCACGTCGGTTGGTGCAAACTATCGCGCGGCGTGCAGAGGGAAGTCACGTGCCGATGTCATTGCAAAGCTCGCCATCGTCGAAGAAGAGGCCGATGAGTGCCTGTATTGGATGGAGCTTCTTATCGATTCAGGGCTGGTCCCAGAGCACCGAATAACCGACCTGATGCAAGAGGGCGACGAAATCGTGGCGATGACTGTTGCCTCCATCAAAACGCTTCGCAAGAATCAGTAAGCCTCCGAGTAAAGAGAACCCCACACAACAGAGCAATCCAAAATCCCCAATCGCAAATCCCCAATCGAACGTCCAAAATCAGATCGCTCGCAGTGATACCACGTTCTCAATATGCGGCGTATGCGGAAACATATCGACGGGCTGCACCGCCTCAATCTGGTACACATCGCGCAGGCGGTCGAGGTCGCGCACCTGCGTCTGTGGGTTGCAGCTTACGTACACGAAGCGCTCGGGACGCAGCGCTTTGATTTGGGCGGTCACCTTCTTGTGCATGCCGTTGCGCGGCGGATCCACAATGAGGACATCAGGCGTGCCATGCGTATCCACGAAGTCGTCCGTGAAGACCGTCTTCAGGTCGCCTGCCTCGAAGGTGCAGTTGGATACGTCGTTCTGGGCGGCGTTGGCGCGGGCATCTTCCACGGCCTCCTCGATGAGCTCCACGCCGACGACCTGATCCACGGCATCCGACAGGAAGAGCGAGATGGTTCCTGCGCCGCAGTACAGGTCGTACACGGTGTCGGTGGGCTGCAGATCAGCAAAGTCGTGCGCAATCTGGTAGAGGCGCTCGGCCTGCTGCGTGTTCGTCTGGAAGAACGACTGCGGACTGATCGTGAAGCGATAGTCGCCGATGATGTCGTCGATGGTGCCGGGGCCGAAGACGGTCTGCGTATCGCCCTCTACGTTATGGGATTTGCCGGTGTGGTCCGTATCCACAAACGTCGTAACCTCCGGAAATTCGCGCTGCAAGAAGTCGGCAAAGGCATCGCGGCGCTCGGCATTGCGCCCGTAGGTCACGAGGTTCACCATGAGATCGCCCGTGCGCTTACCCTCGCGAATCACGAGATGCCGCAGGTAGCCCTTCTGCTTCCGGATGTCCCACGGCGCCCAGCCCTGCTCCTTCACAAAGTCGCGGACGCCATTCACGAGGCGCGCGCTCATGTCCGATTGCAGGTGGCATTCGTGCAGGTCGAGGACCTTGTCGAAGTGACCGGGCGCGTGCATCCCCAGCGCAAAGTCGGTGTCGAAGTCCTGCCCGGAGTCGATTTCATCGCGGGTGAGCCAGCGGTCGGCGCTGAAGTCGAAGTCCATTTTGTTGCGGTAGTAGAACGGCTCCTCCATCCCGATAACGGGCGGCACCTCGACATCCGAAAAATCGCTGTGATGCGCAAAGGCTTCCTGCACGGACTGCTGCTTGGCCTCCAACTGCGCCTCGTATGTCACATGCTGGCGCGCGCATCCGCCACAGGTGTCGGCGTAGCGGCATCGGGGCTCGGTGCGCAGGATGCTGGGCTCGATGAGCGTGTCGAGCTTGGCCTTGGCGAAGCTGGACTTGGCCTGGTAGACGTACGCCTTCACCCGGTCGCCTGGCACCGCATCCTCCACAAAGATCACGTAGCCGTCAACGCGGGCCAGCGAAGCGCCCTTGTCGGCAAACTTTTCAATGTCGAGGGTCAGAAGATCGCCGTGCGATACCGAAGCCATAGGCTGAAAGCGTGCTATTGAGCAAGAAAACAGATGCGAAACGTGCACCCGATGCAGACGCCCTGTACGCATGCTCCGGGCGCGGCGTTGCAGCAGGTGTTACGATGGTGTGCTCGTAGCAATCTGTTACAACCAACGGTTGCGTGCTCGAACACGGCGTATTACCATGTGAATGCACAGCAAAGCCCATCCAGTTCGTGCGTTTCCCGTTTTGGCAACGATCCAATGCCCATTCGCATTCTCATTGCCGTTCCCCACCTACTCGTGGGGACAGTGCTCCACACATGGCTCGACCACGTGGCCGACTTTCAGACGGTCGATGCTACTGATTGCGGAAAGACAGCTCTGCAGGACGTACGCAAGGCATCACCGGATGTCGCGGTCATTGGAGCCTCATTTGAAAAGCCGCCAACCACCACGATCGTAAGATCAATTGCGTCGAGCGATCTGAAGACGCGTGTCGTGGTGCTGAGCCAAATTCTCCAGCCGTGGATGGCCGACTCGATGTTCGATGCTGGTGCCGCAGGGTGTCTGATGACATCCGATGCACCCGCATTCGTGCTCGAAGCCCTGCGCGGTGCAGCGGCTGGTCAAGACGGATGGATCAGCCCGCACCTATCGAGGCAACTACTGCCTGGGCAGACCTCAGTGCATCACCAGTTACGTCAACTGACGCCCCGCGAATGCGAGGTGCTGGCTGCTGTCATGCGGGGGCAGGCCAATCCTGAGATTGCTGAGGCGCTGCACGTGAGCACGGGCACAGTCAAAAACCATGTACACCACATCCTTCAGAAGCTGGATATGTCTTCTCGGCTCAAGCTCATTGTATGGGGATATGACCACGACGTGCCGACCTGGCTGCGCTTGCAGAAGACAGGCGGATAGTAAAAATGTATCGGTCGTCACATAAAAATTGTATCGATCGATAGATAACAAGAAGCCATGAAGCTGGTAATGAACAATGCATTATAGTCAGATACTTCTCGTCGGATACCTTGAAAAGTGATGATTATCCAATCGATACGACGTTCATTCGCATTGGTGATTGCATGTACCCTGGTGCTTGGGGGACTAACTGGATGTGATCAAGAAGCTCCCGTTGAGGTAGAGGAAGGGAATGACCAGATCCCGGCTCCAGAACGCTCTGTTGAGTCTACCGATGATATGCAGGACAAGCGCCTGAATGCCTTTGGGCTTCCGCTTGATCTGGAGTCAGGTGTGTACTCGACAGATCAGTACGCTGTCCCCGAAGACATTACAAATCAGGTCCAGTCACGAGCTCCTGATGGATACAAAGTCCCTTCTACACGCCCAGACATACAGCTTCAGGATCAAAGTGTAGGAACTGAAGCTGAACCGTCACAGGACATTCGAGACCAAGCGGTTGATGCCAGCACGGTGGATTTTGACGCCCAGGTAGATCCAGATAACACGGTGCCTGCTGTTGAGCACTCCAGTGCTCCAACTTCGGGCGGTTGGACAGCATACTTAGGATCGTATGTCGATCCTAACTCTTTTCTTTCACGCGTATGGATGGGGTCCAATACCAGAACCACCAAAAATGTCTCTTACTTGGACGTAATTGGATCGTCCTATGTTGACTTTTTCCCTGCATACATAGGCTACGATTACAGTTTCGACGGCCGCTTTGCAGGAGTTTCTGCTACTCTCAATTACCAAACAAATACGTGGTATAGTCAGAGAGGGAACCATCTCGTATACGACGAGAGCGCGGATTACCCAAATGGGTACGTAAGAATTCAAGACTGGTCTGGCGCTTGGGAATACACGTGGTCGTTTTAGCGGTGCAAGTTAGCCGGGGACATGGCATTCTCTCGCCAAGTCCCCGGCCATTTGTTTATCATTTTCTTGCATACATTCATATAACAACTGAACGCCATGACTCCGCAATCTATTTCATATCTGGTCGGGCGCGTAGCGATAAAGCTGGCACTGGTGGTTTTACTCATCGGATGTGATACGACCACAGAGCCCCCAGAGCCTGATCCGGTTGCTTGTGAGGGCGACGCGCTATCCTCGTCCGTGACGTGGGAAACCCCGGAGCAGGTGCCTGTCGATGTGGACGGTATTGCCACTCATGCTGATGTAGCCATCCACGATGGCGAACCGGTCATCGCATTTCATCAGGTAGATACGACTGGAACGTTCGTGACAATACAAGACGTGTATGTCGTACGACGTACGGCGTCAGGATGGACAGAGCCGGTTAACCTGTCACAGAGCGATACGCCTTCCATGAATCCCACGCTTGCAGCAGGACCCGATGGTACGCTTCATCTCATGTGGGGAGAACGACTGCAGGATGCCACTCCGCGCCCCGACGTTGTACCAGATGCTGTGTACTACACCCAGAGCACCGATGGCGGCCAGACCTGGCAGCCTGCCGAAGAAGTGTTCGCTTCGCGCAGCGATGACTTCTTTGCTGCACCACGCAGTTTTGCTTTTGATGATGAGGGACACCCTCATATCGTGCTAACCTCCCAGGAAAATGAAGAAACGCCTCCTCAAATCCGGCACTTTGTTCGGAATACATCGGGGTGGACGGGTGGTAAAACACCAATTGGAGGGCAGGGAGGCGGATTTGGTCCTGATATCGCGTTTAGCGAAACAGGGGTTCTTTCTGTCACCTACCTGGCCCCTGATACGACCCGAGAAGAGCGAGATCGGAATAGCGTGTTTGTGACACATTCTGAAGATAACGGGCAAACATGGTCGGAGGGCGTGCTGGTAGACCGTTCAGGATACAGCGAGCCTGCACAAACCCCTTTTATCCGCTACGGCACCAACGACCAATTGTACATTGTCTGGGCTAAGAGCCTGAACGGAGACTTGAGTGCTGATGCGATATTCGGGAGCTGTTCGCCGAACGGCGGTACGGAATGGACGGAGGCTAAAAATCTTACCCCCTCTTTTTCCATCGATGGGTTTCTTACCTTTTCCTCTGTTGCCATTGATGGAACTGGTGCCGCAAATCTCGTCTTCCAGAAAAGTGGATTCAGCACCACCTCCTTCCCCGCTTTCTATCTCCGTGGAAGTGGTGAAACGTGGACTTCCACTGAAAACTTGCTCGACGCCGATGGGGCATCACAACATATCGGATTAACCACAGACGAAACCGGAGATGTTCATGTGTCTCTTCGTATGATTGACCGTGATCCAGAAGGTATCTACTACAGCCGAGGAACAGTGGAATAAAAGGCGCGGCGTTGCAGCAGGTGTTACGATGGTGTGTGAATGGGAAAGTGCGAGCAATGCCTTCTTGAAAAACAAATAGGTGCTTCCTAAAGTATGCAATGAACGTAAAGAATTCTGCTTTATCTGTCGTAGATCAGTCTGAGCTATGACGGATGAGCATATACATATCTCGACAGACAACCAGCCAATAACTTGCCATGCGATATCTTACTCCAACACGCTGTGCTCTCGTTTTATTTATGGCAGCACTTGCCATCACCGGTTGCGACTCGGTCGAATCGGGCGAGGAGATGCCCGATCCCTACGCTGAGATGGAAATCGGCGCGCCGCTGAACACAGCGATTGAGGGCAACGCTGCGCTCGGCGGCAACGACGCCTTCTCCGACGAAGCGGCGTTCTTCCTCCCGATTGGCGATACCGGCTACACCCTGACCGCCGTCCAACTATTTGGGGAGGACGACACCGGCGCGTCTCACTCGCTTTCGTTTACCCACATCGGTGAGGAGCCGCTTGGAGAGGGCTCGTACGACCTCGGCTTCGACCTGCCATGCGAGGATCCGTCGGACTGCCGCCAACCGGGCTTCTTCTTTGACGATCGGCTTACGACCAGCTACACGCGAACAACGGCCGACTCGATTCACTCGTACACGCCAACAGATGGCACGCTCACCGTAGAGCAGGCCAGCGAAGACGGGGTTGTCGGGACGTTTACAGTGGAGTCAGCAACCGAGATCAGCGTAGCCATTGCAGACATTGAGGCGTTTGTTGACTCGCTGGGTAACAACCCGCCGACGAGTGTACGCCCGAGTGAAATGCCCGAGCCGCCGCCCGCCACCATTACTCCGCTGGAAACGCCGCTAACGATTGAGGGCGACTTCGCCGCCACGCCTGGCGAATTTCCCGATCGTCCCGGCAACCAGTTCAGTTGGATGATCCGGGGCGGCGTCTTTGGCATGGGGCGGTAGCAAGCGTTCGTGTGTCGGTCCGTAGGGACACGGCGCGCCGTGTCCCTACTGTTGTTTCCGGCGGTTGTACACTACACCGAGAACTTATACCCGATGCCGTACACCGTCTCGATGTAGGTGGGATCGGTGGGATCAGGCTCGATCTTTTTGCGGAGTGACGCCACGTGCCGGTCGATTGTGCGCGTGGTGATGTCGCCACTGATGCCCCACACATCCCGCAGGAGCTGCTTGCGGCTCACGGTCCGTCCGCGGTGCTCGATGAAGTACTCCAGGATGTCAAACTCCAGCGTTGTAAACTCAATTGTCTCGCCATTGCGCTGGGCGGTTTCGCTGGAAAACTCGACTTCAACATCCCCGAAGCTGAAGCTATCGTCGGCCTCCCCGTCCTGGTGGCTGCGTTCGAGCACAGCCTGCACGCGGGCAGCAAGCTCTTCGGCGTCGAACGGCTTGGTCACGTAGTCGTCGGCTCCGAGTTTAAAGCCGCGTAGCTTATCGTCTTCGCTGGCCTTTACGGTGAGCATGATGACGGGCGAGTCAACGCCAGACTGGCGCGCTTCGCGCAGGATCTCAAACCCGCTCTTGTGCGGGAGCATCACGTCCAGGATGACCAGGTCGTAGGGCGGCAGCGAAGTGATCTCTTGCAGGCCCTGTTTGCCGTCGTCTACGCGAGAGACGTGGTATCCCTTGAGCGTAAAAAACTCTTCGAGGCCGGTGCCTACTTCCGGGTCGTCTTCAACAATGAGGAGGCGCGTGGCCGAGGGGGGAGACGAGTCAAGCATGGGGCTGAAACGTTAGGGTACGACATGGTTGGGGAAGCGCGGGCCATATGGGCATCCAAGAAGCATGGGAGCACGAGGGCCAGAGCGCGCAACCGAATGTATCAATCAATAGCACGAGCGCATGTTCGCACGGCATGTTCGGGGCGTGCTTTGGGGGCTATGCTCGTCGTACTATGCAGCCGGTCGAACGCCGCGCCAGCTCTGGCGTTACTACGAACGGACACTGGTGCTCGTTGCCTGCCTCATCTTGCATGCCGTTGCTATTATGGATGCCCAGTTCTGGCTTATTACAATCCCCACGCTGCTGATCTTCTTTTCACTGGCAGCGGCCCTGCTTGTCCCCATCTGGCGATTTCTGGATCGGGAGCAGGAAGTCAGCAAGCAGTGGACGCCCGAAGCGGTGGCCCGGCGGATCGAAGAGCAAGAGGAGGAAGAACGAGACGAGGAGTCGGCCTCTGAAGACAAGCCGGCCCGCTCCGAGCTGTAGCACCAGATTGCAGAATAAATCGACACACTGGGGGGATACCACGGCGCGCTACTCGCCATCGGATAGCACGACGCGATCTGCGATGTCCTCCACTGTTTTGGGGCCAATGCCAGACACTGCCCGCAGCCCATCAACCGACTGAAACGGGCCGTGGGCCGTTCGGTAGTCGATGATGCGTTGCGAAAGGGCGGGGCCAATGCCCGAGAGGTCCTGCAGCGTCTCAGCGTTGGCGGTATTCACGTTGATGGGTGCATTAGGGGCCGCAATCGGAGACGCGGTCTGGGCTGCGTTGAGCAGCGAATCGGGCAGGGCCTCGGGGCCGGTGTGTAGTTGCTCAGAGAGGGGCGGAATCTGGTGCATCTGCCAGTGCTGAACCCCGACCCCCAGCATCAGCAGGCTAACGAGTCCGAGCAGCACAGCAGTTTCGAGCGAGGTCAGGGCGACATGGCGTTGCCATCGGTAGAGCCAGCGCATAAGACAAAGGCTATTGCGGATACGCTACATGGGGAAAGCAGACCCCAATCGGCCCCAAATCGTAACGTTGCACTCGTTTTTCCGTTTGTACTGACTATCGTCGGCTATGGCGCAGCGCGATATTGTTCGCACCGAGGCAGTGGTCTTGCGGGGGCTTGACTACAGCGAAAGCAGCCGCATTGTGACGCTGCTCACGCGTGAGCGTGGCAAGATAGCCGTACTGGCCAAGGGCGCGCGCCGAACAAAAAGCAAGTTCGGAGCCACCTTGCAGCCCATGGCCCACACGCAGGTGGTGTTCTACTACAAACCGACACGCAGTCTGCAGATGCTAAGCGAAAGCAGCCACGTGTCCACCTACCGCACACTGAGCGACGACCTGCTGAAAATTACACTGGGGCTGCGCATGGTTGAGCTTACTGATGCGCTGCTCAGCGATGAAAATCCGCAACCTTCTATCTTTGAACTACTTGTGGCCGTGCTGCACCGGTTGGACGCCGAGGAGGAGCGCCCCCGCGTCCTGTGGCCGTTTTTTCAGCTACGATTGGCCGAGGCGCTGGGGGTGGCCCCGGCCATACGACGCGACCGCGTTGAGGCCATTGACGAGGTCGGGTGGCTCTCGTTGGCTGACGGCGGTGTGTATCCCATCGACGCACGCCCCAGCACTGCACGCAAGGCCTCGCGCACGGCGCTCCGTGCCTACGCCGTCATCGCACGGGCCCGCCTCAGCGCAGTCCGACGCATGCACATGGAGCCCGAGGTACATCGTACCGTGCAAGAACTGGTCGATGCGTACCTGCGCCACCACTTTGACGAAAGCATTCCTGATCGCTGCCGCACGGTGCTCGCTCAGTTGCGAGACGTTGCGGCCTCGTGAGAACAGGCGTTGTATCCACCAACCTGTAGAAACTGCATCGACGGCAGCGCATTCTTGCTATTCACCCCTCGTTACCTCCTTCACAACCGTGTGTCGTTGCTTGTGGATGCAAGCGCGTGCTGCTATAATGCACATGCGTTCAGCGTCTGCCAAGCCGCGCTCGTTGCATGGGTCTATTACTCTTATATGTTACGCTGGCCATTGGAGTCTCATTTTTATGCTCGATCATGGAGGCGGTGCTGCTGAGCATCACACCGTCGTATGTGGCTGCGCTGGAGCGTGATGGCAGTGCCGCTCTCGGTGAGCAGCTCAAGAGCTACAAAGAAGACATTGACCGTCCGCTGGCAGCCATCTTGAGTCTGAATACGGTGGCGCACACGGTGGGAGCTGCTGGGGCAGGCGCACAGGCTACCGTCGTGTTTGGTGATGCCTATGTGGGTGTCATTTCGGCGGTGCTTACACTCATGATTCTGGTGTTTTCGGAGATCATCCCCAAGACGCTGGGTGCGGGCTACTGGCGCAGCCTGGCGCCGGCGGTGGTGCGCATCTTGCGCCCTACTATTCTGGCCATGTGGCCGTTCGTGAAGCTGTCGCAGGGCCTTTCGTATCTGCTGTCCAACGGCGAAGAGCAGAGCTCCTTTAGCCGCGAAGAGTTTACGGCCATGGCTGAGTTGGGCGAGGAGGAAGGCGTCTTTGAGGAAAAAGAATCGCACATCCTGCGCAATCTGTTCCGCTTCAACTCGCTGCGCGTGAAAGACGTCATGACGCCGCGCACCGTCATCTTTGATCTGCCCGAAACGGAAACCATCGGCGATGTCGTCAACGAGCACGATGCCTTTCGCTTCTCGCGCATTCCGGTGTATGGCGAGAATCGTGACGATGTGACCGGCTACGTGCTCAAAGATGAGCTGCTGCTGCGCGCTGCTCAGGAAGAACTTGAAGTCCCGCTCTCGGAGCTTGCCCGCGAGATGCTCGTGGTGCAGCCGACCCTGCCGCTGCCCGACCTGCTGGAGCGCCTGCTCGACCGCCTGGAGCACATCGCACTCGTGGTGGATGAGTACGGTGGCGTGGCCGGGATCGTGACCATGGAAGATGTCGTCGAAACGCTGCTGGGCATGGAGATCGTTGACGAGGCTGACTCGGTCGAGGATATGCAGGCACTCGCCCGGCAGCAGTGGTTCCGCCGCGCCAAAAAGCTCGGCATGCTCTCAGAAGACGCTGCTGCTGAGGCCGATGTCATTGCTTCTGCCGATGGGTCGTCGTCCTCGGAAACATCGCCGACGGTGGCCCCGCCCGATGTGTCTTCGTCGTCTTCTGCCGAGTAACGACGTACGTAGCCAGTTCGCCTGTACTCTGTCTGCTACCTGTGCACTCCATGCCGCCTGATGCCCATCTGCGCTCGTTCAATCGTCCCGATGTACCCGCACCCGACGCCGTCAACGATGTCTACCTGATTGGCATCTGCGGTACGGGCATGGGCTCGCTGGCGCAGCTCTTCGACGAGGCTGGATACGACGTGCGGGGCAGCGACGAAGCGGCGTATCCTCCTATGAGCACACAGCTGAAGAACCGGGGCATTGAGGTGCTTGAGGGATACGACGCAGCGCACCTCGACCCCGCGCCTGACCTCACCGTTGTAGGAAATGCCTGCACGCCCACCCATCCTGAAGCCGCGTACGCTCGCGAACATGGCCTGGTGCAGCAGTCGTTTCCGGAAGCCCTCGGCCATACGTTTCTAACTGAGAACCGCCGCTCCATCGTCGTGACGGGCACGCACGGCAAAACCACGACCACCTCGTTGCTTACCCACACCTTGCGTGCCGCCGAAGCCGACCCCGGCTATCTGATTGGTGGCGTGCTGCAGAGCACCGGACAGAGTGCACACCTGGGCACCGACCAGCCGTTTGTCATTGAGGGCGATGAATACAACAGCGCCTATTTCGACGACCGGCCCAAGTTTATGCACTACCGGCCCGACAAGGCCATCGTAACATCGCTGGAGTTCGACCACGCCGATGTATTCGCTGACGAAGATACCTACCGCGAGGCGTTCGAAGCCTTCGTGGGCACGCTCGGCGCGCGCGATGGACTGCTCGTGCTCTGTGGCGACGACCCTGCTGTGGCGCGCCTGGGCGCCCACACCGACGGACGGGTGCGCACCTACGGGCTCGACCCCAGCAACGACGTGACCGTCGCCGACCACGAGGCCGGGCCCGAAGGACAGCGCTTTACCATCACCATGGGCGGACTGGAACGCGGCTCCTACACGCTCCCCCTGCACGGACGCCATAACCTGCAGAATGCGCTGGCGGTGGCGCTCATTGCGTTTAGCGAGGGGTGCAACAGTGCGCAGGTCGCTCGCGGATTCGAGACATTCGAAGGAGTGGCGCGTCGTCAGGAGGTGCGTGGTGTGGTGAACGACATTACCGTAATCGACGACTTCGCGCATCATCCCACGGCGGTGCAAACTACGCTGCGCGGGCTGCGCACGGCCTACCCAGAGCGCCGCTTGATCGTTGCCTTTGAGCCGCGCTCTAACACCAGCCGCCGCGCGCGCTTCGCCACAGCCTATGCCGAAGCCTTCGACGCCGCCGATCAGGTTGTGCTCAGCACCCCACCTTTTCGCCACAACGACCGCGCCGACGACCGCCTCGACGTCCACGCCGTAGCCGCCACCATCCGCGAGCGCGGCGTGCACGCCACCGTGGCCGACGACCCCGATGACACGCTGCGCCGTGTGCAACAGCTCGCCCAGCCCGGCGATGTGGTGGTGACGATGAGCAACGGCGCCTTTGGCGAACTGTCCACGCGTCTGCTCGATACCCTCGCTGCATCCTCCTAACTGCGCATCCCCCGCCACCCTATGACTGATACCTCCAACGACGCCGTCCGCGACGATACGCCGATCTCGATCGTTGACCTGCTGCTGATTGGATTCGGCCTCTTTCTCATCTACATGAGTTACGGCAGCTATGTAGAAGGCAACGCACTGGGAGCGGCCTCCGACGCCTTTCTGGGCCTGGCCGGTGTACTCATGGGGGTGCGCAATCCCATCCAGCACTCGCTGCAGCGGCCCTTGCCTACGCTCAACACCATCGCTATCATCAGCGCCGTAACTGGGATCGTACTGTTTGGAGCCACATTCTTTCAGTAGATCTATGCCGCTATGCCCGCGCCCTTCGTTGACATCACCGACGCCCTGGGTCGCCGCATTGTCCTTTCGGAGCCACCCACCCGCATCATCTCGCTGGTACCGAGCCTGACCGATCTGCTGCACGGGCTCGGGCTCGATGACGAAGTCGTAGGCCTTACGCGCTTCTGCGAGCGCCCAGACGGGTGGCGGGAAGCCAAGACCATCGTGGGCGGTACCAAGCAGGTGGATACCGAATGCGTTGCCGACCTGCAGCCCGACCTCATCCTCGCCAATCAGGAGGAAAACACCAGGGCCGATGTCCAGGCCCTGAGCGATCACGCCCCGGTGTACGTTACGGACGTATCGACGGTAGACGAAGCTACGGCCATGATTCGCCGCGTGGGGCAGCTTGTGGATCGGGACAAGGAGGCCCGGCAGATGGCTACAACGATTGCCGAGCGCTTCGCGGCGCTGCCCGCGTGGTCTTCGCTGCGCGCCGCCTATCTCATCTGGCGCGATCCGCATATGACCGTGGGTGGCGACACGTTTATCCATGACGTGATGCGCTACGGCGGCTTCACCGCGCCCTGGGCCGATGCCACGCGCTACCCCGAGATTACCCTCGACGACCTGGCCGCTGCCAATCTTGATGTGATTCTGTGCAGCACCGAGCCGTTCCCGTTCCATCAGAAAGACGCCTTCACAGAGGACCTTCGCACGGCCTGCCCCGATACGCCGGTGCACGTTGTAGATGGACAGCTGTTTTCATGGTACGGACCGCGCCTGCTCGACACGCCTGCCTATCTCCGCAAGCTGCGTGCCACGCTTGAGGCGGATTGAGCACGTCAGCACGTTGTGAGGCCTCCCCAGACTGTATACCTACAGTCGCTTGGCCGTGCTGCTCTGCTCACGGACGCTGCCGCCCACCACCAGTCCGGCGCTGATGAGCACCAGGTTTTTGATGATGTACTGCCCTTCGATCGTAAGGCCAAACGGAAAGGCGGTAAAGCACACCTCGGGCAGAATAAACAGCGGCAGCATGGTACCCGGCATCTGCAGGAAGAGCAACAGGATGGCAACGCGGTTGAGTGGTCGAATTAGAAGGGTAACGCCGATCAGCACCTCCCACCAGGCCAGAACAGGGTAGAAGAGTTCAGCGGGCATGAAATAGACGGTGTTCTTGACCAGTTCCTCAGCAGGACTGATGCCGATGACCTTCAGCCCGCCAAACCAGATGAACACGATGGCAATGGAGATGCGCAAGAGCCAGCGCCCGTAGCGGTCCATCCAGCCCGCAATCTGGCGGTCGATCTCTTCAAGCCCCAGGGTGCGAATCACCGAATCCATAAAAGCTTGCATAGCGGTAGGGAGTAGGGAGAGCATACAGTGATACGACCGTATTCTACGAAACGCACCTTACACGTGGAGGTGCCGACACGCGCAAGTGCCGTGATTATGCGATTGACGTAACCAGATCTTCCGCATCCCACCGATGCCATTCGGCCCACCACGACACGAGGCCAACCGCCACCGCAAGCGGTGCACTGGCCCACAAAACCGGCGTGAACGAGCCCAGCCAATCCGGTCCCAGCGCCAGCAGCACCGGACCCAATGCGGTACCGGCCACGAAGATGGTGGCGGCAAATCCGCGTACGCTGCCGTGGTGGGCGCGTCCGAAGTAGTAGGCAAACGCGCTGCCCAGCAAGGCATTCTGCGTGCCCTGCGCGGCGCCGAAGAGGAGTCCGTAGGCCCACACCCAAACGGGCGTAGCGGCGAACGGAGCGCTGACCATGAGGGCGGCATATGTAGCCATGAGAATCCCCATCAGGTAGCGCGGGGACACGCGGTCGATGAGCGTTCCCATGAGCAGCGTAAAGACTGCGGTGAGCACGCCGTACGGAACGAAGAACTGCGCCGCCAGGGTGCGTTCGGCGCCGGCCTCGGCAAGAATCGCGAAGTGATGAAAGAGCAGTCCGGTGCCGAGTCCGCCCGCACATACGCCGCCTGCAATGAAGAGCCAGAAGGTGCGGGTGCGGCGTGCCTGCGGCAGGGTAAGTCCGCGTACCGGGTCGTTGGGGGAGGCCGAGGCGGTGCCCAGCGACGGGAGGGCGGTGTCGGGCGTGAGGCCGAAGCGCTCGGGCTCGGCGCGGTACAGCAGCACCAGCAGCGGCACTACGCCTACGGCCAGCAGCGCGCCAATGATGACGTACGACTGCGCCCATCCGTAGGCCTGCAACATCTGCTCAATGAGCGGCGGAAAGATCGCCGTGGCCCCGGCCATGCCCAGTCCCAGCACGCCTACGGCCATGCCGCGCCGCCGCTCGAACCAGAGGTTCACCACATGATTGTTGATGAGCCCGAGCGCGCCCTGGCCCAGTCCGCGCAGGAGCAGAAACCCAATGAAGAGCGTGATCCATCCGCGCACCTGGCTCATGCCCAGACAGGCCAGTGCAAAGGCACCGCCTACGAATAGCACCATGCGGCGCGGCCCAATGCGGTCCATCTGCCGCCCGATCCATGGCAGCGCCAGCGAGCCCACGACCGTGGCTACGGTGTACATCCACGACACCGCGGTGCGCGAGAGCGCAAGGTCCTCCACAAACGCGTCAATGAAAAGCGACACGCCCGCTGTTTGTCCGGGCAGCGTGGCCGCCATGCCCAGGGTGGCTGCAGCCAGGACGGTCCACCCGTAGAAGCCGGGCAGGCGTTGCATGAGCGGAGTGGGGACGCGGTTGGGCATGCCAGGGCAAGAGCATCAGGAAACAGACACCGTTTCCATAGCGGGGCACGACCCGCGCAAGTTTCCGGCCAAAGCAGTGCTGCGGTTGTTTTCGCGCAGGCATCAAGCTGCTGCAGGCGCTACGCGTCGCGGTTCACATCGGCAAGGAGGGTGCGGGCTTCGTCCTCAAACCCGGCCGGTACCTGCACCTTGACGCCGCCTGCGCGCGACGAGAAGAACATGGTAAGGCCGGTCATATCTTCGTGGATGACGCGGCACGGAATCTCAGCCGCTTCGAGCTGCATCCGCGCAAAATGCGCCTCGTGCGGCACGTTGAACTGGGCAACGGTGATAAGCTTGGCCATACGGAACTGGGGGTTGCGGGCGAAGCAGACGGCGGGTATATTGACGTGTACATTTCTTAGTACGTCTCATCATCCGCATCCGTTCGTATTATGATTCTGAAAGAGCGAACGCCTCCGTACCTGACGATTGCGCTTATCATCTTGGCCGGACTTGCAGGCGGATGCGCGCTGTCGGAGCCCAGCAGTGAGCATCTGATGATGCGCACCGCGCCCGTAGATCGCGACGAGACCCCGCCCGGTCCCCCTGGATCGGTGCGGCTGGCTGATGTCATCGACACAATTACGTTTGCCAACAGCTACTACCTGATTACCGAAGCGTACGAGCAGCGCCTGGTGGAGCGGTTCGTGGACGACCCCTCGCGCGAGGGCGCGCCTACCGAGATCAATCCGCTGGGGCTGTGGAGCATGGCGCCCGGTGTGTCGGTGGATCTGAGCGATCGGTTTGCGCTGGGATTCGGCGGCATTGGCGGCGATATGAATGCCACGCTGCGCGTCGCCGGACCGTATTTCGTGACGGGGTTGCATGCCCCTGCGTTCACACGGAACTCGGAGATCATTGTGCAGCGTCGCCTGCTGCACCCGCGCGTACACAACGGGTGGGGCGTGGGTCTGGGGGCCTACTGGCGGCAGACCCAGCAGCGCCTGGGCGAGTACCTCGTTGACGAGGGCACCTCGTTCAAGCAGCGCAGCGCGGGCGGACGCCTTTACGTGCGCACGCCGGCCCTGCACGAGGCGACATCCGCCGATGAGCAAGTGGTAAGTACAGCGCACATTGCGTTCATTACGCGCATTGGCGTCGAAACAGAATTTAACACCGCGTTTGTTTCAGTTGGCGCGCGCCTTACGATCCACACGCCGTAGTTGAATCGTTGCTCCTGTTTTTCAGGGGGGATATGACAGGCCGACGCGATGGTGGAGTCGGCTTCTCAAACAAAAAAAGCACCGCCTCATTCAGAGCGAGGCGGTGCCGTAGGTAAAGCAATAAGCATCAACGCAAAGAACGGCGCAGCGCTTACGCGTCGTCTTCGGTGTTGTCGTCCGAGGCGTCGTCGTCAAGCGTAGGCGTGTCGGCTCCCTCGCTCTGCTTTTTGATCTCGTTGAGCTTGTCCTGCTTCAGCACATTGTCAACGACGCCGTAGTCTGCGGCTTCTTCGGCGCTCATCCAGTAGTTACGGTCGGAGTCGTTCTGTACCTTGTCGAAGTCTTGGCCCGTGTGGTCGGCCAGAATTTCGAAGAGGCGCTGCTTGAGCCAGAGGATTTCGCGGGCCTGGATTTCAATGTCGGAGGCCTGGCCTTCGGCACCGCCCAGCGGCTGGTGAATCATGACGCGGGAGTTGGGCAGGCAGGCGCGGCGGCCCTCCTCTCCAGCGGCCAGCAGCACCGAGCCCATGGATGCGGCCAGGCCCACGCAGATGGTGGCCACGGGCGCATCCACATACTGCATGGTGTCGTACACACCCAGGCCGCTGTAGATGACACCACCCGGCGAGTTGATGTACAGGTTGATGTCGCGGTCGGAGTCGTCGCTGGCCAGGTAAAGCAGCTGCGCCACCGTAAGGTTGGCTACCTGATCGTTGATCGGCGTACCAATAAATACGATGCGCTCTTTCAGCAGGCGGCTGAAGATGTCGTAGGCGCGCTCGCCACGGGTGGTCTGCTCCACGACCATTGGCACCAGACCCGACATGGGCTGATCGCCCATACCGCCGGAGTAGATGCTCGAAGGCAGCGAGGTGAGGCTTTTGCTGAACTTGATAAAGTCGTCAACCATAGGGGGGGCCAGAGTTAAGGAGGCGGAGTGATGGGAAAGACGGATGGGCACACGCCAACCTGTGCGTCTTTTCGATAGTTCCTGCATACACCGGGGCGAACCCGCGTGTGCAGGCTCGCCCCGGCTTTCATGCCACTTCGTTACGATACCGCCTGTGCGTGTGGTACACTGCCAGCGGTATCGTTGGGCAACGCGTTACGTAATAATGGACGACGGGGCGTCGTCTTCTTCGGCGGGGCCATGATCGTGGTCGTGATCATGGTCATGGTCGTGATGCTCGTGGCCGTGCGCGGCGGCGTGTTCGGCCTGAATCTCCTGGCGGAACGTCTCCAGGTCGAGTTCGCGCACGTCGAAGCGGTCGATCAGTTCGTCGTAGACCTTGCGGCTCAGAACCTGCTGGTCTACCTGCTCCATCATGCGGGGCATGGATTGGTAGAACCCGCGAATCTGTTCGACGCTGATGTCCTCTTGGCCCTGCATCTGATCGCTGAAGAAGTCGCGCAGGTCGTCGTCGGTGACCTCAATGTCGGCATCTTCAATCACCTTGTCACGGATGATCATCCAGCGGGCCTGGCGCTCAGCATCGCCCCGGTTCTGCTCGCGGAAGTGCGTGTGGTCGAAGTCGTCGGGCAGGTCGCCGTCGTACTCCTCTTCGGCCAGCTCTTCCTCGAACGAGTCGAGGAACGACTCCACAACCGAAGGCGGCACCGGCACAGTGTGCAGCTCCAGCATGCGGTCTACGATCTCGCCCTGCACCATCTCGCGCGACTGCTGCTCGTACGACTGCGCAATGCGGCTGCGTAGTTCGTCCCGGAAGGCCTCCGGGTCATCCATATTGCCGTCGGTGAAGCGGCGCACCAGCTCCTCGTCGAAAGGCGGCAGGTCGCGGCGCTTCACGTCGTTTACGGTGATGTCGAAGGTGCGCGCCTCGCCCTCATCGCTGTGGGGCGGCGGGGGAAGCGTGGCACGGACCGTATCGCCCGCTTCGGTGCCCATGATGGCATCGCGCAGCTCTTCGCGCAAGCGCTCATCATCGAGGAAGAACGTGACGTCTTCATCGCCCTCCCCAATGATGGGCGTATCGGTTGCCGTGTCAATGCGCTGCAGGTCTACGCTCACGTAGTCGCCGTCGCCAGCGGGTTCGTCAACGGGCACCAGATCGGCCTCTTGCTCGCGGATGTTCTCGATCTCCTCTTCCACATCATCGTCCGAGACCTCATGCACCAGCATGCGTACCTCTTCATTGGAGAGGTCGGCCAGCTCCACGTCGGGGCGGACGCCAAAGCGCAGCACCGTGCGCAGATCGCTGTCGACTTCGTAGTCGATCTCCGAGATCTGGGGGCGGCCCATCATCTCGATGTCGTCGCGCTCGTTCAAGGCCTCCTCAAACGCGTCTTGCGTCACCTGTTCGGCGATACGCATGCTGAGCGCCGGGCCGCTCATTTTCTTGACCATCTGCGCAGGTACCTTGCCCTTGCGAAAGCCCTTAATATCCATCTGCGACCGCTGCTTGCGCACGGCAGCCTTTACGCGGTCCTTGAGTTCGTCGGCAGAGGCGGTAACCTCCAGCTCGTATTCGACGGGTGATACCTCGGTGAGTGTCGTTTCCATAGATGACAGATGCCTGGGTGGATCAAGACGATGTCCCGCCGCACGAACACACGATGATAGAGCAGGCGGTGACGTAATGGCAAGAGGTAGAAATGCGCAGCACCGCAAAAAGATCGGACGGCGGGGCCTATGCACGTCTGCATCTCACAAAACCCCCGTGAAAAGCGTGCAGAGCGACTGCTATGTAGGAAAGTGGTGTGCAAAGAAGCACATGTTAGCGTTATCCGGTGGAGTGGTAGTCCGCCACGAGCATGTGGGCAACGCCCAGAATCATGCTCAGCGCAAACCCACACGCGGCACTAATAACGATGCATAGCAGCAGCCCGACCAGGGGAATGCTGGTGTGGATAATGCTGGGTTGTGCAACAAAGAGAGCGGCGCCTGCCACGGCACTGATTGGCACCACCCGCCGGTGGTGCTGGTGCAGCCGGTCATGGCGCTGCGAGAGCCCGCGTACGCGATTGGACATGGGGCCGACCCACACGTTGGGTGTGTCGCCGGTACGCCAGGCGGTGGCAAAGCGCCCGCCTTTGCGGCGGTGAGCCGAGCGGCGCGTTCGGGCGTCGGCACGCGATGCGCCGCGCTTAGGGCGCCGCTTGGTCTGTCGGGGGCGCGTAGAAGTTGATGAGCGGTGCGGGCTCTGCGAACGGCGCTCGGTGTCGTAGCGGTGGCGCAACTCGGGATCGCTCAGTACGTCGAAGGCAGCGCGCACGCGAACAAATTCGTCGGTAGCTGCATCTTCTTCGCCTGCCGCAGCCCGGTCGGGATGGCACTCCAGGGCCCGCTCGCGAAACGCCTGCTTGATCGTGGGCAGATCGGCATCGCGCGGCACGCCCAGCACGCGGTACGGATCCTCAGGAGGGGGGACGAAGCGGGGCGAACGACGGGGCATGGGGCGGGTGGAACGCCTGATGCGGGAAGGACCGAGTGCAGGGGCTGCGATGAAAAGAGGTAGGAGGCCCTGTGCATTGCCTCCCCACAGAATCTTAACGGGGCCTGCGTGCTACAGATCCACGCTTGGCGGTGTGCTGGGGGCCGACTCGTTGGACTCCATGAATCCCACAACATACTTGCCGAGCATGTCGAATTCCAGGTTCACGGGGGCGCCCTCAACCCAGGCATCCGAGACAATGGTGTGCTCGTACGTGTGTGGGATGATGGCTACGGTGAGCGTGCCTGTGCCGATGCGCGCCACCGTGAGGCTGATGCCGTCAATGGTGATGGAGCCCACCGGAATCAGGTAGCGCTGGTACTGCTCCGGAAACGACACCGTGTAGAGCCAGTCGGTGCCCTCGCGCTCGACCTGCTCGATGGTGCCGGTAGCGTCGACATGGCCTTGCACGAAATGCCCGTCGAGGCGTCCCCCGGCCTGCAGCGGACGTTCCAGGTTGACGGGGGCGCCCACCGACAGGGTGCTGAACGTCGTTTTGCGCAGCGTTTCCTCAATCGAGTCTACCGCGAAGGTTTCGGCATCGGCCTGCACGACCGTTTGGCAGGCCCCGTTTACGGAAATGCTTTCATCCACGGCAAGGTCGGGGGCAAACGTGCTGGCAATGGTGAAGCGGAGCCCACCGCCCAGGTCGTCGATCTGTTCGATGCGGCCTACATCTCTGATAATACCGGTAAACATAACGCGTTTGGGGGGATGCGAAACAATGTGGACCCATGCTACGCCTGTCGCCATCGAGAGATCAGCGGCGGTTCAACGATGATGTGACGCCCACCATGGTACATGACAAAAGTTGAGTGTCTCTTCAAACGCGAATGATTGCCTACCCATAGGATATTATCCATAGGGCAGATGAGCCGTCGGTCGTTGAAGCAGGCTCAAACAGCGGAAGAGGGCGGCGTCTTGCCGCTCGGGGGTCGTCAGTATCTGTTGCAACCCATCTAACCCGTACCGGAACAGGCTCTTCGCGCGGCGCTCGTGCGCCTTTT
>NZ_PDEP01000013.1 GCF_002554705.1 Longimonas halophila | reverse complement strand
GTTCGGGGGCTGGCGGCGGCTTGCGAAGGAGTACGAGCGCCGGGCCGAGACGAGTGCCGCCATGGTCCGGCTCGCGTCACTACGATTAGCCCTTAGCCGCCTCTAACGGCATATCAAAACAGCTTCTAAGTAGCGGAGCATAGCACGTGGTGTGTTTAGGATGCTACAGTCAAACGTCAAAAGCGCACAACGACACGCATCACCCAAATATAACAGGCAACGAGGCAAGGTGCCACCGGCGGTGAATCGCGCTGTTGCAACGGACCACGAGCCGCGTATCCCCAAACACCCTAAAACGTGGTGCGTATCTTTGCATCCGTACTTAAACAGATGAATGAAGCGCTATGGAGCGTCGGGAGCTTGCCGTAGACGGTATGGATTGCGCAGGGTGCGCGCGCAGTGTCAAGGGGGCCATTGAGCAGGTACAGGGCGTACAAGAGGCGGATGTGCGCCTCATGGCAGGCAAGGTTGTCGTTACTGCCAACGCCAATGCCCAGCCGTGGCCTGCCGTATCCGATGCGATTGAGCGTGCCGGATATACAGTTGCAGATTCAGCCTCCGAGCCCAAAGAAAGCGCTGCTACGCAGACGCACACACGCCGATCCATGGGTGTGCTGGCAGCAGTCGCGGCCGCCGTGCTCGCCATGGCGGTGCTGGGGCACGGACTCGGCGTGTTTGCATGGATTGAGCGTGTGGTGCCGTGGCCACTTGGCGTTGCCGCTACCTTCGGACTGGGCTATCCGGTGTTCAAGAAGGTGGCGGTAGCGACTTTGAATCGGCGCATCATTGCGCATACGCTCATGGCGGTGGGCGTAGCGGCAGCGCTGGCGACGGGCGAGTGGGTCACCGCGCTTATCATCGTGATTTTTATGCGGCTGGGCGACTACGTGGAGTCGTTCACGACCGAACGCGCTCGCGATGCGCTGCGTACGCTGGTACACCAAACGCCGCAGCAGGCCCGCATAGAACGCGAATCGGGGACCGAGCAGGTGTCCATTGGTGAGGTGGTACCTGGCGATGTGGTGCAGGTGCGTCCGGGCGAGAAGATTCCCGTCGACGGCACCGTCCTCGAAGGGCATGCCACCATCGATCAGTCCGCCATTACCGGCGAGAGTATGCCTGTGGAGGCAATGCCGGGTGATTCTGTGTTCGCCGCTACCGTAGCTCATGGCGGACGCCTGCGCATCCGCGCCGAGGAGATCGGCGAGGACACGACGTTTGGCCGTGTGGTGCAGATGGTGGAAGAGGCGGAGGCGCACCGCGGACGCATGCAGCAGTGGGCCGATCAGTTTTCGGGCTACTATCTGCCATTCGTAGCGGCCGCCGCAGGCGCTACCTACCTGATTGGCGGCAGCATCATGGCCACGGTGGCCGTGCTGGTGGTGGCCTGCTCATGCGCCTTTGCGCTCGCAACACCGGTGGCCATGCTCGCAGCTATTGGCACCTCGGCCCGTCAGGGTGTGCTCATTAAGGGCGGTAAGTACATCGAGGCATTGGCGCAGGCAGATACGCTGCTCATCGACAAAACCGGCACGCTGACGCTGGGGGAGCCGCGCATCACCGATGTAATCAGCATAAACGGCATTACAGAGGCCGAACTGCTCCGTCTGGCGGCGGCTACCGAGCAGCACTCCGAGCATCCGCTGGGGGCTGCGGTACGTCGGGCAGCCACAGCGCGCGAACTGGATCTGCCGCCCCCGCACGACTTTGAGGCCGTGCCCGGGCGCGGCGTGCGGGCCACGGTCGATGGCACGACTGTAGCGGTGGGCAATGCTTCGTTTGTGGGCAACGCCCCCGGCATCTCCACCAATCGACCGGGACAGACGCCGCTGTATGTGTCGGTGGATGACGAGCTGGCGGGTGTCTTGTGGGCGGCGGATGCCGAGCGCGCCGGTGTGCAGTCGGCCCTGGACGCGCTGCGCAATCACTTCGACACCCTCGAAATCTTGACGGGCGATGCCGAGCAGACTGCCGAGGTCGTGGCCGAGCGCTTTGGACTCGCCTACCGCGCCGAGTTGCTTCCCGACGACAAGATCGCAGCGGTGCGTGCGCATCAAGACGCGGGGCGCACCGTGGTCATGGTGGGAGACGGCGTCAACGACGCTCCGGCGCTGGCGCAAGCCGACGTAGGCATTGCCATGGGTGCCGGCGGCACCGACGTTGCCATCGACGCCGCCCATATCGTACTGATGCGCGACGACTGGGCGCTGGTGCCTGCGGTGGTGCAAACGGCCACGCGTGCGCTGGGCGTTGTAAAAAGCAACCTTGTGCTCACTGCCGTCTACAATATGCTGGCACTGGGGGCTGCCTCGGTTGGCTACCTGCCGCCCGTGTTGGCTGCGGCCCTGCACTCCATTCCCGACCTGGGCATCCTGGCCAACTCCTCGCGCCTGCTCCGCCGCTCCTCCGTGACTGCCGACTGACCGCTTATGGCATCTGCTACGCACGCCGCATCTGCTACCAACCGAACCGCCAAACTCCGCCGCTACCTGCGCTTCGTTGATGACAACTTCGGCATCGACGAGTTGGCCCACGTATCCACCGATGCCGACGACACCGCCGACTACTACGAAGATAGCTACTGGGCGTACCACTTCGTCCACTCGAAAGAAGGCGCCATCCACATGGCGCTGAATCCGGGGGGCACGTTCGACCGGGCCGGATACTACGGACAGCCCTGCATCGTAGAGCGGGTCATGCGCGAAACCGGTGCGCACGATGTGCTCGAACTGGCCAGTGGACGCGGGTTCAGCAGTCGCTATTTGGCTGCGCAGCATCCTGAACGTGCATTCACGGGCATCGACCTGACGGCCAAGCACGTGCGCGCTGCCCGACGCGAGGCCCAGACCCAGCCCAACGTGTCGTTCCTGCAGGCGAACTTCCACGACCTGCCGTTTGCCGATGAATCCTTCGATCTGGTGTTCGTCGTCGAGAGCCTGTGCCACTCCGACAACCTCCCGCAAGCACTGCGTGAGGCCCACCGCGTGCTGCGTCCGGGCGGTCATTTTATTGTGATCGACGGGTTTCGTACGGGCGATGCGGAGGCCCACGGCAACGAATGGGCGACTGCGGCCACCCTGGTAGAGCGCTCCATGTCTGTTGACCGCTTCTTTGACCGCGACGACTTCCTCACATCCGCTGAACAAACCGGATTTACGTGCCGCACGCACAACGACCTGTCGCAGGCGATCTTGCCCACACTACGGCGCTACGAAGACCGCGCGCTGCAGTACTACGAAAGTCGCCTCATGAACACACTCTTCCGGTGGCTGCTGCCGCGCAACATGCTACAGAATGCCGTCGCCGGCGCCCTCATGCCGCTGACGATTGAACAAGGCATCCACAGCTACGACCGGATGACGCTGCAAAAGGGGTGAGGGCGTCACAGAGGGGGGCGCCGTATGGGTGTCGAGGATGGTGAGCGCGGGCACGGCCACGACAAACCGCGTGCCCTGAGCAGCCAGATCGTGCTGCTGCTTCACAATCTCGGGCGCGATATTCCACGGCAGAATGAGCACGTAGTCGGGCGGATCCTGCTGTAGCGCCTCGGGCGGACGAATCGGCAGGTGGCTGCCGGGTAGGTATTTGCCTTGCTTTGAGGGCGCCGCATCGCACACGAACGGGAGCAGGTCGGGCTTGATACCGGCGTAGTTGAGCAGCGTGTTGCCTTTCGCTGCGGCTCCGTACGCAGCCACGGTTTTGCCACTGCGTTTGGCTTCGATCAAAAAGCGAATCAGATTGTCTTTGATGCGGTCGGCCCGGCCCTGGAACGTCGCATATGTATCTGGCTCCTGAAGCCCGCGCTTCATCTCCTCGTCGAGGAGCGCCGCTACCGCATCGGTTGTGGAGCGCGGATCGTTGGCGTGGCAGGCGTACACACGCAGACTGCCCCCGTGCGTAGGCAGGCGCTCTACATCCCACACACGCAGGTCCGCTGCAGCCAGCACATGCTGCACCGCATAGAGCGACAGATACGAAAAGTGCTCGTGGTACACGGTATCGAACTGCCCGTGCTGAATCAGCGTCATAAGATGCTGAAATTCCAGCGTAACGGTGCCCCCCGGCGCAAGCGCAATGCGAAGCCCCGCACAGAAGTCGTTGATGTCGGGCACGTGTGCCAGCACGTTATTCGCGGCAATGAGGTCGGCTTTCGGGTAGGTCGCTGCAAGCTCCGTAGCCAGCTCGACCCCAAAGAAGTCCGACACGACGGGAATGCCCTGCTTGCGGGCCGCCTCCGCCGTGCAGGCGGTGGGCTCGACGCCCAGGCACGGAATTCCCGCCTCGCGAAAATTGCGCAGCAGGTAGCCGTCGTTGCAGGCTACCTCCAGGACGAAGTCGTCTTCAGTGAGCGCCAGCCGGTCGGTAATCATAGCTGCATAGCGCGCCGCATGGTTGAGCCAAGTTGACGAGGTGCTCGAAAAGTACGCGTAGTCATCGTCGAACATGGCATCGGGCGCGGCATAATCCTCCGTCTGCACCAGCCAGCAGTGCGTGCAGACGCGCGTGCGCAGTGGGTAGTAGGATTCGGGAGCGCGCAGGTCGGCCTCCGAAAGATATGCGTTGGAAAGCGGCGCGTGGCCCAGGTCTAAAAACGGCGTGGTCAGCGGCGCGTGGCAGTGGCGACAGGTCATGGGGGGCAACCAGTAAGGACAGAGACGCATCAACCAAGCCTGTTGGTAGCCCGACAGGCTCGTACGTCCAATATAGGTCAATGCGATACGAAGCACGCATACCATTGCGCATAGGGCCAATGGAGAAGCAGTGCATCGTCTATGCGCCAATACGGCATATCCCCGTAAAGATGAGGCGCACAGTGCAGTAGAGCGCTTTCGGATCGTATCCGGTCCCTATCGTTTGCGCGCAGAGGCTGCGCTGTGCCCGATTGCGTCGATGCATGAAGGCCTCTGGTAGCTGGAGCCAAGACGCCCTGCTTTGGTACAGATCGCCCGGCCGCCCCCACAGAACATCACGGTTGCCGTCAATTGCTCTCGTTCAACCTTTTACTGCGTTGTGGATACGCCCTTCTGCTCTCAGGTTGCCCGTGCAAAAACCAATGACATGGCGGGCACCGCTACCGAGGCCTCTTGCTGGCTGCTCATCGAAGACCCATCGCCATGGGCACGTAAGGCGGTGGAAGAAGCCGCGTGGTATCCCGACATCGCGAATACGGTGCAGCAATGGCGCACCGAAGTGCCCACCCTGCGCATTCAACTGATTCGCCGCGCCCTTACCACGTGGGATCGGCGCGGGGCCATCCGCTGCGTTGTGGTGCGCGCCGGAATCGACCCGGTGGTGCACACCCGCCGCGTATCTGACTACGCCGACGTGGCTGCGCTCAACGTCCCCAAACTGCTGCAGCGCGGCCCGTCGACGCTCCCCGAGGCCCCGCTCGTTCTCACCTGTACCAACGGGCGCCGCGATGCGTGCTGCGCCAAGTGGGGACGTCCGGTGGCCACGGCGGCCCGGCAGGCGCATCCTGAGGGCGCGTGGCAGACTTCGCACCTGGGCGGCCACCGGTTTGCACCCACGGCGCTGGTGCTACCCTCAGGCATGCACTACGGCTGGCTGGATGCGGAGGCCGTGCCCACGGTGGTTGCTGCGCACCAGGAGCGGACGGTCTACAGCCTATCGCACTGCCGCGGACGCGTGACGCAGAAGCGTCCGGTGCAGGCAGCGTGTGTCGCGCTCCGGAAGCGCCTACATTGCACCGCGCTTGATGACGGCATGGGGCAGATTGTAGCGCATCCGCACGAGTCGGTGTGGCAGGTGGCCGTGCAGATGCAAGGCCGCACGTACCGCGCCCAGGTGCAGGCCCAGCCGGGACCGGCGTTTCGACACAGCTGCCGGAGCGATACGCCGAAGCCGAGCACCGTATGGCAGGTGGCGTGGGAAGACGAGTCCCAACGCATTGACAGCCGGGCCTGATCATTACACTCGCTTTTAATAAACCCGTATCTCGCTCATAAGGTACATATAACAGCAGAAAGTCAAACTAAGTGATCTAAGATGCATCTATCACTACTGAACATGCGGACTCGCCTGAAGCCCCTTGTGTGGCTTCTACTTGCGGCTGTGATGTCATCGTTCAGTCCCCATCTTGCTCAGGGTATTGTTCTCTGCATTGGAGAAAATCATGTTGCCGTTGAGTCGGTTCAGTCTGCCCATCACGACAACCCGCTGAGTGAATACCGTACGCAAGCAAATGCGTTTGAATCGGGTGAGCTTCAACCCACCAATGTTCAGCACGTTAGTGACAATCGTACGTCCTGCACAGACGTCCCCATCTGGATGTCGCGGGCAGGCGACACGTGCCACCAAGCCATACAGGTAGATACACGAGGCGCAGATGCGCGCTTCGTAGTTCAATCCGTCCTCACGGTCGACCTGGATCCTCCCGCTCGTTCTACGCATACTGCCTTTTCTTCCGACGAGCCTGCCTCCTCTTCTCGTCATCCGCACAGCACCGTCGTGCTGCTAATATAGACGTTCTCTGATCGGCCACCCGTCTCGGTGGCTTCTGTCTATTTTCGATGCTGAGGGTAAGCTATATCTGTGTGGTACATTCGCACAGGTATAGACACTTCTCTGCAGAGGGTCTGTTGCGCCCCTTCGACTTGATTGGAGAGCTATCTATGTACCTGAGGTATATCTCGTCCTCATCTGTTTTTTTGACCGCTGTCTTCGTAGCGAGCTTTTTTGCCGGATGCACAGCCACACATGACACGGCCTGGCCCGAGCCGCGGCCCCTGGGTGGCGACACAACTGCTTATCAGCCTCCTCATGATGGTTTGCCTGATAATGATTCCGCTCGCGGCGTAGTATCTGAAGGCGTAAACCGAGAGGCCCTTCGCCCAACAACAGAGACTGCGGGCCGCTCACTGGTGTCCAGCGATACGCTCGCCCTACCGGATGCGCTCGCGCTGGCGCTACAAGAAAATCCGCGCCTCCAATCATTTGCCTGGGAGGTGCGCGCTCGCGAGGCCCAAGCCCTCCAAGCGGGACTCTATCCCAATCCGACGCTTTCTGCAGAAGCAGAGGACCTGCCCACTGGCGAGCCGCTGGGTGGTTTTTTAGGGGCCGAGCAGTCGGTGCGGTTGGGGATTCCGCTTGAGCTGTGGGGACGGCCCTGGAAACAGCGGGACGTGGCCGAGGCCGAGCGTGACCTGGCTGGTTGGGACTACGAAGCCGCCCGGCTGGACGTGACCACGCAGGCCACGAAGGCCTTTATCGGTGTCCTGGCCGCGCAGGAGCGCGTGCGGCTGACCGAGGAGCTTGTCCGCCTCTCCGAGGAAGTCTACCAGACAGTGAGCCGACAGGTGGAGGCCGGAGAGGTGAGTCCTGTGGAGCAGACGCGCACCCGGGTGCCGCTTTCGGAGGCGCGTATCCAACGCAGCCGCGCCCGACAGTCTCTGGAGTCCGCCCGTACGACGCTCGCCGGCACATGGGGGCGACCGGAAGCACCGCCTTTCGAGGCCGTCACGGGACCGTTTGGTCCGGTGCGCGCCCTTCCGCCGCTGAGCACGGTGCGACCGCTGGCCGCGCGCAACCCACAGGTGGCGCGTCAGGCCGCCAACATCCAGCAGGCCGAGGCGCAGCTTTCATTGGAGAAGGTGAGCCGGTATCCCGTGCCAGAAGTCACCGCGGGCTGGCAGCGCTTTGGCGGGCCGGGCACGGAGGCCTTTGCCGCGGGCATCGCGTTGCCCCTTCCGCTTTTC
The DNA here is from genome assembly GCF_002554705.1 of Longimonas halophila. Taxonomy (GTDB): domain Bacteria; phylum Bacteroidota; class Rhodothermia; order Rhodothermales; family Salinibacteraceae; genus Longimonas; species Longimonas halophila. Next base: position 88,768 of record NZ_PDEP01000013.1, on the reverse strand, counting down.
GACCGCAATCAGGGTGCCACCCAGCGCGCCCGGTACCGCTTGCAGCGCACGATTCAAGAACAGCGGGACGCCCGGGTCCGCGTCGACACAGCCCTCACGCGATCCTATCGGCAATTGGCTGCGGCCTACAGCGAGGTGCAGACAATCCGCAAGGAGACGCTACCGGCGGCTCGGTCCGCCTTCACGGCTATCCGTCAGGGCTATCGCGAGGGCAAGTTCGGCTACCTCGAAGTCCTCGACGCGCAGCGCACCCTCTTCGACGTGCAGCGCCAGGAGGTACGCGCCCTGAGCACCTATTACCAGCGACGTGCCGATGTCGAGCACCTCATTGCCACGCCGCTGGCGAAAGTGCCCGATGAATAAAGCCGCCTCATGCTCCCCGACGCTTTTATCCATTCCGCCCTCCCGTTTTGTCCGCACGCCGCGGCCTGCACTCCTCTTGACCTCGACCTACGCCATGATAAACACCATGCTTTCGACCAACGCTCGATTTCGCCTGTCCTCACCGCATGCGCTGCGCACGGCAGCCCTCCCACCTTTTCTGTTCGCCCTGTTGGTGGCGACGCTGCTGCTCACCGGCTGCGGCGGATCCGGCGACACTCCCCAGAACGCTGCCGCATCGAAAACGCAGCAATCGCAAGAGCAGCATGAGGAAGACGGGCACGCTGGCGAGGATGAGCACGCTGGCGAGGCCCGTGCCGTCGAACTGACGCCGGATCAGGTGCAGGCAATCGGCATCCGCGTGGACACGCTCCGGGCCGGCAGCGCCTCATCCGCGATCAGCCGCCCGGCGTCGGTCATGTTCGATCTCGACCGCATCGCCAACCAGGGGCCGCGCGTCGAGGGCAAGGTCCGCCGCGTGACCGTTGACCTGGGCGACCGCGTCGAGGCTGGCCAGACGCTCGCCATCATGAGCAGCGTGGAACTGGGGAAGGCGAAGGCTGAGTACCTGACCGCAAAAGCCCACCTGAACACGCGCCGACGGGCCTACGAGCGGGAGCAGCAGCTCTACGCCGACAGCATCTCCAGCGAAGCGGCGCTCCTCGAAGCCCAGGCCGCCTTTGAAGAGGCGCAGGCCAATCTCACGTCGGCCCGCGAGACGCTCCGGCTCTACGGCCTCTCGGAAGAAGAGGTAGAATCAGACGATGCCCACGGCGAGCTGCTCTCGCACTTTCATGTGCGCACGCCGATTGCGGGGGTCGTGCAGAAGCGCGATGCTTCACCCGGACAGACCCTCAACTCGCAGGACACGCCCTTCCACGTAGCCGATCCCTCGCGCATGTGGGTCATGATCGACGCCTACGAGCGGGACGCGGCCGTATTGCAGGCCGGGCAGCCCGTGTCGCTCACCGTGCGCAGCCAGCCGGGCCAGACCTTCGAAGGGCAAGTGGACTTCGTATCGTATCAACTGGACGAGGAGACGCGCACCATGCGCGTGCGGGCTGTCGTTGATAATGCCGATGGACAGCTCCGGGCCGGCATGTACGGGCAGGCCACCCTCCAGACCGACGCCACCGTGGAGCGCGCGCTCGTCTCCACCGATGCCGTGCAGACGATCGACGGCCAGCCGATGGTGTTCGTCCCGGGTGACCAGGAAGGGCACTTCCGCGCCGTCCGCGTCCGGACCGGTGAGGAGTCGCAGAGCGGCTTCGTCGAGATCTTGGCCGGGCTTCGGCCGGGCGATCGCGCTGTCACGCAGGGCGCCTTCGATCTGAAAGCCACGCTCACTGCAAGCGGTCGCAGCGCCGCCCACAGCCACTGATTGCGTGTAGGCGTGCGGGGGGTACGGTGGTACGTATCCACGACCCCGCCTCCGCATAACGACTCCCCATGCTCTCACACATCCATACCCCCATACGCAACCATGATCGATCGCATCATCAACGGCGCCCTTCGAAATCGCCTTATGGTCCTCGTGCTCATCGCTGGAATCGCCGGGGCGGGCTACTGGGCCTACACCGAGGTGCCCAATGACTCGTATCCCGACGTCTCGCCCACGCTCGTGCAGGTCTTTACCGTTAGCCCTGGCCTTTCGCCGGTCGACGTGGAGACGCAGATCAGCTACCCGATCGAGATCTCGATGTACGGCCTTCCAGAGCTGGAGCGTGTGCAGTCGACCTCCATCTTCGGACTCTCTCGGGTGAACGTATACTTTGAAGACGGGACCGACATCTACTTTGCCCGCCGCCTCGTCATGGAACGGCTCGGGCAGGCACGGGGGGAGATTCCCGACGGTCTTGGCAACCCGCAGCTTGGCCCACTCACGACCGGTCTGGGCAACATTTTAATGTATGAGGTCAAAAATGAGGAGGGCGCCGATCACTCGCTCACTGAACTGCGCACCGCCCAAGACTGGATCGTGAAGCCCCGACTGCGGACGGTGCCCGGAGTGACGGGCGTGCTCTCCATCGGCGGATTCGTGCGTCAGTACCAGGTGCAGCTCGACATGAACGAGCTCTTGGCCCGAAACCTCACTGTGGGCGACGTGCGCACTGCGCTCGGCGCTAACAACCGTAATGTGGGCGCCTCGTTTCTGGAACGCGGCGGCGAGGAGTACATCGTGCGCGGCTACGGCTGGATTCGCCCCGGCGAAGAGGGGCTGGACGACATCCGGAACATCGTCCTCAGAAGCCATGATGGGATGCCCGTGTATGTGAGCGACGTGGCGGAGGTCGCCTTCGGCCCCGAAATCCGGCGCGGGGCGCTCAAGGCCAGCCGGGACCTGCCGTCGGCCAATCAGGCCGCTTCGGCCGACACGAGCGGGACGTCGATGCGCGCGGTGGCGAGCGGCCCACAACGCGCAGGGCCTCCCCCCTCAGAAGGCGCAGTCGGCGGCTTCGTGCAGAAGCTCATCGGCACGAACACGCAGGCCGTGCTCGGTCGGGTCGAAGAGGAAATTACGGCGATCAACAATGCGCTGCCGGAGGGCATGACGCTCGTGTCCTTCTACTCGCAGGGCACGCTCGTCGAGAAGGCCGTCGGCACGGTGACCAGCTCACTGGCCTTCGGAGCCATGCTCGTGTTGCTCGTCCTCTATCTCTTCATGGGCGATGTGCGTTCGACGCTCATCATCGTCGCGACTGTGCCGCTCGCCTTCCTTGTGGCCTTCATCGGCCTGTGGGCCACGGGGCTTTCGGCGAACCTTATGACGCTCGGTGCGCTCGCGATCTCGATCGGAATGATTGGGGATGGCACCACCGTCGTCGTCGAGAACGTGTACCGGCTGCTGGAGGAGCGGAAGGACACGGAGAACGTCTCGATGGTGCGTTTGGTGGGCGAGGCGGCGCGCGAGGTCGGTCGGCCCGTCGTCTTTGCCAGCAGCATTATCATCATCGTCTTTCTGCCGCTCTTCACGTTACAGGGCGTCGAGGGCAAGCTCTTTACGCCCATGGCTTACACCATCACGTTTGCACTTCTGGGTGCGGTCGTCCTCGCGATCACGTTTGCGCCGGTGGCCAGCAGCTATCTCGTCTCGCCGAAACAGATTGCCAATGGCGAGCCCTGGTTGATCCGCTGGCTGAAGGCGCGCTTCCGCCCGCTGGCAAAGTGGGCCGTGGATCGTCCCAAAACAATTCTTGCCTCGGTGGGCGTGCTCTTCGTGGCCAGCCTCGCGCTCTTTCCGTTTCTGGGCACCGAGTTCGCCCCGACGCTCCGCGAGGGGACCTATGCCGTGCGGGCCGTCCTCCCGCCAGGAGCCAACCTGGAATCGACCGAGGCCTACACCGAGCGCATGCAGCAGGTCTTTCAGGAGTTTCCTGAAGTGGAAAGCGTCCATTCGCGCGTCGGCCGCGCCGAGGTGGGGGGCGACCCGGAGCCCGTCAACGTCGTCTTCAACGTCGTGAGCCTCAAACCGTTGGACGCCTGGTCGTCTGGACGGAATTACGAGGAACTGCAGACGGCGATGGCCGAGCGGCTGCAGGAGCAGGTGCCAGGCGTGGCGGCCAACTTCTCCCAGCCCATCCAGCTCCGTACCGATGAGCTCCTCAGCGGCGTGCGTGCGCAGGTGGTGGCGAGCCTCTATGGAGAGAATCTCGACACGCTCGCCACAAAAGCGCAGGAGATGGCCGAGGTCATCCGCACCGTGGAGGGCGCCGTCGACGTGCGCGCCCAGCAGCAGGGCGGCAAACCACAGGTGCTCGTCCGGCCCGACCGACAGGAACTCGCCCGCCTCGGCATTTCCGTCGATGACTTCCTGTCGACGGTGGAGACGGGGATTGGCGGATCGACGGCCGGGCAGGTCTTCGAGGGCATTCGGCGCTACGACGTCTTCGTGCGGCTGCAGGAAGAGGGGCGCGGCCAGATCGAGCAGGTGCGCCAGCTGCCGATCCGCACGGCGAAGGGGGCTGTCGTGCCGCTGGAGCAGGTCGCCGACGTCGAGGTCTTCACCGGGCCGAAGCAGATCTCGCGCAACAAGGCGAGCCGGCGCACCTACGTGCAGCTCAACGTCCGCGGGCGCGACATGGGCTCGGTCGTCGAAGAGATCCAAGAGAAGATCCAGGCCGAGGTCGACCTGCCGCCGGGCTACTTCACCGAGTACGGCGGGCAGTTCGAAAACCAGCGGCGCGCGATGCAGCGGCTCTACATCGTCGTGCCCATCACGCTGGGCCTCATCTTTCTGATGCTGTTTTCGACGTTTGGAAGTCTCAGCTACGCAACGCTCATCTTCCTGAACGTCCCGTTCGCGACGATCGGCGGCATCGTGGCCCTCTGGCTCGGCGGGCTGTACGTGTCCGTACCCGCGGCGGTGGGCTTCATCGCCGTCTTCGGCGTGGCCGTCCTGAACGGCGTCGTGCTCGTCAGCTACATCAACCAGCTGCGGGAGGAAGGGAAATCCATGCGCGAGGCGACCGTCCTCGGCGCGGAGCTGCGCCTGCGGCCGGTCCTCATGACAGCGCTCACGACGTCGCTCGGCCTCTTGCCGCTGCTCCTGGCCGATGCGATCGGCTCGAACGTGCAGCGCCCGCTCGCGGCGGTCGTCATCGGGGGACTCGTCACGTCGACGCTGCTGACCCTCTTCGTGCTGCCCAGCATCTACCCATGGTTCGCCGAGGATACGGCCGACGCCGCCATCTAAGCTGAAAACTGTTCCTCAATTATACATACGCCAAGCAAGCGAGAAAGCCCATGAAAGAGATCAAAGCCTTCGTTCGTCCGCATCAAGCCGATCACGTGATTGACGCGCTCGAAAGCAGCCCGGATTCGCCGGGCGTGACCGTGAGCGACGTGCGCGGCTTCGGCCATCCGAAAGGTGGCGGGCCCGCCCGGCTCACCGAGCGCACCAAGCTGGAGATCGTCGTGCCCGACGATCAGGTTGAGGACGTCCTCAGTGCGATCATCGAGCACGCCCGCACAGGACGGTTCGGGGACGGGAAGATCTTCGTGTCCGACGTGGCGGACGCGGTGCGCATCCGGACCGGTGAGCGCGGCGCAGCAGCCGTGCGATTTCCGGAAGAGGCGTAACAGCAGGCGATGATCCGGAAAACGACGAGGGGAGAAAATGAACGTCCACTTTGACATCCCGGACTTTGACATCACGGAGCTGTTGCCCGGCCTGCCGAATGCCGGGAATGCCTGCTCCCACCGCCTGACGGGCCGCCTAGTGTCCGAGGAGGACGTCAAAAGCGCGCACGTCGTTGAAGGGAAGAGCCCGCGAGGAGGATGCCTGCGAAAGCCCGCGAAGGCGGCGCGCCGGTTCAGCTCTGCATCCACTACGGAGCAACGGTAGTTTTGCTGTCTTGCATCCACCGGGCAGCTTAGTGGAACTGTCCTGTCGTCGCATCATTACAGCGATTGATGAAATAATGATTTGAATGCGATGATGACGAACAACACCTTTCTCTCTGCTGACGCGCGGGCCATAGACCTGAAAGCGAAGCTCTTCCGTGGCTTTGCCGATCCCTCACGGCTCTCCATCGTGGAGGCGCTCCGCGAGGGGGCGCTTACGGTTGGGGAGATCGCCGAGGAGGCGGGGCTTAGCCTGTCGAACACCTCGAATCACCTGCGCTGCCTGGCCGAATGCGGCCTCGTGCGAAGCGAACGCGACGGACGTTACGTGCGCTACGAACTGAGCGACGAGCGCGTGGCGGGCCTTGTCGCCCTGGCGGAGGAGCTTCCCGCCGACATCGCCGGCGGCGTCTACGCCTGCACCCGGTACGACTCGGGTGGGACTGACGAAACCGACGCTCCCCAAACCAAAACGCAGAAGGAAACCGCATGAGCGACTCGAAAGACACCAAGCATGCGCTTGACCGCCGCAGATTTCTTCGCACGGGGACGGCCGCGCTGGCCGGGCTGGGCCTCGGCACGGCGGGGCTTTCGCTCGTAGGCTGCGAAAGCGGCAGGACGGAGGCCGCTGGCAGCGTCGCGGCTCCCGCCCGAGGCACGCCCGACGGCGGCCCCATGCAGGCGATGCGCCTCGTGGCCGAGCCGGTCGAGGTGGAGGTTGGCCCCGGGCGCGTGTGGCGCACCTGGGGCTACGGCGGGCAGTACCCCGGTCCGGAGATCCGCGTGAGGGAAGGCGAGCGCCTGCGCGTCACCGTCGAGAACCGCCTGCCCGATGGGGCCGGCACCACGGTCCACTGGCACGGCGTCCCGGTGCCCAACGCGGTGGACGGCGTGCCGGGCCTGACGCAGGAGCCGATCCCACCGGGGGAGACTTTTGTCTACGAGTACGAGGCCGCGCCGGCGGGCACGTACATGTACCACTCGCATGTCGGATTGCAACTCGATCGTGGCCTTATCGGCCCATTGATCATTGAAGAACGGACGCCCCACGTCTCGTACGATCGCGAGTACACCGTCATGCTCGACGATTTTCTGCCGGGCGCGCCTCAGCCGCTGGAGGTGCTGGCCGCGAGTGGGCAGCGAGGCGGCATGATGGACCGGGGCCGTGGTGATCGCCGTGGCCGGCGCGGCGATAGAGGAGACAGAGGTGAAGGCGGGCGACGAGAGGGCTGGTGGCGAGGTGACCGGCACCGTCGCGGCGGCATGATGGGCGGCGGAAAGGGGGGCATCGTGCCGCCCTACGAAGGGCTGATGATCAACGGCCACCTTCCCGAAGACCCGGCCGTCTTCGACGTGAAAGAGGGCGAGCGCGTGCGGCTGCGCCTCATCAACCCCAGCAGCGCCACGACCTATCACCTCGCCCTGGCCGGGCACCGGCTGACGGTGACGCACGCCGACGGGCAGCCCGTCGAACCCGTCGAGGTGGACTCGCTCCTGATCGGCATGGGCGAGCGCTATGACGTGGTTGTCGAGGCGACCCAGCCCGGCGCGCACACGCTGCTGGCCCGCACTGTCGAGGGCGACGCCCCGCCCGCCCGCGCCATTTTGCGCTACCAGGGCAGCCGCCAAAACCGGCCGCCGGAAGGCCAGGTGCCGGAGGGCCTGCGCGGCGGGCGCCGCTTACGGTACGCCGACCTGCAATCGGCCCGGCCGCTGCCACAGCCCCTCGCAGACGGCGGCGTCCCGGACCGGACGTTCGACCTGCGACTCTCCGGCGGCATGATGATGTCGCGGGGCGAGTGGTTTATCGACGGGCAGCGCTACCCCGACGCCGACCCGCTCGAGATCCGCGAAGGCGAGCGCGTGCGGGTGAACATGCGCAACATGAGCATGATGCTCCACCCGATGCACCTGCACGGACACTTCTTCCGCACGGGCGGCATCCTCAAGGACACGGTGCTCTTGGAGCCGCACATGGGCCGGGCCTCGTTCGACTTCGTGGCGGACAACCCCGGCCGGTGGTTTTTCCACTGCCACAACCTCTACCACCTGCACGCTGGGATGGCCCGCGAGGTGCGCTACGTTTGAATGGGCGGGAGCGCCCCCAGGTGAGGCCGCTTCCCGCTGCGAACTGTGAATGCTGACTGTGATGTACGCCACTCGCGCTGTCAGAGAAGGAAAGGAGTTGGCACAGAAGGCGGCCGAAGACGACTGGCAACCTCATCTCGACGAGGAGCAGGCCGAGGTGCTCTTTTGCGAAGGCCTCTGGCACTCGGTCATGCCGGGGGTATGGCTGCGCGTGGCGGTAGTGCGCCGCTCGGAAGAGAACGCCACCGGGCAGAAGAAGCAGCGCACTTCGCGTCTGGAGGCCTTCTTCACGAGCATGCTCGGACTTGATGCCGACGGGATCCTTCAGGAGTATCGCGGCCGGTGGTCGATTGAGATTCTCATCCGCGAGGCGCGTGAGCATTATGGGCTGGGACAAGACCGCTGCTGCAAGTATGAACGCATCGCCGGGATGAACGGCTTCCGTATGCTCTTGGGAGCGTGCCAGGTGCTGTGGTTCGCCCGAGAGATCGAGAGGCACGAGGAAGTAGCTTTGCGTCCGTACCAGTCTTGGTATGAGCAAAAGCTCAAGCCGAGCCTCCATGACATCGCTTGGGCGGTGCGCTCTACATCGACACCGACGACGCCGTGGTCGGGCAGATTAACGGACTGGCCGTGCTGCAGCAGAGCGGCTTTGCCTTTGGGCGTCCGAATCGCATCACCGCACGGGTGCGGCTGGGCAAGGGCGATATTGTGGACATTGAGCGCGAAACCGCACTGGGCGGGCCGCTCCACGCGAAGGGCGTGCTCGTGCTGTCGGGCTTCCTGAGCGGACGCTATGCGCCCGAGCAGCCCTTATCGATGCAGGCCAGCCTCGTATTCGAGCAGTCCTATGGCGGCATTGACGGCGACAGCGCCTCCTCCGCCGAGCTCTACGCCCTCATGTCGGCGCTGGCCGAGGTGCCCATCAAGCAGTCATTGGCCGTTACCGGCTCGGTGAATCAGCACGGCATGGTGCAGCCCATTGGCGGCGTGAACGAAAAAATCGAGGGCTTCTTCGAGGTGTGCCAGCGTCGCGGACTTACGGGTGAGCAGGGCGTGCTCATCCCCCAAAGCAATGTGCCACACCTGATGCTCCGCCAAGAGGTTGTCGATGCCGTAGCGGCAGGCAACTTCCACGTGTATCCCGTCGAAACCATCGACGAGGGCATCGCACGGCTTACCGGGCAGCCCGCGGGCACGCGCGGTGAGGACGGCACGTACCCCGCCGACAGCGTAAACGGGAAGGTCGAGGAGCGGCTTCTCACCTTTGCTCGGCAGCGCCAGCAGTTTGGCATCAATGGCACGGCAGATGCGCAGGCCGCAGCATCCACCGAGTAAGAGGCGGCCTACCGCGCTCGTTCGTTTCTTGAAGCAACCCCCTTGTTTGTGCTATGTCGCTGCTACGCCACGCGGTAGTCGGACTCGATGGCTCGCGCACCAGCGAGTCCGCGCTCACGGTAACGCTGCATCTGGTGCAGCCGGGACTGGGGCGCGTAACCGGATGCTATGTCGAAGACGCCTCGCTGCGCCGGGCTGCGCGCCTGGGGTCTACGCGTGCTGTGCCAGCGGGCCGCGGCACCGCAGTGCCACTGTCGACGCGCCATGTGGAGCGCTCCTTCCAGGACACCACCGACTATGTGCGCTGGCGCCTGAATGAGCTGGCGCACACGTATAGCGTAGATGCCGAGTTGCAATCGGTCGAGGGGCGCGCGGCGTCTGCATTACTTGAGGCCGAGCGCACCGCCGACCTCGTTGCGGTGGGGATGCAAGGCACCACGAACGACCACAGGTATCGGCTCGGCCACACGCCGCTGGCGCTCATCCGCGAGGCCAAGTGCTCGCTGCTGATGAGTCCGCGCCACGTTCCTGGGCTCAATCACGTAACCGTGTACTTTTCCGAGGGCTCTGATGGGGCGGCGGCGGCGCTTCAGTGGGCCACCTATGCATCCTATGCGCTGCATGTACGCCGCGTGCGTGTCCTGCTGCCTGCTGCCGATGACGCGGCCTATGCCAGGCAGCGCGAGTCGCTCCGCCAGCTGCGCCCCGCCGCCGACGTGCTGTGGCAGCCGGTGCGATGCACGCCGCTCGCGGCGCAGCGTCCGGGCACGGCCCTGCACCGCGCGCTGGACGGATTGGTGGTGGCGCCCCTCAGCTTTGTGCGAGACGACGTCGCATCGGTGCGGGCATTTCTGCATGAACTCCAGCAGCCGCTTTTGCTCGCTCGCCAGCCTGACGTATCCTCCCAACAACGACCGCAGATCGGGATGTCGGCGGTGATGCAGTAGGCGGGCGGATCTACAGCATGAGCGCAAGACCGAGCGCGGCAGCTGCAGTGCCGAGCAGAGTGCTGCCCAGCGTGTAGCCCAGCAGCAGACGCCAGCGGCCCTTGCGCAAGAGCGTGGCCGACTCGACCATCCAGGTGGAAAACGTGGTGTAGGCGCCTAAAAATCCGGTGCTTAGCACCAGATGCCAACCGGACGGAAGCATTCCCGAAAGCGCGGCCCCGGCCACGAGTCCGGCCCCAAACGCGCCCAGCACGTTGGCAACCAGTGTGCCGCCGAGGCTGGTGGACTGGTACTGCTGCATCCACACGCTGGTGGCGTAGCGGGCTACGGCGCCGAAGGCTGCAGCACAGGCGAGCGCAAGGGGGAGGAGCATACTGGAAAAGCGTATATCGGATACGAGGGGTTACGACGTGTGCGCGTTGAGGAGGCGTTCGGCAGTGGCCAGCCCCAACCCGGCGGCGAGCAGGCCCACAAGCAGGCTGGCAGCCACGTATCCGAGCGCGGCGGCCTGGGCTCCGGCATCGGCCAGATGCACGGCGTCGAGCGCATAGGTGGAGAACGTGGTGAACGCCCCCATGAGTCCGGTCGTGAGGGCGTAGCGCACCAGGCGATGCTCGGGATAGGTGTGCACGAGCCAGCGTCCACCTGCGCCAAGCACGAAGGCGCCCACAACGTTGATCGTGAGAATGACATACGGCACCTGCCCGGGCGTGTAGGGAAACGCCAGCACAAGACCATGGCGCAGCAGTCCGCCCACCGCGCCTCCTACGGCTACCGCGCTGGCAATGGTGGCGTGCAAACGAAGCCAGCGGCGGCGGGTGGGGGAGAGCACAACATAGATCGATGCAGAGAGCAACCAGCGGGTTGACGGTCTTTACGAGCCGAACTGGTCTGCGTTCGCGACGACTCCTGGAATTGAGCGGGGGATGCACATCGCACGGCGGAGACAGAATAGACGCACCTCCTCGTGTATCGCACCAATCATCTTTCGGTGGACCTGCAGACGGCCTGGACGAGGCAGAGCCCCTGCTAACTTAGCCCCAGATACCGCCCGGGACGTCCGCTCCGCTCCCAGTCCCGGGCTACAAGTCACTGAACACGTACAGGGCAAGAGTCTTGCGACGAGCGGGTTGGATGGGACCCACTTTTGTGGACCTTGCACCTCTCCTACCGCGCCAAGCAGCATCACCGTCTCAGTCAGTCGGTTACGTCACGCCGCTCCGAGTCACCACAGCGTGAGGGCCATGCCCAGGCTGGCCGAGAAGCGCACGCCATCGCCCGCGTGCCCGGTAAGGTCAACCAGGGCCGGACTAAACACCAGCGGCACGCGCTCGAACGGCGTCACCGAGAGGCCGAGGGCCAGATCCTGGCCGGTCCAGTTCGCCACAACATGCATGGCCGGATGCACCCGTGCGGCTACGCTGCCAAAGGCATTGAGTCCGTCGGCACGCTGTTGAAACTGGCGTTCGGGCAAAAAACGATCGTTGCCGATGCCTGCGCTCACAATGAACGCCGTGGTGTGCCAGTGATTCGGCCGCAGCACGTGCGACACGACAGCATAGCGACTGCTGCCGCCATCGGTCCCGTCGGTGTGCCACATGTTTTCGTGGCCGATAGCCACCGCCCAGCGCGATCCGAACTGGCGGTGCAGCTTCCAGCTTAGCGCCATATCTTCGCCGAGATCAGTGTAGGTATCGAGCATCGTCAACGTCATATCGAGGCCGACCCAGCGCTGCGGATCACCGAGTCCGGCCCCCCCGCTGATCACGCCGTCCTGCCAGTTGGCATAGCGAATACGATGCTGAAAGTGCACCCCGCCATAGATCTGTCCGAGGCGCGCCCCAAACGCAGTGGGCGTGTTTAGCGTGATGCCCGGCACCGGATGCAGATCACGAGGAGGCGCAGCACGAGGCGCGGGCAGGGCCAGCGCCGCCCGGGCCTTGGCCACCGCGTCATCGGTGGTGTCGGGGACAGCCGTGTAAACCGCCGCCTGTGGAGCAACGCGGTCCGTTGCATCCGAAAGAAATGGTGTAAGGTCCGCACCCCCCAGCACAGACCCCACACCAAAGAGAAACCAGTATAGAAGCATAAGAATGAGTATCGTTTGCCGCCCGTAGAAGAAAAGCGTGAGGCAGTGGACGAGGCGTTGCATCCCAGTACAGGTTAGGTAGTCAGGGGGATGCGAAAGCGCTTGCCCGGTGCGCTCATGCAGATGCAGAGCCGTCAGGGGGCTGCTTGAGTGAGGGCTGCCAAGGCGTGCCGAAGGGCCAAAAATGAAGGCGCCGGGTCAGTCACAAACGTTGGGGCGGCTGCCGCAACGGCTGCGTTGTAAGCGTCAAGACTGGTCTGGAGAGCCTCGGGCTCCACCCGGTTCTTAGCGGTGAGTCCGCTCAGCGCATCAATGAGCGCCTCAGCTTCGGCAGCGGGCAGGCCGCGCGTGGTCCACTCGCTGTGGAGGTCGGCTTTGAGTTCGGGCAGCGCATGGGTCTGCATCAGCAGGGCGCGGGCGTTGGGCGCAGCGGCGAACGCATCGGCGACTGCAGGCGCAATGCTTGGCGCTGTTGCATCAGACGAGAGCGTGTTGAGCGCGGTGGCGCGTTCGTTGAGTTGCGCGCGTGCCTCGGGTGTGGCCCAAGCATTGGCGCTGCCCTGAAAGAGCGCTCCGGCAATGTCACTGCCTCCGCCTACGCAGTCGCTACAGGTGCTCTGAGCAGCGGCGGGGCTCGCCAGGAGCAGGGTGAACAGCCCAACAAAGAGAAAACGAAGTGTCATAGCAGCAGGCGCTGTAGGGGCGCACAGAATCGTGAGGAAAGCGGTATATCAACACCTGCATGCTACAAGCGCGCCCAGATCGGCACTGTCTTTATTTGGGTACACTCAGCGCCACTTTTGGACGATCCGTCGGTGCGCCATGTGTCTGTCGACGTGTAGCGCAGTTGGCGTGTGGTCGTACCCTCCATATCCCCCTGACGCGAGCCAATCTGTTATCCGATAACGCGGAGTCGGGCGTATTTGAGTTTCAGCTTCTTGTTGCCGATGTCGCCTCCAAAGAATACCACAGCGGTAGCGCGGTCGCCTTCGCCTTCAACGGATTGCACTTTGCCCTCGCCAAATTTGCTGTGCTGCACGCGCACACCGGGTACGATCTGACCTTCGCCTTCGTCGTACACCACGCGGCGCCCCGACGACCCGTTCGACGAACTGCTTTTTGAGGATACCGTGCGTGTGGTGCGGCGCGTGCCCTTCTTGGATGAGCCGGAGCCCTTGCGCAGATTCTTCCGGTAGTAGTGCGGATCCATGTCGTCGTAGCTCTCGGTGCTGCCCTTGCTGCTTGAGGAGAAGCGGTTTTTTTTCTGGCGGAGGCGTCCGCCCCCTGCGGTCTGCACCACGCTGTCGTCAATTTCGTCGAGGAAGCGGCTGCGCGTGTTGTGCTCTTGCTTGCCGTAGCGGTAGCGGTTGCGCGCCCAGCTTAAGAAGAGGCGCTCCTCGGCCCGCGTAGCGCCCACGTAGAAGAGGCGGCGCTCCTCTTCCAGCTCGGTGCGCTCTTGCGTGGCTTTTGCCAGCGGGAAAAGCCCCTCTTCGAGTCCGGTAATGAACACGACCGGGTACTCCAGCCCCTTCGAGGCATGCAGCGTCATGAGCGTGACCGTGTTGGGGTCGTCATCGCCGTCGAGGTCGGTAAGCAGCGTGACTTCCTGCAGGAACGTGCTGAGCGTAGCGTTATCGGCGCTGGCGGTGTACTCCGCGATGCCGTTCACAAGCTCCTGCACATTCTCCCAGCGGCGCAGGTTTTCGCGGGTGTGCTCTTTGCGCAGTTCGCTCAGCATGCCCGCCTCCTGAATAAGGTCGCGCGTCAGGTCGTCCACCGGGGCGCTGTCCATCTTGCTCATGTACTTGGCAATGATCGCACGGAAGCGCCCCACCGCGTTTTTGGCGCGGGTCGAGAGCGTGTCGATCTGCTCGACCTGCTCAACTGCTTGCCACATCGACATGTCGTTTTGGGAAGCATAGTTGCGCACGCGCTCCTGCGTCTTGGCCCCGATGCCGCGCGTGGGGTAGTTAATGACGCGCTCCAGGCTGGCCCGATCGTTTGGATTCACCAGCAGCTTCAGGTACGCAAGCACGTCCTTGATCTCCTTGCGCTGGTAGAACGAGGTGCCGCCAATGATGCGGTATGGCACGTTCTCGCGGCGCAGCGCCTCCTCCAGGGCCCGGCTCTGCGCGTTGGTGCGGTAGAGCACCGCAAAGTCGCTGTACTCCAGTCCCTCGCGCAGCTGCAAGTCGCGGATCTTCTGCTCGACCTTCTTGGCCTCGTCTTTTTCAGAGAGTGCCTCGGTGAGCAGCACCTTCTCGCCGCCGTCCTTGTCGGTCCAGAGCGTCTTGTCGAGCTGGTCTTCGTTCTGGTCGATGATCGAGTCGGCCAGCGTCAGGATGTTCTCGGTGGAGCGGTAGTTGCGCTCCAGCCGTACGGTGGTTGCATCGGGATAGTCGCGCTCGAACGACAGGATGTTGCTGATGTCGGCCCCCCGAAAGGCATAGATGCTCTGTGCGTCATCGCCCACCACGCACAGGTTTTTGTGTCCGGCAGCCAGCTGCTTGGCCAGCACATACTGCACGTGGTTCGTGTCCTGGTACTCGTCGATGTGCACGTACTGCCAGCGCTGCTGGTACTTTTCCAGAATCTTGGGCTCCTGGTTGAAGAGCTGCACGGGCTTCAGCAGCAGGTCGTCGAAGTCGAGCGCGTTGGCGCGTTTGAGGGCCGCTTCGTAGGCGGGATACACCTTGGCGGTGGCTTCTTGCAGGCGGCCATGCGCCATGCTGGTGTACTCCTGGGGCCCGACCATCTGGTTTTTGGCGCTGGAGATGGTGCGCTGCACCGAGCGGGGCTTCACCTCATCGGTGTTGAGCTGCAGCCGGTTCATCTGCTGCTTCACGATCTTCTTGCTGTCGTCGGTGTCGTAGATCGAAAAGTCTTGCGAGTAGCCGATTGCGTCAATTTCGCGGCGCAGCAGCCGGGCAAACGAACTGTGAAACGTGCCCACCCACATGCCACGCGTTCTGTCGCCCACCAGGCGCTGCACACGCTCGCGCATTTCGCGGGCCGCCTTGTTCGTGAATGTCAGTGCAATGATCTGGTAGGGGTTCGCCTTGCCCGTGGCCAGCAGGTAGGCAATGCGATGCGTGAGTGTGCGCGTCTTGCCCGAGCCCGGCCCGGCAATGATCATGACGGGCCCGTCGGTGGCGGTGACGGCGGCGCGCTGGTCTTCGTTGAGCCCGCTCAAGATGCGCTCTTGGGCTTCGGAGTCGGGGTCCACAGACGACGAGGGAGACGGGGACGACAGTTGGATGCGACGCGCCATAACGCAGCAGAACAGGTAGATGCAAAAGACAGAGGGTGCGCTGCGCCTGTAGGGGCGCTGCGTAGCATGCCTATACGGGATGCACCAGCCTGCGTTCGTCCAAGATCGGATAGACGCAGCGATCGAGTAGACGGTTGCATGGGGGGCTGCGATGCACGATGGACCGGGCCGTGGGCCTGAACGCAAAAGCGCCCACTTCCGCAAGGAAGCAGGCGCTTGGATGCTGCACGGATTGTACGGGGGGCAGCCAACGCGTGGCTTCCCTCCGAATTAATCCTGTGTATGCTACCATGTTAGTTTTCTTCCGGCGGCAGCAGTACGCTGTCGATCACATGGATCACGCCATTGGAGGCGTCGATGTCAGTCTGTACGACCTGGGCGCTATTGGCGCCGCTCAGCGTGACGGTGCCGTCGTTCACCGAGATGCCGACATTGGGGCCAAGCACGGTGGGTGCTTCGGTCATGCCTACGACATCTTCGGCAAAGGCTTCAGCGGGAATGACGTGATAGGAGAGGATGTCGGCGAGCTCGTCGAGGTTGTCTTCTTCGAGCAGGCGATTGAGCTCATCGCCCAGCGCGGCGAAGGCTTCGTCGGTCGGGGCAAGGATAGTGAAGGGTCCTTCGCCTTGAAGCGTTTCGTCGAGGCCGGTAGCTTGCAGCGCGGTAACCAGGGTGTCGAAGCCGTCGGCAGCAACAGCCACTTCAACGACGTTCGTGGTGTCGTTCATGGCTTGGGCCTTTGCATCCGAAAGGCCAAACCCGCCCACAAGCAGCAGGAGGGCAGCAAACGAGGAAAGTAAACGAGTCATAAGAGGACAAACGTTAATGATAAAGGTTGTGCGTAAGTACGACCCCGTAACGCCAAATCAAAGCGGATTCGTATTGGAGGTGGTACTTAAACACAACTCCTTTACATTTTGTGACGGTATGGTACACACGGAGCTAAGCTGCCGAACCATTCTTCTGTAAACAAAGAAAACGCCCGTGCCTCAAAAACGAGACACGGGCGTCGGAAACAGGCGTTACAGAGCATCCTTGCGTGTGGGCGCAGCGTAGGATGCAACGCCTGATTCAGAAGCTGTATGGGCTTACGGCGTAATGATGTTGCTGCCGCCTTCGTCAGCTTCACCGTCGCCGCTTTCGACTTCGATCACTTCCACGTCGAACTCCAGCGTACGGCCGGCGAGCGGGTGATTGGCGTCGACGGTGATGTGGTCGTCTTCCACCTTGGCAATCTGCACCGGCACGGCTTGGCCTTGCTGCGTATGCATCTGCAGCTGCTGGCCAACTTCCGGATCGATCTCATCGGGAAGCGACTCGCGGTCAACGTCCATGACCATGTCGTCGCGACGCTCACCGTAGCCGTCTTCAGGCGTGATGGTGCCGGTTTTGGTATCGCCCGGCTCCATGCCTTCCACGAGCTTCTCAAAGCCCGGAATCACTTTTTGTGCACCCAGCTCGAAGCTGATGGGCTCGCGCTCGCGCGAGCTGTCGAATACGGTGCCATCTTGCAGGCGGCCCGTATAGTGAATGTGGACGGTATCTCCTTTCTTTGCTTCAGCCACAGGTCAGTAGAGTCTGTCAACAAGAATGTATGCGAATACATATCATTTCCCTTAACGCCACGGGCCCTTCGGTGTTGAGGGGCATGCTGCATCTTCACGATCATCAGATACAGCGGGGGAGCTACGGGCTGAGCAGGGTGCTCTGCGTGGTGCCGCTCAGTTCGCGCAGGGTGAGTTCGGCCTGTTTCGCCTGGAAGCGGGCGCTTACAAGATCGCTCTCGGCGCGCACGGCCTGCTCCTGCACCTCGCGCAGCTCGATGGAGGAGATATCGCCCAGCCGGAACTGCTCCAGCGCTACCTCCACATTGTCGCGGGCCATCTGCAGGTTGTCTGTTTCGAGGGCGACGACCTCCAGCCGTCGCTGGTACTCGGCAACCGCCTGTGTGAGGGCCGCAAACAGCTCGTTCTCGGTATCCGACACGGCAAGTTCGGCGTTGCGGATGCGCACCTGTGCGTTCTGACGCTGGCGGCGGCGGTCGAATCCCGTAAACAGCGGAATCTGGAGCGAAAGTCCGTAGGTAAAGTCGTAGTTGGTGCTTTCCTGCACAAACCCGCTCTCCGACTCGGTCCGGTTCACGCCGTAGCCCAGCGAGGCGTCGAGCGCA
Source organism: Longimonas halophila (assembly GCF_002554705.1). GTDB lineage: Bacteria > Bacteroidota > Rhodothermia > Rhodothermales > Salinibacteraceae > Longimonas > Longimonas halophila. Next base: position 71,141 of record NZ_PDEP01000013.1, on the reverse strand, counting down.
GGGAACCGCTCAGCACGCAGCGTACGCCGCTCTTGCTCAGCCGCCCGCAACGCCGCCTGCGCCTGCTGCAGCACCGGATTGGCCTGCTGAAGGGCCGTGCGCACGGCATTGGTGGTCAGCGTTTCGTCGATGGTAATCTCTTCAGCTACCGTAAAGTCGGTCGCGGTAGTGCGGCGCCCGCGCACCCGGTTGAGTTCGGCTTTGGCGGATTCGAGGGCGGCCTCCTGGCGAAGCAGCGCCGACCGATCGGCGTTCAGGTCGACGCGGGCCTGGCGCACCTCCAGGTCGGAGGCACTCCCCACCTCGTTGCGCAGCTCCGCAATGCGCACACGCTCTTCGGAGACGGCTACGGTCTCTTCGAGCACGCTGCGCTGCCGCTGGGCACGCACGACGGCATAGTACGCAAGGGCGGCGTCGGTAAGCAGCTGCTCGGTGGTGGCCCGGGCCCGCTGCTGTTCGGCGTCGCGCTCGGCCTGCAGGCGATTGAGCGTAGCAAAGCGTCCGCCCAACCCGTCGAATACGCGCCACGAGAGCTCGGCATCGGCGCCGCTGTTGGTGCTGCGTGCGCCGCTGATGCTTTCAGGCGCCTGCCCCTGAAACTGCTGATCGGTATTGCTGATAGTTTCGTTGTAGCGCGCCTGCACCGAGAGCTCGGGCAAAAAGCCCGCGTTGCCAACTGAGGCGTTGCGCTCGGCAATCGTTACGTTGTTCTCGGCGCTCTCTACGTCGGGGTTGTTGCGCAGCGCCTCTTGCAGCACGGTGCGCAGGGCCACCGGCTCGGCATCGGGGGTTTGCGCGTGGGCGGCCGGAGCAAAGCCCAGTAGCGAGCACAGAAGAAGCAGGCAAAACCGGCGAAGCATACACAGAGGTCGGATCAGAAGAGAAAAATAGGTGCGAGCGGCTCAAGGCCCAGCGCCTTGGTAGAGATGCGGGCGCATCGTTAGGCGGCTGAGGTGCCGTCGGAAGCACTATCGGAGGCGGCAGGATCGGGCACGTTGGGCAGGGTGCCCGTGCCATCGCCTGAGGTGCCGGGCTGGGCGGCCCCGTCGCCCGACGACGAAGCGGTCACGCTCTTCGGTGGGGCGGCACTGGTCAGGTAGGTGTACATGGCGGGAATGATGTAGAGCGACAGGAAAGTGCCTACGATGAGTCCGCCAATCACCACGAGGCCCATCGGAATGCGGCTTTCGGCGCCCGCGCCCACGGCCAGCGCAATCGGCAGCACGCCCAGGATTGTGGAGAACGCGGTCATCAGAATGGGACGGAAGCGCACGGCGGCGGCTTCGGTAATGGCATCCTCGATGCTGAGTCCTGCAGCGCGGCGCTGGTTGGCGAATTCAACGATCAGGATGCCGTTCTTCGCCACCAGTCCGACCAGCATCACAATGCCAATCTGGCTGAAGATGTTGAGCGACTGCCCAAAGACCCACAGGAAGGCAAGCGCCCCCGTGAGCGCCAGGGGCACGGTAATCAGGATCGTAAACGGATCCCGAAAGCTTTCAAACTGCGCAGCCAGCACCAGATAGATGAGCACGAGCGCCAGCCCAAACACGTAGAGCAGCTGGTTCGAGGTCTCCTGAAAGTCGCGCGAGGCGCCGTCGAGGGCCGTGGAGAACGACGGGCCGAGCACCTCCTCGGCAATGCCGTCAAGTTCGGTGATGCCATCGTCGATGCTGTATCCAGGAGCCAACTGCCCCTCGATGGTCGCGGACTGGAACCGGTTAAAGCGGAAGAGCTGGGGCGGATTTGCCTGCTCTTCGACGCTTACCACGTTGTCGAGCAAGACCGGCTCGCCGCTGCTGGAACGCACATACAGGCTCAGCAAATCAGCAGGCTCGTTGCGGTTCGGGCGCTCTACCTGCGCAATCACGTCGCGCTGCTGGCCGTCGCGGGTGAAGAAGCCAACGCGCTGCTCGCTGAGGGCCAGCTGCATGGTTTCGGCGACGTCGCGCGCCGACACACCGATGTTGTCAGCGCGCTCGCGGTCGATGCTGACGTTGAGCTCGGGCTTGTTAAACTTGAGGTTTGGATCCAGAAACGTGAAGACCTCAGACTGCCGGGCACGCTCCATAAACTCGGGCAGCGTTTCTTCGAGCGCCTCCAGGTTCGGCGCCTGCAGCACGTACTGAATTGGCTGCCCGCCCTGCGAACCCACCTCGATGGTCTGCTCTTGGGAGACGAAGGTGCGCGCCCCATCCATCTGACCCACGGCCTGCGTGAGGGCGTCGGCGATTTCGGCCTGACTGCGGTCGCGCTCGTCGGGCTCAACCAGTTGCACCCGCATAAACCCGCTGTTCACCGAACTGGAGGCGCCGAATCCGGGCGACGTGACGGTGATGACCGCCTCGGTTTCGGGGACTTCATCCTGAACCGTCTGGTAGAGGCTCATGATGTACTCGTCCATGTACTCGTACGTGGCGCCCTCGCGCGCCTGGGAGAAGAGGCGCAGACTGCTGCGGTCTTCGAGCGGAGCCAGTTCTTCGGGCAGTACGCTGTAGAGTCCGCCAATGATAATGGCGCAGACGCCAATGACGCCAAAGGCCGTCCACCGGCGCTTCATGAAGACCTCCAGTGAGTGCCGGTACAGCTCGTTCAGCCACTCAAAGAACGGCTCAGTTTTGCGATAGGCCCACGGCTGCTGCTCCCGCTTTTTGAGGAGGCGCGTGGCAATCATGGGCGTGAAGGTGAGCGCCACGAAGGAGGAAATGGCCACCGCTCCGGCAATGACAAGACCAAACTCTTGAAAGAGCTGCCCCGTGAGCCCACCCAGGAAGATAATGGGCAGGAAGACCACGATAAGCGAGATAGAGGTGGCAATGACGGCAAAGAAGATCTCGCGCGTGCCGATAATACCCGCCTGAATGGGTTCGTAGCCCTCTTCCAGCTTCGCATAGATATTCTCCAGCACCACAATGGCGTCATCCACCACCAGGCCAATGGCCAGCACCAGCGCCAGCAGGGTGAGCACATTGATGGAGAACCCGGCGGCATACATCACGAAGAAGGAGCCGATGAGCGCCACCGGAATCACCAGCAGGGGGATAATAGTGGAGCGCCAGTCGCGCAGGAAGCCAAAGATCACCAAAAACACCAGGAGCAGCGCGATAAAGATGGTCTGCTGCACCTCGGCAATGCTCTGCCGGATCTGCGTGGTGGTGTCGAACCCAATGCCCAGCGTAATGTCGTCGGGCAGGTCGGCTTCGATGGCGTCAACGCGGTCGTAGAACTCGTCGACAATGCTGATGTAGTTGGCTCCGGCCAGCGGACGCAGCACCACGCCCACCATGGGCGTGCCGTCGCGGCGGAGCAGCGTGCGTTCGTTTCGGGCGCCAATCTCGGCATAGCCCACATCTTCCAGCCGCACGATCTCGCCCTCGGGCGACTGCTTCAGGATGAGCTGATTGAAGTCCTCTTCGGTTTCGAGACGACTCTGCGTGCGCACCGTGAGTTCAATGTTCTCGCCCTCGATGCGTCCAGACGGCAGCTCTACGTTCGAGCGGCCCAGCGCGGCACGAATGTCTTGCGGTGTAAGCTGGTACGCCGCCAACTGCTGCGGGTCGATCCAGAGGCGCATCGAGTATTCTTTCGAGCCCCAAATATCGACGCGGCTCACGCCCTCAATGGTCTGAAGCCGCTCCTTGAAGCGGTTGTCGGCCAGCTCGGTGAGCTCCAGCAGGTTGCGGTAGCTGCTGCTGATGTTCAAGAATACGATGGGCTGCGCATCCGCATCGGACTTCGACACGGTGGGCGGGTCGACGTCGGGCGGCAACTGGCCTTGGGCCCGCGACACGCGATCGCGCACATCGTTGGCGGCACGCTCTAAGTCGGACCCCAGGTCAAATTCGACGGTGACGGTGGAGCGACCCTCGCGGCTGACCGAGGTGAGCGTCCGAATCCCCTGAATGCCATTGATCTGTTCCTCAAGTGGCTCGGTGATCTGCGAGTCGATGACATCGGCGTTGGCGCCAGTGTAGTTGGTGGAGACGCTAATGACCGGCGGGTTCACCGACGGATATTCGCGCACACCCAGAAAGAAGAAGCCGATGGCCCCAAACAGGACGATCAGCGTCGCCATGACCGTAGATAGAACCGGGCGTTCGATGCTTAGCGAGTAAAGGGCCATGAGAGGCACGTCTGATACAGCAAAAGGGAGGACAGAAGCCGCGCTGCAGGAGCGGGGCTACGGGCTATTCGGCAGGCGAGACTGCCGCGTCGGTGTTGGCATCGAGATCATCGACCGTAAGAAGCGTAGCCACTTCGATGGGGCGTCCGGGACGTAGCTCCTGAATGTTGGACGTAAGGACGGTGTCGCCCGGGGCCAGGCCCTCGGTGATTTCGACCAGGTCGCTGGTGCGTGTGCCAATCGTCACTTCCTGCGGCTGGGCCTGCCCATTGCGGTACACAAAGACGCGCTGCACACCCAGGTTGGGTACCAGAGCAAAGTTGGGTACTACAAGCGCATCATCGACCGCGCCCAGGGTGAGCGTAAGGTCGGCAAAGGTGCCCGGGCGGAGTCCGTTACCGTCGTTAGATGCGCGGGCTCGGACGCGAAGCGAGCGCGTCTCGTTGTTGACGCGCGGCTCAGTGGCAATCACACTGGCGGTGTGCTCTTCATTGCTGTTCCGCACCGAGAACGTAATGGGTTGCCCCGCTTCCACGCGCCCGGCATACTTCTCGGGCACTGAAAAGTCGACCTTAATCGGGTCGATGCGTTGCAGCGTGGCAATGCGCGTGTCGGGCGAAATGTAGCTACCTTCGCTCACGTAGCGCAGCCCCAGTTGCCCGGTAAACGGTGCCCGAATTTCAGTTTTGGCGATGCGGGCCCCCACCTGATCCAGATCGGCCTGGAGCACCTCAACGTCGTTCTGCGTAGCGTCATAGGTTTCCTGGCTCACGCCGCCCTCTTCGAGCAGGCGGGCCTGCCGCTCCTCACGCGCCTCGGCCAGTTCAAGCTGCGCCTGTAGGCGGCGCTGCTCGGCGTACAGGTCGTCGTTGGATACCGACAGCAGCAGCGTGCCCGCCGACACCGTCTGCCCCTCGGGCAGGTCCATCGATGTGATGCGCCCCGCTGTTTCCACCGACAGGTCGATCGACTCGTCGGCACGCAGTGTACCGGTAGCACGAATCTGCTCGGCAATGCGCGTGGGCGCCACAACAACGGCATCGGCCTGTAAGGCAGGCGGTTGCTCGGCGTCTTGCCCGCTTTCATCGTCAGCAGCACGGCTATCGTCTTGGGGAAGCAGCAAGATGCCGCCGATCAGAAGCAGGCCAGCGACCAGAATCCATGGTATGGGGCGGGCCCACCAGGCAGGGGTAGAGAAAGAAGACATGGAAAGCACGTCGGGACAGCAAAGGAATAGGGCGGAGCAGCAGCCATGTTATGGCTTGCAACACAGATGTCAACTTCCATCAGGCAAACAGAGGTTCTACACCCATGTGATAGTTTGGCCATCTGATAACATGTCGCGTAACGCATCCGTGAACTCTGCCTCGCTTCATCCACGATCCGGGGGGCTCAACCACTATGCCCACAACGGCTACGCATCCGCAAATGCCGGGTCGGCAAGTGGGTCGGCAGTGGGCACCGGATCAGCGGTGTCGGCGGTGCCGGTGTGACATTTGAAGAGCGTGGAGCAGTTGAAGTCGTGCGCCAGCACGTGCGCTCCGTGCGGATCGACCGGGTGCAGGTGGTCGATGCCGGAGGCGGCCAGCCGTACCGCGGCTTCTGCCGGACGCGCATCGTGTTCGTGGTCGAGCGCCCACTGTGCATGGTGTACGGTCAGGGCAACCTCCATGGCGCATCCCACCGTGTACGCAAAGCGCCGGGCGCCGCCCTGGAGCGTGTCGGTGCTATCTTCAGACTGGGCCTTGTGGAGCCACTCTTGGGCGTGTTGCAGCGCCTGGGCGGCCTGTTTCATGGGCGGGATGAGGCGCGGCGCAGAAAGGCCGTCCATGCAGCGCTCGAACTCGGCCCGGAGCGGAGCCAGTCCGCCAGTGCGCTTAAGCGCGCGGAGCAGGTCGAGGGCCAGCACGTTGGTCGTGCCTTCCCAGATGGGCAACACCTGCGCGTCCCGATGCAGTTGGGGGATGCCGGTGTCTTCGACGTATCCGGCCCCGCCAAAGGCTTCCATCGCCTCGCTGGTTACAGACACGCACTGTTTCGCAGTAAGCAGCTTGGCAATGGGCGTGAGCAGCCGCAGCAGGGCCTGGTCGGTGTCTCTGGCGGTGTTGGCTTCGTCGCGTCCCAGCAGTTCGGCGACGCGGAACGACAGGTGGAATGCCCCTTCGTAGGTACTCTGCATTTGCGCGAGCGTGTCCTGGTGCAGCGGCTGGTCGATCAGCTTCTTGCCAAAGACCGTGCGCTTGGTCGCGTAGTCGCGCGCCAGAGCCACGGCGCGGCGCATGAAGCTGGTGGCGGTGACGGCGTTCCAGGTGCGCGTGATGTTCAGCATCGGCGAAATATGCCGCGTGCCGCGCTTTAGTTCGGTGACGGGCGTTGCTTCCACGCCATCCAGATGCAGCTCGGCGGTCGGCAGCTTACGCGTGCCAAGTTTGTCTTTCAGGCGCAGCACACGCAGCCCCGGCTGCAGGTTGCCCTCGTCGGTGCGGATGCGCACGTAGAAGAGCGCGAGCCCGCGTCCGCCTTCGGTGTTGCCCTCGGGACGTGCCAGCGCCAGCGCCATGTTTGCGGTGATGGCACTCGTAAACCACTTGCGTCCGTAGAGGCGCCAGGTGCCGTCGTCGTCCTGGCGGGCGGTGGTGTTGGACTGCCCGACGTCGGAGCCGCCTGCGAGTTCGGTCATCCACTGGCCGCTGGTCCAGGCGGATTCGGGGGCGCGGCTCGTGAGATGCGGCACGGCTTCATCGACGAGCGCCTCGTTTTCGGCGGCAAGGAGCGTGCGCGTGGCGCCGTCGGTCATAGCGAGCGGGCAGCCATACATGTCGGTTGAGGGAATGAACAGGTGCGCCAGCGCAAACTGCACCGGGCGGCTGTGCGGGCCGTACTCTTGCTCATACGGAAGCGCTACCAGTCCGTACTTAGCAGCGAGCGGCGCGGCAGTCTTCCACACATCGGTGAGCGTGATTTCATCGATGCGCTCGCCCCACGGGCTCCACTGCGTGAGTTCGGGCTCGCGGGTGCGGTCGGCCTGCTGCAGCGCGTAGAGATCGCCGCCAGCGCGCTCGCCCAGCGCGTGCAGCGCGTCGGAGGCGGCATCCAGCACCTCGCCGGGGAGGGTACGCTTCAGGTAGCTGGTGAGCACGCGGTCGCTGGTGTACTGGTTGCCGAGTTCGGGCGCGGCTTGTGTGGTGTCGACCGCGGGATCGGTGGGGGTGGACTCTGTGGACATAGCAGAATCAGGGGGATGCGGAAGCAGTGATTTGGAAGACAATAGTAACGTACATGCGCGCTGGATGTGCCCCGGTGGGGGCACTTCTGGCACTGCTTGCGTTCTCGGCTACGCTGTTCCCCTGGTGGGTCTCGGCCGGTGTGAACATGCGTAGGGACACGGAGCGCTGTGGTACGCATTTAGTGACGTGCTACCCAGGACGCAAGCTGTGCTAATAGCATTTGGCGCAGACCACCTTCGGTTTCAGTATGGGGCTCTGCTTTGCTGAATCGCCCCGCAAGCCAAGTCTCCCTCTCCTGTTGGGAGAGGGAACAAGGGTGAGGGTTTTCCTGCTTTCAAAGAACATTGTACCGAATGTTGTCGGCTCTCCTGTCGCCAACGGTCCCCTCTCCGTTTTGTGCGCTGGAGCATCAACAGGCACGGGACGTACGCTGCGCTCCCAGTCGCGTGCCACCAGCCATGTTTTAGAAAAACCATGTCTCACATGCGTAGGGACACGGCGCGTATCTGTTTAGCGGGCTTCGATGAACGCCCGGGATATCCAAACCAAACCAGCGGGGCAGAGGGGCCCGAAGGGTCATGCCAGTTGTGCCCCTGAACAGCCTGCGTCGCACGGCAGAGAGGCCGAAGGTCATGCTTTTTGTGCTATGCGACGAGGAGGCGCGAACGTCTCCGGCGGAGCTGACGGGAGCGAACAGGGGACCGTTCGCCCCAGGACAGATTTTTATTGGGAGAGCGATCACTTGACGTCCATCCACTACCAAAACTCGTGCCGCCAACGGATACGATACAGCTTTCATACTGCAAGGCTGGACGACATCCGGCGATTAATCTCACAGTATCAGAGAGCCTTGCGACGAGCGTTCATGAAAAGTTCCTGCCGCCAACAGTCCCCCGTTGGCAGCACGAATAGGACGGTCCTCCGTCCGTAATGGCGTACCGACGGGACCCGTCGGTGCCAGGGATATTGCCTACCGGCATGAACCCGTAGGGACACGGCGCGCCGTGTCCCTACGGGTTGCTACAAAACCATGGAGGGGAATCAGGCCTTTGCCCTTGGGCACATCTGCCCCCGATGGACACGTGCGCTGCTGTGGAGCTGGGTCGAATGCAGGGGGAGGCACGGCCCCTCGCTTTCCCCTAAAACAAAAATGCGGCAGACTCGGTGATGCCAAAAACATGTGAGGGATGCATGCTACAGGGCTCTTGCACGGCGACTGACCGTGTACGGTGATCAAGTATGATACGACTCGTTGGCTTTGTACAAACGGCTCTTCCTGGTGCGTTCTCTTCTCAACCCGATTCGCATGGTGCTGGAACAGGTGGGCCGCTTGCTGGCCCGCTTGGGATGGATTGATGCACGGCGCGGCGATGCGATTGCGGAGCTGGCGTGGCCGCGTATTGTGACGGGCCTGGCGCGCATGTCGAAGGCCACCGCCGATGTGGCGATGGTGGGTCTGACGGTGGGTGCTGCGGGCATTGCAGGCATCGGCTATGGCGTGCCGTACTGGACGCTCGCGTACATGCTGGGCGGTGGCATTGCGGGGGGCACGATTAGCCTGGTATCGCAGCGATTTGGGGCGGGCGAGCATCCCGGCATCACCACGGCGGTGGTGCAGAGCGCGGCGCTGGGACTGCTTACGACGTTGCCGCTGGTGGCGCTGTTCACGGGAATGACGGAGCCGCTCATCCGGCTGATTGGCTCGGGCGAGGCAGCGGTGGCACATGGCGTCACGTATCTGTCGATTGCAAGCTGGGCGATGCCCTTTGCCGCGCTCAATCTGGTGGGCAGCCGCGCGCTGGTCGGCGCCAACGAGGCGTGGATCCCGATGGTGATTCGGGCCGGTGGGGCCATCGCCAACGTTATACTGAGCGGGGTGCTCATCTTTGTGTTCGACATGGGCGTGGCAGGCGCGGCGCTGGGCACGGTGCTCGGTGGGGCCTCGGTGACGGGCGTGCTGGCCTGGGGCTTTGTACGCGGACGTCTACCGTATGTGGGCGCGCTTCCCATTCAGTGGGATGCACGGGCTGCGCTCGGGGACCGGGCCACGGCCAAACGTCTGGTGCAGGTGGGCACCCCGCTGGCCCTGCGCAAGGTGGCGCAGGGCGGCGGACGCTTCCCGATGATGGCGATTGTGGCGTTCTTTGGGCCGAATGTGGTGGCGGCCTACGTGGTGGCGCTTCGGATGCGCGGCCTCATGAACACGCCGGGCTGGGGCTTTGGGCTCGCCTCCAGCAGTCTGGTCGGGCAGGCGCTGGGCCGCAACGACGACTCAGAAGCTGAGGCGTACGGTCACGACACCCTGCGCTTTACGGTGGCCGTGTATGCACTGGGGGCGCTGGCGATCTTTGTGGGGGCGCGTCCGGTGAGCTACCTGTTCGTGCAGGATCCGGAGCTCATTCCGACAACGGTGGCGCTGCTCCGCGCCACGTGCGTGAGCGTGATGTTCCACGGCCTGCTGAACGGCGCGCTGGGTCCGCTCCGCGCTGGAGGCGATACGACCTGGCCGTTCTACGGGCAGCTGGCCGGACTCTTCTTGTTTGCGCTTCCGATCGCGTACGCAGGCACTGTGACGCCGCTCGGGCTGTGGGGCGTGTATCTGGCGCTGGTGTTTGAGACGGCGATTCCGGCGTTTGTGACGTACTACCGCTACCACAGCGGCGCATGGCTCGCCATCAACCGGGCGTATCGGGCCGCGCAAGGGTCGGCGTAGGTTGGTGTGGTGGCAGCATTGTCGCAGATTTGATAGGTTGGTATTGGCTGTCCATTCTCAGCATCCCATATCAAGCCCACATAACTATGCATCAATCCACCTCATGGGCGTTGGTGGTCGTGCTTGCGGCGCTGGTGTTGCTGGCTGGATGCGGAGGCAACCATACAGACGCCGAAAACATCCAAGACCGCAGCCCCCGCGCCAGCAGCGGCGAGCAGGTCCACCCCATGCCCGAACGCCTGCCGCATGCGGAGGTATCGCCCGTCTCCGTGAGCGATGCCGCGCCCTGCAATCTTACGTCGGTTCCTGCTTCGGTGGAACGCCTGCAGGCCCACGTTGAGGGCAACGATGCCATGGCAGATGCCCGCCGCATTCCCATCGATGTGCCTGGTGGGTCAGATGTAGAGGTTGCCTCTCTCAACGAGAATCTTGTGCTTCTCCTCATAACGCTTCCTCGCATTTCGGAGCTCTGGTCATACCACATCCCTACCGAGCGCGCCGAGCGGGTGGCCACTCGGGGCCAGGGTCCTGGCGAACTCATGTTTCCGACTGATCTGGCCGTTCGCGGCTCCGAGGTGTACGTCTCTATGGGAACGATGCGCATTGCTACGTTCACCTGCGAAGGTGCCTCCTGCACCCACCGCGAGGACATACGCACGCAGTTTCAGCCTACGCAGATTGAGGTGAGCGGGGACCGCTTTGCCACAACCGGCCAGCTTCCGCTGCGTGGCGAGACGGAGATCGATGCGCTCGATGGGGCGATCCATTACGTTAACCCGACCGGGACCCTTGTCGAGTCGTTCGGCGAGCCGTATCAGACCGACGTGTGGATGGTAAGCGCGCATTTTGCGCGATACAAGCAACTGGCTTCGCTGACCGACGGATCGCATGTTGTACACTACCACACGTTTCCACGTGTGTATGCATACGGAGCCGACCAGCCCCTACGCCAGGTCATCGAAATCGACGATTTCCTTCAACCTACCTTTGTGTATGAAGACGGACGCCGATCGGTACTTCGAGAAGATAATTACAGTCGTATCAAGCAGTTGAATGCGCTTACTGAGGGGACCGCGTTTCTCACCGTCGCGACGGTACGGATGGATAGGCCCTCCGAAGCGATGGAGACGGGCAATGAGATACGCTATCTCTACGATTACTATCTGATGGGGGCAACTTCGGGATGTGCATCGCATCTCGGCCACGAAGATGTTGCCGCCGAATACGGGGTGAACGATCGGATCCGATGGGTCCCTACCGAGCACCACCTACTGCGAATCGGAGAGGGATCCGTGCATCTGATTGACCGCGACTAATCAGTTATAACGCCCCACAGCCGTCTCACACACCCCGGATGCGGATCTTAGGCGCGGCGCATAGGTGAGCACCGGCGGTGCGGCGAATGCATGGTCCGATGCGGAGGCTATGCCGAACGTCTTGTGCCTGCCCCCCGTACAGCGACAGTTGCCGACGGTGTGGGGTGCCAAAAACCATCAGAGGCGAATTCGCGAAAGAAAGGAGGCGGAGACGCGCCGATCAGAAGTCGCGGGATTGGTGCTGCATGCGGTACTCAGGCGCGTTGGTTTTTGCAATCAACACGTGTACGTACCGCTACATAGGTGTGCTGCTCCGGTTGTGTGCTGAAGCCCTGTTGTTTTCTCTATTGTTATTGTTTGCTGTACATGTCTCTCGCTCTTGTCCCTACACTACTCGTGCAGGCCGGGCCTGTCTTTACGGTCGACATGCTCGTCGTCTTCGGCATCATTGCCGTGGTGCTTGTACTGTTCATTTCCGAGGTCATTCCCATTGACATCACGGCCCTCGGGACGATGGTCGTGGTTATTCTGTTGGAGGACTGGACGGGCGTGGGCCCGGCCGACGGCGTGTCGGGCTTTGCGAGCACGGCGACAGTCACGGTCCTCGCCATGTTCATTCTGAGTGAGGGCATCCGGCGCACCGGAGTGCTTCGATATGTGGGCAACCGGATCATCGAATGGGCGAAGGGGAGCTTCTATAAGCAGTACGGAGCTCTCATCGGGCTGTCGGGCACCACGGCGGGCGTGATCAACAACACGCCGGTGGTGGCCATGATGATACCGATGGCGGTGAATCTGGCCCGTAAATCGAAGATCTCGCCCTCGAAACTGCTGATGCCCATCTCGTTCGCCTCCATGCTGGGCGGGATGCTCACCCTCATCGGCACGTCGACCTCCATCCTGGCGAGCGACGTGAGCGCGCGTCTGCTGGGCCACCCGTTTTCGATGTTCGAATTTACGGCGTTGGGGGCCATCGTGCTCGTGACGGGGCTCGTGTATCTGATGTTTGTGGGGCATCGGCTTCTGCCGGAACGCATCAAGCCCCAGGAGGACCTGGCCGAGGAGTTTGAGATGAGCGGGTACCTGACACAGGTCATCGTGGCGGACGACTCGCCGCTGGTGGGCTACACAGTGCGACAGGTGTGGGAACAGCTGGAGCTGGATGTGGACATCGTGCGGATGGAGCGCAACGGCGAGGCCTTTGCGGCCCCGCTCGGTCCGAAGCAGTTTCGGCCCGGTGACGAACTGCTGCTTCGAGCCAATCGGGACACCCTCATGCAGCTCATGGAGACACAGAAGCTGAAGCCGGAAGCCCACTCGAAGACGTTTACCGACGAGGACTTTGAGATTGAGCGGAAGGGGGAAGCGCTGGTCGAGATTGTGCTGTTGTCCGACAATCCGATCGTGGGGGAGACGCTGCGCTCCATTGCGTTTGCCCAGCGATTCGACGCGCTCGTGCTTGCACTGCGTCGTAAGGGCGAACTGCTGTACGACAACATCGACGCGGTGCCGCTACAGGGCGGCGATACGCTCCTCGTTCAGGCCTCGGGCCAGGCTCTGAAGCAGTTTGAACGCAGTCGCTCATTTGTCGTCATTCAGCCCGACGAGGAGGCGACCTTTCGGTTCGAGAAGTTGCCGGTCGCCCTCGGCATCATTGGGCTCGTGGTGGGACTGGCCGCGCTGGAGGTGGTGCCCATCATGGTGTCGGCCCTCGGGGGCATCGTGGCGATGGTGGGCACCGGCTGTGTGAAGCCCAACGAGGTCTACAAGGCGGTGGACTGGAGCGTCATCGTGCTGCTGGCGGGTCTCATCCCGCTGGGGATGGCCATGGAGCGGTCGGGAGCAGCTGTCTATCTGGCACATGCCATCACCGGCATAGCAGATGTCGTTCCGCCTCTTGTCTTGCTGTTTGTTTTTTACGTGTTTACAAGTCTCGTTACGCAGGTAATTAGCAACAACGCCAGCGTGATTCTCATGCTGCCAATGGCTGTGGAGGCGGCCGAGCTGACCGGAGCTGATCCCTTCTCGTTCGTTCTGGCCGTGACGTTTGCTGCAAGCTGTGCCCTCCTCACGCCGATCGGATACCAGACCAACCTCATGGTCTACGGCCCTGGCGGTTACCGCTTTACGGACTTCGTGCGCATGGGGGCGCCGCTGCAACTGCTTCTCGCATTCGTCACGTGCGGCGGCATCTGGATGATCTGGGGCGTTTAACGATGGAGAGATTTCGGGATCTGGAGCGTTTACGCCGCTCGTCCTCGAGACAGCCGTTCCTACATGTGTCCGCATTACCATTATCATGGCGGACAAGGGCTTACGATTAACCGGGTGCACATGTACGTAATGGCCGGTGCAGCGAAACGGCTGTAATGCCTGCCTCACACAATACGCGATCGGATCTCGGGGGCGTAGGTGCGGCTGACGCGCAGCCGGGTGCCGTCGGTGAGGCGGACGTGGTAGCCGCCGGAGCCGTCGCTGCGGAGGTGGTCTACCGCATCCAGTGCAATGAGGTGGGAGCGGTGGATCCGCAAAAACCGGTCGCCCGACAGGCGCTCGTCCAGGTCGCCAAGTCCTGCTGACGAAAGGTAGGTCCCGTCGGCGGTATGGATCTCGGAATAGTCGCCCGCCGCTTCAACCCACTGAATGGCGCTCGTTTGCACGGGAAGGATTTTCTCACCGTGCCGCACGTAGAGCCGGTCGGGGGCGTCGGCAGACGTGGTCGTCTCTTGCAAGAGCCTCGCCAGGCGGTCGGCGTAATCGGCAGCGGTTTCCTCCTGATCATGCCGGTCGAGGGCCCGCTGCACGGCCTGCTCAAAGCGGTCGCGTTTGTAGGGCTTCAGCAGATAGTCCACCGCGCCAGTTTCGAAGGCTTGGATGGCGTACTCGTCGTAGGCGGTCGAGAAGATGATGTACGGCGGTGGATCCAGCTCGATGCGCTCCAGCACGTCAAATCCGTTGCCTTCGGGCATCTGCACGTCCAGGAAGACGAGATCGGGCGTGGTGGCTTCGATCACGCGGACGGCATCGGTGCCGGTGCCTGCTGTATCTATCACGTCGATGTGCTCGAAGTCCGACAGGTACTCGCGCACCAGCTGGCGTGCGGGCGGTTCGTCGTCTACGATGACAGCTGTTAGCGAATCAGGCATGGCGAAGAAGCGTCAGTTTGTGTCGAGGGGAAGGGTAAACCAGACCCGAAAGCCGTGCGGGTCGACGGCTTCGGTGTGGAGGGCGGCCTCGGAGCCAAAGGCGTGCGTCAGCCGCCGAGCGGTGTTCGTAAGTCCGACGCCGGCGCCCTCTTCGGTGGGAGTATGGGGCGCAGCATCGTTGCCGTTGATAATGGTTTCAGGCACAGCGCTGGCCGAAGACGGGCCGGCCCCGGTGTCTTCGACACACACGCGCAGGATGCCGGTGTCCTGTTTTACATACAGCGTAACCGTTCCGCCGCGTGCCTGCGGGGCGATGCCGTGTTTGATTGCGTTCTCCACGAGCGGCTGCAATACCACGGGCGGCACGGGCGTGTCGAGAGCATCCTCGGGCGCGTCGATGTGATAGGCCACCGACAGGCGGTCGGAGAAGCGGCGCGCCTCCAGGTCGAGGTAGGACTTCGCCATCGCGATTTCGTCGCGGAGTGGCACGCGCTGGCGCTCGGTGCTGTCAAGGGCATGGCGCAGCAAGTGCGCCAGGTCAGCAATCATTTCGCGGGCCTGCTCGGGATCCAGCGGCACGGTGGCGCTGATGGAGTTCAGCGTGTTGAACAGGAAGTGCGGCTGCACCTGCGCTTTGAGAGCGGCGAGTTCGCGCTCGCGCGCCAGGGCGGCATACTCGGCGGCCTGCTGCTCGCGCCATCGCAGCCGCTGCACCGAGCGCACCAGATGATAGATGGCAAACTGCACCGCGTATACTGTGAGATTGCCGAACAGAATCCACTGGAAGTTGCTGCGGATGTCCGTCGCAACGGCTGATCCAAAGAACGCCTCCATGCTGGCAAGGTAAAGGCTAAGCGTTCCCCAAGCATAGAGCGGCCCCAGCACTGCGTGAACGGCCAAGATCTGCCCCCAGTGCATGCCGTCCATGCGGCGCACGGTGACCCACCAGGCAGGCACGCTGGCCGCAGCCATCAGGATTGTGAACAGCGTCTGACCGATAAGAATGCCCCCAAGAGGCGCCTCAGGTGCTTGTCGGATCACAAAAAACGTATAGAACAGAGTATAGAGCAGCCAGCAGACTGTCGCCAGTCCCACGCCGGGCCACGTAATTCGCGGAGGCGACGGGGATCCGGTGACAGGAGCACCTGAAGTCATGAAACAGCAGACAGATGGAAAGCAGGATGGAGACGAGGCCAGTGGACACCGATGCAGCCCAGCAGCCCGCTATTCAGCCGCGGCCAGCTCCGGCATCAGCACGTGCTGCACCCATCCGTAGCCGGGACGCACGTCCAGGGCATTCTCGAACGCGGCGCGGGCCTCGCGCGGGCGGTTGTCGTTTGCATGCGCAATGCCTAACCACGCATACGCATCGGCATGGCCCCAGTTGGGCTGGAGCGGATCTGTGGGGGACGTGTTGGCAAAGCGATTGGTGGCTTCTTGCAAGCGCGCGATGGCTTCGTCGGTGTCGCCGCCCCACATGCTGGGGGTATTGTACAGGCTGATGCCCTGGGCAAGCAGCACGCGTGGATTATTGGGCGCAGCCTCCCGGGCACGCTCTATGGCATTGTTTGATTTGGAACCGTAGCGCATGCCGCTGATCATGCCGCCCGCGGCTTTGCGTCCGTACACGAGGGCAAGCAAGGCATTCGCCTCCGCCCAGCCCGACCGATGGTCGAGCGCAGCCTCCAGATGCGTCTGTGCATCATCCATGTAGGCGTCGCTGCGGTCTTCATCATCCACCAGATCGATCAGGCGGTAGCTGGCCAGGGCGGTGTAGTAATGGCTAAGCGCGGGGCGTGCATCAGAGGATGAGGCGCGCTCAAAGAGGGCCCGGGCCTGTTGCACGGTAGGCGCATGTCCTCGTGTGACGCCGTCAGTAAGCTGGCTGATGCCCTGTGTAAGCAGCGAATCGACAGGCTGGGCCGCGGCGGCCAGTGGTATCCACAGTGCAAGCAAAAGCGCGAGTAAGAGGCTGTGCATCAGGCGAGACATAGGACGTCAATAGGGCTGTGAAAAGAAGTACGTGATGGTGAGATGACGAATAAACGACCTTCTGCGGAGTTGGCAGGCAATCGGTGAGTCGCGTAAGGCGGCGATGGGCGGGGCGTTCGCATTGTCGTTGGGGATGCGGGGGGACGGAGTTATTAGCGTAGAGGGTGGAGCACAATTAAGTGACCGATGGCTGGAAAGGATGCATCAGGGTGCCGGAGATTTCTCGACTTCGCTCGGAATGAAACCGCAAAGAGGGGGCGATGGATATCGGTGGGCTCTGCGTCCCGCTATAGCTGCACTCTTACTCCGATGTAAAACGAGCGTCGGAAATTGGTCGTGCGGAGCGAGCGGTTGCTGTAATCCGCCGTGTAGTTCACGCCGGTGGCATTGGCGCGATCGAGGAGGTTATTGATGGCCGCGTAGACGATTGCGTGTTGCTGATTGCCAAATGGCCAGAAGTAACTGACCTGCATGTCGAGGCGCTGGTAGGGCGGGAGGCGCATGCTGCCCACCGGGCCGTCGATGGGGAGCAGAGCATCGCTGGCGGTCGGTTCGGTGTCTACCACCGGCGTGAAGGGCCGCCCCGAGGTGACACGGTACGTGCCGCCCAGGTAGACGCGGGGCAGCACCTCTGCCTTGCCCACCACCGAAAGCTGATGCGTCAGGTCGAATGGCGCGGGGCCGTCGTCCAGTTGCACTACGGAGCCCACGTCGCGAGGCTGCGTGCGCTCGGCATCCAGCAGGCTGTAGCTGATCCACCCGCTGATGGGCGTTTCGAGGAAAGCACCATAGCGCAGAAAGGCGTCGGCACCGCGTGCGTGACCGGTGCCCTCATTGGCGAATGTGGCACTGCCGGTACGCACCACGAGGTCGCGGTACGGCTTCCAGTACCCGGCAATGCGCGCCAGCCAGGGGCCGCGGTCGTGTTGTAGCCCCAAAACGAGATGCTGGGCCTGCTCCGCCCCGAGCGCGTTCGGACCGCTGTGCTCGCCCAGCGTGGAGGGCTCCGGGAACTGGTGATAGCGCCCCCAGGCGGCGCGCAGGGTCGTGGATCCGCCAAGCTGCATGGCCAGCGCAGCACGCGGATCGGCCACGGTGCCTGCATCGCTGTGATGATCGGCTCGGAGTCCGACGGTGGCCGTGAGGCGGGGGCCGATGGGGACGTCGGCATCCAGGTAGCCACCCGCACGGCGAACGGTAAGAGCCTCGCGGAATGTGTTGGTGGGCGCGCCGGGGGTTAGCACATCGGGCTGGACGGGTACGGTGCCGCGAATCTCGTAGGTGCGTCGCTGCACGATGGCACCAGCCCGCCACCGTCCGCGTTCGAACTGCGGGAGGCCGCGATGTGTGGCATCCACCCGCAACGTGGTTGCGCGGTCGATGGGGCACAGGTCGAGCACACCAAACGACCGCTCCGAGGCAAACCGGCTCCACGACAAGCTGCTTTCCACGGTCCAGTCGGAGGCGCTCGTTTCCCAGTGCAGGCTATGAAGCTGGTTGGTCGCTTCGGTGCGGTAGCGCCCGACAAACGCGCCCTCTTGCGTCTGCACACCCAGGCGGCTCTTCCGCACAAACGACTGCGCCTTGAGCTGCCCGAGCCGGTCGTGGTCCCACGTAAGACTCGCTGTCCCGTCCCACCCCTGGGGCACCGTATCGAAGTCATCGTTTTGGCCGTTGACGCGAAACAAGAGCCCGGTGAACGAGCGGTTGCCCGAGACCCGGAGTCCGAGGGCATCATATACAATCGGCTGGTCGATGCGCAGCCCGACCCCGGCCAGTCCCACGTTGATGCGCTGCTGCGCGGCTTGGGGACGATCGAGGGTTTCGATGGAGAGGACGCCCGAGAGCGCATTTCCGTACTTGGCCGAGAAGCCGCCGGTGGCAAACTGCGTTCCGTCTACCAGAAACGTTGGCACCGTGCTAAACGAGCCGCCGCTGGGCGATTCGTAGCGGTAGGGATGCGCAAGCGGAGCGCCATCGAGCAGCGTTTGGGTTTCGGAGACGTCGCCGCCGCGCACGAACAGCCCGGCTCCGTCGCCAGGAGCAGCCACGCCCGGAAATGCCTGCAATCCTCGCAGCACGTCGCCCGAGGCGCCGGGGGTGGTCACCGCCTCCAGGGTTGAAAGCGAAGCCTGGGCATCCGTCCCCGTGGTGAAGTGTGCCTCAGTGACGAGCGCTTCATTGAGCTCGATGTCGCGTGGTGATAGCTGAAAGCGTACCGACGTGGTATCGCCTGGTGCGAGCATGACGGATTGCGTGTCATCAGCGTATCCGACCATGGAGGCGCGCAGCGTGACGCGTTCGCTACGGCGCGTTGTAAAGCGAAAGCGCCCGGTGGAATCGGTAGCCGCGCCTGCTACTGTTCCGTCGATGCGAACGCTGGCGTAGGGAAGCGCCTGGCCGTCGGCATCTACGACGCGCCCTGTAACCACTGCAGGTGGGCTTACGGGTTGAGCCGAAGCTGTGGATCCCCAAACGATGCAGGCAACAAGAAGGACAAGTGAGAGCAAGTAACGCATAGCGCATGGCGGGAGCACCAGAGAACAGCGAGGTGCTTGGATTCATGCGCGGCCCAGCCAGCCGTTCGGCCCCAATCGGTGAGCCGCGGCGTGCGGCGTTGAGTGGGGGTAGGGGAGCGTCTCGTGCCCCCGTCTTCGGCTACTGAGGACGTTCACCATCACATAGAACTGCGCTACTGCCCGATAACCATCCCTGTTGGATCATGAACCTGGGAGCACACTTTTCGGCGCGTTAGCGTATTTGCCGCGGATTTGATATGTTGGTACCGGGTGCCATTTTCAGCACATCAAACTTAAATAACGCAGTGTGCGGGTTTTTCGATGGTCCTTCCCGGTTGGGCATCCCCCTTTGTCGCTGCGCGACATTTCCCCCTTCGCGAAGGGGGAAACGCCCGAACAGCGTGAGGGAATGGGGGATGTCAGGACCGTGCACTCTGCCACAAGGCGGCGATCAACAAAGGAGGAAGGAAACCTGCACATGCCGTTAAATACGATGCATCAGTCCATTTCATGGGCGTTGAGGGCCGTGGTCGTTTCGCTTGCACTGCTGACTGGATGCGAGTTCAGCGCATGCGACGATTGCCATCGCGCCGCGCCTGTAACCCTGTTCGAGGATGACGAAGCAACCCTTGATATGCCGGGCCTTGTAGCCGACCGGGATACGTTTACCGTGACGGTGCGCGCGTATCCAACTGTGTCGGGGGTTGGGCGGGTCAATCTGGTTAGCCAAGCCTACATGCTACGCACAATTGCCCCGGTTCAAGACTCCACCGGATGCTTCCAGAGCAGCGAACCGGCGCTATGCGTGGAAACGTCTCTTTCCACAGATTCGGCGCGGGCTGAATTTGAGGCCGACCGTCTCTTCGAGCAGTCCTGGCGCGTGGTGCTCGAAGAAGGGCCCATGCGAAGCGATTATCCGTCAATTAGCGCAAGTGTGCAGGTAGACTCGGTGCGCAATGCAGGTGGCGATCTCTACTGGGTGCATTCGCGCGAGGCTCTACGCATTGTGGATGCCCGTGGCCCCATTGTGCCCGGTGTAAAATCAGATCGGACTGAGCTTGCATTTGAGCGCAATTGGGGAGGAGGGACGGAATATTGATTAATGGAAAGGGCATGATTACGTGACGAGCGCCCGAAGGAGCGTTCCAAAGGTGCAGGAGGTTCCTCTCACGACTGCCGTCGGGATCGGAATGAGACTGCAGAGAGGAGGCGCAATGTATGCCGAAAAGTTAGCACACTACCCAACGTATCCAGCGCCCGATTACGCCTTGTTCAGCAGCGCGCCGACTTCGTCGAGGGAGAGACGGATGAGTGTAGGCGTGCCGCTGGGGTCAACGTAGGGGACCTCGCACTGCCAGAGCGTGCGGATGAACGCGCGCCGCTCTTCCAGCGCCCAGTCGCCCACCCGGTCGAGGGCCTGGCGGCTGGCCAGGGTGCGGGCCCAGGCTTTGTGGCGCGTTTCGGTGGCGGATTCGGGAGTGCTGTCGTCATCGCTAAGGAGCGCGCGGAAGGCGTCGACAGCGCGCTCGGTGTCGAGCTTGGGCGGGATGCCGCGGAGGGCCACGGTGCGTCCGCTGAGGGATTCGGCATCGAAGCCAACGTGAGCCAGTTCGTCCTGCAGCCCCTCGAAGCGCTCGGCTTCTTGCACGGAGAGGTCGATGGTTTCGGCAAAGAGCAGCTGCTGCGACTCGCCGCTCTCTTGCTGCAGGCGTGCCTGATAGCGCTCGTACAGAATACGCCGGTGCGCAGCCCGTGGATCGACCACCATCAGCCCTTCGTCGATGGGCACGAGCAGGTAGCGCCCGTGCAGCACCCACACGGGTCCATGTCCGGGCGTGGACTTGGGAGCGCTTGTGTCTTCATCAGATGCGTCGGCATCCACTTCGTCTTCGGGGCGGTACAGACGGTCGGTGAGGGGGCCGAGCGGGCCGCTTTGCGATGCTGTGGCCCCTGCATTGGCGCGGGAACCGGTGGGTGCGCTGCCCGATGATGGGGCGGAGCGCGATCCTGAAGACGACCGTGACGAGGTGGTGGGGGAGGCAGACGGCTCTGCATCTCCAAACGATACGGGCGTGGGGCGTGAGGACGACGGGGCTCCGGACGCTCCTCCGCTTGTTGCGGACGCGTCGGCCTCGCACGGGTCGAACTGCGGGGTGGTGAACTGTGTTTTGAGGGCCTCGCGCACGCTGCTGCGGAGGAGGCCGTAGATGCCGCTTTCGTCTTCAAACTTGACCTCGGCCTTGGTGGGGTGCACGTTGACGTCAACGCGTTCGGGGTCGAGCTCCAGGAACAGGGTGAAGAACGGGAAGGCCTTGTCGGGGAGCCAGTCGCCGTAGGCTTTGCGCACGGCATGGCTGAGGTAGCGATCCTGGATGGCGCGGTCGTTCACGAAAAGAAACTGGTCCTCGCGGGTGGATTTGACGCGCTCGGGGTGCGCCACAAGCCCCCACACGCGCAGGTAGCTGGATGCATCGGAGACGGGCAGGAGGGTGGCGGCGCGGTCTTCGGTCCAGAGCTGGCGGATACGAAAGCGGAGCCGCTCGTGGTCGTCCTGCGCAGTGGCGGCTTCGCACTGCACGATGGAGCGGTCGTCGTGGTCGAGTTCGATGTGCACGCCGGGATGGGCGAGGGCCTGCTGGTAGATGGTGTCGGAGATGTGCTTCATCTCCGTGGCCGGCGTTTTTAGGAAGTTGCGACGCGCGGGCACGTTGTAGAAGAGGTTGCGCACCGAGATGGTGGTGCCCGCCGGGGTGGCGCACGGGCGATGGGTCTCCATCGTACCGCCGTTCATCTGCACGAGCGTGCCGATGTCGTCCTCTACACGGCGCGTTTTGAGTTCGACCTGCGCGACGGCGCCGATGGAGGCGAGGGCCTCGCCGCGAAACCCGAGCGTACGGATGCGCTCCAGGTCGTCGATGCCTCGAATCTTGCTGGTGGCGTGACGCTGGAAAGAGCGCTTGGCATCGGCCCGGCTCATGCCGCAGCCGTCGTCGGTGACCTGGATGAGCGTGCGTCCGGCGTCTTTGATGCGCACGGTGATGCGAGAGGCCCCGGCGTCGAGCGCGTTCTCGATTAGCTCTTTGACGACGGAGGCGGGGCGCTGCACGACCTCGCCCGCGGCAATTTTGTTGGCGAGCACGTCGGGCAGCTGCCGAATGAGACCGTCGTTGCTCGTGTCTCGGTTGCCCGCGTCGGGGGGAGCGTCTCGGGCATCTGGTGCAGAAGAATCAGCCATGCGGGGACGCTACAACGAGAAGTAGATAAAGAGCGAGAGCGCCAGCAGCCCGGCCAGATAAAGCAGATCGGTAGGACGGCGACGGCGGTCGCGACGTCCGCTGCGCATGCGGCGCTTGATGTCGTCATCATCGGAAGAGTCGTAGCGGCGCGGTTCATACTCATAGCTGCGTGGACCGCGCCCGGCGGTAAACAGACCCATAGCGAAGGGAGAATGCAATGCAGAAAACCGGTACAAGCGTGTCAAACCTCCACCGGTTTCGGTGCGTTCCAAAACGCGATGATAAAGCGCGACGGGCCTGTATGTTTGATTGAGTCCTGAGATTATAGAGTTGGCGGTAGTAGTTCGCAAGAGTCCAGGTCGTTTCCAGGCCGTAAAACAGCTGGAACGCCCCCTTGAGTCGCCGATAGACCCGAACTGTTGCCAGAACCGAAATTTGGAGCAGGTGCTCTTGAGATTTGAGTTCACGGATTTGCAGGCAATCTGCACTGGATACATAGGAAACGCAGTGTCCGAGGGTAGCGGTTCAACGCTACGTGATGGACCAAATATACCAGTAGCCGGAGAACTTGCACCGAACGCTATCGGTGCTGGGAGCCCCCCGGTGCGGACGTCTCCGGCGCGGCTGACGGGAGCGAACGGGGGACCGTTCGCCGCAGGAAAGATTATTATTGGGAGAGCGATCACTTAACGTCTATCCACTACCTGTCCGGGTTTTGCCATTGGGATCGATCAAGGCGCCGCGAATCTCTGTAACGAAGCGCACACGCCTTCGCCTCCCCCTGAACCTACCGGCACACCGTAAGGTCACATACGACTGCAATTGCCTCCGCCTTTTTCTATCTGCCTATGGCCGTGCTGCTTCAGCTTTCCGATGTCCGAAAATCCTTCGACGAGGGCACCACGCGCCGGACTGTACTCGACGGGGTAGCGGCCACCATCGACGCGGGCGCCTTCGTGGTGCTTATGGGACGCAGCGGCGCGGGCAAGAGTACGCTGCTGAATCTGATTAGCGGCATCGACCGGCCCGATAGCGGGCGCATCCAGTATAACGACACGGACCTGACCACGCTCTCGGATACGGAGCGCACGCGCTTCCGGCGCAGCGAAATCGGCTTCGTCTTTCAGTCGCTCAATTTGATCCCCACGCTCACCGTCGCCGAAAACATTGCGCTGCCGTTGGAGCTAAGCGGGCAGTCTGACACCGCCACCGACCGCGTGGCGCACTTGCTCGACCGCGTGGGATTGCCCGACCGCGGCGACAGCTATCCGGACCGGCTCTCGGGCGGCGAGCAGCAGCGCGTGGCGATTGCACGAGCTCTGGCGCATCATCCGCTGCTCATCCTGGCCGATGAGCCCACCGGCAGCCTCGACTACGAAACCGGCACGCAGGTGCTGCGCCTCCTTACCGACCTGGTGGATGAGCACGACACCACGCTGCTCATTGCCACGCACGATCAGCAGCTGGCTCAGCAGGCCGACCGCACCCTCACCCTGCATAACGGCCTGTTGCACGACGGTCCCCTCAGCGCTATTCTCGCCGCGTAGCCCACCCCTCATGACGTCTCTACTTTCGCGCTCCAGCCTGCAATACCTACGCAGCCGCCCATGGCTGATGGCACTCTCGGTGCTGGGCATTGCGCTGGGCGTCGCGATCGTTGTGGCGATTGATCTGGCCAACACCAGCGCCTCGGACGCCTTCCGCCTCTCCACCAGCACCGTAACCGGCGAGGCCACGCATCAGGTGGTGGGCGCAGGGGCCGGACTCGACCAGTCGGTGTATCGCGACTTGCGCACCGAGCACGGCTTTCGCACCATCGCACCGGTGGTCGAAGGATACGCCACGGTCGAGGGCACCGCTGAGTCGCGCACGTTTCAGCTGCTGGGCGTGGACCCGTTCGCCGAGGGCCCGTTTCGTCCGTACGCGGGCTTCGGGCCCGACAGCGATCTGGAGCTGGAGCCGCTGTTGAATCGCTCCACCGTGCTGCTGGGCGCGCAGACCGCCGAGCAGATCGGCGTGGCACCGGGCGACTCGCTGGCCCTCTCGGTAGAGGGCCGCACCCGCACCGTGCAACTCATGGGCGTGCTGCAGCCCGACGACGAACGCAGCCGCCGCGCTGTCGAGAACCTGATCGTGACCGACATTGCTACGGCTCAGCGTCTGCTGGATGCGCAGGGCCAGCTCTCTCGCATCGACGCGATCATCGACGACGAAGGCACCGAACAGCGGTTACGGGCGGCGCTGCCCGATGGGGTGCAACTCCAGCGCTCCGACACCCGCACCGACACCGTAGCGCAGATGACCCGCGCCTTCGACCTGAACCTGACAGCTCTGAGTCTGCTCGCGCTGGTGGTGGGGGCGTTTCTCATCTACAACACGATGCTGTTCTCGGTCGTGCAGCGGCGTCCGCTCATCGGGCGCCTGCGGGCGCTGGGCGTTACACGGCGCGAGATCTTCCAACTGGTGCTGTCGGAGGCGCTGCTGCTCGGCCTGGCGGGCACCATTCTCGGCGTGCTGACGGGCATTGTCCTGGCGCAGGGCCTGGTGCAGATCATCACGCGCACGCTCACGGACCTCTACTTTGTGGTGACCGTGCAGCAGCTCTCAATTGCGCCCCTCACGCTTGCGAAAGGCGCTGGACTCGGGCTCGGACTTACGCTGGTAGCGGCCCTCTTTCCGGCCCGTGAGGCGGCCAATGCGCCGGTAAGCATGGTGCTGCAGCGCTCCACCTCCGAATCCGACATACAACGACGGGCGCCGTGGCTTGCACTCTTCGGTGCCGGACTCGTGGGCGCAGGCGTAGCCCTCCTGGCACTGGCCGAGGGCAGTCTGGCGTGGAGCTACGTGGGCTTGCTCTTCCTGATTCTGGGCGTGACGGCAGCGACGCCACTGGCCGTGCTTGGACTCGCCAAAGCGGCGCGTCCGATTATGGATGCGGCAGCCGGAGTGCTCGGTCGCATGGCCGCACGCGGCGTGGTGAGCACGCTCAGTCGCACGGGCGTGGCGATTGCCGCGCTCACGGTGGCGGTGGCTTCGACCATCGGTGTGGGCATTATGATCGACAGTTTTCGGGGGACGGTCGAGACGTGGCTGCAGCAGTCGCTTCAGGCGGATGTGTACATCCAGGCGCCCAGTCCCAGCTTCCGGCAGTCCACCTCGACCATCGACCCCGCACTGGTAGAGGCCATTCGCAATGCCGAGGGCGTGGGCAATGCCTACACCGTGCGGCACGTGGACATCAGCGCCGATGTGGGCCCCACGCATCTCATTGCCATCACGCCGGGTCCGCAAACCCCGGACACCTACACGCTCAAAGCGCAGACCGGCGCGGTGTGGACGGCATTTGCCACCGACGACGTGGTGCTGGTCTCCGAGCCGTACAGCAACCGCTACGACGTGG
Organism: Longimonas halophila; assembly: GCF_002554705.1. GTDB lineage: Bacteria > Bacteroidota > Rhodothermia > Rhodothermales > Salinibacteraceae > Longimonas > Longimonas halophila. The sequence goes on along the minus strand of NZ_PDEP01000013.1, from coordinate 45,469 downwards.
GTGTGGGCGATACGCTGACCCTGCAAACCGATCGGGGTCCGCATGAGGTATTCGTGCAGGCGGTCTACTTCGACTACGCCTCGGACACCGGCAGCGTGATGATGAGTCGCCCGGTGTACGACCGCCTCTACGACGACGAGCGCGTGTCGGGGGTGGCGGTCACCACGGCGGCGGGCGTAGACACCGACGCGCTGATTGCGGAGCTGCGCACGCAGGCAAGTGGCATCCAGAATGTGATCATCCAATCGAACGAAGCGCTGCGCTCGGCCTCCCTCGACATCTTCGATCGCACGTTTGCGGTCACGAATGTGCTGCGCCTGCTGGCCATTGTGGTGGCGTTCATCGGCGTGCTTACGGCGCTGATGGCGCTGCAGCTGGAGCGCAACCGCGAGTTTGCGGTGATGCGCGCCTCGGGCATGACGCCGGGGCAGGTGGGCGGCCTCGTAAGTATGCAGACGGGGCTCGTGGGGCTGTTTGCGGGCCTGCTATCGCTTCCGCTGGGCTATGCGCTGGCGTACGTGTTGATCTACGTCATCAACCTGCGCTCGTTTGGATGGACGCTCCAGATGGACGTTGATCTCGGCATCCTCCTGCAGGCCGTAGGTTTAGCGGTGGCGGCGGCGCTCCTGGCGGGCCTCTACCCGGCCTGGCAGATGGCGAACGCGAACCCGGCGCTGGCGCTGAAAGAGGAGTAAGGGGTGAACGAGACATAGCCACCTCCGACTTCTTTTTCTGAAACCTCAAGGGTAAAGCACAAGTGTAACGCGTTACGTTACGCAGCCCAAAAAGAGAAACAGCGGATTAAATAAATCAGCAGTCCGTGATTCAGAAAATCCGCCACAAGGGACTAAAAAAGCTCTACAAGGATGACAGTGCAGCAAAGATCAATCCTGACCATGCCAATAAGCTAAGACGGATCCTTGGAGTGTTGGATCAGGCATCCTATCCCGCTGAGGTAGATCTTCCGGGATTCCGGCTTCATCCTTTGAAGGGTGAGTACAAGGACTTTTATGCCGTACAGGTATCGGGAAACTGGCGCGTCATATTCCGCTTCGTAGAGGGTCATGTAACGGACGTTGACTATGTTGACTACCACTGAACCAGAACAAAGCGAAGCCCACGATTATGCCGATGCACAATCCACCGCATCCTGGAGAAATCATCCGTGAGGAATGCCTCAAACCATTGGATTTGACCATCACGGGAGCTGCTGAAGGACTTGGAATTCACCGCAAGAACCTGTCTCGGATTCTTAATGGCCATGCCGGCGTATCGCCCGACATGGCTGTTCGACTGGCCCGTGCGTTTGGCAGTACGCCCGAAACATGGCTAAAACTCCAGATGGCCTACGATCTATCTCGGGCCCGAGAGAAGGAAGAAAATATCCGTGTGAAGCAGTTTGTCTCGGCCTGATTGTGATTGAGGGATAAGCTGGTCAGGATACCCCGAAATTGCAACAGTTTGTGTATAACCGATGGGACCCCGACGTTGCAGCCCAACGTGCGCCCAGGGTACAACGTTGCAGACGAGCAATCCGCCAATGTATCACATAATGCCTGCCCATGAACCGTCCCTTACTCATTCTCATCGCCATCGCGCTGCTGCTGGGGCTGGGCGCGTACTGGCTCTCGGAGCCGGGCGTTGACGACAGCTCCGTCCGCACCACCACCTCCGTCGCCGAGGCCATGGGCAGCAGCGACACCACCGGCTACGACCGCGCCGACCGCGTGATTGACTTCGCGTTTCCCGAGGACCACGGTCCGCACCCCGGCTTCCAGACCGAGTGGTGGTACTTTACCGGCAATCTCGATGGTGCCGACGGCAACGCGTACGGATTCAAGTTTACCATCTTCCGCTCTGCGCTCTCGCCGCCCGATTCGGCGACGGTCACGCCCGTGTCCAGCGATCCCGCCACGGCATCCGACTGGCGCACCAATCAGTTCTACATGAGCCACGTAGGCGTGAGTGCCATGGATCGCGCCTGGCACCGCAGCGCTGAACGCTTTGCGCGGGGCGGAGCCGGACTCGCCGGGGCCCGCGCCCAGCCCTTTCGCGTCTGGCTCAACGACTGGGAAATGCGCAGCGCCGCGCCCGTTGAGCAGACGCCTGCCGCCACGCCCAACGACGCGACCTTTCCGCTCCGCCTGCAGATGAGCGACGACGAGATGGGCTTCGACCTGACCGTCACGCCGCAGAAACCGCCCGTTTTTCAGGGGGACCGTGGCCTCAGTCAGAAGGGGCCCGGCTCGGGCAATGCGTCGTATTACTACTCGTACACGCGGCTGGACACCGAAGGCCAGGTCATGGTCGAGGGCGATACGGTGAACGTCACGGGCCAGAGCTGGATGGACCGCGAGTGGAGCACCAGCGCCCTCGCTGAGGATCAGGAAGGGTGGGACTGGTTCTCGCTCCAGTTCGACGACGGACGCGAGCTCATGTACTACCAGCTCCGCAACGACAACGGCATGCCAAGCCCCTTCAGCAAAGGGCTTCTGGTGGAGGAAGACGGCTCCTCGACCCTGATCGAACGCGAAGATGTGGAGCTGGAGGTCACCGATACGTGGACAAGCGACCTCGACGGCGAAAGCACGTACCCGGTGGCCTGGCAGATGCGCATCCCCGAATACGATCTCGACCTCACCATCACGTCGTACTTTCCGGGGCAAGAGATGGACGTGTCGGTGCGCTATTGGGAGGGCGCGGTGCAGATTGACGGCACCGCTGGTGGGGCGGACCTCTCGGGGCGTGGCTACGTCGAACTCACCGGCTACGCCGACGGGGCTTCAGCTGGGCCGATGTCGTAGTTTTATCGCAGTTGTACCTCTCGTCGCGGGGCTCTGCCTCGTGACGCGCCCGTTCAGGGGCTCCGCCCCGTTGAAGCCTGTATTGCTGCGAGCGGTTATCGCACTCCTGTCCAGTCATGGCTTCGGTGCTGGACTGACGCAGGAGCGTCCTCTACCACCGCACCGACGGGGGACCGTCGGTGCCAGGGCCGATGTCGTAGCGTGCCTCCCACCGGGTAGCGGTTCAATGGTAAGTGATTGTCATATGGCCGACATCATCGGAGCCAGACAACCCCCTCTGTCTATCGACATCTCCCCCTTGGAAAAGGGGGAGAAACCCGAAGGGAGAGGGGGTTCGAACAAGACAAACCTACATTCTACGATAGCCTTATCACTTAGCGTCTACCCACTACCTCCCACCGTTCGCCCTGGAACGTCTGAGTCCAAACCTCACGTGCGATGTCATCCTGGGCAACGCCGAAGGATCTCCTTGAACGTCTGGCGCCGACGGTGCCGACCGCATTCGGCACGAGCGTCAAGGATGCTCCGTATCCACCCCTCAGTCGCTCACGCGACAGCTCCCCTCTCCAGAGGAGCGACTTAGGGAGGCGCGCTTCACACTGTTCGTCAGTAGCCGGAAACCGGGAGCGTCCCCAGACGCGGCGGCTCCGGCATCATTTGCTCTCTTATTCCCGTATTCCCTCCTCTGCTGAATCTCTCGTCGCGAGGCTCTGCCTCGTGACGCACCCATTGAGGGGCTCCGCCCCGTTGAAGCCTGTGTTGCTGCGAACGGTTATTGCACCCGTATCCAGCCATTGCTTCCCACCAAAAGCCAAAAAATCTCTCGCCATGGAAGCCCTTACCCTTCCCGCCATCAACGCACAGATGACTGAGCGCGACGGAGCGGTGCACATCCACGACCCCGTGCGTACAAAATACGTCCGCTGCACGCCTGAAGAGTGGGTGCGTCAGCACTGGGTCCGCTTCCTGCATACCAGCCGCAGCGTGCCCATGGGACTTATGGCGGTGGAGCAGGGATTTACGTGGCAGGGGCGCACCCATCGCGCCGACCTCGTGGTGCACACGCGTCGTGGCAACCCGCTGGTGCTGCTGGAATGCAAAGCCCCGTCGGTGCCGCTCACGCAAGATGTGTTCGACCAAACGAGCCGGTACAATCAGGTGCTGCAGGCGCCCTTCTGGATCGCCTCGAACGGCCACCTGCACTATGTCTGCCGCGTTGACCTGGAGGCGGGCGAGACCACCTTCTTAGACGAGCTGCCCGCATACGACGAATTGTGCGCAAAGGCGTCTGCGGCGTAGCATACAGCTACACACTTCCGGTGCTGACTTGTATATTGGCTTCTTGTAACTCGCTTGTTTGCTCTAATCGCTCCGCTTCCCACTTATGTTTTCGGATGCCACTGCCGAGACTCGCTCCGTTGCTCTGCGCGCTGTTCGCGCTGCGGCTGCTCTATGCCAAACGGTACAGGCGGATATTGACGACACCGTCGCCACGAAAGATGATCGCAGTCCCGTGACGGTCGCCGACTTTGGGAGCCAGGCGCTTATCTGCCGCGCGCTGCAGCAGGCATTTCCGGATACGCCGGTCATTGCCGAAGAAGACAGCGCGATGCTGCAGACCGAGGAGCAAGCCCACATTCTGGAGCAGGTCGTAGCGCGCGTACAGGCCCACGAACCAGCCGCCACTGCCGAATCCATCTGCCGCTGGATCGACCACGGCAACGCCGATCGCTACCACGATCGCTTCTGGACGCTCGACCCCATCGACGGCACCAAAGGGTTCGTCCGCGGCGACCAGTACGCGATTGCGCTTGCCCTCGTTGAAGACGGCGTGCCCACCGTGGCGGCGCTCGGCTGCCCGAATCTGCCCGATAACCTCGACGATCCGACCTCGCACGGACAGGTGTTTGTCGCTGTGCGTGATGAGGGCGCCATGCAGTTCCCGCTGTCCGATCCAGATGCCGACGGCACGCCCATCCACACCCGCGACACCGCCCAGGCCGAGGAGGCCCGCTTCTGCGATTCGTTTGTCTCGGCCCACAGCGCGCACGACAAAGCCAAGGAGGTGGGCGATATGCTCGGCATCAGCGCGCCGCCTATCCGCATGGACAGCCAGGCCAAGTACGCCATCGTAGCCCGTGGCGATGCCGACATCTACTTCCGTCTACCCCGCCCCGGATCCGACTACACCGAGAAGATCTGGGATCATGCCGCCGGACGCCTCGTGGTGGAAGCTGCAGGCGGACGCGTCTCCGACATGCACGGCGAGCCGCTCGACTTTACCCACGCGCCTTTGCTCTCCGAAAACACGGGCGTGGTTGCCACCAGCGGCGCCATCCACGACAACGTGATCCAGGCCCTCGCCGACTACGAGCGATAGGCCCTCGCATCCCTCTTACCTCAATTCAACTGCACTATGAATCCCGATCTGATGCGCCGGGCTATTGCCCTGGCCGTTCAAAACGTAAAGTCCGAGCGCGGCGGCCCCTTTGCTGCGCTCATCACCCGCGACGACGAAATCATTGCCGCGGGCACCAATGTCGTCACGTCGGCGGGCGACCCCACTGCCCACGCCGAGATTACCGCCATCCGGCGGGCCTGCGATAAACTGGGCACGTTCGACCTGTCGGGCTACACGCTCTACACTTCCTGCGAGCCCTGCCCGATGTGCTTTGGCGCCGTCTACTGGGCGCGCCTCGACCGCGTGTACTACGCCGCCACCCATGCCGAAGCGGCTCAAGTGGGATTCGACGACTCGCACATCTACGAAGAGATCGACCGTACGCCCGAGGAACGCTCCATTCCGATGCGGCGCGTGCTCGAAGACGAAAGCTGGGCCCCCTTCGAGACCTGGACTGAGTACGAGGATCGTATTGAGTACTGAAGAAGTGTCAACGGGATGGCGGGTTTCCCTTCCATTGCTCGACGAAATCGTCTGTCTCCAGGCGGTCGATCGTGCGATGCAGGCGACCCGCCACGTGATCCACAAGCACAATCCATCCGACGGGGAGCACCGCTACGAGTGTTATAAAACCAATCATCTGCGGAAGATCACCAGCGTTGACGCCCAGCACAAGGAAAAGAATCAGAATTGGACTCATGACCGCCGCCAGAACGTAGCTAAACTTTCGGAGGGGCGTCCACGGCCCATTCAGTCCCAGCGTGCAGCTTAGTGCGCTCAGTATAGATGTACCAACGAGCATGCGCATGGCCTCGTCAAGCATCGCAGCGACCGCCGCTCCCGTGTACAAATAGGGCAGGACCCCGTGCCAGAACCGCGTCATGTCCTCTGCATCGACCTGCATCCCCGTGCCCAGATACGGCTCCAGCAGGGTCGGAGCGCCCGGTACTTCAAAGAGCGGACCCAGCGCGAAACCGCCCAGCGCCAGCAGAAAAAACGAACTGACCACGACCACGGCAAAGACCACTGGTCCCAGGTGCAGCCAGCGCACGTAGTCTACCACCAGTTTGAGACCGAGCTTTAGCACGCTAAGTAGACGAGGATCCCCCGGCGGTTCGGTCATGAGTTCGTGATATCTGTTCGCAAGATACAGCGCACGCAGATCTGTACAGGCATCGGGAGACGCAACACATTCCCACTATTCCTGCACTCTGCACGCTTCAAAAAAGGGTAGTGGATAGAAGGTTAGTGATTACTGAAAGCCTCATCCGCCGGTCATCCTGACGCCCGACCACGGTCGGGGGGAAGGATCTCAACGCTGACCTCGCACGCTTGAAATCGCGCCCTGCACCGGAGCACCGCATCGCGCGTCCCCGAAGCAGGGGCTCCGTCCGCGTGACCTGAGATGCTTCACTGCGCTCCCCATGACGATAGCGGCTACACGGGCCCATCCCGTTATGCATCGTATCATTTAACGTCTACCCACTACCAAAAAAAGTATATCAAGACACCTGAGTTCACAAAATGTTCTAAACCAAATCTTTTAAAGCTCCCATCCTCTGGGTATTCTTCGATTAATCATTATTTTAAACTTCTCCTTTCATCCTGTTTGTCATGATTTCCCAATCTCTTTCTGATCCGTACTGCGTAATTCCAATTGCTGCTACCCTTTTCTTCCTTTCGTTTGTAGGCTGCTCCACCGGCGTCGAAAATGACCTGCCCTGCTCAGATCCTGCACCGCTGGAGGGCAGCCCGAGTGAGGAGGCTGAAGGCGTTTTCGTGATTTACCAGGGTGATAGAGAATGGAGTGAAGACGAAATAGAGACAACCACCAGCGAACTGGCTTCGAAGTACGGATTTGATGTACGAAGCACCTATCGCTATGTACTCCAGGGATTCGGCGTTAATCAGTTGTCTGCGGAGGCCCTCGACGGGCTTCGATGTGAGTCGGTAGTCGAGTATGTGTCGTACAACGCAAAAGTCGAGGCGTTCTAATGGGCAACAGGGCAATCGCATGTTAAGCAAATCACGGTGGCGGAACCGGATGGCTGTCTTGCTGAACCGGATTTATGACACTTGAGGGCAGATATCTCACCCCGGCTCGGATCGAAGAACTTTAAGATGCAATCGCCCTGTCCTGAGCACCACATATAAAAGAGGAGTAGTCTTCCCGTACCGCGATCGGGATACCCCATGTGGAGGGAGGCTTAGGTTTGGCTCTGTAACTCACTCTTAAACTAAAAACACAACCAGCTATGCGCTTACCATATTGCGTAATTCCAATTGCTGCTACCCTTTCCTTCCTTTCGTTTGCAGGCTGCTCCACAAACGTCGAGAACGACCTGCCCTGCTCAGATCCGGCACCGCTGCACGGCAGCCCGAGTGAGGAGATTGAAGGGTTCATTGTAGTCTACCAAGACGATAGAGCATGGACCGAGGAAGAAGTGGAATCTACCACAAATGAACTGGCTACACAGTATGAGTTTATGCCAGAACATATCTATACGGCATCCAGGGTTTCAGGCTTCAGTGCAAACTTCTCCGCGGAGGCTCTCGACGGGCTTCGGTGTGAGCCGGTGGTGAGGTATGTAGAGTATGATATGCAGGGCGAAATTGCCTCGTGAGCAACGGCAGACATGAGGCAGGTGCTACACCACCACGTCACGAAGCCGTGCCCACACCGCCTGCATGTCGTCGGGCAGCGGCGCGTTGAAGGTAAGGCGCTCCTCTGTCGTCGGATGCGTAAAGCCGAGGTGCGCCGCGTGCAGGGCTGGGCGCCCGAGCGTGTCGAAGAGGCGGTCGAAGAACGTTTGCCGCTTGCCGCCTTGCCGTCCGTAGCGGATGTGCGTGCCGCCGTACGTGTCGTCGGCCAGGAGCGGATGCCCGGCTTCTGCCGCATGCACTCGAATCTGATGCGTGCGCCCCGTCTCCAGCGTAAACGACACCTGCGATACATCGCCCAACCCTTCTTCTACTGCGTAATGCGTGGTGGCCGGCTTGCCCTGCTCCGCATCCACCACCGCCATGCGCGTACGGTGATGCGGATCGCGGCCAATGGCCCCGGTAATCGTGCCTTCGAGCGGATCGGGCGTGCCCCACACCAGCGCCACGTACTTCCGGTCGATGGTGTGCGCCTTGAACTGCTTCGCCAGATGCCGATGCGCCACGTCGTGCTTCGCCACCACCAGCAGCCCCGTTGTGCCCTTATCCAGGCGGTGCACAATACCCGGACGAATCACCGGGTGGTCGGGGCGGCTTGGCAGCGCGTTCACGACCGAAAGCCCCACATCGTCATCCGACATCTCGGGCGTGTCTTTGCTCATGCGCTCGCCCTGTACGTGGTGCAAGAGCGCATTCACGAGCGTCCCATCGCGGTGTCCGGGCGCCGGATGCACCACGCGTCCGGCGGACTTATTCACCACGAGCAGGTCGTCGTCTTCGTAGACCACTGCCAGCGGCAGATCCTGCGGCACCGCCTCCATGGGCGGCTTCTCGATCACGCGACACACAATCCGGTCGCCCGGCTCCACCGGATACGACTTCTTGACGTCCGCGCCATTCACCTTCGCATGCCCCTTTTTGATGCTGCGCTGGATTTTGGTGCGCGAGGCATCTGGAAAGAAGGGGGTCAGGAACTTGTCGATGCGGGGCATCGCGGTAAACGAATCGGGCACGCGGATTTCAACCACGTCGCCGTCGCTTTTGGTGTGGGCGGTCCAGTCGATGGTAGGGGCGTCAGGCATGGGTGGGGGCACAGATGCGTTCGAGGGCAGCGAGCGTGCGGTCGATTTCGGTGTCGGTGACGTAGTACGCTGGACTCAGGCGCAGCTTGTCGTTCCGGCACGCCCCGATGATGCGTTCATCGGCCAGCGCTTCGTATACGGATTCGGCATCGTCCACGTCAAGCGTCACGATTCCGCTTTCGGGGGGATGCGGCAGGTAGGCGTCCAAACCAAGATTGCGGCAGCCATCGGCCAGGCGACGCGCCAGGTGCCGGGTGCGCTCCGCCACGCGGGCACCGCCAAAGGCATCACGAAGCGTCAGCGACGCATGCAGCGCCAGAATGCCCAGCGCGTTCATGGTGCCGGTGCGAAAGCGGCGGGCGTCGTCGTGCAGGGTGAGCTCGTACGCATCCAGCTCCGTCCAATTCACCGGACCGTGCAGCCAGCCGGTGGGCGGCGTGAGCTGTTCTTGCAGCGCCTCGCGCACGTAGAACACGGCCAGTCCCTGAATACCCATGAGCCACTTGTGGGTGCCCGCCGCCAGAAAATCGATGTGCGCGGCCTCCACATCCAGCGAGAATGCCCCCAGGCCCTGAATGGCATCCACGCAGAAGAGAACGTCGCGCTCGTGGCAGAGCGCCCCGATGGCTTCGAGGTCTGCGCGGAATCCCGATAAGAACTGAATCCACGACACCGACACAAGGCGGGTATCGGGCGTGAGCGTGCGGGCTACGTCGTCTACGCTAAACGTGCCGCGCTCGGTGGGAATGAAGTCGAGCGTCACGCCCTGGGCTTCCAGCTTCTTGAACGGAAACACGTTGGTCGGAAACTCGCAGTCGGGCACCGCAATGCGATCGCCCGGCTGCCAGTCGAGTCCGTCGGCCAGCAGATTGAGTGCCGCCGAGGTGTTCGGCGCAAAATCGACGCGCTCCGTATCCGCCTGAAGCAGCTCGGCGACCTGGGTGCGTGTAGCCTTAATCACGGCAAGCAGCGACTCAAAGTCGTCGATCTGTGCGGTGCGTGTGGTACCCTGCCGCTGCTGCACGTGGTGCTGTATGGCCTCAGTGACCGCCCGACTCAGCGGACTCGTAGCGGCATGGTTCAGGTAGATGCGATCCTCCGTGTGCGGAAAATGGCGGCGGAGTGCATCGACGTCGCCAGGCGGCACAGGAGGGTTGAGAGCGGGTGTAGGCATTACAAAGCGTGGAGCGTGTACAATCAGGGCTGCTCATCCGTACCGCCACAGCCGGAGACGGGTTCGGTCGCGAAGTCTGGCGATCTGACGTCCGCACTCCGCAGCGCCAACCTCGACTGGTAAAGGACGTATGAACACCAAGCGTTTACTCATTCAACCGCGGCATAGCTATGGCGACCACAACGCTTACCGACGTGCAGTCCTACTGGCACGATGTAGCCAGTGACCAGAGCCTGAATGATCTGCCGTACATTGTTGAGACGAACGCCCGCGGGCAGCTCCTTTTGTGGCCTCGCTCAAATCGCCACTCGGTGCGTCAGGCTGCTATCATGGCTCTGCTGGAACGCCACACCGCTACTGGAAGAAGCTACTCCGAGTTCGCCCTTGCCACGCCTGAAGGCGTCAAGGTGCCCGACGTGGTCTGGATGAGCCCGGAGCGACTCGCCGAAATGGATGCCACGGGCGACCCCTCAACGCTGGCCCCCGAGATCTGCGTCGAAGTGCTCAGTCCCGGCAACACGCCCGACGAAATCGTCGATAAGCGCGCTCTGTACCGCTCCATCGGCGCCGAAGAAGTGTGGATCGTGACCGACGACGGGCACATCCGGTTCTACCGTGATGCGGAGATCGATCGGTCTGAACTCGTGCCGGAGTGTCCAAAGCAGTTGGACAATGTAAGATAACAGGCGCGGGTATTGCGCTGTCATCGAGGCTCCGTATGACTACGTAGCCAGGAAGCCAACTCTTCTTCGGCGCAGCGATCTGCCGCAATGTCCTCCATTAACGAGACAACCTCTTTTTGCTCAGCAACAATACGGCGGCCGTTGAGCCCCAGAAAGACGTACATGCTCATGAACGCCGTTCGTTTGTTCGCATCGCGGTAGCCGTGGTTTTTCGCAATCCCAAAGCCATAGGCTGCCGCAAGTGTTGCAAGATCTGTTTCGGGGCCTCCGTAAGCCCACCGATTGCGCGGGCGGGCCAATGCGGATTCGATCAATCCGTCGTTGTTGATGCCCGGCAGTCCACCATGCGAGTTGATCTGATCATCGTGGATCGCATCTACAATGGTACGCGACAACCAACGTGGTTCATCAGGAGAAGAATCAGGCATGGTCACGCTAAATCACGAAGGGCATCGTTGTACGATTCAGCTCCTTCTTTGTAGAGCTCCAGTGCTTCCTCCAGTGTGGGATCGTACGGCGTAATGAGAAGTCCCTGATCCGTCTCAATGATTTGGACGCGATCTCCCTTTGTGATGCGACTTCGCGTCATCATCTCTTCAGGAAGCGTTAGCTTTGCCTCCTCGTCAATCCGGCATGTCGTTGCTTTTGCGGCCATAACGGTGTGCTACCAATGCGAAATTGCATTCTTTCGATCTTCAACGCTGGCTCGGTAGGCGTTAGTTTCCTAATCTCCCCGTCCATCCATCCATCCTTCACCCACCCCACTTCCACAGCGCGCCTTCAATCGTGAGACCCGGACCGAAGGCCATGGCCACGCCATGCGTGCCGGTTTGTGGACCGCGCTCCAGCATGCGCTTCAGAACGAACAGAATGGTGGGCGAACTCATGTTGCCGTAGTTGCGCAAGACCTCCAGCGAGTCGTGCACCTTCGCATCCGATAGCCCCAAGACCTTCTGCGCTTTATCGACAATAGCACGTCCGCCGGGATGAATGGCCCAGAAGTCAACGGTGGCCTCGTTGGGCACGAGCGCATCCACGTAGCCGGGCAGGTGGTCGGCAATGACGCGAGGCACGCGGGAGGAGAGACCCATCTGGAAGCCCGTATCGCCGATATCCCATGTCATGTGATCCATGGAGTTGTCGTCCATCGTGGTGCGGGAGTCGACGTACTCAAGCACGCCTGCAGGCACCGTGTCGCGCTGCGAGACGATGGCCGCGGCGCATCCGTCGGCGAAGAGCGCGTTGACAACAGCGGTTTCGAGCGCATCGTTCACCTGAAAGTGGAGCGTGCACAGCTCGGCGCACACAATGAGCACGCGCGCATCGGGCTGCGACTGGCAGAAGCTGTGGGCTACACGGAGCGCGTTGAACGCCGCGTAGCAGCCCATGAATCCGATAAACGTGCGCTGCGTGGTGGGCGGCAGCCCCAGTTCTTTGACGAGATGGATGTCGAATCCGGGCGCAAAAAACCCGGTGCAGCTTACGCCGATGACGTGGGTGATGTCTTCGGCTGCGGTATCCGACTGCGCAAGGGCCTGGCGGGCGGCCCGCTGCGTGAGCGGTAGGATCGCCTCGCGATACTTGGCGTTGCGATCGGACGTAGAGGGGGCCGGTTCAAGCGACCAGGTCGGTGGGAAGAACGTGAACTCTGACGGATCGTCTTTGGCGAAGTCGGCAATAGCCGAGTGCCGCTGGTCGATGGCCGTGCCGCGGTAGATGGCGGGGATGCGGGAGCGTAGCCGTTCGGGCAGCGAGGTGATGCGCTGCATGAAGGCCGCTGCGTCGGGCTGTGGCTTGCGCGTCGGCGGGTTGGCCGTGGCAATGGTGTCGAGCACCGTAGGCATGTGTCAGGAGGCGTTGGAAGCAGAAGGCGAGCGCAGCGCGGTCTTTGCCTCGTCCCAGAGGGTGTCGGCCTCAGCGAGCGAGACATCGTCCCACGACTGGTCGTTGGCGTGTAACTGCGCTTCGATGTACTGAAAGCGCTCCTGGAAGCGCGCGTTCGTGCCGCGCAGTGCGTTTTCCGGGTTTATTCCAACCTGCCGTGCGTAGTTGACCAGCGCAAAGAGCAGGTCGCCAAACTCCTGCGCGCGCGCCTTGTCATCATCGGACGCATCAGCCTCCTCAAACTCGGCAAGTTCTTCCTCGACCTTCGCCCAGGTGGCCTGCGGGTTTGGGAAGTCGAAGCCCACGCCTGCGGCTTTCTCCTGCATCCGAAAGGCGCGCAAGAGCGAGGGAAGCTGCGCAGGCACGCCGTCGAGCGCTGACTTCAGAGCATCATCAGCGTCCTCATGGTTGGATTCCTGCTGCTTGATGCGCTCCCAATTCGCGAGCACCGCGTCGGGGTCGTCGGTCTCCAGGTCGCCAAACACGTGCGGATGGCGCCGCACCAGCTTATCGATTTCGGCATCGATGACGTCTTGCACGGTAAAGCGCCCGGCCTCCTCGGCAATTGTGCTGTGGAAGAGTACGTGCAGCAGCACATCCCCTAATTCCTGCTGCAGCGCCGTCGGATCGCCCGACTCGATGGCCTCGACGACCTCGTAGGCTTCTTCGATAAGCAGATGTTTAACGGATACGTGGGTCTGCTCGCGGTCCCACGGACAGTCCTGGCGCAGCTGTCGCACAATGGATGCAAGGTCGGCGTAGCGCTCGGTGTGCGCCTTAGGCTCACGGTATTGCGCATCGTAGATCGAATCGTTGCGCGGCGAACCGTTGCGAGGCGAATCGTCGGGGTGGGTTGGCATGAGAGGCCAGAGCAGGTCGAAACAGAGTAGCGTGCGTGTGGAAAGGTGCATAACGAATCGCACCAAAGACGGTTGCTCGATCGGAGCTTCACAGATGCCCCTGTCCAGTAACGGGCGGTGCATCTGCGTAGACGCTGGAACAAAGGATGTAGAAGTGATTAGACTGTCTATCCCAAAGGCAGAGAGTACATCATTCTGCTGGCGGGTTGCTCTTTCACATATGGGGATGACACGGCTTCGACGGGTGGTAATCGCGCGGCGGGCTGTCCTTCCGAGCTGCCTAATATGCTCGTTAATCTCGTTAGGAACTTGTAAATGCGGACGATTACACGTACGCGATGGCGGCGTAACAGCCCCCATCTGTCTCCTGTCAGGCTTGTCTGTCGGTTTGCCTGAGACATCATATTAGACAGAATAGCCACACATATTCCGGCTGGATGTACTGTGGTGAAACTTGATCAGCCTTGGCACTCCTCTGGCCTCGTGGTTTGGCTGGAGAGGAGCCGCGACATTGAAATAGAACCACTATGAAGGTAGATGCTCGACACGAGCGGCCATTCGGACCCGGGTTCGACTCCCGGCATCTCCACATCTATTTGCACTTGCTGTGCTGCATTCGCAGCATGGCACAACCCCCTGTTGATCGGCTGACCAGCAGGGGGTTTTGTGTGTTTGGGCACGCTCTAAGCACAACTTTCGCCGTATGATATTGCCATACGAGATCCGACTCATTCCGACCAGGTAGCCGCGTCGTAGGCTGAATAGAGGTGTACGACCCAGCCCATCGTCCCAAAGGACACAACCCAAATAGCAACCGAAGCTACTACGTGAACAGCAGCCGGTACCAGACGTCCCTGTAGAAGTTGACCCAGTCCTGCAATGAAAAAGCTGGCCAGTGCTGCGATGACGTTTCCGCCCGATCCTTGTTCAGCCATGCGTTTGACGTGTGGTGTCGTGAAAGAGATTGTGTATTCCGTCCTTACCCACTCCAAAAGTGTACGCATTGGGTAACAAAAAAGCGAACACTGGGAGTTAATAGATGAGTTGTGGATTTTTTGTGACCAACTACGGATCTCTGCACACGATCTTCGATTGTAGTACAGGATTTCGGTGAAAATAATGTGGATGCACTGTAAATCTGTCCGTACTTGTATTGTTTGTTGATCGACAGCATTCCCATGGTTCCTTACTCCAGTAATCCGACGCTTATTATGTCGGATGAGTACAGCATGCTTCGCGGCTTCTATGATGCAGTGGAAGCGCTGTTGGATGCGCCCCAGCACGTGCTCTTTAGCATACACGAAACGATTTCGGGCTGGTCGCCTGCCGAGCACCTGTATCACATTCTGCAGTCGAACAGCAAATCGCTGAAAGCTGCCCGCCTGGCAGCCCTCAATCGCGGTCCAACTGTGCAAGAAGGTGCGCCGAACGACATCGGCGCTCGTATACTCGAAGAAGGGTCGTTCGGCGATCTGGAAGCCGAGGCACGTTCGTCCGTGCGTCCGCCACAGGGCGTGAGCCGGGCGGACCTGCGCGCTACCTATGAGAAGAGCCGCGAGCAGTTTGAGACGTTACATGAGCATCTGCCCGCGCTCCCCGAGGCCAATGCCCGCATTCCGCACCCGGCGTTTGGCCTGCTGTGTGCCTCAGAGTGGCTCCGGTTCACCCGTATCCACTCCGACCACCACCAAGACATTGTGCAGCAGATCTTGAATGCTGCGCGTTCCCAAAGCGCTTCGACAGCGGCCCCGGCTCCGCAACAAGCGGCAGCGTAACGGGGGCCGCTCTTTTGCTCAGCACCGGGCGATTAGTGCGCTGCATCGGCCAAACCCAGTTGGCGGCTGGCGTCTTTGACGAGGGCGCGTGCGGCGTCTTCCGATTCGGCTTCGGAGTACACACGCAGCACCGGCTCGGTGCCTGACGGACGAATGAGCAGCCAGCCGTTGGCGGTGATGTGCTTGTAGCCGTCCAGCGTCTGCAGTTCGGTAACGGCGTGGCCGTTCACCGCATCAAGACCGCCGTGTTCAGAGAGGCGCTCCAGCGCAGCGGTTTTCTGCGCATCGGTAATGCGTAGGTCGTCGCGGTAGGTGTGGTGCGGACCGAATTCGTCGTAGAGTTCATCCACCAGTTCGGAGAGCGTCTTGTCGCGCTTCACCATCATCTCTACAATCAGCAGCCCGATGTACACGCCGTCGCGCTCGGGGATGTGTCCCTTCGCGGCAATACCGCCCGACTCTTCGCCTCCCACCAGCACATCGCCTTCAGCCATTTTCGAGGCGATATGCTTAAACCCAATGGGCGTCGTCTCGATGGGCAGACCGTAGGTTGCCGCCATCTTGTCGAGCATGTGCGTGGTCGAGAACGTCTTGACGATAGACCCGCTCAGCCCGCGCTCCTGATGCAGATACTTCACGAGCAGCGACAGAATGAGATGTGACGTCACAAAGCGGCCCTGCTCGTCGAACATGCCGATGCGGTCGGCGTCGCCGTCGTTGGCGAGGCCCACATCCAGGTCGTTGTCGCGGATGAGCGCGCCCAGGGCCTCCAGGTTGCGCGCAATGGGCTCGGGCGGCGTGCCCTGAAAGCTGGGATTGATCTCGTGGTGCAGCGTGGTGACCTGCGCCTCCCCCAAGAGCCCGGTTACGAGTCCTTGCCCGGCGCCGAACATGGGATCGTGTGCAATCTGCACGCCTGATGCGGCAATCGCGTTGATGTCGAGCGCGTTGCGGAGGGCGTCCTGAAACTGTGCGCCCAGATCGAAGGGCATGATCATGCCGTCGGCCTCCAGCGCGTCCCGTGTAGGCAGGGTGGCGGGCACCTCAACGCCCGGGATCTTGGCCTCTACTGCACTCACCATCGCAGGCGGGGCGGGACCGCCAAAGTCGGCTTTGAGCTTAAAGCCGTTGTAGTGCGGCGGGTTGTGGCTGGCGGTGATGACGATTCCCGCGTCGGCCTCCATCTGTAGCGTGCCCCAGCTTACGGCAGGCGTAGGCACGAATCCATCGGCCAGATGCACCTGCACGCCGTGTTGCGCCAGACGCCGGGCAGTGCGCCCGGCAAACACATCGCTCATGAAGCGCGTGTCGTAGCCGAGCACGACCGAAGCGGTATCGCCGTATTCGCTACGCACCCAGGCCGCTGTTGCACAGGCGACGCGGTCGAGCGTCTCGGTCGTATAGCCGTCGGCAATAATGGCGCGCCAGCCGTCGGTGCCAAATGTGATGGAGGGGGTAGGCATAAGCAGGAAGGAATGGTGCGTGTCGGATACATGGATACGATTCTCAAACATAGCTGTATCGCGTGCCAAATGCTACCGTATCCACTATCAAATACAGGTGGATACACAGGAAGTGCTCGTCCTGAACGGGAGCCGCCAAACACCGAGGAGATGGTTCGACGGAGCTCACCATGACAGGCTTCGTCGGAGGATCATTCCAAGTTGACCACTCCAATAAGCATTGACGCAGCACTACGCATCCGGGCGGGTGTCCATGAGTTCGCGGGCGTTCGTCAGGGCGGCGTCGGTGACGTCGGTGCCGCTGATGAGCGAGGCGACCTGCTCGGCCTGCTCGTCGTCGCTCAGCCGCACGATGGTGCTGCGAGTGCGCTCGTCGACTACCTCTTTCTCGACGCGGAAGTGCACATCGCCGAGGGCCGCAATCTGGGGCAGGTGCGTAATGGTGATGATCTGGTGGTAGCGTGCCAGGTTGTACATGCTCTCGCCCACGCGGCGCGCCATATCGCCCGAGATGCCGGTGTCAATCTCGTCGAACACAAGAATGGGCAGGCGCTCGCTCTTGGCTAAAATGGTCTTGAGCGCCAGCATGATGCGGCTGATTTCGCCGCCCGAGGCCACCTGGACCAGCGGTTTGGGGTCTACGCCGACATTGGTCGAGATGTAGAACGCCATCTGGTCAATGCCATGGCGAAAGGCGCGGTAGCATGTGCCGTCGATGGTGATCCAGCCATCGGCGTCGGCAGTGCGTTCGAAGCGCACCTCGAACTGGCTGTCGGGCATGCCCAGCGCCTCCAGCTCACGTTCGACAGCCTCTTCGACGCGTTCGGCCACTTCCTTGCGCTTGTCAGAGAGGCGCTGAGCGGCATCGGAGAGGCGGGCGCGGGCATCGTTGATCTGCTCGGTGAGACGCTCCAGCGCTCCTGAGAAGTCGTTGGCCAGCGCGTACTTCTCGCCGATCTCCTCGCGATGCTCCAGCACCGCCTGGAGCGTGCCGCCGTACTTGCGCTTCAGGCGCTCCAGCTCAGCAATGCGCTCGCGAATCCGCTGCAGCCGGTCGGGGTCGAACTCGACGTGCGCGTTGTAGTCCTGCAGAAAGCTGGCCAGCTCGCTCACCACAATCTGCACCGACTTGATTTCGTCAAGCTGCTCCTCGAACGTCTGGTCGATGCGCGCCAGGTCTTGCAGTGTATTGCGCGCCACCACAATCTTGTCGTGTACGGCGTGCTCATCGGTATAGAGCATGTCGTACAGGCGCGAGGTGGAGGCGTAGAGGTGCTCCGCGTTTTCAAGCACGCGGCGTTCGGCCTTCAGGTCGTCTTCCTCGCCGGGCTGGGGGTCGACCTCGTCGATTTCTTTGATCTGGAACTCGTACAGCTCGCGCTGCTGGCTAAGCTCGCGCTTGCGCTCGGCCATTTCGGTGCGCTCCTGAATAAGCTGGTCCACCTCGTGGTAGCGCGCCTCGTACTGGTCAATGAGCCCACCCAGTCCGCCAAAGCTGTCGATCATGGCGCGGTGCGTTTCGACCTTGAGCAGCGACTGGTGCTCATGCTGGCCGTGCAGGTCGATAAGTTCGGCGGCCACGCCGCGCATCACGTCGAGCGTGGCCGGGGTGTCGTTGATAAAGCCTCGGCTTCCGTATTCGGTGAGCTGACGGCGCAAGATGATGCGCGGCAGCGGCTCGGTGTCGATGGTGTGCTCGGTAAGGAGCTTGCGGATGCGCGGGGTGTCGGCCTCGTCGAAGATGCCCTCGATGATGGCTTTCTTAGCGCCTTCCCGGAGGCGGTCGGTGGAAGCACGATCGCCCAGGATCATGCTGAGTGCGCCCATCAAGATGGATTTGCCTGCGCCGGTTTCGCCGGTGATGATGTTGAGCCCGCTGTCGAAGGTGACCTCAAGCTCTTCGATGAGCGCGTAATCCTTGACGTATAAGGATCGAAGCATAGGACCGGGGCAGCATTGGAATCAGGAATCCACACGGGAGGGGGCACGCACCCTGGACCTCCGAGACGCCCGGAGCTGCACGCAGCGCGCAGCCAAGCGGGGAGCGGACGATACGGAGGGGCCCAGCGGCGGCCCTTTGCTTCCAACCTACAACATATTTCGGACGCAATCACGGGGCCGTTGCAGATGAAGCACCTGGACGACCCGGCATGGCTGCCTGGGGCGGCTTATGAAACGAGCGACCAGCCCTGCTTGATTTTCTTCTTGGCGTGTTTATACTTCATCTCTGCCGTTTCGCCGGTGCTGTTGTTGCGGACTTTGACGTAGTCGTTGCGCCCGGGCTCGTCGGCTACGGTGACAGGGGCTTGCTTGTCGACGCTTGGGTCGCGCTCGGCGGCCCCGTCTCCGCCCTCGCCCTGTCCGGCTTGCACGCCGTATGAGGGTTCGGCGCTGTCGTGCTGCGTTTTGGCGCGGCGGCGGTCCAGGCGGCTCTTGGGCTCGCTGGTGCTGTCTTGCGGAGTGGCATCGTTGACGACGGGGCCCGACCGGAAGGCGAGCGAGACCACGTCGTTGCCGATCTCTTCCATCATGTCGGCAAAGAGGTCGAACGCCTCCATCTTGTACTCGACGACGGGGTCTTTGCGCCCATAGGAGCGCAGGCCAATACCTTCTTTGAGCTCGTCGAGCTCGCGCAGGTGGTCGGTCCATTTGCTGTCGATGGTGGACAGCATGGCGTTGCGTTCGAGGGCGTCGTTGATCTCTTGGCCGTCGGTTTCGAGAGCGGCTTCGACATCGGCCACGGCGCGCAAGAGGCGCTGGCCGTCGGTAAAGTCGACGTACACCTGGTTAGGTGTATCCTCGCCACGCTCTTCTTTGAGGCCGTTGAGGCGCTCGTAGAACGGCTGGGCCAGCGCCTGGCGTTTCTGGTGATAGTGCTCGCTGGCTTCCTCGAAGACGCGCATGGCCACGCCGTCTTCGCCAAGTTGCACGAACGTTTCGCGGTCGATCTCGAAGTCGAACGCCAACACGCGCAGCAGCTCTTCGCGGAGCCCGGCAATGTTGCCGTCGCCGTAGTACTCGGCGACGATGGCTTCACAGAGCTCGTGCAGCATGGAGAGCATCTGTCCGTGGAACCGTTCGCCGGTGAGCGCTTGGCGGCGACGTTTGTAGATGACCTCGCGCTGTGCGTTCAGCACATCGTCATATTCGAGCTGGCGCTTACGAATCGCGTAGTTGTTCTGCTCGACTTTGCTCTGCGCCCGCTTAATGCTCTTGTTGATGTACTTGTGGGTAATTGGGACGCCCTCCTCCCAGTTCATGCGGTCCATGATCTTGGCTACGCGGTCGGAGCCAAACATGCGCATGAGGTCGTCTTCGAGCGAGACGTAGAACTGGCTCTCGCCCGGATCGCCCTGGCGTCCGGCACGCCCGCGAAGCTGCAGGTCGATGCGTCGGCTTTCGTGACGCTCGGAGCCGATGATGGCGAGGCCGCCGAGCTCGCGCACCTCGTCACTAATTTTGATGTCGGTACCCCGCCCGGCCATGTTTGTAGCGATGGTGATGGCGCCTTTCTGCCCGGCCTCGGCCACGACCTGCGATTCTTGCTTTGCGCGGTCTTGCTTGGCGTTGAGTACGTTGTGGCGCAGCCCCTCGCGCTTGAGCATGCGGCTGATCTGTTCGGAGACCTCGACGGAGGCACTCCCCACCAGGACAGGCTGTCCGTTCTCGTTGTATTCCTTGACTTTGTTGACGACGGCGTCGTACTTCTCGTGGCGCGTGCGGAAGACCAGGTCGTCTTTATCGTCGCGGCGGATGGGCTCGTTGGTTGGCACCACGACCACATCGAGGTTATAGATTTCGCCAAACTCTTCGGCCTCGGTCTCGGCGGTACCGGTCATGCCCGAGAGCTTGTCGTACATGCGGAAGTAGTTCTGCAGCGTGACCGACGCGTACGTCTGCGTGGCCGACTGCACCTCGACCTCTTCCTTGGCCTCGATAGCCTGGTGAAGGCCCTGCGAATAGCGTCGTCCGTCGAGCACACGTCCGGTATGCTCGTCAACGATCTGCACCTTGCCATCCTGCACGATGTACTCCATGTCGCGCTCGTACAGCGTGAATGCTTTCAGCAGCTGCTCAATGGCGTGCAGCACCCCGGCTCGTTCGGAGTACGTGTTGTAGATGCTGCGTTTCTGCTCCTGCAGTTCCATCTGCAGCTCCTGCTTCTGCTCCACGAGGCGCTCGTCGCGCTCCTCGCTCGACAGGTCGCTGCGACCGCGGAGATCGGCTTCGAGTTCGGCCACACGCTCAGCGTGCTCATCTTCCAGCTCGGCAATCTCTTGGCCGACTTCCGGCAGGACAAAGAGGTCTTCGGTTTCGCCGCGAATCTGGGCGATATACTCGCGCCCTTTCGCGGTGAGTTCGACTGTGCGCTGCTTCTCATCGAGCGCGAAGTAGAGCTCCTGATCCACGAAGGGCATGTTCTTCGCGTTTTCCTGCAGGTAGAAGTACTCCGTTTTCTGGCGGAGCCGTTCTACGCCCTGCTCTTGCAAGAGCGACTTGAGCGCATCCAGGCGCGGGTAGCCGCGCGAGGCGCGCAGGAGCGACAGTCCGGCCTCTTCTTCCAGCTCGTTGGCCTCGCTCTTGTTGCCTGCTTCTTGCGCTTCATCGCGCGCTTCAAGCAGGTCCTTGGCTTCGCGCGTCAGCTTCTTAACGAGGCGCTTCTGCGCTTGCACGACCTTCTGCACCGGATCGCGCCACTCCTGGTACTGATCGTTCTCCTGGTCGGGCACGGGCCCGCTGATGATGAGGGGCGTGCGGGCCTCGTCAATCAGCACCGAGTCAATCTCGTCAATAATCGCGAAGTGATGCCCCCGCTGCTGCAACTGGCTGGGGCGCACGACGAATGAGTTGTCGCGCAGGTAGTCGAACCCAAACTCGTTGTTGGTGCCGTAGGTGACGTCGGACTGATACGCGGCGCGGCGCTCTTCGGAGTGCGGGTCGTAGCGGTCGATGACGTCGACGCTGAGGCCGTGGAACTCGAAGAGCGGCTTCATCCATTCGGCATCGCGCTCGGCCAGGTACGGGTTCACCGTTACGAGGTGACAGCCGCGGTCGGCCAGTGCGTTCAGGTAGAGCGGCAGGATCGCGACCAGCGTTTTCCCTTCGCCCGTTTTCATCTCGGCGATGTTGCCGTGATGCAGCACCACGCCGCCCAGAAGCTGCACATCGTACGGGATCATATCCCATTCGATCTGGGCACCGCCCGCCTGCCACGTTTCGCCGAGCATACGGCGGCAGGTTTCCTTCATGACAGCGAAGGCCTCGGGCAAGAGCGCGTCCATCTCTTCTTCCGTGATGGCGAGCCAGTCTTCCTCCAGCTCATCGAGCTCGTCGTACAGATCCTCGCGTTCTTCCAGCGTAATTGGATCAAAATCAGCCCGCGGGTCCGTGCCAGGTTGGCCGTCGCCGCCAACATCGGCCTCTTCGATCAGCTCAGCGGTGGCGGCGCTGGGGGCACGACGCAAGCGCTCGTTGATCTCGTCTTGACGCGCCTCGATGTCTGCGACCGCCTCGTGGAGCTGCTCCCGAAACGCCTCGGTCTTGGCGCGGAGCTCGTCGTCGGTCAGATCCTGAAGCGTATCGTAAATCTCGTTGATCTCATCAACGACAGGCCAAATCTTCTTCAGCCTACGCTCATTCGGATCGCCAAACAGGTTCTTGAGCCACTCAAACATAGAGGGAAGGAAAAACGAGTGCAGTAACGAATGGAACGGGCCCGCGGCACTGGGGTGGTCGAGCAGGCTCGAACACAATAGAGCCGTCGGGCTGATGCGCCGTGTGTGGCACGCAACCAACACTTGTCCGTTCCCCGATGGATTGCTGCAGGGAAGGGGACTCAACCAAACCGCACGGTAGCATGTAGGTATACGATGTTGATTTGTACTGCTGACTTCCTGGTGTGTTATGATGCTTCGTGTTGGATGGATGCTGAGCCTGCTACTCGGCCTGCTCATAGGCCCCCCGGCAGCACACGGCCAGCTGGGCGGTTCGCTGTCGGAGTTTGGCTTCTTGCGGCTGGATACATCAGCGCGTAGTGCGGCCCTGGGCAGCAGCCTTACCGCTGCCCCCAGCACCGATGCCGCCGCGTTCTACTACAACCCGGCGCTGGGCACGCAGGCCACAAGCAATCAGGTGATGGCCTCGTATACCAACTTTATTGCTGACAGCCAGGTGGGCACCGTAGCATATAGCCATCACATCGACGGGCTGGCTACGGTAGGCGCCGGGGTGCGCTACGTAGACTGGGGCTCGTTCGATGGACGCGATGCCCAGGGCGTGCCCACCGGCGACTTTGCAGCACGCGATGTGGCACTTACGGTGGGACTGGCGACCGCACTCACCGAACGCATTCGCTATGGTGCGAATGTGCATCTCGTGTACTCCGCCATCGAGTCGGCCCGTGCCACCGCGGCGGCTGTGGATGCAGGCATCCAGGCGCACTGGCCCGAGCAGCAGTGGTCGGTGGCGGCGTCGGTGCACCACCTGGGGCGCACGCTGAGCGATTTTGGCACCGCATCGACCGATCTGCCCGTGGATTGGCGCATTGGCGTGGCGAAGGAGCTGGCCTATCTGCCGCTCCAGGTCTCCGTCACCGGGTACGACCTGCACAACTTTGGCACCGCGCTGGAGGATGAGCCCCCCTTGGGGCAGGCGCTGGCGCACCTGACGCTGGGACTGGAACTGGAACTGGGCGAAGTGCTCGATGTGCGCGGCGGCTACAACCACCGCCGCAGCCGCGAACTGGTGCTGAACGACCGCCTGGACTGGGCCGGATTCGGGGGCGGCTTTGGCATCGATCTGGGCCCGCTCCGCGCCGACTATGCGTTTACATCGTGGTCGTCGTTCGGTGGGCTGCACCAGATTAGCTTGCAACTGGAGCCGTGAGTGGAGCGCTGCGACACGCCCTCGGAGACGGCTACGTGCGGTTCAATAACCGCCCGGGACGTCCTTCCGACCGCTGTCGGAATACCAGTCCCGGGCTACAAGTTGCTAAACACGTGACCCTGGATCGGTGTCCAGGGCAAGCAGGATGCGGAGAATACATCTCTCAAGTCGGTGGTGAATAGGCTGCCGGGGACGCGAGCGGGCTCCGACTATCAATTCGTTGTAGGCTGCCACATGGCGCTGGGGACAAGCGCTAATTTGGAGACGTGTGCCCCGTACGTTGGCGCTTGCGAAACGTAGTGTGGATGCACCGAACAGGCACGGAGGCATGCTGGCCTCGAACTGACGGACCAGTGGGCGGAATCCGGACCCGATAGCGCCCGAAGCAGGGAGCTTTACTTTTCCCCTAAATCCTTTACTCCTATCCGGTTCATCTACAGCTCCATGTCGTCGAGCTCCTCGGGATCGCGCTTCAAGAGGCCCTGCTTTTTGTAGTAGATCATGGTGGTGTCGAGGGTGCCGTGGCGCATGCGCTCTTTGACCTGCTCCAGCGGCATGCCGCGGTTCAGCCAGATGAGCGCGGCGGTGTGCGTAAGGCTGTGCGGCGTGATGCCGGGCCGCTTGATCTCGGCGGCTTTCATGTGCTGGTTGATGCGTCCGCGAATGGAGCGCGTCTTGAGCCGCTTGCCTTTGGATCGGCGCCCATGCGAGATAAAGAGCGGCTTGTCGGGGTTCGGACGTTCGCGTGCTTGCAGGTAGGCTTCGATGCGCTCCACCACGGGCGGATCGAGCGGTACTTGCTCGTCTTTTACGGTGCGGCCCTTGCCCTGCACGCGCAACACATCGCCCATGAGCGTGTGCTCGAAGTCGCCCACGTCGGCGCGCACCAGCTCAATCTCGCTCATCCCGGCGTAGAGCATGCAGTACACAATGGCCACATCCCGCTTGTCAATGGGCGTGGCGTCGTCCATCGCGTCGAGCAGCGCTTCAATGTCGGATTCGGTGAGCACCTTGCGCGTGTGCGTGTCGGGGCGCCGGTTGCCCTTCACGGCCTTGGCCGGATTCTCGTTCAGATGGCCTGCATCCACCAGGTACTGGCAGAGCCGCCGCACCGCCGTCAGGTAGGTAGACACCGAGACCTGGCTGAGCTCGCGCTCCTCCATCAGATACTGCTTGTAGGCGCGCACATCGTCTTCGGTAAACTGAAAGCGCCCCTGCCGCTGAATAAACCACTTCTGAAAGGTGTTGAGTGAGCGCCGGTAGGTGCCCACCGTTTCATCGCTCTTGTCGCTCAGGTACTCGGTCAGAAAGGCGTCGAGGTGGCGGCGCAGCTCGCGGAGCGAGAGTTCGAGCGGCGCATCAGAAGCAGAAGGCGGCATGGGCAGATTCTAAGAAAAGGCACAGACACGACGGGTGTCGCTAACGCATCATTGCACGTAGGGATGCATGGCGATGAG
Source organism: Longimonas halophila (assembly GCF_002554705.1). Lineage (GTDB taxonomy): Bacteria > Bacteroidota > Rhodothermia > Rhodothermales > Salinibacteraceae > Longimonas > Longimonas halophila. Next base: position 20,340 of record NZ_PDEP01000013.1, on the reverse strand, counting down.
CGCCCCGAATGGACCATGATGAACGGCTACCATCAATATGAGGGCAATCCCTCGAATGCACTCGGAATGCCATTCCAGCCCAGGGGAGATTCTCGCGTTTAAGAACCTGTTTGGGGGGATACGGACAGGGATGCGCCTCCCATAGGGTTGCCTCAAACAACCGATGCCCTCCCTGCATCGCAAGGAAGGCACCGGGCGGTATAAATTGTCGTGGCTACGGCATCCCACGCAGCCTACACGGAGCGGCGCAGGCTGCAACAGACACCGGTCGCGCGTCTACAGTTCGTCGTCGGCAGAGTACGATTCAAGCACCTCCACGCAGCGGTGCAGGAAGCTGGAGCCGAGCGCGCCGTCAACCACGCGGTGGTCGTACGAGAGCGAGAGGTACATCATGTGGCGCACCGCAATCACATCGCCCATGTCGGGGTCTTCCACCACCACCGGACGCTTCTTGATTGCGCCGGTTGCCAGGATGCCCACCTGCGGCTGGTTGATGACGGGCGTGCCCATCAGCGAGCCCAGCGAACCGATGTTGGTGACGGTGAAGGTCCCGCCCTGCAGTTCGTCAGGCTGTAGCTGCTTCGAACGGGCGCGCTTGGCCGTGTCCGCCATCTTGCGCGCCAGTCCCGACACGTTCAGGTCGCCGGCGTTGCGGATGACTGGTGCCAGCAGGCCCTTCTGTCCAATCGCAACGGCAATGCCAATGTGGTAGTTTTTCTTCTGCACGATCTTGTCGCCCTCCACCGACGCGTTCAGTGTGGGATGATCGCGCAGGGCTTCGACCGCAGCCTGCACAAAGAACGGCGTGAACGTGAGCTTGACTCCCTCGCGCTCCTGGAACGCCTCCTTGTGGCGTTCGCGAAACTTGACGAGTCCGGTCACATCGGCCTCAGCAAACGAGGTGACGTGCGCCGAGGTCGCCTTCGAGCGCACCATGTGCTCGGCGGTGATCTTGCGCATGCGGTCCATTTCGACCACTTCGATGCGATCGCCGTACTGCTGCTTCAGTTCTTCCTCGCTCGGCCCGGCTTCGACGGTGTAACTGCCGCGCTGCGGGGCGCGAGACGCCGGCGCCTGCGGAGCGGGTGTGGGCTGTGCGGGGGCCGACTCGCGCGTGGGAGCGGTGTCGCCGCTGTCGGCAGCCGGTTCGGGCTTCGCTTCGGTCGGTTCGGGCGGGGCCGTGCGCGTTTCGAGATAGCTGAGCACGTCTTCTTTGGTGACGCGCCCCTCGCGCCCAGAGCCATCGATAGACTCCAGCTCGCTCATGCTCAGTCCTTCGGTTTCAGCGATGGACCGCACCAGCGGCGAGAAGAACTGTCCGTCTTCGCCCCGACGTGCAATCGGACGCCCGTCATCGGCCACAGGCTGGGGAGCCGGATCGGGCTGCGGGGCTTCGGATTCGCTTGCGGGCGCGGCGTCGCCGCTGTCGGCGGGGGCATCCGCTGCCGCGCCTGCCGATGCTTCTGCGCCTACGATCGCAATGACGGTACCAACTTCAACGGTGTCGCCCTCTTCCACGAGGCGCTCTTTGAGCACACCTGCAGCGGGCGAGGGGACTTCTGTGTCCACCTTGTCGGTGCCAATTTCGAGGAGCGTTTCGTCAAGGTCAATCGGATCGCCGACGTCCTTGAACCAGGCAATGATGGTGCCTTCCGTGATGCTTTCGCCCATCTTGGGCATCACCACCTCCATATCCTCGATGGCGGCTTCATCGGCCGGTGCACTGTCGGTAGCGGCTTCATCAGCAGCCCCGTTGCCCGACGGCGTGTCGGGTTCGGCGACGGCTTCTGTAGATGTATCCGCTTCGCTGGCATCGGAGGAGGCCCCCGCGTCTGCATCGTCGGCGCTGGACTCAGGGGCAGGCGAGGCGGCGTCCGCTTCGCTGGCCGCTTCGGCTTCGGTTTCGAGACGGGCAATGATGGTGCCCACCTCTACGGTATCGCCCTCTTCCACGAGGATCTCATCGAGCACCCCCGCGGCGGGCGAGGGCACCTCCGTATCCACCTTGTCGGTGCCAATTTCGAGGAGCGTTTCGTCCTGCTCAACCTCGTCGCCGGGCTGTTTATGCCAGACAATGACCGTACCTTCTGTAATGCTCTCGCCCATTTTGGGCATCGAGACGTCTACCTTCGCCATATCGGAGTGCAGCTATTCAGCATCTGGGAGTCGATGGAGGGGCGTGTTTCTGCATACTGGAAGCGCTGCCACGGGGGCGCCACGCCGTGTTACAGATACGCACCGGTTCGTGTAGTGCTTCTAATGTAGCGGACGCGCCGTCCACAAACAACGGCGCCCGTCATTTCTTGCAATGATTCAACAAAATTAGGTGCGTACATGCTCTATTAGCTTACGTGATCCCTGTTATCGGCCCTGTCTCAGGGGATGCGCAGGGCGGGTCGCCTCGGCAATGGGATTAGCCATTGTACCGGTTCATCGCGGCATCCAGCGAGTCAGTAGCCATACGCAGCACAGCGTTACAAGCGCGAATGCGGGCGTCTTCGATGACAGGCTGCTGCTGGGCCGAGAACGGGCTCAGCACATAATCGGCCTGCTCGCCGTGTGCATAATCCTGCCCAATCCCGATACGCAGCCGCGGAAAGTTCCTCGTATCCAGGGCCTCGGCAATATCGGCAAGCCCGTTGTGCCCGCCACTACTCCCGCCGGGGCGTAGCCGTAGCTGGCCAGTATCCAAGTGCAAATCGTCGACAATGACGAGCAGGCGCTCTACGGGGGTTTCGAAGTGGTCGAGCAAGGCAGCGACGGCGTGTCCGCTTCGATTCATGTACGTGAGCGGCTGGGCCAGGGCAATCACCTGGTCCTTGTGCGGCCCGTGCCCGGCCCGTGCATCCAGCCCGCTTAGCGGACGCAATGCAGCGCCCAGACGTCCGGACAGCGCCTCCACCACCTGAAAACCGATATTGTGTCGCGTGTTGGCGTACGAAGGACCCGGATTGCCGAGTCCGACAACGAGCAGATCAGGAGAAGCCATGTGAGTACAGGAGCAAGTAGATGCGAGACCGACGAAGCGAAAGGTGGGCTATGAACGGGAGGTCGCCATGCCCTAAACGACACCCGCCCCCACTGCGCGGGGCAGTGCGGGCGGATGGTGCGCATGCAAGTGTATGATAGATTAGGCGTCGGCCTCTTCGTCTTCGACCTCGCCTTCTTCGCCCTCGGCCAGTTCGCCTTCTTCGCCTTCGGGCAGTTCGCCTTCTTCGAGCTCCTCTTCTTCCTCTTCGTCTTCGGTAGCGAGGGCTTCGAGGTGCGGCGCCACAACGGTAACGAGCGTTTGGCCTTGCGCCATCTTGTAGCTGTACGCCTCTTGGTCGAGATCATACAGGTGGATAGCATCGCCAATCTCCAGGTCCGAAATATCGACGCTGATTTCGGACGGAATGTTTTCAGGGAGGCAGGAGATGGTAATTTCACGCACCAGAATCTGCGTATCGCCTCCGTTCTTCTGACCTTCCGGAATGCCTTCGTAGCTTACCGGCACGGTAAGCGTAACGCGGCGGCCCTCTTTGAGGACCTGGAAGTCAGCATGCTCCGGCACATCCGAAATCGGATGTAGATCGAAGTCTTTAAGGACGCACGACCAGGTGTCGCCGTTCATCGACACGTCGACCACACTGGTCTGACGTGAGTAGATGAGGCGGTTGAGGTCGTGCACACTCACCTGAAACGGCACCGGGTCAGTGTCGCGTCCATACAGAATGCAGGGCACGTTGTTACTGTTACGCACGGCCCGCGTCGCTTTCTTTCCGGTGTCGCGAGGCTCAGCGTTAAGGGTTGGGGCATCCATGTGTCGAAGGAGCGTAATACCGTACAAATCGTAAATCAGGCGAGACGCGCACCGCGTCACAACAGAAAGCGGCGAGCGGTGTGTGCAGAGGAATGGAAAGCCATGGTGGGGGCTTCGGGTTCCTCCGCTTCCGCTAAAGGGCTGTTAAAACGGCGTGGCTTGTGCCGATAATGCCGACAAGCGCTACACATATGTTGAAACGTTGGTAGCGGTTCAACGCTAAGTGATGGAAGAAATATACCAGTAGCCGGAGACTGGGAGCGCCGCCCGGCGCGGACGTCTCCGGCGTGGCTGACGAGAGCGAACGGGGGACCGTTCGCCTCAGTCAACGTTTTTATCAGGAGAGCTATCACTCAACTTCCATCTACTACCGAAACGTTCAGTCTTTGAACAGGGTCGAGACGGACTTGTCGGTGTAGATGTGGCGGATGGCCTTAGCGAAGAGCGGGGCCACGCTCACCACTTCGATGGAGTCGGAGGTGCGCTCCAGGGGGATGGTGTCGGTAATGATGAGCTGCTCGATGGGCGAGGCTTCGATGCGGTCGTACGCCGGCCCGGAGAGCAGCCCGTGCGTGCACGCAGCCATCACGTCGAGCGCGCCCTCTTCACGCAGCGCCTCGGCGGCGCGGGTCAGTGTACCTGCGGTGTCGACGATGTCGTCAATCAGAATCACGTTTTTGTCTTCCACATCGCCAATAATATTCATGACGCGCGCTTCGTTGGGACGCGGGCGCCGCTTGTCGATCAGCGCGATGCTCGTGCCCAGCTTTTTAGCGTAGGCGCGCACCATCTTCAGGGCCCCCACATCGGGCGCTACGAGCATGTAATTGTCCATATTGAGCGCCTCCAGGTAGTCGATAAGCACGCCCGAGCCGTAGAGGTGGTCAACAGGAACATCGAAAAATCCCTGGATCTGCGGCGCGTGCAGTTCCATCGTCAGGATGCGGTCGACCCCGGCGGTGGTGAGCACGTTCGCCATCAGCTTGGAGGCAATGGACACGCGCGGCTGGTCTTTGCGATCCTGGCGGGCGTAGCCGAAGTACGGAACGACGGCCGTGACGCGGGCCGCCGAGGCGCGCTGTGCAGCGTCGATGAGCATGAGTAGCTCGATCCAGTTTTCGGCACTGGGGCAGGTGCTCTGGATGATGAACAGATCAGCACCTCGAATCGAGGACTCGTAGCGCACGTAGATCTCGCCATCGGCAAACTCTTGGATGGTGAGCTCGCCCAGCGACGTGCCGTAGCTTTCGGCAATGCTGCGGGCCAGAGCGGGATTGGATCGACCGCCATAGATGGCGACGGGGTTTTCCTGAGGAGCGGTGGTCATGCAATTAGGAGTGCGAGGGGAAACAGGTGAACGTGCACAGGCAAGAGTGCACAGTAGCAGACGGGGTTGTGCACTGCCAGGTGAGACCACATACAAACATCCTGCACAGAAGGTATGTGCAGGATGCGAGGCGCTGTAGCGAAGCGCAGTTGCCCGGGGAGGATTCGAACCCCCACTCACGGCCCCAAAAACCGCTGTCCTGCCATTAGACGACCGGGCAATATGTAAGAAGTAACGTAATAAGATGTGCGTCGCTCATGGTAGCGGGTGCCTCGGTAAAAAACAACATAGAGCGCGGCTCTTGGTTCGCTGTTCAGCAGTTCTTCTATTTCTTTCAGGGGAGGGAATGGCCTTCGAGTCACGACTCTCCTGATAGCAACTTTTCCTGTAATGAGCGGTCTCTGGATCGAGCTACTCGGCGCGGACATCTCCAGTGAGGCCGATCTTGCAATGCCAAGATGACCGGTTCAGGGCTTTCTATACGCTATGCATACCATAGACGGATTGCAATACAAGCGCACTCCTTGTGCGGCCGTATCTCGTGCATGGCAGTGTTTTGGTGTGCCTTCTTTCGCGTTCCCCTTGTTTTTTCTTCTGATGTGATGATTACTTGTACAATAGGATTTCGTGGAGTCGTGTATCAAATCGCTCTGCCAGTTGTCATTCTTGCCTGCGCGCTCTTGGCTGCCGGTTGCCTCGACGAAAGCACAAAGCAATCGATCTCCCAGCTTACCCAGAACGCCCAGCAGATGCAGCAAGGCGCCGAAGAGATGGGACGCTCCCTGCAGGCCATGCAGAACAACAATGCCGAGCCCGTTGAGCCGGTCGACTTCCGGGCGTTGCGTGACCTGATCCCATCCAGTCTTAACGGACTCGAAGAAATTGACCGCGAAGGCGCTCGCAATTCCATGGGCGGGTTTACGCTCGTGCAGGCTTCAGCCCAGTTCGAAGGCACCAACCGGGAGCACCTGGAAATTGAGATCATCGATATTGGTGGAGCACCCGGCCTGTCTGTGTTGGGAATGGGCATGGTAGCCATGGACATTGACCGGGAGTCTTCAACAGGATTCGAGCGCACGGGCACCTACCAGGATCATCGCCTGTACGAAAAATTCGAAGAAACAAACGGACGCGGCGAGAAAGTGGTGCTCGTGGATAACCGGTTCGTTGTCAAAGTGTCAGGGCGAAATACATCAAATGAAGCGCTCGACCGGGCCCTTCAGGCAATTGATCTATCAGCCCTCGAATCGCTGCGCACCTCCACACAGAGTGGGACCGAGTAGGCCAGGTCTATGGGAATCGGGGTAGGGGAAGAACCAGGCGGAGCCCAAAACGCAGCAGATGCCCATGCCGTGGCTGTGTGCCGGACTGCATGCGGGCATGGCACATTCGCTCCATGCCGCCGTATGAGCGCGCGTTCGCGGTACGTTCGTACGACCTTATCTGTGGCATGCCTGTTTCTGAAAAGCAAGTCATCGGTGTTCTGGGGGGCATGGGCCCTCACGCTGGTGTCGACCTGGTCGACAAAATCATCGCGCAGACCGATGCATCCACCGACCAGGAGCACGTGCCGGTGGCGTTGCTTTCATATCCGGAGCGCCTCGTTGATCGCAGTACGTTCTTGTTTGGAGAGATCGACACGAATCCGGCCTACGCCTTGGCCGATATCCTGCGCCGCCTCGACGACGCTGGGGCCGTGGTCGCAGGCATGCCGTGCAACACTGCGCACGCGCCGGCTATCTTCGACACCATCGTGCAGGAAACGGCCCGCACCGGCCACGAGGTGCAGCTTTTACACATGATTGAGGAGACGGTCCAGTTCATGCAGGCGACCATGCCGCACATCCAAACCGTCGGCACGCTCTCTACACAGGCCGTGTACGAACTCAAGTTGCACCGCACCCCACTCGAAGATGCCGGGTTCTCGGTCGTTACGCCCGATCCGGTGATGCGCGAGTTGGTGAATACCACAATCTTCGATGCCTCGTTCGGACTCAAAGCGCAGAGCCATCCGGCCACGCCGCAGGCTAAGCAGAATTTGTTGGATGCCATTCAGCATCTCATTGACCGTGGGGCCGATGCTGTCGTGCTGGGCTGTACCGAACTTCCCCTGGCTCCCCTCGCAGCCGACATGGATCTGGTGCCCCTCATCGATCCGGCAGAGATCTTGGCGCGGGCACTCATCAATGCAGTGCACCCCAACCACCTAAAACCGCTCCCCCCGCGCCTGGCCACCTTTCAAACTGCATAGGGGCACACCATGCAGCTTTCGGCTGCATCCCCCGCTGTTGAACCCGACGCGGGTCGATGCATACGAGGGTGTTGCGTTCCCTTGTTCACTGTCTCCTTGCCCCCACGCGTTCGCTCCGTTTCGTGCCTACCCCCACCTTACACACCCTGCTGCATCCCGATCGCATCCGGCTCGGACTGTCGAGTGCGACCAAAGCCGATGCGATCAACACGATGGTTGACCTTCTGGCCAATCATCCGGCGATCACCTCGCTCTCTGACGTGCGAAGCGCCGTCTTCGAACGCGAATCGACCATGTCGACAGGAGTCGGACACGGGCTGGGCTTGCCCCACGCAAAGACCGATGCGGCAACAGAGACGATCGCTGCACTTGCAACGCTGCATCCTCCCGTCGAATTCGATGCCATTGACAGCAGTCCTGTCGAGTTGCTGCTGCTGCTCGTAGGGCCCGAGTCGGAGGCGTCGCTGCATATCAAGGTGCTGGGGCGCATCTCACGGCTGGTGCACCAGGTGCCCCTGCGCGATGCTCTCACACGTGCCGATACGCCCGAGGCCGTCGTTGATACTCTGCAACGCGCCGAAGCCACCCTGTAACTGCCGGTGGCCCGGTATTCCACCCCCGATATCTGACTACTTGCGCCGGGATGCCGAGCCCACGGCCCGTGCATCTGAAACCCATTGCCGTCTGCGTGCGGTGCTGGCCTATAGCCAGACTTGACTGGCGCTCCGCTACATTCTTGTTCGTTTCCGAATCTTCCGTTTTCTCCTGTGAGCACTTTTCAGCACATTAAAGGCACCTTCGACATCCTGCCCGATGCGTACACCATCGGCGACACGCGCATTGCAGCCTCGCACGAGTGGCGGCATGTTGAAACGGTGCTACACGAGGTGATGACCCGCCACAACCTGGAGGAGATTCGCACGCCTATGCTGGAACCCACCGAGCTGGTGGCGCGCGGCGTGGGCGAGCACACCGACATTGTGAGCAAAGAGATGTTCGCCTTTGAGCGGCGCGGCACCCACTACGTGCTGCGTCCCGAAATCACGGCTCCCGTTACGCGCGCCTTCCTGGAACACCACCTGGAGCAGCGCGGCGGCGTCCAGAAACTGTTCTACATCGGGCCGTGCTTCCGCGCCGAACAGCCACAGAAAGGGCGCTACCGGCAGTTCCACCAGTTCGGTGTCGAAATCATCGGGGCCAGCGACCCGCGGGCGGATGCGGAGACCATCGCCACCATGATTGCGGTGTACCGGGCGTTTGGACTCACCGGCGCTCGCCTGCGCATCAACACGCTCGGCGAACCGGAGCACCGCGCTGCCTTCCGCGATGCGCTCGTCGATTACCTCACTCCGTATAAGGACGAACTCTCAGAAACGAGCCAGCGCCGCCTCGACACGAATCCGCTCCGCATCCTCGACACCAAGGTCGAACACGAGCGCGCTCTGCTCAACGATGCGCCCACCCTGCTTGATCATGTGGATGCCGAAGCCCTTGCGCACTACGACGCCGTAAAGCAACTCCTGAAGAGCCTCGACATTGCGTTCGAAGAGGATCCGATGCTCGTGCGCGGGCTTGATTATTACTCGCACACCGCCTTCGAGCTGGAGCACGACGCGCTCGGTGCACAGAGTGCCCTGGCAGGAGGCGGACGCTATGACGGCCTCGCCCCGGCCCTCGGCCACGACGGTCCGCTGCCTGCGTGCGGATTTGCCGCGGGCATGGAGCGGCTCTTCCTCGCGCTTGATGCGATCGACTACGACTACCCCGCCCCCGAAACGCCCCGTGTGTTCTTCGCGGCCCTGGGCGAAGACGCCGAAGCCTGGGTCTTCAAAACGGTACACGACCTGCGCCAGCAGGGCATTCACGCCGCCCACGATCTGAAAGGCCGCTCGCTGAAAGCCCAGATGCGCGAGGCCAACCGCCAGGACGCTCCGTACACCGTCATCATTGGCGGCAACGAACTGGCCGACGGCTCTGCCCAGGTCAAAACCATGGCCACCGGCGAGCAGACCGCCGTGTCGTTCGACGACCTGGCCGACTACCTGTCGACCCCGCCTGCTGCGTAACCCCGCAATTGTGTCTCCAACGCCTCTGCCGGTATGTACCCTCGCCTCAGCGACATCTTTGCTGATCTGTTCGGGATCCAACTCCCGTTCCCCATCTACTCGTTTGGCGCCATGGTCGCCGTGGCGGTGCTCTTTGCCATCTGGCTGACCGGACGCGAAATCGATCGCCTGTACAACACAGGCATCATCCCCGGCGTGCAGATGCCTCAGGAAGGGCGACGCCGTAGCAAAGAAGTCTCCCCGTCGGTCCTGCTCGGCACCATCGCGATTATCGTGGTCGTGGCGGGCATCGTAGGAGCAAAGATCTTCCACATCCTCGAAAACCTGGACCGCTTCTGGCTGGATCCGAGTGGAATGCTCTTCGCCACAGGCGGACTCACCTTCTACGGCGGATTCATCGTGGCGGGCGTGGCCATTGTGTGGTACCTGCGCCGCTACGACCTGCCGCCGGCCCGCTTCGCCGACGCCGGCGCGCCGGGCATCATGGCGGCCTACGGTATCGGGCGCATTGGCTGCCACCTGGCGGGCGATGGCGACTGGGGCATTGCTGCCGACCTTGCGGCCAAGCCCGACTGGCTCCCGATGTGGCTCTGGGCCGAGACGTATCCGAACGCGATCATTGGTGCGCCGCCCGAGCCGGTACATCCCACCCCGCTCTACGAACTGGCCATGGCCAGCGTGCTCGCTGCCGTGCTGTGGATGCTGCGTAAGCATCCGTTCCAAGCCGGGTGGCTGTTCTCGCTCTACCTTGTGTTCAGCGGCGCTGAGCGGCTGCTTATCGAGCAGATTCGCGTGAATGTGGAGTTCGACCTGCTCGGCCTCATCGTCACGCAGGCCGAGGTCATCTCCGTCGGCCTCATCCTGCTTGGCTTCGTCGGACTCTGGTACACCAGCGAGCGCACCGAATCCGCCCACGCCACCGCCTAACTGCTTATTCCGCTACGCAGCGGCCCTGCGCCGTTGCTCATTGTAGTCTCTTGGTTCCCATTGTCTATGTGCTCCCCGCTTCGTTTCGCTGGCCTGTGCCTGTTCTGCTTCGGACTGCTCGCCGTGGGCGGCTGCTCCAGTTCGCCCGAGGCACCTGAGCCCATTCGGGTGATGACCTACAACGTCGAAGACATTCGCACCAGCGATCTGAAGCGCGCCGACCATGCCCGCATGCAGCGTGCTGCTGCCATCATTCAGCACCTGCAGCCCGATATCCTGATGCTGCAAGAGATCACCTACGACCAGCCCGGCGACCCCGGCTACGAAGACGGCGACGCCCCCGGACAGAACGCCCGCCGCTTCGCCGAAAACTACCTGGCCACCCCACAGGCCGACTCGCTACAGGCCGTCTCCATGACCGCGTTCATGGCGCCCACTAACACCGGCATCGCCAGCGGACGCGACCTCAACAACGACGGCACTGCCGTCACCACGGTCCCCGACATCCCGCCCGCGCCCTCCGACACCGCCATGCCCCCGCAGAACGACGCCGGACGCGCCTACGGCGGAGATGCCTGGGGCTTTGGCACCTTCCCCGGACAGTACGGCATGGCCTTGCTCGTGCGGAGCGATCTGCACATCCAGACCGATGACGTGCGCACCTTCCGCCTCTTCAAGTGGAGCGACATGCCCGGCGCGCGGCGCCCCACCACGCCCGAAACCGGCCTCTCGTGGTACGACGACGACACCTGGGCCGACATGCGCCTCAGCTCCAAAAGTCACTGGGACGTTCCTGTCATGCTGCCCGATAGCAGCGTGGTGCACATCCTGGCCAGCCACCCCACGCCGCCCGGCTTCGACGGCCCCGAAAACCGCAACGGACTCCGCAACTACGACGAGATTCGCTTCTGGGCCGACTACCTCGACCAGGCGCCCTACATCTACGACGACTCGACCCAGACCGGCGGCCTCTCCAGCGATGCCCACTTCGTACTCATGGGCGACCAAAACGCCGATCCCAATGGCGGCGGCAGCGTTGATGGGGCCATCGAACAGGTGCTCGACCACGTGCGCATCAACGCCGTTACGCCCATGGCCACGCCCGAAGGGCAGCGTGCCTTCCCCGACCTCTCGCCCGGCCACACCGCCGAGTGGGAGCGCCGCGTGGACTACGTGCTGCCCGCCCGCTCGCTCGATGTCGAAGACAGCGGCATCTGGCGTCCACTCGATCCCGGCGCCGTCCGGGCCAGCGACCACTTCCCCGTCTGGATCGACATCCGCCCCCCCGGCACCGAGTAACCACCTTGCCCTAATCTGCTTTTTTCCTGCGTCGAACAGCCCCCGTTCGACGTGCGGCACCTTCCCAGGCCATCTCACATGTAGTCAGAGGTTTAGTCAGGGGAAAACCAGAGGTCGGCGGCTCCGCTTCCATCATCCCGATGCAGCGCGCCCAGTCCGTGCCCCCATGCCCACGCCGTTGGCTCGTTTCGTGTGGGCTCCCGCAGACCCATCGCCCATTCTCATTCCGCATTCACACCAACCGTCGCATGCACTGGACGCAACGCACGCTTACGCTCGACCCGCATCCTCGCGGCGTCCACCTCATCACCGACACCGTGACCGGGGCCGTGCCCGAACTGGAGGCGTGCTCCCAGGGGATGCTGCACGTCTTCATCCAGCACACCTCCGCCTCGCTCGCCCTCAACGAAGCCGCCAGCCCCGACGTGCGCGGCGACCTGGAGCGCCACCTTAACAAGATGGTGCCCGAGGAGCAGCCCCATTACCAGCACACCCTTGAGGGCCCCGACGACATGCCCGCCCACATCAAAGCCGTCCTGATCGGTCCGGGCCTGTGGCTGCCCGTGCAAGACGGCGCGCTGGCGCTGGGCACGTGGCAGGGCCTCTACCTGTGCGAACACCGCAACCAGGGCGGCCCCCGCACGCTCATGCTCACCCTCATGGGCCCGGACGCCTGATCGTTCGTTCCAGTCTGCTCCTTGCGCTTGGACGGACCGTTGGATATACTGCATTCGCATGTTGACACCCGCTTCACGCATCCCAATCCTGTCGCACCGTGTGCTATGTCAACTCAGTTGATATAGCTCCACCCCGCTTTGCACCTAACAGCTGATTTTCTGTCGGTTAGCGGGAATTATGGATGCGTGCTATGTCACGTGTGTTGATATAAGTATAGGTTATACCGCACAAAGAAGCTTTAAACGATGTCTCTTACCTTCGAACCTTGGATTGGTGATAAGTATCGAAACGAAGGACTGAATGGATTGAACCTGCTAATCTTGGGCGAGTCGCATTACGGAGAGGAAGGAACTGAGCGCCCAGGCTTCACACGTCACGTGGTGAGAAAGTGGGGACAAAAGAACAGGCACCGGTTTTTCACCACGACCGCTAAGGCTGTCCTTGGACTTGGCAGCAGTTACATCAGCAACTCGAAGCGCGCGGACTTCTGGGATCGAGTGGCGTTCGCCAACTACATTCAGACGTTTGTCGCAGAAGATGCGGAATCCCGGAAGCGTCCGACAGACGCGATGTGGCAGGAAGCTCAAGAAGCACTTCCTATCACGATTGAGAAGACGTCTCCTGATGCAATTGTCGTTCTCGGAATTGAGGTTGAAAGGCGTCTTCCTGAACTGCCAGATTCACTTCCTCACCACGCGATGAAGCATCCTTCTCAGTATTTCAGATACGAGAAGTGGCAGCCAGAATTGCAGCAATTCCTGCAATCCGTTCATGGTACGGTATAACCCTACGCTGCTGCGGACGAAGGGTGCAGGGGGCTCGGTAGGCCCGACACGGGTGGCGCTTTTCGTGCCTCGTTGGTAGGTTGCTGCCCGCCTTCGCCGCAGAGCTTTGCCGTTATGCCGCATCAGCCTCACACGAAAATCAGAGCTATGAGTTGGTGGATTTGGATTCTCCTAATTGTTGGTGCTCTCGTTGCATGGTACTTCTACCGGAGATCCGACAAGATGCCGTTGCTCGAAGCGACAATTAGCTCGCCGGATGGATTACGATACAAGGTCACATTTGAGCAAAAGCATCCAGGTATGAAGTCCGTTGAGCACGTCCGAATGATTCTTTGCTTTGCAGCGAAGATGCTGCACATAATCGATCCTAACGACGTAAACCAAACGCACGTGCAAAGGCAACTGCTGGAATCTATCCGGAAGCTCTCTCGCATCGAACTAAATCATCAAACCGATGTCATGGCAGTTTGTAGTCAACCAATTGGCTGCACAAAAGGAGAAGCAGGTTCCGAAGACAAAACGATTGTTGCTACGCTCTACTTTATGAATCCTATGGAGCGTTTTGTCAACACTTCGCTTCCCTACAGGTGGTTCGAGTACCAATTTCTTCACTCGTGGCTTGCGCTCGTTCAGGAGACGTTGCCGAAGTTGGACGAAATGCAGATTGATCGTTTACAGAAGTCGCTGGAACGAATGTCTGAAATGTACTTTGAGGAAAGAGTAGATTACTCGTCGATACAAGCGCTTCGAGAGGTTCCAAACAGATCCTTTGCTGAAGCTGCTATCCGATAAGATGCAGTATAGCCGTTTTAAGAAGGATATTATCAAGTCGGAGCTGATCTTTTCTCATCGGCGCACCATTCCGAAACTGATTTTCTGGCTTTTGTACCTTGGGTCAACCCGGTGCCGCTGAATTGTGTTTTCCTCTTTCATTTGGTCGGCAAGCAGTTTCATGTAAATCGAAACCGAGGTATGCTGTAGTCTGAGTACGATTGTGGACAAATTCAACGGAGAGGCTACTCCCAGAATAGCGCCGCAGGTGTCCTTTTTTCCATGTTACTTGTTATGCCACACAATCACCAGTGTCATGAATAACCGGCGAGGAGTTTGGAATGATTGCTCTTGGCCAGTACCGGTACGCTGGATTGCCTTCGTCCCCGTAGGTTTAGCAGCCACAGTACTTGTTCAAGGACTCATTCGTTTCAGTAATCCCGGCACCGCTTTCTTCGCCGAGTGCTTTGCACGAGCAGCGGAACCATGGGCATTTCTACTGCCAGCATTGTGGGTGTTGCCTCGATTCAATCGCGCCTTCATTTTCTTGATTATCGGACTTTATCTCTTGTTTCAGGGTGTATATGTCGGGTCTATTATCATAAAGCCGGAATACTTTGAGCCTCAGTGGGCAGAAACTATTTTTGCTCTCACTTCCTTCATTTCGGGAGGAGCAGCTGGTTGGTGGGCTCTCCAACAGAATTACGCTGTGCCCCAAAGTGTGGAATAACACAGCGCTGCAGGCGAGCCTGCCGTTTCACTCGCTCTGGTATGGCTAGCGCCTCAATCGCCTCGTTCGTACGTTGAAGCAGTTCGCATCCAGATCGTTATACTGCACTCCACCAGTTGATGTCGTCAGCATGAATTATGACTATCGTGTGGTCACGATCACTGAGGGAGCTATCTCCCACAATTATTTTTCCGTGGGCAGCATTCTGAACTTCTTTCCGAATGACGCAATTGGTGGTGCTAATCGTGGCAAATCCGCTGAGTGGAAAGTCAAAATCTTCTGGGGTGCTGGGAATCCAGTTCGTTCTGATATTGCTGGTGACAAAAAAATTTTCCGCGAGCGTAGCTGGGCGAAAAATTTCTACGACGCTCACAAAATCAGCGATGGCGACAAGGTGGTGATAGAGCGGATTTCGACATACGAGTACCATATTTATCCGAAGCGCGGTTAGCATCCAGTCAAGGTGCGGTATAACCCTACGCTGCTGCGGACGAAGGGCACAGGGATTCTCGGTGTGCCCGAACGGGTGGCGCTTCTGGTGCTTGCTTGATAGGTTACTGATGCCTTCGCCACAGAGCTTTGCCGTTATACGACTTGTTGCGCTCTCCAGTCTACGAGCTCACAACCCTTTCGCAAACTGCTTCAACGCCATGTATCGTATCAACCTACTTGGTCTTTTGTTACTTGCATTGATGGTCATGCTTGCTGGATGCGATCAGAACACAGAGGAAGTGGACTACACTTTTAGCGGTGAAGTCATCGCATTCCCTGACGCCATAGCCGATTACGTAATCAGAGCAGAAGACGGGCAGAGTTATGAACCTGTCGAGCTTGACGAGCGCTACCAGAGGGAGGGTATCCGCGTCCGCGTGGAGGCTGTAGAAGAACCTGCGCTGACGGTTGCTGAAATTGGGCCGACGATACGGATCGTGGCCATCGAGGAGTTGTGAAGGTCTGAAGGCCGTATGGGCATCATGCGTGAACGCCGTTGACATGCAATTGCTGCGGTCGATGCCTCGCCGGGTGCTGCTGGTTCACGCTGCCGGTCCCGAACGGGCGTCTCGTCCTGCGCTCTCGCGTGGGGTCCTGTGCTATGCCCAGTATAACCCTTCGCTGCTGCGGACGAAGGGCACAGGGCTTTTCGGTAGGCCCGAACGGGTGGCGTTTCTGGTGCCGCATTGATAAGTTATTGCCAACCTTCGCCACAGAGCTTTGCCGTTATGCGTACAATTAACCCAAGAAATTAGATGAAACCGCGAATTTTCGTAGGGTCCTCAGCTGAAGGGTTGGATGTGGCATATGCCATACAAACCAACTTAGATCACGATGCCGAGGTAACTGTTTGGAGCCAAGGTGCCTTCGAGCCAAGCAAGTTCACCCTCGAAAGCATCATCGAAATACTTGAAGGCTCTGACTTTGGTGTGTTCGTATTCACACCTGATGATGTGGTGACAATGAGGGGTGAAGAAAAGCAAGCTGTACGCGATAATGTCCTGTTTGAATTGGGAGTCTTTATCGGTCGGCTTGGCCGAGACAGAAGTTTTATCGTAATGCCTAAAGGAAATACGGACCTGCAACTCCCTTCGGATTTGCTCGGTCTGACTCCTCTTCAGTATAACCCAAACAGGCGGGACAAAAACCTTCAGGCTGCTCTTGGTCCTGCATGCAATCGGCTCCGTTCAGTGCTGGACAGTCTCGGTGTTTTGCCTACGCCTGACGAGGTAGAAGAAACAGCTGCAAAAGACCTTAGCGAAGCTGATATCCTTGCACTCCTCCAGTCTTGGATGGGAAGCAGAGACGCTCGTCTTAATACTCGTGCAATCACATATGACGAAGTGGATAAGGAGTTAGGTCTTCCACCTGGCTCAACTCGTAAATATATTGAGAGAGTGGCCAGTAGGTGGGATTATGTGGTAGAGCACAAAGGGGAGCACACAATTCTCTTCAAAGACGCTCCAGACAAATACATTGTGTCTCGAAGAAGCAGATGGGACAGGTTTTAGAGGGACTATGGTACGCATAACAATACGCTGTAGCAGACGCAGGGCTCGGGCGCTCTATCCAGCCGTGGGTGCTGCCGCGTCACGTTTTGCTCCAATTCACAGGTAACGCCTGCGCTGCTAAGCTCGGTCCGTTATACCTCAAGGAGGAGTACATGAGAAAACTGGTAAGTTCAGGCTCACCTCTGGAAGAACCAATTGGGTTTTCCAGAGCATGCAGAGTTGGGAATATGATTTCAGTCTCCGGCACGGCACCCATAAAAAATGGTGAAACCACTTGCGTCGGGGATGTTTATGGGCAGACCAAGTATTGCCTTGAATTGTCCATTCGGGCTATTGAGGAAGCTGGTGGAAAACCGACAGATATAATCAGAACTCGTATCATGCTTACTGACATATCTCGTTGGGAGGAAGCAGCCAAAGCACATGGTGAGCAATTTTCTGAAATAAAGCCTGCATGCACATTTGTTGAAGTGAGTCGCTTCATCAATCCGGACTGGCTCGTAGAGACGGAGATCGATTGTGTCTTGGGGCAAGTATAACAAGTGCAGGCAAGAGACGCTCCTGACGTCGCGCCCCTGCTACAAACGTTATGCCTTCTCGTACTTCTCTCAATCTGCTAATCGACGAGATACCAGATCATGAGTAGCGCGAAGACGGAAGACATCGCCCGCCAGTTCATCCAGGCGTGGAATGCCGGTCATCTGCATGTTGTCGACGAGCTCGCTGCCGACAACCTGACTGTTTCCTACACGCATTTTCCGGAGCCCTTCCACGGGCCCGAGGAGTTCAAGAAGATGCTGTCGCAGACCCACCGGTACTTTCCCGACCTCACCATCGAAATCGATGAGGTGGTGGCAGATGGCGACCAGGCCGTTGTCCACTGGAGGTATCGCGGCACGTTCCAGGAAGGCGAAATGTTTGGGGTGGAGGCGTCGGGTCAGTCGGTCGAGGTGACAGGCATGACGAGGTATCAGGTCGCCGATGGAAAGATTCAGCAGGAGCAGGGGATCGTCGACAACTTCGGACTCATGATGCAGCTCGGGGCCATGCCTACTTGAGAGAACAAGGCATAACCCACCACTGCTGCCGACGAAGGGCTGTGGCCAGATTTCCGCGAAAACGCTTCAGTTGCTGTGTTCGCAACTTTTCGTTGCCCTTCGCGGCAGAGTTCAATCGTTATGTGCCTTCCGTACTGACTTCCAGCATTCGATTATGACTCGAAGCTCCGTTCGGCTTGCTGCAGGTGTGATCTTCACCACCGTGTGGTTGGGGCTTGCTGCTGTGATATGGTTCAATATCCAGTCTGGACCCGTCAAGCTCAGCGTCGTCGGAGACTACGTGGCTGGCATGGTAGCTCCGCTGGCCTTCGTCTGGTTTATCATTGCCTATTTTCAGCAGGGGGAGGAGTTGAAACGCAACACCGAAGCGTTGTCGAAGCAGCAGAAAGAAATGCAGTACCAAGCTGAGTTGCTCGGTGATCAGGCCAGTGCCTTACGTCATGCGGCTGACGCCCTAACTGAGCACGTCCGGCCGTACGTTGTTGCGAGCTTCGAAACGGACGGTGTGTCCATTCATGCTGTGGTAAAGAACTGTGGCGCTCGAGCGGCTCTCAATGTGGAAGTGGAGTTTGATCCGGAGCTTGACAAGATCGGCGATTCACGATTTGAGTACCGCAATGTTCTGCAGCAGTCTTTTATGCCTCCTGGTCGTGAAGTTCGAGGCATGGTGACGACCACGGTTTACAGGCTGGATCAGGAGGAGCCTTCGGTTCGAACGATCGCGACAGTTTCCTATAAAGACGCCGATGGAAAGAAGTACCGGGAATCCTACTCGGTTGGGCTGACACTGATGAAGCATCAAATGATGCAGCCGAAGTCCGTGTCAACGCTCCTGAACGAGATGTCGAAAACGCTGAAAGAGACGAACAAACAGCTTGGTAAACTTCACGATGCCGCCATGAATTTGAATGGGAAGCACTAACCCTGTCACGGCACATAACAAATCGCTGCTGGCGACGAAGGGCCGACGCCGGTTTTCCGAGGTTGGCGTCTCCGGAAGTTTCTTCGTAGATTGGAAGTGCCCTTCACGCCAGAGCTATGACGTTATGCAGAAGCGGAAATAATGCTTGAGGTTCGCCATGAGAAACAGCATCGCTTTGCTCTTCTTATCTGGCGCTTTGCTCCTTGCCTCCTGTGACCTGTTCGGGAGCGAAAATGGAGAGCCGCTTGTGTTTCAAAACGTAGAGGATGCCGAACCGCTCAAAGTTCAGAACGCCCAGACCGCCGTTTTCAAAGGCGAAGCGACTTGGACAACATTCTGGGAGGAGCACGTAACGCAAATCAATGCCGACGGCGAGCAGATTGCCCCGCCGGAGGTCAACTTCGCCGAGAACATGTTGATTGCCGTCTTCTGGGGCGACAATGGCTACGCCGGGTGCTCGTTCTTTGCCGAAGCGATTAAGGGCGTGTCCGCTCAGTCTGACGCGCTGATTGTAGAAATCGGAAAATTGCCAGATCTCGGCCCATGCCGGATGTCGGTGATGCCGCTGCACGTCATCAAAGTAGACAGAACGGAGGCAGCGGTGGTATTCAAGGGGCGCGTGCCGCACTGACCCGCGTAAGGCCTCTGCATAACCCCGGACTGCAGGCGACGAGCCACCTTGCCGTCTTGCTCGCTCCACAGGATAGCGTCTCCCGCGCTTCGTTTGTAAGTTGGAAGTGGATCGCGCCTGAGCTTCGTCGTTATGTAGCTGCGGAAGTATTCTTCGGGTTGATCCGTTAGTTTTTCCAGAGTGATCAGCTACCAACCTGCCTTGAGCCATAGACTGGAAAGAACGAATCACGATCAACCCAAAGCAGTGCGGTGGACGGCCCTGCATCCGCGGGATGCGTATTCGCGTGTTGGACGTGTTGGACTTGTTGACCGCTGGTCTTTCGCGCGAGCAGGTGCTGGAAGAATTGCCCGACCTGGAAGAGAACGACATCGAAGCCGCGCTTCGCTACGCGAGTCGTCGCGTTGATCATCCTGTGTTGGCGGCATGACCAAGATCTGGATCGACGCGCAGCTCTCTCCGGCGCTTGCCGCTTGGATCAACCGCACGTACGATGATATCAACGCCCAATCCGTTCAGGCCGTTGGTTTGCGCGATGCCGAAGACGAGAAGATATTTCAAGCCGTGCGGGACGCGAACGTTATCGTGATGAGCAAGGACAGTGATTTCTTAAACCTGCTCGATCGACACGGTTTACCTCCGAAAGTGATCTGGGTGACATGTGGAAATACCTCCAACCAGCGTGAACGATTCTCAGGCAAACGCTTCTGCCAGCCATGGAGATGATTGAAGGCGGCGAGACCATCGTTGAGAATCGTTGAGATCGGGGGCCTGTATGTGTAGCCCCCACTGAATGGCTGTATAACCATTCCTTGCACCTGACGGGGTCCTGCTGCGTCACGTCTACTTTTCCGAAGAAGGGTGGCGTTGGATGGCGGCGGTGGCCGGTTCTCATCAGGGCTTCCGTGTTTTGGGCAATTGGCACAGGATCTGAGGCCGCTCTGAGACTACACACGCGATTGTAATGCGAATCAGGAGTTGAAGGCGAGCAGGAGCATCGCGGCGGCGAAGCGTCCGAACACATGCACCATCAGCCCCCGGGTCGACCGGACCTTCGAGGCGGCCTGAATGCCGGTTTTTTCTTCAATCC
>NZ_PDEP01000012.1 GCF_002554705.1 Longimonas halophila | reverse complement strand
CGAATAACGCCGGGTTTGAGGTACAGCGTGCGGCCGCATCCGCCGATGGCCCCACCAATGCATCTGTAGAGACGTCCCAGGTAGAGACGTCCCAGTGGGGCGTCTCTACCCAATGGGGCGTCTCTACGGGCGAATCGTGGGAAACCATCGCCACCCTCGACGGCGCAGGCACCACGGGCACCCCGCAGTCCTACCGGTTCGAGGACACGGATCTGCCCTACGCGGCAGATAGCTTGCGCTACCGCCTGCGCCAGATCGACACCGACGGCACCGAATCCTTTAGCGAGGCGGTGACCATCGTCCGGCCGGTGACCGAGGCGGAGCTGTTGCCGACGTATCCGAACCCGGCGCGCGGGCAGGCCACGGTGCGCTTTGCGGTGCCGGAGCGGCAGGACGTGCGCATCGTGCTCTACGACCTGTTGGGCCGCCGCGTGCAGACGGTGGTGGATACGGGCACAGAGGGCCGCACGGAAGCGCAGCTCGACGTGAGCGGACTCGCCAGCGGGACGTATTTCCTACGGATGGAGACCGAAGACGGACCCGTCGACACGCAACGGGTGACGGTGGTGCGGTAATAGGCCAGGCAATAGCCGATTCTGAACAACCTCCCACGGGGACGTGCAAAAAGATGTAAGCCAGCCGGTGGGGCCCCGCATCTGATTACATTTGAATCGCTATTGTTGACGGGGCATAGCGAGGGACAGTCGTGGCTGTGCGGACCACGTCCGGTGGTAAACAGATCGATAACAACAGGGGGATGCAATGTAAAGACGGGTATAGAAAACCGGTGCAGGCGTGTTAAACCTGCACCGGTTTCAGTGTGTCCGGAATGCGGTGGTAGAATGTAGCAGTTAGAATGCGTACTGCACATGCACGAACAGGCTACGCCCTGGCTCGGGGATGGACGTTGAGCCTTGTTCGGCAGCCAGCGGGTCGAACATGTTGGTGCGGGCACTCAGGTGCTCGCGGTAGGTAGCATCGAGCAGATTAGTGACGCCCACACGCAGGGCGATATCACCAAACAAAGAGCCGCCGGCGGTAAGATCCACCGTGGCGAAGCGATCGGTTTCGCCTTCGTTGCGGCGGGTGGATACGCGGCGTTGCGCGGCGACTGCACGAAGCGATGCATCCAAGAAGAGCCCGCGTGGACCCGGCATCCAACGTGTGCTGAAGCGGGTTTCAGCGGGAGCCACGCCGTAGGCGGGCTCATCGCTGTCAAAGGAGACATCGCGTCCCCACAGATACTCGCCAGAGGCACGCACCTGCAGGGTGGGATGCACTTGCGCAGTGGCCGTGGCTTCGGTGCCCCAGAAGAGCGCTTCGCCGTTGCGATAGGTAAATACCTGATCGGGCGTGAGTGGGAGCGCTGAGTCAACGCCAGGGGCTTCTATAATGGTGATGTAATCCTCGTGGTAGCGCACGAACCCGGTGAGGGAGCCTTTAAGCCGAAGAGAGGAAAGATCGAAGCCAAGATCAGCCTGATACGTCCGCTCTGGATCGAGCGCCGGATTGCCCACGAACTCGTTACCGCGCTGCGTGCGCGTGGCGCCAACGCGGTCGCCGTAGCGTTCCAGTGGCTCAGGAGCGCGGGCGGAAGAGCCGACCCCAAGGGTTGCCGCGAGCGGATCAGCGAGCGGCACGGTGGCACTGGCGGCGGCGCTCCACAGCACATCGGTCTCTGCCAGATTGTTGCTGAACGGCTGCCCCGTGGCGGTTTCGGCGCGGATGCGAAAACCATCCGTAATGCGCTGCGGATCAGCATGCACCAGATCGATACGTCCGGTCGCGGTCGCCTGGGCCTGTCCGAACACGCGTTCGAGGGTGGCGAAGCTACCGATTTCGGTGGTACGCACGTCCGGCCAAATGATGTCGGCGGCAGGTAGCACGGGCGGTGTGGGGCCATCGTCGCGTCGATCGCGGAAGCGAGTCGCTGTTCGGTAGGCTGAATAGCCTGCGATACCGGTGCTTAGCATAACGGTAGGAGCAAGCTGGAGGTCAGCCGCAGCACGCCCGCCAAAGGTGGCCACCTCGGTATCCACTGCGATTCGAAGCGGAAACGGTGGCATGCGGTTAGGGTCGGGCTGGGCCGACTGCTTGTTTTCGTTGGTCATGCCGTGCAGCGTCTGATAGCCGTAGCCCTGTGCCTCCAGTCGCTGCACGGTGCCGGTACCGCTCCATTCGTAGCGTAGGAGGCCCCGCAGCGTCTCGAAGAAGGCGGCGTCGAGCGGACGTCCGGGATACGCCACGTCGCGCTGATCCTGGTAGCTGACCTGGGCGCTCAGCCGCGATCCGTCGTTGAGGTCAAGACCCACGCGGCTTCGCACTTCAGCCGATTCAAACCCACTGCGGACGGCGGTGCCATCGCCTGCGGTGTAGTCGTCGCCGGTGCGGTAGGCCGCGTTCACGTCGTAGAACAGGCGTCCGGTGCGGCCCAGCACGTGGCCGTTGAGGTTGAGCGCCTCGCGGTTGCTGGTAAATCCGGTATGCACGGTGCCGGTAAACGGCGTGTTGGGGACGGGGGCCTGCGTATCCACCCGAATGGAGCTTAGGCTGGGACCCTGGGCCAGCGCGTATGGCCCACGCACCACTTCCATACGCTGTACGCTGCTGGGGTCGGTGTGGCTGAGCGGCGTATCCATGCGGGCGGGGCCGCCGCCAAAGCTACGCACGCCGTCCACAAAGGTAGAGACTTGCGTGCCGGTGAGGCCGCGCACGTTCGGGTCGAGCGCCAGTGCGCCGCGCCGTTGCAGGCGGATACCGGGGACACGAGCAAGCCCTTCACCCAAGTCTTGCATCGGCGTAGCACTGAGCTCGTTGGCGCCGATGCGGGTAGTGAGGCGTGCTTCGAGCGGTGTAGCGGTGATGTCGACCTGTTGTAGGGCAACTTGTGTCGGCTGCAAGGCCAACCGGACAGTGGTCTGCGTGCCGGGCTCGATGGTGACGGTGCGCTCAGCGGCTTCGTAGCCTATGGCGCTGGCGCGTACGGTGTAGGAGCCGGGGGCGATGTCGCGTAGTACAAAGGCCCCATCGGTATCGGTAGCTGCGCCGCGATCGGTATCGACCAGCACCACGTTGGCTCCGGTAATGGGGGCGTTGGTATCGGCGTGAACCACGGTGCCGTTTAGTGCACCGGACGCCTGAGCGTGAGCCGTGGACGCCGGTAGACTGGCGCCGATAAAGAATAGTATAAGTGAAATAAAAACAGATAGAAGGCGCATATGTGCGCCACGGATATACGTGTCCATAGGATATACAGAGGGTGTTGACGTAGACAAAAAGAGTGGCGAGCACGAAGGCTCTATGGGAAGAGAAGCGGCGCGTTGGTTTACGGCATACGGATGCGGTGGCGCACCGAAAGGTACGACATCGCCAAGCATGCTGTAGGCTGATGCGTATGCGATGCATCAAGCCTGTGGCCGTTACCAATTCGCCGGTCTACGCCCGTGGTGGACGGAAAATATCGTCAGCCCAGACAGTGGGTGTAAGAGAGGT
This sequence comes from Longimonas halophila, assembly GCF_002554705.1. Taxonomy (GTDB): domain Bacteria; phylum Bacteroidota; class Rhodothermia; order Rhodothermales; family Salinibacteraceae; genus Longimonas; species Longimonas halophila. The sequence continues at coordinate 98,683 of NZ_PDEP01000012.1, read as the reverse complement.
GCAGGTGCTCTTCAGCGCGTATGTGTACAGCGGGCGAGCCAGTTGGCCGGGAGTGGGCAACACGAATTTGTCCAGTACGCGCACGGCCTCGCCCGAGGTGTCGTCGTTATGGTTGCAGGTACAGCGAACCTGCGGACCCGGCGGCTCATCGTTGGGGTGCTGATGTTCGGCTTCGTGATGCGATGCCTTTGCGCTTGTGAGACAAAACGTAGTGCCGTCGGGGGGCGCCGACATGTCAGCGTCATGCTGGTCGGCTCGGGTAGCCTGCATGGCGGCGTGATGTGGACAGACGTGTGGGCCGCTGCTGTGATGCGGACACGGTCCGTTTTGTCCTGTGGCGAAGTGCCCTATGAGCGTGCTCCATCCCGACAGTGGTCCTACAGCAAGCAGGACTGCTATGAGCACCCACGCGCTCCATCGGGTAGCACGCGCTGCGCCAGTATGGATACGGTGAGGCGAGAGCATGAGCGTTGGGCAGTGTGGTACACCGTGGCGTGTGCTGTATGCCAGATCTGCCGGAGACGGCAACGTTCCGCGTGTGGCAGAGCATGTGCAGGTACGAAATGCCACAGTCGTTGGCATCCGCACCAGGCTGCTGTAGATGATTCGGTAGTGGATAGCAGGTTAGTGATCGTTGAAGGCTGCATCTGCAGGTCATCCTTCCCCCCAACGATTCTCGGAGGTCAGGATCTCAACGCCCCCGGTTCACGCTTGAAATCACACTGGGCACGGGAGCACCGCATCGCGTCTCCGAAGCAGGTGCTCCGTCCGCGTGACCTGAGAGGCTTCAGTACGCTCCCCACGACAATAGCGGCTACAACGGACCCAGCTCGTATGCATCGTGTCGGTTTAACGTCTGACTACTACCGATAATTCTATTGCGGTACGCCTGTATCGGTTCGTGGATTTGCAGGCAATCTACACTACAGGCAATCTACACCACGGACGATAGATGGTGGAGGCATCAAGCTGAGGCCTGGGTCTGCGGCTGGGGGCGTTTGGGTGTGGACTGGGAGCATGGAAGGAACGAAGCGACAGAGTACGTAAGTCGCCCCACGCCGATACCAAAAAGAGCTGCTGGTTTGCTAAACGCGGAGTTGATAAAGAGGAGGCATCTAACATCATGATAGACAGATGCATATCGCAATAGACGCGCAGGTCTTATATGCAGATCTCATGTATTGGCCCGGATTGACACGCAGAGCGAACAATTGACACGCAGAGCGAAGGATTTGGGACGTATGACAAAGCATTCTACGGACTGAGGCGGTATCATGCGCTTGTGTGCGCCGGGGTCTACTCCAAAAGTAGGTCATGAGAGCGTGCCCGATGCGCCATTTGCTCCCCACTTGTGGATTCCACCATGCCTCAGCGCTACGCGTCTACGCTCGTTCCTTATGCCCGCCGTCTTCTGGATACAAGATCCAGGCTCAAGCGGAGAGCGGTTCGCCCGGTGGCGTTTTGTACCATGGTCCTAAGCACCATCGCGCTGATCGTTGCGCTTGGTGGGGCGATTCCCGCGCAGGCGCAGACGGTCTACCACGTCACCGAAACCGGCGATGCCAGTAATAGCGGAGCCTCGTTTGCTGGGGGCGATGCGCTCTCCTTGCAAGGGGCACTCAGCGTGGCTACTGGCAATGACGTGATCGTGATTGCCACCGGGCGCTACCTGCCGACAAGCAACGCCTCCGACCGGGATGCGCACTTCGATATTACCGGTGCCCAAGACGGCCTGAAGATCTACGGCGGGTGGACCGGCACCGAGTCGTTCACCGACATCGGCGATGTAGAAGACCAACTCGCGAGTCGCGACCTGGCGTCCAATCCGACGGCCCTCTCTGGAGACACTGACGGCAACGACAATACGAATGCCGATGGTATCACTGAGAACGCAAGCGACATTGTTGGCCGTAATAGCTATACGGTTCTTTTTCTTGATGGCACCAACGGCGGAACGATCACGACTGACACCGTGCTCGACGGGCTTGTGATAACTGGTGGATATGCCAACGGCTTCGGTGATCCGTCATTCAGAAGAGGGGGTGGGGTGTTCTGTAATGGCGATTCCAGCGGTAACGAATGTAGCCCTCAAATCACAAATACAATCTTTGCTGGCAACTTCGCTGACGGCTTCGGGGGTGCACTAGCCAACTATGGGCCGAGAAGTGGCATGAGCAACCCTCAGATCATAAATTCCGTCTTCACCGGTAACTCAGCAAACAGCTCTGGCGGGGCGATCCTCAACTTTGGAAGAGATGGCACAAGCAGCCCGCAGATTACAAATACAGTCTTTGCTGGCAATTCCGCAGACTCCAACGGAGGCGCAATCTACAACGATGCGTATCGCGGCAGGGCCAGCCTGCAGATCACAAATACCGTCTTCACTGCTAACTCTGCAGATGACGACGGCGGTGCAATCTACAATACAGGGATAAGCGGCAGGATCACTCTTGTACTAACGAACAGTATCCTGTGGGATAATACTGGAGGGGGAAGCGGGGGGGTTGCCAACGACTATTCCGGTTTCACCACTCCAACACTCAGTCACACGTTGGTAGAAGGAGGATGCAGAAACGTGCCGGATTCATCATGCGACAACACCAACCTCGATGTCGATCCGCTCTTTGGGATGGCGGATGATCCTGCAGGACCCGACGATTCCTTCGGTACCGAAGATGACGGACTCCGGCTGTTGAGCGGTTCCCCGGCGTTGGATGCCGGGGACAACACCCCGTTCGAGACCGGCGGCGTTGCCGAAGATGCCACCACCGATTTGTTGAGCGAGGCCAGGATTCAGGGCAGTACTGTTAGCCTCGGGGCTTACGAACGTGGGCGCAGCGCGGCCCGCCTACGCTTAACGGCTCGTTCGGCAGTGGAAACAGGCGCAATTCAGCTTACCAATCTTGGGGATACCGGTGTGACCGATGCACAGGTCAACTTGGACCTACCTGCAGGTATCTCTGTCGCCGGTGCCTCTGGCGATGGCAACGTAACGGATGGCACGTGGACGGTGGACGTTCCCGCAGAAGGCACGGCCACCGTGCGCGTAGATTATGAGCGCGGCTCCTCTGCCGACCCCGGCCTGCTCAACCTGACCGCCGAACTCGACACGGGCAGCTACACCATTGATGGTAGCGGCACCGATGGCACCGACCCGGGTGACGCCACCGCTGATTGGGCCCTGCTCGAAGCGCCCTACGGTTCCGGCACCGCGCTCGCCTTTGATGGCACCAACGACGCGGCAACGGCGGAGGCCCACCCGGATCTCGCCGGCAACGCGCCATGGACAATCGCCTTCTGGGCGAAGGTTGATGGCAGCGAATCAGGCGGGGATCGCCAGGGCTGGTACCTCTGGAAAGGCCCGAACTCGCAGTCCGAGGATCGCCTGCTCGGCATTGTGGTCAAAGATGGCGCCATTGAGGTCGCGCACTGGGCCAATGACAACACGTACGCCGCCGCCGTCGCGTTTGACATGTGGCAGCATGTGGCTGTCACCTACGACGGCACCGGAACCGAGAAAGTCTACCTCGACGGGGTCTTCCAAGATGAGCGCGATGTGGGTACGCTCAACATCAACGGCGGCGCGTGGTCCCTCGCGCAGCGGCCGGACGGTAATCGCCGGCTTCAGGTCGAGCTCGACGAGCTGCGGATGTGGACGGAGGCGCGCACCGAAGCCGACATTCAGGCGACGATGCACCAGACGATCCCGGCTGATACGCCGGAGCTGGTCGCTTCGTATCGGTTCGATGCCGCACAGACCAGCCAGCGCTTCGACAACAGCCACAGCGGCACTACCGCGTATGACCTGACGGGCGGACGCGACGCCACATTTGAAGGCGACCCGCAGTGGACCGCCAGCGGCGCGCCGCTCGGACAAGAAAGCATCGTGGTGGCTCCAGAAACCGAAGCGACGATCGGAGCCGATGGGCAGTCGCTCACCGCCACAGTGACCAGCACCACGGACCGTCTCACGCTCTATCGCTACGGCAACGCCACCGCCGAGGTCTTCGACGACAGCGCTTTGCCCAGTGCGCTCACCGAACGGGCCAACCTGGTGTGGGGGGCTGCCAATACCGCTGCCAGCAGCGGCGTAACCGCCGATCTTGAACTGACATACGGCGACGTGACCGTTCCATCTCCCGCCGTACGCTTTGTGGGCCGACCGGGCCCAGTGGCAAACTGGACCAATCGGAGTGCCGATGCCACCGTCACGGGCACCACAGCCACGTTCTCCGACCAAACGAGCTTCGGGGAATATGGGCTCTCCGAACAGGCGATTTATCATGTAAATGCCTCAGCCACAAGCGGAGATAACAATGGCTCGTCCTTTGCGGACGGGTTTACCGACTTGCAGGATGCGCTGGACGTGGCCTCGGGTGAAAATGTGATCGCGATCGCCGCCGGGACCTACGTGCCCAGCAAGCCACTGAATGGAAGCAGCGAGGCGCGTGCGGCCACCTTTGAGGTCACTGGCGAACAGGACGGGCTGAAGATCTACGGCGGGTGGAGCGGAAGCGAGACGTTCGCAGATCGTGCCGATCTCGAAAGCAAGCTGGAGAATCGCACGCTCGCAGCCAACGAGACGATCCTTTCCGGTGATATCGGTACCACGGGCAACGCCTCCGACAATGCCTACCACGTGCTCGTCTTCAATGGGGGCGAGAAGATCGGAGGCGATTTTTCTTCGAGTAGTATCACCAATGCCACGCGCCTCGATGGCGTGACCGTGACCGAAGGGAATGCCAACGGGTCCAATCCTAACAATTCCGGCGGTGGGCTATACTGCGACGGACAAGACAACATCTGCAGTCCCACGCTTTCCAATACCCGCTTCATCGGAAACACTGCAGGTCGTTCAGGGGGCGCACTCTACACTGTCGGGTTTAGGGGCACAAGCAGCCCGCAGATTACAAACGCGATTTTCAGCGGCAACACTGCAGGGAATGAAGGCGGGGCAATCTTCAACGATGGACTCTTTGGTACGAGTAGCCCCCAGATTGCAAATTCAACCTTTGCGAACAACTCCGCCGGCGACGGCGGTGCGCTCTACAACTCTGGTTTTAGTAGCGGCACGAGTAACCCAGAGATCACAAATAGTGTGTTTGCGGGCAATAGCGCAGACAGAGGGGGAGCGATGTTTAGCAATGGGAATGGGGGCACGAGCAGCCCGAAAATCACGAATGCAACCTTCATTGGCAACAGCGCCAACATGGAGGGCGGTGCGCTCTACAACACTGGCTCTGGCAGTGCAAGCAGCCCGCAGGTCACGAACACCATCCTGTGGAGGAATACCGCCAACAATGGTGACGAGATATTCAACAACTCAGACGCCACACTCACCCTCACGCACACACTCATTGAGGGCGGAATCGGCGGTATCAGCGAAAACAACGGCTCCACCACCACCGACGGCGGGAATAACCTCAACACCGATCCGCTTTTTGTGGATGCAGAGCAGCCTGCGGGTAACGACGGCACGTTCCGCACGAGCGATGACGGCCTGCGTCTCGCGGCGGGCTCCCCGGCCGTGGATGCGGGCACCAACGCCCCGTTTGAATCGGGCGGCAGCGCCGAGAATGTCGACACCGACCTGATCGGCGACGCCCGCGTGCAGGATGCCGACGGCGACGGCACCGCGACCGTGAACATGGGCGCATACGAAACGCCCGGCCTGCCTATTGCCACGAGCGTCACCATCATCGGCACCGACGGCACGGGCACCGATGCGGGCTGGCGCGTGCTAAGTGTGCCCTACGACGGCGCGGTGGCGGGCGATGTGCGCATGGCCTCCTCCGAAGGCACCAACGCCCCGCGCTTCAACCTGAACGTGATGGCAGTGTGGGACGACAGCGACTCCGATGAAAGCACCGGCGGCACCGGGGCGTACATCACCGCCGATGCCAGCACGCCGCTGGGCCACGGAAGCGCCGCCTTGCTCTATCTCCAGGACGACACCCGCAACCCGGTGGAGTCCAGTGGCCTCACGGTTTCCTTACGCGAAAGCACGGCGGCCATGCGGCACGGCACCGCTCCGGTCGTGCGCAACGACCTCACGCAGAGCGCACGCTGGCACCTTTTGGGCAACCCCTATCCAACCGACTACGAACTGTCGTCGCTCACTACCAGCGGCAGTGCCCTGGCGGGGAACGGCTTTCAGGCGGATGCGCAGGTTTACGATGCGACAACGGGCAGCTGGAAGCCGCTGGATACCCAGACCAAGACGCTGGCCGCGTGGCAGGGCGCGTTCATCGAGCGAAGCAGCCCCGGCAATGGGCCCACCACGGTCACGTTCGATCCGGGCGGGCGCACCGCCCCGAATGCGCCGTTCATCGGCAGCGCGATGCAAGGTCCGACCGCCGCATCGAGTGTCGAGCGCGGCACGCTGTGGCTGGAGGGCGTCGTAACCAATGCGTCGGGCAACCCGGTGGCCACCGACCAGGCGATTGGGGTGCGCTTCCACGAAAGCGCAACAGACGGCTGGGACGCGTGGGACACCTCGAAGCTTGCGCCGCTGGAAGCGCCCTCCGTAACGCTAAGCGCGACGGGCACCGGACGCGGCAGCACCGAAGCATCCAAAGCCGTCGAGAGCCGCCCGTGGCCGCAAGATGCATCGAATCCCGATGCGAATCTCACCGCAGTGCCGGTGGCCATTCGAGGCAATGGCCTCCCCGATGACGGCACGCTCACGCTTCAGGTGCGCGAGTGGGACCTGCCAGATACGTGGGCCGCGGAACTCATTGACACACAAGGCACCTCCGATACCAGCGACGACCAGACGGTACCGTTGGAGCCGGGCATGAACTACGCAGTGAACGTAAGCAGCCTGACTGACACCCCGGAAACCGAACGGTTCGTCGTGCAGATTGCGCCGAACACCGGCGCCTTGCCGGTAGAACTGGCCCGCTTCGAAGCGCAGCGCTCGGGCGATGAGGCCATCACCGTGCAATGGCAGACCCTCTCCGAAACCAACAACGCAGGCTTTGAGGTGCAGCGCGCGGCCGGGTCTGCAAATGAATCCGAAGACGAATCCACAGTAGAGACGTCCCAGTGGGGCGTCTCTACAGGGAAATCGTGGCAGACGATTGCGCATCTGGAGGGCGCAGGCACCACGGGCACCCCGCAGTCCTACCGGTTCGAGGACACGGATCTGCCGTACGCGGCCGACAGCCTCCGCTACCGCCTCCGCCAGATCGACACCGACGGCACCGAATCCTTCAGTGAGGCGGTGACCATCGTCCGGCCGGTGACCGAGGCCGAACTGCTCCCCACGTACCCGAACCCGGCGCGCGGGCAGGCCACGGTGCGTTTTGCGGTGCCCGAGCGGCAGGACGTGCGCATCGACCTGTACGACCTGCTGGGGCGGCGCGTGCAGACGGTGGTGGATACGGATGCGGAGGGGCGCGCCGAGCAGCCCCTCGATGTGAGCAATCTGGCGAGCGGCACCTACTTCCTGCGGATGCAGACCTCTGGCCACACCGAAACCCAGCGCGTCACCGTCGTGCGATGATGGTCATGGCATGGTCGCCATGGCGCTTTACCACCTTGTTCGGGCGTGCGCTCCCACCAGCGGTGCACTCTTGCCAGCGCATGCTGGGAGGCCCGTTTTATGTCGTTTTCTGTTCTCCACCTGAGTAGTTTCTCCTTTGATATGTTGTCCTCTACGCACGGATCGCTCTCGACCGGAGCCGACCTGGTTTTGTTTGTGCTTGTTCTTCTTGGCATCGGAGGGGCTTTTGTAGCGCTATATCCCGCGCTCACGGCGGAGCCGCCCGAGCCATGGAATCAGCAAGCTACAGAAGATCAAGCCATGGGAAACAGGGCATCCCATCGCGCCGAGTCGGCCCCCAAACTGATGAGCCAGTTTAAGGGCGAGGTGCCACAGGTGCTTCGGGGTAACCCGCTGGACAGCAACCCGCTGGACGGGATTTCCGCACGCAATAGCCGTTCCACGCAGTCTCGTCCGTCCTGGCGTCTACACGCAGGCCGCTTGGCGGGACAAACGTCGGGCTGGGGCGGTGCATCGGGGCGCCGATCTGGGACTTCGGTCTCGCGATCGTGGGCCCCTGCAGACGTTGAAGGCCGACGTGCATCTCGGACAGCACGTTCGGCACGTACGCCTCGGCCTGCTGGATCGGATCCGGGTGGATGGGCCGGGGCCCTCGCATCGAGTAGGAACGAACTTCGGCAGTTAGAACGACAGGTGGGGGCAATTGAACGCCAGCTACGTGCGTCTTCACGGGCCTCTGCCGCCGAGCGCATTCCCGCCTGGGCCAATGCTGACGAGTCTATCACCGGGCCTGCGTTCAGCATGGACGAACCGCCCGATCCCCCCCTGCCGGGAGACCCGCTCAACCCGAATCCGCCCTTGCCGCCGGATCCGGTGCCGGTAGACGGTGGACTTGTGCTCCTTGCGCTGGCCGGAGGCACCTACGGCTGGCGGCGCCTGCGCACGAGTGATGCCGCTGCCCCTCACGAATAGCCGTTAGGAATAGCGTGTAAGAATAGGCTTTTGCCCACGTGCGTTCGCGACCGGACGCCCGCCACGGGCTGAGGGACCGAGAATGCCGATTCTGTGACGGCTTGCTCAGGTGTCCTCGTGTAACTGTGTACAGCGGCTTCCAATCGTGCTCTGCACATCAGATTGACACCTCCGATTCATCTTGCTATCATAGGGTAACTTCACAGCACTGCTCCTGCATCCGCATTCGCACTCGCACGATGTTCGTCTCTGCTGCTACGTCTTCCGCGCACAGAACGCGTCTTCTCGCTCCATTCTTTATCCTGTTCGCGACGGCCCTGTGGGCGGGATGCGGGGGCTCGTCCTCCGGCGACGTAACGATCGAAGAGCGCGACGGTGTGACCTACGTCACAAACACCGGCACGACGGTATGGGAAGACCACGACGCTGCACCGATTCAGTTTGAGTTGGAGCAGACCTTCGGCGCTGAGGAGACCCCCGAAGAAGCGATGTTGGCCGATGTGCGCGGTGTCGTTGTCGACGCGGAGGGCGCGGTGTACGTGCTCGACTATGGCAACAACCGTCTGGTGGCGTTCAATCCCGACGGCAGCCTGCGGTGGAGCGCCGGTCGCGAAGGCGAAGGGCCGGGCGAGTTCAGCAACGCATATGGCATGGCCGGGGATGGCGACGGGCGGCTATACGTTTCGAATCAGATGAACAGTCGTGTCGATATTTGGACAACCGACGGCACGTTTGTGGAAAGCATTGGAATCGATGAGCTGGACGTGCGAGGATCGGTCACGGCCTATGCGAATGGCCACCTGATCCTCAGTCGCTCGGCATACGGGGGCGACCCGCAAAAACTGTATTTCATTGACACTGACACCTGGACACATGATCGGACCGTTGAGGTCGACTTCGACCTGGATCTGCCGGATGGGATGGGCGTTGGCGGTGGGGTTTCCGTGTATGATGAGCATCTCTGGGTGAGTCACGTAACAGCATACCAACTGCGCCAATACACACTCAACGGCACGCAAACTCGGCAGATCGATCGTCCCAACATCGACACGATAATGGGGCCGGGCGTATTTCAGGGAGAAGGCTCTACAATGATGCGCATGTACGGTTATCTGGGCGCCCCCGCTGTACTTCCCAATGGACATATGCTTGTGGCATCGTCGTGGCCTACCAATGTACAGGACCCCAATGAGCACACAGAGCAGTCTGCAAACGACAACGCCGAGGACCCGATTCCCGCCAGCGCGATTGATCTCTTTGATCCGGAAGGCCGCTTTCAGGGTCGGTTGCTGTGGGAAGAGATGCGCACGCCGGGCATCGGACGCATCCAGACCACCGGGCCTGAGGGCACGCTGTACACCACTGTCTCAACGCCTTTCCCACAGGTGCGCCGGTACGCGGTAACGGTAGACTGACGACGTTCACGACAACCTCCACCATGTGACCGTCAGATACGCATCACTGAAGTGGGCTTCCCAGGTGGTTTTCCGTACGCTGTCCCATACACAGCACTCAAACTCCTTTGCGGAAACGGGCGGCGATCCGTCATACGTAAGAACGAACGCATCCCCCCTCCCGTATCAGAAATGATTTACCTCATTGCGGTCCAGTCTACCTATGTCCAAAACACTAAAAATAGAACTTCCGGACGACGTCTTCTCGGCGCTCCGTCGCTCGCCCGAGGAATTTGGGCGCGAGCTTCGGCTTGCGGCTGCAATCAAGTGGTATGAAATGGAGCGAATCTCACAAAGCAAGGCGGCAGAGATTGCTGGCCTCCCACGTCCTGCTTTTATCACAGCCCTGGCACGGTATGGCGTCAGCCCTATCCAGACAACTCCCGAAGAGATCAGGGATGAGATTCAGCAGGCTCTCGGCACGTCGCTTCCGCGCACCAGCACTTCTGGAGACGCATGAGAAGGTGGGTTGTCGATGCCTCGCCGATTATTCTCCTTGCTACAATTGGCTATGCAGACTTATTAGCGCTTACCGCAGACAGTCTTCTTATTCCAGAAGCAGTATCCAACGAGGTGCGGGATACTGAAAAAGATGATCCAGCGCGTACGTGGCTGGAAGAGCACAGCCGGTGGGTTGAATCAACTTCTCCTGTTGTTTCGGAAGTCGCAGCCTGGGACCTTGGACAAGGTGAGAGTAATGTACTCTCTTATGCACTACAAAGTGCGGGTTGGACAGTCGTTGTAGATGATGCAGCAGCCCGCCGCTGCGCGCAGGCGTTCGACATTCCAGTCATTGGAACGCTTGGCATACTTGTCTTAGCCAAAAAACAAGGGCATCTCGATATGGTGAGGCCTGTCATCCAGTCACTCGTTCGCTCTGGAATGCACGTGAATGGGGCAGTTATCCGGCAGGTACTGCGCATGGCAGATGAGGCATGACGACATCCTTCCCACAGGTGCGCCGGTACGCGGTAACGATAGACTGACGACATTTCCAGCAACGCTATCATGCCAACCAATCGCCGCACCACGCATCCCCCTGAAACCGATCCTCGCTTCGATGCCCCCCTGTGCGGCATGGGCGTGGATGCGGAGACGCGTTGCGCCCACTACGCAACCGAGCGCGACGTAATTGCACTCCGGTTTCCGTGCTGCAACGTGTTCTATCCGTGTCATGCGTGCCATGACGCTGTCGCCGACCACGCTTCACAGCAGTGGGATGCGCAGGCGGATCTCGATGAGCGGGCGGTGCTGTGCGGCGCATGCCGTACGGTGCTTACGTGGCGGCAGTATCTCAACGCCGAACATGCATGCCCCGACTGTGGGGCCGACTTCAACCCCGGATGCACAACGCATCTGCATCTCTACATACGCGACAGAACGAGACAGGCACCGCAGTAGCCGGAGAACTTGCACCGAAAGGCGGCTACTCCACCCCATCCCACTGCTCAAACCACTGCATCATCTGCTTGAGGCGCTCCACGAGATTGACGGGCGCGCCGCCGCGTGAGAGGCCGTGGCCCTCGCCTGCAAACATCACCATCTTGGTGGGGACGCCCCCATTCTTCAGCGCGTAGTACCACTCCATGCCCTGCCCAATGGGCGTGATGTGGTCGTTCTGGCTGTGGATAATGAGCGTGGGCGTCGTCACCTGGTCGGCAAACTGTAGGGGCGAGCGGTTCCAGTAGTAGTCGAAGTTCGTCCACAGCGAGCCGCCGAACTCGGCGTTCATCTCGCGGGGCGGAAAAGCCTGCGTACCGGCCTCCGAGATCCAGTTGCTCACGCTGCGCTGCGTAACGGCGGCGCGAAAGCGATCGGTCTGCGTGGTAATCCAGTTGGTGAGAAAGCCGCCGTGGCTCCCACCAGTGATGAGCAGGCGCTCGTCGTCGATCCAGTCGAAGCGCTCCAGGGCGGCGTCTACGAGTGCCATGTTGTCGCGGTAGTCCACGCCGCCGTAGTCGAGGCGCACCGCGCTCTGGAAGTCGTAGCCGTAGCCGGTGCTGCCCCGGTAGTTGGTGAAGACCACGCCGTATCCCGCCGCCGCAAGCATCTGCATTTCGTGGAACCACTCGTGGCCCCACATGCCGCCCGGGCCGCCTTTAATGTTGAGCACAAGCGGATACGAGTCGCCGTCTTCGAATCCAACAGGCCGCAGCAGAAATCCATCGAGCGTGCCGCCGCCGTCGTGCTCGAACGTAAACCGTTCGTAGGGCTGCACCGCGAGCGAATCGAGCATCTCAGCGTTGAAAGTCGAGAGCGCCTGCGCATCCGAGCCGTCGGCGCGGGCGGTCCACACCTGGGGCGGGGTGGTTTCGTCGTGGCGCGTGTAGGCGATGCGCGTGCCATCGTCCGAGAATGAGGGTGTGCTCAGGCTGGCGCCTTCACCAATCAGGGCGGATGCGGAGGCAGTCGGCGTAAGCTGGAAGATCGGATGCGAGCCCCGATAATCCGCGCTAAAAAACGGCTGGTCGTGTCCCGCAGGCCACTGGACGCTTGAAGTGCTCAGGTTCATGCCGTCATGGAGGACCTCGGGCGTACCGCCATCAACCGGAATGCGGTGTAGCTCAGTCGGCTCGTAGCGGTCGGCGGTGTGGTGGTAGAGCAGGTGCGTGCCATCGGGAGAAAAGACCGGATTCTGAGCACGACGCTCGGGGGTGTCGAGCGTGCGCACCTCGCCGCTATCGAGCGCAAGCAGATGGATATCCTGGTTGAACCCGGCATCGAACTCCTCGCCCGTAAAGTCGGCGTTGAAGGCAACGGTTTCGCCATCGGGGGATACGGTGGCGTTGTGGATGTGGTAGTCGGAATCGCCTGCGAGTGGGGTAAGCGTGCCCTCGTCGAGTGTGAGCATCCACAGCGTGTGGCGCTCAGCGCCCAGGAAGCTCCCGGCGCCGGTGCGGTAGGCGGCCTCGCGCACCACGGTGGTGTCGGGACGCGGCCCCTCCGGCTCGTCGGCTTCTTCGGTGGGATCCTCGACCGACGGATCAATCGACAGGGTGAGCAGCACGCGCTCGCCGCTGGGCAGCCATTCGTAGGCGCGGATGCTGCCTTGCTCCAGTTCGGTGACGGCATGGGCCTCGCCGCCGTCGGTGCGGATGATGTGGAGCTGCGGCTTCTCGTCGCGGCTACTCAGGAACGCAATGCGATCGCCGCTCGGCGACCAGCGCGGGCTGCGGTCGGACGTGCCCTGCGTGAATGCGTACGGCGCTGCAGAGCCATCGGCGGGCACCATCCACAGGCTGGATTCGCGGCTGCGGCGGTCCTCGGCGATGGAGGTGCGCACAAACACGATGCGCGTGCCATCGGGCGAGATCTGCGCGTCGCTGCTCATCTTCAGGTGGTAGTAGTCGGCAGGCTGCATGCCGCGCTCTTGCGCCTGCAGGGCGGCGGGACTGGCGAGTACGAGCAGCAGCACGCCGAACACGAGCGATCGAAGCGAAACGGTAGGCATAGCATCCAAATGCGGGTGGGGGCAGAGGGGTACGTCTCCAAGATACAAGCTACCGACCACGAATGCATCCCCCAACGCTTGCGACGGGTGGTGGAGCGGGCAGCTTGGCTTTGTGTTTCCCCTAAAATGGGAAGGCTGGGCTGCTTCGGCGTGTCGGACGCAGGAGCGTCTTTTGCTTCGTCGCCCCGACGGGGCAGATAGCGACGGGGCAGAGCCCCTAAACGGTTTGCATCGCACGGCGGAGGGGCCGAAGGTCATGCCTGTGGTGCCATGCGACGAGCGTCGTCTGTCTCAATTGATAACACGCGCTTGCTGCTCGTGGCGTGGGCGTTGCATCTGCGGGGGCGGTGCGGTACGTTGAGGGTGCTCTCCTTAATGAACCAACGCGGATATGATGATGCGAACGGGTACTCTTTTGTGGCTGGCAGGATGCGTGGCGGTGCTGCTGACGGTGAATGTGCAGGCGCAGCAGCGGTCGCTACCGGTCGATACGACGATTACGCAGAGCGATGCGGTGACGGTAGATGGCACTGAGATTCCGTACGACGTAACGACGGGCACGCAGCCGGTGTATCACGAGGACGGCCACGCGATGGCGTCGCTGCACTACACGTACTACGAACGCAGCGACGTCGACGACCGCACGGAGCGTCCGCTCATGATCTCGTTCAACGGCGGACCCGGCTCGGGCTCGCTCTGGATGCACCTCGGGTATACGAGTCCAAAACTGCTGGAAATTAGCGACGAGGGCTACCCGGTGCAGCCGTACGGCGTGCGCGACAACCCGCACTCGATCATCGACGAGGCGGACATCCTGTACGTGAACCCGGTAAACACCGGCTTCTCGCGCATTGTAGACGAGGAGGTGGACCGCGAGCAGTTCTTTGGCGTGCAGGCCGATGTGACCTATCTGGCCGACTGGATCGACGTGTTTGTGTCGCGCCACGGGCGGTGGACCTCGCCGAAATATCTGATTGGCGAGAGCTATGGCACGACCCGCGTGGCTGGACTGGCGGGCGCGCTGCAGAACCGCCACTGGATGTATCTGAACGGTGTGGTTCTCGTGTCGCCGACCGGCATGGGCCTGCAAGCGCCGGGGCCGTCGCCGCGCTCCGAGGCGCTGAAGCTGCCCTACTACACGGCGGCGGCGTGGTACCATGAGCAGTTGGATGCCGAGCTGCAGCAGCGCGAACTTACGGATCTGCTGGACGAGGTCGAAAACTATACGCTCGATGTGTTCGTCCCGGCGCTCTCGCGGGGCGGCACGCTGGATGACGAGCGGCGTCAGCAGGTGGCCGAGCAGGTGGCGCGCTACGCCGGCGTGTCTACGCAGACAATTCTGGATCACAACCTGGCGATGCCCGCGTCTTACTTCTGGAAGGAACTCCTCCGCGACGAGGGCCACACGATCGGCCGCCTCGACTCGCGTTACAAAGGCGTTGACCGCGAGAATGCGGGCGACCGGTACGACTATCCGCCGGAGCTCATCGCCTGGAATCATGCATTCACACCGGCGATCAATGAGTACCTGCGCGAGGAGTTGGGGCTGGAGACCGACCTGCAGTACAACGTGTTCGGTCCGGTGCGCCCGTGGGAGGGCCAGGGCGACGTGAACGTGGCCGAAGACCTGCGGCAGGCGATGGCGCAGAATCCGTTCTTGCACGTGATGGTGCAGTCGGGCTACTACGACGGAGCCACGGACTACTTCTCGGCCAAGTACGTCATGTGGAATATGGACCCGAGCGGACGCCTGGGCGACCGGATGCGGTTTGAGGGCTATGAGAGCGGCCACATGATGTATCTCCGCGATGAGGACCTGGAAGCATCGAACGACCACATCCGTGCGTTCATTGAGGCATCGATTCCGGAAGATGGCGCACCGGCGCGGTATTAGGAGGACGTCATTTCGTGATCGAAATGATAGTTTTCACGTGTTGTAGGGACACGGCGCGCCGTGTCACTACGAACAACACAATGTACGCACGAATCCACATCTCTCATGACTCCCATCGAAACGATTCTTGCGGTGGCCGTTGGCATCGGGTTGAGTGCGGCGGCGGGGCTGCGTGTGTTCATTCCGCCGTTGGGCGCGAACGTAGCTGCGCTTTCGGGTGAGTTGCCGCTGGCCGAGGAGTTTGCCTGGCTGGGTTCGCCACTGGCTACGGCGGTGCTGGCCGTTGCCGCGCTGATTGAGATTGGGGCGTACTACATCCCGTGGGTCGACAATCTGCTGGATACGCTGGCTACGCCCATGGCCGTGGCGGCGGGCACCCTCCTCACGGCATCGACCCTGGGCGACGCGTCGCCGTTTATGCAGTGGGCACTGGCCCTGATGGCCGGGGGCGGATCGGCAGGTGCGGTGCAGGGCGGCACGGTGCTGTTACGTGGGGCAAGTAGCGCCTCCACGGGCGGACTTGGCAACTCGCTGGTGTCTACCGGCGAGGCGGGCGGCTCGCTGCTGTTTACAATTCTGGCGATCATCGCGCCGCTCGTGGCGCTGGCAGCATTTGTAGCGCTGCTGGTGTATGGCGTACGCCGATTCCGAGCACGGCGCCCCTCCGTCTCGTAAACTGGCTTCGGATTTTGGATTTGCGATTTGTTGCCTTTGGTGTGCGGTAGAGTGTGGAGCCTGTCAGGCTCTTAGACGCTACCGCGTCCATGCATTGCCGATCTGAATGGCGACCCGCACGCCAAACTGCGGACGGTCGGGGTGAGCGAATACAAAGGTGTCCAGACCCAGCCCGAGTCCTTCAGTGGGAGTGATGAAAAACTGTGCGCCCAGAAGGAGGCCCGGTGCACGGTGCGTGGAGCCGCTGCGAACGCGTTCCCATCCCAGCGCAGGCCCGGCAAATCCAGCCACGACCGTTTCGGAGGTTGTCCACACGCGTCCCAGGCTCAGCCCGGCATGGGTGGCGTACGGGCGCTCGGCATTCTCGGGGCGCGATTCGGTGCTCCAGTTCCCATTGGCAGCGACCTGTCCGACCCATGCGCTGGTGCGCCGTCCAATAGTGATGTTCGCCCCGGCGCTGACGTTGGCGGCACTACCGGCGCCGTGTCCAAGCCCCGTACTCAGACCGATCCATGCGCGCGGCGGCTCGGTCGTCTGGAGCGGCCTGGGGGCCTGCTGAGCAGTGGCAGGAAGGGTCAGCGCGAGTGCGAACAGCGGAATGAGAAAACGTGTGATCATCTGATTGTGATACCTATAAATCCAAAATTGCTCTTAAGGAGACCGATAGATTCCTTGTGGGGAAGTTCTTCCAATGAAACCAAAACAACTGAACCAAGGAGATTTTTCGACTCCGCTCCGCTTCGCTCAAAATGACAATTCATAGGAGGCAACTTGGCTCAATTAAAACGGGCAGATGCACGGGTGCATCCGCCCGCAGGTGGAGAATGTGATGAGCATCAGCAGGCGCGGCTAAAACTGATAGGTAAACCGGATCACTCCAAAGAGCGAGGTGTCGTCGGTTGAGATAACCGGGTCGGTAAGGGCCTGCACGCCGATGCCGAGTTCGGTGGCAAAGTGATCGCCATGCAGGCGCAGCGCATTGGCCGACTGCAGATACGCACCTGTTGATTCGATGAACTGCGTACTGGAGTCGCCGTCGGGGGTACGCACCTGAGCCAACACTCGGTCGGTGTACCCGCCGTGGACTTCGGACTCAGAGATGAAGCGCATCCACGACAGGAGTTGCAGTTCTGCCCCCACCTTCAGGTAAGCGCTGTCAAGATACGAGCCGCCCAGGTCTGACGCGGTGGTGGAGACGTGAAGTCCGACTCCACCCGTGAGCGCCCCGCGTGATCCGGCCACTGTGGCCAGCACTTCGGGCTGCCAGTGGGCATCCCAGCTTTCGTCGAGAATAAGAGCATCGCTCGTAGCAAGGACGCGTGAGCGGGTGCCAATTCCATACTGGCGCCCGCGTACCATACTCAGTCGGCTTCCTACGGCGACGTGCAGCTCGTCGCGCTGCCAGATCTGGGCAATGGGGTCGATGTAGAACAGTTTCGGATTGAGTTCGGGGATGAACTGGCCACCGATCTCGACGCCCAGCCAGTCCGTGATACCGTATCCAAGCTGCGGGACGACAATGCTGGAGAGCGAGACATAGACTTCGTCGGCACCCAGCGGACGGGCGGTGTTGGAAAAAACGAGGCGAGAGGCGTGTGGGTCTTCGTCGATAGCGTCCTCTGCAGTGTCGCTTGAAGAAGACGTTTGCGCAGATGCCGAGAGCGGCATCAGTAGAATTGCGCTGAGGGCGACAGCGGCAAGTGAGGCAACGAATCGGGGACGGATTCGGAGGGACAGCATCACAGTGTAACGGCTTTAAACGAATAGGATATGCGATCACTACATAAAGACGCAGCTATATCTGTAATGGTAACAGACAGGAACCTTATACCTTCTGCTACTCGGCGTCTGCGGAGGTGCGTTACGTGCGCCGAGCGTTGTCACGAATAGCCATACTACTTGCAAAGCCGAGGGCCTGCTGAATGAGATGGGACAAGCATCGTTCGCCCATTGGCAGCCATATCGCTTCCCTCAATCAAACAGCGACGGCGCGTACTCGCGGCGCTTGAGCTCTTCGATGAGCTTGCGGTTGGCGCGGGGAAAGGCGTAGTCGGCCAGTTCGTCGACGGTGACCCATTGCATAGGCTGGTCGATTTCGGGTGTGGGCGTGCCGTCCACAATGCGACACGGATAGGCGTGTAGCGTGATTTTGAAGTGCGAGTAGGCGTGCTTCAGCGTATAGAAGAGGGCGTCGGTCTCCACCGTGATGCCCAGTTCCTCCTGCAGTTCGCGTCGGCACGCGGCATCGGGGGATTCGCCCTCCTCGCACTTTCCGCCCGGAAACTCCCACAAGCCGCCCAGCATGGCGTCGTCGGGGCGGCGCTGGATGAGCAGGCGGCCTGCTTCGTCGAACACGAGCCCCACGGCAATGTCGTGGTGCGGAATGGGCTTGCTCTCGGGCGTGACGGGGTAGCGCTCAGGATGGCCCGCGTCTGCGGCTTCGCACACCGGTTCCAGCACGCATTCGCCACACGCCGGATTGCGCGGCGTGCAGACCGTAGCGCCCAGTTCCATGAGCGCCTGATTCGCGTTGCCGGGTTCGTCAGGGTCAACCAGTGCATCCGCCAGGGCTTGCAGGCGGCGGCGCGTGGCGCTGCGGGTCGAGTCCTCTTCGATCGCGAAAACGCGCGTTAGAACGCGAATCACGTTGCCATCGAGCACGCCATGGGCCTTCCCGAAGGCAATTGACGCGACCGCCGCCGCGGTGTACGGACCGATGCCTTTGAGCGATTTGAGTCCGTCGTACGTGCTGGGCACCGTGCCGCCGTGCTCGCGCACGACGGTCTGTGCGGCCTCGTGCAGATAGCGAGCGCGCGAGTAGTAGCCCAGGCCCTCCCACTGTTGCAGCACCGCATCGCGCTCGGCCTCGGCCAGGTCGTGCACGGTCGGAAAGGCGTCGGTGAAGCGCTGGTAGTATGGCTCTGCCTGATCCACGCGGGTCTGCTGCAGCATGATCTCCGACACCCAGATGCGATACGGATCGTCGGTGTTACGCCACGGCATCTCGCGCTTCACATCGTGATACCAGTCCAGAAGCGCCGTGCGAAAGCGCGTGCGGTGGGCGTCGGTGATGTCGGGAAGGTCGAGGTCAGCCACTGAGGTAATTTAGGGGGATACAGAGGGACGGCGATACGGTGGGCGTGTAGATGATGCGATAGGTTAGAGCAGACGTACGCAGTTGCGGCTCACGAATGTCATCTCGTCACGAGGCTCGTATCTGTTTAGCGGTCCTCAGGCCACTACGTATCCACCCCTCAGTCGCTGGCGCGACAGCTCCCCTCTCCAGGGGAGCAGGTGGAAGCGGGACTCTTTCGGTTGTCTCTCCCCTCGGCTGAAGGGGGATTAAGAACCTGTTTTGATTTCTTATTTTGGGCTCCGAGCGGCTCCGCTGGGCTGGGGCCGAAGGTCATGCCCCTGGTGCAAATTGCCCCTAATCTACTGGCGTGAGTCGGGCTTCGCCCTCGTTTCGGCCCGTAGCCCCAGTTACGAACCTCGATTGGGGTCCAATTTTCGCCTCAGCGGCCCTCGCTCTCGCCGTCAAACCAAAACCCAAACAGGTTCTAAGGGGGGATGTCTGTGGTGCTTCCAAACTACTCCACCCTCCCACCAAGCGTGTCATGGTGAGCGAATGCCGACGGCAGTCGGCAGAAGCCGAACCATCTCCGACTCAGTTAGCAGGCACCCGGAATGATAGGAGCCACATCGAATCACGCATCCGACGTCAGATACGTAGCGCCGGCTTCCTCGCCCCAGAGTTCCTCCAGACGCGCATCGCGTCCGCAGCCCTGGCGGTAGCGGTTGTAGTGGCCGGGATTCTTCTGGTAGTAGTTCTGGTGGTAGGTTTCGGCTGCGTAGAACGCCTCAAACGGCTGGATGGGCACAACGACCTCATCGTCGAAGCGCTCCTGCACATCGGCCTTGGTGGATGCGGCGAGATCCTGCTGCGTGTCGTCATGCGCAAAGATGGCGGGGCGATAGCTATCGCCGCGGTCGCAGAACTGTCCGCCATCGTCGAGCGGGTCGATGTTGCGCCAGTAGACCTCCAGCAGCGTCTCGTAGTCAACGACCTCGGCATCATAGATGACCTGCACGACCTCGGTGTGCCCGGTACCGCCTCCGGTAACCTGGTCGTAGGAGGGATCCACGACATCGCCGCCGGAGAAGCCGGAGATGGTGGCGGCCACGCCGTCGAGCTTGTCGTACGGCGGCTCCATGCACCAGAAGCATCCGCCCGCGAATGTAGCGGTGTCGGGCTGCGCGAGGGCGCTGATGTCCACATCCGACGTATCAGCGGAGGCGTCGGACTGCGTGGAGGAGGCGTCGGCGCAGCCCAGCAGCAGCGTTGTGCTGGCAAGGAGGAGAGTAAAGAGCAAGGTTCGCATAGGGGGAAACACAGTTGTTGGAAAAGAGCAGGCGTGAACGTCTCCTGCGGCTTCAGACCGCAACCCATCTTACCGCAGCTCCGGCAATGATTCGTCTTCGGGGGCAAAGGCCAGCGCCAGACCGTTGTTGCAGTAGCGGAGTCCGGTGGGGTCGGGGCCGTCTTGAAAGACATGGCCCTGATGGCCGCCGCAGCGGGCGCAGTGGTACTCGGTGCGCACCATGCCCGCGCTCGTGTCGCGCTGCGTGCCCAGGCGTCCGTCAAGGGGCGCCCAGAAGCTGGGCCAGCCGGTGCCGCTTTCGTACTTGGTGGAGGATGGAAACAGCGGCAGGTGGCAGGCCGCGCAGATAAACGTGCCCCGGCGGCTTTCCTCCAGGAGCGGGCTGCTGTAGCGCGGTTCGGTGCCTGCTTCAAAGAGGATGCGATAGGCGTCGTTGCCCACCAGTTCGCGCCATTCGTCGGCGCTGCGGCGGGATTCGCCGACGGTTTCTACAGCGGGATGCACGTGCATGGTATCCGCCTGAATGCCCTCGCTGAAGACGCGAGCATCGGGCGGGGCTGGGGCAACCTGGAGCGTGTCGGAAGCTGCGACGGAGCCGGGGGCCGACTGGCCGTTCTGGCATCCAATAAGCACGCTTGGCGCGGCAAGGGCAGCGGCGAGGCCTTTCAAGAAGGTGGCGCGATTCATAGGTGGCATCGGGACTGTGAAAGATGCGAGCGATGAACAGGGCGACGCTATCCGTTGGTGTCCACCTGAACCTGTACCACAAGCGTATCGGTGGGAGATTCGGTAGCGGGTACCAGCACCAGGTTGTAGGTGCCGGGATCGGCGTTGGCGGCGGGCCAGACCAGGGAGCGGCGAGCTACGCCACTGAACGGCGGCCCCTCCACCAGACGGTAGCGCTCCACCGTAGTCTCGCCCACGGTTTCGGGCAGCATGGTGGTGAGCACCTCGCCTGTTGCAAGGGACACACGCATGGTGTCGGCGGGCGCAACACCCGGCGAGGGCGAAGGTTGGATGCCGTACGACATCGCACCGAGGAGCGCCATCCAGCACGAAAACGCAGCAACAGCAGTACGCACAGGCACATAGCGTGGGTGGACAAAGATGTTCAGCATCATATACCGATGCATACGAGTTGGGTTGCTCTGCGTGGCCGGGTGCGCCGCAACGATGTCGTTGGCCATGGGGCAAGAGGTGGGCCGTTCGGGGGATGCGGAGGCAGAACGCTGGACGGTGGTGGTTGAGGGCACCACCGAGGCGTGGCCCAATCGTGTGGAGCCGCCTCCATCCGATTCGGTGCGCGCTGCCGCCCGGGCCCTCACGCACCACTACCAACGGCAGGGCTACCTGCAGGCGACCGTCGATTCGGCAACTGTGCACCCGAACGCGCCGCCCTACGCTACTTTCTACGTGACGCGTGGTCCGCAGACCACCGTCGATGCCGTTCAGTTTACCGGCCACGAGGCGCTCTCGGAGGCGGCTCTCCGCCGCGCCATGCAGCTTCGTGCAGGCAAGCCGCTCAACCAGTACGTGCTTGACACCGACCTGCGCGCGCTCCGTGAGGCGTATCGGGCGGAGGGCTATCCGCTCGCTACGGTGCACGTAGACGCACTCGACCCGACAGGTGACCGTGCTGTTGCTGTGACCCTGGCCATCGACGAGGGGCCGCAGCTCTGGCTGAAGGCGGTCGAACTCGACGGCGCCGAGCGTACGAATCCCGCTTACGTGGCGCGGGCAGCGGGGCTTACGTACGAGGCGCCGCTTCGCAACTACGACCCCGAGGCGCTCCGTACTGCGCTCCAGGACACGGGATTGTTTGCGCAGGTTGAGGCGCCCGCTCTACAGGTAGACCCCGACGGCGGGGCCACGCTCACGTTTGCGCTGGAGGAGCGTCCGCCGGGCGTGTTCGATCTGGTGGTGGGCGTGCTCCCCGACGGCGGCGCGGAGGAGAGCACCTCGTTTGTGGGATCTGGACGGCTGGAGCTGGAGAATCTGTTTGGGGGCGGACGCGAAGCCGACCTTGCGCTCGACCGCCGCCCAGGGCGCTCCAGCACGGTCGATGTGCGGCTGCGCGATCCGTTCGTGTTTGGGCAGGCGCTGGATGCAGAGGTCGTTTTTGCCGGCGAGCAGCGCGATTCGTCGTACAGCGCGCGCACCTATCGAGGCAGTCTGGGCTACGAGGTGCGAAGCGACTGGCATTTGCGCGGATCGGTGCGGCGGGCCGTTACGCGTCCGGGGCCGCAGGGGCAAACCCTGCAGGACGGCGCGCAGCGCGTGGCACGCAGCAGCGCCTGGCTGGGCGGGGTGGGGCTGCGCATCGACCAGACCGACCGCCGCCGTGCGCCGCGCCAGGGGCTCCGTGCCGATGTGCTTGTGGAGCAGGGCCGCCAGCAGCGCACGCGCCGCACCGTGATAGAGCGCGATACGCTGCGCACGCAGTCCACCACACAGCAGACCCGCCTCGACGGGCATCTGCGCACCTTTTGGCCGCTGGGCAGGCGGCACACGCTGGTGTTGGGGGCTGAGGCCCGCGCGCTGCTCGCCGACACCTATGACCCGAGCGACCTGTTTCGGCTGGGCGGCTATGAGTCGCTGCGGGGATACGATGAGGATCGTTTCTCAGGGCGCGTGGTGGGACGCGGACTTGCGGAGTATCGCTTGTTTGTGGACCGGAGCTCGTTTGTGTTTGCATTTGCCGAGGTCGGGGGCGTAGACCGGCCCGCCATGGAGGGGCGCTCGGGGGCGCGACGTGCGGGCCAGCGATCGTGGCATCCGAGTGCGGGGATTGGCGCCGAACTCAGCACCGGACTTGGGCGCATCAACATCAGCTATGCGATGAACCCCGACGACGGCAGCCCCGCCAACGGACGCGTGCATGTGGGGCTGGCGGTGGCGTTGTAGGGGGAAGAGCGTGCCAGGGATGAAAGTAGTCTGAAGCTACGAGTTTGCTGTTGGCAGACCTGGATCATTGCAACAGGATCCGATCGAGTGAACGAACCGGGTCGCAGAGGGCCTGGCTGAACGCCAATGAGATGCGTTTACTTCGCCCCAAGAAAGAACTCAATCACGAATGCTGTAGACGACAGTGATTGGTCCTCCATACTCAGGGTCTTCTGCGATGCCATACGCCCGGTTTCCACGGATTGCTTCCAGCGTCACTTGATCGGGCAGCATGCCTTCAGCAACAATATCCCCGTTCTCGGTGCATTGTACCCACCGGTTCGGCGTGTCGGGTGGGGTTCGCAGGCCAATCCAGATGTATCCCTGGTCGTCTACGAACATGCTAACAACAGAGGGCCAGGTGTCGGGAATTGCCTCTCGGAGCGCCGAGCGATAGATATCTCCAACTACCCCCTCTTCTTGAATAGCATCAACAGCCCGATCGACATCGTCTGAGGTCACTGGGGGCGCGTCATGAGCAAGTGAAAACTGCCCCACTTGTTGGAGCGACGCATCGTAGATGGTAACCCGCGGTTCGCCAGTCCACAGGCGATAAAAGCGTTCAGCATGGACGGCGTACTTATTCTCGCGTCCAAACGGATGGTCACCGACAAAAACGATGCCCCGTTCACGTGACAGGACAACCTCGTCCGTCTCCCAGGTCTGTACAGAATCCTGCTCCATGGCTCCATCGGAACCATGAAGGGCAACTACCACCTGCCGATCGTCATCTCTTTCCGCATCGTCAGCACGGTATGCCATTTGATCTGTTGTGATGATCCGATTGGGCGTCAATCGTATAGCTGCGTCAAATGATCCGGTGTATTCCAGGCGAGTAACACGATCCGGGCTTTCATCTTCGGCAGGCCAGTAGGTAAGACGCCGGTTGGAGCTATCGGAGATTAGAAGCGTATCGCCTCCAACAACTTGCAAGGTGCTTATTGCTCCAAACTCGCCCGGTCCTTGCCCTTCTCCTCCGAACTCTCGGACAAATGTACCATCGTGCTGCTCCATCTGAACGATAATCTCGTTTGATGCATCCGCTACGTAAATGGAGTTGCTGCTATCCACCGCTACGTGGGGGAGTAGATTCCATGCGTTACCCAGCGGAGCATCTACAACGCGATTTACCTCCTCAAAGTCTATCTGTGCAACGGATGGATCCTGGGCCTGGCTGCAGGGGATGAGACCTACCAGAATGAATGTCAATACAACTGCGTTTTTGAATATCATTGTACATATAATATTTGCTTTGCCAAAAAAGGGAAAGGCAAGAAGCGATGTAACTTCTTACCTTTCCCATTTACCGTTCAGGTTCTTTAAGGCTGCTCACAACTCACGAATTGCATCGCAAGGGCCCGCCATACAACTATCTTCTGAAGCTGAGCAGCATTCCCCCTCGCAGGTATCGCCAGAATCGGTTTCGCACTCAGCGTTTACCTTAATGACCGCCGAGGAATCGACATTCCATGAATTGGCAGGAGATGTTGTCGCGAGTGTCAACCCTCCAACTCCAATAACCAAGATACAAATTACGTTTAGAAATAGGCGCTTCATGTGAGTCACCTTTGTTTGATATAAGAATATAACGTGCAGTTCTATACTATCCGGCAGATTCGAAAAAAAAGATCTTGATGTTAAATAAATGTTAAGTAGTTAACGATGGGGAGCGTGCTTGTAGATAGCAATCAGGGTGAAGGTACGGCTTGTATCGCCTGGAACACAAAGAGAAGTTCTTCGCCTCGACCAACCACATCAGCACCTCGGCTCTGCGAATCCTTGATGGGAAGGGCGCGCTGCCTTTGCCTCCGCTTGACGCTTACCCGGCGTGATGCCGATACTTGGGGGTGGGCAAGACGCTATGTGCTTGCGTGCTGCCACCGTATCCGCTATCCATTCCTGCTATCCCCAAAGACCAATGTCAAATCCATTTCGTGTAGGCGTACTCACCGGCGGGGGCGACTGCCCCGGACTCAATGCTGTTATTCGTGCTGTGACCAAGAGCCTGCTGTCGCAGTGCAACGCTGAAGTTGTAGGGATTCGCGAGGGCTTTCGCGGACTCATTGAGGGGGATACGGAGCTCCTCGAATCGCCCGATGTAAGTGGCATCCTGACCCGTGGCGGCACCATTCTGGGCGCGAGCAACAAGGCGAATCCGTTCGACTACTACGCCAGCGGCGGAGCCGACGTGTCGGCGCGCACCTTGAAAACGTACGAGCGCCTCAACCTGGATGCGCTCGTGGCCATTGGCGGCGATGGCACGATGTCGATTGCGCACCGTCTGCAGAAGCTGGGCATGAACATCGTCGGCGTGCCCAAAACCATTGACAACGACCTGATGGGCACCGACCGGACGTTTGGCTTCGACACGGCGGTGCATGTGGCTACGGAGGCGATGGACCGCATCCACACGACGGCACAGAGTCACCACCGGGTGATGATTGTGGAGACGATGGGTCGCTACGCCGGGTGGATTGCGTTGCATGCGGGCGTGGCCAGCGGGGCCGACATCATTCTGATTCCGGAGCTGCCCTACAACGTAGACGAGGTCATTCGCGTCTGCCAGGAACGCGAGGAAGGCGGGCGGCAGTTTACGATCATCTCGATTGCGGAAGGAGCCAAGCCCGAAGGCGGCTCCTTTACGGTGAGTCAGCGCGTAGAAGAGAGCCACGATCCACTGCGTCTGGGCGGCGTAGGCAAGGCGCTGGCTGAGCAGATTAAGCCGCACATTGAGAGCGAAGTGCGCACCACCATTCTGGGCCACATGCAACGCGGCGGCACGCCCACGGCCTACGACCGTACGTTGTCTACGGCCTTCGGAGCCCATGCAGCTGAGCTGGTGGCGGAGGGCACCTTTGGCGTGATGGTGGCGCGCCAGGAGGGCCGCTTTACGCAGATTCCGCTCGAAGAGGTAGCCGACGAAACGCGCACCGTGCCGCGCAACGCCCCGCTCATTGCCGCAGGGGTGGCCATGGACACCTCGTTCGGCGTTACTGACCTGGACGTGTGCATGCAGGATGCGTCGATCATGCCGTGACCGGGCATTACTGCTTTTTGAGACGCCCGGGTCGGACGTGCTTTGAGATACCCGGGTCGGACGCGTTCTGAGACGCCCGGGTCGGACGTCTCTACGGTTTTTTTGATCATATGCTTTGTTTCGACTATGGATGTTTTTCTGACGGGTGCTAACGGATTTGTGGGATCGTACGTGCTTCAGGCGCTGCTCCAGCACGACCACGCGGTAACGTGTCTATTGCGCGATCCCGCGGCTCCGCTGGCGGTCGATGACGACCGCGTAACACGCGTTGCGGGCGATGTGACGGATCCGGCCTCGCTTCAGGGCGCGCTCGACGGCTGCGACGCGATGATTCATCTGGTGGGCATCATTGATGAGCAGCCGGGCAAAGGGGTCACGTTTGAGCGCATCCATACGGAGGGCACGCGCCATGTTGTGGAGGCGGCGCAGACTGCAGGCATCGGCACGTTCATCCATATGAGCGCGAACGGCGCTGCACCCGAGGGCACCGGCTACCAGACCAGCAAGTGGAACGCCGAGCTCATTGTGAGCGATGCGGCGTTCAAGCACTGGTGCATCATGCGGCCGTCGATTGTGTTTGGGGATCCGGGGCCGCACAACATCGAGTTTGCCTCGCGCCTGGTCGACGACCTGATCCGTCCGTTTCCGGTGTTACCCGTCTTCGGTGATGGGCAGTATCAACTGCAGCCCGTGGCCGTGCAGGCGGTGGCTGAGGGCTTCGCGCAAGCGTTGACCACTGAATCTGCTCACGGGCAGACCTTCATGGTCGGCGGACCCGATAAGCTGGCGTACACCGAGATTCTGGATCGCATTGCCAAAGGCTGGGGCCACGATCCCAAACCGAAAGCACACGTACCGCTTGCGCTGGCCAAGCTGGGCGTGAACACCGTGGGCAAGCTGGGCCTGCTTCCGATTTCGCCGGCACAGTTTGCGATGCTCATTGGGGGCAATACCGGCCACGCAGAACCCTTCAACGAGACGTTCGACGTGTCGCACCGCCCATTCACCCCGCGCTCGCTGCGGTACCTGCGGGGGCGGTGAAATTAGAACGGTAGCTGAGTTCCCTTGTATCACACCCAAACGGTCGAACGACGCACAATACATTATGCCTCATACGACTTTGCCCCCCGACCGCGACGAGCTACTGGCTGTTTGGGAGCAGCTTTCTCCGGCGGAGAAGCGCTCTGTTGTCGACTTCGCCACGTTCTTGCGGAAGCAATCGTCCGCTGCATCCGAGGAGATGCCCCATCAGTCCCGCGCAAATGCTGCACAGCGTGTCCGCGATGCACTCTCGGATATGCCAGGGACGCTCTCGGATGCCATTCGTACCGAGCGAAGCGAGCGGGTGTAGTGCTGTGTCACACGTCAATCTTCGGGTGGCCCCCGTTTTTCTGTTGTCATTTTGAGCGTAGCGGCTCCGTTTAGGAGACGCGGAGTCGAAAAATCTCCCTCGGAATGGGCAGGGCTGTTGGTTCGCCCGTAGCTGCTGAATGCCAAGGAGATGGTTCGACTCTCGGCTCCTTCGTCGCCTTCCGCTCACCATGACAGGCTTCGTGAGGGCTGATTGCAAGGCAACTATCAAGATGGGGGTTGACAGAGAAGTAGTGCTACGTCACACCTGATTGTTTGGGGCGTTTGAGCGCACGGAATCTCTCCCCCTCCTCTGAGGGGGACTTCATGGGAGCGCCCTATGGGTCCTTCCTCCCCGGTATCGGTTTAGCTCACTCGTCGCATGGCACAAAAAGCATGACCTTCGGCCCCTCTGCCGTGCGACGCACATTTTAATAGGGGCTCTGCCCCATCCAGCAACGTGTTTCCCGAACCTTTTCGGCTATTCTGACTTCCTCAAACAACCTCATTGACCCATGCCAACCATTCGACGCATCGCCCAGTCGCTGGAACAGTGGGCACCGCCCGCATCTGCGCAGAATTACGACAATGTCGGTTTACAGGTCGGTCGGGCAGATGCGGAGGTCCGGCGCGCGGTACTCGCGCTCGATCTGACCCACGAAGTGCTTAACGAGGCCATTGAGGCCGGTGCTGAACTGATTGTAACGCATCACCCGCTCATCTTCCAGCCGCTCAAGCAGATCACCGGCAGCGGATATGCCAACAACCTGGCGCTGCGCCTGGCGGAGTCCGGCATTGCGCTTTACAGCATCCACACCAATCTCGATGCGGCGCCCGGCGGGGTCTCGTTTGCGCTGGCCGAGCGCCTGGGTGTGTCCGAGCCCACGTTTCTTGCACTGATGGACGACGCCGCGTGCAAGCTCGTCACCTTCGTGCCCGAAGATCACGCCGAAGCCGTCCACATGGCGATGGCCGACGCGGGGGGCGGACGCATTGGCAACTACGACGCCTGTGCGTTCCGAACCCACGGCACCGGCACGTTTCGTCCAGGCACAGACACCGATCCGCACATTGGCACCGCAGGCGGCGAGCTGGAGACCGTCGAGGAGATCCGCCTGGAGATGGAGGTCACGCAGTGGGCCCTGCCCGCCGTACGGGCGGCGATGCATGAGGCCCATCCCTACGAAGAAGTAGCTCACGATGTGTATCCGCTCAACCAATCCACCACACAGGCCGGGATGGGCGCTATCGGCATGCTCGATGAGGTGATGCCGCTCTCGGCGTTCTTAGCCCGCGTATCCCGTCAGTTGGATGCGGAAAGCCTGCGCTACGCCGGAACCCCCGATGCGCCCGTGGAGCGCGTTGCCGTGTGCGGCGGGGCGGGGAGCAGCCTTGTAGGCGCCGCTCAAGGTGCGGGCGCGGATGCATACGTGACGGCTGATGTGAAGTATCACGACTTCTTCCGCGTGCTGGGCGCCGACACGGGGACCCCGCAGATGGCATTCATCGACGCGGGGCATTACGAAACGGAGGCCCTCACCGAAGACCTCCTGCGCAACTGGCTCGCTGAGCGCTTTCCGTCCATCACCTGGCAGCGCACCAGCCACCGCACCAGCCCGATGCGCACGTTTGTGGACGACGCAGGGTGAGCGGCCACACGCCCACATATTATTGTAGGGACACGGCGCGCCGTGTCCCTACCCCTTCCTTTGGTAAGCATCCTCCGTCGTGCGGCTTCATCCCCGCCGTCCCAGCGTGAGGGCGAGCGTGCGGCGAGTGCCGTCGCGTTCAATAGTGAAGCGGAGTTCGTCGCCAGGACGGAAGTCGAAGATACGCGCGGCATAATCATCGCGGCTGTCGATGCGGGTGCCTTCCACCGCCAGAATCACGTCGTAGGCGCGGAACCCTGCAGCATCGGCAGGGGAGCCGGGATCGGTGTCGCGCACCACCAGGCCGCGGACCTCCGAGAGGCCCAGCGCTCGTGCGATGCGCGCATCCACCTCAACCAGGTCGAGTCCGGTGTAGTGCGAGCGATCCACGGAGCCGTTCGTGCGCAACTCCTCCAGAATCTCAACCGCACGCGGGGCCGGGACGGCAAAGCCGATGCCGACGGAGCCGCCGGAGTCGGAGTAAATCGCGGTGTTCACGCCAATCACCTCTCCCAGCGCATTGACGAGCGGTCCGCCCGAGTTCCCACGGTTGATCGCGGCATCCGTCTGAATCATGTTGCGGTAGAGGCGCCCGTCGCGTTGCGACTGCAGGTTGCGGTTGCTGGCGCTGACCACGCCTACGGTAACCGATGGCTCGGCGGCTTCAAACAGACCGAACGGGTTGCCCAGCGCAATCACCCACTCGCCCGGGATGGGTTCGCTGTCGGTGTCGAATGTGAGATGCGGGAGGCGGTCGGCCTTAATCTTGAGCAGTGCCAGATCGGTGAGGCGATCGCTGCCTACGAGTTCGGCGGCGTAGGTTTCGCCGTCGGGGAAGTAGACCTTGATGTCGCGCGCGTTGCTTACCACATGCTCGTTCGTCACGATGTAGCCATCGGACGACATAACAAAGCCAGAGCCCATGCTGCGCGCCTCGCGGTACTGCGGGCGCTGCATGAAGTGGCGGAAGAACGGGTCGTTCGCAAACGGATCACGCACGCGCTGCACCTTGCGCACTCCGATGCTTACCACCGCAGGCGTAGCGGCCTCCACCGCCTGGGTGACGGCGTTCTGGCGCGAGGCTTCGATGGTGGTGTCGGCAGCAGCCGACGGCATCGAAACAGCCTGTGCATTAGACGAGCCTGTAGGGGCTGACGCCGAGGTATCGGGGGGAGCATCGCCCCCGCATCCCCCTGTACTTGTAGCCACAGGCCCCAGCAGGGCGATGCTACACGCACACGTCAGAATCCAGCGAGACCATTGCATGCCTGAGGTGGGAAGGCTGATGAGCACAGCGGGAATCGTGTGTTATGCCAGGTGACCAGCGGCTTCTTTGAGGGCAGTGGTGTGATCAAGCTGCTCCCACGAAAACTCGTTGCGCCCAAAGTGGCCGTAGGTGGAGGTGCGCCGGTACTGCGGCTTGAGCAGTTCCAGCCGGTCGATGATGGCGGTGGGCGACAGGGCGAATGTCTCGCGCACCGCATCGCGCAGACGCACATCCGGAATAACACCGGTGCCGTTCGTGTCGATGTTGATGGAGAGCGGTTCGGCCACGCCAATCGCGTAGGCAATCTGCACAAGCGCCTCGTCGGCCAGGCCCGCGCCTACGATGTTCTTGGCCACGTGACGCGCGGCATAGGCAGCGCTGCGGTCCACTTTCGAGGGATCTTTGCCACTGAAGGCCCCGCCGCCGTGGCCGCCCTTGCCGCCATACGTATCCACAATGATCTTGCGTCCGGTCAGGCCCGCATCGCCGTGGGGGCCGCCAATCACGAAGCGTCCGGTGGGGTTCACGTGCAGCACCAGGTCGTCGTCGATGAGCTCCTCGTAGCGCTCGCCAAAGGCGCGAGGCAGCAGGATGTTGCGCACATCGTCTTTGATGCGCTTCTGGTTGATGCCTTCGTCGTGCTGCGTAGAGACGACTACGGTGTCGATGCGGCGCGGCGTAACGCGGTCATCTTCGTATTCGACGGTGACCTGGCTCTTGCTGTCGGGGCGCAGGTAGCTCATCTGGTCGGTTTGCTTACGGATGTGCGCCAGCTCCTTCATGAGCCGATGCGCATACGTAATGGCCATGGGCATGAGCGTTTCCGTCTCCTGGCAGGCATATCCAAACATAAGGCCCTGGTCGCCTGCGCCCTGCTCTTCTTTGCCATCGACGCCGAGGCTGATGTCGCTGCTCTGCTCGTGGATGCTGCTCAGTACGCCGCACGATTCGGCATCGAAGCGCAGGCGCGGGTCCGTGTAGCCGATGTCGCGGATCACGTCGCGCGCAGTTTCGCGCACGTCAACGTAGGATTCGGTCGTCACCTCGCCTGCGAGTACCACCAGACCGGTGGTGACCATCGTTTCGACGGCCACGCGGCTGTGCGGGTCGTCGGCAAGAAGCGAGTCAAGAACAGCATCAGAGATCTGGTCGGCCACTTTGTCGGGGTGCCCCTCGGACACCGACTCAGACGTGAACAGGTAAGCCATAAGGTAAAGCGCGTACAGAGGAAATCAGAACGAAGGAAGCGGCTCCGCCGCAGGGGACGCAGACCGCGAATCGCATCGTGAACGAGCGTTGCGGCACAGGGTTCGCCGCGGCGCAAGATACCGCTTCCGTGGGTCTGATACGAAGGGCAGGCCCTACTCCTCCAGATCAAAGTGCTGCTTCACGCTGCTGTAGTCCGACCATTCCACGCCTGCAGTGGTGGCGGCGCGTCCATCGGCAACCACGATCTTGACGGTGCGTGTGCGGGCAAAGTCGAGCGCAAACGGGGCCGAGGCTTCGTAGAAAAGCTGCACCAGCCCCACGTTCCAGGCGTAGCCCAGCGTGAGCGTGTAATCGACCGCGTTGATGTCGGGCGATTCGTCGCCAAAGGTGTAGGGCATGGCCGTCCACGTATCGTTGTCGGCCAGGTAGTAGGCCTGCACGAAGCCGTTGTTGTTGACGCTCTCGGTGATCTCGGGGAAGTCGTAGTTCTGGAAGAGCACGAGCCCAGCCTCTCCTTCGGTGGCGGCGTCGACATCGAACTCGACCTCAAACGTTTCAACGAGCGCGCCTGCGGGACCTCGTGGTCCCTGTGGACCTTGCGGCCCCTGCGGACCGGTGGGGCCTTCGCATCCAACAAGCACAACAGCCAGGAGCACGGGGGCAAGCAGTAGGCGGAGGGTAGACATAAGAGCGTGTGAGTTAGAGAGAAGAGAACACAAACGCCCGGCATCAGACCGGTACATCTATGCAGACGCACAGACCAGCGGATTCGTCACGACATGCACAACTGCACAGCGGCAACGTCGCACAAGATGGTTCGTTGAGATACCCAGCGTAGCCTTCGCATCCACCTGTACGTGCCCGTGTCGCTATCGAACCAGCAGCGCTTCAAGATTTTCTCGGATCCGGTACACGGGTTTATCTCGGTGCCCAAGAATCTGCTCATGGCGCTGATTCAGACCCCCGAGGTGCAGCGGCTGCGGCGCATCCGGCAGCTTGGGGTGGGCCACCTGGTGTTTCCAGGCGCCGAGCACACGCGCTTTAACCACGCGCTGGGGGCGCTGGCGCTGATGCACGACGCGCTCACGAGCCTGTCGAACAAGGGCACGCCGATTTCGCCCGAGGAGCACACCGCGGCGCTGGCGGCAGCGCTCTTGCACGACGTGGGCCACGGCGCGTTTTCGCATACGCTGGAGCACGAACTCATCCAGGACTTTCACCACGAAGCCATGAGCCGCGTGCTTCTTGTGCACCTCAACAACCGGTTCGACGGGGCCCTCGACGACGCCATCGCCATCTTCGACGGCACGTACGAGCGTCCGTGGATGCACCAGCTTGTGTCGAGTCAGCTGGATATGGATCGCCTCGACTACCTGCGGCGCGATGCCTTTTACACCGGCGTGGCCGAGGGCGAGGTGGGCGTGCAGCGCCTCATCAAAACGCTGCGGGTGCATCCGCTTGCGGGCGGCCCAGATGCGCGCCTTACGGTAGAGGGCAAAGGCATCTACGCTGTGGAAAACTTCCTCATCTCGCGCCGCCTGATGTACTGGCAGGTGTATCTGCACAAGACCGTGCTGGCGGGCGACCGCGTGCTGCATGCGGCCTTGCGACGGGCCCGCCGGCACCTGCGGGCGGGGTCGGAGGTGGCCCGCACCATTCGTCAGGGCAGCCGCAGCCTCTGCTTCTTTCTGGAGCACGCCATCACCGCTGACCAGCTGGATACCGAAGCGGTGCGCACGCACTACTGCCAGCTCGACGACACCGATGTGCTCTTTAGCCTGAAGCAGTGGATGCAGGCCGAAGACCCGGTGCTGGCCGACCTGGCGCGGCGCTTCATCAACCGCGACTTCTTCCGGGTCACGTTCTTGGGGGATGCGCCAGGCACTGCCCAGCAGGAGGCCTGGGCAGCCACCGTACGGCGCTGGCTGCTTGACGAGGGCCTGTCTACGCGCGACACGGTCGAAGACGACCTGCCGTTCTACCTGCACGTAGACCGCTCGCGGCACGCGGCCTACGCCACAAACCACGATCCCATCGCGATTCTGGACCGCTCGGGTGCGCTCCGCGAACTCTCAGAGATGGCCGACACCGCCTCCATCGCCGGGCTCGACGACACCGTGGTAAAACCCTACGTGTCGTACCCGAAATCGGCAGGCGTTGTTATTGACGAGGCATCGGGATGAACCGTCTGACTCGGTTGCGGCAGTGCAAACACGCACGTGTCCATCCTTCCACCTTTCCATCCACCATTCCTCTATCCCCCCATTCTTCCATCCTCTCTACAGAACGCCTCTACAATCCAAAATCGCAAATCCAAAATCGGGAATCGCCCCAAACCGAACACAGCCGAAGCCTCGTGAAAGGACTCCGGCTGCGCGGTGTTGCGTTGTCGTAAGCGGTTACGAGCTTAAATCGCGTTGCTACGCGACGCCTTCAGGGCTGGGCCCGGCGGCGGCGATCTCTGCGCCTGCTACATCGGCGTACTGCTCAAAGTGCTCAGCGAAGAGGCCCGTCAGCTTCTGCGCTTGTGCGTCGTAGGCATCGGGGTCGTCCCACGTCTTGCGGGGGATGAGAATCTCGTCGGGCACGCTGGGGCAGCTTGTGGGCACGCTGAACCCGAAGGTGGGGTCGGTCTGCGTATCCGCCTGGGCGAGCGAGCCGTCGTGGATGGCGTCGATGATGCCGCGCGTGTACTTCAGCGGGACACGGTGGCCGGTGCCGTAGGGGCCGCCGGTGATGCCCGTGTTCACGAGCCACACGTCGGCATCGTGGGCGCGGATCTTCTCGGCCAGGAGTTCGGCGTACTTGCTGGGGTGCCACACCAGAAACGCGGCGCCAAAGCATGCGCTGAAGGTGGCCTTGGGCTCGGTGACGCCCATTTCGGTGCCTGCGACCTTGGCCGTGTATCCGCTAATAAAGTGATACATGGCCTGCTCGGGCGTGAGCTTGCTCACCGGGGGCATCACGCCGAACGCGTCGTACGTCAGGAAGATAATGTTGTCGGGGTGGCCACCCGTTGCCGGCGTCTTGACGTTGGGGATGTACTCCAGCGGATACGAGGCGCGCGTATTCTGGGTGATGGAGGTGTCGTCGTAGTCGACGGTACGCGTTTTTTCGTCGTAGACGACGTTTTCCAGCAGCGTGCCGTAGCGGATGGCGTTGTAGATTTCGGGCTCGCTCTCTTCGGTCAGGCCAATGGCCTTGGCGTAGCAGCCGCCCTCAATGTTGAACACGCCGTCGTCGCTCCAGCAGTGCTCATCGTCGCCGATGAGGCGGCGGTTCGCATCGGCAGAGAGCGTGGTTTTGCCGGTGCCACTCAGGCCGAAGAAGAGGGTCACGTCTTCATCGTCCATGCCCTCGTTGGCCGAGCAGTGCATGGAGAGCACATCGCGCTTGGGCATCAGGTAGTGCATGACGGTGAAGACGCCCTTCTTCATCTCGCCGGCGTACTCGGTGCCCAAGATGACCATCTCGTTGTCCTCGAACGAGAGGTCGACGCTCGTCTTCGAGCTCATGTGTTTGGTCTGGCGGTTGGCCGGGAACTCGCCCGCGTTGAAGATCACAAAATCCGGCTCCCCGAAGTCGGCCAGTTCCTCCTCGGTGGGGCGGATGAGCATGTTGTGCATGAACAGCGCGTGGTACGGACGCGAACACACAATGCGCACCTTGAGCCGGTGCGCCGGATCCCACCCGGCAAACCCGTCAATCACGTAGAGCCGCTCGCGGGTGTTGAGGTAGTCTTGCGCGCGCTCGCGATTGATCTCGAAGGTGTGGGCGTCGATCTCCATGTTGATCGGGCCCCACCAGATGTCGTCGGCGCTGTCGGGATGCTCCACGATGCGCTTATCTGCGGGACTGCGCCCGGTCTTTTCGCCAGAGCGGATGGTGAGCGCGCCGCTGTGAGCAATGGCAGCGGTGGGGTCGAGACGGATGGCTTCTTCGTAGAGGCGGGCCGGATCGGCGTTGCGTAAGACAACATCGACGTCGATGCCGTACGCATCCAGCTTGAGGTCAGACATAGCAGTGCGTTGATTGGGAGAGAGTCGGCGGTCAGCGGTTTGTTCTACATCCTACAAGATAGGTGGGTGCGGTGCAAGCGATAAACAAGCGCATTGGGGTGCCGGGAAGCTTACCGATGTTGTGTGGGGTCTTGCCCGACGGTTTGATATGATTGGGAGAGCCTTACGAAGGGGCTCGCCAGGTTGTCTGGACTGCGGCAATCAGGGGGTGCCATTTTCGCCGTGCTGTTCGTTCTCGCCTGCCTCCCAAACAGATTCTTAGTCTGTGGGCCTCTCTATCCATTCACGGATCGCGCTCAATGGTGGCGCGTCCGCCCAGGGCGTTCGTCATAGAATCCACGAAAGCATCGACCTGCGAGGGGCGCAGTCCCACGACCCAGCGCGTTACGTCGGTGTAGGCGTCGTCGAGGCGGGCGGTGTCGAACTGGCGCAGCACCTGTTCAGCGGCGGCAGTGTCGTTGTAGTTGAACGTGACGGCGACGGGAGTACGGACCACCGATTCTGTGATTGATGCGGCATCGAGCGCGGCAGCAGCGGCATCCCCATAAGCGCGTACCAGTCCGCCGGTGCCCAGCTTGGTGCCGCCGTAGTAGCGCGTTACGATAACAAGCGTGTTGGTGAGGTCGCGTCCGTCGATCTGTTGCAGGATGGGCGGGCCGGCGGTGCCGGTGGGTTCGCCGTCGTCGTTGTAGCGAAAGACATCGCCACTGGGGTGGATGCGGTAGGCGGTGCAGTGGTGCGTGGCCTGGTGGCGCTCGGTGCGCACTGCATCGATATAGGATTCGGCCGCTTCTGCCGTATCGACCGAGCGTGCCTGGGCAAGAAATCGCGAGCCGTTCCGCTTGAGTTCGGCGCGTCCGGGCGAAGCGAGCGTACGGTATGTATCCACCATAGCAAGACAACAGCAGAGCAGTTGGGGCAGCGGGACACGGCGTAGACGGGCCTATGTGGTGAGGCCGAAGCGTTCCTCAAAGGCGTCGCGGCGGCTGCGGCTCACGCGTAGGCGCTTGCCCGAGGCCAGGCGCACCATGTAGCGGTCGTCGTGGTTGGGCAGCACGGCCTCAACGTCGTCGAGGTTGACAATAGTGGAGCGGTGGATGCGGCAGAACTGAGTCGGGTCGAGCTGTTCTTCGAGCACCTTCATGCGCTCGCGGATGAGGTAGGTGTCTTCGTTGTGCAGGTGCAGGCGCACGTACGGGCCGTCGGCGGCGCAGTACATGATGTCGTTGACCGTAACGATGCGGACCTCGTTGCGCGTGCGTACCGGGATGCGCTGCAGGTACTCGTTTTCGTTTTCGGCAAGATCAGGGCGGGCCACGTCGAGGAGCCGCTCCAGCTGATGCTCCAGCTGGTCGGCCGAGCGCATTTCGACCTGGTGGGCCGCGCGGTCGAGGGCCTCGTGGAAGCGCTCGTCTTCGAAGGGCTTCAGCAGATAGTCGAGCGCGGCGAGTTCGAACGCTTTCAGGGCATGTTGGTCGTACGCGGTCACAAAGATCACGATGGGCATGTTCTCGGCCCCCACTTCGTTGACGACCTCAATGCCGGTGCAATCGGGCATCTGCACATCCAGAAAGACGACATCGGGCTGGTTGGAGCGAATGGCGTTGATGGCGTCGCGCCCGTTATCGCAGACATTGACGTGTTTGATGTCGTCGCGAGCGTCCAGCAGATCCGTCAGGCGGCGCTGGGCAGGCGGTTCGTCATCGACAACAAGAGCGTTAAGCATAAGCGACTGCGTCATGATCGGCGGGGAATGGTTCGTCATCGAACGAAGAGTGGGTGTGGTACGGAAGCGTGAGCGTGGCGCGCACGCCGCCTTCGCGTCCGGTGGTAAGCGTGAGCGAGGCCGCGTCGCCGTACATCTGGTCGAGGCGTGAGCGCACGTTGTTCAGCCCTACGCCTTTGGGCAGTTCATCGTCGAGGGCCGCACCGGGACCGTTATCTTCAACGGCAAGCGTAAGCTGGTCGCCGGTGTGGGTCGCTGTAATCTCGACCCAGCCGGGACTGGAGCGCTGCGTGACGCCGTGCTTGATGGCGTTTTCGACGATCGGCTGCAAGATCATGTCGGGCACCATGGCGTCGCGCACATCGGGGGCGATATCGTTGCGGATGGTGAGGCGGTGCTCGAAGCGCACTTGCATAATGGCGAGGTAGTCATCGAGCACGTCGAGTTCACGCGCAAGTTCAACCTCCTGAGCGCCATCGTGGTCGAGCGTGTGGCGAAGCAGAGCGCTAAGGCGAGCCACCATCTTGCGTACGCCCGAGGGGTCGCGCTCGACCATGCTCGAAATGGCATGCAGCGTGTTGAAGAGAAAGTGCGGGTTGATCTGCATGCGCAGCGCATCCAACCGGGCTTCCGTGAGCTGGGCTTCCAGCCGAGCCGCCTGCATCTGGCGTTCCTGAAAGCGGCGGTAGTAGTCGCGTGCAAAGCCCACGGCCAGAATAGCGGCGTAGATAATCAGCTCCCAAAGAAAGCCAAGACGGAGCACATCGTAGAATGAACCGCTGACCACATCCATCAGTGCCTCGCGTTCCTCTGGAGACTTCAGGACGTGGCGGTACACCACGTCGCTGTAGGCATCCATGATGGTTGCAATGCTAACAGCAGAAAGTAGATGCAGGGCGATGCGCCCCGGCGAGCGGGCCGGTCCCAGACCGGTACGGCTCGACAGCCAGAAGATAAACGGCGTAAAGAGGGCCCACAGCAGGTAGATCGACATGCGCCAGGTTACGTCCGACACCCCAGTGATGGGCGGTCGGGCGGTGCGGTCGGGATCAATAAACAGGCGGCCTACGACCAGCGAGGCGAATGCAAACCACACGGCCATGATGACGCCAAACTCCATCCAGGTAGACCGTTGTCGATATGTGGATGGCACCGGAGCAGACATAGAAAACATGAGCTTCCGAAAACACGAGCGTATACGATGGGCTATCGGAATGTATCATACTTGATACGCCGATGCAATATTCCAACCGTCAGGTCTGTTCGTTACGCGGCATACGAGGTTGGTAACAGCGTCCGTAACCGAGGGCAGGGCCCGTCATACAGTATCCTGCCTGCCGCCGCAGTATGCCAGGCAGTCTGCGCTACACGCTGACGCCGAAAGTGTCCGTGCAAATGCAACGTTTCCGACCGGCTGGTCTGTCACCAACATCGTTATAATCTTTGCCTAAGGCGAGCGGGTAGAGGTCCTTATACAGGCCAGGCGCTATACATACTTCATACAGGCCAGGCGCTATACATACTTCGCGAGCAGCCCTGCCGGTCTCGCTGACGCACATTAACCTGTGGTGCTCGCAGGTGTTGCGCCAGCAGACGGTACCGCTGCTCATCGACAAACCCAATCCGTTTCCATGACATATATTGCGAAATACATTGCACTGATACACCTGCTGGGGCTTGGGCTGCTGGCTGCTGGATGCAGCAGCGAAGGTGGCGGAAACGCAGAGCGCCCTGGCGGAATGGCGGGCGACCGTGAGCCGCCGTCGGTCGAGGCGGTGCTGTCCGAGTTTGGCGGCCTGCCGCTGGAGGCGCGTGTGAGCGGGACGGTGCAGGCACGCAATCAGGTGCAAGTGTACCCGGAAGTCAGCGAGCGCGTCACCAATGTGTACGCTGAGAGTGGAGACTATGTTGAGGAGGGAGAGCCGCTGGTGCAGCTCAATGACCGCTCGTACCGCGACCGATTGCGCCAGGCCGAGGCATCGCTCCGCGTGGCCCAGGCCGACGTGCGTGCAGCGCGGGCCACATTGTCGGAAGCCGAGGCCCGGCTTGCCCGCACAGAGCGCCTTGTTGAGCAAGAGTTTGAGAGCACGCAGACGCTGGAGGGCGTGCAGGCGGAGGTCGAGTCTGCCGAGGCCGCCGTGGACCAGGCCGAGGGCCAGGTGGCGCAGGCTGAAGCCACCGTCCAAGAGCGCCGGGCGGAGGTCGAAGAGACCGTTGTGCGGGCGCCGTTCAGCGGGTACGTGGGCGAGCGCAACGTGCAGGTTGGGCAGCGCGTAGAGACGAGCGCTGCGCTATTCACGCTGGCCGATCTGGGCCGGGTGCGGGTGCAGGTGCCCATCTCCGATCGCATCTACAGCCAGATTCGCGCGGGCCAGACCGTCGAAATCCTGCCTGGTGGCGATGAGAACAATCCGGTACGTGCGCAGGTCAGCCGCATCTCTCCCTTTCTGGATTCAGACAGCTACAGCGCTCGCGCCGAGATTGATGTCGAAAATAGCGAGCAGCGTCTGCTACCCGGCATGTTTGTTCAGGTCGACATTTTCTACGGCGAGAGCGAGCAGGCTACGCTCATCCCCCGCAGCGCGCTGTACGACAACCCGCGCACTGGCGAAACAGGCGTCTTCGTAGCGTCGGCTCTGGGCGAAGAGATGTCGATTGAGACGACATCGGATCAGGGCGATTCGAGCGATGCCCGACCGGCCCTCACCGAGCCCACGCCCATGCAGTTTCAGGCGGTAGAGGTCATTGCAGAAGGCAGCGAGGTGGCGGGCGTGCGCGGCATTGACTCGGGCACATGGGTCATAACCGTAGGCCAGGAGCTCCTCATGGAGCGCGGAGGCGATGTGGATGCGCGGGTGCGTGCTATGGACTGGGAGCGCATTATGAGTTTGCAGCGCCTGCAAGACCAAGACGTGTTGCAGGACTTTCTGGAGCGTCAGCAGCGCATGGCACGCGAGCGCTTCAGCGGAGAGAACGACGTACCTACCGACTCGGCCACCGACGAACAGCAGCCGTCGTCGTCTTCCATGCGAACGGTGCGTTCCTCATCAACCACACCAGCGGGCTAACCGATTCAGATGCGTCTTACGTGCACCTGTGCTCTTCTCCCGCTGATCCAACCGACTCTGCCTTATGGCTTCTTTAACCAACGTATCGATCCGGCGCCCCGTGGCCACCAGCATGTTCTTTCTGGTGATCATCACGCTGGGCATCGTGAGCTTTCGGTTCCTGCCGGTAGACCTGCTTCCCAAGATCGAGTATCCGCGGCTCATTGTAGCGACCGACTACGGCGAGGTAGGGCCTGAAGAGATGGAACTGCTCGTGACCGACCCGATGGAGAATGCGATGTCGGGCGTGGCGGGCGTAGAGCGCCTCACCTCGTGGTCTGATCAGGGCGGCAGCCGCGTGAGCCTGGAGTTCGCGCAAGGTACTGATCTGAACGTAGCAATTAACGATGTGCGCGACGCGATGGGTGATGTGCGCGAGTCGCTGCCGGAGGAGATCGAGCCGCCCCGGATCTGGCGTTTTGACCCA
Source organism: Longimonas halophila (assembly GCF_002554705.1). Classification (GTDB taxonomy): domain Bacteria; phylum Bacteroidota; class Rhodothermia; order Rhodothermales; family Salinibacteraceae; genus Longimonas; species Longimonas halophila. The sequence goes on along the minus strand of NZ_PDEP01000012.1, from coordinate 57,614 downwards.
AACGAGACGTCGATTGTGAGCATTGCGGTGGCGTCGAGCCATGACCTGGAGACGCTCACGCGCATCTTAGACCGTGACCTTTCGAGTCGCTTTGAGCAGGTGCCCGGCGTGGGCACCATCGAGCTAAGCGGCAATGTCAACCGGGAGATCCGTGTCAACCTGAACCGTGACCGCCTCAAGTCGCTCGACCTCACCGCCGATGAGGTGCGCCAGGCTATTGCCGCTGAAAACGTGGTCGTGGGGGGCGGCAATGTGAAAGACGGGCTCAAAGACATGTATGTGAGGGCGCTGGGCGAGTACACCGACATCGCGCAGATCGGCAATACTGTTGTGGCGTACGCTGATGGAACGCCCATTCGGGTGTCCGACATCGCCACGGTCGAAGACGGATACGAGGACAACTTCCGGATGACGGAGCTCGACGGCATGCCCATCATCCAGATGCGCCTGCAGAAGATGAACGATGCGAACACCGTGGCCGTGGCCGACGGCATCCGCGCAGAGGTGGAACGTGTTAACGCGGAGCGTGATGACATGGAACTGACTGTCGTCAGCGATCAGAGCACGTTCATCCAGGCCTCCATCAGCAGCGTGCAAACGTCGCTCCTCTGGGGCGCGCTGCTGGCCATTCTGGTGCTGTACGTATTCCTGCGCAATGGCTCTACCACGTTCGTCATTGCACTCTCCATCCCGATCTCAGTCATTGCCACGTTCGGGCTGCTCTACTTTGGCGGACTCACGCTCAACATTATGACGTTTGGGGGGCTGGCGCTGGGCGTGGGCCTCATTGTGGATAACGCCATTGTGGTGCTCGAAAACATTGTGCGGCATCGGGAGGAGAACGGCAAGAGCCTGCCCGAGGCGGCATCTGTAGGGACGCGTGAGGTGGGGGGCGCCATCGTGGCCTCCACCCTGACCACGTCCGTCATCTTCTTGCCGCTGGTCTTTGCACAGGCGTCGAGCGCCTCGCTCTTTCAGTCGCTGGCGCTGGTGGTGGTCTTCTCGCTGGTGTGCTCGCTCTTCGTGGCACTCACGCTGGTGCCTATGCTCTCCAGCCGCTTTCTGACCATCAGCGCCAATCCCGAGGCCAACACGCAGTCGCGATTCCAGCAGTGGTTTTCGCGAGTTGAGGATGCGTACAAGGATCGCCTGCGCACCGTAGTCGCGTATCGTAAGACGGTATTCGGCGCCACTGCGCTGCTGCTGGCAGGTGCTATTGCTCTGTGGCCACTCCTGCCGGTGGAGTTGGCTCCGCAGACGGATGCCGATGAGATTCGTATTGACATGAGCATGGATTCGGGCACGAACTTAGCGGTGGTGCAGTCCTATTTGCAGGAACTGGAGACCGTCGTTGAGCCGCTCATCCCGGAAGAAGACACGCGCTTCGTGATTAGCGAGATACGCTGGGGGCGCGCCCGCATCGACATTGCGATGAAGCCGGCAAGCGAGCGCTCCATTGAGCCGTCGGAGTTGGCTGCGCAGCTACGCAACGAAATCGAGGGGGTGATTCCGGGAGTTGACACGCGGGTTCGGGCCCGCACCGGGCTCTGGGTGCTGCGCCGGGCCTTCAGTAGCGGAGGCGGCGGTGAGCAGGAGCTCGAAATTGAACTGCGAGGCAACGACCTCGACCAGGCGCGCCTGGTGGCAGCCGACCTGCAGCGCAGGCTCGAAGGCGTGCCCGGCATCGCGAGCGTAGACCGCGACGACGACGACCGGGGCAGTCCCGAGCAGAATATCCGGTTCGACCGCGCGCGTATTGCACAGGTCGGGCTCAACGTGCAAGATGTGGCCCAGGCGGTGCGCGTAAACCTTGCCGGAGCCCTCGCCGGGCAGTTCCGCGTGGATGGCGATGAGTTTCCCATCCGCGTGCGCCTGCGCCCCGAGGACCGCCTCACGGTGCAGGACCTCGACAATATTTCGGTGCGCACCCCTGATGGGGCCACCATACCGGTCGCCTCACTTGTAACGATTGAAGAGGGCCGCGGCCCCGGCACGATCCGGCGCATTAGCGGACAGCGTGTGACTTACCTGGAAGCCACCTTTGAGGAAGGGGCCACGCTCAACGAAGTGGTCGGAAGCGCCCAGGCCGCCATTTCACAGATGAACCTGCCCGAGCAGTTCTCTGTCACCTTTGGCGGCGAGTACCGCGAGCAGCAGGCGGCCCAGCGCGATTTCTTGATCTCGATCTTGATGGCGCTCGTGCTCATCTACATGGTGATGGCCGGGCAGTTCGAGCGCTTTCTGGATCCGCTCATTGTGATGCTGTCGGTGCCGCTGGCGCTCATTGGCGTGGTGCCCACACTGTTTCTTACGGGGACCACGGTAAACATCCAGAGCATCATGGGCCTGATTATGCTGATTGGGATTGTGGTGAACAACGCCATTGTGCTGGTCGACTACATCAACATTATGCGGCGCGAGCGCGGTCTGTCGATGATCGACGCGGTGGTGGAGGCCGGACGCCTGCGCCTGCGCCCCATTCTGATGACCGCGCTCACCACCATGCTCGGGCTCTTTCCGCTGGCACTCGGCTTGGGGGCCGGGGGCGACATTCAGGCGGCACTGGCGCGCGTCGTGATTGGTGGCCTCTTTGCCTCCACGCTCATTACGCTGGTGCTCATTCCCGTGGCGTACATCACCGTTGAGCAGGCGGCGGCCCGTGTGCGCGGTAAGCTTCCTAACTGGTCGTGGCTGCCCGAACCGGGAACAGGAACGGTAGATGTGAAGACCGCCCAGTCGTAGAGAGCGCAGGCCAGCCGCACATTCGTTTAGGACGCACGCGGAGCGGGTGCACGGCAATCGAGCTACTCTGGAGACGCTGAGGCAGCTTGCACCGCGCGCCGATAGGCGGCTGGCGTGGTATGCGTTATGATGCGAAAGCGGCGTGTAAGATGACTCTGGCTTGTAAAGCCGACACACAGCGCAATGTCGGCAATGGATGCCTCGGTGTGAGCCAGCAGGTGTTGCGCTTGTCGCACACGCTCATGCAGCACATACTGATACGGTGACATGCCCACCGTTTTCTTGAACAGACGGCTGAAGTGGGCAGGACTCATATCTACATGCGCGGCCAACTCAGACACAGAGAGTCCATCTTCAAGATGAGCACGGATGTAGTCATGCAAGCGCCGCCGCGTGGGAAGCAGGAGAGACCCCTCCGCTGCCTCAAGGAGGGATGACGTTTCCTCTTGCTCTGTGATGACACGGAGCATCATCGTGTGCACAACAGACTGCGCAAGCGTGTGCGCAGAGTCATCCATAATTTGGTTCAGCGATGAGGCCAGCAAGTATCGAAACTGGTCGTACGCTACAAACTCGGTACGCAGTGCTGTGTGAGCCGGTCTAAATCCGTATGCAGCACCGATATGATGGACTAATGCGGGCGGCACGTACACCAGCATGACAACACACGACTCAGCAGATCAGCCCCATTGGCCTTCAGTCCTCATCTCGATAAAGTATGCCGTTCCGGGACGCCCCAATATTGTGTGCGTCTTTGCATAAGGATCAAGACGATATTGGCCGTCTGCTTCGCCCTCCAGTATAACGCCCAGTAGGTGGTGCCGAAGCGGAGGCATGGCATGCAACGGCTCCGTGCTATTGAGCCGAATTTGCTCAATGAGTAACGGGACATCCGTAGGCACTGAGGTGGCAGGGGCCACGCGCCAAAGGCGCTCACCGCGAATATGGTAACGGGCCTCGAATGCATTGGAAGATGACGTATCAGAAGGCACTGCAGTGAAAACACTATGGGGGGACAGAACTCCGAGAGCGTATCAAGGCCAGGTAAGTTCGTGTTTATGAAAGAGTGCCATAAGGTCAGACTGCACGAAGGGTTTAGAAATGTATTCGTCAAATCCTTTGCGGAAGAGCTGAACTTCAGGATTTGGGTATCCCATTGCGGTAATGGCAACTGCTGGGACATCCTTGTTGCACGAGGTGTGATGATTGCGCGCAAAGTGAAGTACGTCAAACCCTGATCCGTCGGGCAGTCGAATGTCGAAGACCAGCAGGTCGAAACGCTGTGTCGTTAACACCGAGCGGGCCTCGGCACAGGTTGCGCAGGGTGTAAGGTGCCACGACGAGGGGCAGACATGTGCAATAAGAAGCCGGGTATCGGCATGGTCGTCCAGTACGAGCAACCGGGGGGTATCCACATCGAGAATAGAGGAGGGTTAGAAGAGTTGAATGCTGCGGAGAGATAGGAGAGCTGCCTTAAGGCTCCTCCTCAACGTAGTCGAACATCGAGGGCGGCGGGGCAGCCCCAGGCGTATCGTTGGTGGCAGAGGCGTCATTCGTACTCTGTTGCGTGGCCCCGTCGCTCTCCGCTGACGAAGATGGGGCTGCAGAAGCGGAATCGGTGCCTTTAGGACGCCCACAGAACTTCCTGTACTGGACGATCAGCAGGCGGATGAATGAGGCGGGCGAGCGGTTGCTACTCTGAGCTTTCTCTGACACCCAGTCTAACTGCCTCGTAGAGAGCGGAATATCCACATGACTGGAGGGGCCTGGGCTCTGTGCATTGGAGCCCTCGACCTCCGCATTGAGGTCTGTCATGGTATAGAATTACATAGCAGAGAAGCAAAACATTTATGTAAACACCGCTAAGGGTATGTGGCATGTGCTGCAATGTATTGCAGCATTGTGCGATTGATGGTAGCATCCTGCGGTTTTTGGATATGACACCAACTCTGCATGCTTCGTTGGTATACGAAGGTATTGAAGAGTGAACGCGTGCAAGGGATTCCAGCGCGTAGACCCAGGCCAAGCGTGAGCAGTCGGCGTTAGGATGATGACCTGCGGATGAGGAAAGGGGGATAGTGAACGTCTTTATGACGCAGGTAGAGAAATGCGTTTTCGAGGTAGGCGACAATCACTTGCAGTTCAATTGCCACTGTTTCTCTGGGTTGTACGTTACTCCAGCGTGTTGCTGGGCGTCCATCGGTAGGTGACGATGGCCGGGTCGGGGCTGGAGACGGCCAGTGTAATGTCGTAGCCGTCGCTGTGGGCACGGACGCTCAGGTCGTGCGGAAAGAAGTCGGTGTTGGGCTGCGGGTTTGCTTCGATGAGGCGATGCTGCAACGTGCCGTCGCGGCCAAACACATCCACCTGAACCCAGCCCGAGCGCACATTCAGCACAAAGAGGCGTCCATTGGCAAAGGTAGCCGAGGGGATGAGCAGGGGCGGCTCGTGGGTGTCGCCCTGTAGGAACGCGTAGCTGCGCTCCAGCATGGGCGAATCGAAGCCGCGCAGGGCCAGTGTGTCGGGGGATGCCGAGGCTGTCTCCAGGTCGAGCGGCAGGCGGTCGACCACGGGGCGAAAGCCGGAGAGGCTCCACAGCGTATCGCCCTGGATGCGTAGAAAGCCTGCGTAGCGCCAGTACGGCTGGGAGAGGGGGCGCTCGGCCTGCAGGGTGCCGTTCCAGTCGTACTGATACAGGGTGGATCCGATGTCTTCGCCCAGCACCTTCAGGTAGAACGCATCCGAGTGGGCGGCGGCATACACGAGCGAGGCCGCGTCGGCGCGCTCGATTGCGAAGCCGGCATCGGGCAGCACATCGCCATTTTCAACGCCGACCACCGTATCCGACCCGGCGTTAAAGACCCACAGGGTGTCGCCTGTGATGCCTGCAAGGTAGGGCACGTCGAAGGCGTCGCTGGTGAGTTCGCGGCCGTAGCTGCCATCGGGGGCAATGACGTGCAGGCTGTTGCGCTCGGCATCGGCCACGACAAGCGTGCCGCTGGGCCGGTAGCGCAGCGAGCGCGGGTAGCGCAGCGGATGGGTCTCTGTCGACGCAATGGTACGCACGTGGCGCAGCGAATCAGCCGCCACCGTGGCGGCGCGCTCACGCGAGAGCGAATCGGAGGGGGCAATCGCATCGAACGATCCGCTGCTACACCCCGACGGCAGACAGCCGCTGAGCAGCAGGGTCAGCATGGCCAGTGGGAGGAGCAGACGCGTGCGAACAGACGACAGCATAACGGTGGGGAGCGTGCACATGAGGATACCGCACACCATCATATCCCGACCGGCGGGGTTCGGTCCTGCTTTGCGGGGGCTTGATGCGGGACGTGCTGCCCTGATACCAAAAAAGGGTAGTGGGTAGACGCTAAGTGATAAGGCTATCGTAGAATGTAGGTTTGTCTTATTCGAACCCCCTCTCCCTTTATTCCGCTGCGCTCCATGAGTCGTCCTGCGGACTCGTTTGGGTTTCTCCCCCTTTTCCAAGGGGGAGATGTCGATAGACAGAGGGGGTTGTCTGGCTCCGATGATGTCGGCCATATGACAATCACTTACCATTGAACCGCTACCCAAAAAAGAAGCACCTGCCCGTGAAGGCGGGTGCTATCCAGGTCGTCATCGCTCCAGCTGAGCACGTAGCAGCTTTCAATCCTCACCTGCCCGTGAAGGCAGGTGCTATCAATCAGCGTGGCACTGAGCGCCGCCACCTGGTCGACCGTCTTTCAATCCTCACCTGCCCGTGAAGGCAGGTGCTATGCAAGCTCGGCGAAGCGCTCAATCGCGTCATCGGTCTTTCAATCCTCACCTGCCCGTGAAGGCAGGTGCTATATCCACTCACATGGACGCTCTACACCGACGAGTTCCTTTCAATCCTCACCTGCCCGTGAAGGCAGGTGCTATCCGAAGGCGACAGCGTGTCGCTCAGTGCTCACGTCCTTTCAATCCTCACCTGCCCGTGAAGGCAGGTGCTATCGACCGCCTGGAGTGCGAGCAGCGCGATCGTGGATCTTTCAATCCTCACCTGCCCGTGAAGGCAGGTGCTATTTGACGGCGCTGACCCGGAGGCCGTGCAGAGCTACGTCTTTCAATCCTCACCTGCCCGTGAAGGCAGGTGCTATATGAGACGCGCACGCGGGACTTCCAGGTGAAGGCCGTCTTTCAATCCTCACCTGCCCGTGAAGGCAGGTGCTATTGTGCTAACGGTTAGCACTGAGGCTTATGAGCAATACCTTTCAATCCTCACCTGCCCGTGAAGGCAGGTGCTATCTACGCACACAAACGCACACCCATCATGGCTGTCCTTTCAATCCTCACCTGCCCGTGAAGGCAGGTGCTATCGCCGCCTGGGCCGGATGGTCGATCGCCACGAAATCTTTCAATCCTCACCTGCCCGTGAAGGCAGGTGCTATCTCATCTGGACTTCGGGGTTGAGTTTGCAAAATTGCCTTTCAATCCTCACCTGCCCGTGAAGGCAGGTGCTATGGAAAAGACCTGCGGGGCGCGAGCCTGCACTTCCCTTTCAATCCTCACCTGCCCGTGAAGGCAGGTGCTATTCGTGAACACCTTGCGTGAAGACATGACGTCCATCTTTCAATCCTCACCTGCCCGTGAAGGCAGGTGCTATCGCGGTTGCTGTAACCTGATGTAAAACCAGTAGGTTTCAAAGCCGTTTTCGCGGACCCCTGTTTCCCCAGACCGGATGCGATATAGGTAACGCAAAGCGGGTATCTGTATCATGCTGGTTCTAAACGGCTTAGTGCAGATCGCGAACCCCCCAGGGAATGAGCAACCACTTGGGGTTCGCGATGCTTCTGTGTCACATAAGTAAACCGAAACACCGGCTGCATGTTCGCAGCATTTGCATCTTCGCTGTATGCCTTGTACTCTAATGTTACTTCTCTCAACTTCCTGTATTAAATCGTTATGTCTGCGCCTCTCATCGCCCATTCGGCTCCGGAGTCGGGCGGTCAGCCACAGCTGCTCCACGACCATGCCCGCAACGTCGCCGAGCGGGCGGCGGACTTTGCCGCGCCGTTCGACAGCGCCGCGATAGCCCGCTGGCTGGGCTGGTGGCACGACGCAGGCAAGGCGCATCCTCGTGTGCAGCGGTTTCTCGCCGATGAGAATTACAATCCAGGCGAACGCGATCACTCCAGCGTAGGCATGCTACAGGGGGCTGATGCGCCCGCGATCACGCCTGCTATCTGCGTCGCTGGGCACCACGGCGGACTTCCGAATGCGCTTCGGCTCAAGAAACGTATTGCCGCTAAAAAGAAAGAGCCCCGCATCCAAGAAGCGCTTGCAAAAGGGAACGCATTTATCGAGGCATCGGGCAGCGCGCATGGAGACGAGACGCAGATGCCCGAACTTACGGGAGCCAACGAAGAGCAGGTGCTTCAACTGGAACTCTGGACGCGCTTCGTGCACTCCGCACTCGTGGATGCTGACTACCTGGACACCGAGGCGCACTTCAACGCTGACATGGCGAAGCTCAGAAGCGCAGGCCCGCGGCCCGGCGTGCTCCTGGAGCGACTTGAAGCCGACCAAAAGCAGTTCGCGAACCCAACGACGGAGATCAACCGCATCCGTAACCAGATCTACGAAGATGCGCTCGCTTCGGGCGATGGAGCGCAGGGCATGTACAACATGACGGTGCCAACTGGCGGCGGAAAGACGCGTTCGGTCATGGCCTTTGCGCTGCGACATGCGAAAAAGCATAGCTTAGATCGCGTGATTGTCGCGCTCCCCTACACATCAATCATCGACCAGAATGCCAGGGAGTACCGCGACATCTTTGGGGCGGATGCTGTGCTTGAGCATCACTCGGCTGTACAACGTGCCCATAAGGCAGACTTTGCGCCTACCGAGAGCGAGAAACGTGACGTGCTGGCTGCCGAGAACTGGGAGGCTTCTGTTGTAGTCACGACCACAGTGCAGTTGCTCGAAACGCTTTTCTCCAACCAAAACAGTCGCCTGCGCAAGCTGCACCGGTATGCCAACAGCGTAATTGTGCTCGATGAGGTGCAGAGCGTGCCCGCTGGGTTGGTGGCGCCTACCATGTGGGCCTTGCGTGAGCTTACCCGTCTGTACACGAGTTCGGTTGTCCTCTGCACGGCTACACAGCCCGGTTACGGACCCGTGGGGCATTACCCGTCCACTCCGATTATTGATGGTGCAGACGTGTTGTACGACCGGATGCAACGGGTGCGCTACCACGATAAAACCGATGCAACATGGAGCGCGGCGCGGGTGGCCCGCGAGATGCAGCGTGCAGAACAGGCACTCGCCATCTGCAACACTACCGCCGATGCGCAGCGTGTTGCCGAAGCCGCTGATGCGTACTACCTCTCGACACGACTCTGCCGCGCGCATCGTGACGAAGTCATGAGCGTGGCAAAGAAGCAACTGAGCACGGGCACGCCGGTACGCCTGGTATCAACGCAGGTCATCGAGGCGGGCGTAGACATCAGCTTCCCGCTGGTGCTTCGAGACGCTGCGCCGCTCGACTCCATCATCCAATCCGCTGGACGCTGCAACCGCAATCGGGAGCAAGAGGCAGGGAGGGTCATCATCTTCCGGCTGGACGACGGATCGTGTCCGCCACCGCCCTACAAAACAGGCCGAGAAATAGCGCTGGGGATGCTTCGCGACGGTGTAGATCTCAACAGCCCCGACGCCGCCAAGCAGTACTTTGCCGAGCTCTACAACGATTTTCCAACAGACAAGCATGGCGTTCAGGATATGCAGCGCCGCTTCAACTACGAAGACGTAGCGGCTGCCTACCGTCTGATTACGCAAGACGCCACCGATGTGCTTGTGGACTACGGCGAGGCAATGCCCATTTTCAACACGCACCGCAGTCAGATTAAACACCTGGGCTACATCCCACCGCACGTGCGGCGTGCCTTGCAGCCGTACATGGTGAGCGTGTACAACTGGGAGTTCAACAAAGCGCTTGACAACGGCATTGTGCGGGAGGCCGAACCTGACGTTTGGGTCTGGGATTCGATGTTTTACGACGACACGTATGGGCTGCAACTCGATGTGGAACGGCCCGAACAAATCGAGCAGATGATCTGGTAACCCTTCCCGAGCCGCACCTGCGCTGGTCGCGCACACCCTCTCACTCTCTACCCATTTTCCGAGTTGATGTATGTCTGAATATGCTCCATTGCAAGTGGTTGTAGGCAGCACGTTTGCCTGCTTCACGCGTCCAGAGATGAAGGTTGAGCGCGTAAGCTACGACGTGATGACACCGTCAGCGGCACGCGGCATTCTGGAGGCTATTTTCTGGAAGCCAGCGTTCATGTGGCGCATCCAGACGATTACGCCGCTCCAGCCCATTCAGCACATTCAACTGCGCCGCAGCGAAGTCAAAAAGAAAGCCGTCTCCCCCAGCAAAAAAGACTGGATGGAGGGACGAGAGGTATCGACCATTGATGTGGATGCAAAAGAGAAAAGCCGCCCTAACACCCCGAGCGTCCGAGCCCTTCGTTCGACGCTGGCGCTCAAAGATGTTGCGTATCTGATTGAGGCTGATGTCCATCTGGTCGGCTACGGCAAAAATGAGCATCCGGCCAAGTACCGCGATCAGTTTCGGCGGCGTGTAGACCGGGGCGCGTGCTTTAAGCGTCCGTACATGGGCTGCCGCGAGTTTGCCGCCTGGTTTCGACCGCCGACCGACCAGGACACCCCGGTGCTTGGCGATCGCCCCCTCGGGCGCATGCTGTTCGACATTGCATACGATGAGATCAACGCCGAGACGCAGCATTACGAGGCCACGCCGCACTTCTTCCACGCCGCGTTAGATGACGGTGTGATGCACATCCCACAAGCGCTCTACCAAAATACCCATCCCGATGCTTGATTCGCTGCTTGATGTACATGACCAGATCACAGATCGCCTTCCTCCAGATGCTTACAAAAGGCGACCGGTGCGATGGATACTCAAACTAAGGACAAAAGACACCTCATATAATCTGATACCAACGGAAGGCAGAGCCAATGTGCCAGACCGTGGACGTGCCGGAACTGCAGTCCGTCCGCGCCTGATCGACACTGCTGAATATACATTTGGGCTGCGGGACAAGGTGTCTAAAAAAGACCGTGGCCAAAAGACACACCAGGGATACCGCGACTTGGTGAAGCAAGTAGCTAACGACCTCGACCTTCCGGAAGTACAGACCCTTTGGAAGTTTGTGCAAACCCACACTGCGGTCTTGTATGGCGACCTTCGTTTTATGGCTGAGGTACGGTACGGGCGTGTCCAATTGGCACCGATTGATCCAAGTATGGGACGCCAAGACATCGTCCTTGTGAACGTTGATGGCACGCTGCTTCATGAGATGCCTGCGGTACAAGCATGGTGGGCCGACTTCATGGCTTCACTGGAGAGTGAGAAAGCCGACAGGACGGGGCCGTGTGCACTAACAGGAAAAGATGGTGGAATAGCCGCTACGCACTACGAAGTTCGTCGATTTGGGAGTGCACTCTCGTCGTACAATGAAAAAGCATTCGAGTCATACGGATTGGGCCGCTCTGAAAATGCTTGGCTCACGCATTCATCGCAGCGCAGAGTTGGAAGAGCGCTTTCCTGGCTCGTAGATAGCGATGATTACACGTACACCCTCAACGAGACGTATTGGGTCTACTGGACGGATCCAATGGATACCTCGTTCAGCTTGAATCCGCTTCAAGACGGTGACACCAACTACATCGAGGAGCTGCTAAGCAGTTACTACGACGGCAGACTCACCGAAAACGACACGCCGCTCTGGACGATGTGCCTCCAAGAAAACCAGGGGCGCCTCATCGTCCGTCATTTCGAGCGGGCTACTGTGGGGCAGGTGCAGACCCGGTTGGCCCAATACTTTGAGGCGATGGAAGTGAACGGGCGATACCACGGCAGTTTTGCGCTGCTTATGGGTCTCATACAGGTATCTTCGGGCACCAAAAGCCTGAACGACATCCCGCCGTGGATGGAAGAGGGCCTGATGCGCACCGCCCTCACCGGACGTCCTGTGCCGTATCCGTTTCTGCTTAAGGCGCTAAACCGCAACCAGGCGCTTGGCGAAGTCTCTGCCCAACGCGCATCCCTCCTCAAACTCTATCTCATCACACACAGCATTCCTATGCCTTCTGCTCTCGACCCGACCTACGACAGCGTGGCCTATCAACTGGGCCGTCTCTTCTCGGCGCTGGAACAGGCCCAGTCTCAGGCGCTCGACAACCCGAATAGCACGATCACTGACAAGTTCTTTAAGAGCGCCTCAACCACGCCTCAAAGCGTGTTCGGCAAGCTACTTGGCCAGGCGCAGGCGCATCTTTCAAAGCTGCGTAAGAACAACAAATCCGCCTACACCGATATTCAGAAGCGGATTGGAGCAATCACCAGCCAGATTGCACCTGGAAAGATGCCCAAAACGCTCTCGCCCGAAGCGCAGGCTGAATTTGCGCTGGGCTACTATCACGAGCGTCAGGCTATGTTTGAGCGCATCGAAGCCGCCAAAAAGAAGAAGGCAGAAGACGAAAAAGCGGACGTTGCATAGCCCGCGCCGAATCCACTCGCGCAATCGACTATCCCCAAACTTCCCATTCTACCATGAGTCACCTCGACCCCGAAAAGCGCCACGACTTCGTCTATCTTTTCGACGTAACCGACGGCAATCCCAATGGCGATCCCGACGCCGGAAACCTGCCCCGTACCGATCCCGAAACGATGCAGGGATTGGTGACCGATGTATCGGTGAAGCGCAAGATTCGCAACTACATCGACCACGCATCAGACGAGGCCAAGCACAAAATCTACGTGCGGCAGGGCGATGTGCTGCATGACAAGCAGAAGCAGGCCTACGAGGCCCTGGATCTTGAATCGGGCGAGGCGGACGTAGCTGATGTGCGCAAAGCGCGATCCTGGATGTGCCAGGAGTTCTTCGATGTACGCTCGTTTGGTGCGGTGATGAGCCACAAAGAGCTGAATTGCGGGCAAGTGCTGGGCCCCATGCAGCTTACCTTTGCGCGCTCCATCGACCCGATTGCCCCGATGGATATGACCATTACACGCTCGGTACCGATCTCGGAGGAATCGCGCGAAGAAAAAGGCGAAAGCATGTTTGGCCGCAAAGCCATCGTGCCGTACGGGCTCTATCGCGGGCACGGCTTTTACAATCCGACGCTGGCCGACCAGACGGGCTTCGACGGCGACGACCTGGAACTCTTCTGGAACGCGCTTAAGATGTGCTGGGAGCTCGACCGATCGGCGTCGCGCGGCATGATGGGCCTGCGTGGACTGTTCGTGTTCAGCCACGACAACAAGCTGGGCAATGCGCCTGCTCACACGCTCTTCGACCGGATCACGGCGCATACCGAGAGCGATGCGCCGCGTTCGTTTTCGGACTATGCGGTAGCCGTTGACGACGCCAATCTGCCCGATGGCGTCACGTTGTCTGTGCTCATATAGCGGGGCGCACCAATGGCTTGATACCGTCTCGTACGCTCGTAACGACTGCCACATCTATGGAATGGGCCGACGACGACCGCATCATGATTTCAGCGCTGGAGCACTACGCGTACTGTCCGCGGCAGTGTGCGCTGATCCATGTGGAGCAGAGCTACGAGGAGAACATCTACACGCTGCGGGGCAACCGCGATCATGAGCGCGTGGATCTGCCGCTCGACAACACACGCGACGACGTGCGCATTGTGCGCAGCCTGCCGCTGTATTCCGACCGGCTGGGCCTGGTGGGCCGCGCCGATGTGGTGGAGTTTCAGGGAGAGACGCCGTATCCAGTGGAGTACAAACATGGTGCTGAGCGCTACCACCGTCCGGCGCGCATCCAGCTGTGTGCGCAGGCGCTCTGTCTGGAGGAGATGACCGGCGCGTCGGTAACGGCAGGGGCGATTTACCACACCGGCGCACGCCGTCGGCAGGAAGTCGAGTTGGATGCGTCGCTGCGCCAGGCCACCGAAGACATCGTGGCCGAGGTGCGGGCTATGCTGGAATCGAACCGCGTGCCGCCGCCCGTGAACGACGACCGCTGTCCGCCGTGCTCGCTGCAGCGCGTGTGCATGCCTGAGCCCATGGCCGCCTCCGACCGCCAGTCGTGGTGGCAGCGCGCGCTCTTTCGCATCGACGACCCGCCCGGTGCGGCGTAGCAACATGGCCTCTCGCATTCACACGTGCACGTCCGCTTCCCCCATAAACGGCTTTTCGCTCTATGCGCCAGCTCCTCAACACGCTCTACGTAACCACCGAGCCCTCGTACCTGCGCCTTGACCACGACACGGTGCGCCTGGAGGTCGAGGGCGACAAGAAGGCGCAGATTCCGCTGCATCATCTGGGCGCTATCGTGTGCTTTGGCAATGTGCTCGTGACGCCTGCGCTTATGGGGCGATGCGCAGCAGATGGGCGAGCGGTGGTGTTTATGAGCCACACCGGACGGTTCCGCGCTCGCGTGCAGGGGCCGCAATCGGGAAACGTGCTGCTGCGGCAGGCGCAGTACGAACAGGCCGAGTCCGAAGCGGATCGGGCGGCCATTGCTCGGGCCTGTGTGGCGGGCAAGGTGCAGAACAGCCGCCGCATGGTGGTGCGCGCGGCCCGGTCGGTCGATGACGACGACCGGCAGGCCGACCTGCACTCCACCGCCAAACGCATGGCGCGCACGCTTGATACGCTGGAGTCGGCCACCGACCCCAACGCCATACGCGGACTGGAGGGCGAAGCCGCCAAGACCTATTTCGACGTGCTCTCGCATCATATCCGTCAGCAGCGCGACGCCTTTCAAATGAACGGGCGCTCGCGGCGTCCGCCGCGTGACCGGTTTAACGCGGTGCTTTCGTTTCTGTACACGCTACTGCTGAACGACTGCGTGTCGGCGGCGGAGGGCGTGGGGCTGGATCCGCAGATGGGGTTTCTGCACCGCCCCCGACCGGGGCGTCCCTCGCTGGCGTTGGACCTGATGGAGGAACTGCGCGCGCCTGTTGCCGACCGGCTGGCGCTTACACTCATCAACCGCCGCCAGCTCACGCCGGATGACTTCCGTACACCCGACGGCGGGGCCGTGCTGCTGAATGATGACGGACGCAAAACCGTGATTACGGCGTATCAGGAGCGCAAGCAGCAGACTGTGACGCATCCGTTTTTGGATCAGTCGATGGAGATTGGGCTGATCCCGCATGCGCAGTCCCGGCTGCTGGCGCGTACGCTGCGCGGCGACATGGAGACGTACATCCCGTATCTGGTGCGATAATAATGAATGACCCAAGCTGCGGGGTAGAACACCAACCTTCCACAATCTGTCATTCTGAGGAGCAAAGCGACGAAGAATCTCTCCCACTGCGAGTAAAACAGGTGCGATGCCGAGACGTGCTCGTATTCACCCATCAGTCGCTCCACTCGCGTTTCGACTCCGCTCCGGGCTCTAAAAGCACTGCATTCCTTCAGGTGGGGCGCTTACAGCCCAGCAACTTGCGTTAACTAACAAACGGCTCCTATGGAGATTCTTGTGACGTACGATGTGGCCACGGTTGATGATGGCGGGGCGCGCCGGTTGCGCCGCGTGGCGCAGGTGTGTACGAACTACGGGCAGCGCGTGCAGCAATCAGTCTTTGAGTGCAGTGTGTCGAAAGCGCAGTACGAGCAGATGGTAGACGACCTGCTTCAGGAAATCGACAACGACAAAGACAGCATCCGCCTGTATCGCCTCTCCATGTCGGCTGCCGAGGCGGTGGAGACGTATGGTGTTGATGAGTCGATTGATTTCAATGATCCGCTTATTTTATAAGCGACCGTTGTAGTGCTATGTCAATCCCCACTTTGATAGTTGCCTTGCAATCAGCCCCCACGAAGCCTGTCATGGTGAGCGCAGTCCCGCCCTGTGGCGCCGACCGCTGTCGGCGGAACCATCTCCTTGGCGTTTAGCGGGAACGGTTCGGGACGGCACAGCACGCGTAGCGTTCTCGGCTTGACCTAAACAACCATGCGTGACACAACAGTAGCTGTATGATGTGGTGCGTTTGAGGCATCGCGAACCGGTAGTGGTCGCCGATCTGCACGGGGGATCGCGATTGTATGTAAAGCATTGATATTAAACGATATGGAGGAAGAAAGACAGATTGCGGATTCGGGACGAGTTGACACGACAGGAAGGGTTCGCGAAAACGACTCTGAAACCTGCTGGTTTTCCATCAGGTTACAAGGACTGCGATAGCACCCTCCTTCACGGGAGGGTGAGGATTGAAAGGCAACCCTTGTCTCTGCCATCACGGGCGGCGGCCTATAGCACCCTCCTTCACGGGAGGGTGAGGATTGAAAGAGAGGGAGTGAGTTGTTGTATGGTCGGGCTCCGTCTCCATAGCACCCTCCTTCACGGGAGGGTGAGGATTGAAAGCTCTTGCCCCTCCGTCTCCATCGTGGCCCGCTCGTAATAGCACCCTCCTTCACGGGAGGGTGAGGATTGAAAGATTGTCTGGGTCGCTTGCCCAAAGCGACTCGAGACGATAGCACCCTCCTTCACGGGAGGGTGAGGATTGAAAGAGCGCGTGGATGACAGCCCTATGACGCAAACGCTTAATAGCACCCTCCTTCACGGGAGGGTGAGGATTGAAAGAAGCATGTCCTCGTCGGTGTACGCGGCGCTCGTATAGCACCCTCCTTCACGGGAGGGTGAGGATTGAAAGGTAGACAGCCAGCACGACCCCGTCCCCGACGCCCTATAGCACCCTCCTTCACGGGAGGGTGAGGATTGAAAGCGATGTACGCATACCGCGAAGGCACGCACTGGTACATAGCACCCTCCTTCACGGGAGGGTAAGGATTGAAAGGCCTTATGGCCACTCAGCACGTCGTGCAGCTCGTATAGCACCCTCCTTCACGGGAGGGTAAGGATTGAAAGGTCGAGCAGATACAGCACGAGGCCAGCGAGACGGAATAGCACCCTCCTTCACGGGAGGGTGAGGATTGAAAGAAGACGGTGGAGCGGGCATACCAGTGTCTCGACAACATAGCACCTGCCTTCGGGCAGTATCTGTTTAGCCCTCTCGTCGCATGGCTCCGCCGTGCGACGCAGGCTGCTCAGGGGCTCTGCCCCGTTCCAACTTGGGCTAAACACTGCCCAGGACGTCTGCTGAGTTCCCAGTCGTGGGCTACAGGTCGCTAAACAGATACCACGGGCAGGTGAGGATTGAAAGATCCACGCAACCAGGTGTGTCTTCTGTGCCCAGATAACGCGGTGTGCAAGTTTTTCCATTGTCCTTCCGGGGCGAGCATCCCCCTTTGTCGCTGCGCGACATGTACGCCGCTTCGTGAAGGGGGAAAGGCCCGAACAGCGTGAGGGAATGGGGGATGTCAGGACCGTGTATTCTGCTACAAGGCGACCAGCAAAGGGAAAAGAGGTAGTGGGTAGACGCTAAGTGATAAGGCTATCGTAGAATGTAGGTTTGTCTTATTCGAACCCCCTCTCCCTTCGGGTTTCTCCCCCTTTTCCAAGGGGGAGATGTCGATAGACAGAGGGGGTTGTCTGGCTCCGATGATGTCGGCCATATGACAATCACTTACCATTGAACCGCTACCGGAAAAGAAAACCTGCACATGGCGTCAGATAGCACCCTCCTTCACGGGGGGGGGGATTGAAAGAGCTTAATCTGGGAGACGCGGGCGCTGCCAAAGCGATAGCACCCTCCTTCATTGGAGGGTGAGGATTGAAAGACGACGGAATCCCCGCAGGGCACCGCATACGACCCATAGCACCCGTCTTCACGGGCGGGTGCTTTTTTGTTGGAGAGCGGGGCGGAGCCCCTGCAACGTGCGTCACGAGGCGGAGCCTCGCGACGAGGTTGCAATGGTGTACATCTGCAACAAGAGAAGGATCACGCAGAGCGTAGTCACGACCAAGCGTATCCACCAGACAGGAGAGCCGGTTGGGGACTGGTGGGGCTGCGACGAGTGGGTGTTTGGGCGTGGGGTGTTGGCGGTGCGGTGGGACTGGTGGGGCCGCCGGGGCGCTTAACGTCTGCTGAATCGCTCAAGGACCGCATCTGAGCGTTGTATCCAGCAAAAATCGGTAAACGCGGCGGGTTTTTCATGTTGCGTGTAACTTATTCCGCTGCGCATCATTTCTATGAAGCGGTTCCAACCCGTTCGTTTCTCGGTTTACTGCTCCGATTTTGTGCTTATGGACGACGCTTCGATGCCCCGGGCCATGTGTCCGTACGTCCCCCACACCACCTACGAAGCCCAGTCGACCCCGGCGCCGCTGCGCGTGTGCGTGATTGACCTGGGGACGAACTCGTTTCATGCTATCATTGTGGATGCGTATGCGAACGGCAGCTTTAAGGTGGTAGACCGGATGAAGGAGATGGTGCGCCTGGGCGATAGCGGGCTGGCGGCGGGGCGGTTGGCCGATGAGGCGATGGAGCGCGGCATGCAGGCGCTGAAGCGCATCTACCTGCTGGCACAGGGACAGGGCGCGCGCTCGTTTTTTGCGTGTGCCACCAGTGCGATCCGCGAGGCGAACAACGGCGGGGCGTTCATTGAGCGCGTGCGCGACGAGATTGGGCTGCGCATTGATCCGATTAGCGGGGCGCAAGAGGCGCATCTCATCTTTCAGGGGGTACGGCGCGAGGTGGATGTCCATGCGCCCTCGGTGGTAGTGGATATTGGCGGCGGTTCGGTCGAGTTCATTGTGTGCACGGGCGATACGGTGCACTTGGCCACGAGCTTGAAGCTGGGCGCCGCCCGCATGACCGAGCGGTTTGTGACGTCGGATCCGATGTCGGCCGCCGACCAGGAGGCGTTGCGCACACATTTTCGGGAAGAGCTGGCGCCGGTGCTGGCGGCGATGCAGGAGCACGACGTGCGCACGCTGGTCGGCTCGTCGGGGACGGTGAAGAGCCTGGCGCGTGTGTGCCTGGACCAGCATGGACAGGGCGATACCTCGGTCTTTGAGGTGGATGTGTCGCTGGATGCGTTTCGCGATACGCTGGGCTTTATCGTGGGTACGTCTGCGGACGAGCGGGAAGCGCTTCCTGCGGTGGCGCTGAAGCGGGTGGGACAGGTTGGTGCGGGGGCGGTGCTCCTGCAGGTGCTTCTGGAGTCGCACGCGTTCAACAAGCTGCACGTGTCGGCCCACGCGCTGCGCGAGGGCATGGTGGTGCAGTTCATCCGCGAAAACCACGAGCGGCTGCAGCGCATTGCGCCCTATGCGGATGTGCGGCGCCGCAGCATCCATGAGGTGGCGTTTCGGTTTGAGTGGGATGAGAAGCACGCGCAGCACGTGGCCTCCACCGCGCTCTTTCTGTTTGACCGATGCCTGCCGTGGTACGCGGGACCATCCGACGATGGCGAACTGCTGGAGTACGCGGCGCTGCTCCATGATATTGGATACTACATTAGCCACTCCGACCACCATCTGCACTCGCGCTACCTGATTCGCCATGCCGACCTGCGCGGCTTTTACGATGGCGAGGTTGATCTCATTTCGCTGGTGGCGCGCTATCACCGGGCCGAGCATCCGCTGCCGGCGCATCCGCACTACGGGCGCCTTTCGCCGCACGATCAGAAGCGCGTGGCGCAGCTTGCAGGGATCTTGCGCATTGCCGAGCGCCTCGACCGCAGTCACTACCAGAACGTAACGACGCTTGCGGTAGGTGCCAATGAGGAGGCGCTTCACATTGACGCGTGCACCAAAGGCGATCCGGAGCTGGAAACGTGGGCGGCACAGCAAGCGAGCACGCTGTTTGAAGATGCGTTTGGTCGTTCCGTGCAGGTTACGGGGCACCGGGGCACGAACACGCGTCCGCCGGGCGAAGATGCCATGGCCTATTCGCTGATGCATGCCTCGACCGAGTCGTAGGGGGGACTTGTATTTCGGTAGGTAGGTGCCAGTTGAGTAGGAGATGGTTCCCCCGACAGCGGTCGGGGCTCCTGCGTCGGACCTCCATACGCTCACCATGACATGTTCTGGGAGTTGGGTTGTGAGCCCCTACACCATGCTGTCATCTTGAGCGAGGCACAGCCGACTCGAAAGATCTCCCGCAAGTTCAGAAGTCCCCTACATCTTGGAAGACCCCTGCCAGCGAAGTAGGAGATGGTTCCTCCGGCAGCGGTAGGGAATACTCCCCATGACATCTGCTGTGAATGCTCGGCAAATGCAGGAGGAGAGATACGGGTGAGCCCGTCTGAGGCCGTATTCATCCGGGATTAACCGCTGCGGCGCTTGCCCATGCGGGGGGACTTCCCTACTTTGCGTTGCAGGTTGAATATGGCTCCACCGCATTGAGCCGGGCCTGCCCGTGTTTCCCTCACCCGCTTGTGTGCATTCATGGCTCTTGCTTCGGTCACCTTTTTTGCGCTTGCCCTGATCGCAATAGCGTCGGCGGTGGGCGTGCTCATCGCACGGAGTCCGATTTACAGCGCGCTGTCGCTGGTGCTCAATCTGCTATCGGTGGCGGGGCTGTACCTCACCATGAACGCCTCCTTTATCGGCGTCATCCAGATTCTGGTGTATGCCGGAGCGATTATGGTGCTGGTGCTGTTCGTGATTATGCTTTTGAACCTGGACGCGTTGCCGAGTCCGCGCAGCATTGGGTGGGGTCCCATCCTCGGGTTTGTGTTGGGCATCGGGCTGCTGGCCCAGCTGCTATACGTTATGCTGACCAGCTTTGGCATTTCGCTGGAAGCTGCTGAGCCGGTAACAACGGCCATGGCGGTGGAGAACGGCTCCGCCAATACGCTGGGACAAATCCTTTTCACGGAGTATGCCCTGCATCTGCAAGTCGCAGCCATTCTGCTGCTGGCAGCCACCGTGGGCGCTGTGATGCTGGCCCAGCGTCGCTTTGCGTAAGCCTGCGCGTCTTGCCCCTCGGCGCATGAGGGATGTGTCGCTTTTGTGTCCTTTACTCACGCTTCCGCCTGCTTCGCTATGGAAGTTGCTCTCGACTGGTATCTGGCGCTCAGCGCTGTCATGTTCACGATTGGCGTATTTGGTGTGCTGCTCAAGCGCAACGCCATTGTGATCTTGATGTGCGTGGAGCTCATGCTGAACTCGGCAAATGTAGCGCTGGTCGGCTTCAGCCAGTCGTTGGCCGACCCCACGGGGCAGATCCTGGTGTTCTTCTCGATTGCCGTAGCCGCTGCCGAAGCCGCCATCGGCCTGGCTATCGTGATTGCGATCTTCCGCAAAAAGCGGACGGTCAATATCAACGACATCCATCTGTTCAAGCACTAAACAGTCGAGCCACGCCCCGGCGCGTGTGCCGCTTGCTTCGCCTCCACCTGACGTTGTCTGACGCCTCCGAGCATGGATTCTGAACTGCTGGTACGACTTATTCTTCTGCTTCCCCTGGCGGGTGCGCTGTTCAGCGGGGTACTGCCGCTGTTCCTACCCCAGCTCCGCACCAGCGAGGGGCTGATTGGCACGGTAAGCACTGCTGCGGTGGCGCTTCCGTTTGCGTTTGCGGTCTACCTCTTTGCTACCTTCTCGGGGGACCCGATCATCACCTCCTATTTTACGTGGATGGCGGCGGGCGATCTGTCGATTGACTTCGCCTACCGCATCGACGAGCTCTCGCTCATCATGCTGCTCGTGGTTACCGGCGTGGGCAGCGTCATCCACCTGTACTCAACCGGCTACATGCATGGGGATTCCGGGTTCTGGCGCTTCTTTGCGTATCTGAACCTCTTCATCTTCGCGATGCTCAACCTCATCCTGGCCAACAACCTGCCGGTGCTCTTCTTGGGCTGGGAGGGCGTGGGGCTCTGCTCGTATCTGCTCATCGGGTTCTGGTACACCGACCTCAGCAACAGCGCTGCCGCCAACAAGGCGTTCATCGTCAACCGCGTGGGCGACTTTGCCTTTCTGCTCGCCATGTTCTTTCTCTTTCGCGAGGTGGGCGCGCTCGACTTTGGGACGCTCCTCGCCGAAGGCCCCGGCATCGACACGACGGTGCTCGGGTTCATCGTGCTGCTGATCTTCATTGGAGCTACTGGCAAGAGCGCGCAGCTCCCCCTCTTTGTGTGGCTGCCGGATGCGATGGCCGGGCCCACCCCGGTATCGGCCCTCATCCACGCCGCTACGATGGTAACGAGCGGGCTCTACCTGCTCGCGCGCCTCTCGCCGATGGTGCTGGAGGTGCCGCACATCATGGTGATCATCGGCATTGTAGGCGCAATTACGGCGCTCATGGCGGCCACCATTGCCATCACCCAGAACGACATCAAGAAGGTGCTGGCGTACTCAACCGTCTCGCAGCTTGGCTTCATGTTCATGGCCGCCGGTGTGGGCGCCTTCTTCGTGGCCATCTTCCACGTTGTGACACACGCCTTCTTTAAGGGCTGCCTCTTCCTCTGCTCCGGCAGCGTGATCCACTCGATGGAGCACGTAGAGCACGACCTGGAGGCGAAAGGCCACAACATGGCCGGGTTCGATCCGCAGGATATGCGCACCATGGGCGGACTCAAAGACTACATGCCGTCTACGCGGTGGACCTATCTCATCTCTACGCTGGCCATTGCCGGGATTCCGCTGCTGGCGGGCTTCTTCTCGAAAGACGAGATTCTGTTTAAGTCGTTCGAGTTGGGCTACAGCGGCGCGTTCTACGGATACGTAGTCTGGGGCATCGCAGTCGTCACCGCGCTGCTAACCGCGTTCTACATGCTGCGCTCCTACATGCTTACCTTCGAGGGCGAGCCGCGCTGGCCCGATGCCGACACCGTGCACCCGCACGAGTCGCCTGCCTCCATGACGATTCCCCTCTGGATTCTGGCGGGGCTCTCCATTGTGGGCGGATACATTGGGCTTCCGGCAGTTATTCAGGGCGGCGACCTGAACTGGATTCATCACTTCCTGGGCGAACCGTACGGCGGTCCGGTCCACGAAATGAAAGACCTGGCCAAGGTGCCGCTGGCCCTGAAATGGGGCCTGGTCGGATTCGGGTCGCTCATTGCGATTGTGGGGGCCTACATCGGGTACCGCGCGTATCGTCCGGGCCAGGCTATGGCCTACGACACCGCTCTGCAGAACCGGCTGGGCGGCCTCTACACGTTCTGGGACGCCAAGTACCATATCGACGACTTCTACAACGAAGTGATCGTTGACGGCCTGCTGGACACCTCAAAGAAGGTGCTGCAGCCCATGGACGCCACGCTTATTGATGGCGTGGTGAACGGGGTGGCGGCGCTGTCGCAGTCGGTGAGCAACGGTGTGAGCCGCATCCAGACCGGGCTCATCCAGAACTATGCGCTTATGCTGGTGCTCGGTGTGGTGCTCGTGCTCGGACTTATAATGGTGGGCGCATAGCCCGATGGGCGTAGCACCAATGCTGCGCCTCCCCCTGCACCTTTTGTACTTGTTTACTTTCACGGCTTAACGTAGCGGAATACATGGACTTTGCCGCGCTCACATCGCTGGTTATCTTTCTGCCGCTCCTGGGGGCGCTGGCGCTCCTGGCGCTGCCCTCAGCCGAGTCTATCAAGTGGACGGCCCTGGGCACCACGGTGCTTACATTTGTGGCCTCCATTGGGCTGTTCATGGGCTACGATCCGTCCGTGAGCACGGCTGACATGCCGCAGATGGCGCACGTGGTTGGGGGCTGGTTTCCCGAAGGCGTGGACGTGAAGTACTTCGTGGGCATTGACGGGCTGAACATCCTGCTGGTGCTGCTGACCACGCTGCTCGGGCCCATTGTAGTGCTGTCGTCGTGGTACTACATCGAACACAGCCACAAAGGCTACTACGCGCTCCTCTTGCTCCTGCAGACGGGCGTGACGGGCGTGTTTATGGCGTTCGACCTGGTGCTCTTCTACGTCTTCTTCGAGCTTACGCTCATCCCGATGTATTTTATCATCGGCATCTGGGGCGGCGAGGATCGCATCTACGCGGCCATTAAGTTTGTGCTGTACACGCTGGTCGGCTCGCTGCTGATGCTGGCGGGCGTGCTCTTTCTGGGATACGCCGCCGGGTCGGCCCAGGGCATCGGCTTCACGACCGACTGGTACAATCTGATTGACTACACCATTCCGCTGGGGACGCAAACCTGGCTCTTTTTCGTCTTCGCCCTCGCCTTTGCGATTAAGGTGCCGCTCTTTCCGCTGCACACCTGGCTGCCCGATGCTCACGTGCAAGCGCCCACCGGCGGCTCGGTGATTCTGGCGGGCGTACTGCTGAAAATGGGGACCTACGGACTCCTCCGCTTCTGTCTGCCGTTCTTTCCGAATGCGGCGCAGAGTGCAGCCGTGCTCATTGCGGTGCTGGCCGTCATTGGCATTATCTACGGCGCGCTGCTGGCTCGGGTACAGCCCGATGCCAAGAAGCTCGTGGCCTATTCGTCGGTTAGCCACCTGGGCTTTGTGGTGCTCGGCATCTTTGCGTTTACGACGGAAGCGATGCAGGGCGCGGTTATCCAGATGATTAACCACGGCATCTCCACGGGCGCGCTCTTCCTGCTGGTGGGCATGCTCTACGAGCGGCGGCATACGCGTCTCATGGAGGATTACGGCGGGCTTGCCAGCTCGGTACCGGTGCTCACCACCTTCATGATTCTGTCGGTGCTGGCCTCTGCTGGACTGCCCGGACTGAACGGGTTCGTGGGCGAGTTCATGATTCTGCTGGGCTCGTTCAAGAGCACGGTGCTCGACAGTCCGATGCTCATTGCGCTGGCCACCTCGGGCGTTATTCTGGCAGCGGTCTACCTGCTCCACATGGTGTACAACACCTTCTTCGGCGAACTGACGCACACCGAGAACGCAGAGATGACCGACATGACCATGCGCGAGTTTGTGCTCATGGCGCCGCTGGCCATCCTCATGCTGGTGATGGGCTTCTACCCGCAGCCGTTCTTGAACCAAACGCAGCCCACGACCGATTTCCTCCTCGAAACCATTGAGGCGAAGCACATCGCCGCGATTGAAGCCGAGCAAGAGGCTACGGCGTCTGCCACGCATTCACCTGCTGGGCATGTGGAGGATGTAGAGTCCGCCCCCGCCCCGCTGTTCGAGTCGATGCCCACTGCGCTGCGCACCGCCGCCCCCTCTTCGCCGGCATCCTCTTCGCCAACCCGCTAACTGACACGCTCTCCTTGCTATGGCTGATCGTACGCCCCTCTCTCGCGCCGACATCGACGCGGCCCTCGACGACATGGAGGGCTGGGTCTTCGAAGACGATACCATTACCAAAGCCTACACCTGCGCCGACTTTCAGGAGGCGGTGGCCTTCATCGTGCGCATCGGGTTTCACGCCGAGGAACTGGCGCACCACCCTGAGCTCTTCAACGTCTACAATAGCGTCGATATTACGCTGACCACGCACGACGCGGGCGACACCGTGACGGAGCTCGACCTGGAGCTGGCTCGCCGCATCGACGCGGTGGCGCCTGAGGCGTAAGTGCGCCTGCACGGCCGGATGCGCGCTGTGCTCCTCTCTACCAATACATTCCTTTAACGAAGCAACAGTATGGATCTTTCGGGCGCATTTACTGCGATGTGGGCCGACCTCCCCGCTATCTTCTCGATGCTGATCGTGGGGGCGGCAGGGCTGGTTGTCATCCTGATGGAAGCCTTCCAGAACCGCGACCCGCGTATCCCGTGGCTCACAGCCGGCGCCTTTGGGCTGGCCATGGGCTGGGAAGCGTTCCAGTTAGGCACCGCACCGGATACGGCCTTCTTTGAACAGCTGCGTACCGGAGGCTATGCCGCCTACATCAACCTGCTCATTCTGGGAGCGGGCCTCTTTACCACCCTGGTGTCGCCGCCGTACCTGCGCCGCCTCAATCGCAACTTTGGTGAGGTCTACGCGCTGCTCCTGTTTGCTACGGTGGGGATGATTATGCTGGGCACCTCAAACACGCTCATTTCGGTGTTTGTGGGGCTGGAAACCATGTCGGTATGTCTCTACATTATGGCCGGGCTGCTGCGCGAAGATGAAGGCGGCATCGAAAGCGGATTTAAGTACTTTGTGCTGGGGGCCTTCTCCACGGGCTTTCTGCTCTACGGCATCGCCCTGATGTACGGCACCACGGGTACCATGCACCTGCCCGAAATGGCCGGGGCCTTCCCCGACGGCGTGCCCCTGCTCTTCTGGGCCGGGGTCGGACTCGTCATCGTGGGCTTTGGCTTTAAGGTGAGTGCCGCGCCCTTCCACATGTGGACACCCGATGTGTACCAGGGCGCGCCCACTACGCTTACCGGCTACATGTCGACCGCGTCGAAGGCGTCGGCGTTTGCCGCACTCATTCTCATCCTCTTCTTTGCGCTGCCCTCCGCCCAGGCGAGTTTGGTCCTGGCGGTATTGGCGCTCATCACGATGGCGGTGGGCAACGTCATGGCGCTGCGCCAAGCCAACGTGAAGCGCATGCTGGCCTACTCATCCATTGCGCACGCCGGATACATGTTTGTGGCGCTGGCCAGCGGTACGACGGCGGGATACAGCGGGGCGCTCTTCTACCTGCTGGTCTACACCGTCATGAATCTGGGCGCTTTCGGCGTGCTTGCGCTCCTGGAGTGGGACGGCATGGCCGGACGCAAACAGACGCTCAGTTCGCTTGCTGGCATGGGCCTTGAGCGGCCCGTGCTGGGCGCGTCGATGGCGGTGTTTATGTTCAGCCTGATCGGCTTCCCTCCGTTTGGCGGATTCATTGGCAAGTACTACATCTTTGCGCCCGCCGTGAGCGCCGGACTCACCTGGCTTGTGATCATTGGGCTGCTCTTTAGCGCGATGTCGGGCTACTACTACCTGCGCGTGATCTACGTCCTCTACATGCAGACCGCCGCAGACGTCGCGGAGGCGGACCGGGCCCCCGAGGGCGGCTTCGCGCAGCCCGCGTGGCTCTCGACCGCTGCCGTGGCCCTGTGCGCCGTGCTGCTGCTTGTGCTGGGCGTGGCCTTCAGCGGTGTGGTCGACGTCACCGAAATGCTGTTCATCCAGGCGGATGCGATGGCCCAGACGCCGTAACGAGCAAGACGCCCCTTCTTCTTCCCTGAGTGTCCGGAATGCACAGTCAGCTTTGAAATGACTTTCTCTTGGGGCAAGCCCTCGCTCCTTACCAGGGGCGGGGGTTTGTAGATTGATTTCACGCTCGGTAGCGCGGGACTGGAAGCGCAGCGTACGTCCCGCGCCTTTTGAAAGAAGGATCTCAACGCCGCTCTTGCAGATTGGGCATGATCCAATCGCATGAACTTGGTTGTCTCTCAGTTCGGCCCGCCAGAGACAGGGATAACGCACCGCACTCATTTCTGGCTCTGCGATGATGGGTCTGAGTAGATCTGACAGGTCTTGGAGACCTGTCAGATCTTTTTATTTGGGTGGTTTGGGCGCCGAGGACGCAAGCGGTACCGACAGTGGTCGGCACGGGTTACCCGGCTATGGGATCCCGGGCGGTCATCGCGCCTCGCCTTTCTTGAGCGCCCGGAATGGGCATCCGGTGGGGCGGTGGCCTGCTCGTACGGCACGTCTTTGCCTTGTACCTGATGTGGCATTCTGCGGATCGGAAGCGATGAGCGGGTCCAAGGCGTGCTCTGACTTTCCCCCTGTAAACAGTCGGTGGTGCCCACAAACGCAAAACGGTCGGCTCGCGCTGGGCGAACCGACCGTGGGTAGTAGCGGGGGCAGGATTCGAACCTGCGACCTTCGGGTTATGAGCCCGATGAGCTACCAAACTGCTCTACCCCGCGATATTTGTATGTGTGCTGCGCCGTGTCTTCCGTTGCAGCGTAGTAATAGACCCTTGCCCGTTCGCTTTGTTCTCCGTGGCGATGCGATTCACCACTCTTTTGCAGAAGCATGTTGCGCCGACGAAAAATTGATTGCGGGGGTGCAATTGCCGTGCACATTCGCTACCCTGCGTGCATCGAATCGCTTTGTATCGACCCGGTACGTTCCTGATATGGCCGACCTGCACCCCTTCCGCGCCGTCCGCCCCCAGCCGTCTGCTGTAGCGGACGTGTGCTGCGCTCCTTACGATGTGGTAAGCACGGCGGAGGCCCGTGACATTGCCTCCGGACGCTCGCGCTCGTTCTTGCGCGTGATTCGGCCCGAAATTGAGCTCCCCGAAGCCGACGATCAGTATGCCGATGCGGTGTACGAACGCGGCGCCTCCAACATGCGGGGCTTCATCGAGGCGCCCTACACGGTGCGTGAAGAGGAGCCCTCGCTCTACGTGTATCGGGTGGATACGGGCGAGCGCTCCCAGACCGGTGTGTTTGGATGCGTATCGGCCGCCGACTATGACGATGGGAAGATTCTGAAGCACGAAGCCACGCGTCCGGCCAAAGTGCGCGACCGGGCGCGCCACATCGAGGCGCAGCAGGCGCATGCCGAGCCGGTCATGCTCACGTATCGCGGCTCCGACACTATCGACGCCCTGGTGCGCTCCATTACGACCCGCGTGCCGCCACTCTTTGACTTTGAGGACGAGTCGGCCCGGCACACGCTGTGGCGCATCGAGGAGCCCGAGGCGTGGCAGCGGGCTTTTGATCGCGTGGCCCGCCTCTACATTGCCGATGGGCATCATCGCTGCAAGGCAGCCAGCCAGGTGGCGCGTCGGCACCGGACGAAGAATGGCACGAATCGGCCCGAAGCGCACTACTTTCCGGCGGTGCTTTTCCCCATGCATGAGATGCACATCATGGCGTACAACCGGACGCTTTCGGGGCTGGAGCGGTCGTCTGAATCCCTGATTGATGCGCTTGCCTCCTGCAGCACGCTTGTTCGCAACGTGGGGTACGCGGTGCCGCCGCAGAAGGGGCACGTGTGCGTGTATGTGGATGGAGCCTGGCACGACTTGGCCTTGCCCCCTGCGCAAGGACCGCGCACCGTTGACACGCTCGACGCGGCTCGCCTTACAGACGGTGTGCTGCGCCCGCTCTTTGACGTGACGGAGCCCCGCAAAGACGACCGAATCGCATACATTGGGGGCATTCGTGGACCGGAGGCCGTGCAGGCACGCGTAGATGCCGGAGGGGCTGATCTGGGTATCTCTATGCATCCGACGGCCATTGAGGAACTGGTGGCCGTGTCGGATGATGGCGATCTTATGCCGCCTAAGTCCACATGGTTTGAGCCGAAGCTCATCAGCGGAATGCTTGTGCACACGTTCTGAAGTTCCCTTACGAAGAGGGCTTAGAACCTGTTTTGATTTCTTATTTTGGGCTGCGAGCGGCTCCGCTGGGCTGCAACGAGTCCCCGATCTCGGCCCGTAGCCCCGGCTACGAACCTCTATCGTGGTCCTCGTTTCGCTCCAGCGGCGCTCGCTCTCGCCTTCAAACCAAAACCCAAACAGGTTCTTACAAATCATAGAGATGCAAGGCGTCCGGTACACCGGGTGCTTTTGCGCATGGGTTAATGCGGACGGAAGCGCACCGTGCATGCGCCATTGGCATAGCGCCAACGTGTTGTGCGGTGTCTTTCGTTAGGCCCCCTTGCTTTCTTCGTAAGCTAACTCTGACAATCCATGTTTACTCATAGAACGACACCACGTCTCGCATATTGGATTCTGGGCTCGTTCCTTCTTACCACGGTGCTGGCCGGATGCGACCTGTTCGGATCAGACGACGAGGAGCCCGCTGCTGATGAGGTCATCGTCATTGGCACCCAAGTTGACAGCGACTTTCTAACGACTGGGGAGTTTGGACTATCTGCCACACCGTTGGATGCGGGTGGGAGCGCGATCTTGGATGAAAACATCGACGCCGAAGTCGACTTGCGTCCGGCAGGGGGCGAAGGCAATACCGCTTCCGAGCTGGAACAGAGCATCGATTTGGTGGCAAGCGTGAGCGTAGATCGCGTGCGGCGTCCATCGGGGAACGACCTGGCGGTGCCGGTGAATCTGGACGGCAGCGGCAGCATGTCGGGCAACGACCCCGATCGGAGCCGTGTGGATGCTACGGAAGCTTTCTTCGACGAGCTCGAAGCGAGCGGCGTCTCATTCGAGTCGGCTGTATTTGAGTTTCCCGGCTTCAACACCGATCCCGACTTCGACTTTACCTCGCTCTATCAAGGCTTTACCAGCGACACTGATCTGCTGCGCGAGGCTGCTGACCAGGCTCGCTCTTCGGGGGGAACGCCGATGTGGGAGTCGCTTGAGGAATTGATTGCGTACTCAGAAACCGAGCGTCCGAACAGCAACTACGAAAAAGCGATCGTCTTGCTGGGCGACGGGATTCCGAATGGCGGCATCGTAACCCGCGATGAGGTCTGCCAGGCTGCCAACGACGCGGAGTCGCCGATCTATGGCATTGGCTTTGGCCCGGCGTCGGACGTATCAGACGTAGCGCAGAGCGCTGCGGTGGAGCAGATGCGCCGCATCTCTGAATGCACGCAGGGCACCTACATTGGCGTGCCTGATGAGGACCTGGAGGCGGCCTTTGCAGGGGCGTTTGCCGGAATGGCACAGGGCACGTCGCAGGGGTCGTTGGCCTTTAACGTACAGGTGGAATCGGGGCTGGAGCAGGTGCGTGAGCAAGGCATACAGCGCCTGGAGGGAACGCTCCGTGTGACCTCGGGCGGAGAGACCGTGGAGGGCGATTTCCTCTTCGGTGTGCCAGAGGCCAACACCACAGGGGCCTTCATTCTGCGATAACTGACACCTCTTGCACATGGGGCCGTGCCTCATGTGCTGGCATCTCTTCTACCAAAACGAGCGGGCTGCGTATCCCCAAGAGGGATGCGCAGCCCGTTTCGCATTGCATAACACCGTGCGGCCCTAAGAGCCTGCTTTGATTTCTTATTTTGGGCTCCGAGCGGCGGCGCTGGGCTGCAAATTGCCTCCGATGTCTGCCCGTAGCCCCGGCTACGAACCTCCATCGTAGTTCAATTTTCGCCTCAGCGGCGCTCGCTCTCGCCGTCAAACCAAAACCCAAACAGGCTCTAAAGCCGGTTGGCTCTGTGGCAAGGCGTGTGCTGTAGCATTTAGTTATCGTTCAGGAGCCACAGGTCGATCTCGCGCTTGTCGATGTTCGCGCTCACAATGCGCACGTTCACCGTATCGCCGGGGCGGTAGGTGGTGCCCTTATTCTTGCCGCGCATGGTGTACGTCTCTTCGTCGTAGACGTAGTAGTCGTCGTCCATGTCGCGTACGTGCGCCAGGCCCTCCACGAGCAGGTCGTTCAGCTCGACGAACACGCCGAACTTCGTGACGCCGCTCACAACGCCCTTAAACTCATCCCCGATGTGGGCTTGCGCGTACTCAACCTGCTTCAGCTTGACCGACTCGCGTTCGGCGCTCTCGGCATCGCGCTCCTTTTCGGAGCAGTATTCGCAGCGCTCCTCCAAGAACTCCTGGTCGGCTGCGTCGCCGCCGCTCAGGTAGCGCTTCAAGAGGCGATGCACCATCAGGTCAGGGTAGCGCCGGATGGGGCTGGTGAAGTGCGTGTAGTACGGAAAGTTCAGTCCGTAGTGACCAATGTTCTTGGTCGTATACACCGCTTTCGACATCGCCCGTAGCGCTGCACGGGTAATGACAATCTCTTCGGGCTGATCTTTGATCGCGTCAATGAGCGCGCCCAGGTCGGCTGGCGTAGCATTGCCGTCGGTGAGGGGGAGTTCGTGGCCGAAGACCTCCACGTAGTTGGAGAGCTTCTGGATGCGCTCGGCATCCGGGCTGTCGTGCACGCGGTAGATGAAGGGTTTCGGATCGTCGGAATCGGCCACGTGGCGCGCGGCGGTGCGGTTCGCGAGCAGCATGAACTCCTCGACCAGGCGGTTCGCGGGCATGCGCTCCTTCACCACAATATCGACCGGGTGGCCGTCGTCGTCGAGAACGACCTTCACCTCGTCGGTGCCAAAGTCGATGCCGCCGCCGTCCATCCGGTTCTTGGTAAGCATGCTGGAGATGGAGTGCGCGCGCTTCACCGGCAGGGCGGCCTCATCATCTGGATTATCGCCGTTGATAAACGCCTGCGCCTCGTCGTACGTAAGGCGGCGCTTCGAGTGAATGACGGTCTCCTCGAACGAGTAGTCGACCAGCTCGCCCTGCTTGTCGATCTCCATAATACAAGAGAACGCGAGCGTGTCTTCGTGCGGACGCAGCGAGCACAGCTCGTTGGACAGCTTCTCGGGCAGCATCGGCACGGTGCGGTCTACCAGGTAGACGCTCGTGGCGCGCTCCATGGCCTCCTCCTCGATGGCCGTATCGGGCTTTACGTAGTGGCTCACGTCCGCAATGTGCACGCCGACCTCCCACGTTCCGTTGCCCGTCTTGCGGATATGCAAGGCATCGTCGAAGTCCTTGGCGTCGTCGGGGTCAATGGTGAAGATGAATGCATCGCGCAGGTCATGGCGGCGCTCAATCTCAGACTGTGGGATGGAGGCGCGAATGGCGTCGGCCTCGCGCTGTACCGGCTCCGGAAAGTCAGTGCGCACGTCCATGCTCATCGCCAGCGAGAGGACCTGCACGTTGGGGTCATCGGCATCGCCCAGCACGTTCAAGATGCGGCCTTCGGGGGAGGCACGGCGGTCGGTAAACCGGTCGATCGACACGACCACCTTGTTGCCGCTCTTGGCCCCGTTGTAGGCGTCTTTCGCCACGATGACGTCTTGCAGGATGCGGTTGTCGTCGGGTTGCACGATAGCGTGCGAGCCCTGTGGACGAAATGTGCCCACGACGCGGGTGCGGCGGCGCTCTTCGACCTCAAGCACTTCGCACTCGCGCTTTTTGTCGGGGCTTTTCTGGGCGCCTACGGCCACGCGCACCAGGTCGCCGTGCAGGGCCGTGCCCATGTGCGGCTCGCGGATGAAGTACTCCTCGTCGGTTTCCACATCGGTCACAAAGCCGAAGCCCCGCGGATGGGCGCTGAGCACGCCTATGGTGCCGCGTTCAATGGCCTTGTGGGCGAACTTTTCGCCGTCGCGCTCGATGAGTTCGGCCTCAACGAGGCGTTCGAGGGTGCGCCCGAACTGCAGGAAGCGCTGGTTATCGTCGAGCTCCAGCTCTTGGGCGATTTCGTGGTCGCGAAACGATCGGTCGGGATGGTCCTTCAGAAACGACAGGATCGCCTGTCGCATCGGGGAAGGGGAAACAGAAGTAGACAACAGAGTTAACGTTCTAAGGAAAAAGAAAACAACAGACAAAGCAGAGGCGCCATTATGAGCCGTTATGGCGTGTCGGCGTCCTCCTCGTCGGGTGGGGCCGCGGTGCCGGACTCCGTATTCTCGGCAGGGCTCCGTCCCGTTACGCGATGCCAGAGCGAGCTCCAGGTGCTAAACTGGGTCTGATAGAACAGCCCCACACCGGTTGTGCTGGTCAGCGTTTGGCCCTGCGTGAGGGAATCGCCAGCGCGGCGGTAAAACACCTCCATCGACACCTGATTGCTCAGGCGCACTTCCACGGCAAACTCGCCCTGGGGGCCCGATTGCTGGGCGCGGAACTCGTCATTACCAGTATACACTCCTTCGCCGCGAATGATTAGCCGTTCATCCAAAAGGCGTAAGGCCACCCCATAAATAATATCAAGGTCATCGGTCGTTTCGCCCTGCACCCCCACATTGAAGTCGACATTGGGCAGAGCCGCGCTCAGGTAGCGGTTAAGCTGGCTGGATACAAGCTGCGACACGCTGTTAAACGCCAGTTGGCTACCGGTATTTGCCAGGCGCCCCGATTCACTCGGACCCGTGCTGGCTCCCCCAAGTGTTTCTGTGGTGAGCAAGAAGGTATTCGTCAGCAGTACGCTGGTGGCAAACTCGGTCATCTGTGCCTCCTGATTGAGCAGCGCATCGAACGTTTGCGAGCCTACGCGCTGATCCCGCTGGTCGCGGTCGAGCGAAAGCGAAAGCGCAACCTCGGGCGTTTCCACGCGCCCGGTGATGTCGAGATCAATGACGACCGGAATGCGTGCGCTGCGCTCCGAAAAGCCGGGCAGCCCCGCTGGCGAGGCTCGCGTTCGGAACGCCGCGTCGATGTCGAGTTCGGCGTTGATGGGGTCACCATCCCACGAAAGAGTCCCCTCGTTAATCGCGAAGCGTCGCACGAAGACCTCGCCCGCCGTGAACAGGTACGTGCCGCCAACTACATCCAGCGAGCCAAAGATCAGAAACTCCCCGTCATTACGCTGCAACTGCACGCGTCCGGTGGCTTCGGTGGTAATGACATCTCCGACGAGAGCATCAAACACGATATGCAGGCGCCCGCCCTGCGTGGCCTCAATGTTCAGGTCAATCTCCATACCATCCAGAAACGAGGTCTCTCCGGCAGGACGATCGGCGAAAATGTTGGCGCGGCGCGTAAGCTCCCCCCAATCCAGCATCTGACTGGTCGAATCGGCATAAATGAGGAATCCGCTGGACGGGCCTCCGGCATCCTCGACGACGGGGATGAAGATCTCGGTATCCTCGGAGGTGCGAGCGTCTTCGGAGACGAGTCTTGTGTTCGACAGCGGCCCTTCCAGTCGCACCGGCCCAGACGCGCGAACAAAGCCGTAAAACGGTAGGTCATTGGCCCGTGGCACATCCATAATCGTGAGATTATCAACTCGGCTTTCCAGGTCAAAGGAGAAGAACTGATAGTCGTTGAAGAGGACGCTTCCGCCAATTTCTGCAGCGCCGTCGTCGGTATCGGCAAGTTGGGCGTTCTGCAGGTGGATGCCTTTGCGGTCAACTTGTACAGGGCCGTTCAGCGTGTACGACAGGCCAAAGCGAGGGATAGAGAAGCCACCGTCTACTGTCAGGTCGGCGTTAAATACGGGGCGGCTCCACTGGCCGGTGATGGTAGCCTGACCCTGCGTAGCACCTTCGATATCGCTTAAGACATCAGCAAAGATGAAGTCGAAGAAGAAGAGGTCGGCGCGTCCGATGTCGAGCGCCAGGTCAATCCACTGGTCCTCGTCCCAGTCAGGCGCTTGCTCGGTGATACGCACGCGGCCCTCCATATCTAACTGGTTGGCCTCTACATGCTGGAGTCCACCGGGCACAAGCGCTTGTGTAGCCTCTTTCGGGTCGTCGACATCGGGCGTTGGTGCAAGCGATAGCCCAAGCTCCATGTCGGGCGCCCCGGCTACGTAGCGGGTGGTTGCCGAGAGGTTGCCCAGCAGGCGCCGGTCGAACGAGAGTTCGTTGACCTTGATATCGCCTGTGCCGATGGGGCGCGCCCAGGTACCGCGCAATTCAAAGGCGCCGTTGACCTCGCCCCCCAGCGGCTGCGACCAGCCTGCCAACTGCGACAGCGGAAACAGTTGCACGTTGCGCAGCTGCACGTTAATCGCATCGTCAGAATCGGGCGAAAAACCGCCGTCAATAACAATCGATTGCTCCACCTCGTCCCGGTCGGGCAACGATGCAGTGCTGGTGAGCCGGAGCGGGGTCGCTGTAACGCGCGTTGCGTACAGCTGCCAGGTGCTGGGTTGGAGCATGCGCCACTTGTAGGGGCCTGCTGTTGCTCCGATATGCTTAATAATGAGTTCGTTACGCAGGTCGAAGGCACGCAGATCGGCTTCCACTTCGATCGGTCCGGTTTCGTTGCGGCGCGCGGTGGCAAAAGAGAGCGTGCCGCGTCGCTGGGCATAGGAGAGGTGAAGCGTAGGCTCGAAGAGCGAGGCGCCCGGCGCTTCAAACTGCTGGGCATCGGCCTGCACGGAAAGGCGCAGGCGCTCGGGTAGGGTGTGTTCTGCATCGGCACCTACGCTGCCCTGTAGGTCGAGCGTGCGGGCTTCCGCAGCCTGCCATTGCACATGGGCTGCGGTAAGGCGCACGGTGGCGTTCATGGAGTCGGACGCCGCATACACATCGGTATGCAGCACCAAGCTGTCGGCGGTACGCGGTGCGTTGGGGAGCCAGGCCTGAAGCACTTCAGGCCGACGCAGTTCGACTTCGCTCTCGAAGGTGAACGGGCCCTCCGTGCGTGAGGGCGCCTGCCAGGTGGGGCGTTCACGTTGCTCGGAGAGCAGGGAGGCGGGCAGTGCTTCAGCACTACGCAGCGCAGCGGGAAACGTAGCCGTCGCGGTTCCATCGGCGGCGTGTTCGTATGCTATGGTACGTGCAACGGCCTGGGCCCAGGCGGGGAGCAGTTGCAGCCGGGGGGCCGTCCACCCACGGCCTTTGGCCGTTCCAGAAAGCACGTCGCCTGCTATGACGAGCTGCGCTTCCTGCTGCTCTGCCGACGAGGGCGGCACCAGTTCGGCAGAAAGTGTGTGTGGAGGAATGGCACGCGGTGCGGCCTCCTCTTCGGCCTCCCGCTGCGGCGTAACCGACGATGAATCCACTGCAATCTGCATTGCACCGGCCCGAATGGATGCCTGGCTAAGCTGCGCCTGGGCTTCTGCTGTTCCGCTCAGCCGCGTACGCTGCCAGGGGCCGCCCCAGGCGCTAACATCGAAGGCCTGGGCCCGGAGGGAAACGTCCAGCATGGGGGATTCGGATACGATGCCGCCCAGACTCCAGGTCGCCTGAAGCTCCTGATTTACAGCTTGGGTAAGTGTGGTCGTTCCCGACACGACGCCTTCGGATAGCGTGATGCGGCTCTGCATTCCGTCAACAGCGCCCCCGACCACCACCGAGGGCGCAAGCTGTAGCGTGGCTTCGGCAGTAGCGGTCTGCGGGGCGGTGCCGGTGCCTTCGACCGCGGCGCGGCCTGTAATCTCGGTACGCGCCCGGTTTGATTGGGGAAGCAGCGCATCGACCGACAGCTGTTCGGTGCTCAGCGTGCCGGCATAGACAAGGGGCTCGCCGGTGGCCCATTCCAGGTCGGTTGCTGCCTGGGCACGCCCGGCTGCCGACGTGGCCGTAGCTTCAACGATGCCTTCGGCAGAGGCCGGGCGCCAGTCTGACAGCCGCTCGGTTCGGGCGGTGGCGCGCACTTGGCCGCGTCCGTACACTTCCCCGGAGAGCGGAAGGGCGCCCTCCAGCGCAACAGGCAGCGCGTTCGGCGTCCAAGACGCAGCTATGCTACGCGTCAGGTTGTCGAGGTGCACAGCTCCTTCCACATCAATGTCGTTGGGGAAGCCCACAGCCGTGCCTTCGACCGAGAGGGTCGACGCGCTCTGTTGGAGGCGGAGGGTCTCGACCACGAGTTCATTGAGCGGGCCCCGCACCCGGGCCTCGATCGTAGCCGAGCGACGGTTGGGCAGACGCGGAAACAGGCGCCCCCATTCCGCCAGATCAAGCGGATCGGCCTGTACCGACAGCGTAAACGGCGCGTCTACGCTCTGCGTGCCCGACCACGTGCCCTCGACCTCTACCGACGAGTTCGGGGTTGTGATCGACACGGGTTGCAACTGCCAGCCGCCGTCGGTGTGTTCGAGGCGTCCGGTAAGGGCCTCGACCATCACGTCTGAGGCCGGATGCTGGAGGCGACGAAGCTCTACATCGACATACCGCCCGGCGGGGCTCCACTGCACCTGCACATCGGCTTCGGGCAGCTCCAGCGTTGCGTTTAGCAGGTCTGCAACCCATCCGTTGGCAATTGCGGGGGGCGGCGGGCCGTCGTGGCGTGTGGTGAGGTGGGCGTCGTGCAGGCGGAAGTGCGGAATGGAGAGGTTGAGTGGCGGACGCTCGGTGCTGGTGCGGCTGGTGCGCGCAAAGGCCTGTGCGAGCGGCACCCCGGCGTCGGTCTGCTCAGCGACCATGTGCACGGTGTGCACATCTACGGAGCGGAGCGTAAGCGTTTGGTTCAGCAGGGCCTGCCAGGTAGGGCGCAGCACCAACGAATCCGCCTGAACAACCACCTGTCCGTTCGGGCCGCGCACCTGCACATCCCGCGCAAACAACGTATTGACGAGGTTGCCGTCGAGCGTGCCGATGTGTAGCGAGCCTTCGAACTGGGCATTGAACTGCTGTTCGAGCTGGATGCGCAGGCCGTTGCGCCCCACCTCGGTTCGCGTCAGGCCAAAGAAGAGCACCAGGCCCAGCAAAAGCATGGTGAGCAGGCCAGTGGCGGTACGGCCAAACCAGGAAGACGACGAGCGGCTCACAAGCTAAATAGGCGCCAGGGCAAACAGTGCATGTGCCACATACACGACGAGCGTGTCGTTTGGATTCAGGGGGAGGGCGTTACGCCGTCGATTGTTGCACAAAATCCCAGGCCCGCTGCACCGATGCCCGCGTGCAGTCGTCAGCCACAAACGGGTCGCCCACTGCATGCAGCAGCACGAACCGGATGGTGCCGTCTTTCGTCTTTTTGTCGTGACGCATGGCGTCCCACAGCGCCTCGAACGCGAGGCCGGACACGTCGGGGGTAGGAAGCTGAGCGAGGAGTGCGTCGAGGCGGTCGTGGTCGAGTGCAGCGGGGGCGCGGCGGTGCGAGAGGTACAGCGCAGCCCGCATGCCCAGCGCTACGGCTTCACCATGAGCAACGGTGCCGTAGCCTGCTACGTGCTCAATGGCGTGGGCAAAGGTGTGTCCGAAGTTGAGCCATGCGCGCTTGCCGGCTTCGCGTTCGTCATCGGCCACCACCTGCGCCTTAATGTGCATGGCTGCGCGCACGGCAGGCACCGTAGCCTCCAGGTCGTGGTGGCCCAGTATATCCACGAGATGCCGCTCGGTGTAGTCAATGAGTTCGGGGTCGGCAATGAACCCGTGCTTTACGGCTTCGGCCATGCCGTTAACCCACTCGCGGGCGGGGAGCGTGAGTAGCGTTTCTGGGTCGACCAGCACCGCGTGCGGCTGGTAGAAGCTGCCGATCAGATTTTTGCCGACGGTGTGGTTGATGCCGGTTTTGCCCCCAATGGAGCTGTCGACCTGCGCCAGGAGCGAGGTGGGTAGGTGCACCAGCGGCACACCGCGTAGCAGCGTAGCCGCTGCGAACCCACCCAGATCGCCCACCACGCCGCCGCCCAGCGTACATACGGGGGTAGAGCGTTCCAGGCCCAGCGGCAGCAGCGTGTCGTAGAGCGTTGACAGCCGGTCGAGCGATTTGCTCGATTCGCCGGGAGGCACCACCACCACATGGGGTGTCCACCCTGCCGCCTCAAACGCATGCACAAGCGGCGTGCGGTAGTGCGCCGCCACGTTCTCGTCCGTAATCACCACCACGCGCGGGCCGTGCAGTCCCAGGTCATTGAGATGCGCAGACACGTCGGCCAGGTGCACAAACCGAATGGGGTACGTGCGGATGTCGGTATCTACCGAGAGTGCGTCAGGGCGGAGGCGAGAAGCGGGCATATCGGGCAACAGATAGGAGCAAAGCAGAAAGCGGGCGATGGTTAGCCCAGCGCTACGTCGAGCACCATCATAACGGTAAACCCGACGAGGGCGCCCATGGTGGCAGGATCGGCGTGGCCGTGGCGGTGGGATTCGGGGATGAGCTCTTCGATGACGACGTACAGCATGGCCCCGGCGGCAAACGCCAGCGCGTACGGCAGCAGCGGACGGATCAGCAGGGTCGTGGTGGCTCCAGCTACCGTAGCAAAGGGATACACCAGTCCCGAGAGCTGTCCGTAGCCAAAGCTGCGGAGGCGCGAGTAGCCTTCGCCGCGAATGGGGAGGCTCACGGCCATGCCCTCGGGCAGATTCTGCAGGCAGATACCAATGGTGAGCGCCACGGCCCCGGCCACGGTGGCGCCAACAGCGATGCCACTGTCAGTAGCAGCGGCTCCGAACGCCACCCCAATAGCCAACCCCTCGGGGATGTTATGCAGCGTGATAGCCACCACCAGCAGCGTAACGCGCTGCCACGACGTGCTCGGTCCCTCGGCCTCGCTAAGCGGTGCGCCGCTGTGCAGGTGCGGAATGAGGGCATCGGCCAGTCGCAGCACGCCACCGCCAAGCAGCACTCCCACGGCTGCAGGGAGCCAGACAATCATATCCTGCGCCTCGGCCATTCGAATGGACGGCTCAATGAGCGACCAGATGCTGGCTGCAATCATCACGCCAGCAGCAAAGCCAAGCATCGTGTCCAGAAAGCGGCGGTTGACGGTTCGGGCAGAGAAGACAAAGGCCGCGCCTACTGCGGTGGCGACCCAGGTAAGCAGGCCCGCCACCAGGGCTTGTGCGACCGGCGAAAGGGATTCGAGGAAGCCAAGAAGTGCCGATACGTCCATACAGAAAAGCCGTCGGCCAGGCAACATGCAAAAACGCCTCAAGCTGCAGAGCGCAACTTGAGGCGGTGAAGGCGGTCCGGACGGGACTCGAACCCGCGACCTCTGCCGTGACAGGGCAGCATTCTAACCAACTGAACTACCGGACCGTCGATTCGCGTACCAGGAAAAGGGGTGCGCCTCTGTTTGTTCCTGTAGTCGAATCTAAGTTTCGGCGAACGAACTCCGGCTCCTTTTCTCTCTCCGTGGGTGCGTGCGGGAACGCCCCATACCCCATGGCATCTTATGCAACGTGCTATGCGCGTTCACCTTGCTTGCTCATCATGCCTTGCTATTTCTATGGATGCTTCAGTAAACACCTCGGCGAACAATAACGCGGCTAATTCCTCGGCCCGCATTCGTCCGCTTAGCTTTAACCACGGCGTGTTGCTGTTCGATGGGGTATGCAACCTGTGCAACGGGTTCATCAACTTCGTAATTGACCACGACCCGGATGGCTATTTCCGGTTTGGTACGCTGCAGCGCGAGCCTGCTCAGTCGTTTCTTCGGTCGGTTGGATACGACGCGACGGCGCTCGATAGCGTGGTCCTGGTGCAAGACGGACGTATCTACCGCGAGTCGGGGGCGGCGCTACGTGTGATGCAACGCCTCGGATTCCCGTGGATGCTCATGGCCGTATTTCAGGCCGTGCCGCGCCCGCTCCGCAATGCCGTGTACCGCTGGATTGCAGCCAACCGCTACGACTGGTTTGGCAAGCGATCGCAATGCCGCCTGCCTACGCCAGATCTTAAAGCCCGCTTCATCGATGCGGAAGACGAGCCCACTTCGGCACCCGCAGCTCGATGACACTGGAAGCCCAGGTGTAAGAAATCTAATACGACAGCTGCACGCGCATGGTGAGCGTGTGCTCGGCGTCTCGGGCGTTGGCTGCTTCGGTGCCACCGAAGGTTGTTCGCTCGGCAACGGTCATAAAGCGGACATTACGCACTGGATACCATGAAAGTCCGGCTGCGAGGCTTGTGCCGTTTTCGACCTGGGCTTCCGGGTCGGCGTACTGTGGGAAGGCGTCTTCGTCGAACTGAAAGCGCTGCACCTTGGCACTCAGTTCGAACGCGCCCCACGTGCCCGCCTCGGGATCATAGCTGTTCTCGGGCGAGACGCCGCCGTATGAAGCCGACTCGCCGGTAAGCACCCAGGAGCCACCGATCTGCCAGGCGCGGTGGGCCAGCGTTTCAGTGTTGTCGCCGCGCTGCACATCATGCTGGCTGAGCGCATACTCGCCGATCACGCCAAACGGGCCGGCGTAGTAGTACGCCTGTGGCACCAGACGCATACGGCGTCCATCGGCTTCGACGCCGCCGCGATACGAGAAGAGCGCACTGCGGTGCAGCGTGCGGTACGAGGCAAGCCCGGAGCTGCCATTGGCGCTGCGCTCTGTGCCTACGGAAACGCCCAGCCCCGCGCCCAGCCCGCGCAGCCAGTCTGAGGCATCGCGGTTGTTGCGCCATGGCTCAATGAAGGCGCGCGCGATGAGGTCTTTAGGTGGGGTAGCATCGCCATCAAGGCTTGTGCCGTCGGGGGCCCCGTTGAACACGCCCACGCTGTACTGCAGGCGTTGGCCGAGGGTGCGCCCGTAGAGTTGGAAGCCCACATCGCGATTGGATACAAAGGCCGTAGGATAGCCGCGCTCCACATGCATGGTTGCGTTCGAGGACTGCAAGAACTCCAGCCCCAGGGGGGTACTGAATCGCCCGGCGCGCAGTGAAAGCCCTGATCCAAACCGGAAGTCGATGTAAGCATCCTGGATGGTTGCCTGCCCGCGCCCAAAATCGGACATGAAGCGGATGCTGAAGCGGCGCTGTAGGGTTGCACTGAGGCGTACGCGGGCTCGTCGCAAGAAAAAGGAGGACGACGTGCCGGGCGTATCACCCAGCAGCATGCGAGCGTCCGTCTGCAGGTCGCCGCCAATGCGGAGCTGGTAGTCGCCGTCGTCGTCGGCAATGCGGAATCCACCCGCATCTGCAAATACAGATTGGGCATGGGCGGCAGGCGCGCCGAGTAGCAGGCTCAGTAGCAGGCCCAGCACAGCGAGCGCTCCCCCATGCTGTGAAAGCAAATCAGAACACGAACAGGTGGATGTATCAGTTAAGCGCATAAAGTGGGATACATGAATAAAACAAATGATTAGCGGATGCACAGCGCATCCTGCCGACCGGTAAAATACGGGCGGATTTGCAGCTAAATGCCGGATGCAATAAGCAGCTCGATATCCCGATAGGGCATGCCAAAGAGTGTGGCCAGGCTCTTTTTGGTGAGGTGCTGGCGGTACACATAGGTGCCGCTACGCAGCCCTTCGTCATTCCAGAGGGCATCGTTGATGCTGCCCACCTCGCCGATGTGCTGCAGGTAGGGCACCAGCACGTGCGTAAGCGCATAGCTGGCTGTGCGCGCGACGTTCGAGGGCATGTTCGGCACGCAGTAGTGAATGACGCCGTGCTCGCGGTAGACCGGGTCGGAGTGCGTGGTGGGACGGCTCGTTTCGATGCATCCGCCCTGGTCCATCACCGCATCCACAATTACGCCGCCGGGCGCCATCGACTCGACCATGTCGTCGGTCACGGCAAGGGGCGAGCGCTGGCCATCCGACATCATGGCGCCAATGACGACATCGGCGGAGCGCACGGCCTGTCGCAGGTACTGGTCGCTGGCCATGGCGGTGGTGATGCGGCGGTCCAGGTAGTGCTCCAGCGAGCGCAGGGCCCCCAGCTCCTGGTCGAGCACAATGACCTGTGCGCCATAGCCAAGCGCCGTGCGTGCGGCCCATTCGCCAATGACGCCCGCGCCCAAAATGACCACGGTAGACGGCGGTACGCCCGAAATGCCGCCCAGCATAACACCCTTGCCGCCTTCATTGCTTTCAAGGTAGCGTCCCGCCACCTGAATGGCCATGGAGCCGGTGATCTCGTGCATCATGCGCACAAGCGGAAACGTACCGTCGCGGTCGCGAATGAACTCAAACCCGATGGCCGTCACGCGCAGGCGTTTCAGGTGATGCAGGTATTCGGGCGTTGTGCCGCCCAGGTTGAGCGCCGAGATGAGGATCT
This sequence comes from Longimonas halophila, assembly GCF_002554705.1. GTDB lineage: Bacteria > Bacteroidota > Rhodothermia > Rhodothermales > Salinibacteraceae > Longimonas > Longimonas halophila. The sequence continues at coordinate 14,819 of NZ_PDEP01000012.1, read as the reverse complement.
GCCGTTCGCGCAGGTAGTCGAGCTCCTCGCCGTTGGGCGGGCCCACCTTTACAATGAGATTGCACTGCGCGTACAAGTCGCCCGGATCGTCAATGAGCTCCGCGCCGGCTTCGGCGTATTCTTCATTCTGGAAGTGCGCCTGCACCCCTGCATTGCGTTCCACATAGACCTCGTGGCCCGAAGCCACCAGCGAGGCTACGCCACTTGGCGCCAGCGCCACGCGGCGTTCTTCGTTGGCGACCTCGCGGGGCACGCCGATGCGCAATTGCTGTTCGGCATCGCGCTCTTTCAGCGGTTGCTCCATCGTCATGAGTCCGTGCTCACGCGAGAGGCTCTGAAGCGATGAGATTTCCATGGGGTGGGGATGGTGGTGCTGGATGAGAGCGAGCGCATCGCAACCAGAGACGATGCCAGGTGGATAACTCAATCAGTATACAAAGTGACACAGGGAATTGCATCCACCCGATGTAACGTCCCCGGGTGCAGAGGCAGACGCAGTGCACGTCAGGGAGCAGCTACAGTCCAGCGGTGCATCACGATGCCGGCGGCTACAGCGGCGTTGAGCGATTCGGTGGCGGGATGCGAATCGGCCCCGTCGACCGACACGGGCTCGTCGAGCGCACCAAGCAGGGCGGGACTCAGGCCGTGGGCTTCGCTGCCCACAACGAGCAGCGACGGCTGCACCGGGTGCCAGTACTGCGCCGGGGTGCCGCCCATGTCGGCGCCGTATCCCGTAAAGCCGGCTCGGCGGGCCTGCGCAATGGCATCAACCAGGTCGGAGGAACGGGCCAGCCGCACGTCCCAGTGCCCGCCCATGCCCGCGCGCAATACCGATGGGTGAAAGAGTCCAGCTGTCTGTGGACCGGCCACCACGGCATCCACCCCAAACCAGGCGGCGGTGCGAATGAGTGTGCCTACATTGCCGGGATCCTGCACGCCGTCGAGCACAAGAGCCGTCTGGGCGGCGTCCCAGAGTCCGTTTAGCGACAGATCGGGCAGGCGCACGGTGGCCAGCAGGCCCTGAGCGGTGGCGGTGGGGGCCAGATCGTCGAGCGTGTCGGCCTCGGCGGTGTAGAGGGGAACATCGGTCAGCGCATCGCGCACCGCCTGGAACCGCGTGCTCCGCAGGTCCGATTCCGTACCGGCGACGTGCCCAAGCGTGGCCCCGCCCTGCACCGCGGCCTCAATCGCCCGAATCCCAACGAGCACGCTGAGCTGGGCGCGCTGCCGGTTTGGGCGGCGTTGCAAGCCGGTAAAGGTGGAAGCCATGCGGTTGGAAAGGGGCGTAGACATAAACGGAAAGCGCGTTGCGCGATAAATCGTAAAAATGGATGCGGATGCGCGGGCGTGGTGGCACGAGTGGAACCGCTCCCGTATGTTGGACGGTCCGTGCCTGCGGTCCCTACAGCACGCATCTGCATCCCCTGTACGTCTCACCAACCCAAGGTTGTCCCTATGCCGTTCAAATTTGATGTGCACGACCGCTCCGTCTACCGCGAGCCCGCACCCATCGACCAAGATTCACCGTTCCAGTCGATGATGGAGCGCTTCGACATCGCCGCCGAAATCCTGGAGCTGAATCCGGGCTTTTACGAGTACCTGTGCCGCCCGGCCCGCGTGTTTATGACGTCGGTGCCCGTGGTCATGGACACCGGCCACGTGAAAGTGTTTGACGGCATCCGGGTGATTCACAACAATGTGCTCGGTCCCAGCAAAGGTGGCATCCGCTACGCGCCCGATGTGACACTGAGCGAGGTGAAAGCGCTGGCCGCGTGGATGACCTGGAAGTGCGCTGTGGTCGACGTGCCATTTGGCGGGGCCAAAGGCGGGGTGGTTTGCAACCCGAGCGAGATGAGTCCGGGCGAACTGGAGCGCCTTACGCGGCGCTACACCTCCGATATGTTCAACGTGTTTGGGCCCGACCGCGACATCCCCGCGCCCGACATGAACACCAATGAGCAGATCATGGCGTGGATTCTGGATACCTACTCCATGCACTCGCGCCGGACCGAGAACGCCGTCGTAACGGGCAAGCCAGTGGCGCTGGGGGGCTCCGAGGGGCGTCACGAGGCTACCGGACGCGGCGTGATGACGGTAACGCTGGCGGCGCTGGAGCAGATCGACCGCTCGCCCAGCGACTGCACCGTGGCCGTGCAGGGCTTTGGTAACGTAGGCTCTGTGGCCGCGCAGCTGCTTCAAGAGCAGGGCTGCACCGTCGTGGCGGTGAGCGATGTGACCGGTGGCTACTACAACGCCGACGGCCTCGACATTCCAGCCGTGCAGCAGTACGTCAAGGAGAACGGCGGCTCGCTGGAGGACTACACCGAGGCCACGCACATTACCAACGAAGAGCTGCTTACGCTCGACGTAGATGTGCTCGTGCCCGCAGCAAAAGAAGATCAGATCACCAAGTCGATTGCCGAAGACATGCAGGCCCGCGTCGTGGTCGAGGGCGCCAACGGCCCCACCGTGCCCGCTGCCGATGACATTCTGAACGAAAAAGGCGTGCTGGTCGTCCCCGACATTCTGGCGAATGCGGGCGGCGTCACCGTATCCTACTTTGAGTGGGTGCAAGACCGGCAGGGCTACTTCTGGTCGCTAAAGCGCGTCAACAAGCGGCTGAAGCGCACCATGACCGACGCGTTCAACCGGGTCTACGAAACCGCCGAGAAACACGACACCTCGCTTCGCATCGGAGCGTACGTGGTCGGCGTTAGCAAAGTCGCTGAGGCGCTTCGCCTGCGCGGCATCTACGCGTAATGACGCTTCCCTTCGCATCCTTCAAATCACGTATGCGTGCCCCCATGCGCTGCTCAACCACGCGCTTCTCAACCACCACTGTGGGTTTCGGATGCGTGGCCGGGCTGCTCGCGCTGCTCTGCACGGTCAGTCTGCTGGGCGGATGCGCCAACCCGGTCGCCCCCACCGGCGGCCCCGGCAATACCGAGCCAGCGCGCCTGCTTGAGAGCACGCCTGCCGACGAAGATGTGAACGTTTCACAGGATGTGGAGGTTGTACTTCGCTTCGACAAGTACATCAGCCGGGGTGCGATGGCGCAGGCGTTCTCCATGACGCCCGAGCCGCAGCAGCGCCCCGAGTTCGACTACAGCGGACGCAGCATTGCGGTCTCGTTTGCGGAGCCGCTGCGTGATAGCACCACCTACATCATATCGCTGGGGTCGGATCTGCGCACCGCACGCGGCAATGTGGAGCTGGATGCACCCATCACGCTGGCCTTCTCAACGGGCAATCGCATCGACCAGGGTCGCCTGGCGGGACGTGTGGTGGAGCCGAAAGAGGGGCAGCCCGAACAGGATGTTGATGTGTTCGCATATGCACTGCCAGAGGAGGCACAGGCTCCGCCCGACACGCTGCCCGAGGCCCCGGACTTCCGTACCCAGACCGATAGTGAGGGGCGGTTTTCCTTCCAGAACATCCGCGAGGAATCGTACTACGTCATTGCGGTGCGCGACAATAACCGCAACCGCATGCCGGATGCGAACGAAGCCTACGCCGTGCCGCCGGTGCCGCGCCTAAGCGCTGCCGTGGACACGGCCTCCGCCGACACCGCTGCGGTCGAGGTTCCCTGGCTCCTGACCGACCCGCGTCCCGACCCGCCCCAGGCGGTACGGGTGCGGCCACAGACTGTGCAGCGGCAGACTGTGCGGTTCAGCCAGCCGGTAGCCTGGCGCGAGCGCACCGCTGCGTCGTGGACGCTGGTAGATTCGACCGCGCAAGACACCATTGGCATCGCCTCGGTACACACGGCAACCGACACGCCGTACGAGGTGGCGGTGGTGGCCGAACAGGCGCTGCGTGTCGAGGCCGTACATCGCCTTACGGTGCCGCCACAGGCGCTTGAGGATTCGCTGGGCCGCGCTGTGCCCGACACCACGCTGCGCTTCACCCCGTCGACCGATGAGGGCGATCCGACGCCCGAGTTTTCAGGCTTCCGCCCCGACCGCTCTGGTGGTGAGGAGGGCCGTCCGCTCACACAAGACGAAGCGCCGCTGCTCCGCACCACGCGTCCGCCCGAAGACGACGCATGGAACGACAGCATCACGGCCACCGACACCACCGGCACCGCACGCACCATTGTGCCCGAAAGCCAAGACGGCCTGCGCCATCGCCTGGCGTTCGAGCCGCCGCTCACCCCCGAGATGCCCGTCGACGTACGTGTTGGAGCTGACTTGTTCGCGAACATCGATACGGTGCAGACGCAGCGCTACCGGCGTCTCTCGGGCGACGCACTTGGCGCGATTGAGGTGCCCATCACGTACGTGCGCCGTGCTCTGAATCCACCCGACACCGCCGCTACCACCGCGCCGACGTTCGAATCCATTACGCTGGGGGTGGCCCCGCCTGACACGCTGCTCAGCACGCAGGAGGCACGCGTGACTGCCGCTGATACCGCACAGACCGCTCTACGCGCCCGCTCCGACTCGCTACTGCAACGCCCCGAGCGGCTGGTGCTGGAGATGCACGACACCTCACCAAACGGATGGCCGACTCGCCGCATTGAAACAGACACCACCGGCACCGCCCGCTTCGACCGCGTGCCCGAGGGCGTCTACCGCTTTCGGCTGTGGCACGACCGCGAGGGTACCGGACGCTGGTCGCCGGGCCAAATCGCCCCGTACCGCCGCGCGGATCCGGTCGTGTGGAGCGAATCGACCGTGGAGGGCCGCGCACGGTGGACGAACGTGCTCGATAGACCGCTTCAGCTTCTTGAACTGACCACCGACTGACCATGCCCGAGGCCACCCAGGCACGTCCGCTCCTCACCGCCGCTGCCATGCGCGCTGCCGACGCACACACCATCGACACGCTTGGCATTCCGGGCCGTGTACTCATGGAAACCGCTGGGCAGCGCGCCGCGCGTATCATTATCAAGGAGTACGACCCAGTAGCGGGGCAGCCCGTCGCTATTGCGTGCGGCAAGGGCAACAACGGCGGCGACGGGCTGGTTGTGGCGCGCGTGCTGCTCGACCATGGCGCCCATGTGCATGTGTTGTCTCCTATTCCGGCATCAGCGTATTCGGGGGATGCGAAGGGGAACGCGCAGGTGCTTCATCAGCTTGCGGATGCGTACGGCTCAGCGCTCCGGTGGACGGTCGTTGACACGCCCGAGGCCCTGCCCGATCCCGACGAACTGATCCCATCTGTGTGGGTGGACGCGCTGCTCGGCACGGGCCTTTCCGATGCGCCGCGCGAGCCGCTGGCCACGCTCATCCGTCGCATGAATGTGCACGCGGCCCCCACCGTGGCGCTCGACGTACCCTCGGGGCTCAACAGCGACACGGGGCAGGCGCATCCACCCACGGTACAGGCCGACACTACGGTCACGTTCGGCGCAGAAAAGGTCGGGCTGCGCCTGGGCGTGGGGCCGGAGCACACAGGAACCATTCGGACCGTGCGCATCGGCATTCCGCAGCATGTGCTGCATGAGCATGCCCACAAGTCGGGCTCTGCCTACGGCACCACCGATGCATATATGCAGGCGCAGTGGCCTGGGCGCACCCGGCAGTCGCACAAATACAACGTGGGGATGGCGCTCGTGGTGGGCGGCAGCGCCCCCTATGCCGGGGCTCCGGCGATGGCGGCACGGGCAGCGGCACGCAGCGGGGCCGGATACGTGGCGTGTGCGGTACCCGAATCTATCCAACAGACGGTAGCCAGCCATTCGCCCGCATTTCCCGTGCACGCCTGGCCCAACCGCCGTAACACCGCCGCCGAAGCGCTGCACGATCCGCTGCAGAAAGCACGCGCGCTGCTCATTGGACCCGGACTCGACCCCGAAGCCGCCGCCCCGATCGTCCACAGCCTGCTTGACGCCTTCGACGGCCCCGTCGTGCTGGATGCGGGGGCACTGCACGTGGTTAAGGAGCGGCTCCTATCGAAGAGCGACACGCCTGCACCGTGGGTGCTGACCCCGCACGCAGGCGAGTTCGCTCGGCTTGCTGGCATGAAGCCCGCCGACCTTGACGATGCCTCCCGTATCCACCTAACCCAACAGTATGCAGCGGAATGGGGCGTTACGCTGCTGCTGAAGGGCTACCCGAGCGTGGTGGCGAATCCAGAGGGACGGACGTTTGTGGGACTGGCGGGCGGTCCGGCGCTGGCTACGGCGGGCACGGGCGATGCCCTGGCCGGGCTCATTGCCGGATTTTCCGCACAGGGTTTGCCTCCGGTAGATGCCGCGGCCTGTGCCATGCACCTGGGCGGACGCGCCGCCGAGCATGTGGCGGCCCAACAAGATGCCCGCACGCTCACGCCGCTCGACCTCATCGACGCGTGTCCGCATGCGCTGGATGCGTTGCCTTCTCTCAACAAATAACACAGGTCATGGCCAATCTGCTGCACACGCTACGCCGCCCCAACGTGTGGGCCGTGCTCTGGACGCTCGGCATTCTCGTTGCCGTGACGGTGCCGGCCCCAACGGTGCCCACCGGGCCGCCTGAGATTGGTCTTGACAAGATCGTGCATCTCATTATGTTTGCAGGGTTTGGGCTGCTCTGGATGCGGGCGCTCGCATCCTGGCCTCGATCTCGCACGCTCTGGGTTGTGGGCGGAACGGGACTGGCGCTGGCGGTGGGAAGCGAACTGGTCCAGTACGCTGTTTTGGCGACGCGCCAGGGCAGTCTCTACGACGGTGTAGCGAACGTGCTCGGACTGGCGCTGGGTATGGCGTGGGCCGTGTGGCCTCCGGTGCGGTCGGATGCTGAAGCGAAGCCCTCATGATGGCGCTGGGGCCCATGAATCCGGAAGCAAGGCACGCGGCACGCGAATGGCCGCTGGCACGCGGTGCGAGGCGCGCATCCACTGGGGCAGCTTGCGTGCAATGAGCGGTGCCGTGAGCAGCCCCTTTGAGCCGAGGCCCAGCATCACCCAGGTGCGCGGGTGCTGGTACGGCCCCACCAGTGGCAGATTTGTAGGGTTGTGCTTCACACGTACGCCCACGGCCACCGACTCCACCTGTGCATCGCCAAGGGCCGGGAGCATCGTCTGCGTTTTCTGGAGGATGCGCTGGGTTTCTGCCTCCGACGGCTGCAAGTCTGCAAACTCGTGTTCGTAAGAACTGCCGAGCACAAATGTGTCCGGGCCTGGCACGATGTATCCGCGCCCAGAGATTGGAGGCGGGGGCAGCCCCGAGGGCGCGTTGCGGAGGCGCACGGTGAGCGTCTGTCCTTTGATGCCGTGCAGATCGAGTGGGTCCAGGGCGGGAAGCGAAGGGTAGCCCTGTCCCACGCAGCAGAGCAGGTAGTCGTAGCGCTGCGTGGAGCGCGAACCGCCCGATGTGGTGTGTACGGCTACGCCATCGTCGTGCGGCGTCCAGTCCGTCAGGCGGGTGTGGGGCGTGTAGGTAGCCCCGTGGGTGCGAGCGCGGACCAGCGCTGCGCGCACGAGGGCGGGCACATCCACCGCGCCGCCACGGGGCAGCCAGAGCGCGCCGTCGTGGGCCTGCACCTGTGGGTAGCGCCCGGCGAGCGTATCGGCAGCCCACCAGTCGCACCAGCGTGGATGCTTGGATGCGGCATCCTTGAAGAAGCGCACCTGCTTCGGTTCGGTGGTAGGGCGCAGCACACCACTGTCGTTGAACGCAGATTTAGCACGCGCCCGTGCCACGGTTTCCGTGAGCGCGCCCCACGCCTCCGCCGCCCGCCACGTCAGTTTCGCGCGCCGCCCCATAAGCGGATTCGCCAGTCCCGCCGCTGCACCCGACGCCCCCGCTGCTGCCTCTTCGGCATCAATGACGTGCACATCGTATGTATCTGACAGATAGAGTGCGGCGCACGCGCCTGCGAGTCCGGCACCGGCAATGCAAACGGAAGGGCGAGGCATAGAGCAAAAGCATAAGCACAGAAGACACGCAGCACATGTCAACGAATCCTCATCACGGGCGATCCTCATCACGGGCGGATGTTGGATGCACAACGCAACACCACCCTCACAAACCGCTTCCGCTGCCTTGCGTGTAAGTATCTGAAACGCAATCTCAGCCATTCACGCAACGCCGTGTACGTATGACCGATGCTTCCTATCTCATTGTTGGCGGCGGCACCATTGGGCTCGCGCTGGGCTGGACGCTCGCACGGCGCGGGGCAGACGTTACCCTCGTGGAGCGCGACCGGGCCGGACGTGGCACCTCGTGGCTGGCGGCGGGCATGCTGGCGCCCGATGCCGAAATCGGCTTCGAGGAACTGGAGCTCTACCGCCTCAGCCGCGAGAGTCTTAGCCGCTGGCCCGACTTCGTCCGCGACCTGGAAGCCGACGCCGACATGTCTGTCGACTACCGCGACGACGGCACCCTCATTGTGGCCGACGACCCCGACAGCGAGGAGGCCCTGCGCCGCCTGTACGACTTTCAGACCGAGCACGGCCTCAACGTGACCTGGTGCTCCGGGGCCGAGGCGCGTGAGATTGAGCCGTTTCTGGCACCGCGCCTGGCCGCTGCCATCCACGCGCCGATGGACCATCAGGTCGACAACCGGCTGTTGCTCCAGGCGCTTCGTGTGGCCTTCCAGAACGCGGGCGGCACCCTGCACGAAGACACCGAGGTTGAGGCAATATTGCCGAACGAAGACACACCCGGCATCCGCCTGACCAATGGCGAAACCCTGACCGGGCAGGCCGTGGTGGTGGCGGCCGGCGTGTGGTCGCGCGAACTGGACGGGTGGACGCCCGCGCACACCCCGTCTGTGCGTCCGGTGAAGGGGCAGATGCTCCAGTGCCGCATGCAAGGCGCATTCGAGCTGTCACACGTCATTCGCGGGCCCGACGCCTACCTTGCGCCCAAGAGCAACGGACGCCTCGTGATTGGCGCGACCAGCGAGGAGCGCGGCTTCGACACCACCGTCACCGCAGGCGGACTCTACGACCTGCTCGAAGGCGCGTGGGAGGTCGTGCCCGGCATCTACGACCTGCCGGTGGACGACACGTGGGCCGGGCTGCGTCCTGCCAGCCGCGATCATGCACCGCTGCTGGGCCCATCGGGAGATCCCGGCATTTGGACCGCTACCGGCCACTACCGGCACGGCATCCTGCTCACGCCCGTCACCGCCCAAGAGATGGCGCGCCAGCTGCTCGACGGAGAAACCTCCGATTGGATCGCGCCGTTTTCACCGTCCCGTTTGCACACAGCAACTGCCCCGACCTCATGAGTACCGACACCGCAGCCACCATCCAACTCAACGGCGATCCGCGCGCCATCGACCCGCCGCACCCGCTCATGGATCTGCTGCATGACCTGGAAATCCACGCCGACACGCAGGGGGTGGCCGTCGCCATCAACGAAGACGTTATCCGCCGCGAAGATTGGGCCGATACCACCGTGCAGCCCGGCGATGAGGTTGAGGTCATCCAGGCGCTTCAGGGCGGCTGAGCCACGCATCCCTCAGAACCCATAGAGCTCTGCGTCCGACGGTCCCCCGTCGGACGTGCACGACAGAGATGCTCCTGCGTCTCCAGTGACAATGCGACGGCGTGTAGAGCACTGCCACTACTCATTGCACCAACCGCTCTTTTTCCAAGCAAATCCCCTTATTTTTATGGCGGATGCGAAAGCCGTTGCCACTCCCTCTACCGATTCCAGCCCCAACGCAGATGCGCTTACGATTGGGAGCTACACCTTAACGTCGCGGCTCATGGTAGGCTCCAGCGGATATCCCAACCCGCAGGTCATGCTGGATGCCATCGACGCGTCGGGCGCCGACATGGTGACGGTGGCCATCCGACGTGTGAATGTAGAAAACCCGGCCCCTGAGAGTCACCTCGATTTGCTGCGGAAGGGCGGCCACACCATCTTGCCGAATACCGCCGGTTGCTACACCGCCCGCGAAGCCGTACTTGTGGCCAATCTGGCCCGCGAGGCGCTCGACACCGACCTCATCAAGCTCGAAGTCATCGGCGACGACGAGATGCTGATGCCGGATGTCGAACAGCTTCTCAAGGCGGCCAAGACACTCGTCGACGACGGCTTCACGGTGCTCGCCTATGCCAACGACGACCCGATCACGTGCCGTAAGCTCGCCGATCTGGGCTGTGCCGCCGTCATGCCGCTCGGCGCACCCATCGGTAGCGGCATGGGCATCGTGAACCCGTATAACCTGCGCATCATCCGCGAAGAACTCCCCGACACGCCGCTTATTGTAGATGCCGGCATCGGCACGGCCAGCGACGCCGCACAGGCGATGGAGCTCGGCTACGACGGCATCCTGCTCAACACGGCCATTGCCGAAGCCAAGCATCCGGTCGATATGGCCCGCGCCATCCGTCACGGACTCGAAGGCGGACGGCTGGCCTATCGGGCGGGGCGCATCCCGCGTCGGCGCTACGCGAAAGCCTCGTCGCCCCAGCAGGGCCGCGTCGGATCGTAGTCAGCACCTGAGCTCGCATAGCGCGCAACGGCCTATGCAGTATCGCGATCGCCATCGCGTTTGCGTTCTGCGCGGATCATGCGGTTGATGATGTAGCGCACAAATTGCCGCTTCGACAGGTCGCGCTTCTCAGCCTGTTGCGTCAGCCATTCCATCTCGTCAGGGGCCAGTCGCACAGACACTGTTTCCGCAGCTGAGTTATCGAGCAAGGTATCAGAGACGGGAATCTTCATAGTGGTGTGATGTAAAAAGGGGGACGGTACTACGTGCTCTGCGGAATGAGCGGAAGGCCAACGGCTTCGTTCTGCAGGCGTTCAACGCGGGTGTTATACGTCTGGCACTGCAGTTCAAGCGTAGGCCACACGGTTGCATCCACCAGGTGCCCGCCGAGTGTAGAGCCATCCGGGCGGCCCAGCGTGGCATGTGCATGCACACGCACGGCGCCTTCGTGCCATGTCAGGTTGCCGGTTACGTGCAGCACTTCAACCTGCTGGTTGACGGCAATCGGGTCGTACACCTGTTCTTCACGGTCAAAAAACGCAATCGTCGCCTCTGAAAATGCACCGATACCGTAAAACGTGGCGCTGGGCACGTCGTGCGTAGTCGCAAAATCGATCAGGCTCTCCATGAAGTCGGCATTCTGATCCAAAACCAGCAGATGCGAGGCGTCCGGGTCGAGTGAAAGGGCACGATAGCTCATACGTAGAAGTCACGATAATACATGGAGAAAGACGGATGCGGAGGGTACGAGGCACGCACCGACAGAGTTTATCGGATGTCCGGCCTGCGTTGCACCTCCGCAGCGGGTCTCGTATCATGAAGCTGATCGCTCGCCCCGCCATCTATACCGTGCGCTCGTGTTAGCTGCTCTGTGCTCCTCTCGCTGGCTTGCGTGGCTCCGCACGCCCTACGGCATGGCCGGGATAGCGTGTGCCCTCGGCCTGCTCACCCTGGCATGGCCGCTGCCCGCCCCGCCGCCCGACGCGCCCCAAACCCTGCGCATCACCGACCGCCAGGGTGTGCCGCTGCGTACGCTTTACCCCAACGGACGCCACCGCCCCGTCTCCCTTGCCGACGTAGACACAGTGGCCGTGCAGGCACTTCTGGCTACTGAAGACCAGCGGTTCTACACGCATGTCGGCATCGATGTGCTGAGCGTGTTGGGGTCGGCGTGGGCGAATCTGCGGGCCGGACGCGTGGTGCGGGGGGCCTCAACTATCACCATGCAGGTGGCCAAAGCGATGCGTGGGCAGCCCGAGCGCTCCTGGTGGAATAAAATCGCCGAGGCCCATCTGGCGCTGCGGCTGGAACTGCGCTGGTCAAAGGATCGGATCCTACAGACGTGGCTCAACCGCGTGTCGTTTGGCAACCGGGCGCACGGCATTGAGGCCGCCGCCCGACTCTACTTCGGCACCTCCGCCCGCGACCTGACGCCGCATCAGAGCACCTACCTGGTGGGATTGCCGCAGCGTCCGAGTTCCTACAATCCATACCGATTTCCCGAGCGTGCCAAACAGCGACAGCAGCACGTGCTGGGGGCGCTGGTGGACCAGGGGGCCATTACCGCTGCCGACAGTGCAGAGTGGGCGCAGGTGCCGCTTCAGGTGCGGCAGCCGTCGCAAACGCACCGCGCGCCGCACTTTACCACCATGCTGTTGCAAGAGACTGAACAAGCCGACCGCTCGGCTCGCGAGTGGCGTACCACGCTCGATGCGGCCCTGCAGGCCCGCATCGAAGCCCGGGTGCGCACCCGGCTGCACCAGCTCCGCGACCAGCATGTCACCAACGCGGCCGTGCTTGTGCTCGACAACGAACACGGCGCCATCCGCGCGTACGTGGGCAGCCGCAACTTTTGGAACGAGGTCATTGCCGGACAGAACGACGGCGTACGCATGCTGCGTCAGCCGGGGAGTACGCTGAAGCCCTTCCTCTACGGCCACACGCTCGACCGGGGCACGTACACCCCCGCATCCATCCTGCCCGATATTCCGCTGCACGTGCCCAGTGCCGGGGGCGCGTTTACGCCTTCGAACTACGACGATCGGTTTCATGGCCCGGTGCCCCTGCGCGAGGCCCTGGCCGCCAGCTACAACGTGCCCGCCGTGCGCGTAGCCCGCGAAATCGGGCCGCCTGCGCTGCTGGCTACGCTACGACAAGCCGGATTCGACACGCTCACCCGCACCGGTGCGCACTACGGTGTCGGATTGGCGCTGGGCAATGGCGAGGTGCGGCTGCTCGACCTGGCCGAAGCCTATGCCGGACTCGCACGCGGCGGCACCCGCCCCACCGCCCACGCCCGCACCTGGACACGCACCGCCACCGGCGATACGCTGCATCATGCCCCGCCAGACCCATCGCCGCTTGGACTTGCCTCCGCGACCACAACACAGCTTACGGATGTGCTGTCGGATGCGGAAGCTCGCGTGCCCGGGTTTGGGGCCGAGACGCCGCTGGAGCTTCCGTTTCCCGTGGCGGTCAAAACAGGCACCTCGAAAGACTACCGCGACAACTGGACGGTCGGCTACACGCCCCGGCACACGGTGGCGGTGTGGGTCGGCAACTTCGATGGCAGCCCGATGCAGAACGTGAGCGGTGTAAGCGGTGCGGGCCCGCTCTTCCACGATGTGATGCGCATGCTGGGCCCGGGTGGTGCATTTGCCGGGCATCCTGAACTTGTTGAAGCACCTATCTGCCCCGCAAGCGGGAGCACGCCCGGTGCGTACTGCCCCATCACACGCACCGAGTACTTCCAGCCCGGCACCGCCCCACGCGACACATGCGAGGTCCACCAGCGCGTTCGCATTGACCGGCGGACCGACACGCGTGCATCCAGCCTTACCCCCGCGCAATACATAGAGGAGCGGCGCTACACGGTGCATCCGCCCCAATACCACGACTGGATGCGCGAGCAGGGCATGTCGCTTCCGCCTCCCGTCCGCGAAGGGGTCTCGGTACCCGACACCGCCCGCCCCGAAATCACCTATCCCACGCCCGGCACGCGGTTTATCATCGATCCGGTGCTGCGGGCCGCGCATCAGCGGGTCCACCTGCGCGGGCACACGCCCGCGGGATGGACCGACCCGGTGTGGACGGTCAATGGCGAGCGCGTCGACGGCGCGTGGACACTGTCACCGGGACGCCACACCGTGGTGCTCTCCGCCCGCACCGCCCACGGCACGCGCCGGCAAAGCGCGCCGGTGTCTGTGACGGTGTACAAAGGCGGCAGCAACGACACGATCGGCCCGTAGGGACACGGCGCGTATCTGTTTAGCGACTTGTAGCCCGGGACTGGTATTCCGATAGCGGTCGGAAGGACGTCCCGGGCGGTGTCTGGGCTAATTTAGCGGGGCAGAGGGGCCCGACGGGTCATGCTTGTAGTGCCCCTGAAAAGCCTGCGCGCACGTCTCCGGCGGGACTGACGGGGGCGAACGGAGGACGATTCACCCCAGGAAAGTTTTTATCAGAAGGCCCATAACCTCGTAGGGACACGGCGCGCCGTGTCCCTACACACGGATCTAACGCTCACCGCGGCATCTCAACCCTGCTACGCCACCGTCGTCACCACATCAATTTCGCTGTGAAGCGTGCGGTGCACCGGGCACTTGTTGGCGATGTCGAGCAGGCGACTGCGCTGCTCGTCCGAAAGGTCGCCCGTCACCGACACCGTGCGCGTAAAGCGGTCGATCTTGCCTTCCTTCGTATCGCAGTCCGCGCAGTCCTCGGCGTGGATCTTATTGTGCTGCACATCCACATGCGCTTCGTCCAGCGGCCAGCCCTTGCGTCGGGCATACATCTGCAGCGTCATGGTTGTGCAGGCCGCCAGGCCCGCGCTCAGATATTCGTACGGCGTGGGCCCCGTGTCTTCGCCACCCACCGAGGCCGGTTCGTCAGCGATGAGCTTGTGATGCCGCGCTCGCATTTCGGTGCGGTAGCCGTCGGACCCAGTGGTCGCCGTAACGCCCGACTCGGGAACGTCCGCATCCGCATCAGCCGACTGCTCCGCCGATGTCGCATCCAGATAGCGCACGGCCCACGCCGCCAGCACATGCGCCACGTACGTTGCATCGTCCGGGTTGGTGAGCAGGTGGTCGGCCTGATCGAGCGAGACGTAGCTCTTTGGGTGCTTGGCGGCCTCGTAGATCGCCGCCGCGTTCTCCACACCCACCGTCTGGTCTATCGGACTGTGAAAGAGCAGCAGCGGACGCCCCAGATTGCGAATTGTGTCGCGCATGTGCTGCGCCTCCAGATCGTCCAGAAACTGCTTCTTGATGGTAAACGACCGTCCGGCCAGTGTTACCGAGGCCTGGCCCTCCGTCTTAAGTAGAGCAGCGAAAGAACATTACGGGTTGCCGGCGATGGAAAGTTTTGCGTCGCTACCGATGAATGGAGCCACAGTCTCATGTCTCACCGAACGATACGTCAACCGTCGGACGAAGAGCGGTC
>NZ_PDEP01000011.1 GCF_002554705.1 Longimonas halophila | reverse complement strand
CGCCAGCCCGCGTCGTTGCCGGCCCCGTCGGTGCCCGTAAAGCGGTTCTGCACGTTAAAGTCAGGGCTGCCCGTGATCGAGGCGACGCCCGCATCTACAGCCAACTCGTTGTTGACAATAGTAATTGGGCCGCTCCCCGTAAACGACAGATCGTCGGCAACTGTAATCTGTGCAGACGTTTCTACGGGAGCTGAGGCATCGTACGTGCCCCCCGTCGATTGGAGAACAAGGGTTTCGACTCCACTCACTCCTGTTCCTTCCTGCAGTTTGGTGTTTATACCCGAATTGCTGCTGGCACTGTCAAGGATGAGCGTTGAGAAGTCGCCTTGAAAGCCGGGTGTGCCCGCGTCCGTGTCCGCATTACTGGCTAAGAAGGGGCTGTAGTCAACAACATCCCCAGCATTGTTTGTGATAGCCAGATTACTGGCTTCGGTAACATCCCACGCATTGAGAGAAGCGTTCAGCAACCCGGGGCTATTGCTTCCGGGATTGCTCACCACCACAGCTTGTCCGCCCCCCGTTCCGGCAAGCACTTGTGACTGCGTGACGGCCATGAGACCGTTGTCTCCCTGCTGCCCTGCACTTTGAATGGAAAGGGCATCTGCATCCACAGAGCCGTTTGTGATAATAGAATTTTCGGCATCGATAAACCCACCTCGCTGTGCAATGAGTCCTGCTCCGCGTCCGGCATTGGTATTGGGGTCAAACCCGTTGCCTTCGATAACAGAGCGACGCACAAAAACGGATAGGCTCAGACTCCCACTACTCAGATCGTCATTCGCACTCGCGTGAATGCCACGATTTGCATTGTTTGCAATGGTGGATTCAATGACATCCACTTCGTACGCTCCTCCATCAACATCAGCAGACACGTTGATGCCCGAGGCATCAGAATCAAAGTTACCGGTGTCACGGATTTCAACGTTACGAAGCGTAGCATCCACAGTGTTTGATCCGTCTCCGATTCCAGCAAGCGAACCATCAAAGCGAAATAGGGTGATGCCGTACTCGGCAGCTCCGGTGATGGACACGCTTTCGACTTCGTACGCGCTATCTACCGAACCGGGATAGACAACAATGCCCCGGTGATTGTTGATGTGCGAGCCGCCGGTAATAGTCTGCGGAGCATCAGGAGCCGTCGCATCGTGACCTAACATCAAGATGCCAAAGGCGACGTTCTCCGTAACGTTATCAGTCACCGTCGCAAAGAAATTACCTGCCAGCCCAATGCCTGCGTTGGCTTCATCGACGCCGAAGCTCCCTGACGCAAATGCGCCAAAGTCGCGCATCAGGTTGTCCTGAAACACATTTCCCGAAGACGGTCCCTGCGCCCCAATGCCTGCTGCTGGGGTCGCTGCTGCTTCCGATATGCTCGGAATGTGTTCAATGATATTGTTTTGCACGGTAATGCCGGTGTACGATGTTGAGGTCGCATCAATGCCAATGCCGACCTCAGCAAATTCGTCAGGATTGGGTTCGGCATCCAAGAGGAAGCCATCAATCGTTACGTTGCTGGCCGCGACTCCGAAGATCACATCGTCGTTGTTGCTGGTCTGCTGGGGCTGTACCACCGTTTCCGCGCTCCGGCTTGTATCGTCATTTCCAGCAACACCCGCGTTGGCACCACGCAAGGTAACTGGCGTGGTGATGAGAACATTTTCGGTGTACGTGCCTGCAGCCACGTCAATATTGTCGCCACTGCTTGCGCTGTTTATCGCAGCCTGGATGGTGCAGTACGGCCCCCCTGTTACATCATCGCAACTCGCGTTGCCCCCATCTACTGTTAGCGTGCTCTGTGCCTGCACGGGTGTCATACCGCCCAGCAGCATTGCAAGGCCAGCGAAAACAATTCCAGTAATTACGTAGCGAATTTGCATGAGGGCCCATTTACAAAAAGAAAAGTCGGACTCGATCGTGGGAGTTATCGCACCACCGCAAAGCGCTGCGTGGCCGATCCGTCGGCGCTTTGCATGCGGACGAAGTACATGCCGCTGGCCAGTCCATCGGCATCAATCTGCATGACATGCGACTGGTCGCCTTGCAGCGGACCGTTGTGCAGCGTGCGCACCTGGCGCCCCAGGGCATCGTAGATTGCAACCGTCACATCTTGCGTCTCACGCACCGCCACCTCCAACTGTCCGCGCCCAGACAGCGGCGTAGGAGCCACCTTTGAGATCTCCAGCGGCGTCTGCATCTGGATGTCCAGCGAGAGCGGCTCTGAAGGAGTTACCGCGCCGTCGGTATCCACCTGTTGCAGGCGGAATGTGTGCGAACCATAGCTCAGATCATCCAGACGAATCTGGTAGGAGGTTTCGCGGTCGGTGGTGCCCGCGCCTTCGACAAATTCTATCGTTTCGTACGATCCGCTCTCCATTTGCTGTTGGATACGGAACCCCGCATTGTTGGTCTCGGAGGCCGTCGTCCACGACAGCACCGCCGCCTGCCCATCGGACTGCCCCTCAAACGTGGTTAGCTCCACCGGCAGCGGCGCTTCTGGTCCGGCACGCACAATAAAGCGCGGATTGTCTACTGCATCGCCTTGCACGCCGCCGCTAAGCCCGCCGGAGCCGCTTCCGCTATCGCTCAAGTCGAACGTATACGTTTCGCCCGGCACCAGCGGCACCTGCGCACCGGTCTCAGTGTCTTCGAGCGTAAGGGCCCAGTCGCTTGGGATGTTCGTCCAGTCCTCGGTGCTGATTGTGGCCGTGCCGCTGAGCCCAACACCTTCGGCATGCAAGGGAATCTCCACGTGCTCATCTAAGTCGTAGGGCACGCTGTGCTGCGCCTGGCGGCGTTGGTCGCTGCTTTGCACGAACGAGACCTGCGCATACGACGCGTTCGGCGGCGTAATGCGCGGCGCGTCGTAGACGTCAAGCTCTGATGTTGCATCCTCATGCGCATAGAGCGACGCCTGACTTTGCGCAAGGGTCGTTCCCTGCTCGTCTTCCACGTGCATTGTGAGAAGCACTTGTCCCGTCTGCGGCGTGCGGGTCATTGACCGGGCGGGGATAAACGGCGCGCCTGTCGTGCGCCCGCTCGACTCAAACGTAAGTGTCTCCGGGCTGAGGGGGCTGTTGCCTTCTGCACGCAGCACCCAGAAGCCCTGCCACGGCGCCAGATTGCGGCTGGAGGGATTCGTGTTGATGACCTCATACTGCTCATTTTGCGGATTCCAGGCCTGGACACTCGCCACAAACTCGCCTGCCGCGCCTAATGGGCTGCCTGACGACTGCAGAATCAGATTCCCTGGATCGAACGACTGCGCAAACGGATTGCCCAGTACGTAGCCCGCCTCGGTGGCGGTCGGGTTGTCCTCATCCGCGATGGCAACATCGACGCTGGCCGTGCCAAACGCATCCGATACCGGATCCGCAAACGAGAGCGGGCCCTCCGTCTGGATGCAGGCGCTGCCCGCCCCGCACGTGCTGCCCGGATTGGCGTCGATCTGGTCGCGCCCGGCAATGTCAAATAGATACAGGAAGAAGCCTTCGCCGGCAGGCAGGTTGTTGGTGCTGGTAAGGTCCTGCGACACGAAGTTCTGCGCCGCACCGTCCCACGTGTAGAGAATGCTGCCCGAGGAGGCCTGCGGAAGCGTCTGTCCAATCTCGTCGCTGTCCATCCCTGCTCGTGGGGCCGATAGGATGCGCCAGCCCGCGTCGTTGCCGGCCCCGTCGGTGCCCGTAAAGCGGTTCTGCACGTTAAAGTCAGGGCTGCCCGTGATCGAGGCGACGCCCGCATCTACAGCCAACTCGTTGTTGACAATAGTAATTGGGCCGCTCCCTGTAAACGACAGGTCGTCCGCAACTGTAATCTGTGCAGACGTTTCTACGGGAGCTGAGGCATCGTACGTGCCCCCCGTCGATTGGAGAATGATCTCGGTGGAGCCGCCCAGCACGAGCGCTTCTTCAAGTTTGGTGCCTGTAGACTGCACATCGGGGCTGCCGCTGTCGAGGTTCAGCGCCGAGAAATCGCCCTGGAATCCAGGTGTGCCGGTGTCCGTGTCGGTGCTGCTATTCAGGAACGGGCTGTAGTCAATGTCAATGGACGACGTGATCGTGCCGACATTGATGTTATCCGACACATCTGTTGCATCGGTGAGCAGCGTGCCACTGTCAAGGAAGGCACTTCCTGACGCATCCACCACGATGTCGCCTGCCGTTCCGTTTTGTCCGGCACTGATCAGATCCGCTGTGCTGTTGCCTTCGACGCGGTTGGCGGCAGCGGTAAGCGTGACGGGCCCTGGGTTATTTCCAAAATCGGACTCGAAGTTGTCCGCTTGCAATGCACTGTTTGCGCTACTCCCGGCTCGGATGTCCGATTCAGTGATCGTCAGGTTTGCCCCTTGGCGCGCGAAGACCCCGATACCGGGATTGCTTCCTTTCGGGTTGTTTCCGTTGTCGAAGACAGCACTTTCGGTTACAGAGACCGTGGTATTGTCTCCACGCGCAAAGATGCCACGGTTGTCATTATTTTCTATGGTTGCATTGGTGACAGTCACGCTCTGCGACATATTTCCATTTCCGAACTCAGCACTGAATCCGCCGAAGTAGAGTCCGGCAGAAGACTGTCCCCCGTTTACGCCTCCATCTGGCGCGCCCGTGTTGCGAACCGTGACGTTCTCAATCGTACCTGTTGTGGTCAGCGAACTACCCGGACTGCCTCCCGTGAAGACAAAGATACCGGCATGAAAGTTAACATCTCGGATGTTTGCACTTCCCTGAAAGTCGTCTATCGTGAAGTCGCTAATGGAGAAGTTGCTGACTGTACTGGGCTCTTGCCCGTCGAGAATAGCAATGCCCTGAAGCACGCCCGCAATGCTGGGATTGGTGATGGTGGCCGGATTGCCACTGCTGGGATTGACTCCGTCGAAGACGATTCCATAGAACGCGTCGTTGACGGTATTGTCTGAAAGCTCTACCTGATTGGCCGTGACTGAGGCAAGGGCAATCCCGATGGTTTGCTCTCCTACTGTTCCTCCCGCCGTGCCATCGTTATCCTGGTCAAACTCTTTCTGCGTGAGTGTAATGTTGTTTTCTATTACCGACACGCTGACTCCATTTCCAGGAATGCCCAATCCACCATCAAACCCAATCCCGATAATCTCGGCAGTGATGTCATTGGTTTGAATGTCAATATTTCCGCCATCCTCAAACGACTGTACGCCAATGCCGACCGGCACGGTGTCCATTTCATTGTCTGATATGCTGGCGTAGAAGTCTTCGTCGATCCCAATGCCAAACGAGAGACTGGATCCAACTTGGTCTGAGAATGACTCAAAATTGCGGAATAGGTTGTTCGTGAAGGCATTTCCTGTGGACGGATTCCCAGCCGAAGCCCGTGCCAAAATACCACCGGAAAGTAGTGGTGGCCCTGAATCAGACGCGATCGGAATGTTCTCGATGATAGAGTTGGTGACGGTGATGTTGTCGTACGCTGCTGTAGAAGCGTCGATGTTGATGCCTTGCCCCGCATTGTACGACCCTGTGAGCCCCGCATTGTCGCCGTTAATCAGGAAGCCGTCAAGTGTTACCCCAGAAGCTTGAATCGCAATAACCGGGGCGTCCCCGTTATCGACCTCGGGCACTACAATCGTTTCGGCGTTGCGCGTGCCACTGCCCGGCGTGCCCGCGTTGTTGCCCTGGATGGTCAGCGACTTGTTAACGACAACATTCTCGGCGTACGTGCCCGGGCACACGAAAATGGTCTGGCCTGAACTGGCATTGTCGACGGCGGCCTGGATAGAGAGATCGTCGGGCGCTGTGGTGCACGCTGCGGGGCTCGCGTCGAGCGTGCCGTCGTTGACCACAAGGTCTTGCGCCTGCGCAGGCAGCCCCCACCCCACTATCAGGAAAAGCGCTCCCAGTGTAAGTGCGTATTGCAGATAGTCCGGCGTTGTGCGCGCGAAAGTGTATCGTATTCTCATAAGACTGAATAAACCCGTGGTAAAGAGTCGGGATGTTCACCCCCTCAACGATTTCTCCGTTCGTTGTCATGCGCGTTATCACGCATGTGCATCGCCCCTTCTTGAGAAGAGCACTCGCCGAGAAGACGGCAAGTATAATAAACTACAGTATAAGGCAGAAAGAGCATCGGAGCGTGAAAGGGTATGCATGAATACTATACATTACTGTAGCACGCATTGCACAGGAATGCAACCCCATCGCTGATTTCGTTACATTCCTGCGTCGCAGTAGGACTTTTCTACCTCTTTTTTATCACGTGGCGTACATACCACAAAGAAACCGCCGCTCTGCATACCAAAGCGGCGGCCTCCTAAGTATATCTGTTTAGGGGATGCATATGTTTGTCTCTATGCGCATATTCTCTTGCGCATTTAGCAGGGGGGCACTATTCTGATGCTATGCCTTCACAACCGTGGTGCGGGCCATGTCATCGCCCCAGCGCTTCTGGTCGCTACGCGTAAGTACCCGGTAGCCTTCGTACAACCCAATAGCCAGCGCGGCCAGCGAAATGGGAAGGGCCAGCAACCACCCAAGGAGAGGGATCTCGGCAACCAATGCGGTGACGCCTCCGATCGCAAACATCCAGTTGCGCTTTGCAGAGGTCTCAATGTCCATCGCCTGCCCATCGGCACGCTTCACCTTGAGTCCCATCACATGCTTACCGATCGAGCGCTGGTTCATGAAATCGAGCGTCAGGCCATCGCGCACCAGAAAGTAGCCCGCGCCTAAGAGCGGCCCAAGCACGGGGATCCATGACACGAGCATCGTAAGGACGGAGTCAATGAGTATCGCCAAAAAGCGGGTCATCTTTTCGGGCTGTGTGGTGGATGCAGCGGCATGTTCGCTTGTGGAGGAGGACGATGTCGGCATAACAGAGCACGGGGGATTAATGCAAAGGTCGTTTATTGGTCGGCGTAGGTGTGTATGTGGATGCGTAAAGCGCGGGCGGTTGCGGACACTCGTCGCTACGCGCATTACACCTTCCTATGGGCGATGTGCTCTCGTATGCATCGGTCTATCAGCCACAGTGAACATCCCTTCGCATCCCCCGAACGCGTTTTCGATCCACACAAAAGCCCCGACAGCAGACACTGCCGGGGCTGAATCCTTACAATAAAGTGTATCTGCACTACGCACTCACCGGCTCGGCCTCAGGCGTCGTCTCGAACACCAGACCCGACTTGTCCGCGGCCAATGCAATCTGCACGGCGTCGCCGTCACGGATGTCGCTGCTAAGCAGGGCCTCGGCCAGCGGGTTGGCCACCTGACGCTGCATGACGCGCTTCAGCGGACGCGCCCCAAACGCAGGGTCGTAGCCGCGGTCGGCAAGCCAGTCTTTGGCGTCGTCGCTCAGGGCCAGCGTGAGGTGGTGGTTCTTCGCCGCCACCGTGCGAAGGCGGTCGAGCTGGATCTCCACAATCTTCCGAATATGCGAGCGCCCGAGCGAGCGGAAAGTCACGATCTCGTCGATGCGGTTCAGGAACTCGGGGCGCAGCCGCTTCCGCAGCATGCGGAGCAGCGTCTCTTCCAGCTCCTGCCGCTCCAGATCCGACAGATAGCCGCCGTCCACCGTATCCATCTTCTCGGTAATGATCTCTGACCCCATGTTTGAGGTCATGATGATGATGGTGTTGGTGAAGTCCACGGTGCGGCCCTGGTTGTCGGTCAGGCGTCCGTCGTCGAGCATCTGCAAAAGCACGTTGAAGATCTCGGGATGCGCCTTCTCGATCTCGTCGAGCAGGACCACCGAGTACGGCTTGCGGCGCACCTGCTCGGTAAGCTGCCCGCCTTCTTCGTAGCCCACATAGCCGGGCGCGGCGCCAATAAGGCGGCTGGCGGTGTGCTTCTCCTGGTACTCGCTCATGTCGATGCGCACCATCGCATCTTCGTCGTTGAAGAGGAAGTGCGCGAGCGTCTTGGCGAGCTCGGTTTTGCCCACGCCGGTGGTGCCCAGAAAGATGAACGAACCAATCGGACGCGACGCCTCCTGCAGCCCTGCACGTCCGCGGCGTACGGCATCGGAGACGGCCTTGATGGCTTCGGGCTGCCCCACCACACGCTCCGAAAGCTCGTCTTCCATACGCAGCAGCTTCTGCCGCTCGCTTTCGAGCATGCGGCTGACAGGGATGCCCGTCCACCGCGACACGATGTCGGCGATGTCTTCGTCGTCGATCTCCTCCTTGAGAAGCGCACCATCTTCCTGGATGGCTGCCAGCTTCTCATTGGCGTCTGCGGCTTCCTCTTTCAGATCCGGGATGCGTCCGTAGCGGATCTCGGCAACCTGGTCGTACTTGCCTTCGCGCTCCAGATTTTCGGCCTCCACGCGCAGCTGGTCGATCTCTTCTTTCGCGGCGCGCACCGTCTGAATCAAGTCTTTCTCCTCTTTCCAGCGCGAGCGCAGCGCATCCCGCTCGTCTTCAAGGTTCGCAATCTGCTCGTTGATCGAGGCCACCTTCTCCTCGTTCTCGTCGCGCTTCATGGCCTCGCGCTCAATTTCAAGCTGACGAATGTCGCGCTCTAACTGGTCAAGCTCGGCAGGCATCGAGTCGATTTCGATGCGGAGCTGCGCCGCCGACTCATCGATCAGGTCGATGGCCTTGTCGGGCAGGAAGCGGTCGGTGATGTAGCGCTCGCTCAGTTCCGCGGCGGCCACCAGCGCGCTGTCGGTAATGCGCACGCCGTGGTGCACCTCGTAGCGCTCTTTCAGCCCCCGCAGAATGGAGACGGTGTCTTCGATGCTCGGTTCATCGACGACCACCTTCTGGAAGCGCCGCTCCAACGCGCGGTCTTTCTCAAAGTGCTTGCGGAACTCGTCGAGCGTGGTGGCCCCAATCGCGCGCAATTCACCCCGCGCCAGCGCCGGCTTCAGAATGTTGGCGGCATCCATGGCGCCCTCGGTAGCACCGGCACCAACGAGCGTGTGGATTTCGTCGATGAACAGGATGAGCTCGCCATCAGATTCGCTTACCTCCTTCACTACGGCCTTCAGGCGGTCCTCAAACTCACCGCGATACTTGGCCCCGGCAATCAGCGCGCCCATGTCGAGCGCCACAATGCGCTTCGACTGCATGCTCTCGGGCACATCGCCCTGTACGATGCGCGTAGCAATGCCCTCGGCAATGGCTGTCTTGCCCACACCTGCTTCGCCAATGAGCACCGGGTTGTTCTTCGTGCGCCGACTCAGAATCTGCATCACGCGCCGAATCTCCTGATCGCGGCCAATGACCGGATCGATCTTGCCCTTGCGCGCCAGCTCATTCAGGTCGCGCGCAAAACGGTCGAGCGCTTCGTAGCGGCTTTCGGCATGCGGATCGTCAGCGCGTTGTGTGCCGCGCACGTCCTCCATGACGTCGAGGAGCGTCTCCTTCGAGGCCCCCTGATCGCGCAGCGCCTGCCCGATGGTGTCTTTGCCCTCAACGAGTCCCACGAGCAAGTGCTCGGTCGATACGTACTCGTCGCCCATCACATCGGCTTCGGCGCGGGCGCGGTCGAATACTTTCTTCAGGTCGTCGCCCAGGTACTGCCCCGACACGCTGGCCCCCGAGACTTTCGGGAGCTTGCCAAGTGCCGTGTCCGCCTGTTTCTGCAAGCGATCGATGTTGGCCCCAATGCGTCGCAAGATGGATACGGCAATGCCTTCCGGATCGCTGAGCACCGCCTTGAGTACGTGAGCGGGCTCTACGCCCTGATGCTGGTGCGAGGCCGCGATCTCCATCGCTTTCTGCACCGCCTCTTGCGCTTTGACCGTAAACTTTTGCAGATTCATGTGTGTGCTGTAGTTATCCAAGAAAAGGCCGCGATATCATCGCATGAGTCTTCAATCGTGCTCATGCGTCTTTCGTACAGGTCGAAAAGCATACCACTGGCTCGCGCGCTGTCATGTTGGCAGGATGCAGAGGCAGTCGCTGCAGTGCACGCATAGCCACTCGCCCCAATGGCAGCCCGCACGTCGGGGCGTCAGGGCAGATGCGTCAGGGCGGCGCACCCTGATAGGTAGGTCGGCAATTCCGGCAGGGCAGCCCGCCCCGCATCCCCCGAAATTCCACAATTCTTTGCTGCCTTTCCGCACTTTGACCACGAAGCGCGGAAGCAATTGGATGTGCGCTCTGCTATGTTTATGACCGTGCCGCGTGCGCTATGTTCTGGCGCATCTGTGCGGTTGCGACGCGCTGCCGACGAATCACCTGGACCTGACCATCTCCTCATGGACGTACAAACTGCAACAGATACGGGCTCTATCGTTGAAATCGTAGGCCCGGTGGTGGACGCCGAGTTCCCGCCGGATGCGGTGCCCAAAATTTTGGATGCGCTCATGATTGAGCGCGAATCGGGCGACGATCTCATCCTTGAGGTGCAGCAGCACCTGGGGGAGCACCGCGTTCGCTCTATTGCGATGGACACCACCGACGGTCTGAAACGGGGCCAGGAGGTGCAGCAGATGGGCCGTCCCATCTCTGTACCTATTGGCGAGTCGATTCGCGGGCGCCTCTTCAACGTAACTGGCGAGGCCGTCGATGGCCTGCCGCAGCCTGAAACCGACGAGCGCCGTGCCATCCACCAGCCCTCGCCTTCGTTCGACCAGCTGGCCTCGTCGGTCGACATGCTCGAAACGGGCATTAAGGTAATGGACCTCATCCAGCCCATTCCCAAAGGGGGAAAGGTTGGGCTGTTTGGCGGTGCCGGTGTGGGCAAGACCGTTCTCATCCAGGAGCTTATCAACAACATTGCGAAGGCGCACGAGGGCCTCTCAGTGTTTTCGGGCGTGGGCGAGCGCACCCGTGAAGGCAATGACCTCCTCCGCGAGATGCTGGAGTCCGGCGTGATGACCTACGGCGAGGAGTTCGGCGAAGCCATGGAAGAAGGCGGCTGGGACCTCGACAAGGTCGACATGGAAGCTGTGAAGACCTCGAACCTCGCGCTGGTCTTCGGCCAGATGAACGAGCCGCCAGGAGCGCGTGCCCGCGTGGGCCTGACGGGCCTCACCATTGCGGAGTACTTCCGCGATCTGGGTGGACGCGATGTGCTGTTCTTCCTCGATAACATCTTCCGCTTTGTACAGGCGGGCTCCGAGGTGTCGGCGCTCATGGGCCGTATGCCGAGTGCTGTGGGCTACCAGCCGACCCTTGCCAGCGAAATGGGCGACCTGCAAGAGCGCATTACCTCGACGCAGAAGGGCTCGATTACCTCGTTCCAGGCCGTGTACGTACCGGCGGATGACCTTACTGACCCCGCGCCGGCGACCACGTTTGCCCACCTCGACGCCACCACGGTGCTCTCGCGCCAGCTGTCGGCTCAGGGCATCTACCCCGCCATTGACCCGCTCGACTCTAACAGCCAGATTCTGAACGAGCGCACCGTCGGCAAGGACCACTACCAGACGGCGCAGGAAGTGAAGCGCATTCTGCAGCGCTACAAGGAGCTGCAGGACATCATCGCCATTCTGGGGATGGACGAGCTCTCTGACGACGACAAGCAGGCCGTAAACCGCGCCCGCCGCGTGCAGCGCTTCCTGAGTCAGCCGTTCTTCGTGGCCGAGCAGTTTACCGGCACCCCCGGTGCCTACGTCTCGATCGAAGAGACCATCCGTGGCTTCCGCATGATTCTGGATGGCGAGCTCGACCACCTGCCCGAGCAGGCGTTCCTCCTCAAAGGCACCATCGACGAGGTGATTGAGGACGGCGAAGCAATGCTTGCCGAAGACGACGCGTAATCGTACATCGCACGTGGCGCCGCCTGTCTGCTCCAATGCTGCACGCCGGCGCCGCGCTGCCCTAACCCTTTGTGCTCATGGCTACCCAGCTCAGCGTTGACATTGTAACCCCTGACGGACGCGCCTTCGAAGGCCATGCCCGTGGCGTACAGGCCCCCGGCATCGAAGGCTCGTTCGAGGTGCTGCGCAACCACGCGCCCATGATTGCCGCGTTTGACGTCGGTAAGATTGTCGTGAAGACGCAGGATGCGTATGAGGACCTCACCGCCCGCGATGGACACATTGACTTTGCAACCAGCGGCGGCTTCTTGGAGGTCCTCGACAACCGCGTTATTGTACTCGCGGAAACCGCCGAGCCGTCGTCGGCCATCGACACCGAGCGGGCCCAGAAAGCCGAACAGCGCGCTCTGCAACGCCTCGATGCCAGCGCCTCACCCGAGGAGCGCAAAGAGGCAAAGAAGGCGCTCGACCGCGCTCGCAACCGCCTGCGCGTGTCTATGGGGGGCGTGTAACGCCTTGCTCCATCGGCGTGCCCCGTGCAGCAGCACCGCAACACATGCAACGCCCATCTCGCTTCTGCCGAGGTGGGCGTTTTTCGTGGATGCCTGACAGACTGCATATTGGGTAGAGACGTGCCACTGGCGCGTCTCTACCCCTACAACAACCATCTCAACGCCCGATCCTCTGCCGATTTCCCACACGTCCCGCCTTCCCATGCTGATCGACGACCTGCCCACGCCCGCCCTTCTGGTGGATACGACACGCCTCACGGCGAACATCGACCGGATGCAGACGAAAGCCGATGCCCAAGACGTTAACCTGCGTCCGCACGCCAAAACGCACAAATCGCCCGACATTGCTACGCTACAGCGCGAGGCCGGCGCCGTGGGACTCACCGTGGCCACGCTCGACGAAGCGGAGCAGTTTGCAGAGGCGGGCTTTACGGATCTCACGATTGCCTATCCGATGGTGGGCGCGGTTGCGAACGAGCGCATTCGGGCCCTGCGCGAGCACGCCTCGGTGCGCTTCTGTGTGGATACGGAGGCTGGCATCGCGCAGGCGGCCCACGCCTACTCCGCTGACGATCCCGTAGACGTGCTGCTCGAAATCGACACCGGGCATGGGCGCTGTGGCATCCGGTATGACAGCGATGCGATTGCTCACCGCGCGCAACAGATTCTCGACGCTGATTCACTGCGTCTGGCGGGTGTGCTGACCCACGCGGGGCAGAGCTATGCCGGCCCAGATGCATCCGAAACGCCGGAGGAGGCACTGCGCCGTGTGTCCCACCAGGAAACCCATCGGATTCTGGAGGCCGCCGCGCGTATCTACAGCGAGACCGCGCCGCCCATCTCGAAAGACGACTTTACGGTGAGCATTGGCTCCACGCCGTCGATGCGTTACTTCGAGAACACCGAGAACGAGGGCCTACGCATCACCGAGATTCGTCCGGGCAACTACGTGTTTTACGACGCGATGCAGCACACCTTGGGCGTGTGTCCGCTCGACCATTGCGCGCTGACGGCGTACACGCAGGTGGTGAGTCGGCACCGTATGCCGAATGGCACCGAGCGGGTGTTTGTGGATGCGGGGAAGAAGGTGGTTACGACCGACACGGGCGCGCAGACGTCGGGGTTTGGGATTGCGCTCTACAATGCGGCGTTTATGCGCGAGCACCCGCACGTGCAGATCACAAATCTCTCGGAAGAGCATGGCTGGATGCAGGTGCCGGGCGGCGCGACGATGGGCGTGGGCGATCGTCTGCGCATTGTGCCCAACCATGCGTGTGTGACCGTGGCCACCCAGCCCGTGCTCTACGCTGTAGACCGCGACGAGGTGGTGGATACGTGGCCGGTGCTGCAGCGCCAGGTGCATCAGCCGTAACCCGTAGAGACACGCCAGTGGCGCGTCTCTACGAGGTGCGTGTATCCCGGACGGTCTCTCTCGCCAGGGACGTTCCAGTCCCCGGCTACCGACCTGCTTCTACCGTCAGCGAACCCTGTGCACCGAACGTTTTCGGGCGCAACACGTGCGCGTATGCTGTGCACTGACCATTTGTACTGACCCGCTGCCCACCGCCCCATGTCCACCGAACTGCGCGCTGCTCTCCGCGACCGTCCGTACGCCGACCTGCTGAAACGCATCGGCGAGGTCGCGGCTCAGGAAGACATCGAAGCCTACGCCGTGGGTGGGCTGGTGCGCGACCTGCTGATTGGCCGTCCCACGACCGACCTCGACTTCGTGACGGTGGGCACAGGCACCGGCATTGCCCTGGCAGAGGCCGTTGCCGACGACCTGGGCGGCACGACCGCGCACATCTACCCCAACTTTGGCACCGCTGCCATTCGCCTACCTACCCCGTGGGCACCGGGCGTGGACGAAGACGCTGACCCGCTCGTGCTGGAGTTCGTGGCTGCCCGCAAGGAGAGCTACCGCCGTTCCTCGCGCAAGCCCATCGTGGAAGACGGCACGCTCGAAGACGACCAGCACCGGCGCGACTTCACCATCAACGCGATGGCCATGCACCTGCATCCAGAGCGCTTTGGGCAGCTCATCGACCCGTTCAACGGACAGCGCGACCTGGATCGTCAGACCATCGACACCCCGCTCGATCCGGTGGAGACGTTCGACGACGATCCGCTCCGCATGATACGCGCAGCCCGTTTTGCCACGCAACTGGAGTTTCGCGTGTCCGACCGCGTGTTCGAGGCCATGACCGACCGCGCCGACCGCGTGGAGATCCTGAGTCAGGAGCGCATCACCGAGGAGCTCAACAAGATGATCGTGGCCGACCAGCCGTCCATCGGCTTCAAGATGATGGAGGCGAGCAGCATCCTGGCGCACATTCTGCCCCTGGTGCAGCGCCTGAAGGGCATTGAGGAGCGCGACGGGCGCGGCCATAAGGACAACTTCTACCACACGCTCAAAGTGCTCGACAACCTGGCCGAGCGCACCGCCCACCGCGACGCCGACGCCACCCGCTGGCTGCGCTGGGTCGCGCTCTTTCACGACATCGCCAAGCCCGACACCAAACGCTACTCGAAGCACGACGGCTGGACGTTCCACGGCCACGAGGATCGCGGGGCCCGCATGATTCCGGACATCTTCCGCCGCCTCAAGCTGCCCATGGACGAGCGCATGCAGTACGTGCAGAAGATCATCCGCCTGCACCACCGCCCCATCGCGCTGGTCGACGACGACGTCACCGACTCCGCCGTGCGCCGCCTGCTCTACGAGGCGGGCGACGACGTCGACGACCTGATGACCTTCGTACGTAGCGATGTGACCTCGGGCAACCCGCACCGCCGGCGGCGCTACCTGAAGGCGTTCGACCGCGTGGAAAAGAAGATGGCCGAAGTCGAAGAGAAAGACCGCCTGCGCAACTTCGAACCGCCCGTCGATGGCTACGAGATCATGGAGACGCTCGGCATCGACGAGGGCGTGGCCGTCGGCATCGCCAAAACGTGGATTCGCGAGGCGATCTTAGATGGCGACATCCCCAACGAGCACGACCCCGCCTTCGAGTACCTGATGCAGATCAAAGACGAAGCCCTCCGCCGTGGCGAACTCTTCGAGACGATGCTGCACCGCCTGAGCGGACCCGAACGCCGCGCTACCGGTGCCATCAAAGACGCCGTGTTCAACGACGACCTGCCCGACGACGAAGACGCGGCCCTTGCGCATCTCGACCGCGTAAAACGCGACACGCTGGCCCCCGCCGAACCCGCCTCGTCCGACTGACCCTGCCGCCATGCCCGACTCCAACACGTCCCTCTCCAACGCCGACGCCTCCACCAAAGTCGCCACGCTGGCGCGGCTGGCTTCGTGGCTCGTGCGTGGCGTGGGCGCGTTCGCCATCGTCTCGCTTTTGGCCGGGCTTGGCACCTGGTGGGCGCTCTTCGGCGGATGGCCCACGTACGGCTTCGCCCAGCTCCTTGCGGTCGGGCTTGCCGGACTCCTGCTTCTGCCCGCCGGGGTGCTGGCGCTCTTCTACCAGGGCCTACGCGACTTGATGAAACTGCCCGAACGCCTGCGCGACCAGCTCGACGTCGACAAAACCGCCGCCACCCAGGCCGCCCGCGCCGTGCGTCCCGGCCCCAAGCAAGGCAGTCGGCTGCGACGCTTCGTGAAGGGCCTCTGGGCGCTACGAACCGCCGTCATGGACAGCAAGGGCCTGCTCCTGCGCTACGGCGCCATGATCCGCTTCATCACCCCGTGGTCCCTCCTCGCCGTGCTCGCCGCCACCGGCGCCACGTTCGTGCTTAGCGCCGTGGCTGTTGTTGGAGGGATAATCAGGTTGCTGCTCGGATGAGCACCGCTCCGTTCTGGTGCCCCACCGTTGCATCGCTTCGTTCCCGCTGTCTCGTTTGTGCCATGTCCCTGCCTGCCCGCTTTCGGAGCCTCAGTTTCGGAATCATCCTGCTGATTGCCGCCTCTCTGCCCGCATCAGCCACCTCCCCCGCCATGCCCGACACCACCACGTTCGACCTCGCCGACCACCGGTGGACGCATCGTCCGCTTCTCATCTTTGCCCCGAGCGATACCAGCGCCTCCCTCACCGCACAGCGCGAACGTCTCGACCGCGAGATTGACGGCGTGCGCGAGCGCGACATGATTGTGGTTACGCTCCTCGCCCACGGCCCCAGCACGTATGAAGGCACGCCGCTCGACGCCGACACAGCCGCACGCCTGCGTGCCCGATTCGACATCGCCCCCGACGCCTTTCGCGTGCTGCTCATCGGCAAAGACGGCACCGAGAAACGCCGCTACGACGAGGTGACCGCCCCAGAAACGATCTTCCAGGCCATCGACGCCATGCCCATGCGCCAGCGCGAAATGCGCCGAGACAGCACCGACGCGGAGTAGCACAGCACGCTGAGCGTACACGCCGCGCTCTCGCTTATCTGGAAGCACAGTCCCCTTCCGTTCAGCGGTCATAGCATCCAGATCGTCCACGACGGTGCGCCAATGCCTGTGCTTTTTTCTCTCCAAACGTGCACCGTACACAGCACCGTAATGCGGTACACGGCCGTGGTGTTACCATAGTATTATCGCAGTGTTATGTCTGTCCCCTATACACTGCTTGTCCCGCATGTCCTCTCTTCGCTTACTTCTGTACGTCGCACTTTCCGCAGGGCTGATACTGCTCTTCGTCTTGGGGGCTCACGTTGCCTGGCAGATTCCCTTTGGCGTCATGACGCGCGATGTATTCGCCATCGCCGCGTTGCATCCATTTACAAGTATCCTGTCGAATCTCGGCATCTTGCTGTGGATGGCCACCGCCTCAATCTGTGCATTTGCAGCACTGTGCTGCTGGCACCGGCACAAGCACCGCGCAGCTCGTTTTTTCGGATGTTCAGCACTGCTCTCGGGCTACCTGTTGGTCGACGACTTCTTTATGATGCACGAGCACCTCTTGCCCGATCTGGGCGTGCCTGAGAAAGGCGTGTACGCGCTCTTAGGCGGTGCCGTCCTCATCTATCTGTGGCACTTTCGCGGCATCATTGTGCGTCACCGTCCGCTGGCATTCGCTGTTGCCCTTGGCCTGCTCGCGACCTCGGTTGGCCTGGACTCAATTTCGGATCCCTACCTGTACCGATACGGCGACTGGCACTTCATCATGGAGAACGCGCCGAAGTGGATGGGCATTGCCACCTGGTGCAGCTACTACGTGGCGGCGGCCTATGACTATGTAGCCCCTGCTCCATCTATCCCGCCAATGACCCCTGCCGACGGCGCTCCCCCTGTCGCCTTCCCACACAAACCTGCCGAGGTCGACATGGCTTAATGGAGACACTGATAACGACCGTTCCTCCGCGTTCCTGGCGCGAACGGTGCCGAAAGCGTTCGGCACAAGTTACTCCGTTCGCCCACCACCGGACCGCACGCCGATCACGGTACCAACCAGCACGTATCCGCTTTGAGGACAGATTGCAAAAGAGATTTCTCCCTGAAGGTCAAACTGAAGTCCGCTCAGCACCAAAAAGCCAGCGCCACCCCCAACGCAGCCCCGCAAAAACCGCATAGCAGATCAGGTAGGCCGTCAGGCCCCAGAGCAAGCTATTTAATCCCCCCGCAATCAAGAAAAGAAGGGTGGATGAGGAATTGAGGTCAATCAGAGGTGCCCCTAAAGGCTGAAGGAGAATGTTCTCTAACTCGTACAGCCTGGCTTCTACTGCTGGATCTGGATTTTCATGCTGAAGCGCGATGAAACCGCCTACGGCAATGGTTGCCGCAAAGTGGACCCCACTAAATAGAAACACGATAGCCCCCTGCACCATGCGACGAGGCGCGAGCATCGCATTGCCCCATGCTCTGATGTCCATAGCTGATTATTTCTTTTGAAGCTTCCTCGTATGTGTACATTGGTTACGCCGGTGATAGCACCACGTCAATACCCTTCTACTACAGCCTACCGCGGGCGCACCCGGTGCGTGGCCGTGGCCGTGAGCGGGTCGTCGGGCCAGTAGTGCTTGGGGTAGCGGCCCTTCATCTCTTTCTTGACCTCAAAGTACGTCTCGTCCCAGAAGTGCGCCAGGTCTTGCGTAATCTGCACTGGACGCTGGGCGGGCGAGAGCAGGTGGAGCGTCAGCGGCACCGTGCCACCGGCAATGCGCGGGGTATCCGTGGCGCCGAACATCTCTTGCAGGCGCACCTTCAGCGCCGGAGCCTCGGGCTCGCTGTAGTCGATGGGGCGGTTTTGGCCGCTCGGCACGGTGAGGTGCGTGGGCGCAAGGTCGTCAAGCTGGTCGCGCTGGTCCCACGACAGACGCTGCTTCAGGAGTTCTGGAAGGTTCAATCCACGCAAGTCGCTCACCCGGCGCATCCCGTACAAATGCGGAGCCAGCCAGTCATCGAGGGTGCTCATTAGGTGGGAGGCGGAGGCATCGGGCCAGTCGTCGAGGTGCTCGTGCAGAAAGACGAGTCGCTGCTGCAGTCGACGGGCGTTTTTGCTCCACGGCAGCAGCTCCAACTCGGTGGCGCGGAGGCCCTCAAGGAGCGCGGCGGCGGTGGCCTCGGGATCAGGATTAGCGAGCGGGCCGTCTTTCAGGCGTAGCGCTCCCAGCCGCTCTTGCGTACGGGCCCGGATGCGCTCATTGTCGGCATCCCACGCCACGATGGTGTGATTGGTGATCACATCGTCGAAGAAGGTGGCCAGGTCGTCTCCCGAGATCGGCGCAGCCAGCCGGATCTGCGCCTCGCGGTCGCGTCCGGCCACGTGGGCGCACGCCAGGTAGTCGGCTTTCGAGAGCAGTTGCGGACGATCGAGCGCGGCGGCCTGTCCATTGGCCAGCAGGAAGCGCTCATCGGAATTGGAGCGGCGCTTGGCGATGCGGTCGGGATACGCAAACGCGGTGAGGAGACCACACGCGCTGGCATCGCTACGGGCGTTGCGCGACACGCCCAGATTCCGCCGCCAGTGCCCGGCCATCTTCTGCACGCGGCGCAGCGTGCCCCGCGCAATGCGGCTGCCCCGGAGCGCATTCGGGGTTGGGGAATCGCCATCGCGGGCGCGCTGCAGGGCGTCGAGACGAAGGCGCAAGTCCGCATCGGGGGCTTCGCCCTGTCCACGGAAGATGTCGCGCTCGCTCAACAGCGCTGCCAGATCGCATCCCACCGCTGCATACCCCAGGTCTTGCGCCTGCACCAGCAGATGCGCCAGTCGCGGATGCACGCCCAGACCCGCCATCTCGCGTCCATGCGGGGTGATGGTGCCGTCGTCGTGGAGGGCCCCGAGCTGCGCGAGCAGATCCTGCGCCTGCTGAAACGGCCCCGTAGGCGGCGGCGAGAGCCAGCGCAGGTCGTCCGGGTCGGCGGTGCCCCAGGCGGCCAGCTCCAGCGCCAGCGGTGCCAGGTCGGCCTGCTCGATCTCGGGCGGGGTGTGGTCAGTGCGATTCATGTGCGTGTGGCGCGTCCACAGCCGGTGGCACACGCCCGGCGCGGTGCGTCCGGCGCGCCCAGCCCGCTGATCCGCCGACGCCTGCGAGATGGGCACCGTCTTAAGCTGCGTCATCCCGCTCTGCGGGTCGAACTGCGGCGTGCGGCGTTTGCCGCTGTCGATCACCACACGTACCCCGTCGATGGTCAGGCTGGTTTCGGCGATAGGCGTGCTGAGCACAATCTTCCGCTCATTCGCCTCGCTTGGCGCGATGGCGCGGTCTTGCTTGTGATGCGGCAGATTTCCGAAGAGCGGATAGACGTTCACCCCAGCGGGGACCTTCGCCTCCACCTGCCGCTGTACGCGCTTAATGGAGGCCGCACCCGGCAGAAAGACGAGCACATCGCCCTCGGTGTTGGGCAGCACCTCCATGATTTTGCGGGATACGTGGGGTTCGATGTAGCCATCGGGGCGGCGATCGGCGTAGTGAATGTCGACCGGATACGTGCGCCCTTCGCTGGCGATGCGCGGCGCATCCCCCAGAAGCTGGGCGACAGGCCCTACATCAAGCGTGGCGGACATCACGAGCAGCCGCAGATCGGGGCGAAGCGACTCGTGGACGTCGAGGGCGAGGGCGAGTCCGAGATCGGCCTGCAGGCTGCGCTCGTGAAACTCGTCGAAGATGACCGCGCCGATGCCGTCCAGGAACGGGTCGTCCTGAATCATGCGCGTGAGCACCCCTTCGGTGACGACCTCGACGCGGGTCTGGCGGCTGACCTGCGTATCCATACGCACGCGGTAGCCGATGGTCTGGCCCACGGATTCGCCGCGTTCCTGTGCCATCCGGCGGGCCGCAGCACGGGCCGCCAGGCGACGCGGCTCCAGCATAAGGATGCGCTCCTCGCCCAGCCAGTTGGCCTGGAGCAGGGCAGGCGGCACGCGGGTCGTTTTGCCCGCACCGGTGGGCGCTTCGAGCACCGCGCGAGGCGTATCGCGCAACGAAGCACGCAGCTCCGGCAGCACATCGTCGATGGGGAGGGGCGTCATGCGGAAGCAGTAGCCGGTTCAGTAGGATACGCGGGCTACATGAACGGGGCACGAGTGGCTTTTGTTGGTAGAAAATGTGCTCATTCGAATGCCCTAAATACACAAAATGCCTCACCTGGCGACGGGCCAGATGAGGCATTCGTTGGTGTGTAGCTCGCGCTACGTATTAGAAATATACAGACACGCCAAACAGGACAGGACGATCGCCGACATTCCACTCGGTGTCTGTCGCATCAAGAATGGTGGTGCCATTTCGTTCGATTTCGCGACTCTCGTGCGTGTATATTGCCTGGACTCCATACTCTGCACTGATGCCGATAGCCGAATGCACCATCCACTCGACGCCAAAAACGCCTACAAGTCCGCCACCATATGAACGATTGGTGCCTTCCTGAGTGCCAGCGCTGACCTGCCTCTCATCGCGAGTACGTCGCATTAGAAAGGTGGGCCCGCCTCCTGCGTATGGACGAATCGCCGATTCCCGATCTGAGGTGTACAGGTACTGAGCGTCGATCTGAAATTGTTGCCGTGCCTCGTCATCGCTATCGGGCCCGTCAGCAATGGCGTCCTCATTGATCTCGCGGGATCTCGATGTTACGTCGAAGCTCGTTCCCAGCCGTAGAGCCCGCTGATCTGTAATCTGGTGCTTTACAGAGAGCACGCTGCCCTGAAACGAGCCGAGCGTAAAGTTGTCATTCACTTGAAACTGAAGCGCCCAGTCTCCGGGAGATGGGGCTTCGTTTTCAGATTGGGCTTGAGTGAGAGGCGGAAGAACGGCTGTTGCAACGATAAGCGCCATTCCGATAAGCAGCGTTGGGATCATCCGTGCGGATGAAATGGGTTGTATCGTACGGGCTGCTGATATATGCATAGAACATAGGGAGACGAGTGCAAGATACATTCGAAAGCGCTGTAGACAGGCACACAAGTCCTGGAGCCAACTTGGTTTGGATCTACCAAAAATCGTCCAGAAAAGGATGTTTAGGATTTTTGTGTGCCTCAATAACACTTATTGATTAGCGCCGCGATCAACACCCAAGTCGTAACACAGTGCTATTGGGTCCACATATCAGCGATTTGCGAGCTAAGCCCCTACTCCATATAATGAAATGAAGTGTCATATCCAATTGCGCGCATTTTTAGTGGTGCGCCGTTTCTGGTTGGCCGTCGCTTCCCGTCTACTTTTTCTGTTATCTGCATAGCGTTACGCTCTTCTCATGTATCGTTCGGTACGCCCTGCTCTCACCGCTCTTCTCTTCTTTTTGGCCCTCCACGCCGCTCCGGCCTCTGCCCAACCGATCGACGTGCCGGATGAACCCGCCGAGTGGGGCGAGGTCTCGATGAACGAACTGGAAATGGACCACTACCCCGCCGACTCGAACGCCACGGCCGTCGTTTTATCCGACTACGGGGAAACCTCGTTTCGGCCCAACGGACGCCTTTCGTTTGAGCGCCACCGTCGCATCAAGATATTGAGCGAGGAGGCGTACGACGACTGGGGCACCGTCGAGATTACCTACTACGACGAAGACGACACCGAGCATGTCGACAACATTGAAGCGCATACGGTGGTGCTGAATTCCAACGGCGAGCAGGAGACGTACGAGCTTGACGAGGACGAAATCTTCGAGGAAGACATTGACGGCACACATCAGCGCATTACGTTTACGCTGCCGAATCTGCAACCGGGCGCGGTGATCGAGTACGCTTATCGCATCCGTTCGTACCAGCCCCATTTCTTGCGGTCGTGGACCTTTCAGACCACCGAGCCGACGCTCTACAGCGAGTACAAGACGCGCATTCCCGAGGTCTTTCAGTATGCGATTCTGTCGCAGGGCAGCCAGCCCTACGATGTGCAAGAGCGCGACGAAACCAACTTCAGCCCGCGCCTTCGGGGGACTGACTATCGGTGGGTGATGAAAGAGGTGCCTGCCCTGCGTGCCGAGCCGTACATGACGACGCTGGAAAACCACCGCGCAAAGATCCGCTTCCAACTGCAATCGGTCAACCCGCCGAAACGCCG
This sequence comes from Longimonas halophila, assembly GCF_002554705.1. Lineage (GTDB taxonomy): Bacteria > Bacteroidota > Rhodothermia > Rhodothermales > Salinibacteraceae > Longimonas > Longimonas halophila. Next base: position 133,064 of record NZ_PDEP01000011.1, on the reverse strand, counting down.
CTCTACGTCGGTGATGGGCTCGTGGGAAGAGCTCACTGAAGACCTCCTTGACCATGACAAACTCGGCGACCAGGTCGGCGACCATCGTGCGGTGCGCAACGAAGCCCGCGATGTCATCGACGGTATTGAGGCCCCCGACGAGCAGCTACGGGCGCTGTACGACCATGTGGTGCGCGCTATGAGCTGGGACAACAATTCTACCATCTACGCCCAGAGCGATCTCGACGATGTGCTCGAACGCGGCAGTGGGTCCAGCGCCGAGATCAACCTGCTGCTGGCCTCCATGCTGCAGGAGGCCGATGTTGCTATGGCTGCCCCCGTGCTCATCAGTACGCGTAGCCACGGCAAAACCATGCCGATGTATCCGTTCCTTTCGCAATTCAACGACCTGCTTGTTGCGGTATCGCTGGGCGAGGAGACCCTGCTGCTGGATGCAACCGATCCACACCGCCCCATGGGTATGCTGCCGCTGCGAGCCCTCAACGACAATGGCTACCTGCTGCACGAAGACAACGCACAGTGGATTCAGATTCCGCGTACCACAACGCGTCAACACACGTTCTTTGCGCAAGGCACGCTGCATCTCGACGGCACCATCGACGCAACCGTACGCGCCACCTACGACGGATCCAGCATCACTACACACCGCAGCGAATACGCAGAAGCCGATGACGACATCTCGTTCGTGAAAGATACCGTCTTCGACCGCTACGACCGCGCCGAAATTACCGAATCCAGCATCGAGATTCCCGAGCGTCGCAGCGAAGCTGTTGTCGTCGATGCCGGGGTCACGCTGCCCGCGTATGCCCGTACCGCAGCTGACTTCATCTACCTGAACCCAACGCTGCTGGGTCGGTGGGGCGAAAATCCATTTCAGATCGAAGAGCGCACGTATCCCGTCGACTTTGGATACCCAATGCAGGTTCAGCAGGTGCTCTCACTTCAATTGCCCGAAGAGTACGCGATAGCGGAAAAACCCGAAAACGCGCAGGTCCAGTTTATGGATAACGGCGGCGGGTACACGCGTCTCATTCAAGCGCAAGGCAGCCGCCTTACGGTGCGCCAGGTGTTCATGCTACGCCAGCCAGTCATAGGCCCCGCCAACTACGAAGCGCTCCGCGACTTCTTTACGCATATTGTGGAGATGGAGAGCCAGCCGCTCGTGCTGCGCAAAGTGGCCAACGCCGAGAGCGGCACCGATTCCTCCACCCCCAACTCCTCATCAGAGGAGACTTCAGAGTCAGCCCCAGAATCGGGTGCACGGCGGTAAGCCGCACGCTCTGTTCACTTCGCATTGCTCACGCCGCCCCACTTCGCATGTATCCATCTCGCCTCCAATGGGCCAGTATCAGTATTTTCTTGGGGATGCTCCTGGCACTGCCCGTTTCTGGGCAAGACCTCAGCCCCTTGTCGTCTGACTTTGCTCCGGCGTCTCTGGCACTACGCCACGTGCCGCTGCCGCTCATGAACGACAGCCCCGATGCGGTTGTACGCCGCGACCTGACGCATATCAAGGCGCACGAGGTCGGATCCGTCTCGCAGCATGTACGCCGTGCCGTCACGGTCTTCTCAAGGCAAGGGCGCGAGTCATTTGGTACGCTGCGCCTCACCCACGACACATTCCGCTCAATCGAAGACCTGGAGGGCTGGATTGTAGATGCCGAGGGCACCGTCGTATCCGAACTCGACGACGATGACATCCGCGACTATCCGGCGAACGACGGGTTTTCGCTCTACCGCGACCTGCGCGTGAAGCGGGCCGAGCTGCATCACAACACGTACCCGTATACCGTTGTCTTCGAGTACACCCTGCGCCGCAATGGCCACCTGGGCTGGCCCACCTGGCGTCCGCACCACCCTACCGCCCCCGTAGAGCAAGCGGCGTATATCATAGACACGCCTGCTGATATGGAGGTGCGCTACGACCTGCGCCGTGGGGCCTCTGAACCCGACCTGCGCCGTGGGGCCTCTGAACCCGACCTGCGCCGTGGGGCCTCTGAACCCGACCTGCGCCGCGTGAACGACCGTCGCCTACGCACGTGGACGGTGCAAAACGCCCGCGCCTGGGAGGCCGAGCCGCACGGTCCGCCATGGTACGCGCAAGCGCCCGCTGTGCACGTAGTGCCGCGTCAGTTTGCTATTGGGGATACGCAGGGCACGTTTGCTACGTGGAAGGCCTTCGGCAACTGGTACCACTCGCTCACGCAAGGACGACAGACCCTCTCCGATGCCGCGTCGGAGCAGGCCCACGCCGCTGTAGCCTCAGCGCGCACCCGGCGCGACTCGGTGCGCGCGCTCTACGAGCACATGCAATCGCACACCCGCTACGTGAGCGTGCAACTCGGACTCGGCGGCTGGCAGCCGTATCCCGCCGAATACGTGGAACGCACCGGCTACGGCGACTGCAAGGCGCTTTCCAACTACATGCAAGCATTACTTGAAGAGGTAGGCATTGCCTCGTCTCCCGTTCTCATTCGGTCAAGCTCTTACGCACCGCCGCTACACGCCGACTTCCCCGAGAACCGGTTTAACCACATGATTCTGGCGGTGCCTACCGCCCAGGATACGCTGTGGCTGGAGACCACCAGCCAGCTTCTTCCATTTGGTCATGTGCACCGCGGCATTGCCGACCGTAAGGCGCTTTTGGTCCGCAAAGACAACAGCCGCCTCGTTGACGTGCCCGCCCCCACAGCCGCTCAGAATCAGCGCATCCGCCGTGCAACAGTTGACCTGGACCCGTCGGGCAACGCCACAGCTTCGATCACCACCACGTACACCGGCGTGCTACACGACGGGCCGCGCCACCAGTTAGCCCGCGCCTCTGACCGCGCCCGCCGGGCGTGGATGCGCGATCAGCTTCGCTTTAGCACGTTCAACATCACGCAGGCCGACTTCTCAGCGGTGAATCCGCCCACCCCCAAGATTGAGATTCCGGTGTCAGTCGAGCTACCCCGGTATGCCACGACCACGGCCTCGCGCCTCTTTTTGGATATCGGGCTTGCTCAATCCCTTCCTGCTGTACCTGCAGCGTCCGATGAACCGCGCACGCAGCCCGTGCACCCCTTCACGCCACCTGGCGTCTATGCCGACTCGGTTACGTACACACTACCAGCAGGATACACTGTGGAGGCGCTTCCCGAAGGCACCATGCTCGAAACCCCTTTTGCTACATACAACGTTTCTATTCGCCACAACGCTGACGAACGGCAGATTGCCTACCGACGACGGTTTGAGCTCACAGATGCCCCCCTATCGCCTGAGATGTATGACAGATATCGCACGCTTCTTGACGTGATGCGGCGCACCAATGGAACCCAGCAGGCCGTATTGGTGCGCGAATAGGTAGGTAGTGGATAGTGGACGGAACTCTCCACCACGCAGGGAAGCAAAACCCTGACGCTGCACACAGAATGCGCACCTACTTTGTTGCACCTCTATGGTACCTCAAACAAAAAAGCCCCTGCGAAAACAGGGGCTTATGCAAAAAATATGTGGGCCTTCCTGGATTTGAACCAGGGACCTCTCGCGTGTGAGGCGAGCGCTCTAAACCGCTGAGCTAAAGGCCCGTGTGTCGTTATGGGATGCGCTTAGACCACTGGGGGCTGATGTTGTGCCGTGCGCTGCATCAAGAAGAGGCGAAAGATAGAGCCAGCGCTTTCTTCCCATGCCGAGATCGTATCAACGCGAGGTGCGCATTAAGTTCAAGGCCGCGGGAGGCAGGTGCAGCGAGTCGACCGTCGATATGGGCCAGGCAGGGGCGGCCCTCGCATGCCGAGTCGAACGGCGTTCATTCTGGGCTCCCAATGGCAACAGGGGCGCAGGCATCGCCGGGCGGTCGGCGACCTGTACGTGCTCAACAGCCGCTGATTCGGCAGTCTCGCCCGGTGCTACAGGAGCTCCCACAACCGTTGCCCCAACGAGCACTCCTATCATGAGCGCAGTGAGCACCGACGCAACAAGCCCCGCCGAAAACTGCGGACGCTGCAAGAGCGCTTCACGAAGCGACAACTTCGAGCATAAAAGATCCGACTCAACCTGGTCGCACACATCGTCTTGAGCTCGCTTCGTGGCGGCAGCATCATTGGGGAAGCGACACTGACTAAGCAGGTTGCGCGTCTGCTGCAGCTCTTCGATGTGCGCCTTCAGTTCAGGATTTGCCTCTACGTACGAGGTAAACACCGCCTCCAGGCGGGGTCCATGGTGCCGTCAACGTACTCACAGAGCCACTCATCAATCCAGCCGTAAGGCGGGTCGCCGTCGCCCGGTGGCGGATCTTGGGCGCCATCCGAGAATGATGCGTTGGTACTCATATCGATACAGACATGGTGAACCTCGCCGCTATCTTGAGAACAGATTTGCCGCAGTATGATGCGGCAGGCATCCTTGCAAGGCATCTCTGATACACCCTCCTGGCAAGCATGCGGTCTGCAACACGTATGACCCGTTCCAATCTGTAGTTCCTCTCTGTCTCTGCTCCACGCACGGATTCACATACGCATGCCGCAACTGAGAGCCTGTTTTGATTTCTTATTTTGGGCTCCGAGCGGCTTCGCTGGGCTGCAAATTGCCCCTAATCTCGGCCCGTAGCCCCGGCTACGAACCTCGATTGGGGTCCAATTTTCGCCTCAGCGGCCCTCGCTCTCGCCGTCAAACCAAAACCCAAACAGGTTCTGAGAGCCCGTACCGCACGCAATCGGCGCGGTATCACCCCGTGCATTGATCATTTTGGTGAAGGATTAGACATGCCGCCTCCTACAAGCATATTTGCGTTGGCGGGCGAGTTACACCGAGCGCATACGCAGCACAACACACTGTTCGGGCGCTCGCAAGCGGTTCACCGCCTCAATCCGAAACCATCGCCATCGGCTCCCCCGTGTTTGTAACCGCACCAGCCATGATGCGCGACGCGTGTGCGCACTCACCATGTGAGCCAGGTCGCGCATCACCCGATGCATGTTCTGCCCGTGCACGTGCGTAAAGAAGTATGGCTCGATCTCATCATGCGCACGGTAGCCCAGCATGCGTCGTGCTGCCAGAGAAAGCGCCTGAATCGTACCCGTTTCGTCTACGGATATCACGGGCACAGGAAAATCATCAATTCCATTTTGGAAGCGCTTCCAAAATGAGTCTGAAAAAATAGGAGGCGCAGTATCCTCTTTTGCTGTAGAACGCGACGAGGGGCGCGAGGCCGGTGCCGATACAGGCGAAGCGTGCGTCGTCATGGGCTGTTGTAGCCTTGTTAGAAAAGACAAATGGGAAGCGTGCGTTACAAGACGCGGCATCACCCAGCAGGTTGCATAGCCCGATCAAAAGATCCGACTGAATTGCTCCACCTGGCGTTGGGTCGTACGGCATTAGGACATGATGCAGCCCATGCTGTTGGATGCTGTTGGATGCTGTTGGACGCCAACATTGGGCGCCCAGCAGGCTGTATGACCCAACAGCGCCGCTTAACGGACTCCTGCTAACAGGCTGCCATCTCTACTGTACACGTCTGCTTTTGTGTGCTCACTACATGTCAGTATAGGGCAGGATCTTGTATGATACAACCACGATTTGGACATTGGAACGTGCGCTTCTGCTCGTACCGGCAAGGTATTTTTGCCCACATGCCTGGTAAAACATAACGTGTATGCGTAAAACACCGCGCCTGGTGATGTATGGGCTGCGCTCAGTACCGGACTGGATCCTCTGCCGGTGGCGTGGGTGTGACTTTACCATGCAACTGTCTCCTTCTCCACTAAGTCTGTTTGTCTCCTTATGGACCGTGCTTCCATTCAAGAGCGTTTCGGCATTGTCGGATCGTCCGATGCCATTAAGCACGTCATTGACCGCGCGCGCCAGGTCGCTCCCACCGCCATTACCGTTCTTTTGCAAGGCGAAAGCGGAGTGGGGAAGGAGCTCATTGCGGAGGTGATTCATGAGCTTAGCAGCCGCCGTCATGAAGATATGGTCATCGTAAACTGCGGAGCTATCCCAGAGGGGCTGATCGAAAGCGAACTGTTCGGCGCTGAAAAGGGGGCCTACACCGGGGCGGTGCAGCAACGCAACGGCTATTTCGAAGAAGCAGACGGCGGCACCATTTTCCTTGATGAGATTGGCGAAATGCCTAAAGAAGCTCAGGTGCGCCTGCTCCGCGTTCTTGAATCCGGTCAGTTCAGCCGGGTGGGTTCCTCCGAACCGCTCTACGCCGACGTACGTGTCGTAGCCGCCACGAACAAGAACCTGGCTACTGAGGTGCAGGAAGGCCGCTTCCGCAAAGATCTATACTACCGCCTCAGCACTGTTCGTATCGACATTCCTCCGCTGCGCGATCGGCCCAAAGACATCGTCCCCATCTTCGAAACGTACCTGCATCGCTTTACGCAAGAGTACGAGTCGCGCCCGAAGTCGATTACCGATGCCGCCAAGGAGGCACTGGAGGGCTACAACTGGCCCGGCAATGTACGCGAGCTGCGCAACGTGGCCGAACAGTGCGTGGTGCTGCTCCGGGGCGACACGCTCTCCGCTTCTGATGTTAACCCGCTCTTGCGCGACCTGACCTCCGATGCCGCAGACGGCTCGGCCTCCACCAAACTCATGCGTATCTCAGATGCAAACACCAGCGGCTCCGCTGGGGCCGATGTCCAGGAACGCGAACTGCTCTACCGCGCGATCTTGGAGATGCGTATGGAGATGCGCGAGATGAAGGACCAGCTACGCGCCCTCGCCTCCAACATTGGCGTGGTTGTGCCGCGCCGCATTGCCGAACGGACGGACTTCCCGCAGGACTATAGCGACTTTGTCGTGATGCGCAATCAGGATGCACCGTCGTCTTCGGCCGATGCTCCAACTCCAGATAAGTACCAAGACGAGTACTCAGACGACTACGACGATTACGACTCGCTGATCGAGGACGTGGTCTACGAGGTGGAGGGCGATGCTGCCGATGCGTCGTCGCAGTCTTCGCCCCCGGCGTCTTCGCCTCAGCATCGAACCAAAGCCTCTGCTGAACGCCGCTCTGCCGAAGACACGCCTCCCGCAACCAGTAGTCGACCGGCCCAACAGGGCTCTGCCGCGCTTACTGACCATCCGGCAGATGCCCCGCTCCCCACCGTGCAAGAGGCCGAGCGCCAGCTCATTCGCAAGGCCCTGCGCCGCTTCGACGGCAACCGCCGCAAAACCGCCGAGGCGCTGGACATCAGCGAGCGCACCCTGTATCGCAAACTCAAGGATATGGAAGACATCGACTAATGGATTTTTCGCTTTTCTGGCATTCCACACAGGTCCGTGCAGTCCGTGCATCGGTGCTGGTGCTTGCCCTTAGCCTGTGGCTGGGGGGATGCGGTGCGTATAGCTTCAGTGGCGCCACGATTCCGTCGGATATCGAGACGATCGCCATTCCTATTGTCGACGATCGCAGCACGAGTCCATTCTCATCGCTCAGCAACGACCTGACCGACCTGCTCGTGCAGCGCTTCGTAAACCAGACCCGCCTCTCGCTTTCCACGGATAACGCAGGGGCCGATGCGCGTCTCGACGTGGTGGTGCGGCGCTACACCAACGAGCCAACCACCGTAGGGGGCGACGAGCGTGCCACAGCCAACCGCGTCACGATCACCGTGGATGTGGAGTACCTCGACCAGGTGAACGACGAGGTTTTCCTGAGCCGCTCCTTTAGCGGAAGCAGCGACTACAGTCCGGTCGAAGATGGCCTGGAAGGAAACGAGGCCGCCGCGCAGCGTGCACTCACCGACCTGGCCGACAATATTTTTGCTCAGGCGACCTCGAACTGGTAGCCTCATAGCCTTTTCCAGTAGCAACTCAATAAGAAGCCCGTAGCCGGAGAACGTGTACCGAATGCTGTCGGTGCTGGAAGCGCCCCCCGGCGCGGATGCCTCCGGCGAGGGCTTTTTCCTTTCTGGCACCTGTTAGATCGCAGATGCTCCCAAGCAATCATCCCGAACAAGGTGCTCTTGGCACCGCTGATTCGGGATCTATTTTTGCCTTTATAACCCCGATCCCTTCAGGATTAGCGACTACCTCCCTGCTTACTGGACGCTCAACAAAAAAGCGGAGCCCTTCGACAAGGGCTCCGCTTTTGTTTATCAGATCGTTTTTGCAGGCCGTGCCTCTTTTGAGGCTGGACCGCTGGTGCTACGAATTCATCTGCTCCAAGAACGCTTCGTTGCTGTCGGTGCCACGCATCTTGTCGAGCAAGAATTCCATTGCCTCACCCGGCTCCATGTCGGCAATGAGCTTACGAATGATCCAGACGCGCTTCAGCGTGGGCTTGTCGAGCAGCAGCTCCTCGCGGCGTGTGCCGGACTTGAGCAAGTCAATAGCCGGGTAGATGCGGCGATCAGCCATCTCGCGGTCGAGCACAAGCTCCATGTTGCCGGTGCCCTTGAACTCCTCGAAGATCACTTCATCCATCCGGCTGCCCGTATCAATGAGCGCTGTGCCAATAATGGTGAGTGAGCCGCCGTCTTCCACCTTTCGAGCTGCACCAAAGAAGCGCTTGGGACCCCGAAGCGCACCAGCTTCGACGCCGCCCGAAAGCGTGCGCCCCTGGCTGGGAGCCACCGCGTTGTGCGCGCGGGCCAACCGCGTAATGGAGTCGAGTAGAATGACTACGTCTTGGCCTGACTCTACCAACCGCTTGGCCTTCAAGAGCGTCGTTTCAGCAACTTCTACGTGGCGCTGGGGCTCGCGGTCGAAAGTTGAGGCAATGACCTCGCCCTCCACATTGCGGTCCATGTCGGTCACCTCCTCGGGCCGCTCGTCAATGAGCAGCACAAGCAGATGTGCATCGGGATGGTTCTGGGTCACGCCGTCGGCGATTTTCTGAAGCAGGACGGTCTTACCCGCCTTGGGCGGCGCTACGATCAGGCCACGCTGCCCCATGCCAATGGGCGCAAACAGGTCGAGCACGCGCGTGCCAAACTCCTCAGACTCGGTTTCAAGGGTCAGGCGTGTATTGGGAAAGACCGGCGTTAGATGCTCGTAGTCGGTCCGCTCCTCGGCATCGGTCGGTGGCTGGCCGTTGACCAAGTCCACCTGAATAAGCGCGAAGAACTTCTCTCCTTCTTTTGGCGGACGCACCTTTCCGGTTACGGTGTCACCTTCTTGCAGTCCAAATCGCTTAATCTGCGACGGCGACACATAAATGTCGTCGGGGCTGGATTCGTAGTTATATTCGTCGGAGCGCAAGAAGCCGTATCCGTCGGGCAAGACTTCGAGCATGCCCCGCTTGTCAATCATGCCCCGCAGCTCCGTCTCATCGGCGTCATAGGTCGCCATATAGTCGGGCCGGTCGCCATAGAGCCGTTCTTCGCGGCGCGACCGCCGAGCGCGGCGTCCCCGCGAGCGGGCTGATCCGCTGGAAGAGGAACGACTCGACGAACGACTCCCGGAGCGGCTTGACGAGCGCTCAGATGAACGCTTCGCCCGGCTCGAAGAACGAGAGCCTCGGCCCGACCGGCTCGAAGAACGCCCTGATGAGGTGCGCTCCTCAGAGGCCGAGCGGTCGTCATCAGTCTCGGCATTGGCATCATCATCGGCAGACGCGGCCTCGCTGTCTAAGTCAGGGGCCGAGACGCCTTCTGCCTGTGCTTCCAGAATGCGATAGATGAGATCTTGCTTGCGAAGCTTGGAATACCCAGATAGGTCCATCTCGCGTGCCATAGCACGCAACTCGTCAAGCTTTTTCTCTTGAAGGGTCGAAATTTTCATAGGGGATGTTTTCAGATGATCGTCTTTTCGGATGCGAGCCCGCAGCGCTACGTGTCGCGTGACGGCTCAAGACGCTATCCATATGGTGGGGAGGGATCAGCGCATGTCCAGATGTCTGCGTGCAGCCGACCGGGCACAGCTTGTAACGCATGCACGGGTACGATTCGTGCGGCAGCGGCGGTGAGTACGAAGCCAGAGGGCCCCGGACGCATTCAGGTGTTACGCAGACATGGTCAGCATGAGACCGACCGGTATGAGTCTGCGCTGCTACACGTCGAGGCTGAGCGTCAGTTCATCACGACGTTGTGAGATAGGGTAGGGGTAGAAGTCACTCCATCTTGTGCAACATACAATGTGCACAGCAGAGCAGCAAGTTAAATCTCACTTATCTACCCTACGCTATTTCAGACAAGCAATGTCCTCTAAAAGTGGATATGTCTATCACTGCGGCGCAAATTATGCATGAAAGAATAGAAATGCAATGCCCTATTTTACATCTCATCGGGTACACCAACCCATAGCCTACATCGCTTCGACTTTTTGATGCACAGCACGTATATTACTGCCTATGATGAGATGAAGCAGTTGACCCAGCTCGCGTTCTTTGCTGTCTGAGCATAGTCTCTATTCGATGATCTATTTTCGGGTAGTGGGTAGACGCTAAGTGATAAGGCTATCGTAGAATGTAGGTTTGTCTTGTTCGAACCCCCTCTCCCTTCGGGTTTCTCCCCCTTTTCCAAGGGGGAGATGTCGATAGACAGAGGGGGTTGTCTGGCTCCGATGATGTCGGCCATATGACAATCACTTACCATTGAACCGCTACCTATTTTCGGTATCTGTGAGCTTTTTTGCGCTAAAACGCCACGCTGATGCCCTCCTGAGCCGATCTTCGTTTGGGCTCTGTTGATGCTCGCCTCCCTCTTCCTGAATCTCAAATGGGTTCTGCACGATGGCCCTACTTCTTCCTTCGATTTGTCTTTGCTCGTTTTAGCTCACGCTTTGTATGACTTACCGCTGGATGCTCCGTACGCTCGATGACCCTGGCGTGGTGGCACAACTGCAGCCGCGCCTGAATGACCTGCCCACGGCGCTCACGCGTGCCCTGGCCCTGCGCGATGTGAACTCTTTCGAGGCCGCCCGCGACTTTTTCCGCGCCTCGCGTAGCGACCTGCACAACCCGCTCGACATGGCTGACATGCCGCGTGCCGCTGAGCGCGTGGCTGCGGCTATTGCAGACGGCGAAACGGTGCTCGTGTATGGCGACTACGATGTGGATGGCACGACGGCCACTGCTATGTGCACGCATTTCTTGCACCAGCAGGATGTCCCTGCCTCGTTTTTTATTCCCGATCGCTATGAAGACGGGTACGGGCTCTGCAAACGCGGCATTGATGCGGCGGTAGAGCGCGGAGCCTCGCTCATTATTGCGCTTGACTGTGGCATCACGGCCCATGCGGAGGCCGACTACGCTCGCGAGCAAGGGCTCGACCTCATCATCTGCGACCACCACACGCCCAAAGACACGCTCCCCAACGCGTACGCGGTGCTCGACCCGAAGCGCGACGACTGCGCGTATCCCTTTACCGAACTCTCGGGCGCTGGCGTCGGGTTCAAGCTGCTTCAGGCCACACAGCGGGTGCGTGGCGCATCTGAAGACCGCGTGTTCGACTACCTCGACTTGCTGGGCATCTCCATTGCCAGCGACATTGTACCAATGTACGGCGAGAATCGCATCCTCATGCAAGAGGGACTTGCAGCTCTGCAGTCCACGGAGCGCGTGGGACTGCGCGCCCTGGCTAAAGCGGCCGACCTCGACTTGACCTCTGTAAAAACAACGGGCAATATCGTCTTCACAATTGGTCCGCGCATCAACGCTGCGGGGCGCATGGCGCATGCTCGCAAGGCGGTTGACCTGATGCTGGAAAGCGACCCCGCCACCGCTCGCGATCAGGCCGAGGAGCTGGAACAGCTCAACAAGGAGCGCCGCTCTCTCGACGAACGCATTCGCAAAGAAGCGACCAAGCAGGCCGAGCGGCAGATCACGGCACGCACGGCGCATGCGCTGGTGCTGTATGACCCCGACTGGCACCTGGGCGTCATCGGGATTGTGGCCAGCCGCATCGTGGAGCAGTTCTACAAACCCACGATTATGCTCACGCGCAATGGCGACGCCGTAAAGGGCTCGGCGCGCTCCATCAGTGGCGTGAACATCTACCGTGCGCTCACGGACTGCGAAGATGTGCTCACTCAGTTTGGGGGCCACGACTACGCGGCAGGGATGTCGCTCCCCGAAGCCAACGTGTCGAAGCTGCGCGATCGCTTCAATGAGGCGATTGCTGAGCGCATCACCCCGGAGCTGCTTACCCCAACCATCAAGGTGGATGCGCATGTGGATCTGGAAACGATTGGCACTGCCGATGGCCGATTTTGGGCCGTGCTTCAGCAGTTTGGACCGTTCGGGCCGTCGAATCCGCGTCCGGTGTTTCATCTGGGGCCGTGCCGCGTAGCCAAATCGCCCCGCACCGTGGGCCGCGACGACGCGCATCTCAAGTTTACCGTGGCCCCTGCCGATACCGACGCCCCTCAGATCGATGTAATCGGCTTTGGACAGGGCGACAAGCTCGACCTCCTTCGCGAAAGCCGCCGCTCGGGCACGCCCATTGAGCTTGTGGCCAAGGTCGACGAAAACACGTGGCGCGGCCAGACCTCCATCCAGCTCAAGCTGCGCGACGTGCGCCTGTACGATGGCGACAGCTCCCTGAGGGCGGCCTCTGCACAGGCGGCAGCGCAGTAACCGTGCCATCGCGCTCCAGGTGTTATCTGTAGCGCATCACCGTAACGCGAATCGTGCGCTCACGCGGCGTACGGTGCAGCACAATGGGACTCTGATACCGCCCCTGTACCAGCCGCGAAGCCCCGTTATCAGCAGGCGGACGTACCAGAAGGCGCACGGTGTCGTGCAGTCGCAACGCGGGCTCTTCGGCCGCTGGCACTCCGGTGCCGTGGTGCTCTACGGTTGGCGATGCCGGGGCAGGCACCCGTTCTTTGGACTGGAAGTAGCGCGGGGCGCGCAGCACCTGCGCCATGTCGTAACGCATAAGCTGCTTTTCATACTCGTTCACGACCAGGGCTGCATTGTCCGTGTCGTCTGTTAGCGCCAGCTGTACGCATCCAAGATGCACGGCGTGCTCGGCCAGCGCGGCATGAATGCGCGCAATAACACCCAGACGCGGGTCGCGCAGACTGGTGGCGCCTACGGAATGCGGCGGAGCGGGAATGGTGACCTCAAACCCTGCAACCGTGTGCGCCTCCGTAAAGCCCACCGCTGTTACACGGCGTGTGCGGTGGCGCCCGGTCTCCTTGTTTACGCCGTCCATGTCAACAAGCGCAAGGGGCTCGTCGGGCTCCGTCTGCAGGCACGCCACCAGTCCCGCCCCAATGTACGCGAGGTGCGCATCGGCATTGCGCGGCTCGCAGCGGCGCTGCTCCGGGCGCAACTCGGTGCGCAGATGCATCTGGTCGTGCTGGTAGCTGGCTCCGTACGGAAAGAGCGTACGGTAGGGTGCGATGAACCGGCGGATCGCCACCTCGCTGGGCCCGGTCTGGGCACGCGCCTCCGCATCCAGAAACCCTGCCGTGGTGTGGTGGGCGCTGTATGCCACCTGCGGTTGATGGAGCACTGCAGGACAGGCCCGGCGCACCGCCGTGCGCACCGGCAGTACCGCGTGGCGGCGCGGGGGACGTAGACAGATGGTAACGTGCGGCAGGGCGGCAGGCATGCGATGCAGCGAGCAGATGACAGCGAAAACGCATCGTTGTGTATGCGCGGCCTGGGCATCCGTTCGAGCGTCGTTTGGGGGATGCGGAAGCTACTCGCTATCGGCGGGAGCATCACTCGGGGCGTGCACCGTGGCCTGTCGCGTGCCGTCTCGAAAGCGGAGCGCAACGGGCACGTCGGGGTCCAGGTCGGCAGCACGCGTCACGGGCTCGCCCTGCTGTGTAACCAGGGCAAAGCCGTGCTGCATGGGCCGCTGCGGATCGGCACTGCGCAGGCGCTGCTGGGCAGTTTGGACGCGTGTGCGCAACCGATCGGCTCGCGCCCGCATAGCGCGATCCAGTCGTTCCACGATGTGGTCGAGGTGCTGCCGGTGCTGCTCAACCTGGTAGCGCGGCGAATGCAGCGCGCGTGTATTCTGTAGCCGCTCCACGGTCTGCCGGTAGCGCCGTATCCGCCGAGCGAGCGGCCCGCGCATCTGCTCGTGCAGCGCGCGAACCTGCGTGCGCAGCGCCTGCTGGTCGGGTACCGCAATTTCCGCAGCCATTGACGGAGTCGCCGCCGTGCGATCGGCCACAAAATCAGTGATCGAGGTGTCCGTTTCGTGGCCCACCGCGCTGATCGTTGGTACAGTACACGCCGCCAGCGCCCGCGCTACCGGCTCCTCATTGAACGCCCACAGATCCTCGGCCGAGCCGCCGCCGCGCCCTATGATGAGCACATCCGGGCGCTGCGGATGATCGGCGTCCAGCCCACTAAACGCGTTGATGGCGTTGGTGAGCGCGGCGGGCGCGTCAATTCCCTGCACGGGCACCGGACACAGCACCACATCGGCCAGCGGGTAGCGGCGTGCCAGCACCGAGCGGATGTCTTCGATGGCGGCGCCCTCGCCTGAGGTAATCACGCCTACCATCCGTGGAAACGGAGGCAGCGGCTGCTTCCGTTCATCGTCGAACAGCCCCTCGGCCTTGAGCGTGCGCTTTAGGCGCTCATACTCGGCCTGCTTGGCCCCGCGTCCCGCTCGCTCCAGCCGCGTCGCCATCAGCTGCAACTGTCCACGCTTCGGGTACACCGTGGCCTTGCCCGTAAGACGCACCTGCTGCCCGTCTTTTGGGCTGAAGTAGATGTTCTTCGTCTGGTACCGCCACATCACGCACCGCAGCTGCGCCTCCTCATCCTTAATCGAAAAGTAGCAGTGGCCCGACGCCGCGCGCTTAAAGTTTGAGAGCTCGCCCTCCACCGTTACCGTGCCCACCGTCGTTTCCACCGCACTCTGAAGGCGCTGCGCCAACTCGGTGACCGTCTGCACCGAGGCACGGGAAGGCGTGTGCCCGTTCGAGGTGCTGCGGGATGCAGAGTCATTGCCGGATGCGTCGTTCGGCGCGTCCTCGTTTGGCGTGTCGTTAGTGGAATTGTCAGATGCATCAGACGACGCAGTGCTAAACAGGTCGAGCTCAGCCATAACGGGCAGCGCCAAAGCGGCGGGGGAACGGTGGGCACAATGCGGGACGGCGTGTCGTAAAGCATCGCATGCGCAGCGGTGTTTCCGTTGCGCGCGTTCTGCCGTTGGGCAGGGCCTCTTGTTTTCGCATCAACCGTTTGCTGTGTGATATGGACACTCCCATCCGCATCCAATTCGTATGCCTGGGTAACATCTGCCGCAGCCCACTTGCCGAGGGGCTGTTTCGCGAGAAGGTAGAGGCTCAGGGCCTGGCCGATGCATTCGAGATCGACTCCTCGGGCACAGGCGACTGGCACGTGGGCAGCAAGGCCGATGGACGCATGCGCGAAACGGCTCGCAAGCACGGGCTCTCCATCGAAGACCATCGCGCCTCGCAGTTTCAACCGGCCGACCTGGAGGCGTACGATCACATCTTCGTGATGGACAAGAGCAACCTCAACGATGTGCTTTACCTCGACGAAAACGACGCCTACAGCGGCAAGGTGCGCCTCTTTCGCGAGCTCGACCCCAAGCCCGGCAACTACCAAGTGCCCGATCCTTATCAGGGCGGTAAAGAAGGATTCGAGCACGTCTACCAGATCGTGGACCGCACCGCCGAGGTGCTGCTCGAGCGCCTTATCGACGAATATGACCTTACGCCCCAAGCCGCATGAGCAGCGCAGACCCGTCGCCGTCTAACACCGCTCTTTTTGCCGATGAACCGGCGCTGCGACAGGCGCTCGCTGACACCCTTGGTGCTGAGCTACGCACGGCTACACCGGTGTCGGGCGGATGCATTGCCCATGCCTCCCAACTGGATACAACTGCCGGACTGTTTTTCCTAAAGTGGGGGCGCGGCACCGTGGCGCGCACCTTTGCAGGTGAAGCCGCCGGCCTCCATGCGCTGGCCACCCCCGACACCCCGTTTCGGATTCCCGAGGTCGTGGCGACCCAGCCTGAAACCGATGAGCGTCCTGGCTTTCTGCTCATGGAATGGATCGAGACAGGGCCGCCCCCGCCCACCTTCGATGCAGATTTTGGAGAGGCCCTTGCCGTGCTGCACCGCCACACCGATTCGCAGTACGGCTTTCGGGTAGACAACCACATTGGGCGGCTGCCGCAAGCCAATCCGCGCACCACCAATTGGGCTGCGTTCTTCCGCACGCAGCGCCTACAGCCACAGGTGGAGCACGCCCGCGCCCGCAACCGCTGGTCTGCCGACTGGGATGCTCTGCTCGACCGTGTTCTCGAACGGCTCCCCACGCTTCTCCCCAACGATCCTCCTGCTTCGCTCGTACATGGCGATCTGTGGCGCGGCAACGTCATGTCTGCAGCCACGGGCAGCCCCGCCCTCATCGACCCGGCCGTGTACTACGGACACCGCGAGGTAGACTTGGCCATGACCGACCTCTTCGGCGGCTTTGACGATGCGTTTCGAGATGCTTATCAAGCCACATGGCCTCTGGAGCCGGGTGCTGCTCTTCGCGCCACGGTGTACAACCTGTACCACCTTATCAACCATCTCAACCACTTTGGCGGTACGTATGCCCAGCAGGTACGGCATGCGCTCAACCGCATTGCCCACGCATAACTCTTCGCCCTTCCTGCAGCCTCATCACAACGTCTCATACCCTTCCACACAACAAAAGCGCCCCGGGCCTGCTACAGCCCCGGGGCGCGTGCGTAATGTGCAGGATGTCTGTCTGCCAATTACAGATCTGGTGGGAGGCAACCGTGCGGCGCTCCCTTCAGGCTCCTAACAGCATCAAGGTTACTCGTTAGACGACGCTGCATCATCCGACGCAGAAGAGTCGGACGACGGCTCGTCGAGCGACCCGACCAGTGCTTCGCCTTCCGACGTAATGGACTCCAGCGATTCCAGCGCAGCATGCGTCTCTTCGCCAAGGGCACGCAGGCGCTCTACATGCGTGTCAAACCCGGAACGCAGCGAGGCATTCAGCATCGTCACGTACAGGTCGTCGCCGTTTTTCAAGTTGGCCCGCAGGGTGCGCAACGCATGCGTGGCTTCGCTGGCTGTGCTACGCCACGACTCATGAATCTCGTCGTTGCGTTCCTGCTCTTCAGCGCGAAGGTCGGCGTTGGAGATGTTTGCCGTTTGTGCGTCGAGATGGTGGAAGTATCCTACGGTACGCGCTGCCACCTCGGCGTATCGCGTAGCCAGCAGGTCGACCTCTTCGCGCACGGCGTCCCAGTCTTCGCGCCAGGCGCGCGTTGCTTCGCGAACAGCCTCGGTTGAGGGGGCATTTTCAAGCGCATTCAGCGCCTGACTCGTGGCCTCTTCTAACTGGTTGGTTGTCTGCGCACGCTGGTCTTCGTAGTTGTTCAAGTCACTTGCAAGGGCATCTGCAGTCGCAAGTGCGTCATCGAGGGTTGCTGCTTCCGTTGTCATAACGACAGGCGGTTCGGGGTCGTCGGCTTGCGCCTCAGAAGGTGCCGAGGGCGACTCGACCGCACCCGCGCTGGCGCATCCGGTAAACAACAGAGCCGCAGCAATAACAAATAGTGAAAGTCGACTGGTCATACAATTGGGGGACTGCTTGATAAGTAAGGAGGGCGTGTGTTAAAGGACGCACTCGCCTTGCGGAGCATGTGGGGTGCGAACTGCCGCGGTGGCGTGCGCATGCTTTTACAGGGACAACAAGCACGCCACAACAGGTCAATAAGATGCACAACCGACAGCACTTCACAGAATTGATGCGGACTCGGCACAAGAAGGGCGCTGCTATCGCTGGTTAGGCATGTAGCGCAGCAAGTCTATCTGGCATATCAGCCTGAAGGGTCGTTGCATCTGGCGAACTCGACACACCCGGTTCGCGAGGAATGGTAAAATAGAATATTGTCCCCTTCTCAAGGGTACTTTCTACCCATACCGTACCCTGATGACGGTGAATCATCTCCTCGCACAACTGGAGCCCAAGCCCGGTCCCCAATTCGCCATCGGTACCAGGTACCGAGCGCATTCCTGACGAGGAGGAGAACAACTTCTGCTGTGCTTCTTTGCTGAGGCCAACACCGGTGTCGGATACCGCCACAAGCACCCAGCTTTTGTTTACCGGCGCAGCCGAAACGGCAGCCCGTCCCCCAGAACCAGTAAACTTAATTGCATTCGACAGAAAATTGCGCAGCGCAATGGTTACCATACGCGGGTCAACGTACACCTGCAGGGTTGTAGGCACCTCGTTTGCCAGTTCAATGCGCTTGTGCTGCGCCGCCCCGCCCAGCAACGTAAAGCATTCCTCGACCATCATATGCAGCCCAACGCGGTGCGGGTCAACATCCATTTTGTTGGTATCGAGGCGGCTCCACATCAGCAGATTTTCGACCATGTCGAGCGCTTGCTGGGAAGATTGCTGGATGAGACGTAACATGCGCATTTCCCGCTCAGACCGGCCGTCGCGCTCGGTAAGCACCTCAGCCAGCCCGCGGATCCCGACCAGCGGGTTCTTAAGATCGTGCGAAAGGATCGACATCATACGGTTGGTGGCAGCCAACGTGTTTTGCAGCCGCTCCTGCGAAGCCTGCAGTTCATGGTTGAGCGCCGCAATCTGGTCGGCCGTCGTTGCCAGCAGGTCGGTGTTCTGCTCCAGCACATGCGCCGACGAGGCCGACGGACGATGCGTAGGAGGAACAGGGGGTACGGCTTCTGGAGGCAGATAGCCCCGCAAGCGTTTTCCAGCTTCGGCAAGCACCGACTGGGCGCGGTTGCGCTCGGAGATGAGCATGCCAACCAGCAGCCCGGCAGCAGCCAACACGATCAGAAATAGCTGCTCGCCCACCGCACTGGTTGGGTATCCGCCTGTGGCTTGTAACAGCGAGATGCCCAGCGTAATCGCAAACACCGCGACCGAGGTAGCCGGAAGCCCATGCCGCAGCGCAATCCACAGCACCGGAAGAAAGCAGATATAGTACTGTGGCGGATGCAGTGACGGGACAAAGAACGCTCCATACAGCGCAAGGAGTACAATTCCCCACTCCAGCACATATATCAGGCGATCTACAGGAGCCGATGGCACCCATTCGATCCAGTTGATACCGCGGTCTTCGTACGCCGGGTGCACCGACCACCCCAGCAGCGCCCCCAGCGGGGCCACCGTCAAGATGCCTGCGCTGTCTGCCAGTGCCCATCGGGTTGCGAGTGTGCCCCACGTTTCCCACCCAAAGCCCGGTACTCCCATTGCAATAAAGACGCTGGTGCTGAAAGCGGCCAGCACCACTGGAAATACCAGCGCTCCTATCAAGAACGCGCGAGCCGTGTGCAACGACGCCAGTGGGGGGACAAAGTAGCGCTGCATGGTTCGTGCTGCCGCCACGTACGCCCCACCGTACACAACGGCCATGCCCCCAATGCCCCACGCGGGCAACATTGCCGGCATGAACACAAGTTCAACCCCAGTAGCTACAGCAATAGCAAGCCCTGCAACCCATGCAGGTACAAGCAATGCCAACGCCAGGTGGAGCCCAGAAGCAGCATGCCACGTCGGGACCACCGATACCGTACTTGGCACATATCCGGCCCATTCAACAAGCACAAACAGTGCTACGTAGGCAGTTACATAACCAAGCGTGTAAAGAGCATTGCGCGACATTAGCAAAAATATTGGCAACGTGGTGGGCAGAATGTAAACCTCTCCCACGTTTGGCGATTAGGGCGCAGCGGCGTACTACAGTGGACCTGCGTCCCTTCTTACGATAGTAGGTGGTCTAACTGTTTACGGTAGGCGCAAAAAGCAAACCACGTTTTGCATTTGCACACGCCACACGCGGATACGGACACATACAACAGCCTACAGCGGAATAATCCCCTCGATGGAGGACGCCTCTTTGTATATGTCTACAACAGCCTCGCTGGACGCCATTTGTACGCGGGCTGTCACGCTTTTGTACGTGCCTTTACTCGATTCGCGAACCCGCACCGGATGGCCCCCAAACACGGCTTTCACCTCGTCAAGCTGCTCGGCTGGCACAATAAACTTGAAGGTGTAGCGCGTAGGCCACTCGTTCTGCTCATCAAGCAGCGTTTTGAATCGCCCCCACGCCCCATCGCCATCGGGTCGGTCTGAGAGGGCTCCGTTTCCCATCGATAGTAGACTCATAGGCAGATCGTTACGCTTATTTTGGCTGTATGTATACTTATTGGGTTTTGATATCTCGTGTATGGAGCACGATACGCGGCGGGGGGCAAAAGGATACGGATATCTGCCCCATCGAATGCACGCTCTTCCATCAGTTGCTGTGTTGCCCCTGATGCAGTTGGCACTCATGCACAAACCAGACACCGATACACAACAAGATCTACGCCATCTGGTCGCTTCAGCAGATTCGCAACGGTTGATGTCAACCGTGCGATAACGGCTGTTGTGCGTATCTGTTTGTGGACTCCCGATGTCTTAAACAGATGCAGTAACGCATCAGGGGACACGCCAGCCCCCGATCATGCTTTTTCACGGCTCAAATACAGCGTGCCCTACAGCTTAATGTTGCTCGCTGTTACAGGCTGTAACAATCTCCAACAGCGTTTCGTAATGACGACGGTGCATGCCTTAAATGCGCCCCCCTAATCGCCGCTGCTGATTCTCCCACGAGGCCCCCTTTCTTCATGACTTCCTCAACACCCTCCTCGCGTCCCTTGCGCATGCTGTGGGCAGCGTTGCTCATTGCCATTGGCACATGGGCCAGCATAGGCCCGCAGGTGGGCACGTCGCAAGACCTGCTCCAGCAATTCGAAGACCGTGTTACGACCTTCACACTCGACAACGGCCTCACGTTCGTCGTCATTGAGCGTCCCGAGGCGCCGGTTGTGTCCTTTCATACCTACGCTGATGTAGGCTCCGTTGATGAGCCATCGGGCCAAACAGGCATTGCTCATATGTTTGAGCACATGGCGTTTAAGGGCACCACGCGCATCGGCACACAGAACATTGAGCAGGAGGTAGCTGCCATCGACGCGATGGAAGCCACCTACCAGGAGCTGCTGCGAGCGCAGGCCCCCCCGCAGGCCGATTCGGCTCGCATTGCATCGCTGCAAGCCGAGTTCGAGACCGCCCAGGAAGAAGCAGAGTCGTATATCGACGCCGGAGCCTTCGATGGACTGTTGGAACGCGAGGGCGCGAACGGGCTCAACGCGTTTACCAGTGCCGATGCGACAGGCTATCTGTATAGCCTGCCTGCCAACAAGATTGAACTCTTCTTTGCAACGGAGTCGGAGCGTTTCCTCTATCCCGTCTTTCGCGAGTTTTACACCGAACGCGATGTAGTCATGGAGGAGCGCCGCCAGCGCACCGAGTCGAACCCCACCGGACGGCTGCTCGAAGAGTTTGTGGCTGCTGCCTTCAAAGCGCATCCGTATGGCAACCCGGTCATTGGGCACATGTCGGACCTGGAGACGCTCTCTATTACAGAAGCCGAGGCGTTCTTCGAAAAATACTATCAGGCCAACAACCTGACCATTGCGATGGCGGGCGATGTAGACCCCGACGAAGCGCGCGACCTCGCTGAGCAGTACTTTTCTCGCCTGCCTGCCGGGGAGCCCCCGCTTCCTGTAATGACCGAAGAACCCGAGCAGCCTGGCGAACGCCGCGTTACACTCGTTGAAGATTCACAGCCGTTTGTGCTCGTGGGCTACCACCGCGACAGCATGCGCAGCCCAGATGCTCCGGTGTACCGCGTCCTGCAAGACGTGCTTACGCAGGGCCGCACCAGCCGCCTCTATCAGTCGATGGTGGATACTGGAGAAGCGCTGCAGGTGCAGTCCATTCCCAGCTTTCCGGGAAGCAAATACCCCACGCTCTTCGCACTTATAGGCGTACCCAACCGCGACGTGTCTCCCGAGGCTATCGAGCAGTCCATCTATGACGAGCTCGACCGCCTGATCGACGAAGGCATCACCCCCGAAGAGCTGGAGCGTGCTAAGACGCGCGTACGAGCCAACCTGGTCCGGCAGCTCAACTCGAATATGGGCCTGGCCCGGCAGTTTGCAGCTATGGAATCACTTACCGGCGACTGGCGCACCGTCTTTGAAGACGTGGACGCCGTAGAGGCGGTCACCGCCGAAGATGTGCAGCGCGTCGCCGAAGAGACCTTCACCCGTAGCAACCGCACCGTGGGGGTAATCAAGTCGGCTGATGACTCCGATGCCGACCCTGACTCTGATACCGACGACGATGCCTCTGGCGACGACGCATCAAACTGACGCACGTACGCACTCGCACGCTGCCCTGCTACCCTCCTTCTTGTCTTACGACTCCCCTCGACTCATGACCCAACTTCGAATCCCTCTTTGGATGCTCGCCCTGACGCTTGCGTGCACGGGCCTGCTGGCAGCTCCGGCAGCTGCCCAGGCACCCGATGACGTGCCGGTGTCTGAGTACGATGCCACCGAGCTTACCTACCCCGAGCTGCGCGACTTTCAGGTGCCCGAACCCGAGCGCGTTGAGCTCGACAACGGAATGACTATTCTGCTGCTCCAAGACAACGAGCTGCCGCTCGTTAACGCTACCGCCCGTATTGCTGGCGGCAGCGTATACGATCCTGCCGATAAAGTGGGGCTGGCCAGCGTGGCCGGCCAAGTGATGCGCAGCGGCGGCACCGAATCGCTTACGCCCGATGAGCTCAACCAGCAACTGGAAAGCCTCGGGGCCAGTGTTGAAACCGGCATGGGCTCCACCTCCGGATCCGCCTTCATGTCCACGCTGAGCGACAATGTAGATGAGGTCCTGCCGCTCTTTGCGGAGGTGCTGCGCGCGCCCCGCTTCGACCAAGAACAGGTCGACCTCGCCAAGAATCAGCAGCGATCGGCCATTTCGCGGCGCAACGACAATCCGCAGCAGATTGCCCAGCGCGAGTTCGACCAGGTGCTCTACGGCGAGGAGAGCCCATACGCCCGCACCAGCGAATACTACACCATCGACGCCATCGAACGCGCCGACCTCGTAGACTTCCACGAGCAGTACGTGCATCCCGAAAACATCATTCTCAGCGTGTGGGGCGACTTCGATGCCGAAGCCATGCAGGCCCAGCTTGAAGATGCGTTTGCCGACTGGACGCCCAGCGACGACGCCGTTACGCCCGAGCCTCCCGAGCGCACCGCCGACGCCGGTCCCTCGGTTAACCTCATCCCGAAAGACGATGTCAACCAGAGTACTATCTTCATTGGGCATGGCGGCGACATCACCCGCGAGCACCCCGACTACCCCGCTGTTCTTGCCATGAACGAAGTGCTGAGCGGCGGCTTTTCGGGACGCCTCTTCCAAAACGTACGGCGCGACCAGGGGCTCGCCTACTCTGTATTCGGCACCTACAGCGCAGGCTACGACCGCCCCGGACGCTTCTACTCGGGTGTCTTTACGCGCAGTGGGCGCACTGTTGATGCTGCCGAATCGGTCCTCGAAGAAATTCGGGGGATGCGTGAGGCCCCGCCTTCTCAAGAAGAGCTCGACCAGGCCCGCGATGCGTACCTGAACTCGTTCGTCTTCAACTTCGACTCGAAGCGCCAGATACTCTCGCGCCTCATGACGTACGAGTATTACGGCTATCCCACCGACTTTTTGCAGGGCCTGGTGGATGACATGGCCGACATCACTCCCGAAGATGTACACCGCGTAGCGCAGGAGTACCTCCGTCCGAGCGATGCACACATCGTGGTGCTGGGCCGTGAATCCGACTTTGAGCGCGACCTCACCACGCTGGCCGATAACGGCACGGTACATACGATCGACATTAGCATCCCCACGAGCCCACCTTCCGATGAGGAACCTGCCGCAGCAACTGAGGAGGAACAAGCCGAAGGCCGGGCGCTGCTGGATGATGTGCAGCAGGCCCTGGGCGGCGAAACGTTGGCCAATGCCAGCGCGCTACGCATCGTAGAGGAGACGACCCTGCAGCAGCAAGGGCAAGAAGTAGTCACCGAAAGCCGCAGCACCCTGGCTGCCGATGGCCGGTTCTACCTGGAGCAAGACTTGCCCAACGGCATCACGCTTACCATCATCGACGATGGCGAAACACTCTGGCTGCAGGTGCCGGGACAAGGGACCCAGGAAGCTCCGCCGCAAGTCCGCCAGCAGTTCGACCCGCAGCGCTGGCGCGAACTGCCCTACCTGCTGGCTCGCCTCGACCATGAGGACCTGACCGTGCAGGCTACCGGCTCCGAAACGGTAGACGGCACCGAACTGCACACGGTGCGCGTTACGCCGCCGGTGGGGGATCCGTTTACGCTCTACATTGATCCCGAGTCGAACCTGCCTCAGCGCATGGACTACACCGCCATGACGCAGCAAGGCCCCGCCCAACTCACCGACTTATTTACGGACTACCAGGAGGTCGACGGCGTCACGATGGCGTTTACCACCCGCACGCTCCGTGACGGCGAAGAGGCGCAGAGCGCCACAGTTCAAGAGGCCACGGTGAACCCCGACATCGCCGATGATCTCTTTTCGGTCGATACGGAGGAGTAACACCTTCCGACTTACCCACACATAACGTACACCATCCACGCACCGTCTACTGGCTACGGTCTGGTAGGCGGTGTTGTGGTTGTGTAGATGCATACATGTAGTGCACGCTGTTCGGCATCCGCGCTCATCCAGTGCCCCACGGCATGCTGTATCGGATCCCAGCAGCCGCTTCTTCGTGTATAGCATTGCCTTCGTTATCCGTTCGTTACACCCCGTAGGGCACCATGGCACGCCACGACCTCTCGCCGTCGGCTCTGCCTTCGCACGTTACGCTGTGTGAGGTGGGCCCCCGCGACGGATTTCAGTTCGAGGATACGTTCATTCCCACTGAGGAGAAGGTGGCCAGCATCATTGCGTTGGCTGATGCGGGGCTGCCTCGCATCCAGGTTACCTCGTTCGTGCACCCCGACTGGGTGCCGCAGATGCGTGATGCAGAAGCTGTCTGTGCCGCCCTGCCGGACCGTGACGACGTGACGTACACCGGGCTTGTACTGAACATGGCCGGACTGGAGCGCGCCCTCGATACCAATCTGCAGCATGTCGACCTATCCATTGCCACGCACGACCGCCACAGCCGCGACAACGCTAACATGACCGTCGACGAAGCGATCGAACAGGCTGAGCAGATGATTGGCACCGCACTGCATGCCGGCGTAAACGTGCAGCTCGGCTTCCAGACCGTATTCGGCTACCAGGAACCCGGCGACACGCCGCTGGAGCAGGTCGTGGAGATGGCCCGCCACTTTGCCGATTACAACCTCGAATCGCTCTCGCTGGCCGACTCGACCGGCATGGCCAACCCGCGCATGATTCAGGAGCGCGTCACGGCCGTTCAGGAGGTCGTGGGCGATACGCCGCTCGTGCTACATTTGCATGACACCCGCGGACTCGGCTTAGCAAACGTTATGGAAGCGCTTTCATGTGGTATTCACTGGTTTGACGCCTCCCTCGCTGGCATGGGCGGCTGCCCATTCATTCCCGGTGCTACCGGTAACATCGCCACCGAAGACACCGTGTACCTCCTCGATCAACTCGGTATCGACACCGGCGTAAACGGGCGTGCCGTGGCCGAGGTATCGCACCGACTCGAAAATCTGCTCGACAAGGAATTCGCTGGTACCATGCATCGCCTGTGGGGACGCGAGGTTATGGCGTAAGGCCGGCCGAGTCCCTACGTCAGCATCCGCTACGCATCGGCACGGTGCTTCTGCCAGAAGCGCTTCAGCCCCATCGCCGCCATCCAGCTCGGGTTTGCGGTTTCGTAGCGCGTCCATAGCGGGCCTTCCACGCCGTCCGCTTCGGCTTCGGATCGGAGCCAGTCGGTCACCGCCGTTTCAATTTCGTTGTCGGTGGGATCCGATGTCATCAACTCTTTGGTGAACGCTTCCACCGCATCCAGCCGGTCGGCGAGTCGGTCGAGATGGTCTTCCGCATCCGTGAAGAGGCCGAAGTGCGTCGGCGCAATGTGCGTCAGTTCACGCGCTCGCAGCCGGTCAATGCTCGCGCGCCACGCATCCAGGTCAATTTCGGGCGGTGCCAGCGGGGGCGACATGTGCATAGAGCCGGGCAGCCGCACGCCCGCTACATCGCCTGTAAAGGCAATGCCGTCAAGTAGATAGGCGTGGTGGTGGTATGCATGCCCCGGCGTGTCGAGCGCCTCCAGCGTCACATCGCCCACGGTAACCGTATCGCCATCGGCAAGCGCGTTGAGTTGTGCCGTGGGCACCGGACGCATCTCGCCCCACAGGCGGTCCATGTCGTCGCCGTAGATGCGAGACGCACTCTTCATCAGTTTGCTCGGATCGGCCAGATGCGGCGCACCCACTTCGTGTACATGCACCGTAGCGCCCTGCTCGGCCCACCAGCCCGCCGCGCCGGCGTGGTCCAGGTGAATGTGCGTTACGAGCACATCCGTCACGTCAGAGGGCACAAGCCCCATAGCGTCCAGGCGCTTGGTCACCGTGTCCGTGACAGTACTGGGCCCGGTTTCGATGAGCAGTGCTCCCTGGTCGTGTGGGATGCAGAACACGGCGATCGCTTCGGGCACCGCCTGAAAATGCGTGTCGATGAGGTGGATGCGGTCGAGCATGATGCGCG
Source organism: Longimonas halophila (assembly GCF_002554705.1). Lineage (GTDB taxonomy): Bacteria > Bacteroidota > Rhodothermia > Rhodothermales > Salinibacteraceae > Longimonas > Longimonas halophila. The sequence continues at coordinate 106,567 of NZ_PDEP01000011.1, read as the reverse complement.
CAGAAGCTGTTCATAAGCAAGCGGATAACGCGTTACGAACGCCGCCCCAATTCGGTTGCGGCAGACGTGCATCCTCCGCTACACGTCCAGCATCGCGGCCAACCTCGGCAAGATCGTGCCCGTGCGACCCTGTAAACGCAGGTGCGCATGGGCATCACCACGGGTTGGTCCCAGGTTGATAATGCTCACCGGCCGTGCTTCATTGGCAGCACGATGCACAAAGCGAAGACCGGAGTACACGGCCAACGAGGAGCCCACTACGAGCAGCATCTCGGCCTCGTCGAAGCGATCCCACGCTGCATCCACCCGAACGCGGGGTACGGACTCGCCGAAAAAGACCACGTCGGGTTTGAGGGTGCCCCCACAGCGCGGGCACCCCGGCACGCGGAACGACGTGGTGACCTCATCGGGGAGCACCGCGTCGCCATCGGGCGCAAGAGTGGCCGCTTCGGGAGGCCAGCCGGGATTGGCCTGCAGCAGTCGGCGCTGATACGCCCTCCGGTCGGTGCGGCGTCCGCAGCGCAGGCAGCGCACATCGTCCAGCGCACCGTGCAGTTCGACGACATCTGTGCTCCCCGCGGCCTGATGCAGCCCGTCCACATTCTGCGTAATGACACTGCTTACGTAGCCCGCTGCTTCCAGCTTCGACAGCGCCTGGTGCCCTGCATTTGGACGTGCGGCCGTAAAGCGCGGCCATCCCACACTGCTGCGCGCCCAGTACCGGCGACGCGCTTCTGCATCCCCTACAAACTCCTGATACGATATGGGGGCTCGCTCGCGGCGCGGCGAATCGGGGCCCCGATAGTCGGGAATGCCCGATTCCGTGCTCACGCCCGCTCCACTCAACACCACCGTGCGACGCGTGCGCATGAGATTAGCCAGGGTCCGTATGGTGCGCGAGCGGGTCGATACAGACATACAAAAATCGGAACAAGTGTAGATGACATGTATGAAGATCAACCCATGCATTTGATTGCACGTTCCTGTTTATGCTGTCCTGTTTCTCGATCGTATCCAGTTATGGAGCCAACTGTCGCCATGTTTTTTGCAACCGTACTCGCCATATTCACCATTAGCATCGGCTATTCAGGGTTTAAGCAGTGGCTTAAGCATCGCGCCTCTACGGGTGCCAGCCAAGATCTGACTGAGGTACAAGCGGCTCTTGAGGAGGCGGAGGCCGAACGCAACGCGCTCAAGAAACGGATCCAGCACCTTGAGGCGATCGCCGCTGCCGAAGACGAGTCGCCTGAGGCGGAGTTTTCGGCGCTGGATGCATCGGAGCCACGCCAGCAGCAGTCGAGTGGGGCGTCGCGGGGACAGCGCCAGCGGTCGTAGGGCGGCGCTACGATCCATCCCCCGTAGAGACGCGCCACTGGCACGTCTCTACGGGGGGTGTTGCGCTCGGTCTCCCAACAACAGATCATGAGCGGAAACATACCCTACAGGGGTAGGGTACTTTACGCACTCATGACGCTTACCACTCTCGGGACCTGCCTATGCAGATGGACGACGACAAGCGTGAGGCCATTCTTCAGCGCCTGCGCCGCATTGAGGGTCAGGTGCGCGGCCTGCAGCGCATGGTTGAGGACGACCGCTACTGCGGCGACATCCTGAACCAGATTAGCTCGGTGCAGAAGTCGCTGCGTGCTACCGGCAAAGTCATCACGCGCAATCATCTGGAGACGTGCGTCACCGATGCGCTGCGCTCGGGCGATACCGACGCCGCCGAGCGCACCTACGACGAAATCATGGACTTGCTCTACAAACAGATTCAGTAGCTATGGCCACCCAGCCCCTTACCCTGCTTATCGACGGCATGAACTGCAACCACTGCGTGCAGGCCGTCACCGACGCTCTCGCTGACCTTGATGGCGTGGACGTGGGCACCGTCTCTATTGGAGAGGCCCAGATCCATTTTGATGCCGATGATGCGGCCTATGATGCGCTCTTCAGCGCCATCGACGATGCCGGGTTCGACCTCGTATCCGTCGAGGCGCGGTAAGCACGTTGCTGCCCTGCACGCGCTCCCCTCGAATCCACCTGTACCCGCTTATGTCTACGCAAACTGACCTGCACACGATTGAACTACCCGTGCAAGGTATGACCTGTGCCTCGTGCGTGCAGCGGGTAGAAGATGCTCTTGTGGAACTCGACGGCGTACGTGCTGCCGAGGTGAACCTGGCCACGAATCGTGCATCCATTCAGGTGGATGCAGAGGTCCACGCCTCGGAGCTGGTCGAGGCGATCGAATCCGCCGGGTACGAGGTACCCACCACCACCTCCACGCTCACCGTGCAGGGCATGACGTGCGCCACCTGCGTGAGTCGCGTGGCCGACGCGCTCGAAGACGTGGAGGGCGTCGTTGCGGCCGAGGTGAACCTGGCCACCAGCCGCGCCACCGTTACGCATCCCCCCGGAAGCGTAGATGCTGCTGCCCTACGCACGGCGGTCGAAGATGCCGGATACGAGGTGGTGGAGTCGACTGATGGCGAGAGCCGCGCCGAAGCCGAACGCACCATGCGCGAGCAAGAACGCACCTCGCTCAAGCGCCAGTTGATCATAGCGGCATCGGCCACCATCCCGCTGTTCCTGCTCGACATGGGCACCATGTGGATTCCGCCGTTTGAGGCGTGGGTCATGGATCTGGTGTCGGAGCAGGCGCTGCACATTGTGTTCTTTGCACTGGCCTCCATCGTGCAGTTTGGTCCGGGCCTCCGTTTCTACAAGAAAGGTTGGCCCGCACTCAAAGCCGGTGCGCCCGACATGAACACGCTCGTGATGCTCGGTGCCTCAGCCGCGTACGGCTACTCGGTCGTGGCTACGTTTCTGCCGAATGTGCTGCCCGAGGGTACGGCGCATATCTATTTTGAGGCGGCGGCGGTGATCATCACGCTCATCTTAGTTGGTAAATATCTGGAGGCCATTGCCAAGGGCCGCACGAGCGCGGCCATGCAGCAGCTTTTGGAGCTACAGGCCCGCACCGCTCGTGTGGTGCGCAATGGCGTGGAAGAAGAGATTCCGGTGGAAGATGTGATGCCCGGCGACACGGTCGTTGTGCGTCCCGGCGAGAAAATCCCCGTCGACGGCACCATCCTGCGCGGCGCCTCCTACATCGACGAATCCATGATTACTGGCGAGCCCGTGCCCGCCGAGAAGTCCGCAGGCGACGAGGTCGTCGGCGGCACGATCAACAAGACGGGTAGCTTCCGCTTCGAGGCGACTCGCGTGGGCGCGGACACCGTGCTGTCGCAGATCATCGATATGGTCGAGGCCGCACAGGCATCGAAGGTACCCATTCAGGACCTGGCCGACCGCGTGGTGCGCTACTTTGTGCCTGCGGTGATGGCTGTTGCCGCCGTCACGTTTGGCGTGTGGATGCTCGTCGGCCCCGCGCCCGCCCTGTCCATGGCGCTTGTGGCTGCGGTGTCGGTGCTTATCATCGCCTGCCCCTGCGCGATGGGACTGGCCACACCCACCTCCATCATGGTCGGCTCCGGCAAAGGCGCGCAGATGGGCGTGCTCTTCCGCGAAGGCAAAGCCCTGCAGCAGCTCCGCGAGGTACAGACCGTGGCGCTCGACAAAACCGGCACGCTGACTAAAGGCATGCCCGAGCTAACCGACCTCACTACCGACGGCGACGAATCCGATGTGCTGCGTCTGGTTGCCGCGCTGGAGCAGTCCTCCGAGCATCCCATTGCCGAAGCCATTGTGCGCGCTGCGAAAGAGCGCACCCTGTCGCTGCCCGATCCCGAGGATTTCGAGGCCGAGCCGGGGATGGGCGTATCGGGCACGGTTGAAGGCCGCTCTGTGCAGGTCGGCGCCGATCGCTACATGGAGCAGCTGGGGTATTCGCTGGATGCGTGGGCCGACACCGCGTCAACATGGGCCGATGCCGGGAAAACCCCACTCTTCGCCGCGGTGGATGGCCGCGTCGTGGCCGTACTGGCCGTCGCCGACACCATCAAGGATTCCAGCCCCGAAGCCATCCGCGCCCTGCACGACCGCGGGCTGCGCGTTGCCATGATTACCGGCGACAACGAGCACACCGCGCAGGCCATTGCCCGCGAACTCGGCATCGACACCGTCATCGCTGAGGTTATGCCTGACGAAAAAGTCGACGCCATCAAACGGCTGCAGGAAGACGGACCGGTCGCGTTCGTGGGCGACGGCATCAACGACGCGCCCGCGCTGGCGCAGGCAGATGTCGGCATTGCCATTGGCACCGGCACCGACATCGCCATCGAGAGCGCCGACATCATTCTTGTGAGCGGCGATGTGCGGGGCGTAGCTAACGCCTATGCCCTCAGCACCGCCACGCTGCGCAACATCAAGCAGAATCTGTTCTGGGCGTTCATCTACAACACGCTGCTGCTCCCGGTGGCTGCGGGCGCGCTGTATCCGGTGTTTGGCGTGCTTCTGAACCCGATGTTCGCTGCGGGTGCCATGGGCCTGTCGAGCCTCTTCGTGCTGGGCAATGCCCTGCGCCTGCGCGGCTTCACCCCGCCGCTCGACGTGGGCTCCGACGTCGATCTCCCCGATGCCGAGCCGCAGCGGGAGCCTGTGACTGCGTAATGCGGATCCGTTTTCCTGCATGCTGCGGTGGTGGGATCTCATCTACGCAAAGACGCAGGAGCGTCCCTGTCCACACGTCCGACGGGGGACCGTCGGACGCAGGGCATCATCTTTCCAACGAAGTCTGTCATGGTGAGCGGACGGCGACGAAGGAGCCGAGAGTCGAACCATCTCCTCGGGGTTTGGTAACTCCAGATGGAGGTAGGTTATCATCCCCCATGCCCGGCCACCTGTAACGATATCGCTGCGCGGTGTACAGAAGGCATGGCCCTTTGTATTCTGTTGGCTGCCACTGTCTTCTGCCCCCCGCCGCCCCACCTGTGCCTGCGTCCTCAACCGCCATTCTGCTGTTTAGCCACCGCCCCGCACGGGAGTGGTCGAACAAGCAATTTGTGCCGGGCGACTATGCCACAAGCGCGCAGGTAGCGCATACGCTGCACACGCACACCGTGCAGACGGTACACCGAAGCGGCTACCCGGTCATTGAAGTCGATGGCGCGGCGCAGCGTGGCGAGACGTTTGGCGAGCGCCTCACCAACGCCTTTGCCGATGCCTTCGACGCCGGATACGACCGCGTCATTGCTGTGGGTGGCGACTGCCCCACCCTGCACGAGGTCAACTGGAACGCCGTACACACGCGTCTTGGCAGCGGGCAGCCGGTCATTGGGCCCACCCCTGGCGGCGGCACCTACCTCATTGGACTGCACCGCTCCCACTTCAACGCGCAAGCGCTTGCCCACCTGCCGTGGCAATCGCCCCAGCTTGGAGCCGCGCTACAGCACCACCTGCGCAATGCCCATGGCACCGTCGCCGTCCTCACGTCTCGGCGCGACGTAAACACCGTGCGCGATCTGGTAGCACTACTGCGCCAGACGCCGCTCCCCGTCCGCCCACTTGCCAATCGGCTGCGCCGGGTGCTTGGATGGGGCACGCCTTCACTTTGCACCTCTCTTCGCTGGATACACGCCCCGCAGTCTGCGGTGGCGTCGGTACGCGGTCCACCTGCCGCACACGCGTAGCGCAACCCGGCGGATGCCTCGGCCTCCGCCCACGCACAGCCCGTTGCGCTGCCCATCTCTACCGTATTTCCGCCTCCCCGCTATGGAGGTGCACTGCCGTTTTGTATCCTGCACGCCACGTCGTATCCCCATGTTTTCATTGACGCTATCGTCTTTTCGTTGCCCGCGTACCCTGTCTCGAATTGGCTGCCTGGTGGCCTTGCTCTTTTGTGGTTGGGGGATGCACAGCGTTCCCGCCCACGCGCAAACCGGACTCGAAATCCGCGCGCTGCATGCCGACACCGGGGCTCCCGTCTCGGGCGTTACGGTCCGCATCTCGAACGATGATATCGGATTCACCTCCGAGCGTACAACCAACGACGACGGACGCACACGGCTTGCGGGCCTTTCCACCTCGGGTCGCTACGACGTGCGAGCGCCCGAAACCGACACCTACTACGAAGCGGGTGTCACTGGCATCCGGCTTCGGGCCGACCACACGCGCAGCATCACCCTGCTAATGGTGCCGGTCGCCGAATACGAACTCGACGAGGTCGTCGTGTCGGGCGCGAACAACGTGGCCTCCGTGAACCGCGTAAACGCCGAGGTGTCGTCGTCGCTTGCGCCCGAAACCATCGAGAACACGCCCGTGGAGGGGCGCAACTTCACGCAGGTGCTCAAGCGCCTGCCCAACGTAACGCCTGCCACCGGCTTTTTTACGGAGGCGCCCGTCGTGAGCATCAACGGGGCCAACGGACTCTATGCCAATTACCTGATCGACGGCATGGATAACAACGAGAATTTCCTGGGCGGGCCTAAGTTTGAGCTGCCCACAGGCATGATCAAGGACATCACGGTGCTGTCGAGCACCTACTCCGCCGAGTTCGGGCGCACCGGCAACGGCATCTTCAACGTGACGACGAAGTCCGGCGGCAACGACTACACGGGCGAAGCCTTCTACCTGACGCGTCCGGGCCCGCCCCTGGATGCCAGTTCGCCCTTTGCGCAGCGCGACCTGTCGGGCAATGCCGTTAAGAACGGCTTCTCGCGGCAGCAGGGCGGGTTTTCGCTCGGCGGACCGATCGTGCGCGACCAGACCTTCTTCTTCGTCAACGCCGAGCATACCACCGATTTTAAGGACAACCTGCTGAACGTGCCGTCGCTCAACATCAACGAGGCGGTCGATGGGCAGAACCACCTGTCGTATCTCTCGGCGCGGGTCGACCATCGGTGGTCGGAGCGGTGGCGCTCTACGCTGCGAGCCAACGGGCAGCGCGTGCGCATCGACCGGCAGGGCGGCGGGCTAACGGGCGGGGTGCGCTTTGCCTCCGCCGCCGACACGCAGGTCCGCGACGGCTGGCACGTGGCGCTCGCCAACACCTACACGGGCAATCGGTGGCTCTACGAATCTAACCTGCAGTATAGCGGATTCAACTGGGACTTCGCGCAGCCCGAAAATCCGGATGCACCGCAGGTCACCATGCTCGCACCCGACGGCAGCACCACGCTGGGCATCTTGGGGCATCCTGGCTTCCGCTTCGACGAGACCGAGCGCACCGTGCAGCTTCAGCAGAAGGTGCGCTACAGCGGATCGGGGCATGAGCTGCTTGCAGGCGTCGATGTGCTGCGGGCGGACTTCTCGCTCGCGGGCGGCGGCAATCCGAATGGCAACTACACCGTGCGTCTGTCGGATGCACAGGTCCAGGCCCTCCGCAACCGGCAGCCGGGTCAAACCCTGCAGCCCGAGGCGCTAAGCGAGCTTCCCGGTGCAGTCGAGGTGCTTAACTACGGCGTAGAGACGCGGCCCGCCACGTTCGGTACCGATCAGGTGCTCATTGGCGCCTACCTCGAAGACCAGTTTTCGCCGCTGTCGGATCTGAACGTAACCGCCGGGCTGCGCTGGGATTACGACAGCCTCTCGAAAGGCGGCGCGGATGCGGGCGACTTCACGAACATCGCGCCGCGCCTGAGTCTGAACTATTCGCTGGGCGCGCGCACCGCGCTCCGAGGCGGATACGGCATGTTCTACGACAAGATCGTGTACTCCGTCTACAGCGATGCACTTCAGTTTAGCTCCACCGCCCCCGGCTTTCGCAGCCAACTGCAATCGCTGATCGACCAGGGCCGCTTACCCGAAGATACCAACATCAACCGCGTTACGAATCGCGGTAATCTGACGGCCAACGCGCCGAACCCCGGTGCTGTGCCGTTTCTGGACGGACCCACGCCCGACGAGTTGGCCGACGAACGCGCATCCATTTTTAGCAACGAGCTGCGCATCCTGAATCCAAACGGATACGACAACCCGCTCACGCATCAGTTTTCGGTGGGCGTGCAGCGCGAGGTGGACGCGAACACGCTGCTCTACGTAGACCTGATTCACACGCGCTCGCTGAACCAGTTTCGGCTGCGCGACCTAAATGCGCCGGATCCGTTCTCGATTGATCCGGAGGAGGTTGAAGCTGCGCAATCCGACCCAAACCGCGACCCGTCGGACCTGGTGCGCACGCAATTCGAGGCCGACCAGACGCGCCCGACCGACATTTTCGAGCGGGATGCGGCGGGGAATATTCGCACCGACGCCGACGGCAATCCGCAGTTTAAGGAGGGCGTGGCCCGCCAGATTGTGATGACCGAAACCGCTGGCGAGGCGCGTTACTGGGCGGCGAACGTGAACCTGGTGAAGGAGCGCGGCCAAGACGATTTTGCATACCGGCTCTCGTACACCCTCTCGCGGCTACGCAACAACACCGACGACATCAACTTTCGGGCTGAGGATGCGAACGACTTCGAGGATGAGTGGGGCCCTTCCGTGAACGACCGCACGCACGTCATTAGCAGCGTGCTGTCGTACTTTCCGGCGGATCGACTGCGCCTTACGCTGGCGAGTCTCTTGCAGAGCGGGCAGCCCATCAACCGCGTGCCGAGCGCCGAGGTCTTTGGCACCACTGACCTAAACGGCGATGGACGGGCGTTTTCGAATGCGTACCTGGGCAACAGCGACCGCTATCCGGGCGAGTCGCGCAACAGCGACCGCCTGCCGTGGTCGACCACCTTCGACGTCAGCGTGCAGTACGCCCTGCCCCTTGCCGACGGACGTCTCATTGCGCGCGCCGACATCTTCAATGTGCTGAATGCCGAGAACCTGAGCGGCTTTGCCAACAATGCCACGCAGAGCAACCAGATCCAGACCGGCCCGTCAAGCTCGCGCCGGTTTGTACAGCGCAACGCTGGACCGCCGCGCCAATTCCAGTTCGGTCTGCGGTACGCGTTTTAGTGGATGCGATACGCTCTGCCCATCCGCCCATTCCTCTGCATCCCCCCAACGCCCTTATGTCCGCCGTAGCCGCCATTTTAGGAAGCGCCTTCCACACCCTCACCGGATCGCTCGACCTGACCCGCGTTGAGGTGGATACGCCGTGGGGCATGCAGCCCCTGCATCGGGTGACAGATGCCGAGCGGCCTGCCTACGTGCTGTTTCGGCACGACGTACCGCACCGGCTTCTGCCCAACCAGATCAACTACCGGGCGCAAGCTGCGGCGCTGCGCGAGGTGGACTGCGGCGCGCTTCTCGTGACGAGCTCCGTGGGCGTCTTGGATGCCAACGTGCCGCTGTACACGCCGCTGCTCGTGCGCGATCTGATTATGCCCGACAACCGCCTCCCCGACGGCTCCACCTGCACCATGTTCGAGGAACCCACTGCCGACCACGGCCACCTGGTGCTCGATGACGGGCTCTTCGCATCCGCCCTTAACACGCAGCTTCGTTCGCTCGCGCACACCGTAGATGCCCCGATTGCTGATGCGGAGGTCGTCTTTGCCTATGTGGGCGGACCGCGCGGCAAAACCGCTGCCGAAAACCGGATGTGGCCGCGGCTGGGCGCGCAGGTCAACTCCATGACCCTGGCGCCCGAGGTGGTGCTGGCCAACGAACTGGAGATTCCGTGCGCCGCGCTCGTAGTCGGGCACAAGTACTCGCTCCCCGATCGCGATCCGCCCGAAGACCGGGCTGCCCTCGCCGACACGCTTGACCGCTCGCGCACCGAGCAGGAGCAGATCGTTCGGCGCTTTTTGCACGAGGGCCAGCCGGTGCCATTTGGGAATCGCATCTTTCGATTCAACGACGACACGGACACATGACCGCAGCCTCCCTGCGTCCAACGGTCCCCCGTTGGACGTGCACACAGGCGCTCCTGCGCCCACAAAACGCACAACGGTTCTCCTCTAACTTCATCATCAAGCGCTGTGGCTTCTGTCCCCGAATCCCCGGTATCCGAAAACACTGTTGCTCAGCACGTCGAGGCCGCGTATCCCGCATTCACCGCAACCGGAGCGCCGGTACGCATGCAAGGCGGCACGCTGAACAAGGTGTGGCGCGTGCCCGGCACGCCTGCGTCGGTCATTGCCAAGTACGCGCCGCCTCACATTGCCAGCGCGCCCGAGGTACCGCTCGATCCGGAGCGGCTGCATGTGTCCGCTCGCTGCCTTGCGCTGTTTGCCCCCGGCGCATCGCTTGCCGAGTTGGCCACGTCCGCGTGTCGCCCGCCGAAGCGACTCGGGTGGGATGCGGAAACCCCGCTTCTGGTCATGGAGGATCTGGGTGACCTCCCCGATCTGGGCACCTGGCTGCACGGTGTGCCTCCCACCAGCAAAGCAGCTGACGCCGGGGCGTGGCTCGGCACGTTCATCGGGCAACTCCACGCCCGCACCTACGGCGATGACGCACTCGCCGAGACGGTGGCGAATCCCGCGATGCAGGAAACGCGCCACGCCGTGCAGTACAGTCAGGTCGGTGCCTTTCTGGAGGCTGCCGGCGTTGCCGATGCCGAGGCGCTGGGGCAACGCGCGACGGCATTGGGGGAGCGCTTCCTGCAGCCCGGACGCTGCATGATCATGGGCGACCTGTGGCCGCGGTCGGTGCTTGTGGATACAGGGTCTGAGGATACGATGGAGGTGCGTCTCATCGACTGGGAGCTGGCGCACTACGGGCATCCGGCGCAGGATCTCGGGCATATTGCCGCCCACTGCTGGATGCTCGCGCACCGCGCGCCCTCGCACATCGCCGAGCACGTGGCCCATGCCTGCTTCCGCCAGTTCCTGGCTCGATACCGGGGAGCAGTGCGGGGGGAACGCCCCGAAGCGGTCGATTCGTTCTGCGGTTCCGAGGTGCGCCGCACCGCTGCGCTGCACATGGGATGCGAAATCCTGGCGCGCACCACCGGCGCGTTTCAAGACGGCTACCTGTACGACGGACTCGCCCCCACGCATCCCGCCATGCAGCGCGCCGTCTCCGAAGCCGCTCGCCACCTGCGCACGCCCGAAGAGGTGGATACGTTTGCGCCGTGGGCGGGGTGAAGGCTATGCCAGACTGCGCAAGAAGGCGGCAGCGCGCATTTCGGACCAGTACAGACCGGAGTCAGAACAGGCCATAAAGCCAACGTGCCCCCCGCTGTCGGGCACTTCAAGGTGAAAGTGCGGGTGGTCTTGCGCCTCTACAAACGGATAGCTCGATGCAGGCAAAAAGGGATCGTTGGCGGCATTAACAAGCAGCGTAGGCCGCTCGATGCGTGGCAAGAACGGCTTGCTACTGGCTTTGCGGTAGTACGTGGCTGCGTCGCCGAATCCGTTGAGCGGGGCGGTGTAGGCATCGTCGAAGGCCACCAACGAGCGGATCTCGCCAAGCGGGGCCGTTGAAATCGCGTTGGGGTGCTGCACCGCTTTCCGGCGGATGGTCTGGCGCAGCTTGCGCAGAAAGTAGAACGCATAGTGCGCGTTCGTCCACGTGTCAATGCGATGCGCGGAAGGCCCCAGGTCAACCGGTGTTGAAAACGCCACGCCTCCTTGAACGGCTGCCGGCACCGTTACGCCGCGTTCGCCCAAATACTTGAGCGTGAGGTTGCCGCCCAGGCTAAACCCTACGAGTGCAATGGTGTCGTAGCCTTTCGACTGCACATGTGCAACCACTGTGGCCAGATCCTCCGTCTTTCCGCTGTGATAGGTGGGCACGGTCCGGTTGGGCTCGGAGCCGCAGCCCCGCAGATTCCATGCCAGCACATCCCACCCGTCGTGGCGCAGCGCACGGGCCATGCCACACATGTAGGCACGATGGATGTCGCCCTCCAGGCCGTGCGTCAGGATTGCGGCGCCCCGCGCAGGTGTCTTCACAGCTGGTGCCCACGCCGCCTCCAGGACGTCGCCATCGGGGGTGTCGATGTGCTCAGAGCGGGTGTACGGGGCGTCTACCGACCGCAGCAGACTCGGCATCACCGTTTGCAGATGTCCGCCGGCAAGTCCAGCAGGGGGGCGGTAGGTCGACGTGAGAATCGCCATGGGGGGGACGTTGGCAATTGGGGTTAGCAATTAGGAAGACGTGGAGGGCGCATTGCGGAGACCGACAACGCCCATCATGCGTCCGGTGGGCGAGCCATCGGCCCGATAGGAGTAGAAGTCGCGCGAGGTGGCCGTGCACTGCGGCGCAATATCGACCTGATCGCCGGGCACGCCTTGCTCCTGCAACTGGCGATACAGGGCCTGCTTGAGATCAACATGTGGGCGCTCGCCAAGCGACGTATCCACCACCGCATCGTCGAACTGCGCGGCCACTTCGGAGCCCACCTCGAACGCCTCCACGCCAATGCATGGGCTGATGTACGCGCGGATACAAGCGGGCTCGGCTCCATGCTTTTGCATCACACGAATTGTGTGGGGCACTACTTGCGCCACGGTGCCGCGCCAGCCTGCATGACACGCCCCCACCACCCCGGCGTCAATATCAGCCAGCAGCACCGCCGCGCAGTCGGCTGTCACGACCGCCAGGTAGAGATCGGGCGTTGTGGTAACGAGGGCATCGCAGTGGGGCGTGTGATCGGGCGTATCTACAGCGACGACGGTGTTGCCGTGCACCTGTCCGGCCGTAGCCAGACGGTTGGAGGCAATGCCGAGGGCCTCGCACATGCGATACCGGTTTTCGGCCACGCGCTCAGGGGCATCTCCCACCTGCGTACCCACGTTTAGCGAGGCGTAGGGCGGGGTACTCACCCCACCATGGCGGGTCGAAAACCCAGCCACAAGTCCCTCATGCTGGTTCATACGGAGACGCAGTACCGGAGCGCGATACGACATGGAAGAATACGGGCAGATGAGAGGACGGCGATCAACCGCTACGACGCAATTGCCAGTCGAGAGGCGACTTCTTCCCGTACAACGGAGGTGGGCATGGGGCGATCCGTCCACATTTCGTAGGAGGAAGCGGCCTGTCCAATAAGCATGGCGAGGCCATCTTGCGTGTCGGCCCCACGGGATGCAGCCTCACGCAACAGCCGGGTGGGACGCGGCGTGTAGACCAGATCGTAGATGAGCTGGCCGGGCGCAAAGCACTCCGTATTGGGCCAGGGCGTAGCGTCGGTGTTGGGGGCCATGCCCACAGGCGTTGCGTTTACGACAAGGCGGCTACTCCGCACAGCAGCGGTGGCATCGTCGAGGACACAGGCGGTGAGGGTGGCCTCGGGATCTACGTGCGGAGTTAGCGCATCCACAAGCGCCTGTGCCTGCTTCGGACGCCGTGCCGCTACCGTCAGGGGCGCCGGGGCGTAGGAGGTGCCCAGCGCATATGCTGCTGCACGGGCCGCGCCCCCCGCGCCCAGTATGGTCATGGGCTGACCATGCAGGTCCGACCGGCTGCGCAGCGGAGCCAGAAAGCCTTCAACATCGGTGTTGTCGCCATGCAAGGTACGGGTGCCGTTGTTCGAGCGCGCAACCACCGTGTTGACCGCTCCAAGCGCTTCCGCCTGTGAACTCACGCTGTCAAGCAACGGCACGATGCGCTCTTTGTGCGGAATGGTCACGTTTGCCCCCAGAAGACGCAACGCACGCATTCCCCGAACGGCATCAGCCAAGTCGTCCCGTTTGACCTGTGTGGCTGCATACACGGCGTTGATGTTGTGCGTGGCGAAGGCGGTGTTGTGAATGCACGGCGACAGCGAGTGCTCAACCGGATCACCCAGAAGGAGCACGATGCGTGTGGAGGCATCCAGCGACGTAGAGCGCGTAGACATGGGGTGGTGACAGATGTAGCAAGCGAGCGGAATCAGATTGGGCAGCGCCAAGGCAGGCCCCGTGCCAACAGCCTGCTAACCCGCAGGCTGCTCGTACACAATGCCGGCTATGACATCTCCAGTGCGCCTTCGTACGTGTCTTCGTTCAAGGTGAACGCATATGTGATGGTAGCCGTTTGGTCTACCATGTTCGAGACCGAGCAGTAAGTATCCAGGCTCAGGTCAATAGCGCGGCGCACCTTGGCAGGGTCGGCGTCGCCCGTGAGGGTGTAGTGCACGTGGATATCGGTAAATACGCGCGGGTGATCCTCAGCGCGTTCGGCATCCACCTGTACCGCAAACGAGTCGACCGGCTGGCGCTGCTTCTCCAGAATCATGAGGATGTCAATGCTGCTACATCCGCCCACAGCCATCGCAGTCATCTCCATCGGGCTAACGCCGTCTTGGTCGGCTTTCGAGGCAATGGTGAGGCGGTCGCCAGAGTCGTTGGTCCCTTCAAATTGAATGGCATTGTTGATGCGTTCAAGCTGCACAGTCATGGTAAAAACGACATTGGTGAAAAAAGCAGTGGAGCCGTATCGTGTTGATCGCAACATTGGGAATGTATGCGTCCATTGCCATGTGTAACGCGGAGGCCACACACACAGTTTTGATGGCTTGCAAGCATTCATTTTGCAGCAGCTTGCATGAAGAGTCCACAAATCTATGACGAGAAGATGGATTTGATTGCAAAAGACAGGCGACTCATGCACACATATCCCCACATACTGGAACACGATATGACCCTTCTGATGTTATTTCCACGAACATGTTCTGCTCCCAACCGGGTCATGCTTGCCACCGTCCTTCCCCACGCCGCAGCCGCCACGTTGCGGACCGGGCGCACAAGCAGCCCCCTCCTGCATGGTTGACTTCTGGATGCTGGTATCCGACTGGTTCATGGGTCTGGGCCATACGTACGGCGTTGATCCCATAATCTTCGGCAGCATTTACGTAGCTACGATCCCTTTCTTTTGGGGATCAGTCGCATGGATCGTGCGCAACGCCCGCTGCGGTCGATCAATTACGCTACCCGCCTCCTCTACATGCTTTTTCATGGTGGCGGCCTACATCTATCCCTTCTGGGTCGGCGAAAACCTGCCGATGTGGACCTACCTGGTCGTAGGAGGATGCATTGCGTATTGCGGCATCACCACGCTGCGCAAGGTGCGGCTGGCCGCGCGCGCTTCGAAGTGCGCCAGTGCACTCACCACGTCGTCAACAACCGACGATTCTACGCCGCATCGTTCCTCGCTGCAGGTGGCTCCGTCCAAGGCTTCCTCGCGTAGACCCGTCTCTGCAAGGCGAGCCGCTCACACCGCGTAACCGCATATCTACCATGTCGCGCCAGGCTCGTTATTACGCGCTGCAGGTCCGCGCTGTAACAACAGCATGACGGATGGCACCCATCAAGCAGTCCGTCGTCATGCACAGGAGGCACGCTGTGCACCTGTTCATCCAACAGCAACAATGCAATGGCAGAGCTTTGGGCGTCCGTCGTCAACTGGTTTATGGGACTCGGCGCTGAATATGGCGTCGATCCGATTATTTTCGGCAGTATTTACGTAGGAGCTATCCCGTTCTTTTCGGCATCGGTGGCGTGGCTGGTGCGTAACCTGCGGAGCGGTCGCTCGGCGGGGCCTCCAATGCTCTCGGCATCGTTTTTTGCCCTATCTGCCTACCTGTATCTGTTCTGGGTGGGCGAAAACCTTCCGCTCTGGGTCTACGCCGCAGTCGCCCTGCTGCTTGCGTATGGCATATTTGCATCCGTGCAAAGCATGCGCAAGCAAGTCTCAATTTCAGCGCCCCCGGTTGATGAAGACAACCAGTTCGACGTAATCGTCATTGGTGGAGGCGCAGGCGGGCTCACGGCAGCGGGCGTGGCTACGAACATCGGTGCCGATACGTTAATGATTGAGAAGTCCAAGCTCGGGGGCGACTGCACCTGGTACGGGTGCATCCCCAGCAAGGCGCTGCTCAAGAGTGCCAAGGTCGCTCACACCGTACAGCACGCCGACGCATACGGCGTGGACGCGCCCAACGCCTCCGTCGATTTTGCCGCGGTGATGGAGCGTGTTCGCACGCTGCGCCAAGACGTGTACGAAGAAGCCGACGCCCCAGAGATCTTCGAGGAGATGGGGATCGAGGTGGCCCACGGCACGGCCCATTTTGTGGATGACCACACGGTAGCTATCGATACGGAGGACGGCACGCGCCATGTGCGCGGCGACCGCATTGTCATTGCCACCGGCGCCCGCGCCGTCACGCCGCCTATTGAAGGGCTGGACGACGTGCCATATCTGACTAACCACTCGCTGTTCGAACTCGACGAGCAGCCCGCTCGCCTCGCCATCATTGGAGCGGGCCCCATCGGCATCGAGATGGCGCAGGCGTTTACGCGGCTCGGCTCTGCAGTGACGGTCGTCGAGATGGGCGACCGCATCCTGCAAAACGACCACCCCGACCTCACCCGCATGCTACGCTCCCGGCTGGAAGACGAGGGCGTGCGCTTCGTATTGGAGGCCCGCGTGGAGCGCGTAGCGTCTTCGGACAACGGAAGCATTCGCATCCATGCCGTGCAGGACGATGCGGAGCACACCATCGCTGCCGATGACGTCCTCCTCGCCACCGGGCGTGTGCCCAATGTGGAGGGATTGAACCTGGAGGCGGCAGGCGTTGAGTATGCCCGCAACGGCATTCCCGTCGACGATTCGGGGCGCACCAACCAATGCCACATCATGGCCGTGGGCGACGTGACGGGGCGCTACCAGTTTACGCATATGAGCGAGCACATGGCCAAAACCGCCATGACCAAAGCGCTGCTCAAAGTGCCCATGAGCTTCGACACCGCGCATGTCCCCTGGGTCACCTACACCGATCCCGAACTGGCGCATGTAGGCGCTACCGAGGCCGAGCTGGAGGCCAACGGCACCTCGTTCGCCACCTATCGCTTCCCCTATTCCAAGGTAGACCGGGCCATCACCGATGGCGACACGCTGGGCGAAATCCGCGTATACGCCACCGCCTGGAACGGTAAAATCTTAGGAGCCAGCATTCTGGGAGCTCGTGCAGGCGAGCTCATCAGCGAGCTTGCGCTGGCTATGCGCAACGGCGTAACGCTTCGGGCCCTTTCCGATACCATTCATCCCTATCCGTCGTACGGGCTGGCAGTACGTCGCGTGGCCGACCAGTGGTACGCCCAGAAGCAGTCGGCCCGCGTCACACGGTGGGTGCAGCGGCTGTTTGGATACAGTGGGCCCGTCATTGAGCCCGACGCCGATCGCATCGTGTAGCGAAACAACCTGGGCGCTCACGTACAGATCACGTCAACGCGGCGTCCAAAGCAAGAAGTCGACACAGGTTCTACGACCGGACTTCGCATCGCCTCCTCTCTAATTTGCTTTATATTGTGTTATGGATCGCACCACGCTCACTGCGCCAGCACTCGACAATCAACTGGCGGCCGACCGCATGCTCCGCAATGCGTTGGCGCATCACCTCCCCGAATCGATTTTTGAGCCGGTACATGAGCAGCTCCACGAGGAGGGCGCTCGCCAACAGCGCCGTTACGAGGCAGAAATCCCCGATGAAAGCGGAAGCGTGCACGTTGAAGATGTCTGGGGAGCCCCTGCACCGCACACCACCGTGCCCAATTCGTGGCATCGCGCCCGGCGTTCGCTCGTGCAGCACGGACTGCTAAAGATGGCGCAGGCCCAGCCCCACGGTGTTCACAGCCGCCTGGTGCAGATGGCCCTGATGCATATAGCAGCACCAGAGGCCCCCGGACTGGCCCCGCTTATAGCAACGACCGATGTGGCTGTGCATGCCCTCATGCGCACTGGGACCGCCGACCATCTGGAGCGCCTCATCCCACGCCTGACCAGTACCGACCCTGACTCTGCATGGCTCTGCGACCTCTGGGGCACCAGCCACATGCTCTCATCTCCTGATGCCGAACTACGAGCCGAGCCCGCTGATGATACGACGTGGCAGTTGCACGGGCGCGTGTGCACCCACAGCGCCACCTATCCTGATGCCGCTCTCGTCGTAGCCCGCGATGCCGACGACACACGCCACCTCTTTCTGCTGGAGGCCCCCGCCGATACCGCCGGCCTCCACATCGACGCACCAGTGCCCTCAGCCGCCTTCCCCAATGCTCCCACGGCTACGCTCCGTCTCAATGGCGTGCACGTTGAACACCTCACTGCCGATGTAGGGCGCCGTGGACCGGCTCCGTTCCTGCAGTACATATGGGATGCGGTGCTCACAGTGAGCCAGATGCGGCGCACGCTGGCCCTGGCGCGGGGAGCCGCCGAAACATGGCATCTGCAGGAACAGGAAATGGCGTACAATGCGCTGATCCAGGAAACGCTTGCGGATATGCAGGCCCGCTACGAATCGGCCTTCAACCTAACGTATCGATGCGTGCGCGCTCTCGGAAAGATGGAAGCCGAAGACGATGCCGACACCGAGGCCCTGGTGCGCTTGCTGGCTCCACTCGCCAAACATCATACGCTACAGCAAGCCAGCGAGACGGCCACGCGCGCCTTGCACGTATGGGGCCGCCCGGCGCTGCGCTCACGCACGCGCCTGCCCGAGGTGCTGGATCGGCTTCGCGCGTCGGCTGCGTCGAATGGCACGCCACACGACCTGGCTCTGCACCTGCTGCATGTCATCGAGCACCACCAGCAGTTTGGACGGTTACGAGACGACTTCAAGGCCACGCTACATGGTACCTCCGTCGAAACGCTGCTCCCTGCAATGAAGGCTGCCGTGCTTGCCTTCCGCGATGCCAATGAATGGATCAAGTCCGCACGCGACGAAGGCGGCGAAATCCTGGAAGCCGGGGCCGGGCGGTTTACGCGTACTGTAGGCAATGCGCTTTCGGTCGCACTCATGATCGAGCATGCCGGATGGGCCCTGCGCACACAGCAAGACGGACGCCCCGCAGCAGCTGTGGAACGGTTTGCAACCACTGCCCTCAGCCACATCAGCAATCTCGATCCGCACGACGCGTACGTGCTTACATGGGACTTCAACTGCCCCACGCTTTTCGATTGCCATTCCGGCACCGCGGGCGATGCCTCCGTCGATGCCGTCGAATCTATCCTGAATAGATAATAACGGGGCACCATCTCCCTTTGGGTGAATCGCTTTTAGCCCAAACGCGACCTTAGTACAGCACAAACAAACCACGCCCCATGCATCCGGCCAGGCTCTGTTGAGGAGCCAAGACAGGTGCACGGGGCGTGCGAGGTACGTCCCCATCCCCTCGGCTATAAAAGCGCAAGGGGGATATGAGGCATTCGCTCTACAACGGAATCCGATAGCCGAACAGCAGGCGGTTGGTTCCGAACAGGTTGAATGTGCTGTATTCGGTAAAGAGCGCGCCACGTCCCAGCGGATACTCAGTACCGATGAACACATTCACAACCGGACTGAGGCGCAGCGCACGTGCACTGGCCAGGCCAAGTCCCAGACCGCCGTACGGTTCGAGCGGCTGCCCGGTCCGCTCTTGCACAAAGCCGCTGCCAAACGAGTAGGCCGCGTTGGCTGTAAGCGAGAGCGAGGTCGTGCTGGGGCTGGACGCCAGTGCAATTTCCGGCATCAGGCGAAAGTTCGACGACGGCAGCGTACGGTAGTCAGCGCGTATGCCCACCTGGTACTGGGTAGGACCGTTGCCAGCGCGAAAGCCTGTAATAGGCATGATGCTGGTAAGCGGGCGGCCCACAAACGACCGGTAGAAGGCCTGCGTTTGTACCGGGTCACTGGACGTAGTAGAGGTAGCAGGGGCATCAGCACGCTCGCGAGCGCGTTCAAGCTCCTCGCGTTGGCGACGCATTTCGCGACGCATTTCCTCAAGTTGAGCACGCAGTTCGGCAACGCGGGCATCCGTTTGGGGCGTATCCGGTTGTTGGGCAACCGGGCGCTCGCGCTCCTCGCGGGCGTCGGCCTCCCGTTCCTGATCACGCAGTTCACGCAGCGCTTGCTGCACCGTGCGTTCCACATCAGCATCCGTGAGGGGAACGTCGGCGTTGGCATCAGTCTGTTCGCGCAGCGCGTCACGGATCGCCTCGCTGATGGTGTCGGCGCTTACGTCGGACGTTGCCGGCTGCTCGCCAGGTTCGAGGCGTCGCACCTCAGGGGCCCCCTCGCCAAATCGGATGTACACGGACCCGACTTCGGGTACTGGCACAGTCATGGACTCGCCCGAGAGGTTCGACCGGGCCGGAGCCGAGGCGTTTGGCATTTGCTGCAGGGTGTCGCGCTGTACCGAATCGCGCGCGGCCATCATAGACTGCTCCAGCCGCTCCAGCCGCTCAATGCGGTCCTGTAGCTGGCGCTCTTGCACGCGCTGCTCCAGCGAGTCGAGGCGGGCGGCCAGGCGTTCAGATTCGGTGCGTGCGTCCGCTTGCGGAACGGGCTGTTCCTCTGCGACAGGGGCTGAGGGCGCGCGACGATCACTACCGCCCCCAAGTCCGAATGAGACCCCGACGGTATACATCAGGTTAGCCTGGATATCGGTGTTGTCGCTTCGGGTTGGATCTTGGGAGCTGGCAAATACTGATCGCACGGTGCCCGTAATTCCGAACGTATCCCCAATGGGTACGTCGAGGCCCACACCGCTTGTAGCAAAGAAGCGGTCCTCGGGGAGAGCAGTGTTCGGGGGGAGGGCGTCGTCATAGTCAGCGAGCACGTCAAGGTAGCCGCCCCCCAGAATGATGTACGGCGAGATGCGTGCGTCGCGGTTGGGGGGCTGCGGGATGAGGCGCGCCCGCGCCTCGCCGCCGTACATCTGGATCCCCTCAAACGGCCCTGTCACGTCCTCGAAAAGGTCGGTGCCGGACGCTCCGCGTGCGTAAAAGCCGTGGACGCTAAGCACCGACCCCAGGCGCACACCCGCATTCACACCACGCAGGGTCTGGTCTTTGGGCATACCGAGCTCGTCAGCCCACTCTACGCGCCCCACAAACGGATCCAACGAAAGGCGTACGCCTCGTAGTCCGCCGCTAAACTGCTCACGCACCGAGGCGTCGATGTTGGTACGCTGATCGAGAGGACGCCCTCCTAAGAAGAGCGTAACGCCAGCGCGTAGCGAGGGCGTAAACACGGTTTCTTCATCGGTTGTCACGCCACTATCGCTGCTCAAGAAGGCAATAGCGGGGTTGTAGCGATAGCCCATGAGCGATCCGCCGACGGACAAGCGGTAGCGGTTCTGAACGTATGTAACGCCTGCGCCGCCCGAGGTGTAGAGCGTGCGATACGTCTCGACGCCGTCCGTATCGAACTGCATAACCCCCGTGCCCATGCTCAGGTACGGAATGAGCCCTTCGGTACGCAGGTTGGCCTGCAAGCGAGCCCCATAGCGCAGCAATTCGACATCGCGGTCGAGCGGGGCCAGCTGGTCGAGCTGGCTGAAGTCGGTTTGAAAGTTGGGTCCGTAGACCGCCTCAGCCCCAATTTCAAGATATTGGCCAAGATTGATACCCACTTCGCCGCCGTAGAGCAGCTCCGAGCGCAGTCCGGATTCGTTTTCGCCCTGGAACCACTCAACAGTAGGAGAAAAGGTATAGCCCACGCTGCGCTCTTGTGCATGGACCGGGGTATTAGATAAGGACAGCGACAGACCTGCTGCTAAAGTCAAGAAGGCAAGCAGCGGCCGGGCTCCAGCCAGACGAAGGAAACGTATCATATCGTGCATAGAGGGAAGATGTACAAGGAGAAGAGGGGACGCAACAGCATGCAAGGCGTGGGAGCTATTCGTGCGCGTCGTACCAGACAGCGGCAGGCGTTTCTGCAATGCGGTTCAGGCGGAGCACGAGCGTTCCGTTAACAGGCTGCGTGAGCCCCGCATACCGCCCAGGAGCATAGCCACGCAGATCAACCTCATTGCGCTCTTGGTCGGCGTTGAGCCGCAGGCCACCATCAATGATGTCAAAGCGGATGATTTCAGGTAAGAGCAATTCGCGACGGCTCTCCTCATCCTCCCGGCTGAAGTCTACAAGCACCTCGTTATTGCGGCGCGTGCTAAACTGACCGCTCACCGTTGAGCTACCGTCGCTGCCCTCTATGCGATACACCAGGTTGACCGTGGCATCGCCCCCAAAAAACTCCATGCGGGGCGACCGGTCCGACGTAACCAGCGTATCGCTCAGGATGTCAAAATTGTTAACGCCCTGTACGGCGAATTCGAAGCGGTCGAAGGTGTACGTGCCTTCCAAGTCAGAAGGCGGGGGACCGTCGCCATCACTTCCACATCCGGCCAACAGGGCAAAACTCAAAATGAAGAGAATGCCAAGGGCCAGCGACGAGTGAGCAGAGGAGAAACGTAGGCTGCGTATAGGGTGCATCATAACAAGCTGTTCATTGAAGGAGAAACGGTGCGGTAGACCGCATGGAGAGATCGAGGTTTCTCTTGATCTATGTGGTTGTAGCTGTATTTATATCGGTTGGTCGTATGTATCCACGCTCAAAAGAATACAGAACACCTGAAGCAGCCGCTTCCCAATCGAGGGAGGTAACAGGCGGCCCCTTACAAGCGCGTGTGCTACGTACATTCGGATAAAAAGCGCATGCACGAAGACCTGGCCCCTGTTTCTATCCGCAGGACAGCGCCCCCGCAAGACCGCTCGTACGTAGAACCTGTTTTGATTTCTTATTTTGGGCTGCGAGCGGTTCCGCTGGGCTGGGGCCGAAGGTCATGCCCCTGGTGCAAATTGCCCCTAATCTCGGCCCGTAGCCCCGGCTACGAACCTCGATTGGGGTCCAATTTTCGCCTCATCGTCCCTCGCTCTCGCCGTCAAACCAAAACCCAAACAGGTTCTTACAGCAGGCGCTAAAACGCAATCACAACGACGTATCATGCATAGAGCACACTTTAGCAGGGCATACTATGCAAGGCCCGGACTTGGCATAGCAGACCAAACAGGGAAACCCAACATAGACGACAACCAATCCCCTTTCTGATACGAATCTGTGACGTTGCCGAATAGAGTTGAAGAAGTGGTATAGGAAAGATCCATTAGTGCGCAGCAAGTTACGCCGAATCCGCTGGCGAGGCAGACGTGGACGCGTTGCGCAGCAGGTCGCGAATGCGTGCCAGCACCATATGGATGGCCACATGGTTTTTGCCCCCCCGTGGAATGATGACATCTGCGTTTCGCTTCGATGGCTCCACGAACTCCAGGTGCATTGGGCGGACGGTCTGCTCATACTGCGTGAGCACTTCCTCGATGGTGCGCCCCCGCTCTTCCAGATCGCGCCGGATGCGTCTCATCAGCCGGACATCGTCTGCGGTATCCACGTAGATCTTAATGTCCATTTGAGATTCGAGAGCCTGTTCGGCCAGCACCAGAATCCCCTCTACGATAATGACCGGGCGCGGCTCGACCGTGCGCGTTTCTTCGAGGCGACAGTGCGCGGTGAAATCATACACGGGTTTCTCCACCACCTCGTGCTGCAAGAGCGCGTCCAGGTGCGCACGCATCAGGTCGGTTTCGAGAGCGTCGGGGTGGTCGAAGTTGAAGGAGCCTCGCTCTTCAACAGGAAGGTGGCTCAGATCGCGATAGTAGGCATCGTGGTCGAGGATGGCAATGCGGTCGGGACCGATGGCGTGCACAATCCGCTTCAGCACGGTAGTTTTTCCGGATCCGGAACCGCCTGCAATTCCGATACAGACAGGGCGCTGCATGCCAGTCAATGCAAAGTAATGAGGGAAACAGAGCGAACGCTCATGCGGGGCGACCGTGTCTCGAATACCGCAGCCGCGTTGCGGGATACGCAGGGACAGCGGCCTGTTAGCGACGCATGTAGACGTGCCAGGTGTTTGTGACTTCGTCGTGTGTGAGCGCGCGCTTAGCGTAGGAAAAGCCGTCCGGGTGATCCTCCCACTCCTCCAGTTCCTCGAAATCTTCGGCGGTTTCCTGCATCACGTAATTCACGAATTGACCGCGCTGGATGTCAAGTTCTTCCTTGGGAACCGGCTCATAGCCGTCGCCCATGTCCTCCTCGAAATGAACGACGGCCCGTGCTTCGTACGTGTGGGTGTCGTTCCAGGCGTCGCGGTGTGCATCGGGCAGGAGATCCCACACGAAGCGTCCGGCAATGTAGTCATTGAGGATGGGACTAATGGTATCACGCCAGTAGTCAGCCGGAGCCCCCACGTCAGGCACATCGTCGTTGATGCCGAGCTGATAGTTAGGAATAAGATCGTCGGGACGGAGCAGCCCAAACAGCCCTGAAATGATGATTCCATTCTCCAGCAGCCGCCGCTGCGCACCGGTGGGCAGATTCGCAAAGTCCATAGCGGCATACATAATGCCCGGGCTGTATCGGTCGAGCGCCGACATGAGCGGGGCGTCGTAGATTTCGGTGTTTACGCGCACCGCCTCATCAAGCGCAGGGCCTTCCAGCCCAAACAGATCAGCGAGTTGCTCTTCATCGTGCTCATGGATCACGGTTTGTAGCGTGTCGATGAGTGCACGCCGTTCCGGATTCAGGGCATCGAAGTAGTTGAACGTACCCGATGTCCGGTAGTCGAACATATCGGGCGCAAATGGATTGCCGCCGGGTTGCTTCTGATCGGAAGGGGCGAGCAGAACGGTAAGGTTGGGCATGTAAAGTCAACGGGCACAGAGTGAAGGAGGATAGGCGTGCACAGCGTCTGTGCAGGAGCGGGCTGCTCAACGCCAGGATAGCCAGCAAGAGCGTATGTAAGGGAAAAAGCGGGGTGAGCGAGCATGTGCGCTACGAGGCGACAATGCACTGCACAGGGCCCCGTGGCCTCCCGAGGCCGGGGGGATGCATCAGCGGGGCACTTAGCCCGCATCGCGATCTTGACTCAGATCTGGGGCACGTGTGGGACGTATCTGAGACGCTTACTGCTTTTCGATGTTGGAAGGCCGCCCTCCCTTGTGCCTCTAAGCAGGTTCAGCGGATGTCAGCTTACAACGAATCAGCTTACCACGAACGCTGGGATACAGCACGTGGCACTCCCGCATTGAGTAAACAGATCGTGTCAAGACCCCGACTGATTTTCTTGCTGCTTCTTAAGCTCATCTAAGAGCGAGTCGATATCGTTGCGGATGTTGTTCGCCCGGGCCTGGGCATCCGCCACAAGCGCATCTCGCGTTCGGCGCGCATCGCTGCTGGAGCCGCCAGGCCCCGCGAGCCCACGCACGTACGAGCCGGTTTGCGAGGCCACTTGCTCAATCTGATACGCCAGGCGGCGCCGTGCGTTGGGGCCGCGCTGCGGAGCAAACAACATCCCAAGGCCAAAGCCAATGGCCCCGCTAATGAGCGCGCTCCAAACGGCTATGCGACGAGTCGGTGTGTCTTCAGACATGGCATCCTCGGGTCCGGTCAGGATGAACATAAGCAAAGGGCCAGCGAGCCCGGCGGGCCTGTGTGGCAATGAACCTGCACGCTCGCGGGGTATTGAAAACCGCAGAAATCGAGCCAGACAGCAAATATCGTCTACAGGTCCACCGTCATGGTAGTTACTGCAGTCGTTTCTTGCAAGCGGTGTAGCGCAGGTGTACGTGAGCACTTGGTTGAGAATAGCAATAGCCCAACCTCTTGCTTTCGTATGCAGGCGGTCACGGCTTTATCGGGAACGATTTGTGACGCTCGAAGTGACTATATCGTCGCATTCCCGCGTGCTGCACGCTGCCTATAAGCAGCAGCCAGCGTCAGGCCCCTGCGCCCCCACCTGAGGCGTACCGCCCACGGCACAAATCTTGTCTTTGATTCGGACAAGTGGCGCTGCTTCTGTGCTTCGCCGGCATTGGCGGGGCGTTTCTCTTACCAATGTGTTGCTCCCCTTCATGCACGATACCCCTTTTGTCGTTCACCATGCTGATGACTTCACCTACCTCGATGAGGGGCCCTGCGATGCATCGCATCCGCCTATTGTGCTTCTTCACGGACTGCTGGGCGATCTGAGCAACTGGACAGACACAATCCGCTGCCTGGCTAATGCTAAGTATCGCGTCATTGCACCGGTCATTCCAGTATACGGACTTTCGCTTAGCCAGACAAGCGTGCCGGGCCTGGCCGACTACTTAGATGGGTTTTTGCAGCGTCTCTCAATCGACGAAAGTATCCTGGTTGGAAACTCGCTTGGCGGGCATGTGGCCCTGCTTTATGCACTTGATCACCCAGATCGGGTAGCAGCTATGGTTCTTTCGGGGTCGTCTGGCATCTACGAGGCCCACATTGGCACGTCAACCATGCGCCGCCACGACCGCGAGTTTATCCGAGAGCGCACCGAGCTTACGTTTCACGACCCCGTGCATGCCACCGACGAACTCGTCGACGAGATGCTCGATGTGGTCAGCGATCGTCCGCGGGCGCTCCGCCTCATCAAGATTGCCCGCTCCGCCGACAAAGAAATTGTGCATGATGAACTCAGCCAACTCGACATGCCTACGCTCCTGGTCTGGGGCAACAACGACGTGATTACACCGCCGGATGTGGGGGAAGAGTTTCGGGATGAGATGCCGAACGCGGAGCTTCACTTTATTGATAAGTGCGGCCATGCGCCTATGATTGAACATCCTCAGGAGTTCAACGAAATCATGCTTGGGTGGCTGAAGCGTCTGGCCGAGGCGCCCTCCATGGCTTCTATGTCATAGCAACTCCGTCATAGCGTTTTCTCTCCCGCACCAGGATTTCGCACTAAGAACCTGTTTTGGTTTCTTACTTTGGGCTAACCTGGGTTGGAAAAAGACCGTATGCTATCCTGTACACCTGCGGTGTCGGTGTCCCGTAGAGCCTACGGTTTGAACCAGAGCCATCGTAGGGGAAGCGGCGATCGTTCTCCGTCCTTCGGGCTCTTCTCGTCGTGGCACGTTGCTTGTCACTGCATCATAGCGAACGTGGGTGCAACATTCCACCGTTCACCTCCCGTGGTCTCTGCACTACGGAGGCCTCCGTTGCCAGGCAAGCATGTACGGGTGAGCATGCTCGCCTGGCTTTTTTTGTCGCCCCCCGCGTCAATCAATACCCCATCAACGCACCTTCATATTGAAACACCGACGGGAACGCAAGGGTGCTAAGTCTTTGCTTTGCGATCTTACTTGAATGACATGATACCTCACTCTTATGGCTGATCATCCTACGTGGGATGCCCCACCCAACCTGACGATCGACCCTGATGCAACCTACCGCGCTGAAATTGAAACAGCGAAGGGACGTATCGTGCTTAGGCTGCATCCTGAACACGCCCCAAACACTGTGAACAACTTTGTCTTTCTGGCGGAGGAGTCGTTCTACGACGGGCTCGCGTTTCACCGTGTCATTGATGGATTCATGATTCAGGGAGGTGATCCCACAGGCACCGGACGCGGCGGACCCGGCTATACGTTCGACGACGAAGTGGATAACAATCCGCTCACACATGACCTGGGCGTCATTTCAATGGCCAATGCAGGACCGAACACGAACGGAAGTCAGTTCTTCATCACGCGGGCACCACAGCCTCACCTCGACGGCAATCACACGGTATTTGGCACGGTCGAAGAGGGCCAAGATGTCGTTGACGCCATCAACGAGGGCGATGTGATGAACCAGGTAACGGTGACTAAAAAAGCATGAGTCTGACGCGTTATATGGGGCCCGGGCTGGCATTTGTGCTGCTCATTGGGGTAGCCATGGTCGTGGTGACCCTGCAGTTGTTTGCGGTAGACCCCATGCTTGGATTGGCTGCAATTATGGTGTTTGCAGGCTCGGCTTTTGTGTATGGAGCCATTGAGCTGGCCGATCGGACCGTTTCGCATGAAGCATTGTCGGTGGCGCTGCGAGTTCGTGCCATCGGACTCGTACTGATCGGCTTGGGTACGCTCTTCGGCGCGCTGATGTACCTGGTGTTCTAAGTCCAGACCGGGTACCTTCTTTATCCTGGCAGTGGTTCAATGGCAAGTGATGGAGGAAAGGTGACCAGTAGCTGGAGACTGAGGGTACCCCCGGAAAGGGTTGCATCAGGAGACCCTATCACTTCCACCAAACAAAGAACGCCACACCTCTGGGACTGTCCAGAGGTGTGGCGTTTCTCATAGGTGCGAGAACGAAGACCACGTCTCCGTCCACGCAGAGCCACGACCAACCAACGGTGCTCAATCGTTGGTCCTACTGCTCGAATGCGAACTGCAGGGGCCGTGGTGGGGCTGGAGGGCCCCGAAAGGGGAAAATCTGATGCCCGGCACCTTGTGCGCTTTCATCTTGTGCGGGCATCTGTAGCAGGTGACTAAGCACCAGCTACCGCGTGCCTTAGTCCATCATTTTACGCAAGAAAGCTGGCGTGTCAGAGTCATCGTTACGGCTGCGCGACGTGTTGTTGCGTCCCTCACGATCATCCACATCATCGGCTCGAAGGCGGCGCACGCGAGGACCGTCTTGGTTGGTCTGCGAGCCCTCATCAGCCTGATTGGGCGTGTTGCTGTCAGCAGGCGGTGCATTATCGCGCGGCGGTACGCTACGGCGTTCGTAGGCTGGTTTATCCAGGACGCGCAGGTTATCCTCCCCTTT
Source organism: Longimonas halophila (assembly GCF_002554705.1). GTDB lineage: Bacteria > Bacteroidota > Rhodothermia > Rhodothermales > Salinibacteraceae > Longimonas > Longimonas halophila. The sequence continues at coordinate 78,378 of NZ_PDEP01000011.1, read as the reverse complement.
ATAGTGGTATGAAGCATTTCCATCAAGGGGGACGGTACGACGCACACCGCCTTGCTGCTGACCTGAAGACGAATTGGGGGGCGGATTGCGTGGCGCCTGGGAGGATGAGGGCGTTCCTGTCTGCTGATGAGACGCTGCGCCGCTGTCATCGGTATCGCGCTTAAACCCCGTAGCGATGACCGTAACACGGAGCTCCTCGCCCATATCTTCGTCGATGACCGTACCGAAGATCACTTCTACGTCCTCGCCAGCTTCGCTCTGGATAATTCCTGTTGCCTTCGTGGCTTCGCGCAGCCCCAGCGACGGGCCCGATGTAATGTTGACCAGTACATTGGTGGCCCCAGCAATGGTGAGTCCGTCAAGCAAGGGACTACTGATTGCCTGCACGGCTGCTTTCTCCGCGCGGTCGCTACCGGAAGCCGTCGACGCGCCCATGAGGGCCGTACCTCCATTTTTCATTGTGGTCTTGACATCAGCAAAGTCAAGGTTGATAATACCACTTACTGTAATCAGGTCGCTGATGCCACGGGTGGCATTGTAGAGCACCTCATCAGCTTCAGCGAAGGCTTCGACCAGGCTGGTGCTGTCATCAACAATGTCGAGCAGCCGCTCATTCGGGATAACGATGAGCGTATCCACGTTTTCGCGGAGCAGTTCGATGCCTTGCTCGGCCGTCCGCATACGGCGTCCGCCTTCGCACATGAAGGGCTTGGTGACCACAGCCACCGTCAGGATGTCCATGTTGCGGGCAATGGAGGCGACCACAGGGGCTCCTCCTGTGCCCGTGCCTCCGCCCATGCCAGCCGTAATAAAGACCATGTCGTAGCCTTCGAGCGCCTGCTCGATTTCGTGGCTACTTTCTTCGACAGCCTCAGCCCCGCGGTCAGGGCGCGCACCGGCACCCAACCCTTTGGTGAGCGTACGGCCCGCCTGAATTTTATGAGAGGCCTCGTTGTTAGCCAGGGCCTGCGAGTCGGTGTTTACGGCAATGAAGTCGACATCCCCACGGATGCCTTTCGCCACCATGTTATTGATGGCATTACCACCACCGCCGCCAACACCAACTACGCAGATCTTGGCTTCCTCGTTGGCCGCGTCATCGAACGAAAATCGAGAACTAAAGTCGTTATCCATGGGTCCCTCCAGGTTGGATACAAATGCAGATGCCCGCAGCGTTCACGAAATGAGCGGTTCCGTGATGGGTGTGCATGTAGCGTTAACATATGATAGCGCTGTAAAAATGTTCAACGCAGGTGTAAAATAGAAGCCTACCCGCGCTTTGTCAACGCCCCACAAAGGTCATGCGCAAGACGAATGTCTCAAGAAGCAGGTAAAACTAACAGCTACCGTAAAGCGGACTGGTGCTAAAATACACAGATGGTTTTTGGGTATGTAATGTTATGGTGCCTCTTTGTGTCCTAAACGTAGCAGTCAAAGGCCCTAAAGTGTACCAAGTAACCGCCCCTCTTGCAAGATCGTTAGATCTCTCCGCGTAAAATGCGTAGCAGGATCATGGATTATGTGCGTGGCGGGGTATTGGAACGGAGAAGTCGTGGAGATGCAAAGACGGAAGCGCTTGCCCCCGCGTCCATCACAGTTCAGTGAACATTACAGTTCATCAAACCACGACTTCATGCGAGCGGCAAGGCGATCCATGAGCGTCTGGCCCTCGTTGTGGTCGTTGCTCTCGGCGCGAACGTCTTCACTGAGTGTAGACCCGCCGATGATTTCGGGACGCATGCCGTACAAGACCAGACCAACGCCCGTTGAAAACTTTGGATCGCTCACCTCCTCGACGAGTCCGCCACTCAGGCCCATGGGGCGACCAATGCGTGCTTCCATGCCCAGCACCTCAGCAGCCAGTTCGGCAGTACCCGGGATGAGCGAGCCTCCGCCGGTCAGCACACACCCCACTCCGAGGTGGCGCCCATACTCGCTCCGCTGCTTAATCTCAATCGAAGCAATCTCTAAAATCTCTTCCATGCGCGGCTGAATGACCTGCGCCAAGGCGTCGCGGCCAATGGTTTTTTCGGGCCGCCCGCCAATGCCCGGGATCTCGATCTGCTCATTCGGGTCGGCCACGTCAACGAGCGCCGTGCCAAACTGCCGTTTCAACTGCTCAGCCTGGTCGCGCATCACGCTCATGCCCTTGCCGATGTCATCCGTCACTTTGTTACCGGCAACGGCGATCACCGCGGTGTGGCGAATGGTGTGGTCCTCGAAGACGGCAATGTCTGTTGTGCCCCCGCCAATGTCGATGAGAGCAACACCAACCTCTTTCTCATCGTCGTGCAATACGGCAAAGGAGGAAGCCAGGGGCTCCAGCACAATGTCAGCCACTTGAAAGCCGGCCTTTTCGATGCAGCGGTAGATGTTCTTAGCTGCAGAAATTAAGCCGGTGATGATGTGAACGTTGGCCTCCATTCGAACGCCGCTCATGCCCACCGGGTCGGCGACGCCATCTTGGCCATCTACAATAAACTCCTGAGGAATGACGTGCAGAATCTCACGGTCGGCGGGCAGCGACACCTGCATGGTGTCTTCGAGCAGGCGCTGCACGTCTTGCTGCGTGATCTCGCCCGAGCGGATGGTTACGACGCCACGGCTCTGAAAGCTTTGCACATGATCGCCCGCGATACCGACGATGACATTGTGGACCTCGACGCCAGCAGCACGCTCGGCTTCCTCAATGGCTTTGCGCACCGCGTTAACCGTGCGGTCGATGTTGACAACGACACCACGGTTAAGGCCGTCAGAGGCGGCCATGCCCATCCCCAGAATGTTGATCTGTCCCAGCTCATTCTTGGCGGCCACAACGGCACAGACCTTTGTCGTTCCAATGTCGACTCCTACTACGATATGTTCATCCATAGGTGCGTGTGCTGTTGCATCGTACAAAAGAAACGGGTCCGACACGCGGTGGCAGGCGCAAGCTACGGCTGCGTAATAACCTGCTCCTCAAACCGCAGATCGATGGTGCGAATGGGGCCATCGGTGTACGGGAGCACATGCGTATGAAACGCTTTGAGGCGTTGAAGTTTGTTGGAATAGCGGGTGTGCCCCATATGCACCGTCATGGTGTATCCTTCAGGGTGCGTTACGTACAAGTCTACGGCGTGGTCGGGATCCGTACGGAAGCCAGAAATTAGGGCGCGTGCCGTGTCGGCGGTGGCCAGAGCGCGCAGCATCTGCTGCGTAGCCGGGCGCACTACAGGCTCAGTGGTATGATACGAAACGGAATCGTCGTACACCAATGGCACGTCAAAGGTGGTATCGGAGCGTGCGGGCAGCGCATGGCCGTTGGCATCCAAAAAGAAGCGAGGGGAGCCCCTGGGAGTAACCCAGCGTCCGTAGGGCGTGCGCTCCTGAATCTTAATGTCAACGCGATTGCGAAAGGGACGGGGACGCACGGTGCTCTCGGCAATCCAGGGGTGCTTGTTGAGACGGCCCGCTGTGCGTTCTGGTTCAACCGTACGAAGCGGCTGGCCGGTTTGCAAGTCGGCCAGCGTACGCACCGAGTCGGCTGAGAGCACCGTATGCCCAGACACGTGCACGGCGCTAACGGTGCCACCGGCGGCCCAGCGCCACGCCAGGGCCCCCACCAGCACCAGCACAGCCAGCGCTACAACGCCCGTGGCAGCGGTAGCAGGCCGCGACGCATTGTCTCGAAGCAGATGACGAACGGACAGCTTCATGAGGCCTCAGAGGAGTGGGCAGCATGACGTTCGTTTAGGCGCTCCACAAACGTGCGGCTGGCGCGCCAAATATCGCCCGCGCCCAGCATGAGCACCACGTCGCCTGAACGCGTCAAATCGAGGAGGCGGGTGGGCAGATCCGACAGGCTGGATACCCACTGTACATTCTGGTGCCCAAAGGCCCGAGCCTGCTCAGCAAGGCGCTGCCCGCTTACGCCATCGATGGGCGATTCGCGGGCTCCGTAGATTTCGGTGAGCACGAGCATATCGGCATTAAAGAACGAACGTGCAAAGTCGTCGAGCAGGTCGCGGGTGCGCGAGTACAGGTGGGGCTGGAAGACAGCGACCAGGCGCCGATCTGGAAAGCCGTCGCTGGCGGCATTGAGCGTGCCACGCAGCGCGGTGGGGTGGTGCGCGTAGTCGTCGATAACCGTGATGCCACCGGCCTCGCCCACCTTTTCAAACCGTCGCTGCACGCCCGAAAACCGCGCCAGGCCGTCGCGGATGTGCTCGAACGGAATGTCAAGCTCGTGGCCTACGGCGACCGCGGCCAGAGCATTCTGGATGTTGTAGGCTCCGGGCACGGCAAGCTGAATGCGCCCCAGTGCTTCCCCTTCTCGCATCACCGTAAACGACGCTCGCAGTCCGTCGTAGACAATATCTTCCGACCGAATCTGCGCTTGCCGGGTGGTGCCGTAGGTAATCACGCGCCGCTCAATCTGGCCCACAATCGACTGCACGTTGGGGTCGTCGAGGCAGACGATCGCGGCGCCAAAGAAGGGCACGCTGTTGGCGTACTGCACGAATGCCTGCTTGATGTCGTCGAGGTCGTCATAGATGTCGAGGTGGTCGACATCGATGCTGGTAATGACCGCGAGCGAGGGCGTAAGCCGCAAGAACGTGCGGTCGTACTCGTCGGCTTCGATCACGATGATATCGCCCTCACCCGCTACGGCGTTGGAGCCGAACACAGCCACTTTGCCTCCTACGATGATCGTGGGGTCGAAGGCGCCCTCGGTCGTCACCAGCCCCGCCATGGAAGTGGTGGTCGTTTTTCCGTGCGTACCAGCGATGCCCACGCCAAACTTCATGCGCATCAGCTCGCCCAACATTTCGGCACGGGGGATGAGCGAGATGCGGCGCTCGGTGGCGGCGCGCGTTTCTGGATTTTGCGTTGGGTCGATGGCTGAGGAGTAAACCACCACATCCGCCTCGCCGATCTGTTCGGCATCGTGGCCGGTGTAGATCGTGGCCCCCAGCGATTCAAGATGCGCAGTGACGTCGTTCTGCACCAGGTCAGACCCGGTCACGCGGTAGCCCCGGTTGATCAGCACCTCGGCAATGGAGCTCATGCCAATGCCGCCAATGCCCACCATGTGTACCTGGCGGATGCGGCCGAGCGCAGGTTGTCGTCGTCGGGGTGTACTCATGAAGCAGAAGGCAACAGGCGACTATAAGCAGATGTTACGAGTGAGCGGCGCGGCGTAGCACATCGCGGGCAATCGTGCGGGCGGCATCGGGTTTGGCGTGGGTACGGGCCGCATTGGCCAGCGCGGCGCGGGGCTCCGCATTCGAAAGAAGCGGATGCAGCGTATCCAAAAGATGCTCGTGTAAGTCGGATTCGGGCAGCAGTTCTGCAGCACCGGCATTGCGCAGGCTGCGCGCGTTTTTGGTCTGATGGTCGGCCACCACGTTGGGGGAGGGCACCAGTACGGCAGGCGTGGCGGTAGCCAGCAGTTCGCTACACGTGAGCGCGCCCGCCCGGCACAGGGCCAGGTCGGCCACGGCATATGCCTCGTCCATCCGGTCGATGTACTCCATGAGCCGCAGTCGCGGATGGGCCGCAGTGCGGCGGTCGAGGTCATCGTAGTAGCGAGTGCCGGTTTGCCACCACAGATGCAGGTGCGGAAACGCCTCCAGCAGCGCTTCGTGGTGGGTATACAGGGCGTCGTTGAGCGCGGCACTGCCCAGCGACCCGCCTGTTACGAGAAGCACCATGTCGCGTGGGGCAACCCCGTGGCGGGTGCGTGCAGCGTCGGGGTTGGCCTCTAACAGAGCGGGGCGGATGGGGTTGCCGCTTAGGTGCGTGCGTCCATTGGGGAGCGCGGACTGAGCTTCCGGAAAGGCGACGTGCACCGCATCTGCGAGCGGACTCAACAGCCGGTTCGTAACGCCCACATACGCGTTTTGCTCTTGCACCACGAGCGGGATGCCGCGTAGCCATGCCGCCAGCCCAACGGGCCCGGCCACGTACCCGCCGGTGCCCACCACCACATCGGGACGAATAGCACCGGTAAGGCGCCAGCTCTGCATCAGCCCGCGCATCAGTGCAATCGGGAATGTTAGGTTCTTCCACGTCCATGCGCGCTGGAAGCCGCGTATGGTAATCGGATGCAGGGCATACCCGGCCTGTGGCACCGCCCGGGCTTCGAGGCGATCGCGCGTACCGGCAAACACGACGACCGCGTCGGGGCGGATATTGCGAATGGCGTCGGCAATAGCGATCGCCGGATACACATGGCCGCCGGTGCCACCGCCCGCCAGTAAGATGTGGGGAGGACGAGTGCTCATTTGGCGTCGGTAGAGGTCTGTCGCGAAATGTTGAGAAGGATCCCGGCCATCACACCATTGGCCAGCATGGATGTACCGCCGTACGATACAAACGGAAGCGGCAGTCCGGTAACCGGGAGCAGCCCGCACGACACGCCCGCATGGATGAATCCATACAGCACAATGAGGGTCGTGAAGCCGGTGGCCAGAAACGCTCCCAGTGGGTCGGGCGCGTTTCTGGCGATTCGGAGAAAGCCCTGAAAGAGCAGCAAGCCAAATGCAAAGAGAAGTCCGAGCGCTCCGAGCAGACCGTACTCTTCGGCGACAATCGCAAAGATGAAGTCATTGTACGGGGTCGGCAGAAAGTCGCGCTGCGTGCTCTTGCCGGGTCCTACGCCCGTAAGTCCCCCCATCGCAAACGCAATGCGAGCCTGGCGCGCCTGGTAGCCCTCGCCCTGTTCGTCGAGCACGTACTCGGCATCGGTGGTATCGAACAGATCGACGCCCACAAACGACTCCACCCGTGCCGCGCGGTGCGGCTCGGCGAGAATGAGACCGGCGGCCATCACCAGGCCCAGTAGCGCCAGCGTGCTAATCTGCGTAGCACTTACGCGTGCTACAAAGCACATGGCAATTACGCCCATTACCATGACCGCAGAGGTAGAAAGGTCTTCCAGCCCCACCAGTAGCACAGTGGCTCCCACCCATACCAGCACGGGCAGAAAAGATCGGCTGAAGCTCTTGATATATTCTTGCTTTTTGGTAAGTAGCACCCCCACGTAGAGCAGCAGCGCCACCCGCGCCAGATCCGACGGCTGAAAGCCCACCCCGCCAACGCGAATCCAGCGCGCTGGCCCCTCGGTAACCAGCCCCATCAGCTTTACAACAAGAAGCAGTCCCAGCGCGCCCACCAGTAGCACGCGGCTGTACCGGGCCAGCAGGCGGTAGTCAACAAGGCTCATTGCAAACATAGCAAGAAGGGCGATGCCCACCCGCAGCACATGGCGCAGCAGAAACAGCTCCGTGTTGCCGCCTGAGTTCACATCGGCGAAGAACGTGATCGCGCTGTACACAGCCACCACGCCCACAGCCGAAAGCACCAGCACCGTCCACGTCACGTACTTGTTGGCGGGCGGAAGCGCGTAAAACCGGTCACGAAGGGCAGCGATGAGCTTAAGCACGAAGAAGAAGGAGTCGAGCGTAGAAAAAAGGGATGCGCAGGCGTTGCCCGTACTGTGGCAACGTATTACAGCGCCTGCACGGCAGCACGAAAAACGTCGCCGCGCTCTTCGTAGTTGCGATACATGTCGAACGACGAGCAGGCCGGGCTCAGCAGCACCGCGTCGCCCGGATGGGCCAGGTGCTGTGCCGTGTGCACAGCCGCCTCCATCGTATCAGCCCAGGTGCATGTGTCGGCGTGCGGCCCCAGCTCGCGGGCTACTGTATCGGCACTTTCGCCCAGGGCAATGATGGCACGTACGCCCTGCTGCACCAAGGGTTTGAGGGGCGCGTAGTCGTTGCCCTTGTCGCGCCCACCAGCAATCAGCACAACCGGGCGCGCGAAGCTTTCGAGGGCATATCCTACCGCTTCCACGTTCGTCGCCTTCGAATCGTTCACATAGAGCACGTCCTGGTGCGTACGAACGGACTCGAGGCGGTGCGGCACCCCCGCAAACGTGCGCAGGCCTTTGCGGATGGATGCAACCGGCACGTCCATCGCGTCCGCAATGAGCGCTACCGCCATGGCATTGTAGCGGTTGTGGCGTCCACGCAGCGCAACGTCGTCGGTGGCAAGGAGTGGGATTTCAGTTCCGTCTTGGCGCAGGATGAGTTGCCCGTCTGACTCGTAGATTCCGCGTTCAGGCGGATGCGTCTGGCTGAATGCCGCCAGTGCAGGCCCATCGGCAGCCTTAGGGGGATGCGTGCGCGTTACGTGATGCACGGTGCGCTCGTTGTCAGCGTTGTATACAACCGTATCGCCTGCCGTCTGCTGCGCCATGATGCGCGCCTTGCTGGCCGCATAGGCCTCCACACTGCCGCCGTAGCGGTCGAGGTGGTCGGGGGTAATGTTGAGGAGCGCGCTCACTCTTGGACGAAACGCATCTACGTGATCGAGCTGAAAGCTGGACACTTCGAGCACCACCACATCGTTGGGTCCTGCCGAACGGGCGTGGTCGCTAAACGGCACGCCTACGTTACCTGCTACAATTACCGCACGCTCAGGGGCATCCTGCCAGGCGGTGCGTAGCACATGGCCGGTCCATTCGGTGGTCGTGGTTTTGCCATTGGTGCCAGTAATGGCCACAATGGGCGCCTCGCAGAACCAGGCGGCCATCTCGATTTCGGAGACGACCCGCACCCCGCGCTCGTGGGCTTGCTGCACAACCGGCGCATCTGAGGGCACACCCGGACTGAGCACCATCAGGTCGGCATCAAGGGCGCGCTCGGTGTGGCCGCCCAGCTCGTGGGCTGTGTTCTGCTCGTCGAGCAACGCACGCAGTTTGTCATCCCCCGAACCATGTTCGCTTAGGAAAAGATGTGCCCCGGTATCTGCTAAAAGGCGCAGCGCGGCCTGCCCGCTCCGGGCTCCACCTACAATCGTAATAGCTTTGTCGGACAGCGAAGGAGGCATAGCAACGAGAATCGTGCACAGAAAGCGCGTGTGGGAAAGCCTGAGCTGGATGCAGCGGTTTAGCGGATGCGCAGGGTGAGCAGCGCAGCAATGACCGTGAGCGCAGTGATGATCCAGAAGCGCGTCACGATCTTGGCTTCGTGCGTGCCTTTGGTTTCGTAATGATGGTGCAGCGGGGCCATTCGAAAAATGCGCTTTCCGGTGCCGGTTTTGCGGCGTGTGTACTTAAAGTAGCTGGTCTGAATGATGACCGAGAGCGCCTCCGCAAAATATACGATGCCCAGCAGCGGTAGCAGCAGCTCTTTGCGCACCATGAGCGTGATGGCACCAACGGCAGCGCCCAGGGCCAGCGCGCCGGTATCGCCCATGAAGACGGACGCGGGGTATCCGTTGTACCACAGAAAGCCGAAGCAGGCTGCGGTCATGGCGGCGCAGAACACGGTCAGCTCGCCCGTGCCGGGCAGGTACATCACGTTCAGAAACGAGGCCAGATTCACGTTGCCCGACACGTACACCAGCGCCATGAGTCCGAGCGACACAAACGCCGTAACCCCCGCGGCCAGACCGTCGAGCCCGTCGGTTAGGTTGACGGCGTTAGAGACGGCTGTCATGATAAACGTAACCACCGGAATGTAGACGATCCAGCCGATGTCGGGGCCAGCAATCCAGTCGCGGAAGAAGTAGTAGTCGACCGCGCGATTTTTCAGGAAGGGGAGATACGTAAGGCTGTTGTATTCGGCAAAGGCCGGGGTGAAGTAGAGCACGCTGCCCACCAAGACGCCAATGCCTACCTGCGCCGCAATCTTCGTCCACGCCGAGAGGCCCTCTTTCTGCTTCCGCACGGTCTTGATGTAGTCATCAGCGAAGCCCACGGCTCCCATCCATGCCGTCGCGGCAATAGCCAGCCACACGTAGGGCTCCTTCAGGTCGCCCCAGAGCAGCACACTGCCCAAAAGCGAAAGCAGGATGATGAGTCCGCCCATGGTGGGCGTGCCGGCCTTGTGTGCGTGGTCGATTGTGCCCGATTCGGTGCCGGTGCGCACGCGCTCGCCCAACTGCTGCCGCTCCAGCCACCGGATGATGCGACGCCCGGCAAAAAGGGCAATAACCAGCGCGGTGAGTGCCGCCAGCGAAGCGCGCACGGTAATAAACTGGAAGACCTGGAAGCCCGGTGGGTCAAGCGTGCGTTGCAAAAAGGCAAAGAGTTCGTAGAGCATGCAGAGGGAAGCATCAGACAGGCGAAGTGCTCGCGGGCGCAGGGCACAACCCCGGTGGGGTCAGGTGGAGGCAGAGGAAGGAGCATGATGAGCCGAGAAGTGCCGCTGGGCTACGGCGCGATCATCGAACGCGCGCCGCTCGGTGCCGATAATCTGGTACGTTTCGTGGCCTTTCCCCGCAATGAGCACCACATCGGCGGGTTGGGCGTGGCGGGCCGCCGCCTCGATAGCAGCATCGCGATCGGGGATCCATTGTGCGTCGGTGGGTCGACTCATGCCGCGCCGGATGTCGTTGAGGATGGCGTGCGGGTCTTCGGTGCGTGGGTTGTCGTTGGTCACGATCAGGCGATCGGCGAGCGACTCGGCAATGGCCCCCATGGTGCGACGTTTTCCGGTATCGCGGTCGCCTCCGCATCCAAAAATGCACCACAGCTGCCCATTTGCGGGACACAGCGGACGCAACGCGTGCAGGACGGATTCGAGGGCATGCGGCGTGTGCGCATAGTCGACAATGACCGTTGGACCCGAGGCCATGTCGAGACGCTCGAAACGTCCGGGTACGGGCGGTGCTGTAGCCAGGGCCTGCCGCGCTTCGGGGCCCGAGGCGCCCACGGCTTGCAGCGCGCCATAGGCCGCAGCCAGGTTGTATGCGTTGAAGCGGCCTGTGAGCTGAAACGTGACGGGCGCTCCGTTCAGACGCATCGAAAGGCCCGAGAGCGCGTCCTCAATGGCCTCCATCCGGATGTTGGCCTGGGCATCGGTGCCGTAGGAGCGCGTCGTGGCGGCGGTATCGGCGACCATCGCGGGGCCGGCGTCATCATCGAGGTTGTAGATTGCTGTGGACGAATCGGGCAGGTCGTCGAAGAGCGTTTTTTTGGCGGCTTGATACGCCGCCGGGGTGCCGTGATAGTCGATGTGATCGGTTGTCAAATTGGTGAAAAGCGCCACATCGTACTCGATGGGCGTGGTGCGCGCCTGTGCAAGTGCGTGCGAGGAGACCTCCATGGCACAGGCGGTGCATCCGTCATCGACCATGCGGCGGAGCGTGCGGTGCAGGTCGAGCGGGCCCGGTGTGGTGAGTTCGGCGTTCACCGAGAGCGTGCCGGTGCGCACCTCCACCGTGCTGATGAGCCCGGCAGTTGCTCCAATGGCGTTCAGGCCATGATGCAACAAGTAGGCAGTGGTGGTTTTGCCGTTGGTGCCCGTCACGCCAATCATGGTAAGCGCGTCGGCCGGGTCGCCGTAGTAGGCGGCAGCCAGGTGCCCCAGCGCCGCCCGGGCATCGGACACGCGCACAAACCGTACGGCGGAATGCGCAGTGCGAGCGTCTTCGGGCAGGCGTTCGGCAACAACCGCCGTGGCTCCGGCCTCAATGGCAGCACCGATGTAGGCGTGGCCATCGGTCGTGTGGCCGGGCACGGCAACAAAGCAGGCCCCCTCGCGAACGTGGCGGCTGTCGTCGGCTACGTGCACAAGCGTATGGGGGGCATCCAGGTTAACGGTGGACCCCGCTACCACAGCATCCAACAGCCCAGCGCTTCGAAGGCGCTGCACAAGTGTTGCAAACCGCAGCGTTTGCGCAGGCGGCGGCGTATTGGATGAGGTCGGAGAAGGCGGTGCAGGGGAATCCATAGCCGTTACTCGCTCGTCAGGGTCAGGGCATTGGGGAGGGCTGCGCCGGGGGCCACCGACTGCTGGACTACGGTGCCGCGGCCTTCGAGCGTAACCTGAATGCCCTTGGCGTCCAACCAGTGCACCGCCCGGCGGGTCGACACACCGCGGAAGTCGGGCAGCACGGTAGGGTCGTCGACCTGCAGCGTGGCGGCGGCTACAGGTGGGGCAGACTCGGACGAGGACGCGTCGGAGGCGGTTGCTGCAGAGCCGGGGTCATCGGCTTCATTGGTATCGGGACGGCGAGCGGCTTGCATCATCCGATTGGATACCTCGGGCAGCGTAGTCAGCCAGCGTTCGGCAATGCGGTTAAAAATCGGGGCGGCCACATCACCGCCATACATGCCGTTGCGAGGGGCACCGACAAGCACAAGCAGGGCGACAGCGGGGTCATCGGCCGGAAACCAGCCCACGAACGAGGCGCGGGTCTGGCTGCGCACGTAGCTTCCGTTCTCGGTGGCGAGTGCGGTGCCTGTTTTTCCGGCTACGGGCAGGCTGGCAATGCCCGCAGCGGTAGCCGTTCCGTCTTCCACGACGTCTTGCAGAGCATCGGTAAGCTGGCGGGACGTTTCGCGCGTGATGACACGGCGCACGGTGTCGGGCCGGGCCGTCCATAGCGTTTTCCCTCTGTAATTGCGGCGCTCGTCAACCAGATACGGCTGTAGCAACGTACCGCCGTTGGCCACCGCACTGTAGGCTGTAAGCAGCTGGATGGGTGTAACGGCCACTTCGTACCCGATGCTCATGGAGGTACGCGTGGTGCGGCTCCACTCCGAGGGGCGGCGCACCACGCCGGTGGCCTCGCCGGGCAGGTCGATCCAGGTGGGCTGCGTGAAGCCAAAGTTGCGCGCGTACTGGTACAAGATGCCCGGCTCAATGCGCTGCGCTACCTCGGCAGTGCCTACGTTGCTCGACTTTGAGAGGACCTCGCGGAACGGAATCGCGCCGTATGCGCTGATGTCGCGCATGGTGTATCCCGAGTACACGGCCCAGCCATCGCCGGTGTCAATGGTATCGCTAAGCGACACGTAGTCGCGTTCGAGAGCGGCGGCGGCGGTTACGAACTTGAACGTAGAGCCCGGCTCAAAGCGGTCGGTAATAGCGCGGTTGCGGCGCTGGCGCTCGGAGTACGCCGCGGCGCGATTTGGGTTATAGGTGGGCGTGTTGGCCATAGCTAAAACAGCCCCGGTATTCGGATCCATGGCAATGGCCGTGCCCCACGATGCCCCTTGCGCCTCTACGCCGCGCTGCAACTCATCTTCGAGTGCCACCTGCCGCATTCGGTCGATGGTAAGCACAAGACTTTGGCCTTGCTCGGGCGGCACCTCGCGCCCACCTACCATTGCCTTGATGCGCCCGCGTCGGTCGCGCTTCACCGCACGCGAACCCGGCGTGCCCGTAAGATACTCGTCATACCTCAGCTCCAGCCCGGCCAGCCCCTGGCCATCGCTTCCCACATGCCCCAGCACATGCGCAGCGGTCGTGCCATGGCTGTAGGTGCGTGCAAAGCGCGGGGTTACAATGAGCCCCGGTACATCCCACCGCTCCACGGTAGAGCGCTGCTCTTCATTCAGGCCGCGCACCAACATCACGTACTGCGAACTGGCACGGGTACGTACACGCTGCCGATAGCGATCAGCGCTGCGCCCCGTCAGCTCGCCCAGGGCGGCGTAGAAGCGTTCGGCCTGTTCAGCAAAGCCGTCGATCGTGGGATCGAGCCCGAGATCATACTCAGCAGTGTTGATGGCCAAGGCGTGGCCGTTGCGATCCAGAATCGCACCCCGCATGGCAGGAATCGTCTGCTCCGAACGTGCCTGCTGCTGCCCCTGCGCGCGCAATTCGTCCCCCTCGGCCAGATGGATAAATGCTATGCGTGCCACAATCACCAGCGGCACCAGGCCCAGCAGCGTAAGGACCACATAGATGCGGATGTGTATGGCGTCGCGTGCGTTCACAGGGGAGCAGGAGGCAGTGAGTTAGAACAGTACGAAACGGCGGAACCCCGATAGACGGCGTTAGGGCATGGGCACGGGCCGCCCGAACGAGACGGTTTCTTGCATACCCATTGCTCGCGCGCGGTCATGCACCTGCGCCGGGCCGGTCTTGCGAGCGTATGCCCCTTGCAGGTAGTTATGTTGGATATGGAGCGATCGGTTTTCCGCCTGAGCTTGCTGCACATCCGCCAGAAGCTCCTGCGTAGCATGTACATGACCGACGTATGCCGTAAAGGAGGCTGCCAGAATCACAACAAAAAAGGCAAACCGAACGGTAGAAATCTGCTCCAGGAAGGGGCGATCGGATGTTGGTTTGGGGCGTCGTGCATTGGTATGCTCCAGGTCGGTCCAACTGGGCAGAGCTGTGCCGTGTCGCCTCCAGTTGTTGTCTGAAGACGCCTCTGAACCATTCAGGTCGGGCGATGCGGATGGCGAGGGCACAGGAGATCGCATGGAGATCGAGCAAGCAAAACAATGTGATAGGTGCTACGGCATAATCGGACCCGCATCGGCGTTAGACTGGCGCTCGGCGATGCGCAGGCGGGCGCTTCGAGCCCGTGGGTTGGCCTCAATCTCGGCCTCGGTTGCTGTTTGGGGCGAGGCGTCAATCGGAGCAAAAGGAGCAATGAGCGTGCCGTACAGGTCGCGCTGCGGAGTGCCGTCGAAGTTGCCATAGCGCAGAAACCGCTTGGCGCGGCGGTCCTCCAACGAGTGGTAGCTCAGCACGGCTATGCGCCGCCCTGTGGGTAACACTTCTACGCTGTCTTCCAGCACCGATTCAAGGGCCTCCAGCTCGCCATTCACAGCAATACGCAGCCCCTGAAAGACGCGTGCCAGCGTTTTGGTGACGACATGATCGGGCACCTCCTCGCGGATCGCATTAGTTAGCTCGGCGGTGGTGTCGAGCGGACGCGCTTCGAGGATGGCGGTGGCCAGCACCCCGGCGTAGCGCTCTTCGCCGTAGCGGCGCATCACATCGGCCAGATCGCCGTGGCTCCACTCGTTCACGATAGTTCGCGCCGTAAGACGCCCCTCTGGATCCATACGCATGTCGAGCGGCCCTTCGGCTTGAAAGCTGAACCCGCGCTCGGGTACGTCAATCTGATGCGAGGACACGCCCAGGTCGAGCAGCAGCCCGTCGACCTCGCTGAAGCCTGCATCGCGAAGCAGGCGCGGCAGTGCGCGAAAGTTGCCGCGCACCAGGTGCAGGCGGTCGGCCTTCACTGCGCCGGATAGCCGGTCGCCCACCGCACGGAGCGCCTCGGGGTCCTGGTCAATCGCCACGACGCGTCCCTCCGGTGCCAGCGCGTCGAGCAGGGCCTCTGTGTGACCGCCTCCGCCCGCCGTAGCATCCACGTAGCACCCGGTAGGCGTAGTAATAAGCCCGCTGCACACCTCGGAAGCCATTACAGGCGCGTGGTAGTCCGTCGCGTAGGCACCGGACGCAGAACCGGAGGATGCAGAGCCATTCGGCATACAGACAGAGGGTAAGCGAGATTGAGGCAGGAGAAGACGGCTTCAAGGAGCCCCCACCGTGGCGCACGGCCTTGGCGGAATGCACATTCGATTTTCGGCATACTGTAGCCTTGCAAGGTAAGGCACCTAAGGCAAATGTCAAGCCATAGCGAACGTTTCACGGTGGATTTCACGGCTCTGGCGCATGCATCCAGGATCCACCTGCCTAAAGAGGAGCCTGTATTATTATGTGGTTTCCGGACAACTACATATCTGCAGAGGCCAGTGGATTCACCTCGTGGGGTTGGGGCGGCGTTGGATCGGTGAGCAGGTCACGCTCGGTTGCATAGGCGGCACACGCCTGCACGAATGAGCGAAAGAGCGGGTGCGGGTTGCCCACGGTGGTGCGGTACTCGGGATGAAACTGTACGCCCACAAACCAGCGTTTTTCGGGCAGCTCCACAATCTCGACCAGATCCAGGTCCGGGTTGATGCCGGTGAAGTGCATCCCCGCCTCGCGCAGCTTGTAGCGCAGCACGTTATTCACCTCATAGCGATGACGATGGCGCTCCTGCACGGTGTCGGCTCCATACGCATCGTTTGCGGTCGATTCAGGGTAGATGTCGCAGGCATACTGACCGAGCCGCATCGTGCCGCCGAGCTCCGACACGTTCTTCTGCTCTTCCATCAGGTCGATGACCGGATGCGGCGTATCCTTGTCGAACTCGGTCGAGTGCGCCTCTGGCCAACCGCACACGTTGCGCGCGTACTCGATCACGGCGCACTGCAGCCCCAGGCAAATGCCAAAGAACGGAATGTCGCGTTCGCGCACGTACTGAATGGCCTCCAACTTCCCATCTACACCACGATCGCCGAACCCAGGAGCTACGAGCACCCCCGCCACATCACCGAGATGCTCCTCCACATTGTCGGATGTCAGCGTATCCGACAGCACAAACCGGATATCGACCTGCAAGCCCTCAGGCACGCCTGAGAGCATCAGGCTCTCCGTGATCGACTTATACGCGTCTTGGTGCTCCACATACTTGCCGACCAGCGCAATGGTTAAGGTGGATTCGGGGTTTTTGAGGCGGCGCAGAAACTCGATCCAGGCACTCAAGTCCGGCACTGAAGTCATGTTCGACTGCTCGGCCTCGCTGAAGAGGCGATCGACGACCAGCGTGCCCAGTCCCTCTTCCTGAAGCAACAACGGCACTTCGTAGATGGTCTCTGCATCCAGCATGGGCGTTACCGCATTGGGCGGCACGTTGCAGAAAAGCGCAATCTTCTCGCGGATGGAGCGGTCAAGCGGCTGCTCGGAGCGACACACCAGCAGGTCGGGCTGCAGGCCGTAGCCGAGCATCGTTTTCACGGAGTGCTGCGTGGGCTTGGTTTTCAGCTCGCCTGCGGCGCGCAGGTAGGGCACGAGCGTAAGATGGGCGATGAGCGTATGCGGCTTGAGCTCGTTCCGAAGCTGGCGGATGGCCTCCAGATACGGCTGGCTCTCAATGTCGCCCACGGTGCCGCCAATCTCGGTGATGACGACATCGTAGTCGCCGCTGGTGCCGAGCTTGCGCATCCAGTGCTTAATCTCGTCGATAATGTGGGGCACCACCTGCACGGTTTTGCCCAGGTAGGCGCCCTCGCGCTCCTTGGTGATAACCTCCAGGTAGACGCGCCCGGTGGTCACGTTGTTGGCCTGACTCATTGGCCGCCCCAGGAAACGCTCGTAGTGGCCCAGATCCAGATCGGTTTCGGCCCCATCATCCGTTACGAACACCTCGCCGTGCTCGTACGGATTCATCGTGCCCGGATCCACGTTGATGTACGGGTCGAACTTCTGAATGGTGACGCGCAGCCCACGCGCTTCGAGGAGGCGTCCCAGCGATGCGCTAAAAATGCCTTTGCCCAGCGACGATGTTACGCCGCCAGTTACGAAAATATATTTGGTATCCACAGGTAGAGGCAGAACGATGCAGCAAAAATGCGAACGAAGAACCACACGCAAGATAGGCTCCTGCACCGGTCGTTATCAACGGCCGGGCCGGCTTTGATGCGGGAAAAGCGTGTGGAGAGCACACAAGAAAAGCGGTCGTGCGGTGCGTCTCTCACAGCACATACTCAAAGAGCGTGAGCAGCACGGTGATGAACGCGGCGATGCCAAGCATCCACTGCAGCATCTGGCGGCGCATCTTTTCGATCTCAAGACGCAAGCGTTCTTCCGTTGAAGTGATCTGCGTTCCCAGATCACTGTTCACAGATCTAATCTGTGCTTCCAGATCACTCTTCACAGACCCAACCTGCGCCTCCAGGTCACCCTTCACAGACCCAACCTGCGCCTCCAGGTCACCCTTCACAGACCCAATCTGCGCTTCCAGGTCACCCTTCACAGACCCAATCTGCGCTTCCAGGTCGCTTCGTGTGGCAGAAATCTGAGACTCCAGTTGCATCAAGATCTCGCGCTTGGCGGCCTCCACATCGCTGGCGGTAGCGCCGCGCTCTTCCGACTGCGCGATTAGCTCCACGATGCCTTCGGCCTGCCGATCGTCCAGGCCGTACTCCTCCACCAGGCGGCGTTTGGATTTTAGCGTGTCAATCGGCATAGCGATTCAGTTTCAGCAATGGTGAAGCAAGGAATGGGCAAAAGCTACAGCACATACTCGAAAAGCGTGAGTAGCACGGTGATGAATGCTGCAATGCCGAGCATCCACTGCAACATCTGGCGGCGCATCTGCTCCATTTCAAGGCGGAGCTGCTCGATATTTTTCCCAAGCCGCTTTTCAGTAGAGGTGATTTTTGAATCTAACTGCTGCTCGGACGCCACGATTTTCGACTCCAGCCGCTGCTCCGATGCCGCGATTTCCGACTCCAACTGCTGCTCCAGGCGTTCTTCGGTGGCTTGCAAGCGCAACAGGACTTCGCGCTTGGCGACGTCCACATCGCTGGCGGTGGCACCGCGTTCTTCGGACTGCGCGATTAGCTCCACGATGCCCTCGGCCTGCCGGTCATCCAGACCATATTCCTCGACCAGGCGGCGCTTGGATTTCAGCGTGTCGATCGGCATAGCGGGCGTAGACAGATGGCATGTTGGTTATAGCACTGATTTCTTAAAACGAGCCCCCATCCGCAAGGTTCACATTATTTGCACGCTCAAAATGTTGTAACGCCGCGCCGAAGCGCTTCACGCATCGAACCCTGCGTGCCCTTCCTATCCTGATCCCGAATCTGCCATGTGCCGTCTGTACGGACTCCAAGCTTCGCATCCCACTGCCGCGACGTGCGAGTTGCTCGATGCGCAGAACGCGCTCATTGACCAGAGTCGGCAGGATGCCCGCGGACTCGCCAATCCGCACGGATGGGGGCTGGCCCGCCGGCAGAACGGCACGGCGGAGTGCTTCCGGCAGGTCGGCCCCGCTTCAGAAAGTGCCGACTACCGCGCACAGGCACTCAAACTGCGCGGCACGACACTCATAGCGCACGTGCGCCGCGCTACCGTAGGCACGCCTGCACCAGAAAACACGCATCCGTTTCGGCATAGCAACGCGCTGCTCATCCACAACGGACACATCCCGGCGTTTGAGCAGGTGCGCCCCTTGTTGCTTAAGCGGCTGGACCGCGAACACCGAGCGGCTATCCAGGGCGATACCGACAGCGAGCACGTGCTGGCGCTGCTGCTTCAACTTCGCGACGAAGCGCCCGACGCCGCCCCTACCACCATCACACGCCGCGCGGTGCAGCAGGTACAGCAGTGGTGCCATCAGGTGGATGCGGAGGTCGACGCCGCGGTGTCGGATCGGTCGTTTGCGGATCTGGAGGCGGTGCCCGATGCTGTGCTGCATGGCACGCTCGCGCTGAATCTGCTCTGGATCGACGGCTCGGGGCTGGCCGGGTCGCGCCTCAACCGCACGCTCTGGCGCGTAGAGCGCGACGCCCCGCACCTGTGTCCCATCTGCAACACCACCCACACCGATGCGGCCCCCAGCGCATACCAGGCTACGGTCCTTGCCTCCGAACGCATCACCGACGAAGACTGGCAGGCGGTGCCCAATGGATCGGTGTTTCAGGTGGATGCCGAGAGCCTCTTTCATCACGAACCCCTGCACGCCTCCTGAGCCCACCGTCCGAACAGCATGGCCTGGTTGGATGACATCATGCCCCCGCTACACTGTGGACCTATCGCATCCCCCTGACTTCTTTAGTAACTTGTTTCTATGGCTCTTACCGATAAGCAACAAGCGCTCTGCGACGACAGCCCCCACGACTACAGCGGACTCCGTGCGCTCTTCCTCAACTGCACGCTCAAGCCGTCGCCGCAGTCTTCGCACACGCGGCGGCTGATCGACGTATCAGCGGAGATTATGCGCGAAAACGATGTGCACGTTGACATTGTGCGTCCGGTTGACCTGGATCTGGCGCCCGGGGTCTACAAAGATATGACCGAGCACGGTGCCGAGGCCGACGACTGGCCCGCGCTGTACGAAAAGGTGCAGGCCGCCCACATTCTGGTGCTGGGTTCGCCCATCTGGCTGGGCGAGAAGTCGTCGGTCTGCCAGCAGGTCATTGAGCGGCTCTACGCCACGTCAAGCGAGCTTAACGACCGCGGACAGTACGCCTACTACGACCGCGTGGGCGGATGCCTCATCACCGGCAACGAAGACGGCATCAAGCACTGTTCGATGGGCATTCTGTACGCACTTCAGCACCTGGGCTACGTCATCCCGCCGCAGGCCGATGCCGGGTGGATTGGCGAAGCCGGACCGGGGCTCAGCTACGGCGATGAGCGCAACGACGGGACCCACGCGGGTGAGGACAACGACTTTACGCAACGCAACACTACGTTCATGACGTGGAATCTGATGCACATGGCGCACATGATCAAGCAGGCGGGCGGCATCCCCGCCCATGGCAATCAGCGCTCCGAATGGGAGGCCGGCTGCCGCTTCGACCATCCCAACCCCGAGCATCGGTAAACCGTTGAGCGCATCTGCGCCCGATCTTCACAGCATGAGCCGCGCCTCGCATCTGCGAACGGCCCGCCAAATGCCTATTATGCAGCATCTGTCGTGCAGCATCTGCGTTGCGGCAGGTGCTGCTTTTTTGAGACCAATGGCGTTTTCGGGCGCCTCCGATACATATGATCGCACTTCCCATTACCAACCCGGTACTCATCTTTGCTACGGTGATGCTCATCGTGCTGCTGGCTCCCATGCTGTTTCGGCGTCTGGGAGTGCCGGGGCTGGTCGGCCTCATCGTGGCCGGAGCCGTTGTGGGACCCAATGCCATCGGATTGCTTGAACGCGGCGACACGTTCGAGCTACTGGGCACGGTGGGTCTGCTGTATCTCATGTTCACGGCGGGCCTGTCGATGGATCTGAACCAGTTTGCGCAGCAGAAGGGACGCAGTTTCGTGTTTGGGTTCATCTCGTTTCTGATGCCGCAACTCCTGGCGTTGGGTGCGGGCCATTACCTCATGGAATGGGACCTGATGACCTCGCTCCTTGTCGGCGCCGTCGTAGGCTCGCACACGCTGCTGGCATATCCGATTGCCGAGCGCCTGGGCATCACCAAAAACCCGTCCGTCACGATGACGATGGGCGGCACCATGGTGACCGACCTGGTCTCGCTGCTCATCCTGGCGATTGTGTCGGCGCTGGTCTCGGGCGAGAGCGGGCTGTTCTTCTGGATCCAGTTTGTGGTGCTTGTAAGCGGGTACGGCGTCGTCATTTTCTTTGCGCTTCCGCGCCTGGGACGCGCCTTCTTTCAGGGCTCCGACCGCCAGGCCGACATGGAGTTCGTGTTCTTGCTCGCCGTCGTGTTTGTGGCGGCCTACACCGCCGAACTGGTCTACCTGGCTCCCATCATCGGCGCATTCATGACCGGTATTGCCTTAAACCGCCTGGTGCCCGAACGCAGCGCGCTTATGCTGCGCATCAAGTTCGTGGGGGATGCGCTGTTCATCCCGTTCTTCCTCATTTCAGTGGGCATGTTGGTGGATGCCTCGGTGCTGGTGCAGGGCCTGGAGGTCTGGCTGCTGGCCGGACTGCTCACGGCCATGGTGTGGGGCGGCAAGTTCATCGCCGCACAAGCGGTGCAGTGGATCTACCGCTATTCCAGCACCGAACGCTGGGTGATCTTCGGCCTCTCTACCCCACAGGCGGCGGCCACGCTCGCTGTTACGCTTATCGGATTCGAAATGGGCCTTTTTAGTGAGGCCCTGGTCAACGCCGTCATTCTTCTGATTCTGGCCACAAGCATTCTGGGGCCGTCGCTCGTCGAAAAGTACGGGCGCGAACTGGCGCTACAGGCCGAACGCGCCGCCTACAACCCGACCGATGTGCCACAGCGCATCATGGTGCCCCTGGCCAACCCCGAATCCGCCAACGACCTGATGGATGTGGCCGTGCTGCTGCGCGCCGACGCCTCCGAAGAAGCCATCTACCCCACCACGGTCGTCCGCGACGGCCCCAACGTAGAGGGCGATGTGGCGCATGGCGAGTCGATGCTTAGCAAGGCGGTGCTGCATGCTGCAGCCTCCGAAGTGCCGGTGATGCCGAGCACGCGCATCGACTACAACGTGGTGAACGGCATGGTGCGAGCCATCAAAGAAGATCGCATCTCGACGGTGGTCATTGGATGGCATGGGCAGAGCACTGCACGTGAATACATCTTTGGCAGTGTGCTCGATCAGCTGCTGGAGCGCACCCGTCAAATGATTATCGTGAGCCGCTTTGCGCATCCCATGAACACGCACACCCGCATGGTGCTGGCGGTGCCGCCGTATGCCGATCGCGAATCGGGGTTTGCGGATGCAATGCGCGCACTCAAAGTGCTGTGCAATCAGGCAGGTCTCGACCTGATCGTGGTCGCCGCCGAGGCCTCCATAGAGCCGCTGTCCCGGCGTATCGACGCCACCAAACCCTCGGTGCCGTGGGCCACCCAGTCGATGGAGCAGTGGGGACAGCTCGTGCACACGCTCGACGATCTGGTGGAGCCCAACGACCTGCTGGTGCTCATGAACGAGCGCGAGGGGTCGATTGCCTGGCGCCCCGGCCTCGACCGGCTGCCGGGCGTCATCGCCCAGCGCTTTGCCGACCACACGTTCCTCACGGTCTACATGTCTGAAGAGCGGTTTGCCCCGGCTCCCAGCAGCCGACCCGACCGCATCGACTCTGGCGTGCTATCTGAGGCACTGCGGCCCGAGTGCGTGGTCATGGGCATGCCTGATGTCGATACCGACGACATGCTCCGCCACGTCATGCGCTGTGCCCTTGGCGACCGCCCCGATATCATCGAAGCCGTACTTCCGGGCCTGCTGGATGCTGAAGGCTACGCGCCGGAGTTACGTCCAGGCGTAGCGCTCTACGCCGCCCACACGCGGCATGCAGAGCAGTCGTCGCTCCTCGTCGGCATCAGCGCCGACGGCGTGCGCCCGAAGCACACCAGCGGCCCGGTCCATGTGGTGCTGGTGCTGCTGGTGCCGCGCACCGTACCTACCGATTGGTATCTGCAACACCTGGCGGCAGCCGCCGAACTTATTCAGACGAATGAAGCCGTCGAGTCCCTCCGCACCGCCGAAACCGCAAAAACGGCCCGCAAACGGCTGCTGGAGGAGGCCACCACGGCATCCGCTGTAGCCTAACGGGCCCCCTGTGGCTGGCCATGGGTATGCTGTTGTAAGGACGTCATGCTATACAGGCTTGCACGACAGCGGACCGTGTGTTACTCTGAGTTGTCCACTCGTTTCGGATCCCAATCGCCCAATCCCCTATGTCTGATACGTCGAAGTGGCCCGCCCTCCCTCCGCTTGCGGAGTGGGAAGCCACCTGCACGACCGTGCACATGTGGCTGCAGATCATTGGCAAGATTCGTCTTGAGCAGAGCCCGTGGATCAATCACTCGTGGGGCTCGGCGCTCTACATGACCCCACGTGGTCTCACCACCTCGTCGATTCCGCATGACAATGGTCCGTTCTCGATCGACATCGACTGGGTCGCGCATGTGCTGCGCATTAGTACCTCGCGCGGCGACGAGCGAACCCTTGCGCTGCGCCCCATGACGGTGGCAGCGTTTTACGATGCGATGATGCAGGCGCTAACAGCCTTGGACGTGCCCGTACAGATCATGGCGCGTCCGGTGGAAGTCGAGGAGGCAATTCCGTTTGCTGAGGATACCACGCACGCTGCCTACGACGCCAACGCGATGCATCGCTTCTGGCGGGCCCTGGTGCAGGCCGAACGCGTGCTCAAGGCATTCCGGGCCGATTTCCTGGGCAAAGCCAGTCCCGTGCATCTGTTCTGGGGCGCATTCGACCTCGCGGCCACACGCTTTTCCGGGCGCGAGGCGCCGGAGCATCCGGGCGGCGTGCCCAACTGTGCCGACTGGGTGATGGAAGAAGCGTACTCCCACGAACTGTCGAGCGCTGGATTCTGGCCGGGTGCAGGCGTGGGCGAGGCCGCGTTCTACACGTACATGTACCCCGAACCCGACGGCTTCCGCGACGCCGACGTAACGCCCGAGGCGGCCTACTACCACAGCGACCTGGGCGAGTTTGTGCTGCCCTACGAGGCCGTACGCACCGCCGCCAACCCCGATGCCACACTGCGCGGATTCTTGCAGAGCACGTACGAGGCCGGAGCCACCCTTGGCGACTGGAATCGCTCCCGCCTCGAACGCGACCAATCCATGCCGCCGCAGTGAGTTGTTGGCAGGGCACATCTCACCCTTTTTTGGACTACCTCAGCTTTCAACGCATGGATACCGAATCCTTCTCTGTACTTGGCATCGCAGGCAGTTTGCGCCAGGAATCGTACAACCGGGCGCTGCTTCGTGCTGCGCGCGACATAGCGCCTGATACGCTGTCAATCAGCATTTTCGATCTGGATGACGTGCCACTGTACAATGCGGATGTGGAGGCTGAGGGTCTTCCCGAGGCGGTGTCTGATCTGGGCGCCGCCTTGCGTGAATCCGACGGACTGCTCATCGCCACGCCCGAGTACAACCACGGCGTGCCGGCCGTTACTAAGAACGCCATCGACTGGCTGTCGCGTCCGCCACGCGAGGCCCCCATCGGAGCGGTGCCCACCGCCATCATGGGTGCCAGCCCCGGCTCAACCGGCACCGCCCGCGCACAGAGCCAGCTGCGCCCCTCGCTCGATGCCGTGAACGCCCTGTGCATGCCACAGCCCCAGATGCTGATGGCCCGCGCCCACGAGAAGTTCGACGACGGCGCGCTCATCGACAAGGCGACCCGCGATTACCTGACGCGCTTCCTGAACGCCTTTTCCGACTGGATTGCACGGGTGCAGTAGCACAAGCTACACGCGTCATGCCCCCACCTGCTGCACCAGCTGCCTAAAGAGCGTGCCTACCTGCGGACGCGCCTCGTCGGCGGCCTGCACAATGGCATCGAGCGTAGCAGGCTCCAGCGCGTCGGGCAGGCACATGTCAGTCACAACAGAGACCGCCAGGCAGCGCACGCCCATGTGGTGCGCTGCAATGACCTCGGGCACGGTGCTCATACCCACCAGGTCGGCCCCTGCATCGCGCATTTTGCGATACTCGGCCCGCGTCTCCAGCATTGGCCCCGGCACGGCCAGGTAGACGCCTCGGTGGAGCTCCAGCCCCTGCTCCAACGCTACGTCTCGTGCAAGCCCGCACAACTCCGGATCGTACGGCGCACTCATATCCGGAAAGCGCGGGCCCCAGGCCTCCACATTTGCCCCAATGAGCGGATTGGTACTCTGTTCGTTGATGTGATCGGTGATGAGCACCACATCGCTCGTGGCGTACTGCGGATTCAATCCACCAGCCGCGTTGGAGAGCAGCAGCATCTGCACCCCGAGCACGCCCAGCACGCGCACCGGAAAGGCCACCTCATGCGCGGTGTAGCCCTCGTACAGATGCATCCGCCCGTTCATGGCCAGCACCGGCGTTGCGCCCAGCCGCCCCATCAGCAGTTCGCCCTCATGCATTGACGTCGTGGACGTCGGGAACCCTGGGATGTCGGCATACGGAAGGCGCACCTCCACCTCAATGTCCTCGTGCAGCGCGCCCAGTCCAGTGCCCAACACCAGCGCCACCGGCGGCACCGGCGTTGTGCCCAGCGCGTTGCGCACAAACGTGGCAGCCTCATTGACGGAATCGCGATAGGCGGTCATGTCAGGAATGTGCAGATGCGGCATCGTGGTATTGGCACAGATGAGCAGACAACAAAGACGCGAAACCGTACCGCACGCTGCTGTAACAGATCCGTCGCTCATCCGTCGTAGCATACACCGCTTGCGCATCTCCTACCATGTTCTACATGTTCATTGGGGGATGCGAACTCTCCACATCGTTGACCGATGCCTTCTCATCCCCCTATGCTTATGCGCTCTGTTCAAGTCTGCTGTTGGATGCCAGTGCTCCTGCTCTGTGCGCTATGCGTGAGCATCCCCGCCACCGCACAGCCCGTTGACCACAGCGCATTCACCGATGTGCTCGGCACCTACGTAGATGCCGAGCATCGCGTCGACTACACGCAGCTTCGCACCGATCGCGCCACCACGCTCGACCCGTACCTGGAGCAGCTCGCCACCGCCAATCTGGAGACACTCTCCCGCAATGAGCGCCTCGCATTCTGGATGAACGCCTACAACGCGCTGACCATGGCGCTCATTCTGGAGCACGACACCGTCGACACCATCTGGAGCATCACGCCCGGCAATACACCTGAGACCACCACCGAGAGTCCGTTCGCACTGCCTGTAGGCACGGTGGCCGATACCATGCGCACGCTCGACGAGATTGAGCACGGCATCATCCGCGAACGCTTCGACGAGCCGCGCATCCACTTTGCGCTGGTCTGCGCCGCCGCAAGCTGTCCGCCCCTGCGCCGCGAAGCCTACACGGGCCACGCCCTCGACGCGCAGCTGGAGGACCAGACCCGCGCCTTCCTGCACAACCCGGCTCTCAACCAGATCCCGGCAACGGAAGACACCATCCGCGTATCCCGCCTGCTCGACTGGTACCAGGCCGATTTTGGGCCGGATGCCGAGGCCGTACAGCAGTACATTGCGCCGTACATAGACGACCCCGAGGTGCAAGAAGCTCTGCGCAACGGCACCTACACCGTTGCCTACCTGCCGTACGACTGGGCGCTGAACGCACAGCGGTAGACTGCAGAAGCCGCCTGTGCTCCAGGCGGCTTCCCGTGGCGCTTGATCGTCTTCTTGGGTTGTGGAGATAAGTCCTAAATAACGCGGTGTGCAAGTTTTCCCATTGTCCTTTCGGGGCGGGCATCCCCCTTTGTCGCTGCGCGACATGTACGCCGCTTCGCTTCGTCAGTCGCTGATGCTCGTGTCTCCCCTTCGCGAAGGGGGAAAGACCCGAACAGCGTAAGGGAATGGGGGATACCAGGACCGCGTATTCTGCCACAAGGCGATCAGCAAGGGGAAAGGAAACCTGCACATGCCGTTAAATCAGCGAGTGCGACTGCCCGCCATCCACGTTGATGCAGGCACCCGTGATGAGGCTCGCCCGCTCCGACACCAGAAACGCTACAGCATCGGCCACCTCCTCGGCGCGTCCGAAACGCCCAATGGGCAGATTCTCCTCAATGAATTGCTGCATCGCCTCCGGATCCTCCTTCACGCGGCGGTCCCAGCTGCCGCCCGGAAAGCGAATGGACCCCGGCGCT
This sequence comes from Longimonas halophila, assembly GCF_002554705.1. Lineage (GTDB taxonomy): Bacteria > Bacteroidota > Rhodothermia > Rhodothermales > Salinibacteraceae > Longimonas > Longimonas halophila. The sequence continues at coordinate 51,487 of NZ_PDEP01000011.1, read as the reverse complement.
ACCGTATTCACGCGGATGCCCTCGGGCGTTAGCTCCTGCGCCATCACCTTGCCCATGCTGATGAGCGCCGACTTGGTAGTGTTGTAGAGCGACAGCCCGGCCCCACCCAACTCGCGCCCAAAGATCGAGCTGATGTAGCAGATCGACCCGCCGCCTGCATCGCGCATGTGCGGAATGGCCGCGCGGCTGGTGCGGATGTGTGACTTCAGGTTCAGGTCAATGATGTCGTCCCAGTCCGCATCCGACACCTCCATGAACGTGCCGCGCTGGTTGCCGCCCACATTGCCCACGTAGATATCCACGCCGCCCAGCGCCTCAACAGCATGCTCCACAAACGCCCGGGGCGCCTTCGGCTCCGTCAGGTCGCACGACTCCCCATACACCGGCACGCCATGCGCCTTGCGGATGCGATCGGCCGTCTCCGTCAGGTCCTCTTCCGAGCGCGCACAGATGCCCACGGCACAGCCTTCACGCGCCAGCGCCTCGGCAATGTACGCCCCAATGCCCCGGCTGGCCCCCGTTACAAGCGCCACGCGGTCCGTCAGTCGCAAATCCATACGTGTTTTCTGTTTGTTGGGATACAAAGCGATTTGGTCCTCCCAACGAAATCGTGCGCATAGAAGATGCATCTTGCTACGGTCCGGTTCGTACAGGCGGATGCACAACGGATCCTACTCCCCACCATACATGCCCAGCTATGCCTGCCGATTCCGCCCCCGACGACCAGCCCTTCGAAGATGACCTGACTCGCCTCGAAGCTATTGTGGACCAGCTCGAAACCGACCCGCCGCCTCTCGACGATGCCCTCGACGCCTACGAGGAAGGCGTCACGCTGGCCCAGCGCTGCCTCGACCGCCTTGATGCAGCCGAACAGCGCATGCACGAACTGGATCTTGACGACAACTGACCCTTCCCACAAAAAAGCGCAGTGCAGCCGCCCTGGGCTCCTGCACTGCGCATCTCTTAAGACAACGTGTGTTGTGTTGCTGAATCCTCACCCCGTGTGCCAGCGGTAGCGGCGCAGCATAGCCGGGTCTTTGGTGCGCTTCATAATCGTGCCGCACTCCTGGCAGTAGAAGACAACCTCCTTCACCGGCGCCGATATGCCCATCATAAAGAAAAACCCAGACCACAAGCTGTAGCGCGGCTCTGCCACCACGCGTGGATGGTTCAGGTCGTGTCCGCAGGTACAGGTGTCCGCGGTCGTAGCCGTTGTCGTGTCCGCATCCGACGCCGTTATGTTGGCTGATGCAACGGGGGCACCAGACGGCTCCATATCCGCAGCGCGCTTGCGGATCTCTTCGGGCTTCATGAAGTCAGGACGAGGCACAGCATCTTCCTCATTGCTCGTCGAGAAGACATGCGCATCGGCCGACAGACGCCCGGCTCCGTACGCAAAGATGACGACCAGCAGAAACAGCACCAGCGCCGAAAACTCCAGCGACTGCCCCGCAGTCAGCAGGCCCTCTTGCACATGCACCAGAGCCACTGCGCCAATGAGCACCGGAATTTGGATGAGGGCCGCAAACCGTGTAAACAGCCCCACGGCCAGCATGGCCCCGCCCAGCAGGTGAGCAAACGTGACGTAGTGCACCAGCGCGGCAGAGGTGAGCGAGAACTCAGACAGGTCCACGAGGGCGGCTACGCCATCAGCATGAGAGATGAATAGCATTCCGCGCACAAACAGGCCGAAGCCCAGATAGACCCGAATCACGTCGATCACGACGTCAGGATTGTCGCGCAGCCAGGCAATCCACTGTTGTATCCGGTTCATGACGTCTGTGGGGGTCAAGTTAAGTAAGCGTTGAATATTGTGTGACTGTTAAAGTCGCTGCTCCTATCCTGTGTTACGTCGACTTCGGCTTTGTTACGACTATACGAACCCGAGCGAGCCACTCGTTACAAATTATGGACATACAGTGAATCTAAAATGAGATGCGGATCGGGGACGGCCTTGCTTGGGGCTACAGCACGTGCATTCTGCAACCCGCCCCCGCACTGTGCTTACAAGTATCTTGCATCCTTCCTTACCGTTACGTCTTGCTTGCTGCTATGGCATACACGTCTCTCTTTTCAGATTACCCGCGTGCTGCACGCCTCTGGATTCATGTGGCGCGCCATGACGTACCCCGTGCATCGCAAGAAGCCATGCGCACTGATCTCGCTTCGTTTTTTGCGTCGTGGGATTCGCATGGCCAGCCGGTATCCGCAGATGTGACCTGGCGCGACGACCGCTTCCTATTCGTAACGGCACACGTAGCCGCCGAGGGGGCTGCCGTCTCGGGCTGTGCCACCGACGCCCTTGTGCACACCGTGCGCGAAGCAGCCACCGCACACGAGGTTGCCTGGGCGCCTGCCCTGTCGGTGCCCTACCGCACAGCCGATGGCTCTGTGGCCGTGGCTGACCGTGCCGCGTTCGCGAAGTTGGCGCGTGCCCACACGGTAGACGTCACCACACCGGTGTTCGACCCGAGCCTGTCTACGCTCGGCCCCCTCCACGATGGTGCGTTTGAGCAGCCTGCCGGTACAAGCTGGCATGCACGCGCCTTCTCGCTCGCTCATCCTGCGTAACCTCACCGCATTTAGCTTGTTATGAGTCGCTTTATTGCCTTGCTGGCTGGCCTCCTGTTGCTTGTCCCGCTTTCTGCGGAAGCGCAGCGCTACATCGACCAGTTTGCGGTTTCGGACCTGCTGAATACCCGCACCGAAAATCTGGATGCGCTCCCTGAGGTCTACTACGAGTACTACGAGTTCGATGACCCTCGCAAAAACACCGTCATTGCCCGTGCTGCCATGTATCGCGACCTGGGCAACGGCGATATGGAGGTCGGACGCAAGCGGGCCCAACTCGTAGAGTTGATCAACCGCACCTCGCTGGGCCAACTGGCGCTTGGCGACACGGTGATCGTGCCCACCGAGTTTGGGATCGACTTTCGCGCATATTCGCCGTTTCCGCGCTACTACCCCGGCGCTCGTAACGAAGACAAGCTTTTCATTATCCACAAAGAGGTCCAGGCGTTTGCCGCCTACGAGTACGGCGTGCTGCAGCGCTGGGGCATCGTCAATACCGGCGATCCCGACGAGTATCCGACCCCGAATGGGCGATTTAACTTCAACTGGAAGGAGGAATACCGTGTCTCCAGCCTCAGTCCGCCCGACGAAGACTGGGAGATGTACTGGGTGTTTAACTTTCACAACGCGCGGGGCATCCACATCCACCAGTATCCAATGCCGACCGGCGGCCCTACCAGCCGCGGCTGCGTGCGCATGATTGACGCCGACGCGGAGTGGGTCTATCACTGGGCTGATCCGTGGGAGACCTCGACCGGACGTACCGACATTACCTCAAGCCAGGGCGTTCTCGAAGAGCCGGGCTCGATGGTGCTCGTGCTCGGCGACGACCCGGAAGGCCATCCGAATCTGTTCGATTATGGACGGCGCTATCCGGTCTTGAACCGCGTTGCGCTTCCCCAAGACCCGTATTCGGTGGAGCCGGGTACGCGGCAACAGGAAATCACGGACCGCTGGCGTAGCGCCCGGCGCTAACGACCTTCTCTGTAACGAGCTATACCGATCCCTGATAGCCACAAAAAAGAGGCGCTCCCGACACGGAGCGCCTCTTTATCGTTCACCTCAGCAGGTAGATGGTATTGAGATCTCCAATCCTACACCTGCTCTACCGGTTGGCGATACATGGTATTTACGTAGTCAATGACCATGCGCTTGGCCGAGAACGCAGGCGGAAGCTCCGTCATGGCCTCGCGCATGCGATTGACCCATGCTTTGGGGACGCCCTCGGCATTGCGCGTGTAGAACTCAGGCACAACCGACGTCTCCAGCTGCGTATACAGCGACTCCGCGTCGCGGGCATCTTCTTTCTTCTGCCCGGCAGGACCGCGTGGGGCGAACACGCCCGTGGCTTCAGGCCCAATGGCCCAGCCGTTGGTGCCGGTGTAGCCCTCAGGCCACCAGCCGTCGAGCACAGACAGGTTGAGCCCGCCATGCGCGGCTACTTTCTGCCCGCTGGTGCCACTGGCTTCCATGGGGCGGCGCGGGTTGTTGAGCCATATGTCGGAGCCCGACACGAGCATGCGGCCCACCTCCATGTTGTAGTTTTCAAGCATCAGCACGCGTCCGCGAAAGCCGTCTTGCTGGCTGATCTCGTAGATTCTGCGGATGAATGCCTGCCCTGCTTCGTCGTCGGGGTGCGCTTTGCCGGCAAACAAGATCTGGATGGGCCGCTCCGCATCAGCAAAAAGCGCACGGGCGCGATCCAGGTCCGTAAAGATGAGCGGGGCACGCTTATAGGTGGCAAAGCGACGCGCAAATCCGATCGTGAGCGCGTCGGGGTCAAGGTCGGCCTCCATATCGAGCGACTGATGCGCCACGTGGTCGGTGGCATAGTTCAGCAGCCGGGCGCGCAGCTTCGAGCGGTAGGCCCAGAGCGTAGCGTCGTCCACCTCGGCGAGGGGGGCCCAGAACTCGGGGGTGTGGCGCTCGTGTGCCCAGTCGCCATCGGTATGCACGGCCAGAAAGTCGCGTGCAGGCGCGGCCGTCCATGTGGGCAAGTGCACGCCGTTGGTGATAGACCCAATGGGCACGTCGTCGACCTCCAGGTCCGGGTACAGGTCGTCCCACTGCTGCTGCGCCACGCGTCCGTTGATCTTGGACACGCCATTCGCCGCGCGCGACAGGTTTAGGCCGAGCACCGTCATGACGAATTCTTCGGTGTCATCGTCGGGGTTGACGCGCCCGTAGGCGGCCAGGTCGTCAACGCTCAGCGGATGCTCGCTGGCGTATCCGGCCATTTCGGTATCGAACAGCTTGGGCGCAAAGCGGTCGTGCCCCGCAGGCACCGGCGTGTGCGTCGTGAAGACCGACTCCTGACGCACCGCAGCTTCGGCTTCGGCCTGTGTGTGACCGGTTTCCATGAGCTCACGCATCAGCTCAAACATGAGAAAGGCGCAGTGCCCTTCGTTGGCGTGATACACATCGGGCTGGTTGCCCAGCGCGCGCAGCAGGCGCAGTCCGCCCACGCCCAGCACGAGTTCTTGCCGGATGCGCTCGCGGTCGCCGCCCTGGTACAGGCGTCGCGTAAGCCCACGCAGCGACTCGGGGTTGCCTTCGTGATCGGTGTCGAGCAGGTAGAGGGATACGTGGCCCAGCTTGGCCTCCCAGGCTTGTACCTGCACCGTGGCATCGCCGAGCGGCACCGACACGCGTAGCGGCTCTACGTCGGGGTTGGTAACGAGCGAGAGCGGCTGCTTCTCAGGATCGAGCGGGGGGTAGTTGGCTTGCTGGTTGCCGTTTTCGTCGAACGACTGGTGGAAGTAGCCTTCGCGCAGCAGCATCCCAACCGCCGTAAAGGGGAGGCCGAGGTCCGCGGCGGCCTTGGTGTGATCGCCCGCGAGTACGCCGAGTCCGCCCGAGTAGAGCGGCATGCTTTCGTGCAGGCCGTATTCCATGCAGAAGTAGGCCGTCTCGGGCGCATCACTGATTTCGGAAGGCGCCTCCATGTATGCCTTAAAGGCATCGTACACCGCATCGACCTCGCCTGCAAGCTCTGGGTCGGCAAGGCGCTCCTCGTCGACAGCACGCAGCGCAGCGTGCGGACTATTCCCCGCCGCAGCAAAGGCTTCTGGATGCACCTGTTCAAACAGCGTGCGGGCGCGGGGCGTCCACGTCCACCAGAGGTTGTTGGCAATGGCTTCGAGTTTTTTCGTTGTGGTCATAGAGCAACAAAAGGCAAAGACAAAATGGCGTCGAAAGAGCCGTTACGTGGCGGCGTACACCTTAAGGGCTTGAATGTGCCCTCGGGCAGTGCGCGTAGCGGCGTGTAGCATGGTTTCAGCGAGTTCTTGGGGGGCCACCCAGGTGCTCGGGTCGCTGTCGGGCATGGCCTCGCGGTTGGCAGGCGTGTCCACAACCCCCATGGGGTAGAGCGTAGATACGCGTACGCCCTCGCCATGCAGTTCGGCATGAAGCGACTTCAGGTATGCGGCCACCGCCGCTTTCGAGGCGGCGTATAGTCCGGTATTTGCGGCGCCGTCTTCCGCCGCAGGCGCCGACACGCCCAAGAGAAAGCTTTCGCTATGCGACTGCATGTGCGGAAGTGCAGCACGCGCGGTGTTGAAGAGCGTACGCATGTTCAGGTCCATCATATGGGCGTAGTCGGCATCAGTCGCCTCGGTAGCGGCTTGCATGGCGAATCCACCCGCAATAGCGAGCACCGCGTGAGGCGCTTCGTGCTGCTCAGCCATGCCGTCGAACGCGGTACGGGCCGCATCGATGTTGGTAAGGTCGGCCTGCGCCACATACGCATCGGGGTAGTCAGCGCGCAGGTCATCCACTGCATCGGCATCATAATCGAACAGGCCAAGCTGCCAGCCTGCATCTGCAAACACGCGTGCGGTAACGGATCCAATAGCACCAGCGGCTCCGGTGATGGCTACGGTAGGCATAGAATAAACGGTTGGTAGTTAGGGGGATGAAAAGGGTGTACTTAGGAAGCAGAAGCTGGACTCATCCACACGGCTGCACTGCGTTCGGGCAACTGCACAGACGGATCTGAAGCGCGCAGCCCAGCGGTGCGGTCGGGCGGCCACACGGGCTGGTAGGCAGCGTGATTCAGGGCGGGGGCAGGCACCGTAAGCGTAGCCAGATTATCTGCTGTGTTGAAGGCAATGAGGGCCTCGCGCTCGGCGGTCTGGCGTCGAAATACGACCTGTCGTTCCGTGGCGCTCAGCACCTCGACGCGGCCCGTGCGCAGCACCGGATGCTCGTGGCGCAGCGCAGTGGCTTGCTGGTAGAACGCCAGCAGGCCGGTGTGCCAGATCGACTCGTTGTGCCACGGAAAGGCCTCGCGGCAGTGCGGATCGCCCGCGCTCTGTAGACCGATCTCGTCGCCGTAGTAGATGCAAGGGGCACCCGGCATCGTCATCTGGAAGAGCACGGCCATGCGCAGCGCCTCGACCGATCCGCCCAGCGTGTGCAGCACGCGCGGGGTGTCGTGGCTGTCGAGCAGGTTCAGCTGGGCGTGCTGGATGGCCTGCGGGTAGCGCGTGAGCGTATCGAGCACCTCCTCGGCAAACTGTGTGCCAGTACGAGGCGTAAAGTCGAAGTGTTGATGTGCAAAGCCGCGAATGGTGTCGTGCGCAACGAACCCGAAGAGCGAATCGGTGAGAGGATAGTTCATGACGCCGTCGAACTGATCGCCCTGCAACCAGCGGTCGGCGTGCGTCCATATTTCGCCACAGAGGTAGGCATCTGGGTTCACGTCCTTCACCTTCGTGCGGAAGGTGCGCCAGAAGTCGGCATCGTCGATTTCGCCCGGTACGTCCAGGCGCCATCCGTCAATGCCCTGTTCTATCCAGTGGGTTGCCACATCGAAGAGGAAGTCGCGCACGGGCGGATGGTCGGTGTTAAACTCAGGCAGCCCGCGCAGCCCGGCCCAGCCCTCGTAGTTGGCGGGCTCTCCTTCGGGCCCGTACGGACGCAGCGGCTCGCCATGTAGGTGAAACCAGTCGGCATAAGGTGAGTCGATGCCGTTTTCCAGCACATGATGGAACGGCCAGAAGCCCCGGCTGGCGTGGTTAAACACCCCGTCGAGCACCACGCGCATATCGCGCCGATGGGCCGCGCCGAGCAGATCCTGGAGCGCTTCGTTGCCCCCCAGCAGCGGATCTACCGTGTAGTAGTCGTACGTGTGATACCGATGGTTTGCTGCCGAGGCGAAGATCGGATTCAGGTAAAGCGCCGTAACGCCCAGGTCCTGCAGATAGTCAAGATGCTGAATGATGCCATACAGATCCCCCCCCTGAAAGCCTTGCTCTTCGGGCGGGGTCCCCCAGGGCTTCAGCGTTACGGTGTCATGCACCCCCACCTGCCCGCTCCGCGCAAAGCGGTCGGGAAAGATCTGGTAGAATACCGCATGTTGAACCCATTCGGGCGGGGTGGACATGAGCGATTGGGATATGGCAGATTAAAGGACACAATGCGCCAGCGGAATCAAGGTCCCTACTCAGTACACCGGCGGATTCGCGTTGGGATCGACCGTCGGTGGAGATGTAAGCACGGTGCGGTCCAGGTTCGGCAAGGTCGCTGCAAGATCAGAGCGGCGGTCGGCCAGGCGCTCGGGGAGCTGTAGCGCGTGCCCTAACGTGTCGAACGGCTCGTCGACCATAAAGCCCGGCCCGTCGGTTGCAATTTCGAAGAGCGTGCCACCGGTGCGTGTGGGGTCCTGAAAATAAATCGACTGAAAGTAGGTGCGATTGCGGACTTCGCTCACCTGAATGCCTTCGCGCATGAGGGCCTCGCGCCAGGCGCGCTGTGCAGAGGCATTGGGCACGCGAAACGCAATGTGATGCACAACCCCAGGTCCGCGGGTTCCTGTTTGGCCGGGCGGTACCCGGTCTGAGAGATCGACGAAGCGACCGGCACAGGCGCGTGGAGCCTGTAGCAAGCGTCGGCTGGGCGCCTTCATGCGGCGCAGTCCGTACTCGTCGTGGACGAGCGACCAGCCCAGCACATCAACAAAAAACGCAGTGGCTGCTTCCAAGTCAGGCACTGGAAGCGTCACGCTGTGCAGCCCCTGCAGAGCGGTTGTAGATTCGAAGGGGGCCGCTGGCGTCCATGGCGTGGTGGTGCCATCTGATGACGGAACGAGCGCGCATGACATGAGGTCGTGCGCCTGAAAGCGAAGCATGGGCGTGCCAAACCGATGCGTGAGTACCGGCGTGTAGCCCATCTCGCTCAGACGGGTGCGCCAGAAGGAGAGGGCATCGGGCATGATGGAAAACACAACCGGTGCTGGCACGCCTGGCCCTGACTGCCCAGGCAGCGCCCGTGGCTGGGCAAAAACAGTGAGCAACGTACCGGGCGTGCCGCGCGCATCCCCAAAATATAGGTGATGCATCGACGGATCGTCGAAATTGACGGTTACTTTGACCAGACGCAGCCCCAGAATTCCTGAATAGAAGTCGATAGCTGCCTGAGCTGTGCCGGTAATGGCAGTGATATGGTGAAGGCCAGCAAGTGGTGCAGGCATAGGCAACGGACAGGGCGAACGATTGGGCAAGCAGGAAGAGCGCGCCGGGCTACGCCCTCATCAGTAACGCACGCAGATAGTAGCAACGCGGGTGTTATGCAGGAGGGAGTGGCATGATGGCTAACGTGCAACGGGCAACGCAGACAAGGCGGTCCTCCGCATCCCGAATTTTTACGTCCCACACATGCGTGCTCGTGCCCACATGCAGCGGCTCGGCCACCGCATGCACCGTTCCTTCGGAGACGGCCCGCATGTGGTTGGCGTTGATTTCGATACCAACAGCGGTTTTGTCTGTGGGAGCAGCCAGGTAGCCCCCTACACTGGCCGCACTCTCAGCCAGTACTACGCTTACCCCCCCATGCAACTGCCCAAACGGCTGATGGTGATCGGGCGTGACGGGCATGTGGGCCTCCACACGCGAGGCGGTGAGCACATCGAATGAAATCTGGAGCAGTTCGGCAGCCCCTCCCATAGACGGCGGCAGCGGTTTTTCAGACATAAGGCAAACTGCGTGCAGGAGGTACGGGGCGCATAACTCGATACGTAGGATAGGAGCTACAGATGCCATGTGCAAGCACGCCCCCACCGGGCAATGGATTCCGTACCATAGCAAAAGGCCCCTCGGCATTACCAAGGGGCCTACGCAGCATTCTACAGAGAATGGGGCCACCAACTGTTGCTATCCGTTGCTGCTACCGATGCATCGCCTCGGGCAGCCCTTTTTTGCTGGGCCTCGTTCAGCAGAACATAGTCGCTCCCCGTGTCGTCGCCCGGCAGTGTGCACTCACACATGATGCATCTGCCCCGAAAGCACCGTACCATTAGCGATTATCGCCGCTACTGGCCGTTTGGCTGCTCTGATTATTGACGGTTTGGACAATCATCCGCATATCTTCGCGATCGCGCAACTGAAACGCTTCGTCGCCTACATCAACACGGACCTCGTTAGCATTGGCAATGCGCGTAAAGATAGCCTCAGTGTAAGTGGTCTCGACGACTTCCATGATTTCGTCATCAATGGTGCGCACGCGCGCCGATACCTCAAGCGGCTGAATCCGGCGCCCGTCTACGTCAAGGTAGACGTTGCTGACATCCGCCATACTGGTTTCTTCGTCAGTGAACCCGTACAAGATGATCATCCACTGCTCCATGTCCGTGGTTGAATCGGACACATAGCGCGGCATGTAGGCACCATAGTCGCCAGCGTAGGTGTCAATCCAAAGGTCATTCATTTCCTGACTGGACACACGGTACTCACCGGTAATGTCGCTCACCTCTTCGGTGACCTGTGCCGAGCTGACCGGCGTCCACAACAATGCGATAGCAAAAAGGAGTATCCAACGATGCATAAGACCGAGTGGCTCTTGAGAGGAAAGGACGCGTGCAGAAGCTCTACCGTACAACTGAAAGCGCTTTTTAAGCCTGCTTTTCATAGTAAGCGTAAAAAAGAGGAATGATCCGAAACAAAGGACTTTCTTTTGCCTCCGGCGTATTCCTCTGTACGCTTTTGCCCTATACGCGCTGTAATACGACGTTAAATCGTGCCGTTCTTTCCACAATAGCGTCGAACCGTTACCGTCACGACACAAACCGCAGACTGGAAGAATCGCTGCGGCGCGCCTTTCATTGGAGTGCGCCCACATTTCCTTCATACGTTCTCAAACCTAATCTTTTGCTATGACCATTGATGCCCAAGCACGCCGTGTTCTTGAACCCCGGGGATTGGACCGCGATCATCTGCTCATCGGGGCTAAAGCCCTCGCACAGCAGATGATTGAACAGAGCGCTTCCTCCGAGCATCCCCTGCAGAGCATGGTGTACGATGTGTGGGGGCTCTACAACGATGGCCTCCCCAAATGCCGCCTTACCACGACCGACGACGGTGATTTGGTTTTCACAGCGCAGTTTCACACGGAAGACGACGATGTGCATGCGGTGCGGCGCCAGGCCGTATCGGTTGAGGAGCTGGAACGCCTCTGCAACCCCGGCGCGTAGCGCTCTTCCTCGAACTGTGCCCACGTTCCCTCGTTTAAGGCCAGTCCTGCCCTTTGCTCATCCCCCCGCCCTGCCGTGTCCACTGAACCTGTCGTTGTATGCCAGTTGGGACGCGTGCCTTACGCGGCCACCTGGACCCTGCAACAGCACATTCAAGAGGCGCTTATTCAGGCCAAACGGGCCGACCCGCGCCGTACGCCTCCGCATGTGTTACTTTTACTTGAGCATCCGCACACCTATACGCTCGGCAAGAGCGGCGACGCCGACCACCTGCTCCTCTCCAACGCCGCGCTCGACGCCCTTGGCGCTACGTTCCACCACATCGACCGGGGCGGCGACATTACTTACCACGGGCCCGGACAGCTCGTCGGCTATCCGCTCTTCGACCTCGACCGCTTCTCGACCGACCTGAGCTGGTACCTGCGTGCGCTCGAAGAGATCGTCATTCGCACCTGCGCGGACTACGGCGTCACCGGCACCCGTGTCGACGGGCGCACCGGCACATGGATCGGCCCCGATGCGCATGGCCCCGAACGTAAGATCTGCGCAATGGGCGTCCGATGCAGCCGCTGGGTCACGATGCACGGCTTCGCGTTCAACATCACCGCCAACCTCGACTACTTCGACCACATCGTGCCGTGCGGCATCCGCGACCGCGGCGTCACCTCGCTGGATGCCGAGTGCGATGCCGCCGTTTCTGTGGAGAGCATCACACCCGACCTGCTCACTCACCTTGCGGCCACCTTCGAGGCCGATCTTACCCATCTACAGGGCACCGAGGCATGGACGTATCTGCGCAACTGGCTGCCCGAAGAATCGCATGCCCCCCTCAACGCGATGGCCCCGGCATCTGTGTAACGCATGTGGCCCCGGCTTCAGGAGATATGTTTAGGAGAGTTTAGGGGAAGCACCGCACCTGGCAGTAGCTCCGCGTACGCATCGCAGACCCCGTCACGCCTGGTTGCCTCTTCAAGCTGGCATCTCGTAGGCGATGGTAAACAGCCCTCACGCGCATTTGGAATCGACCCGTGTGGCTGCTACCTTACACGACCTAACGTCCCCGCTCTGCCTCCCCACACCTGCCCCCGCATCCCCATGGCCGACTTTGACGCTGAAAACTTTACGCTGCGCCTCCTTACCGAAACGCTCTTCTACGACACCGAATACGGAATCGTAGGCGTGCTTAGCCTGATAGACCCCGCCGAGCAGCGCGAGCAGTACCTGGCCTCCTATTCGCCCGAAGACGACGCCTTTCTCATTGAGGAAGCCACCGCCTGGGAGTCTGCAGATGACCTCGACACCGAAGAGGACGACGTGCCGTACGCCCTGGCCATTGACAGCACCGTACACGACACGTACGACCTGCCCGAAGAAGCCGCCATTGAGCTACTCACGCTGGCCGCCCAGCACGGACTGCTGCCCAGCTTCACGCCCTACTACGAAGACATCTCGTGAACGGCCATGTGCAGGCGGTGCTACGGACGCTCGCTGACGCGCTCGACCTGGTCCCACAGGTTCTCGCTCCAGTAGGCCGACCACAGGTGCTCTACCAGATCCATCGTGTAGGAGGCGTCGTCGTCTTGCTCTTGGATGCGTAGCAGGCGGCGATCGGTGCCGGTGTGGCGCCAGTAGGTCGCGCGTGTCACGTCATGCTCCGCAATCATGGACGGCACCGGCTCCTCATAGGTCACCGTAATGCGCTCCGCCGGGTACGTCCCTGCCGGCACCGTCACCGAGTCGGTGCGAATAAACGCGGCCTGGCTGCGCACGTAGTTGCCGTCTGCTGTCATGCGGTAAAAGAGATGCTCGGTGCGATCGTCGGTGTCGAGGCTGCGGATGAGAAGCGGCATCTGTGCCGTCGTGTAACCGCCGGTCTGATAGCCGAACGAACCTGTGTCGTTGCCATAGTCGTCGCTGCGCATCCAGTAGTCCACGGCATCGTCGTCCGAGATTGCCAGCTCGCGGTACTGATTCGAACACCAGTCGAAGCTGGTGAACGACTGCTTCATCGGACGCAGCGTACGCTGGCGTACGTTGCTCACGTAACTACGCCGGTACTCGTACGACCCGCTCTCGAACCGGTAGAAGTGTGCGGACTTAAAGGCCGAAACGCCGTCGGCTTCGCCCGTTGCTTTGGTCTGAGCGTCGGGGTCATAGCGGTGCTTTACGGTGAAGCTGCCTACCATAAACGAGTGCTCGTCGGCTTCGTCGTAGGGCGTGTGGGTGCGCGTAGCCTCGTAAAAGGCAAACTCGGCCTCGTCCTGGTCCCACCGATCACTCGTCAGGTAGGCCTCATCGAGCGCAATGGAAGCGGGCACTTGCTCCTGCGCCGTCTCGGACTCGGACGCGCTCGTGGCATCTGGGTCGGGGGCTTCGGTGCATCCTGTGCTGAGCAGGCACAATCCAATGAGGAACGGGGCAACGTATCGGGAAGGCATAGCACAGCGCATCTGACGAGCAAAACAGCGGACTCTGTAACACGTCCTGCACTGATGCATACAGGTCCGAGTTTCAGAATCTGGACAGCGGCTTAGAACCTGTTTGGGTTTGAAGGCGAGAGCAAGCAGCAGTACCGTACCTACTTTGTTCCACCTATGTTGTACCCGCCCGATCGTAAAGGACTGTACGCAAAAGAGATGCAGACATGATTGGTGGGCCCGGCAGGACTTGAACCTGCGACCGATCGATTATGAGTCGACTGCTCTAACCACCTGAGCTACGGGCCCATTGACGGGCTGCGATATGCATGCCACCACACATAGCCACCGATGTGCAGCCAATTGGGTTCCGTACCGCTCGTTGAACATCGGATGGCGAGCTCGTGGGCTGTTCGCATCCGTACGCGCGGGGTGCGTCGGGGACTGTCCGCCTGCGCGATTAGGGGCTGCGGGCGGGCCTCGATGGCTGGAAACTGCATCGTGATAAGCGGGCGAGGCGGGGCTCCTTCGCTTTCCCCTAACTATTCTGTGTTGTATGTTGAGGCATCGCTTCTTCCTCATTGATGCTTTTTCTGTAATGCGCGTGTTCTGGTTGGTTGTGGGTCTGCTTGTGTGTGCGATGCCGGTGGCGGCGCAGGAGCTGCCGTCTATCGAGGAGAAAACGGATGGCATGGAGCGCATGGAGGGTTTTGTACCGCTCTATTGGGATGCGCAGGCGGGGACGCTGTGGATGGAAATCGGCGCGTTCGAGGAGGACTTCCTGTACGTGAACTACCTCACTGCCGGACTCGGCTCCAACGACATCGGACTCGATCGCGGTCAGCCCGGAGACACGCGCGTCGTGCGGCTTGAGCGTGTCGGCCCCAAGGTGCTGCTCGTACAACCAAACCAGACCTACCGTGCTGACACCGATAACCCCGCCGAGCGCCAGGCTGTTGATGATGCGTTTGCGGATGGCGTGCTCTGGGGATTTGAAGCGGCGGCTCAGGCTCAGACCGATGATCGGGTGCTGGTGGAGGCGACTGATTTCGTGGTCCGCGATGTGCATGGCGCGACGCAACAGCTTCAGCAGAGCGGGCAGGGATCGTACCGGCTGGAGCGCAGTCGCAGCACGCCCGACATTGAGCGCACGGGCGCCTTCCCGCAAAACACAGAGATGGAAGCGCGTCTCACCTTTGTAACCGATGGCACGCCCGGCTCTGAGGTGCGCAGCACGGCGGCCGATCCCACGTCATTCGGATTGCGCGTGCGGCACTCGTTTGTCGAACTGCCGGATACAGACGGCTTTGAGCAGCGCGCCCACCATCCGCGCTCGGGCTTCTACAGCTTTAGCTACGAAGACTACGCCGCGCCGCTCACCGAAGACCTGACGCAGCGCTTCATTCCGCGCCATCGCTTAGAGTGCGCCGACGAACCCGGCGACGATGGCCTCTGCACGCCCGAGGAGCCGATTGTGTACTACCTCGACCCGGGCACGCCCGAACCGGTGCGCACGGCCCTGCTCGATGGCGCGCGCTGGTGGAACGAGGCGTTCGAGGCCGCCGGCTACCGCGATGCGTTTCAGGTCGAGATGCTGCCCGACGACGCCGACCCGATGGACATCCGCTACAACGTGATTCAGTGGGTGCACCGCTCCACCCGCGGATGGAGCTACGGGCCCTCGATCACTGATCCGCGGACCGGCGAGATCCTGAAAGCGCACATCGTGCTCGGGTCGCTGCGCGTGCGACAGGATCTGCTGTTGGCGGAGGGGCTCACCGCGCCATACACGGGCGAAAACGCAGCGGGATTGCCCGACGATGACAATCCGATGCTCGATATGGCGCTCGACCGCATCCGGCAGCTCTCGGCCCACGAGATCGGCCACACGCTCGGGCTGCGGCACAACTTTGCGGCCTCCACCCAGGGGCGCACTTCGGTGATGGACTATCCGGCCCCGTACGCCACACTCAATGACGACGGCGCGGTCACGCTCGACGATGCATACGCCACTGGCATGGGCGCGTGGGACAATATCGCGATCCGCTACGGCTATGCGTATCCGCAAGAGGGCGAGTCGGAGGATGAGCTGCTCACGCGCATCATGCAAGAGTATGACGAGCAAGGGCTTACCTACATCAGCGACAACGACGCGCGTCCGGCAGGTGCAGCACACCCGCAGGCCAACCTGTGGGACAACGGCACCGACATGGTCGAGGCGCTTAATCACGAAATGGAAGTGTGCCAAACGGCCCTCGACAACTTCGACGAATCCGTCATTCGCACCGGCACGCCGCACGCGCTCATGGAGGAGGTGCTCGTGCCGCTCTACCTGCGCCATCGCTATCAGGTGCAGGCCACCGCGAAGCTTTTGGGCGGTTTCACGTACAGCTATTCGGTTCGGGGGGATGCGGAGGCCACGCCCCGCCGCGTGTCGTCGGGCACCCAGCGGGATGCGCTCGATGCACTGCTGCGTGTCGTAGAGCCCGAGGCCTTGCGTCTGCCCGATGCGGCCCGCACCCAGATCCCGCCACGTCCGCCGGGCTACCCGTCGAACCGCGAACTCTTTCCGGGCCGCACCGGACTCCCGTTCGACGCCACAGCGCCCGCCGAGATCGTAGCCACCATGGTGTTCGACCAGCTGTTGCATCCCGAACGCACCGCACGCCTCACGCAGCAGTCGCCTATTCTCCACGAGGTGCTCGACCGCATTACGGATGCAGTGTGGGAATGGAACAGATCCGACACCCAGCGCGATGCGAGCAGTCAGGCGCTCAAACGGGTCGTGCAGCGCGTGTGGACGGATGCGCTCTTGGAGCATGCGGTGCATGAAGACACCACCCCCGAGGTGCGCGCGCATCTCACCTGGCACCTTCGCGAGATCCGTACGTGGCTGAACCGCCAGATGGAAGACGTGCCTGAGTCCCACCGCAGCAACACGCCCCCCATCCCCGAAGCGCATCACTCCTACCTTCTTGACCAGATCGAGCGGTTCCTGAACCGCGATTACGAGACGGAGACCGCAGCACCCGCCCTCGACACGCCGCCCGGCTCGCCGATTGGGCAGGGCGTACCGGCGTATCAACAGCGGCAGAACGAGCGACGTACGTGGATGCAAAACGCGCTTCCCCAACGTACGGCGTGCCATGCGCCGTGGTAGGATAGGTGTTCGTGACGTTGGGATCAACGTAGGGACGCAGCGTGCTGCGTCCCTGGGAGCAAATATCTCGGGCGGACGGAAGAGATTGCAGACGGGTTGCCTCTTGTGCGCTGCAAACGCATGTAACCTTAAGTAATCCAAGTTGTTGTGGGGTATAATGCTAACGCTCCACATCCTGTCATTCTGAGGAGCGAAGCGACGAAGAATCTCCCAACTGCGAGCCAAACAGGTGCAAAAAAAAGAGATTTTTCGACTCCGCTTCGCTCCGCTCAAAATGACAACCCTGTAGGTGGACTTGAGTTACTTAACAAGAGCGAACATTTCCAGCGGTATCTGTGCCAGGCCCCTGTTTGCGTCTCGGTCATGCATCATGCCAATCACCGTCTGATGGGTCTAAAGACATCCCAGACGGGGCAGAGCCCCTAAACAAAATGCGTCACAAGGCAGAGCCTTGCGACGAGCGGGCAGGAGTTGACTTTGCACGCCGGGGATGCGAGCGATCCCCGGCTATGGTTATTTCATAATTGAGGGGTTTCCTTACCCCGAAAGGCTCTCGCTTTTGGCATCCCCCTTAATCCCCCTTCAGCGAAGGAGGAAACAAACGAGAGCCGCCGTCCCAGGCCGCTCCCCTGAAGTACGTGTTTAGCGCAGGAAGAAACAGGTGCAAGCGCGCCGCCCCAAGTCGCTCCCCTGGAGAGGGGAGCTGTCGCGCAGCGACTGAGGGGTGGATGAAGCCAGATCTGCCGTGCACTGTTACGTTATCCCAATTCCGAGCAGAACTCTCTACCGAGCATCTATCGCTTGCGGGCCAGCGTGAGACCATCGGCCACGGGCAGCAGACTCAGGTCGATGCGCTCGTCAGTGTGAAGCTGCTCGTTGAGGTCGCGGATAGCCTGCACCGAGGCGTCGTCAATGTCGGGATCAGCCACGCGGCCATCGCGGAGCATGTTGTCGAGCAGAATGAGTCCGCCCGAGCGCACCAGCGCCAGGCTGTGCTCGTAATAGTCGGGGTAGCTGATCTTGTCGGCATCGATGAACGCGAAGTCGAACGTACCCTCGGCGCCGTCATCGCGCAGGGTTTGGAGCGTCTCAATGGCCGGAGCAATGCGCAAGTCAATGCGATCGGCTACGCCTGCCTCGTTCCAGTAGTGCTCGGCAATCTCGGTGTAGTCGCGGCTGATGTCACACGCTACGAGTGTGCCATCATCGGGGAGTGCGTAGGCAACCGAGAGCGCGCTGTATCCGGTAAATACGCCAATTTCGAGAGCCCGCTTTGCATCGACCAGCCGGGCCAACAGCTGCATAAACTGCCCCTGCTCAGGGGCAATCTGCATGTTGTGATTGGGGTGCTGCATCGTCTCGGCGCGCAGGCGGCGTTGCACCTCCGTCTCGCGCAGCGACACATTGAGCAGGTAGTCGTGCACGCGGTCTGAGAGTCCAATCGATTGGTTCGACATACGCTGTGGGGGCTGCTATCCGGAAAGCAAATGGGCAGTTTGTTACGGCGTTGGGGGATGTATAGGTTGCCTACGGCGGCCGTCGAATCAAAACCACACCCCGAAAGGTACGAGCGCGCGACCGCATCCCCCTATGCCAAACTGCTGTAACGCCCTATGGCCGATGCCCCACGCCTGCTCTGGGTCGACGACGAAGTCGACCTGCTTCGCCCGCATGTCATGTTTCTGGAAGAGAAAGGCTACGACGTCTCCACCGTATCGAACGGGGCCGATGCCATCGATCTGGTGCGCGAGGAGCCGTTTTCGCTTGTGTTCTTGGATGAGCAGATGCCGGGTATGGACGGCCTGGAGACGCTCGTGGAGCTCAAGGAAACGCGCCCCGAGGTGCCCGTGGTGATGGTCACCAAGAGCGAGGAGGAAGACCTGATGGAGAAGGCGCTGGGGCGGCAGATCAGCGATTACCTGACGAAGCCGGTGAACCCCAGCCAGATTCTCTTGACGTGCAAGCGCGTGCTGGAACGGACGCGCCTGCAGCAAGAGTCGCAGTCGGAGCAGTACTTGCAGTCGTTTGGCAAGATCGATCGCACCATCAGCCAAACCGACAATGCCGAGTCATGGCGCACGCTGTACCAGCGCCTGGTAAACTACGACCTGTCGCTCACCGGCGACGAGGGCGCGCGCCAGATCTTCGACGACCAGTTCAAGAAAGCAAATCGTCGCTTTGGCGAGTTCATCGAAGCCACGTATCCCGACTGGATTGCGGATTTGGATCGTCCCCGACGGCACAGCGACCGGCCCTTGCTCTCCCACGAAATCTTACCCGAGCACGTCTTTCCCAAGCTGGGGGAGCAGCCGGTGGTGTTTTTCGTGATCGACTGCATGCGCTACGACCAGTGGCTGCAGTTCGAGGCGCTGCTACGCCCGCACTTTCAGATTGAAACGGACTTCCACTACAGCATCTTGCCTACGGCCACGCCGTACTCGCGCAATGCGATCTTTAGCGGACTCCTGCCGCTGGATCTGGACGAGCGCTTCCCGAATTTGCAGTCCAAGGCAGAAGAGGAGGAGCACAGCCGCAATCAGTACGAGGAGGCGCTCTTGCACGACTTCATGGAGCGGCGCGGCCTCGACGATCGCAGCATGCGCTACGACAAGCTGATTGCCACCGAAGACGGGCGCACCTTCGCCAGTCAGGCGCAGAACCTGACGCAGCACGACCTGAGCGCGGTGGTCGTCAACTTTGTGGATATCCTGGCACACAGCCGCTCTGACTCGGATGTGCTCAAGGAACTGGCCCCCGACGAAGCCGCCTATCGTTCACTGACGCGCACCTGGTTTGAGCACTCGTGGCTTTTGGATGCGCTGCAAACGCTGTCAGAGCGCGACTGCACCATCGTCCTCACCAGCGACCACGGCGCGGTGCTCAGCCTGCGCTCTTCAAAGGTGATTGGCGACCGCGAAACCTCGACTGCCCTCCGCTACAAGCACGGACGCAACCTGCAGTGCGAGGAAGAGGAAGCCATCTACGTGCGCGATCCCGAAACGTACGGCCTGCCTGCGCCAGCCATGAACACGAACTACATTCTCGCCAAAGAGGATTTCTACTTCGTGTATCCGACCAATTTCCACCACTACGAGAAGCTCTACCGCGACACGTTTCAGCATGGCGGCGCCTCGCTGGAAGAGATGATTCTTCCCGTGGCTACGCTGACCCCAAAAGGGTCGTGAGGTGGGCTGAACCCCTTGCGTCTCCGCCATACATCATGACCGACGCAGGAGCGTCTTTACGCACGTCCGAGGGGGGACCGTCGGATGCAGAGGGGGTTGTTTGGGAATGCGATACACATTTGGGAATGCGATACACAAACATAGCCCCACGCCGTCAATCGCTCCCCTGGAGAGGGGAGCTGTCGCGCAGCGACTGAGGGGTGGATGGAAGTGAGCGCATGCAGTCTCCGGCTATGGGCACCTTACAATCAGATGGCGGAACTCAGGTAGCTACGCCGCCACCCACTCGTCTTCGTGTTCGCGGTACCAGTCGTACGTCTTCTGGATGCCGTCGTGCAGACTCGTCTTCGCCGACCACCCGAGCTCATCCATGCGTGTGGTGTCGACCAGCTTGCGGGGCGTACCGTCGGGCTTGGAGGGGTCGTGCTCGATGGGTCCGTCGTGGCCCACCACATCCTGAATGGTCGCGGCCAACTCGTTGATCGACAGGTCCTTGCCCACGCCTACGTTGAGCATGCCTTCGTAGGCCGCCTCGCGCAGATCGTCTTCCCGCGTTTCGAGCACGAAGCGCACCGCGTCGGCCAAGTCGTGGCTGTAGAGGAACTCCCGCTTGGGCGTGCCGCTGCCCCAGAGCGTAACAGAGGCATCGCTGCCGTCGGGGGCTGCGCCTTTCGCCTCGTGAAACTTGCGCAGCAGCGCCGGAAGCACGTGGCTGGTTTCGAGGTCGAAGTTGTCGTTCGGACCGTACAGATTCGTCGGCATCAGCGTAACCATGTCGCTGCCGTGCTGCCGGTGAAACGCCTGACACAGCTTGTGTCCGGCAATCTTGGCAACGGCATACCACTGATTCGTGGGCTCCAGCGGACCAGTCAGCAGGCTGTCTTCGGGCATCGGCTGGGGCGCATGTTTGGGGTAGATGCAGGTGGATCCCAAAAACACGAGCCGCTTTACGCCGTGCTGCTGGGCCGCACGAAGCACATTGGCCTCAATGGCCAGATTATCGTACAGGAAATCGGCCGGGTACTGGTCGTTGGCCAGAATCCCGCCCACGCGAGCCGCGGCCACAACGACGTAGTCGGGCTGCTGCGCCTCAAAGAAGGCATGCGTATCCGCCTGATTGCGCAGGTCGAGCTCGCTGCTGGTGCGCCCAAAAATGTTTTCGTATCCAGCCGATTCGAGGGCTGACCAGATGGCGCTGCCGACCATGCCACGGTGTCCGGCAATATAGATGGAGGCGGAGGGATCACTGAGATGCATAAGTTGGGGCAAGCTATGTGAGTCAGGAGCAGTTCAGGGGCGCGTACGGCACAGGCACAGGGCGGGTTGCGATGCATGCCAACCGCTGGCAACGCCTACGCCAAGCGCTGTCGTTTGTTGAGATACGCAAGCAGCGCCTCTTGATACGAGGTCGCCGTGTCGAGCGTAGCAAAGTCGATGTTGTGCTCCAGACACGACCGCCGAAATCGCTCCATAAAGTGCTCGGCAGCCTCCTCGTAGTGCTCACGCAACTGCGCCGGGTGCACCGCCTGCTCGGCGCCCGTCTCCATATCGCGAAAAAGCATTGGGCGATCGGGAAACTGAAAGCGCCGCTCGGTCGCACTGTTTAGGACGTGGAAGACGATCACTTCATGACCGCGATGCCGCAGGCGCCGCAGCGCATGCAGCAGGTCGTCGTGCGCGCCCACGTTCTCAAACAGATCGGTGATGACCACCACCAGCGAGCGCCGCCCGATGCGCTCCGCCACCTCGCTTAGCGCCGTAGCTGCATTGGTCTGCGTGCCCGTGGCATCGCGTTGCACCAGGGCATCGAGCGTACGCAAGAGCGTCTGCCGCTGCGCCGGGGCTGCGCTTGGCGGACGCACCGTGTGCACCGTTTCGTCGAACGCCATCAGTCCGGTCGCATCCCGCTGCCGCAGCATGAGATGATGCAGTCCGGCGGCCAGATAGGCACCGTATTCGAGCTTTGAGAGCGCGGCCTCGCCTTTGTAATGCATCGAGGCCGAGGTGTCGAGCACCACGTAGTGCCGCAGATTCGTCTCCTCCTCGTACTGCTTAATGTAGTAGCGGTCGGTCTTGGCGTAGACCTTCCAGTCGACATGCCGCAGTTCGTCGCCGGGGTGATACGGACGATGTTCGGCAAACTCGACCGAGAAGCCGTGATAGGGGCTGCGGTGCAGGCCCGTCATAAAGCCCTCCACAATGAGGCGCGCACGCAGCTCCATCGAGTCGAGCTGCGACACCGCCACCGGATCCAGAAAGCGCAGCGCGTCGGGTGCGGATGAGGAAGCCGAGGACATAAGCACTACTTCAGACAAAGGGCACAGAGGATAGCGGACATACTGTAATACCCAGAATCGAGGTAGGCGGTCCGTTCGCATTGGTCCCCACATCGTCTTCGCCATTGGTGACCGGAGCTGCCTCTCCTCTGAAGCCCAGCGGCACCCAGCCGGGAACTGTACACGCCTGTTGGTGTGCATATCGATTGACCCTGTAAGCCCATTAGCTTCCCATTGGCTTATGGGGGCTTGCTCTGCATCCGCACCCTCTTCCCTCATCAATCCGCTGTCGTATGCCTTCGTCTTCACCCCTTCAGGTGCTGCTATTCGACATGGACGGCGTGCTGGTGGACGTATCCACCTCCTACCGCCAGGCCATTATCGAAACGGTGGAGCACTTTACCGGACGCCAGATCAGTCCGAAAGATGTGCAACGCTATAAAAACTACGGCGGCTTCAACGACGACTGGAAGCTTACGCACTCCATCATCACCGACACGGCCATGGAAGTGCCGCTCAGCCGGGTTATCGAAGAGTTTCAGCGCCGGTATCGCGGCAACGACTGGGACGGCCTCATCAGCGACGAGTCGCCGCTCATTGACATGGCCACGCTCGATACGCTGCAGGACGAGGGCCTGCTTCTGGGCGTAGTCACCGGCCGCCCGCAAGAGGAGGCCGACTGGACGATTGAGCACATGGGCTGGTCGTCGTACTTCCCCATCGTCCTCGGCAAAGAAAAGCAGGGCGACCGCACCAAGCCCGACCCCTTTCCCCTCAACCACACGCTCACCATGCTCGCCGCCGTAGGACGCGACGTGGATGCCAGCGAGGCCGCCTATGTGGGCGACTCGGTCGACGATATGAAAGCCGCTCGCGCAGCCAACATGTGGGCGCTCGGCGTCGTGCCGCCCTACCTCAATGCCAACGAACATGCCAGCGTGCTTGACGATGCCGGTGCCCACACCGTGCTCGATACGCCCAACGACCTGCCCGCCGTGCTGCGCCGCTTCGATGAGCAGGTCGCTTCCGCCCGCAACGCGTAGCACAGTCCCACTCGGGTAGGTACAGGGGAAAGCCACACGCCGTGCCCGCCCCCCTATCACTCGCAGTATCCCCGCCCGGTCCCCACGCGGTCATGTAGGGACCGGGGCCGCTGGAGGCATAGCTTACCGCACCACCGTCACCCGTTGCGTGTCGATAGGCCCGGCCTCGGTCTGCATCCGCAGGAAGTACGTACCGCTGGCCAGCCCGCTCACGTCGAGTTGCGCTTCCGTGCGGCCCTCCGCACCCGTATCCACCACCGTCTGCACGCGCCGCCCCAGCAGGTCGTACAGGTCGATGCGCACGTCCTGCCGCTCCGGCACCGCAAAGCGCACCGTGGCCTGCCCGCGCGCCGGGTTCGGGTACGTGGGGAGCAGTTCGGCCTCGGTCACCTGCCGGACAATGGTCACCGCCTCGCTAAAGGATTCGGTGCCGTCGGTGTCGATCTGCCGTAGGCGGTAGCGCAGGCTGTCTGCGGCGTAGGGCAGGTCGGTGTCCTCGAACCGGTAGGACTGCGGGGTGCCCGTGGTGCCTGCGCCGTCGAGGGTCGCAACCGTCTGCCACGATTCACCCGTCGTAGAGACGCCCCATTGGGACGTCTCTACGGATGCATTGGCGGGGCCATCGGCGGACGCGGCGCGGCGCTGCACCTCAAACCCGGCGTTGTTGGTTTCGGAGAGGGTCTCCCACTGCACCGTGATGGCATCCTCGCCGGAGCGCTGTGCGCCGAATCCAGCCAGCTCCACCGGCAGCGCCCCCGTATTCGGCGCAACCTGCACCACGAATCGTTCGGTTTCCGGGGTGTCAGTCAGGCTGCTCACGTCCACCGTGTAGTTCATGCCCGGCTCCAGGGGCACAGCCTGGTCGTCGCTGGTATCGGAGGTGCCTTGTGTGTCGATCAGCCCCGCGGCCCATGTGTCCGGCAGGTCCCACTCGCGCACCTGAAGCGTGAGCGTGCCGTCATCGGGGAGGCCATTGCCTCGAATGGCCACCGGCACTGCGGTAAGATTCGCATCGGGATCCGACGCATCTTGCGGCCACGGGCGGCTCTCGACGGCTTTGGATGCTCCGGTGTTGCCGCGTCCGGTGCCTGTCGCACTTAGCGCAAGCGACGGCGCTTCCAGCGGCGCGAGTTTCGAGGTGTCCCACGCATCCCACCCATCGGTCGCGCTCTCGTGAAAGCGCACCCCAATGGCCTGGTCGGTCGCGACGACCGTGCCAGCTGCATCGGTTACGACGCCCTCCAGCCACAGCGTGCCGCGCTCGACACTCGATGTGGCGACAGGCCCTTGCATCTCGCTTCCGATGAACGGCGCATTCGGGGCGGTGCGCCCGCCCGGATCGAACGTGACCGTGGTGGGTCCATTGCCGGGGCTGCTTCGTTCAATGAACGCGCCCTGCCATGCGGCCAGCGTCTCGGTGCCCACACTCAGGATCTGCCACGTGCTATTTGTGGCGTCGTAGACCTGCACATCCGCCTGAAATCCGTTCCCAGCGAGCGGGCTGCCGCCGGTCGTCAGCGCCATCAGGTCGTAGTCAGTGGGATACGGGTTGCCCACGAGGTGCCAGCGGGCGCTTTGCGTAAGGTCATTGCGCACGACGGCCTGCAGGCCCTGTCGCGTGGCGGTGGTGCTCTCATCCAGCGAGATGGCGAGCCCGCCCGATTCGACGGGGTCACGGACGTCGTCTTCAAGGTAGAGCAAAAGGCCCGCACCCAGGTCCAGCGGCGTGCTGGCGTCGACGGTCGTGTAGGCGCCGGTGCCGCCGGTGCTTTCGTCGGAATCGCTGTCGTCCCACACCGCTGCAATGTTGCGGTTGAAGCGCAGGGCGTTGGTCCCGGTGGAAGACGACATCCTTAGATCGCCCGCGACCGCACCCGTGTAGGGCACACTTAGCACGCGCCAGCCGGCATCGGTGCCCGTGCCGTCGGTGCCGGTGATGGTGACGCTCGTGGCAATGGGCAGGCCGGACGTCTCGTACGCGCCCAGACTTACGGTCGCGGTGCCATCACTGTCGCCGTCCTGGATGCGCGGGGCTCCGGCAATATCCAGCGGAAGCGGCTCGGTGGTGTCGCCGTCACCGTCGAGGTCTGCGGCATCAGTGGGCAGCGCACCCGTGTCGCCCGCGTCGACCGCAGGGGAATTTGCAGCCACGCGCAGCCCGTCATCGGCGGTGCCGAAGGCGTTGTCGGGTCCGGCCGGGTCATTCGCATCTACAAAGAGCGGCTCGGCGTCGAGGTTGTTTCCGCCATCGGTGGTGAAAGAGCCGCCACTTTCACTGATTCCACCAAGCCCGCCCTCGATGAGCGTATGCGCGAGGGTGGGCGTAGCGTCGTCGTTGTAGATTTCGTCGCCATCGTTGGTGGCGGTATTTCCCCACAAGATGGTGTTCGTAATCTGCGGACTGCTTGTGCCGACGATGCCATTGTTGCCGATCGCCCCGCCGTTAAGATCTGCGGTGTTGCCTGTGAAGGTGGCGTTTGTAATCATCGGGCTGCTCGTGCCACTGGCGCCATTGTTGTAGATCGCCCCACCGTTAAGATCTGCGGTGTTGCCCGTGAAGGTGGCGTTTGTAATCACCGGGCTGCTCGCGCCATTGTTGAAGCCTTCGTTGTAGATCGCCCCGCCGGCTCCTGCGGAGTTGTCCGTGAAGGTGAGCCCGGTCAGCGACGGGCTACACGCGTTCCCGCTGCCTACGCCATCGCAGTACAGCCCTCCTCCTGCATTATTAGGAAAGCTGTTTGCCGCATTCCCACTGGTGATGGTGAGGCCATCCAGCACCGTGCCCGTCGTGATGTTGCCGGGGCTATTCGCCCCAATGCGATCGCCCCCATTGAAAACAAGCACGTGATAGGCGTTGTCCGAGGAATCGCCTGCAGTGCCAATGTCGCCTGAGAGGATTACCTCGTTCGCTGATGGGGCCCGCTCACTTCGGGTAGTTTCGGTGCCGTCGAATCCACCATAGATCTGCAGCCCGTCCTGGGCGCCGGTGATCTCAAACGTAGCCGTACGTGGGTCCCCGGCATCAAGCCGCCGCGTGGGCGTGTAGGTGCCGGCGGCGATCCAGATTTGGTTCTCCGGACCCGTGCCCGCGACGCCGTCCTGCAGCGCCGCATGCGCATCGGTCCACGACGTGCCATTGCCCGCGCCGCCACCGCTCACCGCCGTGTTCACTCGCACAATCAGCGCGTCCTCGGCTGTAGTCTGCGCTACATCGTCGGTATAAGTCGGCGCGCCCTCAGCAGTACCGGCGTAGGCCCCGGTTTCATCAAGGAGATTACCCTCAAAGCGGTAATGCGCCACCAGGTCTGACAGGTCGAACGTATCGTCGAGCGTGTTGTCGGTGCCGAGCGACGTGGTCATGCCCTGCTGCAATTGGGCCTGCGTGCGCGCCTGGCTCCAGATGCGCACCTCATCGATGCGGCCCTCGAAGAAGTCGCTGGCGGTGGGGCCACCGTCCCACTCCTGCCCGATCGAGAAGAGCCCGCCTGCTTCTGGACGCACACTGGTGTTGAGCGTGGCCTCGCGGCGCCCGTTCACATACAAGATGGCGGTATTGGAAGCATCGACCGTCAACGCCACGTGATACCACTGCCCCGCCGGAAAGGCGTTGCGGCTGGCTACGTAGCCGGTGTCTCCATCGAAATACTGAAACTGCCCGCTTCGGTAGAGGAGCAGGTTGCGGTTGTTGCCGGTGCTCGTGTGAAAGGTGGTGATGCCCTGTTGGCCACTGGCGCGGGTCGGATATACCCACGCTTCCATCGTAAACGCACTCGCTGAAGCCAACGCATCAGCGACGCCAGAGGCCGTGATGTAGTCGTTGGTGCCGTCGAGGTTGAGTGACTGATTGGGTACAGGGGCACTAACCAAAATCTCAACGCGCCCATCGCGCCCACTTCCCGCTCCGGCGCCGCCATCCATTTGGATAGTCACTGCTCCGTTAAAATCTAAGCTATTGGTTTCGACAAAAGAGAGGCCGCCCTCACCGGGTTCACGTGGCAGATCACCGCCATTGCCGCCATCTCCTCCTATGAAACCGCCCCCCCCGCCGCCGCCAAGGTCGCTGCCGCCACCTGCACCAAATCCAGCCCCCCCCGTGCTTCCATTGAGACCGCCCCCACGTCCTCCGGCTCCGCGCCCGCTCAGCGTGCCAGCGCCGCCCCCTTCGGCAAACGCGTTTGCTCCCGTAGGATTGCCACCCGCGTCGTTGAATCCGCCTCCTCCGGCACCGCCTCCTCCGCTTTGAGGATCGTTACCGTTCCCCCCTGCTCCTCCTGCACCGTTTGAGGCCAGAGCAGACCGGCCTCCGCCTCCGCTTGACGAACTCCCTCCGCCTCCCGCCCCAGCGACCAGCAAGAGGGTTGAGCTACCGTTACGCGTGGCAATAACTGCCGACCCGCCACCGCCTCCTCCTGCACCAGGGCCATAGGGCTCACCCGCCTCCCCAACGACGACCGTTAACACGTCGCCCGCCTGCACCTCAAATGTTGAACCAACCGTGGCTCCCTGGCCGCCCCCAGTATTTACAAAACTGCTAATAGCCCCATCTGCGCCTCGCGCTTCCACCATAAGCACGCCGTTTGACGGCACCGTGTAGGTGTACTCGCCTGCCGTGTCGAACACCTGCTGAGCCTGTACAGAAAGGGTTACCCCGAATAAAAGCGCAAGCAAAAGACTTGCACACCGCCTCCACTGGGGAATGGGGCCAACAAATGGGCCAGAGAACCGGGCGTTGGTAGCGTGTATGTGGAGAACAAACATCGTAAAACGGGGAGAAAGTAGAAGTCAATATCAATACGGGGGATGTCTATGACGATCCCCGCTCCGATGCTAAATCTCAGCATCCGGGTGGGAGGCCCCACGGTAGAGTAGTTACTCTTGAGGCGAAGGAGCATCGCCTGTGCGCAAGCGCTGCCATCCGTAGGTGCCCCCGGCCAGCGCGAGGAGCACGAGTCCGCCATCTACGGGCACCGGATCGGGCGGCAAGGGCGGATTGGGGTCGCCCGGATTGGGCAAAGGCGGATTCGTCATGCTCGCGGCAGGGCCTGTAATCGATTCATCGGCGTTGGCCCAGGCCGGAACGCGCTCAGCTGCTGAGGACTGCGAAGCGACCCGAAGCTGCCGGTCAATGGCCCCCACCTGCCGTTCAAGCGCCCGAAGCTCACCGCTGCTCGATGCCAGCGCCCCGGCCCATCCGCCCGGATCGGCCCCCGACGACCTGCGTCCCTGTGACGGGCGTGCGCCTCCCGACGCACGCGGGCTTGCGGTGTAGCCCGGCGACGTCACCCCATCCCCCAATTCTGATGATGACCACGCGCGTCCAGCAAATGCACCTGATGTGCGTCCCGAGGGGGCCCTCCGCGCCGAAGCCGCCGACCCGCTACTCCACGACATACGAGCCTGGCCTCTGTGCAGTGCGGGGATCCCATCCAGCGGGTTGCCCCGGAGCACCTGCGGCACCTCGCCCTTGAGTTGACTCATCAGTTTCTGGGTGGGATCGGCACGATCTGCCCTCTCCTCTTCCGTGGTTTGCTGATTCCACGACTCGGGGGGCTCCGCTGTGAGTGCAGGATACAGCGCCACAAAAGCGCCTCCGATACCAAGAACAACGAGCACAAACAGGACCAAGTCGGCACCTGCAGAAAGCGATGGGCGCGTAGGGGACGACATACCAGGTGGAAAAACGAAAGATGGTATAGTGAAGATGTTAACCGGTCTGCCCTGGTGGGAGCGCATGCCCGGTCGAAACGAGACCACACGGTGGCGCAGGTGGGGAAATCAGCGGACCACAGTGATGCGTTGGGTTTCGGTGTGGCCGAGGGTCTGCATGCGCAGGAAGTAGGTCCCGCTCGCCAGACCGCTCACGTCAAGCTGCGCTTCCGTGCGGCCCTCCGTACTCGTATCCAGAACCGTGCGGATACGGCGGCCCAGCAGGTCGTACAGGTGGATGCGCACGTTCTGGCGGTTGGGAACCGCAAACCGCACCGTGGCCTGGCCGCGTACCGGATTCGGATACGTCGGCAAGAGCTCTGCCTTAGTCACCTGCCGCGCAATCGTCACCGCTTCGCTAAAGGATTCGGTGCCGTCGGTATCTACCTGGCGGAGACGATAGCGCAGACTATCCGCTGCGTATGGCAGGTCGGTGTCCTCGAACCGGTAGGATTGGGGCGTGTCGGTGGTGCCTGCGCCGTCCAGATGCGCAATCGTCTGCCACGATTCACCCGTCGTAGAGACGCCCCAGTGGGTAGAGACGCCCCAGTGGGACGTCTCTACTGGGGACGCATCGGCAGATTCATGCGCAGATTGGGCACGGCGCTGCACCTCAAAGCCCGCATTGTTCGTCTCCGAGAGGGTCTCCCACTGCAGCGCGATCGCGTCATCGCCCGCGCGCTGTGCTTCGAATCCGGCCAACTCAACCGGCAGGGCCTCCTGACTGGGAGCCACCTGCACGCGCAGCGGGGGCACCTCATCGGCATAAGAGGGCAGCTCGCTCACGGGAATGTCAAGATGGGCACCGGAAACCAGCGGCACCACAGCATCATCGGTAGGGGTGGTGGTGCCCTTCGTGTTGATGAGTTCACCCGCCCACTCCGCCGGTGCGTCGGAGTCGGTAAGCGCAAAGGTAAGCACAGCATCGGAATCGAGTCCGGCGGTGTCGAGCTGTACGGGGATTTGCGTCAGGTCGCCATCGTCGGGGAGATTCGGTCTGCTCTCCACGGCTTTGCCTACCTCGCTCCCATCGCGCCCGGTGCCCACAGGCGTGGCCAGCGCATAGGCGCCACTCGTCAGCGGGTCGCGTTTTGACGTGTCGTACGGGTCGAAGCCTGCGGTGGCCTGCTCATGAAAGCGGATTCCGATCGCTTCATCGCGGGCCACACGTTGCCCATTGGCTTCTGCCGTCAGGGTAAACCGCAGCATCGCCTGTTGGGCCTGTTGGGAAGCGGGGGCTTCGGCATTCGTACCGATAAACGGCACAGGAGCCACGCGTCCACGAGCGCCGAAGGTGAGGTCTGTTGGGCCCGTGCCTGGTGTGCTGCGCTCAATAAAGACGCCCTGCCAGGGCGCGAGCGTTTCGGTGCTGGAATCGAGCAGAATCCAACTGGGGCCGCCAGGGGCGCTTACGTCGTAGATCTGCACGTCTTGGTGGAAGCCTGCACTCGGAAGATCCTGTCCGGCCTGGTTCAGCGCACTCAGTTCGTAGCCCGTCGGGTACGGATTGCCCAGCAAGTGCCAGCGGGCGTCACGGTCCACGCTCACCGGCACGTCTTGGGCGGGGTGCAGGGCGGCATCGGGCCGATTGGCCGAGAGCGTGATGCCCGATGCATCAACGGGCGTGATGGCGTCGTCGGTCAGATAGAGGAGGACGCCTTCGCCAACAGGCAGGCTGGTGTCGATGTCGGCAGGGACGTACGCGCCGGTAGGCACGGTACCGCCTGCCGCATCGTCCCAGGTCTGCACCACGTCCATGCCAAAGCGGGGCACCGACGTGCTCCCTTCGTGTGTCAGGCGCAGGTCGCCGGCGGTGGTGCCGGTGTAGGGCACGCCAACAATCCGCCAGCCACTCTCATCGCCTGCGTCGGTGCCGGTGATGGTGACGCTACGTGTGAGGGCGAGCCCTGGTGTTTCGTACGCGCCAAGCGTGATGGTAGCTGTGCCGTTATTGTCTCCATCTTGGAGGCGCGCGTTGCCGATCAGGTCGGTGGAAAGGCCACTGGGCACGGCGTTGTTGTCCCCTGCGTCCACCGCTGGGGAATTGCCCGCCAGGCGCAGCCCATCATCAGCCGTGGCCCACTGGCCGTCGAGTCCGGCGGGCATGCTGGCCGCTACGAAGAGAGGGTTGGCATTGATGTTGGAGCTGTTGCCAAAGTCGCCGGCGTCGCTTCCGTCAGACGCAATGTATGTAACATCTCCTGTGCCACCAACTCCGCTTTCACCGCCCTCTAAAAGGGTGTGACTCAGCGTGAGCGGGTCGCCGGTTAAGAACTGACGATCGCCCGAGTTTCCGTTGCCCCACAGCACGCTGTTGGTGACGGTGAAGCTGCTAAAGAAGTTGGCGAACGCGTTTCCGAAGCTCGCTGCTGTATTCTTCGTGAATGTGGCATTGGTAATTTCTGTATCACTGTTGTTGGCGTAGAGCGCCCCGCCCCGATCACCCGCTGTGTTCTGCGCGAAGACCACATTGGTCATCTGCGCTGGGCTCTGGGTCAGAGCAATAGCTCCGCCTTCTGAACCCGTGCTGTTGTTCGTAAAGACGGTGTTGGTTAGGTGCAGGGTGCTATTGTTGCTGGCGCTAAGACCGCCGCCTTCGTTGGATGCGGTGTTTTCCGTGACTATGAGGCTGTTCAACGTCAGATTACTACTGCTGCTGTAGATTCCGCCGCCTGCATCTTCAGCGAAATTGGTTCCATTGGCGTTGCCCTCGGTAATGGTGAACCCGTCGAGCTGCGTTTCTTCGGCAAGGTTGCTCGCCGACACTACATGGTAGGCGTTGTCTGATGGATCATCGAGCGTGCCGATATCGCCCGAGAGTATGGTTCGATTCGCGGTCAAGTCGCGACTGTCGAGCACGGGATCGATATCGCTGATGCCGCTGAGCGTCTCATCGCCTGCGAATCCGCCGTAGATCTGAAGGCCAGCCTGCGTATCCGCAATCTGAAACGTGGCCGAGCGCGGTTCGCCTGCACGGGCCTCGGCCGTTGGGTGATACGTGCCGGTGGCCACCCAGATCTGGTTGCTCCTGCGTGCTACGTCGAGGGCGTCTTGCAGCGTGGTGTAGGCGTTATCGAACGACGACCCGTTGGCAGCGCCAGTGGCACTCGCATCCACAAAAATGACGGGCGGCGGCACCTGCTCATAAGCGCCCAGGGTGACGGCGGTGGTGCCGTCGTCGTTGCTATCCTGGATGCGCGCTTCTCCGATGAGGTCGGTCGTGATGCCTGCGGGGACGGCGCTATCGTCGCCGGCGTCGAGTGCTGGCGATGTGCTGGTGAGCGCGAGTCCGTCATCGGACGTGACGTAGACGCCATCGGTACCTGCCGGGGTGTTGGCTTCTGCAAACAGCGGATCTTCGGTGAGAAGGGTCGAGCCGTCGCCGCAGTCGGCATTGGTGGGGCATCCGCCCGCAACAAGCGTGGAGCGCACGGCTGGGGCAGCGCCATTGGTGCTGTACACGTCGTTGCCTGTATCGGTAGCCGTGTTATCCCACAAAATGGTGTTGACAATGTCGGGGACGCTGGTGCCGCTTCCGCTGGCGCTGCTATACACCGCACCGCCAAAAGCGGCTGTGTTGCCCGTTAATGTCGCATTAGCAAGCGTAGGGCTGCTTGTGCCATCCGACGCATCGTTATAAATAGCACCGCCCCGATCTGCTGTGTTATCTGCAAACACGGTGTTTATGAGTTCGGGACTGCTGGTGCCATCTGTGGCGTTGTTGTAGAGGGCACCGCCGTGGTCCGCCTGGTTATCTGCAAAGGCAGAGTTGAGAATGCGCGGGCTGCCGGATCCGCCATTGGAGCCGTTGTTGTAGAGCGCGCCGCCGTCTGAGGTGGCGGTGTTGTCCACGAATTGCGTGGTGCGAAGGGTGGGTGCGCAGGCGTTGCCTGTGCCGCTGCCGTCGCAGTAGAGTCCGGCCCCGCTTGCATTGGACCCGCTTCCGTCGGCATTCCCGGCGGTGATGGTGAGGCCATCGAGCGTGGTGACGTTGGTGATGGGCCCGTCGGTGGTGCCATCAACAACCAGCACGTGGTAGGCGTCGTCGTCGCTGAGGCCCGGAATGCCCAGGTTGCCCGAAAGAATCGTCTCGTTCGCGGCAAAATCGCGAACCGGCAGGGCGGCCTCAAACGCGGACACGCTCTCGAACGATTCGGTGCCTTCGAATCCCCCTGCTACGGTGAGGCCGTCCTGGCTTCCGTCAATGCGAAAGGCGTCGGTGCGGTCGGGGCCGGGTTTGTAGGTGCCACCTGCTATCACGATGATCTCGCCGGGCTTGGCCACAGCCAGCGCATCCTGTAAGTCGGTCAACGCATCCTCGAAAGAGTCGCCCGTTTCCGCACCTGTGGCATCGGCATCTACGTAGTAGAAAGGTGGGCCGTTGTCGTAGAGTGCGAACTCACGTGCATTCGTCTGCCCGGTGAGGGTGAACGTCTGGCTGGCGGGCGCTTCTGTGCGGGCGGTCCATGCATCGGCGGGATACGGGCGTGCGGCCAGGCCCACCGCTTCGGAGTTGGGTACCGTTACGTTGGCGTAGGTGAGCTCCAGGTCGGCCGTGCCGGTGGGTACGGCGCCCCACACGGCGTTGCTGCGCGTCGTTTTGCGAGGCACATCCAGATCGGTGAATACATCGGCACCCGGATTGCCGTAGCGGTAGAGCGTGGTGCGGGCATCGGTGCTGGTGAGCGTAAGTTGGGCGTCGACAGGACCCAGCGAGGCGGTATTTCCGGCCTCTACCACGATGCTCTCCTGCCCAAGACGCGCCCCGCTGGCGGTCCACTGCAGGTCGCCTTCAAACGAGGCATCGAGGTCCTGCGCAAGGTCATAGGCCTGCGTGCCGGCGTAGCTTTCGTCCAGGCGCTGGCCGGTCTGGGCGGCATCGAAGCGGTAATAGGCTGCGAGGTCGTTGCGCTCAGGCGGCACGGTCTGGTAGGTGGATGCGCGAATCTCTGCCTCGGTACGCGCTGCGGTCCACACCCGCACCTCGTCGATCTGGCCCTCAAAGAAGTCAGAGGCGGTGGTGCCATCCCACTCCTGCCCAATGGAAAACCGGTCGCCGGCCTCGGGACGCACATTCGCGCTGAAGGTGGCTTCGGCGCTGCCGTCTACGTACAGCGTGCCGTTGTCGCTGGCATCGACCGTAACGACGACGTGGTGCCAGGCGTCCGGCGCGTAGGTAGTTGTCGATTCCTGGTAGCCGATGTCGGGATCGTAGTACGCAAACCGCTCATTGCGATAGAAAAGCATGTTCTTGTTGCCGCCGGTGCCGGTATGGAACGCAACGATGCCCCGCTGCCCCGTGTCGGTGTTGGTGGGCCGCACCCAGGCGCTCATGGTGTAGGCATCGGCATTGGCCAGTTCGGCGGCTACCGCGTCGGCCCGCAAGTAGTCGTCAGTGCCGTCGAAGGTGAGGGCGGCGCCGGGGCCGTAGGGCGCTTCGAGCAGATTCCAATCGGCGGTGGCGTCGTCGGGCTGGGTGGCGTCGCGGAGGCCGCCGTCGATCGTGTAGCTGTCGGTGTCGAGTTGAGCCGCTATGTCAAGCACGCCCGTGGGGGCGCTCGCGTCGCGCTCCAGATCTACCACCACACGGACGGCATCGTTGGCCGGCACATCTACCGTCCACATGCCGCCGCTCACATTGCCATCGCCCGTGGCGCCTGGGGTTGTGATACCTGCGGGCAGGCCCAGGTCCACAGCGGCGCCCGTGACCCCGCTCGGGCCGTCGTGGGTAAGCATGAACGTTGCGGTTTCGGCGCCGGTTGACGCCGCAAGCTGTAGCACAATGCCGCTCACGCGCTCGTAAGCGCCCAGGCTCACGCGGCTGTTTTGGATACGAGCTTCGCCCAGGAGATCGGTGCTCAGGTTGGTCGGCACCGCACTGTTTTCGCCCTGGCTGCTCACCGGAGAGGCCCCGCTCAAGCGAAGGCCGTCGTCGAGGGTACCGAACTGGGTGTCGGGCCCGGCAGGGGCACTCGCATCCACAAACGCTGGATCGGCCTGCACATTTGTGCTCACGCTAATCGGGGATACGCTGATGCCACGGTCGTCTTCGTACCGCACGCGGGCCCCATTCACCGATTCGATGTCGTTGGCGGTGCCTTCGAAGAGTGAATAGCGGAAGTTAAGCACGGCGTCGGCTCCATCGTTATAGATCTGTTCGCCCGCACCAGTGCCGTCGCCGTCGCTGTCGGCGGTGTTGCCGTACCAGATCGTGTTGTTGATGGTCAGGTTGGCCACGCCGTTGGTGTAGGCGTAGTTGTACATCGCGCCGCCGTGGGTGCCTGCTTCGTTGCCCGAAAACGTGGTGTTCACAATCGTGGGGCTGCTTGCGCCGCCGCGTCCGTAATTGTAGATGGCGCCGCCGTTCACATCGGCGGTGTTGTCGGTGAAGAGCACGCCCTCAATCTGTGGACTGGCCGTGCCGCCGTTGCGTCCGTCGTTGAAGAGCGCGGAGCCGCCAAAGCTGGCGGTATGATCTGCAAAGACGACGTTGCGCAGGGTGGGGCTACAGGCATTGCCGGAGCCGCTGCCATCGCAGTAGAGCCCGGCTCCGCGTTCTTGGACAAGGCCTACGCCGTCAGCATTTCCGGCGGTGATGGTGAGGTCGGCCAGCGTGGTGGCTTCAGTGATTGGATCGCTGGCGCCCTGCCCCCGCATCTGCACCACCGTGTAGCTATTTCCGGTGGCGGTGCCGCTCTGGTTGATGTCGCCCGAGAGAACGGTTTCGTTGGCGAGCACATCGCGGTCGTCGAGGTCGGTTTCGGTGCCGTCGAATCCGCCATAAAGCTGAAGGCCGTCTTTCGTGCCGGGGATGTAAAACGGGGCCGCCCGGTCGCCAGGGGAGCGCCCCCCGCCTTCATCCGGGTAGTAGGTGCCCTGTGCAATCCAGATGCGGTCGTTGCCCCCGGCGCGATTCAACGCATCCTGCAGATTCGGGTGGGCATCGGTCCACGAGGTGCCATCGCCCGCCCCGGTGGCCGTGGCATCTACGTAGATGCGTTCGGGCGTGTCGGCGGCCTCCTCATACGGCCCAAGGTTCACCGCACCGTTCTGGACGCGCTGCCGTCCCGTCAGATCAGTAGGTTCGGTGATAAGGCTGTTGTCGCCCGCATCCACCGCCGGACTGTTCTCGCCGAGGCGCAGTCCGTCGTCAATGGTTGCGAGGATGCCATCGGGTCCGGCGGGGGTGTTCGGGCTCGGAAAGCCCGGCGCGTTGGCAGCATCAGTGCCGTCCAGGTTGCCTGTGCCGGTAGGATTGAGCCCCTGAACGAGTGCGTGCGTGTACTGGGTCGTTCCATTCTGAAACGGGTTGTCGTATATCTCCTCTCCGTCTCCCGCTGCTGTGTTCCCCCACGCAATGCTGTTTTCGAACCGCAGATTCGCATTATTTACAATCGCTCCTCCAACCTCCGATGCGGTATTGCCAGCAATGGTCACATTGGTGAGGCGCATATCCGCATCCGTGTAGATGGCCCCGCCCCGCTTACCTTCGTTATTTGCAAACACCGTATTGATGACGTGAATCGACGGGCTCCCAGCGCGAACGGCGATGGCGCCCCCGTATGCGTAGTTCGGCCCCGACCCCGACAGACTGGCCGCTTCGTTTTCTACAAAGACGGAGTTCTTAATGATGGGATTTCCACTGCCCCGTCCATATACCGCCCCGCCATCGAGCGGCGTCTGGTTTCTGATGAACGTGACGTCGGTCAGGAGCGGACTGCTTGCGCCGCCCTGGGTTCCATCAATGCCCACCGCGCCGCCATTGAGCCCGTAGTTCTCGCGGAGCACCATGTTGGAGATCGTCGGACTGGTTTCGTTGCTCGATCCGCGTCCGTTAATATAGATGGCCCCGCCGTTCCGGTATGGATAGCCGTCATCGGCCCTCCCTTCTTCGATGATGAATCCGTCGATCACCGTGTCGCGCGTGATGGCGCCGCCACTGGGGCCCGTGTCTCCGTTCTGGGCGAAGACGACAACCTGGTGGCTCCGAATAGGCCCAAATAGGATGTCGTTTCCAATTCGGCCCGAAAGGATCGTCTCGTTGGCGAACCGGTCGCGGTCGGCAAACCCCGTATCGCCGGTATCCGGATCGAACCCGCCGTAGATCTTCAGCCCATCCTGGTCGCCGTTGATCTCGAAGCTGATGGTACGGTCTTCGGTGTTCGTCGGATAGTAGGTGCCCTCAGCCACCCAGATCTCGTCGTCGGGCCCCGCCACATCCAGCGCATTTTGCAACGTGAGAAACGCATTGCTCCATGAGGAGCCATCGAAGTTGCCATTTTCCACATCAATATCCACATAGAGCGTTTCGCCCTGCGCGTGGGCTGCCGTTGGCACAAATGCAACGGCGAGAAAAGCAAGCAGCACAACGTATCCGAACCGTACACGTGCCGGGTAGCAGAACGAGGAGAGCAGCATCAACATGACAACAACAAAACCAGCTGGGCGGGGGGTGGAACGAGCATTGCACTGTGCTCGCTATGGGGTCAAATAATGTATCTGCCCGCGTCCCCAGATGCTTTTGCCTATGTTGCAGATCGTTGTGTCTATGTTGCACGCCATGTACAAACGGCCTCAGCGCCGTGCCTCCCTGCCCAGCGCACCCTCAACTCGGACGGTGTACGGCTGAATTGCGCGAACACAGGAAAAGTTGGAGGGAAGCCAAAGCGCACGCCCTCACGTACATCCATCGCAGTATCCCCATCCAGTCCCCGCGCCACCATGCAGGGACCGGACGTGCCAGAGGAGAAGCTTACCGCACCACCGTCACCCGTTGCGTGTCGACGGGTCCGTCTTCGGTCTCCATCCGCAGGAAGTACGTGCCGCTGGCCAGCCCGCTCACGTCGAGCTGCGCTTCCGTGCGCCCCTCCGCGTTCGTATCCACCACCGTCTGCACGCGCCGCCCCAGCAGGTCGTACAGGTCGATGCGCACGTCCTGCCGCTCCGGCACCGCAAACCGCACGGTTGCCTGCCCGCGCGCCGGGTTCGGGTACGTGGGGAGCAGTTCGGCCTCGATCACCGGCCGCGCGATGGTCACCGCCTCGCTGAAGGATTCGGTGCCGTCGGTGTCGATCTGGCGGAGGCGGTAGCGTAGGCTGTCCGCCGCGTACGGCAGATCCGTGTCCTCGAACCGGTAGGACTGCGGGGTGCCCGTGGTGCCTGCGCCGTCGAGGGTGGCAATGGTTTCCCATGATTGGTCTGTAGAGACGCCCCATTGGGACGTCTCTACAGGGGGCGTCTCTACGGATGCATTGGCGAGGCCATCGGCGGATGCGGCCGCACGCTGTACCTCAAACCCGGCGTTATTCGTCTCCGAAAGGGTTTGCCACTGCACCGTCACCGCTTCAGTGCCGGAGCGCTGCGCTTCGAATCCAGCCAGTTCTACCGGCAAGGCGCCGGTGTTCGGCGCAATCTGCGCCACGAACCGTTCGGTTTCCGGATTGGCGCTGAGGCTGCTCACGTCCACCTGGTAATCCATGCCGGGCTCCAACGGCACGGTCTGGTCGTCGCTGGCATCGGACGTGCCTTGCGTGTCGATCAATTCAGCGGCCCATGTGTCCGGCAGGTCCCACTCGCGCACCTGAAGCGTCAGCGTACCGTCCTCGGGCAACTGGCTTCCTTCTGCTGCGATTGGCACCGCCGTAAGGTCCGCATCGGGATCCGACGCATCTTGCGGCCACGGGCGGCTCTCGACGGCTTTGGCAACGTCGCCGCCACTGCTGCCCGTCCCCTGTGCGCTGAGCGCTACGGAGGGCGCTTCCAGCGGCGCACGTTTCGAGGTATCCCAGGCGTCCCACCCATCGGTCGCGCTCTCGTGGAAGCGCACGCCGATCGCCTGGTCGGTGGCCACCGGGTCGCCTGATTCATCGGTTACGACGCCCTCCAGCCACAGCGTGCCGCGCTCGACATTCGACGCGGCGGTCGGACCTTGCATCGCGCTGCCGATGAACGGCGCATTCGGAGCGGTGCGTCCGCTCGGATCAAACGTGACCGTCGTCGGACCGCTCCCTGGGTTGCTCCGCTCAATGAACGCGCCCTGCCATGCAGCCAGCGTTGCGCTTCCGGTGTCAATCAGCTGCCAGCTGCCTACGTTTGCATCGTAGACCTGCGCGTCGGCCTTGAAACCGTTGCCGACCAGGGGACTGCCGCTGGTGGTGAGTGCGGACAGCTCGTAGTCGGTCGGATATGGATTGCCAATGAGATGCCAGCGGGCGCTCTGGGCCAGATCATCGCGCTGCACCCCAACAATACCCTGACGCGTGGCGGACGTGGTTTCGCTCAAGGAAATGGTGAGCCCCTCGGGTTCAACAGGATCGCGCAGATCGTCGTCGAGATAGAGCAGCACGGCATGTCCGTTTTCGAGGGGTGTAGCGGGATCGGCAACTACATAGGCCCCCGTGCCACCGGTGCTCCCGTCCGGGTCGCTGTCGTCCCACACCGCTGCAATGTTGCGTTGGAGGCGCGGCACATTGGTCTCGGAGCCGTGCGTCAGACGCAGATCACCCGCCACCGCTCCCGTGTAGGGCGCGCTCACAATGCGCCACCCCGCGTCGGTGCCAATGCCGTCGGTGCCCGTGATGGTGACACTCGTAGCGATGGACATCCCCGGCGTCTCGTACGCCCCGATGTTCACCGTCGCAGTGCCGTCCTCGTTGCCGTCTTGGATGCGCTCGTCTCCGATTGCATCGACAGCAAGTTCACTGGGGACCAAGCTGTTATCGCCCGCATCTACGACGGGTGAGTTGGCTGCGGGACGGAGCCCGTCGTTTGAGGGATCAATCACGGGGTTCGTTGTGCTGACGGCACGGGGATCCACAAACAGCGGATCACCGGCCCCATTGTTATCATCGACGGCAAGTGGGCCGCTTACATCAGCGTCTACGCCATCGGTGAACAGCGAGTGGCGCACCCCAGGTATCGCTCCGGAGCCCTGATTCGAGATGGCGTCTCCGGCATCAGGCGCCTGGTTCTGAAAGAATATGGTGTTCGCGATTTCCGGCTGGGCCCCGCCGCTGCTGCCTTCGGGAATTACGTTGGCGATGGCCCCTCCGTTGGATGCCGCCTCGTTGTCGAAAAAGGTGGCGTTCAGAATGGCGGGATTGCTGGATGCGCCGTTCTCAGCCCGGTTGTAGATCGCACCGCCATTTGATCCGGCGCTGTTTTTCGTGAGCACGACGTTCGCAAGTTCGGGACTGCTATCTTGGCCGCTGCGTGCGTCGTTGTAGATCGCTCCGCCGTTGTGCCCTGCGGTGTTCTGCCAAAACACGCTGCCTGCGATGATGGGACTGCTGGACTCGTTGAAGAGCGCGCCTCCATGACCTGCTGTGCTACTCGGAGACAGAGCGCGATTCTGGAGAAACGCTGTGCGGCTCATGGCGACCGGGTTGCTTCCTTGCTCGTTATACATCGCGCCGCCACTGGCAGCACTGTTTTGAATGAACGCGACCTCGTTGAGCGTCGTGAGAGCGGCGGGCCCGCTCGTAGCGGCGTTGTACATCCCGCCCCCAAAGGTACCTGCCTCGTTCTCTTGGAAGACGACCCGATTGAAGACCGGGCTGCTTGTCCCTCCATCCTCCCCTTCGCTGTACCACCCTCCGCCGTGGTCTGCAGCCCGGTTATTTTGGACCACGACTTCTGTGAGGGTAGGACTGCATACCGCACTGGCGCCCGATCCGTTGCAGAATATGCCGCCGCCCCGACTGTCTGCTCCGCTTCCAGTAGCTGAGCCGCCTTCAATGACGACACCGTCCAGGACCGTATCCGGTGTAATGGGTCCATTAAAAAAGACGACATGAAAGCTATTGCCCGCCAGCGTGCCATCCCCGTCGATGTCGCCAGAGAGGATGGTCTCGTTGGCTCGTGAGTCGCGGTCGCTGAGTGCTGTTTCGCCTCCAGCAAATCCGCCGTAGACCTTTAGCCCGTCCTGGTTGCCGCTCATCGTGAAGCGATCGCCTCGATCGGTGCCGGGTGTGTACGTGCCTTCTGCGACCCATATTTCATCGCCGCTGGTGGCTGAATCGAGCGCGTCCTGTAGATCATTGAATGCATCATCCCAGGATGCTCCCGTGTCTGCGCCGCTTGCATCCGCATCCACATAGAAAGTCTGGACCACATCACCGTAAATCGAAAACTCCTGGGGATCAGTCTGGCCGGATAGCATAAACGTCTCGCTGGATGGAGTCTTTGAGCGGTCAGTCCAGGACTGTGTCGGACGCGGGCGCTCGGCCAGATACACGGCACTGGGATTCGGTACCACCACATTGCCATAGGTGAGCTGGAGGTCTGCAGTCCCAGACGGAACCATGCCCCAAACAGCCGTGCTACGCTCGGTGCCCAGGGGAACGCTCGGGTCCTCAAATATCTCTGCATTGGGATCGCCGTAGCGGTAGAGTGTGACGAGCGCATCGGTACTGGACACTGCAAGCTGGGCCCCGGTAGGACCGACAGCACCGGTTCCTCCTGCGCTAACCACCACGCTTTCTTGCCCGAGGCGCACGCTGCTGGCCCTCCACTGCGGATCGCCCACAAACGTTGCACTCCGCCCGCCCGTGAGGTCGTACACGGTGGTACCTGTGAAGCTGTCATCGAAGCGCTGATCCGCCTGAGCGGCGTCGAAACGATAGGAAGCGATCAAGCCCGGGGTATCCCCCGGAAGCGTCTGGTGCATCGTGGCCCGAATGTCCGCCTGGCTGCGGGCGGTGTTCCAGATGCGCACCTCGTCGACGGCGCCCTCAAAAAAGTCAGATTCGGCGTCATTGTCCCATTCCTGCCCAATGGAGAACCGATCTCCTTTCACCGGGCGGACGTCGGTCGTGAAGGTGGCTGTTTCGGTGCCGTTCACATAGAGGGTTCCGTTGTTCACCGCATCGATGGTAACAGTAACGTGATGCCACGCCCCAGGCGTAATTGAGCCAGACTCTTGGTAGCCAATGGCGTCATCGTAATACGCAAACTTCTGATCTCGATAGAACAAGATGCTTCGGTTCCCACCCGTGCTGGTATTAAAACTCAAGACGCCTGCTGTACCGGTCGCGCTGGCGGGTCGTATCCATGCACTCACCGTGTATGCGTCGGTGGCGGCTACCGCATTGCTGACAGCATCGCCGCGCAGGTAGTCGTCGGTGCCGTCGAAGGTAAGTGCCGTGCCCGGACCGTAGGGCGCCTCAGGGAGGCCCCAGTTTGCTGTGACATCGCCGGACTGGGTGACATCTGGGAAGCCGCCCTCCACGGTGTAGCTATCCGTATCGAGCTGGGCCGTGCCGCTTAGCAGTCCAGAGTCAGCGCTGTCGCTGCGCTCCAGATCAACCGTAACACGGACGGTGGTCTGCGCGGGTACATCGACCGTCCAGGTGCCCCCGGTCACGGTGCCATCGCCTGAACTGCCGGTGGCAGAGGGTTCGGCAGGCAGCCCGAGGTCTACCTCGGCCCCGGTAACGTCCTCACCTCCAAGATTCGTGAGCGTAAATATAACGGTTTCTGATTCGGGACGCACGGCTGCCTGTAGGCGTAAACGAGCAGCGCGCTTAGCAGCCTCGTACGCACCGAGGCTCACTACAGCAGTTCCATCACCGTCATTGTCCTGAATACGATCTGCCCCCGATAAGTCGGTGTCTACATTTTCAGCAATGCCGCCCGATGCAAACGGAGCATTGCTTCCCGCATCCAGTGCGGGCGAGCCGGGGATTACGCGTAGCCCATCGTCTTCAGTAGCGAGTACACCGTCAGGGCCAGCCGGGTCACTTACATCTGCAAAAAGCGGATCGGTAGTGAAATTGTTACCGCCGTTGGTCGTTGACCCACTAATGCTGCTGAACCCGCCTTCAAGAAGCGTATGGCTGAGTGTAAGCGTGGCATCACTATTATAGATTGCATTGTCGTCGTCATCTACGTTCCATAGAATCGTATTCGTGATTGTTGGGCGGCTTGTACCGTTTAGACCAAAACTGGCAATGTCTCCCCCACCAAAGGCACTTACGGAGTTTTCGATGAAGTTTGAGTTAACAATATATGGGCTGCTTGTGCCGCTTGAATTACCTCTGTTGTAGATTGCACCGCCGAAATCGCGTGCGGAGTTGCCAATAAAGATAGACCCGGCAATCTGTGGATTGCTCGTGCCGCCGAATCCGCTATCGTTATAAATTGCGCCGCCCTCGGCAGCAGTGTTGCCCCTGAAGATGGTGTTTGTGATTCGCAGACTGCTGATGCCATAGTCAGTCCCGTTGCTGTAGATTGCACCTCCTTCAAACTGTGCGGAGTTCCCCGTGAACGTGACATTACTGATTGTGGGGCTACATTCATTTCCGCCTCCCTGACCGTCGCAATAGATTCCCCCTCCATTCCCAGAGAATGAACCCTCTGTGTCCCCTCCAGTGACTGTTACACTGCCTAACACTGTGGCAGTCGTAACGTTTGCGCCTACACTCGGCCCGATTCCTTCACCCCCATTGAAGAAAATCACATGATGGGCGTTTTCTTCGCGTCCGCTGTCGGGGACCCCATCATCATCAAAGTCAGATCCATCATTGTTTCCAAGATCGCCGCTGAGCACAACTGGATTCGCCGTCGGGTCGCGCTCGCTCCGACTGGTTTCACCTCCTGCAAATCCGCCATAGATCTCCAATCCGTCTTGGTTGCCCGTAATCGTGAAGCTATCGCTTCGGTTGGTGCCAGGCGTGTAGGTGCCTTCCGCAATCCAGATTTCATCACTGCCGGTGGCTACAGCCAATGCATCTTGCAGATCGGTGTAGGCATCGGTCCACGACG
Organism: Longimonas halophila; assembly: GCF_002554705.1. Taxonomy (GTDB): domain Bacteria; phylum Bacteroidota; class Rhodothermia; order Rhodothermales; family Salinibacteraceae; genus Longimonas; species Longimonas halophila. Next base: position 7,896 of record NZ_PDEP01000011.1, on the reverse strand, counting down.
AGCCGTCTTCAGCGCCTGTTGCTGCAGCATCTACGTAGATCTGGGCCGTGGCGATGCGAGGGCCCGCCAGGACGAGCAGAAGCAGTGCCAGCATCAGGCTACCGGCCATTACGGCTGGGCGGGCTGTGGTCGGGGTGCGCGGGTTGTCTTGGTTGGGTGTCGGCATAATGTGGGGCTACGTGCAGTGCGTACAGGCAATTCGAAGGACGTACAGTGGGAAACCGTAGGGGCAAGCGTTATGCTGGGACATCTGCCGCCCGCAGACGGCGCAGTCCGTAGGCACCGCCCGCCAGGGCCAGGATCATCAGTCCGCCATCTACAGGCACCGGGTCGGGCGGCAGCGGCGGATTCGGATCGATTGGGGGATCGGGAAGGGGCGCGTCGCTACCAAGTCCAGCGGCAGGAGCGGGCTCACTCGATTCGGCCCACTCCGGCGTGCGCTCCGGGGCCGCACGGCGGGTACGGTTGGATCGAAGGTGCCGGGCAATGCCCTCTGCGCTACGCGCAATCGACTCCAGTTCGCCGCTGCTGGAGGCTAGCGCGCCCGCCCAGCCTCCCGGTTCAGACGCCGACCCCGAGGCACTGTACCCACCGCTCGTCCCGCCTCCGCCCGACATCGATCCGCTGCGAGAAGGGCTCCTCCCACGAGATGCTGTTGGATGGGCGCTGCGTTGCGATGACGGCACCGCTCCCCACGAAGGCTGCTGCCACGTCATGGGTCCGGCTGAGATATGTCCAGATGAGGCACCTCGGCCCGCTATTCCGGGCGCGTCGTAGAGCGGATTGCTACGCAGAAGACGCGATCCCCCGCCCGTTGCACCTGCTCCGGGCATGCGAGGCGAACGTCCAGTTATGCTGGATTGCTCGGAGGATGCATCTGCGCTGTTCCATGAGGACGGGGCGGGCGCATCCAGGGTCGGATACAGGAAAATGGACCCTGCTCCGATCGCAAAAAGCACGAGGACGAACAGTGTTGTATCGGTCTGGGGGGAGAGCGACATATAAGCGGGGTTGAAAGGCGATAAATGAAACGACACGTGCTGGCGCTGCGCGCAAACGTCGTGTATCAGCAGTCACGATGCCCGTTGCATGCGACCGCACGTAAGCAGGACGCGCTCGCTGTTTGTCGGAGGCTCTTATCGGATGATGGTGAGGCGCTGTGTATCTACGGAGGCGTTATCGACCTGCAGACGCAGGAAGTAGGTGCCACTGGCCAGGCTGCTTACATCGAGCGTCTGTTCGGTACGCCCGGCGGTTTCCGTATCAACGACGGTGCGGACGCGCCGCCCGAGCATGTCGTAGAGCGTGATGCGCACGTTCTGGCGGGTGGGAACGGCGTAGCGCACCGTGGCCTGCGCCTGGGCCGGGTTGGGATACGTCGGCAAGAGTTCTGCCTGTGTCACCTGTCGCGCAATCGTGATCGCCTCGCTGAAGGATTCGGTGCCATCGGTGTCGACCTGGCGCAGGCGATAGCGTAGGCTATCGGCGGCGTACGGCAGGTCTGTGTCCTCGAACCGGTAGGATTGCGGCTGGTCGGTGGTGCCTGCGCCGTCGAGGGTAGCGATGGTGTGCCACGATCCGTCCGTAGAGACGTCCCATTGGGGCGTCTCTACCTGGGGCGTCTCTACGTTGGATGCATCGGCAGATTCATGCGCGGATTGGACGCGGCGCTGCACCTCAAACCCGGCGTTGTTCGTCTCCGAGAGGGTCTGCCACTGCAGCGTGATGGATTCGTCGCTCTCGCGTTGTGCGTCGAATCTCGACAGCTCAACAGGCAGCGCCTCTTCGCTGGGAGCGACCTGCACGCGCAGCGGAGCCACTTCGGTGCTGTAGTCCTGCAGATCCGACAGCGCAATCTCGATCTCGTGGTCTGGGCCCAGGGGCACCACGCGTTCGTCGCTCGACGCGGCGGTGCCTTTCGTATCCACAATTTCGGCGGCCCACTCGGCGGGCAGGTCATACGCCTGCACCGAAACGGTAAGCGTTGCGGCGTTCGGCACCTCTGCGGTGTATAGCTGCACAGGGATTCTGGCCATCGCATCGCCTGCTTGCAGGTAGGGGCGGCTCTCTACTGCTTTGCCCACCTCGCTGCCATCGCGTCCGGTGCCCAGAGGTGTTGCAATTGCGTAGGGCGTCTCCAGCGGATTCATCTTTGAGGTGTCGTACGGATCGAAGCCGGTGCTGGCATCTTCGTGGAAACGAATGCCGATGGCTTCGTCGCGGGCGATGGGAGAATCTCCGCCATCGTGCGCGGTGAGTGCAAACCGGAGCATGGCCCGATCAGGTGTATCTGATGCAGGCCCCTGCATCATTGTGCCGATAAAGGGCACACCAGCAGCCCGGCCGTCTTCTCCAAACGTGACGCTCGTAGCTCCATTTCCGGGGGCCGTTCGCTCGATAAACGCGCCCTGCCAGGCCGACAGCACATCGCTTGAGGTGTCGATAAACCGCCACCCTGCACCGCCCGGAACGGTGACGTCGTAGATCTGCGCATCGTTCTGGAAGCCTTCGTCAACCAGCGCCTGGCCGTTGCTCTGAAGTGCCCCCAGAGCGTATCCGGTAGGGTAGGGATTGGCAAGGAGATGCCAGCGCGCACTGGCACTAAGGCCGCTCACCGTGACGTCGCCCGCAAACCGCAGCGCTGTGGCCGGGCGGTCTACGGATACGGTAACGCCTGCGTCGTCAACGGGGACGGCAGCGTCATCTCGGAAGTAGAAGAGAAACCCGGTCCCCGCAGGCAAGGACGTAGAGGCGTTGGCAGGCGTGTAGGCTCCTGTGGGCGTTTCTGCTCCAGCGGCATCGTCCCACATCTGCATGACGTTCTGACCAAAGCGCGGGGCGCTCACGCCAGCAGAGTGCGTCAGTTCGAGGTCGCCAGCGGTGGTCCCGGTATACGGCACGCCCAAGATGCGCCATCCGCTGTCGTCGCCACTGTCGGTTCCAGCAATCGTTACGCTTCGTGCTCGTGCTAAGCCGGGTTCTTCGTAGGCCCCCAGGCTCACCGTGGCGGTGCCGTCGTCGTTGCCATCCTGGATGCGCGGGTCACCGAGCAGATCCGTCGATACGCCACTGGGCACGGCGCTGTTGTCGCCGGCGTCGACGGCCGGAGAGCCATTTGCTATGCGGATCCCGTCATCGTCGGTGCCAAAGATGTCGTCGGGCCCCGCCGGGAGTACCGCATCCACAAAGAGCGGATCGGTATTGGCGTTGCCCGTGCCTGCATTGGGGTCGCCGCTGCCCTCGGCGTAGCGCGCCTCTTCGACGATGGAGTACGACACCTCCACAGCCTGATCCGGATCGCTCACCGCTCCAGATGCCTCTACGATATCCCCTGCACCATTTCCCCAAAGGATGGAGTTAACGACCTGCATGGGCGTCTGCCCATTGTCGTAAAACTGAATGTTGAATGCAGAGTCTGTCGCTCCAGTGAAGATCGAGTTAATGAAGGTTGGGGATTCGCCCGCATTGCCGTCATTGAAGGCAACATGGAAGTCACCATTATCAGCAAAGATGCTATTGACCACCTCAGCCGCTATCGAGCCGCCGTCTCCATAAAAGTAAAACGCCCCGATACTGCTGGTTGTCGCGTTCTCGGTCACGACCGCATTTGTGATCTGTGGAGCGGCTTCGCCGTCTGCCCCGTTGATATACCCAGCTGCTCCTAAGCTGGCTTCGTTGCCCGTAAAGATGGCATCGGTGATCTGTGCATTGCTCACGCCGGAGTCGCTATTAAGGTACATCCCACCACCTGATACGGACGCTACGTTCCCTTCGAAGGTGGCCTCCGTGATGACAGGGCTGCTTACTCCGAATGCCCCCCGGCTATACATCCCAGCCCCCGAACGGGCGCTGTTGCCTGTGAAGGTAACATTGGTAAGGATAGGACTGCTCTCCCCAGAGAACAATCCGTCGTTGAAAAGGGCTCCGCCCTCTCTCTCAGCCACATTCTGATCAAAGATGGTGTTGGAAAGGGTCGGACTGCATTCGTTACCGGAACTGCTTCCGTCACAGAAAAGCCCGCCGCCCTGCTTGTTTAGAACATCGTCGCCATTTGCATGGCCTCCTGTAATCGTAACGCCGTTTAGCTCGGTATCCGCAGTGATATTCGCAAATGTGCCACTTCCAATACCGTTACCCCCATTAAAAACAACGACATGGTAGGCATTGTCAGAGGCGTCGCCCGTCGTGCCAATATCGCCCGAGAGGATCGTCGGGTGATCGGCGGGATTGCGGTCAGCAAACGCATCGCCACTTTCGAACCCGCCGTAAATCTTCAGACCGTCTTGGTCGCCCGCAATCTCAAACGTAGCAGTGCGCGGATCGTCTGTATCGATCTGTTTACTTGGCGTGTACGTGCCTTCGGCGATCCAGATGTCGTTTTCGGGACCCGTGCCTGTGAGGCCGTCTTGCAAGTCGGCATGTGCATCGCTCCAGGTAGTGCCGTTGCCCGCGCCGCCCGATACAGCCGCGTTCACGCGTACAATCAGTGCGTCCTCGGCGGTGGACTGCGCTACGTCGCCAGTGTATGACGGAGCGCCTTCTGGTATCCCTGCATGCGAGCCGGTCGCATCGGCTGTGAGCCCCTCAAACCGGTAGTACGCCTCCAAGCTCGACAGGTCGAAGGCATCTCCAAGCGTGTTGTCTTCCCCGAGCGACGTGGTCATGCCCTGCTGAATCTCCGCCTGCGTGCGCGCTTCGCTCCAGATGCGCACTTCATCGACACGCCCCTCAAAGAAATCGCTGGGCGTGTTGCCGTCCCACTCGTGCCCGATCGAGAAGCGTCCGCCCGAGACCGGGCGCACAGGGGTGGTGAGCGTCGCCTCGCGGCGTCCGTTTACGTAGAGCGTTGCGGTGTCTGACGCATCAACCGTAAACGCGACATGGTACCACTGTCCGGCCGGAAAGGCGTTGCGGCTGGCCGTACGCCCGGCATCATCGTCGACGTACTCAAACTGACCGTCGCGGTAAAACAGCAGGTTCAGGTTATCCCCCGTACCGGTGTTAAACGCGGTGAGGCCCTGTTGGCCGTTCGGTTGGGTTGGGTACACCCACGCTTCCATGGTGAACGTACCGGCACCGGCCAGCGCATCCGAAACGCCATTGGCCGTGACGTAGTCACCGGTGCCATCCAAGACAATCGCCTGGTTGGGGACGGGGTCTGCACCGCGTTCGTAGGCGCCCAGGCTCACCGTTGGCGTGCCATCGCCATCATTATCTTGGATGCGATCTTCGTCTAACAGATCGGTGGTTACAGTTTCGGCCGCGCCACCCGATTCAAATGGGACGTTGTCTCCCGCGTCCAGGGCGGGCGATCCGGGGATCAGGCGCAGCCCGTCATCGGCGGTGCCAAACACACCATCGGGCCCGGCAGGGGCCCTTTCATCCACAAAAAGTGGATTGGCATCGCGGTTATTCCCGCCGTCTATGATAGGACTTTCACTAACGCCCGGGCCGTTCACACCGCCTTCGATAAGCGTATGCGTGAGCGTTACGCTGCCTCTGTAGTTATAGATCTCATCGCCCTCCCCTTCTGCACTGTTGGCCCACAGGATTGTATTTTTAACTTGCAGATCCACTGTGCCCGTGAAACGATTATTATAAATTGCGCCTCCGTCGGTGCTCGCGGAGTTTTCAGTAAAGGTTGCATTTATAATCAGTGGGTTGCTCTCACCGTCGCCACTGTCGTTGTATACTGCACCTCCAAATTCCGCGGAGTTGCTGGTGAAAACCGCGTTTGTGATCTGTAGATTGCTCACTCCTGAGTCTCCACTACTGTAGATTGCTCCGCCGCTTCTCACTGCGGAGTTCCCGGTGAACACCGTGTTTGTGATCTGCGGACTGCTTCTTCCCTCAAATGCATCGTTGTATACGGCTCCTCCCGCCCCACTAAAAAATCCTGACTTAGAGATGACTCTGTTGCGCGTGAAGGTTGCATCTATGATCTGCGGGCTGCTTGTGCCACTTCGGCCTCTATTGTAGATCGCCCCACCGAGGGTTGCAGAGTTCTCCGTGAACGTGGCGTTTGCGATCTGCGGACTGCACTCGTTTCCGCTGCCCCGACCGTCGCAAAGAAGTCCGCCGCCTGCGCTGTCAGGAAATGACCCATTGGCACTACCCCCCGTAACGGTCACGCCATTCAGCACCGTGGCTGGCGTCACGTTTGCGCTCACACTGGAGCCAATTTCGCTGCCCCCGTTGAAGACAAACACATGATATGCGTTGTCGGCACGCCCCGAATCGGGGAAACCGTCGCCATCAGTGTCTGGACCGTCGTTCTGGTCGAGATCACCGGAGAGCACCGTCTCGTTGGCCTGCAGGTCGCGGCTATCGAGCTGGGCCTCCACATCTGCAATGCCGCTGAACGACTCGGTCCCGCTCCACCCGCCGTAGATCCCCAGTCCGTCCTGGTCGCCGGTAACTTCAAACGTGGCTGTACGCGAATCGCCCGCGTCCAACCGCTCGCTGGGCTGGTACGTACCGGCAGCAATCACGACGACGTCGCTGCTCGTGGCGCTGGAGAGCGCCGAAGATAGGTCCGTTGCATCGCTCCACGAAGTGCCGCTTCCGCTACCCGACTCGGTGACGTAGATCACCTGCTGCGCCGTGGCATGCTGGGGCGTGATAAATCCGATAAGCATGAGCGATAAAAGCGCAGCGGCAGCTCCTATCGTAGCACGGTAGGAGCGGGCCCGGGGCGCTTCATCGACAGCAATGGGCCGAAGACGTGAAATCATACAACGAATGGTGCGTAGCGTGTTGGTGATCATGGTACAGTACAAACAAAGGGAGGGCAAAGCACAGAGGCGCGGGCAGTCCCGCCCAAACGCACTGCATAGGCTATCCAATAGGCGGTGCAGATGCGTTTCGTGAGCGTGTCAATCTGTTGCGTGAGCGTGTCAAATGGGTGTCGGGCTGGGCCAAAAGGGCCTTTGCAGGGGCTGGAAGGGGAAATAACAGAATGGCACAGTCTCATGGAGGTGCGTTGGCCCCGCGCCGTGCGGCGCTCCCGGCACCGAAGGCGTTCAGCACAAGTTCTCCAGCTAAGAGCCTATTTTGATTTCTTATTTTAGGCTCCGAGCAGCTCAGCTGGGCTGGATCCGAAGGTCATGTCTCTGGTGCAACGAGTCACCGATCTCGGCTCGTAGGCCGCCACAGATCGTGCATCCGATGGGGATAGTGTGTGATGAGATGGTGCATTGCGCAGCGTATTGTTAGCAGAACGAGCCATCATGAAGGAAGGAATCTGTAATCAGGAACGGACATCGGGAAGGAGCAAAATGCCCCATTCCGGCATGGTTACTTTGGAAGAGCTACCGGGCCGTGCTCACCGCACGACGGTGACGCGCTGGGTCTCGGTGTGGCTCTCGGTATCCATCCGCAGGAAGTACGTGCCGCTGGCCAGCCCGCTCACGTCGAGCTGCGCTTCCGTGCGGCCCTCCGCACCCGTATCCACCACCGTCTGCACGCGGCGCCCCAGCAGGTCGTACAGGTCGATGCGCACGTCCTGCCGCTCCGGCACCGCAAAGCGCACCGTGGCCTGCCCGCGCGCCGGGTTCGGGTACGTCGGCAACAGCTCTGCCTCGGTCACCGGCCACGCGATGGTCACCGCCTCGCTAAAGGATTCGGTGCCGTCGGTGTCGATCTGGCGGAGGCGGTAGCGGAGGCTATCGGCTTCGTACGGCAGGTCCGTGTCCTCGAACCGGTAGGACTGCGGGGTGGCGGTGGTGCCTGCGCCGTCAAGGGTGGCGATGGTTTCCCACGGTTGGTCTGTAGAGACGCCCCATTGGGTAGAGACGCCCCACTGGGACGTCTCTACCTGGGACGTCTCTACAGATGCATTGGTGGGGCCATCGGCGGATGCGGCCGCACGCTGTACCTCAAACCCGGCGTTATTCG
>NZ_PDEP01000010.1 GCF_002554705.1 Longimonas halophila | reverse complement strand
GCCGCACCTCGTCGATCTGTCCGGCAAGGAAGTCGCTTGGCGTGCTCGTGTCCCACTCCTGCCCGATCGAGAACCGCCCGCCGCTCACCGGGCGAACGCTCGTGGTAAAGGTGGCCTGCTCGGTGCCGTTTACGTAGAGGGTGCCGCTATCATCGGTCTCGATTACGACGGCCACGTGGTGCCACTGCTCCGGCGCAAATGTGTCGCTGCTGGACTGAAAGGTGATGTCGGGGTCGTAGTACTGAAACTGCCCGCTGTCGTAGAAGAGGATGTTCTTGTTGTCCTCAACGGCCCCGTTAAACGCAAGTACGGCGGGCCGGTCGGTGGTGCTGCCCACCCGTACCCATGCCTCCATGGTGAAGGCCTCGGCATCAGCCATCACCTCCGATGCGGTGTCGGCAGAAACGTAGTCGCCGTCCCCGTCCAGCGTCAGAGCCTGCCCACTGCCGTAGGGGGCCGGCAGCGACACCCACTCGGCAGTGTTGCGCTCCGGGTCGGTCAGGTCGCTTGCGCCCGATGGGACGGTGTATCCGCTCTGCAGGGTGGCCGTGGCGGGGAGCGTCGCTTCGAGTGCGCTCGTGCGCTCGACCTCTACCGTGAGTTGGGCTTCGCCGTCACCGGGGACCGAACCAATAGTCCAGGTGCCGCCGCTGAGCGTGCCCCTCCCGCTGGTCTTTGTGAGCGTTAACCCAACCGGGGGGCCCAGGTCCACCGCAACGCCCGTGGGGGCGGCATTGCCCCGGTTTGCGAGACGAAACGTGAGGCTCGTGGGGTCGTCTCCTGCCACCGCCGTCGGCGTGGCCGTGAGACGCAGGTCGACGGCGTCGATGGCCGCTTCGTAGGCCCCGAGCGTCACGGTCGCGGTCCCATCGCCATCGCCGTCCTGGATGCGGGCGTCGCCCCGGAGATCGGTGGTCACGTCTTCTGCAATCCCACCGGGCTCGAATGGCGTATTCGCGCCAGCGTCGACCACCGGGGATCCCGTACGTACCTGCAGCCCGTCATCGGCGGTGCCGAAGCGGCCATCAGGCCCGGCGGGATCGCCAGCATCCGCAAAGAGCGGGTCGGCGTCAAGGTTATTCCCGCCGTCGTCTGTGCCAGGAGGAAGCCCCCCTTCAATGAGCGTGTATGCGAGCGTCGGTTCCGGTCCGATTCCGATGTCGAAGATCTCCGGTCCGTTGCCTGAAGCAGTATTTCCCCACAGAATCGCGTTTGTAATCTGCGGCCCCCCCGTACTATTGATGCCGCTATCAATGTAGATCGCCCCACCCCGAAAAGCAGAGTTGCCCGTGAAGGTGGAGCCAATGATCTGTGGACTGCTCGTGCCCTCCCCGCGGCTAGTGTTGTAGATCCCCCCACCGTTTTCCCCTGCGGAGTTGCCCGTGAAGATCGCGTTTGTGATCTGTGGACTGCTCGTGCCATTGCTGCCATCGTTGTAGATCGCACCGCCGTCGAAGCCAGCAGAGTTACCCATGAAGGCCGCGTTCGTGATCTGTGGACTACTCGCGCCCCCCTGGCCATCGTTGTAGATCGCCCCGCCAAAGCCTGCGGAGTTGCCGGTGAACGTGGCGTTCGTGATCTGTGGACTGCTCACGCCCCCCCGGCCATCATTGTAGATCGCCCCACCGTCGCGGCCAGCGGAGTTGCCCGTGAAGGTCACCTCGGTAAGCGACGGGCTGCACGCGTTACCGCTGCCCACGCCATCGCAGAAAAGTCCTCCTCCAAGAGGATCGGGAGAACTGGCATTGGCGTTTCCCCCGGTAATGGTCACTCCATCCAGCACCGTGTCGGGCGTGATGTTGTCGTCGCTGTCATCGCCAAATCCTTCGCCCCCATTGAAAACAAGCACGTGGTAGGAGTTGTCGCCGCGCCCGCTGTCGGGAAGGCCGTCGCCGTCGCTGTCCGGTCCGTCATCGCCATCCAGATCACCGGAGAGGATGGTTTCGTTCACGCTCGGGTCGCGATCGCTTCGGCGGGTCTCCGTCCCCTCGAATCCGCCATAGATCTGGAGACCATCCTGGTCGCCGGTAATCTCAAACGTGGCGATGCGGGGGGCTGCATCGACTGGACTGCTGGGGATGTACGTGCCCGCCGCCATCCATATTTCATCGCTACCGGTAGCATTCGCCAGAGCATCTTGCAAGTTGGTGTAGGCGTCGGTCCACGAAGAGCCATCATCGTTGCCTGGGGCGTCGGCATCCACATAGATGATGTTGCCTGACTGCGCCTGCGCCCCAGGCGGACCGATGAGCAGTGCGCAGAGCACCGCTCCCATGAGCACGCAGGTGTGCAGGCGACGGACGGGCCGTCGAAAGAAAGGAAGCACGTTCGGATAGAGCGTGTCGGTTCGCATGACAAAATGGGGGTCACCAAGATAGCCTATTCAGTCGTGTCGCCCTAAACACTCGGACGAATACGTTCCTATGTTATCCAATCCAGCGGTCTTGTCCGTTATCTGAGCGTGTCAATCTGTTGCCTGAGCGTGTCAGATGACGTGCCAGCGCGCCAGTACGCTGCTGCAAGGGGTCACCACGTATCTGCGCAGCAGTAAGCAGCAGCGTGGCAAGGCTACAGGCCCGCTCTCGCTGTCGAACCAAAACCCAAACAGACCGCTCTTACCCACGCAGCGCCTCGTTTAAGAGCACGGCCGGATGCTGCGCGGTGCGCGGCGTTACGTCTTTGATCTGCGAGCGGCACGAAAAGCCCGGCGCGGCCACATGGGTGGATGCGGACGCGTTGCGCACGGTGGGCGCCAGGCGGCGCTCCGCCATCTGTTTCGAGATGTCGAGATGCTCGGCCTCGTAGCCAAACGAGCCCGCCATGCCGCAGCAGCTGGTGTCGAGTGTGTTCACGTTGTATCCCGCTGCCGACAGGATCGCTTCAGTATCTGAGGTGCCCACCAGCGCTTTCTGGTGGCAATGGCCGTGCAGAATCAGATCGTTGTGTTCAGGTGCCTGCCATTCGGATGCATCCAATTTGCCGCTGCGCAGCCGCTCTGCCACGAATCCCTCAAATGGATGCACCTGCTCGGCCAACTCCTTGGCGCGCAACTCACCCGGCAGCAGCGACAGAAACTCGTCGCTTAGCGTGTGGATGCAGCTCGGCTCCAGCCCCACAACCGGAATGTCCTGCTCCACATACGGGTAGAGCGCCTCCAGCGTGTTGAGCGCGGTGTGTTGTGCCTCAGTCACAAGCCCCTTCGACAGGAGCGGACGTCCGCAGCACGCGCCTTCGGGGGCCAGATGCACGCGGTGGCCAGTGCGCTGCAAGAACCGCACGGCAGCACGCACTACCTCGGGCGTGTGGTAGGCGTTGAAGGTATCCGCGAAGAACACGACTTCAGGCCCCTCGGGCGGATTCGCAGCCTCCAGATCCATCTGGAAGGCCGTCTCTCGCGCAAACGACGGCAGCTCGCGCTCGGCGCTGATACCCAGCATCCACTCGCCAACCTTGCGCATCCACTTCTGCTCGCCCGACCAGTTGATGGCCGTGGCCAGCGGCGTGCCTGCCAGCTTGCGCACAAATTCGGGCTGATGCGCAAACAGCCACGTGCGCCACGGCATGCGGTGCTCCTGCCAGTATTGATGCAGCCACTCAGTCTTGATCTTCGCCATATCGACGTTTGAGGGGCACTCGGTTTTGCAGGCCTTGCACTGGATGCACAGATCCATCACCTCGTACATGCGCTCGCTGGTAAGCGCGCCTTCGGGCAGATCGCCCGCCAGGGCCGAGCGCAGCGCGTTGGCGCGTCCGCGGGTGGAGTCTTCTTCCTCGCGCGTGGCCATGAAGCTGGGGCACATGGTGCCGTGGTCGCGTTTGCGGCAGGCGCCGTTGCCGTTGCATTTTTCCAGGAGATGCGAAAAGCCACCTTCGCTCTCAAAGTTCATCGCCGTGCGCAGTGGACGCGTGCTGTAGTCGGGTCCCATGCGGAGGTTCTCAGTCAGCGGCGGGGCATCCACCACCTTCCCCGGATTCAGCAGGCCCTCAGGGTCGAAGATGGATTTGATCTGCTGGTTAACGGCGTAGAGGTCGTCCCCCAGCATTTCGCGATTCAACGCGCCGCGTACGATGCCGTCGCCATGTTCAGAGGAGGTCACGCCGCCGTAGCGCTTCACCAGCTCCAGCGAGCCGTGGGCAATTGTATCCAGCTGCTCCAGTCCTTCGTCGGTCTTCGTGTTCACAAACGGACGCACATGCAGGCAGCCTGCCGAGGCATGGGCGTAGTAGGCCGCGCGCACATCCAACTCGTCAATCAGCGTGCTCAACTCATCAATGTAGGCGGGCAGATGCTCCACCGGCACCGAGGCATCTTCGATGAGCGCCCACGGCTTGTATTCGCCCTCCACGCCCATCACCAAGCCAAGCCCCTCCTTGCGGATGCTCCACACGTTGGCAATGGCGTCGTCGTGCTGGATGCGCTGGGCCGGCCCCCGAGCGTTGGTTTCGGGCAGCACCGCGTCGAGTTCGTCAAGTTTGCGGGCGAGGTCCTCTTTGGAGGCCCCGCCGTATTCCACAATCAGGACGCCGCCGGGCGTGCCGTCGATGAAGGTAAGGCGCTCGGCGTAGCCCGGCGTAGCCCGGATCCGCTCAATGGCCACGCCGTCGAAGAGCTCCACGGCGTCGGGATCGGTGTCGAGAATCGTGGTCACCGCTTCGAGGGCCTGCTGCCGCGTGTCGTACGATGCAATGCCGAGCACCGTCGTGTCGGGCTTCGCGACCAGGTCGATTGTGACTTCGGTCAGCACCGCAAGTGTGCCCTCGCTGCCTGCCATGAGCTGCGCCACGTTGCGCTCGTCCGTATCCAGCAGGTGCTCGATGCGGTAACCGTTGTTGCGGCGCCAGTGGTCGGACGTGTCGCGGCGGATGGTGTCGGCGTGCTGGCTGAGCAGCGCCTCAAGGCTCCGGTAGATGGTGCCCTCGCGGTCGTCCTGTCGCATTTTGCGCTGCCAGCCGCCATGCGAAAGCGGCTCGAACGTGACGGGCGTGCCGTCCGCCAGAAAACCTTTGGCGCGGCGCACATGGTGAATCATGTTGCCGTAGCGAATGGAGTGCGTGCCCGTGGAGTTGTTGGCGACCATCCCGCCGAGGGTAGCGCGACTGCTGCTGGCGGGGTCGGGCCCTACCATGAGGCCGCGCTCCGCTGCAGCCACGTTCAAATGGTCGAGCACCAGGCCCGGCTGCACGGTGGCCTGCTGGGCTGCGGGATCGAGATCGACAATCGCATCCAGGTGCCGCGTGAAGTCGAGCACCACGGCAGTGTTTACGCCCTGCCCGGCCAGCGACGACCCGCCCCCGCGTGGCAGCACGGGAATGCTGAGCGCGTGGGCCTCTTCGAGCGTCGCCTGCACATCCGCTACGGTTTTGGGGATGCAGACGGCCACCGGCTCCATCTGGTACATGCTGGCGTCGGTGGCGTAGAGCGCGCGCGACATCGCATCGGTGCGCAGGTCGCCTTGCAGGCGCGGACGCAGGTTCTCGGCCAGCGTAGCGCGCAGGTGATCGGTCATCGGGCGCGCCGCCGGACGGTCGACAGCGGTGGCATCGGTAGGAGCAGAAACGGCCATACAGGAGGCGGGGAAAGCGGCAAATGGCATCAAAACAGCAACATGAAATTAGACGGCTGCCTGCCCGTATGGATTCGCGTGCAGCTGACGCAGACCTGTGAACGTACCACACCAATTGTACGCGTCCAAGACGGGATGTCCACCAGAGCAGCACTGCTACAGGCTTGTCGGGATGCGTTGGGGCCGATCCATGCCCTACGTATCCTCCAAACTACTTATTCCGTGCATGCTCCATCAAGTGCTTTCATACGCTGCAAGCAGGTCTCCATCTCGACTGGTGCTATGGCAACGGTCATTCTTCACGTCGAACCGAGACGGCGACACGTGCAGTGCGCGCTCCGAACAGTTCCCGCCGAACGCCAAGGAGATGGTTCGGCTCCCGGCTTCGCCGTCCGCTCACCATGACAGGCTTCGTTGGGGAGATTGATTGCAGAGCAACCATCACAATGAGGGTGGGCAGAGCACTAAGCGTGATAAGAGAGTTCGTATTCGCTTATCTGTCTGGGTCCTGATTTAGGGCGCTGTGCCTGTGTTTTGGCATTACCCAAACTGCTGGGCTACCCGCTCGTGGGTGAGCACGTACACGACGCCTCCAGCTACCGCGGTCGTTACGGCGGTTGCCCCTACAACCAGCATGCCTTTGACGACAGGAGAGGGCGTCACCGCACGGCCAAATAGCGTCACGTCGAGGTTGGCGAGGTCTGAGACCATTGCGACTCCTGCGATGGGCATTCCGATGGCCACAACCGCAGCCAGCAGCAGTGCTCCCATGCGCGCCATGGTGTGCTGATTGAGCAGGCCATATCCTATCAGTGCGTACAGCAAAAAGCTGGCGTTCATGATGATGGTGTTTGGCGAGCTGTTCATCCATTCCAGTAGCGTATGAAGGGCGCTCAGTACCCCCAGCACCACAAATCCCCACCCAATTATGCGAATCCAGCGCCGCGCCGCGTCGTCGGTGGTCATAAGATGGTTGTAATCGGTTTCGAATACGTGTGCTGACAGGTTCGTTGTCGCTACACGGGATGCAACGGCGGAGTGCCCACGCGAATGCTCACTCGTCGGCCTCCAACCCCTCGGCTTCGTAGCTAAACGCGTCATCTTCGGCGTTGCGGTAGGGGTCGAACGATGCACGATGCGGATACCCAAGCTCGGCATCGAAAATGACATCGGCCTGGTCGTAGTCCAGCGCCTCGTGCAGTTCGTCAAACAGATCATCGACGGTTGGGAAGAAGTCGTGCTCGGCTTCGTCGAGGGGCTCTCCGGTTTCGCGGTTTACAACGGCGTGCACGGTATCCGCCCGTACCGTAATGGTGACCGGCGGCGGGCCGCCCCACGCGCTCCCGTACCGGTAGTCGTAGGTGTAATTGGAGAGATCGGCTTGATTCCACACAAACTGGTTGCTCCGTAGCGACTGACGGAGGCCCTCGTCTCCATCGTCGCCCAGAAGCGCGCAGGAGGAGGTCAGCACAGCAAGGGCAAGGCCGGCTGCAAGCAGCAGGAGTCCGCGCCGAGCACGGCCCCAGCACTCGAAGCGATTGGAGGTATCGGATGTGACATACATAGTTGGTGCTGTGGCTCTATGAAGTGAAGTGAATGTTTAGTCGCGACGGATTCAAAGTGTATGGATGAGCGATGTAAGTATCAACTTTTCGACGCAGCGCAGGTGGTTTTCGGACGGCGATGGAAAACGCGGAGAAGCGTTCTCGAAGCGATCAGCGTGTCACACCTGTAACTCATGTGGGGTGATCCACAAGCAACCGACTGATAAAGTTGATGGAATCAGTCACATCATCAGGCTCCACTTTATCCCCCTTTCCATGAGCTGCAAGGTTACGGACATCACCAACTGATTGCACCCGGCGCCAGACTGTTTGAGGATAGACATTATCCTTCAGCAGGTCGTTGTATTTTGATAGACTGCCTGATCCTTTGACGTTCAGCCCCTTGGCACTGCAAAGATTCCTGAGATGGTTTTCTAAAACACCACTTGCAAGAACCACAGCCGCCACATGATACCCTGACTTCTCAAGCTCTTTTGCCTGCTCAAGAAAGTCGTCATGCACGCTTGCCCGGAGACGACTTTCAATTGACTGCAGCAGTTCTGAATCAACTGCCTGCTTAAGTGCTGACAAACTGCCTAACATCGCTGGAATCGTGATCCCCTTTGACCATCCAGATGAGATGTTAGAATCCATGTCAGGCTTGGGAGCAGATTCAAAATATTCGCTGTCTCGACCAGCTATTCTTGATATAGCAGCGAGGGAAGCTGTCAGAAAGGAACGATGTTCAGATTCCGGCTTGGAGGACCTGACACCCGTCTTAGCAGAGTAGAAGGAATCATCGAGCTCTTTTCCCTTTTCGATTAGGGAATCAAGTTCTTCTATGACTTGACTTTTAACGTTCATTGATTTGCGGTATATGGGTATCTAAACCAAGTTCTGTCATTCTGAGGAGCATGGCGACGAAGAATCTCTTTCAATATGGGCACTACACCTGAGATAAGGAGATTTTTCGACTCCGCTCCGCTCAAAATGAAAATCCGTAGGTTGTAACTTGGGTTGTCTAATATAGTGGTTAAGCCTGCCATTTATGATCGCATCACTCCTTATCCTTCCCCAAATGCATTAGTCATCTTGTTCCAACTGACGATTGAACTCATAATAGCCCTCGATTGTCATCTCGTTACAGTATCTATCGCGCACCATTTCCAGAAACCTACTTCTAGCCTCTGGCGAGGCAATAATCAAGGCCTCATGTCCTGAACCGGCAGTCACCACAGTCTTATCGTTCGCCCCCTTTCCCGCAAAACGTCCGTAATTGCCGCCCGATTTGACCGCTTGCGCTAATTCCCATATTTCTTGGTAGCCTTGGGGTCCAGCGTCATCAAGCCATTCGTCGAAGTTCGTAGTTGCTGGCATGAAAGAAGATCTTTTGTGGAAAGACTTCGTGAGCAGACGCAGGTTTAATACTGCATGTAAGATAGATAACGTGTCTATTCACCACACAAAACATACCAAACCCATATCCCACACGCAACCCACACGCAAACATCCCCCAACCACAAAAAAGCCCCTGCCCCAAACGGGCAGAGGCCTGTGCAGTGTGCAATGGTGACACGTACCCCGTGCTACGCACCCAACTCAATGGGCACGCCGCCTTTGGGCTGGTGGACGGTAATCGTGTCGTCGATCTCGGCGATGTGCTCGGCCATCCAGGTGCGGGCCTCGGGTTCGCCGTGGACGAGCACGACTTCGCTCGGGTTCAGGCGCCGAACCACCTCCAGCAGCTCGTCGCGGTTGCTGTGTCCGGAGAAGCGGAAGTCGTCGACCAGGCAGCGGACGGGCTGTGGCCCCTGCTCGGGGTTAAGCACGACCTCGGTGCCGTTGCCGCTCTGCGCGGCCTCCAGCAGACGCGCCGAGGGCGAGCCTTCTTTCGAGTAGCCGACCATCAGAATCGCGTTGTCGGGGTCTTCGACCAGGCGACGCCCGATGCGATTCGACAGCGTGGGTTCGAACATCATACCGCTGCTAAGCACGTGGATGGCGGGTCCGTCGAGCGCTTCGGCGGTGCGCTTTTCGCCACGCGGCAAGCGCTTCTGGTCCACGCCAAAGACGCGGAAGTCCGAATCCACGCGGGGCGTGCTGGTGCGCGTCTGGTCGTAGAGATCCGCAATGGCGCGCATCGACCCGGCGGTGTAGATGGGCACCTCCGCATCAATCTTGCCCTCGCGCTTCAGGCGGTCGAGCACGGCCAGGGTTTCCTGGGCGCGGCCCATCACAAAGACGGGGATGAGCGCCGTGCCGCCGCGTTCGAGCGTGGTCTGCAGCGCCTCGGTGAACTTGGCCAGCTCCTTGTCGCGGTTGGTGGCCGCGGCCTCGGGATCGTTCCCAGCGGTCGATTCCAGGATGAGCACATCGGTGCTATCGGGGTAGTTCGCGCCCGGCAGAATCGACTGCGCGGTGAGCTTCGTATCGCTCGTGTAGAAGATGCGCGGGGCGTCGTCCTCTTCGCCCACCGTTAGCTCCACGCCCACGCCGCCCAGGATATGCCCGGCGGTGTAGAACTGAGCGGTAACCTCGGTATCGCCCTTCAGGCCCGTCACCTTAAACGGCTTCTGCAGGGGATGCGTCAGGTACAGATCGCTGAGCGGCTTCACCTCAGCCTCCGTAAAGATGGGATCGGCCTGGGTGCTGCCCTCGCGCACGCGGCGGGCCTGCAATCGGGCCGAGGCCGGGAGCAAAAACTCCAGCAGCCGCTTCGTAGCGTCCGTCATGTGCGTAATGATGTGCGGAAACTCGCGGTAGAGCACCGGCACCCCGCCCATGTGGTCGTGATGGGCGTGGGTCACGAAGGCGTGATCGACGAAGCGGTCGTCGGCGTTGTGGACGAGGTCGAAGCGGGGGAGCGAGGCGGCCCCATCTTTACGCGGATCCACCCCCGCATCCAACAACAGCCCGGTGCCGTCCAGGCCCAAGTAGTGACAACTGGCGGCGATGTCGTCGGTATCGCCAAGAGCAACAAATTCCATAAGCAAGCAGGAAGGTCCGATTCAACAAATAAACAGCACACAGGCTGCGCCGCTGCCCCGGATTGGCCCAGGGCAGCAGAGCACGCGCTCCACAGCACCCCAAGGCGTTACGCGGCCTCAGCGATTTCGTCCTGGTAGGCGTTCCAGTCGTCTAAGAAGCGCTGCAGGCCCCGATCCGTCAGCGGGTGCTCCAGCAGCTTCTGGATGGTGCCAAACGGAATCGTGGCCACATCGGCGCCGGCGAGCGCGGCTTCTTTCACGTGCATCGGGTGACGGATGGAAGCGGCCAGCACCTCCGTCTCGAAGCCGTAGTTGGCATAGATCTGTACGATCTCCTCAATCAGCTGCATGCCGTTGGAGGAGATGTCGTCAATGCGTCCAATGAACGGACTGATGTACGTAGCGCCCGCCTTGGCCGCCAGCAGCGCCTGCATCGGCGAGAAGCAAAGCGTACAGTTCGTGGGGATGCCCTCGTCCGAGAGCGCCCGAATCGCCTTAATGCCTTCGCGGATGAGCGGCACCTTCACGACCACGTTGTCGTGGAGCTGCGCCAACTCGTGCGCCTCCATCATAATGCCGTCGAAGTCCGTCGCCGTCACCTCTGCCGACACGTCGCCGTCCACGATGTTGCAGATCTCCTGCACGCGCTCGTGAAAGTCGATGTTGCCCTCCTTCTTCACGAGCGAAGGATTGGTCGTTACGCCATCGAGCACGCCCAGGTCGTTCGCCTCGCGGACTTCGTCAAGATTGGCCGTGTCAATAAAAAATTTCATAGGGGGTCAGAGTTCGTCAGATAGGTCGTACGAATATAGCAGTTCTATAATGAATAACCCCGTTTAGAGTTCGACTGTGGCTGCAGTCTGCCAAAGGTCAGGCGTCCGGTCTGGATCCTGAATCAAGTTCAGGATGACCAGAGTGGGGGCTCGGTGAAGTTGTGAGACCAATCACAGGACTTGGCACCGACGGTCCCCCGGCGATGCGATGAGGCAAAGGACGCTCCTGCGTCCGACTACTTGAGCCGACAGACGCGCCCATCTCTCCGTTCTATGTTAGAGGGATACGCAGGTCGGTGCCCGCAACCAAGCATCGGCACAACTCCGAGGGGCTGGTCGTATCCAATACGGCTTTGATCTCACAGGCCACTGTCTGCATGCTATCGCCGCAATCCCCCCAGCCCCAATGAGCGCGTTCCCGCCTCCGTATTGCCCCGAAGCCTCCTGTCTCGCCCCCCAAGTGCTCCAGCGAGCGGTCGACGCTCTCGCGCCGCACGCGGGCGATGCCCTGCAGCATAACGTGCCGCTCGCCCCCTATACCACGTTCAAGATCGGCGGCCCCGCCGACCTGTTCTGGGAAGTTACCTCGGCTGATGAGCTTGCCACCGCCCTGCAGGTCGCCCGCGACCTCGACATCCCGCATCATGTGCTGGGCACCGGCGCCAACCTCGTGGTGGGCGACCATGGCGTGCGCGGACTCGTTATTCGCAACGCCGCCCATCACCTTCGCATCAACAGAGAGACGCACCAGCTCTACGTAGAGAGCGGCGCCACCATGTACCCAGATGTTATCCATGCGGCGGTGGATGCGGGGCTGTCGGGTCTGGAGCACTACGTGGGCATCCCGTCGACGGTGGGCGGGGCACTCTGGCAGAACCTGCACTTCCTCTCGCCCGCTCCCGAGCGCGAACGCACCATGTTCATCGAAGAGGTGGTGCACGAAGCCGACATCCTCACCGAAGACGGCACGCGCCAGACCGTAGGCGTCGACTACTTCGACTACGGCTACGACTACTCCATCTTGCACGACCGCGACGACATTGTGCTGGCCACCACGTTCCAGCTCGAACCGGGCGACCCCGAACGCATGCGGCGCATCATGGAAGAGAACCTGGAGTGGCGTTCGCTCCGCCACCCGCCGCTCGACACCGAGCCGAGTGTAGGCTCCATCTTCAAGAAAATTGAGGGCGTAGGCGCGGGTCGCCTCATCGACGGGGCCGGACTCAAAGGCATGCGCATTGGCGGCGCGGAGGTGACGCATCGCCACGCCAACATCTTCGTGAACCGCGGCGGCGCCACCGCAGCCGATGTGTGTGCGCTCATCAGGCGTGTGCAGCAGACCGTTGAGGAGGAGACGGGCTACCATCTCGACACGGAAATCGACTTTGTCGGCGAGTTTGCCCCGCCGTCGAAGGCCGAGCCGCAGTTCATGCCGAAGCCCGAGGGCATCGTCACCGCTGCTGAGCGCGCGAAGATGGCCGCGGAGTGAGGCACAGGCCTACCCAACACCGCTAAGTCTCTTTTCCCGAGGGGAGAGTACGTGTTTAGCGGGGTTCAATCACCGCCCGGGACGTCCGCTTCGCTCCCAGTCCCGGGCTACAAGTCGCCAAGCACGTGCAGAGGAGAAGAACAAGATGAGGGGTAATTCTCGTCACCTGTGGCTCTTCCCTCTCTTCCTGTAATGCGCACTCGGGGCGTCTCGCGCCGGGTGGCGCTTCCCTTCTCCGACTACTGGCACGTTTGCGCCGTACCGTAGCGCGTATGCATATCTGGAAACGCTTTCGCATCCCCAAACACAGAACCGCCGCTCGGCACACGGCCAAGCGGCGGTACATGTCGTCGTCATGCCAAAAGAGCGCGTTACGCTTCTTCCGGCACAATGTGGACGTAGCGGCGGTTGCCACGGCTACGGGCAAACTGCACCGTGCCGGTTTCTTTGGCGAAGAGCGTATCGTCGCCACCGCGGCCTACGTTTTTGCCGGGGTGAAACTTTGTGCCGCGCTGCCGCACGATGATGCTACCGGCTTTCACGAATTCGCCGCCGTACGTTTTAACACCGAGATACTTGGGGTTGGAGTCGCGACCGTTTTTGGTCGAACCCATGCCTTTCTTGTGAGCCATACCTGCCTCTGTTGTCTATGCTACAAGCGAATGTGGAAGCTTGTGGACGCAGGCGCAAGAGAGCCGCCCGGCCCAGCGAGCCTACGCGGTGTGTACCGCTTCAATCTGAATCTTCGTGTATTGCTGACGGTGACCTCTTTTCACGCGGTACCGCTTGCGTCGTTTCTTCTTGAAGACGATCACTTTATCGCCCTTCACGTGCTCAAGCACTTTTGCTTCGACCGTAGCGCCGTCCACCGTGGGCGTACCCACCGTCACATCGCCGTCGGTATCCGACAGCAACAGCACGCGGTCGATGGTGAGGGTGTCGTCCGCCTCCGCATCTGCGTGGTACGGAACGTACACGGTGTCGTTTTCACGCACCTTGAATTGTTTGTCTTTCACGTCAACAATAGCGTACATAGGGATCTCTGCTTTGGAGCGCTGGATTGGGTACCACCGCGAGAGTGAACGATTTTGTGCAGAGGTTGACCACGGTCGTTTCCCCGCAAAGTTTCGCTGTTTTCCTATCATCTGATTCGTGTTTCTTATGAAGCTCTCTCTTCCGAACGGACGCCAACTCACGCCGGGTAAGCTGCTCTGCATTGGGCGCAACTACGCCAAGCATGCCGCTGAGATGAAAAGCGATGTGCCCGATCAGCCCATGGTCTTCCTGAAACCGTCGACGGCACTCATCGGAACGGGCGACGCCGTCCGCATCCCGCAGGCGTCGTCGGAGGTGCACCATGAGGTGGAGCTGGTGGTCGTGATTGGCACCGGCGGCAAGCACATCGCTGCCGAAGATGCGCTCGACCACGTGGCGGGCTACGCGATCGGACTCGACATGACCGCGCGCGACATCCAGGCGGGCGCTAAGGAGCGGCGGCATCCGTGGTCGGTGGCGAAGGGATTCGACACGTTCGCGCCGCTCGGCCCCATCGTGCCCGCTTCCGAGGTTGCCGATCCGCAGCAGCTCACGCTTGGCGTATCCGTTAACGGCGAGCAGCGCCAGCACGGCTCCACCGAGCACATGATCTTTTCGGTGGCGGAACTGATTGCGTACTGCTCATCGGTCTTCACGCTGGAGCCCGGCGATCTGATCTACACCGGCACGCCCGAGGGCGTGGATCCCGTCGAGGCGGGTGATGTGCTGGAGGCGACGTTCTCTGCCGGGCCTGGCCTTTCGGTACGGGTGGAGAAGGAGGAACGGTAAGGTCCGCCCCTCAGTCGCTTCGCGACAGCTCCCCTCTCCAGGGGAGCAAGGAGCTCTGCCTGAATCTGCACGAAACCGGAGAAAAGAGCGGACAACCTCTGTCGCATCGCTTATTCCGCATTGTCCCGCCCCGACTTCCACGCCAAAGTCATCCTGACGATGCCCTGCATCGGAAGGATCTCAATGCCATCCCGCAGCGGTGGTGCTTTCCTCCCAATCGGCTTCCTCGCCCCGCGCGTCTGGAGATCCCTCGGCTGCATGCCGACTCCTGTCGGTATGCGCTCGGGATGACAGGAGCGAGAAGCGAGCTGTGTGCACTACGCTGCCCCCTCCTCCACAAACGCGTTCAGATCCATCACCACGGCATCTTCGCGCTGGGCACGGGCCAGTTCTTCCTCAACATAGCGCGCCGTGTACGTATCCGCCTGGGCCAACTCTTCGGGCGGTCCCTCAAACACGATCTCGCCGCCGCGCTGTCCGCCTTCGGGGCCCAGATCAATGATGTGGTCCGCTTGCTTCACCACGTCCATGTTGTGCTCAATGACGACCACCGTGTTGCCGTTGCTCACCAGGGCACGCAGCACGTTCAAGAGGTGACGGATGTCCTCGAAGTGCATGCCAGTCGTGGGCTCGTCCAGGATGTAGAGCGTGTCGCCCGTGCCCGGACGCGACAGCTCTTTTGAGAGCTTCACGCGCTGTGCCTCGCCGCCACTGAGTGTGGTGGACTGCTGTCCCAGCCGGATGTAGCCCAGTCCCACCGCCTCCAGTGTGCGCAGCTTGCGCTGGATGCGCGGCAGGTTCTCGAACAAATCGAGCGCCTCGGTTACGGTCAGATCCAGCACATCCGCCATGGAGTGCCCTTTGTAGCGCACCTCCAGCGTCTCCTCGTTGTAGCGCTTGCCGTTGCATTCGTCGCAGGTCACCTTTACGTCAGGCAGGAAGTTCATCTCCAGCGTCACCGTGCCCGTGCCGCCGCACTTCTTGCAGCGTCCGCCTTTCGTGTTGAACGAGAAGCGGCTCTTCCCGTAGCCCCGAATCTCCGCCTCGGGCAGCTGCTGAAAGAGGTCGCGCAGGTAGTCCATCAGCTTGGTGTAGGTGGCCGGATTCGAACGCGGCGTGCGCCCAATCGGCTTCTGGTCGATCTCGATCACCTTGTCGATATGGTCGATGCCCTCAACGCTCTCATACGACAGCGGCACTGTCTTCGCGTTGTGATGGTGCCGCGACAGAATGGGATACAGCGTCTGGTTGATGAGCGTGGACTTGCCCGAGCCCGACACGCCGGTGATGCACGTAAATGTATTCAGGGGGATGCGCAGCGGATCGCCTTTCAGGTTGTGACCGGTCGCGCCCCGCAGGGTGAGCACATCGCCGGAGCCCGAGCGGCGCTCGCCGGGCACGCCAATCACCCGCTCACCCCGCAGATACGCCACCGTCACGCTGCCGGTGTACTCACCATTCACGACTACGTCATTGGTGCCAGACGTGCCATTGGTGGCCGTGCCGTTCTCGCTCGTATGCGTGAGCGTCTCGGGCGGACCCTCCGCCACCAGGTGGCCCCCTTTCTCGCCCGCGCCGGGTCCCAGATCGACCACGTAATCGGCAGCCTCGATCATCTCGCGGTCGTGCTCCACCACCAGCACCGAGTTGCCCAGATCGCGCAGCGCCTGCAGCGACCGGATGAGCCGCTCATTGTCGCGCGGATGCAGTCCAATCGAGGGTTCGTCGAGCACGTAGAGCACACCTGTAAGCTGCGTGCCCACCTGCGTAGCCAGGCGGATGCGCTGGCTTTCGCCGCCACTGAGCGAGCGCGCGGTGCGGTCGAGCGTCAGGTAGCCCACACCCACGTTCACCAGGAAGTCGAGCCGCTCGTGCACCTCCTTGATGATGGGGCGCGCAATCGTACGCTGCTGCTCGCTGTCGAACGAAAGCGTGTTCACGACCTCGCGCAGGCGCTCCAGATCCATATTTGCGAGGTCGCCAATCGTGTACTCGCCAATGCAGTACGAGCGCGCAATCTTGTTGAGGCGCGCCCCGCCGCAGGTCGGACACGTCGTCTCGCGCATAAACGACTCGGCCCAGCGCCGCTTCTTCGACGAATCAGTGTTGTCGTAGGCGTGCTGCACATGCTGCATGAGTCCGCCGTAGCGGTGCGTGTAGTTGACCGCGCGCCCCTTGTAGCGGTACTTGATGTCGAACTGCTCCTCGCCTGCGCCATGCAGAATCACATCGCGCTGCTCGTCGGAGAGGTCCTCAATGGGCGTGTCGAAGTCAAAGTCGTACGCCTCGGCCACCGCCTCCAGCTGACTGAAGATCCAGATGTCGCGGGGTTTACCCAGCGGCACGAGTCCGCCCTCGGCAATAGTTTTTGAGGGGTCGGGGATCATCAGGTCGGCGTCGAGGGTGTTCGTCACGCCGAGTCCATCGCAGTTTTGGCAGGCGCCGTAGGGGGTGTTGAACGAGAAGAGATTCGGCGACGGTTCGTCGTAAGACAGGCCCGTTTCGGGATCCACCAGGTGGCGGCTAAAGAGATGATCGCCTGCATCCACATCGGCCTCTGCATCCCCCTGAACATCGACCACATGTCCAATGAGCGTGCCCCCGCCCATATCGAGCGCAGTCTGCACGCTCTGCCCTACGCGCGGACGAATGCCGTCTTTGACGACGAGGCGATCAACCACGACCTCGATGTCGTGCGTTTCGTAGCGCTCCAGCTTCATGCCCTCCTCGTAGGTGCGCATGGTGCCATCCACGCGGAAGCGCTCGAAGCCCTGACTGGCCGTCTGCTCAAAGAGCTCGCGGTAATGGCCCTTCCGTCCTTTTACGACGGGCGCCAGGATCATAAGGCGCGTGCCTTCGGGGAAGCCCAGGATACCGTCGATGATCTCGTCATCGCTCTGCTTGCGCATCCGGTTGCCCGTCTCGTGCGAGTAGGCGGTGGCGGCGCGGGCGTAGAGCAGGCGTAGGAAGTCGTACACCTCGGTGACAGTGCCCACGGTGGAGCGCGGGTTGCCGCCCACGGTTTTCTGCTCGATGGAGATTACGGGAGAGAGCCCGTCGATGTGGTCCACGTCGGGGCGCTCCATCATCTCCAGGAACTGGCGCGCATAGGCGCTGAGGCTCTCCATGTAGCGGCGCTGGCCCTCCGCGTAGATGGTGTCGAAGGCGAGGCTCGACTTCCCCGACCCCGACAGGCCGGTGACGACCACAAGCTGGTTGCGCGGAATATCGACATCGACGCTTTGCAGGTTGTTCTCGCGCGCGCCACGAATCGTAATGTGTTGGGTCATGGGGAGTCAGACAGATGCAGAGCAACAGATGCACAGCCGTATTACACCCAGCACCCAGACGTGCGTTTCTGTTGATGCAGTGCCCCTACCACACGTAACGCGGGTGTTGCGGATGAAGGGATCAGACCGAACACAAAAACCTGACAGGTCTCCGAGACCTGTCAGGTCTATCAGTCGGAAGCTACTCCGCAGCCCGGAGCAGCCCACGTGCCGCCTGCAGCGAACCGTCGTGCGACGCCGGGTCCAAGTCAAGCAGATGCGTCATGAGCGGATACAGGTCCACAAAGTCGAGCGTCTCAACCTGTGTGTCCGCCTCAAAGGCCGGACCGTTCGCAATCAGGAGCGTCTGCATGTCGGGGGTCGACGGTACGTAGCCGTGCGTGGCGCCGCTGAGTCCGTCGGGATTGTCTTCGAGATATGACGTGGTGGTGAGCGACCATCCGGGATCGGCGATGGCAATGATTTCGGGGATGCGCGGATGATCACGAAAGTGCAGGTCCTCGGGCGTCTCGCTGCGGTGATAGGCGCTTACGTGGTCGAGCGCATCAAGCGTGTCGATGATCGGCTGCGGATCCACCCCGGCGCGCGGATTCATCATGCCGACGGGCGTGTAATCGACGATCTGCACGTCATCGAGATTGATGTGCTCGTCGACCACCACAGCGCGCTCCCGTGCCGTCTCCACCATGCCATGATCGCCCGTAATGAACAGGTTCACGTCCATGCCGCGCGCACTCAGTCCGTCGATTAGGCGCTGCACGTAGCCATCCACCGCTTGCATGGCCGTGGCGACCTCGTCGGATTCGGGACCGTGGCGATGCCCTTGCGTATCCACCGTGCTGAAGTAGAGCGTCAGAAACGAGGGGCGCTTGGCCTCGGGCAGGTCGAGCCAATCGAGCACCGTGTCCACGCGCTCGTTGCCGGGTACGCTACCGTCGTAGGCCGTCCAGTACGAAGGGCGCGTGCCATCAATTTCGGCTTCGGAGCCGGGCCAGAAATAAGTTGCCGCGCGCAAGCCCTGCTGCTCGGCTGTTACCCAGATGGGCTCGCCGTCGTCCCACCAGTCGCCGTTCGTCACCGCAGCTTCGTTGCTCATACTAAAAGAGGCATCCATCTCCGGATCGTACATGCTGTTCGCGACAATGCCATGGTTGCCCGGATGCAGACCCGTGACCAGCGTGTAGTGATTCGGGAAGGTCTTCGTCGGAAACGATGGCACAAACCGCTCTACAGAAGCTGATGCATTCCGCAGCGAGTCGAGCGTCGGCGCGTCGTGCAGCTCCAGGTAATCGTGGCGCAGCCCGTCGATGGAGAGCAGCAGCACCGGCACCTCGGCAGGGGCCTGCACCCGGTTGGGCGTAGCATCCGGCAGATCGCCCGGCTTCTCGCATCCCCCCAGCAGACCAACGCCAAGAAGAGAAAGCACGAGCACACTGATCCAGGCAGGCGGTTTGCTTGGTAAGCTGGTGTTCATAGGGTCTTGGGGATACAGGAGATACGTTGATGCTTATGGGGTGGCAGCAGCTTCAGAGGTGCAGTAGGCCGCGGTGGAGGATCGGTCTTTGAGGCGTACGGTTGCGCCGTCGGGCACCACAAATTCGCTGAACCCGACCGGCTGCTCGGGGCGGCCCCAGTCGTAGGTGTAGCCAAGCCCCGTAAACGGATAGCCGCCCGGCTGGTGTGAGGATGCAAACTGCGCCTCCAGCCACTCGGTGTGCTCCGGGGCCACGCGCACACGGCTCACCGGCTGCGGCGGCGTTGTTTGGCACTGGCGGTCGGTGGTTTCGGGATCGGGGCACGGACGAAACAGGTCCGCCTGCCGCACCCAGAGCGTCACGAACCGGGTGTACCCGGCATACGGCGGCAGGCCCAGGCGTTGCTCCAACCGGCGCGTGCGCCACGTGGGGGCCACATCCCGACAGAATTGCTGCACCGCCGGCGTGAGTGTGACCCACACGTCGCCGGTAAGCGTGAGCGTGTCGCCCTCAGGCAAAGACGTGCGGGCGCCCGGTAAGGGTGCGTCATCGGTCCAGGTCGTCACCTGCACCCAGCGCGTGCTGTCGCTATCGACCTGCCAGCGGAGGGTATCGTTGTGGGGTGCTACGGGTGTGAGCGTACGCACCACGGCGTTGGGGCCAAACTGCGCGGCCTCCCGAATGGCCCGCTCGTACGCCATAACCAGCAGACTGGAGTCGGCCCATGCAAGTCCGGGCGCATTTTGCATCGGAGCCTGCTCCGTCGTGCGGCATCCCCCCAGCCCGATACCGATAAGGAGCAGCGCGCTACACACAAGCGCAGTACGTATTGGCACGGAGACGTCGGAATGGGGGGCAGTGCGCAGGCAACTCATCCGAAGAAAAACCGATTAGCGTCCGAACAGAAGGTACAGAATCGCGCCAACGAGCGGCATAAAGATGATGACAACCGCCCAGATGATCTTGTTGACAGGACTGCGTCCGCGGTCGCCCAGTAGGTCAACGAGGGCCACAAGGGCGATCACGAGGACGATAAGGGAAAATATCCCGGTAATCCCCGAGGTGGCCTGTTCAAATAGATTGCGTCCGCATCCGCTGAGCACAAGAAGCAGCGGCATAAGCACGGCAAGCGGCATCCAACGGCGTAGGGCAAGACGAGAAGTCATAGCATCTCCAGATTAATGAGATAGAAGGCGGTGCGTCGTTTCCCATTCTACGAACGAGCGTGGAGAATTGATACAGCACATGTATGCCCCCCCCCGAAAGACGATGCCTCCTATCAAATCCGGCAGGTGCGAATGTCGGTGATAATGATACCTTTGGCCCCGATGTCGGTGAGATCGTCCATAATCTCGTTGACGCGCGACTGCTTCGCCATAGCCTTTACAGCCACCCAGCCGTCTTTGCTAAGCGGCGACACGGTGGGTGACTCAATGCCCGGCGTAATCGTGTGGGCGGCATCGAGCTTAGAAGTTGGCAGGTCGTACTCGACCATGATGTAGGAGCGCGCCATCAGAATGCCCTTGATGCGCTCCTGGAAGTGGCGGGCCGCCTCATGGTCGGCCACAGTGCCGTTTTGGGCAACGAGCATGGCCTGCGACGCGATGATCGGATCGCCAATCACTTTCAGTCCGGCCTCGTCGATGGTGCGTCCGGTCTGCACCACATCAGCAATGGCATCGGCCACGCCCAGTTGAATTGAGATCTCGACCGCACCGTCGAGCGGAACGACCGTCGCATCGATACCGCGCTGCTCCAGGTCGCGCTGCACCACGTTGACGTACGAGGTGGCAATGCGCGTGTCGGCGGTGAAGTCGTCGGGCGTGATGTCTTGCTCTTTGGGTACCGCATAGCAGAAGCGCGCCTTCCCAAACTCCAGCGGCATGACCTGCGTGACGTCGGCCCCACTGTCGTGCAGCAGGTCGAGCCCGGTTACGCCCAGGTCGATGATGCCCTTGCTCACGTAGGTCGCGATGTCGCGCGGACGCAAGAACACGAACTCCACGCCATGGTCGGTATCGCGCACCGAGAGTTCGCGTCCGCGCCGGCTGCAGTGGTATCCGGCCTCGCTCGCCAGGGTAGCAGCGCCTTCGGACAGGGCACCTTTGTTGGGAAGAGCAATCTGAAGCATAAAACAGGGAGAATAACGAAACAGAAATCAGCGAATCAGCGGGAGGAGAGGTGTCGCTACAGGTGACGGTACACGTCGTCGAGGTCCAGATCGCATGCCAGCATCATCACCTGCACATGGTAGAGCAACTGCGCGATCTCTTCGGCGGTGCGCTCGCGGCCTTCGTGCTCGGCGGCCATCCAGACTTCGCCTGCCTCTTCGAGCACTTTTTTGCCGATGGCATGCGGCCCCGCCTCCACGCGGGCCACGGTTCCCGAGTCGGGATCCGCGCGCTCAACTTTGGCAGACAGCTCGGTAAACAGCTCTTCGAAGCGCTTCATAGGCAAGGGGAAAGCAGGGGCATCAGCCAAAAAGTTCGTGCCGTTGTACTTCGCCGGTGGGCAGGCGTTGCATTATGCTACGATCATGATTGCGCTGCGCCTCGAATTTTCTGTTGGATGCAAAGGGGCGCTTCCCTCCGCCACCTTTCACAGCATTGATTTAGATGCGGCAAGCAGCGGCCGGGCAGAGCGTCCCGAAGGAACGGGGCAGCGCCCCTGCGTGGCCTGCGTCGCACGGCGGAGGGGCCCAAAGTGTCATGCCTGTAGTGCTATGCGACGAGGAGTTGATCTTTTGCTCACACAGGACGGTCTCTCTACTTTTCTTCTCGCTCGCTCGTCGCGAGGCTCTGCCTCGTGACGCTTGACCCGGAGGCTCTGCCCCGTAGTCTTACCGCTCTGCCTGATAGCCCTTATGGATTTTACAGGGCTTCTCCCACGCCACCTTTCACAGAATTGATGCAGATGCGGTTGGGCGACTGCTGGAAACTCTCGCGCATGTTTTGTATGCTGCATATCCCCTGTTCACCCTATGTTGCGTGCAACCCCTCGAATCGCATGAAAACGGACGTCCTTTCGCTCCAATCCTCCCGCGCGTCATGGCTCGACCGGCTGCGTGCCGACGACGCCTCGATGGCGCTGCAAGCCGCGGGCATTACGGGCTTTGCGCTGCTCACCGCCTTCGCTGCCGATGCCAATGTGCGCCTCTACCTGTGGGAGGTCCCCATCACGCTGCAGACTCTGATGGTGTACGCCAGCGGGCTCTTCCTGGGCGCACGCAACGGCATGCTCGCACAGCTGCTCTACGTGGCCCTCGGCATGTTCGTCCCCGTTTACGCGGGCGATGGCACCGGCATCGCGTATCTGCTGGGCCTGGCCTCGGGCGGATACATCCTGTCCTACCCAGTTGCGGCGTTTGTAACCGGGGCACTCACCCAGCGGTGGAATAGCCTTGTGGGCAGCACCCTGTCGATGCTGGTGGGCGCCGCGATTATCTTCACCGCGGGCGTAACGTGGCTGCACTACGTCGCCGACCACGCCACCTGGATGGAGTCGATCGACAAGGGCTTCCTGCGCTTCCTCTGGATCGACCTCGCCAAGATCGGTGTGCTCGGCGTGCTGTTTGGCGGCCTCCGCTTCATCACCAGCTCCGATACTGAGGCATAAAACCTGACGCATAAACCGCCCGGCCCGCTGCTCTGGCGCCGGAACTGCACGGTTTGACCTCTGGTTCGACCGTCTGCGTGCATTATGCCATGCAGACGGTCGGTTGTATTATGAGACCTTTTTTTGCTGGATGCGGCCTGCTTGTCCTTGCCACTATCCTTCTGCTCGGACTCCACCCGGTCCCGGCATCCGCCCAGGCACCTGCTGTATCCGAAAACGGCACCTCTATTCTTGATGACCCGTTCGTACGCGAGCAAGGGAAGCGCGGCCTTGATTCGCTCTACAACATGGCATTCGACGATGCCGAAATCATCTTCGACCGCATTGCTGCACGGTATCCGAACCACCCTGTAGGTCCCTTTCTGAACGGACTCAACGTGTGGTGGCGCATCTTGCCCGACCTGGAAAACACCGCCCACGACGACGAATTTTATCGTTACATGCAGGCTACCGTCGACCGTGCCGACGCACTGCTCGAACAGAACCCTGACCACTTCGATGCGCCGTTCTTCAAAGGCATTGCGCTGGCGCTGCAGGCCCGCCTGAAGTCGAATCGGGGCGAGTGGGTGGGCGCCATGCGGCGCGGACGTCGCGCTATTGGCTACGTGCGCGAGGCGCGCGATCAGGCCCCACACATCGAGGACTTCGCGTTTGGGCGCGGTATGTACGATTACTACGCGGCAATCATTCCCGAAGAGTACAGTGCCGCCCGCATGGTCATGTGGATGCTGCCCGAAGGTGACCGCGAAGGCGGCCTACAGATGATTCACCGCGCGGCAGAAGAAGGCTGGTACATCCAGTCCGAGGCCCGCTATTTTCTCGCACAGATCTATGCGCTCTACGAAGACGATTACCGCGAGGCGCAGAAGCACATGGCATGGCTGCGCGAGGCGCATCCGCACAACTCATACTTCCACGCCTATGCGGCGCGGCTCCACAGCCGACGCGGACACCTGCGCCAGGCCCGCGATGTATATGCCGAGGTTGCCGCGCGCCACGAAGCGGGATGGACGGGTTACAACACGCCTATTGCGCAAGAGGCCTACTTTCAGATGGCCCGCGAGCGGCTCATCCGGCGCGATTATGAGGCCGCCCTCCAGCACCTGGCACGCATCGAAGAGCTGAACGCAAACGACACGGTCGAAGATCGTAAATACGTGGCGCTGGGACGGCTCTATCAGGGTATGGTGTACGACGCCACCGACCGGCGCAACCAGGCCGTAAATCGCTATCGCATCGTGCTCAGCATGGACGACCACAGCAACAGCCACGAACGTGCTGAGCGCTATCTCGATGATCCGTATGGCTCGTAGCGCGGCGACCATGCCTTGCGTGGGCCATTGCTACTCCACAAACGCCATCCCGTCGGGCCCTGTGCCCAATGGCAGGGTATCGACCACGGTCTGCTCCTCCAGATCAATAACCGTCACACTTCCGCCGTTCATGTTGCCCACAAAGGCTTCGGTGCCATCGGGCGTAATTTGGATGCCCACGGGTGTATCGCCAGTCGGCAGCCGCGCCATCACCTCGCGTGTGGCCACATCCACGAGCGCCACCTCATTGGCTTGAGCACACGCCAGCAGCGCCGTGTCGCCGTTCGGAGTCATGTAGATGCGCAGCGGAAAGCCCTCGACCGTAAACGAATCGACCACCGCCAGCGTCTCGGAGTCGATAATCGATACGGTATCCTCAGCCCGGTTTGACACCCACACCTCGCGTCCATCGGGCGTCAGAGCGATCCCCTCGGCCCCCTCGCCCGTAGCGATGTGCGCATCCACATTGCCCGCTTCCCGGTTAAGCGCCGTGGCCGTGCCACTGCCGATGTTCGCCGTGTAGATGTGCGCGCCCCCCAGCGCCAGCATGTGCGTACCCTCCTGACCGGTGCTCAGTGTGCGCTTTACCGCACCGGTCTGCGGATCCAGTTCCAGCACCGCCTGCAGGCCCTCCGCCGTCACGTACACGGCGGTTCCGGCCGCATCCACCTGAATGCCGTGCGGACGGCTTCCGGGCTCCAACATGACCCGCTCGCGCTCAGTGTGCGTCTCCAGATCAATGATCGAGATGCTGCCTTCTCCCTCATAGTTAGCCACGTACGCCACTGGCTCAAAGGGATGCACCGCGACTTCATGCGGCCCGCGTCCCACCGCAATGCTGTCTTCTACGCTGCGGGTGGCACGGTCCACAAAGTAGAGCAGGTCGTCAGTCTTGTCGGCTATGAGTACCGTGCCGGTGTCGGCAGACGATGTATCAACGGTGGTGGTACTCGTGCTATCGGAGGGCGTAGACGCGTCGTTGGTGCAGGCGGTCATGCTCACGAGACTTGCGGTGAGCAGAACAAGAAGGAACCGGGGGATCATAGCAACGAGGACAGGTTCAGAAAAATGCAAAACATGGTGGTTACGTGCTTGCCGCCCCCTTTTGTCCTGAATTCACCGGCGCAATGGGAATACGCCCGTAACGGGGGCGTACCAAAACAACGTAGACTGCTCATTGCATTGTATCATCTTATGGCGACGCCTCCTGCTCTTATTGGCCGTCCCCCGCTGTACCGTGCCGTGCAGGGTGCGGTGTTTCTTACCATCAGCGTGGTCATTGTAGCCGGGTTCCTGCGCGATATTCCGCGCCTTAGCATCATTGAGGAGTCGGCGCGCAGCCTCTACTTCCATGTGCCCATGTGGTTTACGCTGATGGGCGCAACGCTCGTATCGGCCTACCACTCAATGCAGTATCTGCGCACAGGTAACGTGGTGCGCGACATTCGGGCCCGCGAGGCGGCGCGCCTGGCTATTGTGTTTGGCGTGCTGGGACTCATTACCGGCATGGTGTGGGCGCGTTTTACCTGGTACGAGGGCACCGGCAAGTGGTGGAACTGGGACCCCAAGCAGAGCATGGCCGCGGTGCTCATGCTCATCTACGCCGCCTACTTTGTGCTGCGCGATAGCATCGAGTCGGATGCCACGCGCGGGCGCCTGGCCGCCGTGTACAACCTGTTTGCGTTCGCCACGGTGCCCTTTCTGCTGTACATCTTACCGCGACAGATGACCAGCCTGCACCCCGGCGCCGAGGGCAGCCCCGCGCTCTCGCAAACTGACCTGGCACCCTCCATGCGGTGGATCTTCTACCCCTCAGTACTCGCGTTCCTCGGACTCTTCTGGATGCTGTACACACAGCGCGTCCGGCTGGCCGTCATCGCATGGCGCGAGCGGGCCTCGGGACTGCTCTCCTCCATTCGCTGAGCAGGCCCCTGCTCGCCGCCCCACACGCGCTCCTGTTCTCTCCTTGACCTGACCGCCCACGCATGACGATTCACGCCTTCGAGCCTCAGACGGATTCGACCGTAGCCGACTCGGCGGCCTACGACTCGGCGTGGGCCCAAACCACCACGCCCACGGCCCAGCCCGATGCGCTGGAGCGTGTCTTTACGGCGGACGGCAAAATCTACGTCGTTGTCGCCGTGCTCGTCATTGTGTGGGTCGGCATCATGACGTACATCTACCGCACCGACCAAAAAATCGATGCACTGGAACGCCGCCTCGATGATTCGCTTTCAGAAGGCGACGCCTAATGGTGGCTTTTCCCCTTGTTTGACTCTCTTTAACGCCCCCCTTGCCATGCGTCCTAAAAAGATTATCGGTTTTGCCCTCATGCTGGGCTTTGGTGCCTTGCTGTTCTTCAACTTTGGCAGCCAAGTCGGTGGCTACATGGGCTTTGCAGAAGCCGAAGCCAGCGGCGCCAAAGCGCACGTCGTAGGCACCTGGGTCGAAGACGCGCCCACGCACTACGACATTGAGCGCAACCAGTTTACCTTTCAGATGCGCGACGAAAACGGCACCGTTCGCACCGTCCACTACAACGACCCCAAACCCGCCAACTTCGAAGAAGCCGAGCAGCTTGTCATCGAAGGCTACCCCGGCGAAGACGGCTTCGTGGCCGACCACATTCTGGTGAAGTGCCCCTCCAAGTACAATGAGCAGCGCGGCCTGGGGGAGGACGCGCCCGCCGCGAACGCCTCGACCCCGCAAACCCCGTAACCCGCGCGTCTACGAAGGCGTCCGCCTCCCCTCAGGTCCCCCAAAACATCGTGCCTGCCGCCCCGCCTGTCCCTCCATGCCCCGACACGCCCAACTGCGAGCGCACCCAGCGCGCGTTCGAGGCATCGCCCAACCGGCTCTATCAAGCCGCCCAAGCGGCCCTGGCTGACTTGAATCCGGTGTCCTGCACTACCGATCCCAACGACCGCAGCGCACAGGCCGTCTATCGGGTGGCCCTTGTCTTTAAAGACGACGTACACATCGCGGTGCGTCCCGGCAAAAATGGCGGTAGCGTGCTTCACATCCGCAGCGCCAGCCGTGTTGGATACAGCGATCTGGGCGTCAACGAACGCCGCGTACGGCGCTTCTTTCGCGCACTGGCTCATCACTTTTAAGACACCTGCTCTCCCTGCTGGCGCACCAATTTCTGTTGAGGACATTCCTTGAGATCTCTCCTGAACCGTCTCCTCAGCGCTCATCGAGAGCCGCTATGTAAATCTGCGCATGTTGCGTTAGGAGGATACGAAGGCCCATACCTCACTGCGCACCTTTCCCAGCGTCATCAGTTGGCATCTCTTTCAACAATTATGTACTCTGCGTGTAGGTTCATATCATCCTAAGTAAAGATACCCATGCGCCGACGTCCACTCGCCATGCGCTTCCTCCTGACAGCTTGCCTCCTTGCGACCGGTCTTGCTCTCCTGCCCGCCTGCGGCCTCACTGGCTCCGAGTGCGGCCCGTTCGACACGCCCACAGCCCCCGTTGTCGACTTCGATTCGCAGGCCCTTGCCGCGACCCAAGATCCATCTGATGCGTGGCCCCGGCTGTCTCCCATCGAGGACGACACCCTCACCGAAGGCCACTTCGCGATCTACATGCAGGCGCTGGACGCCCGCCGTGCTACGCTCGGCCTGGATGCATCGGCGCGCCCCTCAACACCCGCGTCGTGGTCCCTCATTCCCACTGCGCATGCCTGTACGCCCCCGTCCATCGCAGCCATCGGCACCATATCCGACCTTCGCATCTACAGCAGCACGCCGCTCTTCGACGGCTACTCAACAGACGACAACCTGGCTTCCCTTTTTGACATCGCCGTACGCGACCTCGACGGCCCCGCACGCATCGCGCCATTGGAGACGTTCCTCAGCGGCCCCGCGGAGTTTGCCCGCGAGATTGCGCTCGTGCTCACCGAAACGCCCGACACCTCCGCCGAAGCGCAGTTCACCGTGGAGTATCGCCAAGACAGCGGCGAGCTGGAACGCTACACCTTTACCACCAACCCGGTTGTGATGCAGTCTGAGTAGTAGAGTGCATGGCTACGTTGGCCAGAGGGTCTGACGGGCCTCGGTGGCCTGCGGCGGGGCATCATGGGCCGTTTGCACCGTATACGACAGCTCACGCGGCAACGGACGATGCAGCACCCGCTCGTGAAAGAAACGAAGCGCGTCTTCGGCTTCAGCACAGGTATCCTGCGTCCCAACAAACGACAGAAACGCTGCCGCATGATTGGCATCCAGCCGGTACAACGGCTTCGAGTCGTAGAATCGCAGATAGCGGTCGATCCAATACATTGTGGCAGGCTCGCGGTGTAACGGACGCTGACTGACGCGGTGCAGCGCACGGGCCTGCCGCATGAGTGCCGCATGATGCTTGATCGTTGCTGTTACGGTGCGCAGCACCTGAGCCGCGCGCGAGGTACCTTGTGGTAGGGAATCGTCAATGACCATAAGATCGATGGAAAGCGGCGCTACGCCCGCCCGGATCCCTCCATCCAGCGGCATATCGCCCGCCCAAGAGAACACGAACGCAGAACTCCTGCGTTTGGCGTGAGGGATACGCAACATCCAACGTAGCCCAAATGCATCAGAACCTGGGCCACTTTTCGCATCGCTCAGTGTACACTCTTGGCTTCCCCAGCCATGTGCCGTTGGCGCATCGCTCAACGGCTCCATACCCTGCGCACACTGTCCCAAGAGGCCGATGCGTCTACTCGTGCCCTTCGTGCACCCACGTCCACACCTGCGCGGCCCGCTCCACGACCCGCTCACGATCATCGGGGAGCAGAAAGCCCTGCTCAATGAGTGCATCGGCGGCCTGCTGCACCTGGTCCTGGTACGCTGACCGGCTGTCGTAGAGCGTCTCAATGGACGGACGCGGATCGCCGGTAGCCTCTTTCTTGGCTTTTGTCGTGGGAAGCGGAACGTAGGTACCGTAGAAGTCGGTCATTTCGTTTTTGTTGGCGGGCGCATCTACGCGCAGGTTCCACGGCAGGTAAGTGGCCAACGGAGCGCGTACGCCTACGTTACGCACGCCGCCAACCTCATTGCCCAGGCTGTCGACCTGTGGCACGCGGCCCGGAAACGGACTGTCAAGGCGTGGCGGCTGCGCGGTAACGACTCCATCAGTGCGCCAGCGCGGGCCGTAGTCGGCACGATAGGCGGTGTGCATGACTTTCGGAAACGCAAGCCCTGGAATCGCCGGTGCGTCCACGGCCTCCACCGCTGCCAGCGTGCCCGTCTCAATGCGCGGATACTGGCTCTCGGGCGGCGCGGTCTCTTCATCTACCCATTCAACCATCCGCACAAGCAGCGCCCGGTAGTTCACGCTCTGGTCCAGCGGATTGCCACGATATACGGCAGGATCGGTCTCCTGCTGCATCTCTTCGGGCGGCGGAAACTGCCACGGGAAGTGCTGTGCACTCGCCAGATGATAGATGCGCTCGTTGGGATGAAGCGCCATATCGCGCGTGCCGTCGACCGTCGTGTGGATTAGCGATGCCGCCCGGCCCCAGTACTCGTACCCGGTGTTCACCTGAAACATCTTGGGGATGTGGTCGGCGTGGTGCGCGTGCGCCAATAGTCCATCGCTCTGCCACGTCCGCGGATCATGCTGGACCTGACTTGTAAAGGGAAAGATATCAGTCGGATAGAAGAACGCCGAGTAGCGATGGGCATCGCGCGAGGGCTGGGCAAACCGGTGGTTGAAGCTGCCGCGTCCGGCGCCCGCTGTAATCGCATAGATACCATCGTACGCCGGACGGCCCTGCTCATCCGTGTTGAAGCCCTGATAGAGGAAGTGCCGCAGGAAGCGCCCCG
This sequence comes from Longimonas halophila, assembly GCF_002554705.1. Lineage (GTDB taxonomy): Bacteria > Bacteroidota > Rhodothermia > Rhodothermales > Salinibacteraceae > Longimonas > Longimonas halophila. The sequence continues at coordinate 136,015 of NZ_PDEP01000010.1, read as the reverse complement.
TCTGCGACACGCCCACCGCAATGCCGTGCTCCACCGGAAAGCGCGTGTCAGCATCGTACTTCGCGTGCGAAATCACATCGCGAATGGCGGCCAGCCCGAGCCCGACCACCGCCGGATCTTCGGCCCGGTACACCAGCTCATAGATCATCCCGGCTTCAAATCCTCCTTGCAGCGTAATGTGGGTGCTATCGGATACCGTGACGCCGTCGTCGGTGGTGCGAGCAAACTGCCAGCGCGCACGCGGAATGGTCTGGCGCGGCGCGTTGCGTCCGGTGCGCATGGTAAGCAGATTGTCGGGATGGTCGAAGTCCGCGGCGGGGTACGCCACATGGTCGCGGTGCGCCACACTGAGCGTCTGCACTGCCTCGTCAATCACCCAATCGCTCCGCACAAGCCCGCTGATGGCGCTCCCGTCGTGATGGCGGGCGCGGGGCACCTGCAGGCGCAGCCGCTCGTCGCCATCGCGCGGCACGTCCCACTGCCACCCGACCCAGATGACCGTGAGCCCCTGCCGCATCAACAGCGCATCGCCCCACGCCTCGGGATCGCTCGGATCGAGGCTTGACGTGGAGGCCCGGTTGAAGTAGCTGGGCGAGAACATGCCGCCTCGGTTGCTGACCTCCACCACGCCTACGCCGCGCCGCCTGTCGGAATCGACTGGCTGAAGCACCGCGAAGTTGGCCGTGGCTTCTACGAGGCCGTTTTCGTTGCGGGGCGCGCGCTGCAGATCCACAATGCGTGCGTTCATGGGATGCGCCGGGTCAATGCCAAAGGTGATGCATCCCTCTAACAGTTCATACGCGCCGTACGCCCCAAAGGCGCGCCCGTTGAGCACAACGGTCTCGGATTCGACCTCAACGCGAATGACCTCAGCGCGCACCTCGCCGCCTACAACAACGAGAAACGCAATAAACAGCGCGTACAGAAAGCGATGCATAGAGCAGGGGCGGGCAATTCGAAAGGATGAACAGCGTCAATATACGAAAAGACAACTCAAAAATAACGTGGGGACGCGTGCCGTGCCAAACCGCGTCTGCTGAACGCCAGGGAGATGGTTCGTTGGGGATGATTGCATGGGAACCATCAAAATGAGAATTGACAGAGCAGGAGATCTTCCTACAGAACCAAGATCAGACCACACACAGCCCGAACTCGCACTCGCGCACGGCATACCTTTCGCATCCCCCACGCTAATTGGCGTGCTCCTTCTGCTCTCCCTTCGTTTTCTGCCATGCCCACGTTTACTCCGCTCGGTACCGCCTCTGCTGTGCCGGCCCACGGACGCCATCTCTCAGCAGCGCTGCTTACACACCACGGACGCCATATCCTGTTCGACTGCGGCGAGGGCACGCAGTATCGCCTGCACGCTGTGGAGGCTTCGGCGGCACGCATCGATGTGATTGCGATTACGCATCTGCATGGCGACCACTGCTACGGGCTGCCGGGCCTGCTCTCGTCCATGGCATTGCAGCAGCGCACGGACCCGCTCGTGTGCATCGGTCCGCCCGGGCTAAAGGCATGGCTCGCGGCCACGCCCGGCACGGCCCCTGCTGATCTGCCGTTTGCGTGCACCGTCCGCGAGATGATACCGCCCCCGGCCTGCACGACCGTGTGGCGCGGACGCCATGCCTGGCTCGAAGCTCACGCCCTGGACCACCGCGTGCCCGTGATGGGCTATCGGTGGACCACCTACACCCGCACGGGGCCGCTGGATGTGGAGCGGGCCCGCGCGCTGGGCGTCTCGCATCCGCCGGACTTTGGACGCCTGAAGGAAGGCACGCCTGTAACGACCGACGACGGCACCCGCGTGCGGCCTGACGATGTGGTGGGGCCGCCGCAACCCGGCGTGTCGTGCGCATACATTACAGATACGCGTCCCGGCCCCGGCAGCCGTGCGCTGGCGCAGCGCGCGCACCTGGCGTATCATGACGCGACGTTTGGGTCCGAGCATGCGGCCCGTGCCACTGAGACGGGACACAGCACCGCCGCGCAGGCGGCGCAGATCGCCCGCAGATCCGGCACCCATCGCCTGCTCCTGGGGCATCTGAGCGCCCGATACGAAGACTGGTCCCAGCTCGAAGCCGAGGCCCGGCGCATCCACCCAAACACCGAGGGCGCCCGCGAAGGCCATGCGTATCCGATTGAACCTGCCGACTGAAACGCGGCTCCGGCATGCGTAACAGCGCTGTGATTGCCGTGTGGACGCGCAACCCTGTGTTGGAGACATGAGTTAAGGTTACGTTGCACACGCAAATGCTATTTGTGTGTTGCGCTTCATAGATCTGGAATTATTCTGCTGGCTTGTGGCTGCTTCTTCCACCAACAATACCAACGGCGCTGCGCGTAGCGATGCCGACGATGCCTCGCGCGAGGAGGCCAATCTGTCGGATGCCCGCGAAGCGTACAAGGGCGACGATGAAGACGACACCCCGAGCGGATTCGAGCAGATGGAGAGCCGTCTGGTGGGGCGCATTGGGACGTACCTGAAGCCGTACGCGGGCTGGGTGGCGCTGGCGCTGGGCATCACGTTTATCGCGTCGATGCTGGGTCCGCTGCGCCCTTTGCTCATTCAGTTGGCCATTGACCAGTATATTGTGGGAGGCAGTGCGGCGCCGGGCGGCCTGCAGGGCTGGATCGTGGCGCAAGCCGAGGCGCTGGGCACGTGGGGCGTAACCGGCTTGCAGGCGATTGTGCTCTTTCTGGTGGTGGCGCTCATGACCGAGGGCCTGTTTGCGTTCATCAAGAACTACATGACGCAGTGGATTGGCCAGCGCGCCATCTATGACCTGCGCACCACGGTCTTCGACTTTGTGCTGCGCCAGCCGCTGAAGTTCTTCGACCGCACGCCGGTGGGCCGCCTCATCACGCGCACCACCAGCGATGTGGAGGCGCTCAGCGACGTGCTCTCGTCGGGCGTGGTCGTGATTCTGGGCGATCTGTTCCGCCTTGTGTTCATCACGTACTTCATGTTCACGATCAACCCCACGCTGGCCATCGTGACGCTTACGGTGATGCCGCTCATGGTGTGGGTCACGTTCTGGTTTCGGAACCATGTGCGCACGCACTACCGCGAAACCCGCAAGCAGATCTCACGGCTTAACTCCTTCATTCAGGAGCACGTAACGGGCATCACCATCGTGCAGCTCTTTGGTCGCGAGAACGAGGAGATGCGCCGCTTCAAACAGATCAACAATGACCACCGCGACGCACAGATCCAGACCATCTTCTACTTTGCGATCTTCTGGCCGGCGGTGCAGATCATTGCCGATGTGGCTGTGGGCGCGGTGCTCTGGTTTGGCGGTCTGCAAGCGATGACGAGCTCGGCCCTCACGCTGGGTGTGCTCATTGCGTTCATCCAGTACGCGCGCCAGTTCTTCGAGCCGATTCGGGAGCTCTCGAATCAGTACAACACGCTGCAGCGCGCCATGGCGGGGGCTGAGCGCATCTTCGGGCTGCTCGACGACGATTATTCGCTTGAAGAGCCGGATACGCCGGTGAAGCTGGATGCGCTGAAGGGTCGCATTCGCTTCGAGAACGTGTGGTTCACCTATGAAGACCTCGACCGTGTGGACGATCCGGCCGCGCATGATCATGTCGAGTGGATTCTGAAGGATGTCTCGTTCACCATTGAGCCCGGCGAAACCGCCGCCCTCGTGGGCGCTACCGGCGCGGGCAAGTCCACCGTGATGAACGTGCTTCTGCGCTTCTACGACATTCAGCACGGGCGCATTCTGGTGGATGGCGTGGACATCCGCGACCTGCGCCTCCAAGACCTGCGCCGCCACATTGGGCTGGTGCTGCAAGACGTGTTCTTGTTCTCGGGCACCGTGGAGCGCAACCTGACGCTGGGCAACGACGACATCTCGGAGGAGGCCATCCGCGAGGCCGTGCGCATGGTGCAGGCGGATCGGTTCATCGACCAGCTCCCCGAGGGCTTCCAGCAAGACGTGAAGGAGCGCGGGGCCTCCCTCTCGCACGGGCAGCGTCAGCTGCTGGCATTTGTGCGTGCGCTGCTCTACCGCCCCGATGTGCTGGTGCTCGACGAGGCCACCTCCAGCGTAGACACCGAGACCGAGGCGCTCATCCAACGCGCGCTGGAGGCCCTCACCGAAGACCGCACCACGCTGGCAGTAGCGCACCGCCTCTCCACCATCCGCGACGCCGACCAGATTTTGGTGATGCACAAAGGCGAAATCCGCGAACGTGGCACACACGATGAACTGCTCCAGCTCGACGGCCTCTACCGCCGCCTCTACGATATGCAGTACCGCGAGCAGGAGCCTGCTGTGGCTGAGGCGCGATGAGTAGTAGGGCGCTTATGTGTTTAGCGACTTGCTCCAGATAGCCGGGGACGCAAGCGGTCCCCGGCTATGGATTTGACTCACATCGCGCCGCTCCATAGCCCGGGATCAGTATTCCGACGGCTGTCGGAAGAATATCCCGGGCGGCCATTGAACCGCGCTAAACAGATACCACGGCGCGCCGTGTCCCTACCCACGCATCTCTGCTCGCTTGTCGCCCACGACCGCCTCAGTACGTGTCGGGGACATAGTACTCGGTGAGCACGTAGTCGATATCTCCGGCCTCATTCGTTTGCGTCCGCAGTGTAAGGAAACCGCGATCGGTGGGTCCAAGAATGGGATCATCTGTTTCGAATGCTTCTTCAGAAAGCGAGAGCGACTGGCAGGCGTCCTGCTCTCCGTTCGCATCAAGGAGATGAACGTGTAGCCGACGCGTGTTCGTGACAACGTCTCCAACATCGAGCGTACCCCCGCCGGTCTGATCTTCAACAGCTTCCGAAAAAGAGCGCTCGTACTCCAGTACGCCATGCTGCAGCACAGCCAGGGTTACGCCTCCTCCTACAGCATGTATAGAAGAGAAGCGGCTGCTCTTAAATGCCTGCTCAGACGCCCCCAAGATATCGCTGTTGATATCTTCGAGACGCTGGTAATCCTGGACGGCATCGGTGTTAAATGCATTGTCGTTGATGTCTACGGTGGACGTTGCGCCCGTATCTGTGTTGTACACATGCATGATGGGCTCAGCAGGCGAGGCGTAGAGAAGCTGCTGCTGTGTCGCGTCGTATGCGATGGGACTGGATCCGTCGAGCAGACTCAGCGGAAAGTGTGCTCCAGAAGCCTGCCCAAGCTGTATGCTTGCGTTGCCCCGATCTTGTCGAGCATACGCAGCAATGTAATTCTCTCTGAGACCACCTCCGTGATAACCAAACAAGGTGTCTCCCTGAAGGGCAAAGTTCGAGAAGTTACGGCTTATACCGGTCCACTCCTGCAGCGCCTGTCCATCTTGATCAAAGGTTATGAGCTTGCGGTTGCCTCGATCCCAAACGGCCAGTCTCTCGTTGTTGAAGCGGAGAACGAGCGGCCCCTGATATTCGAACGGGCCCTGCCCCACCCGCCCGATGTCCTGGCGAAACTGCCCTTCTGAATTTAACAAAACAATGCCCGGGTCGGCCGTAGCCACGGCAATTCCGTGCGTTGGATGCATTGCAGCGCTCTCTATGTTGCCCAGGAGCTGCGTGTCCTGGTTCAACGTTACACTTCGGGTCTTCAGAAATGTATCCTCACACTGCCCGTATGCAGTGCCTGTGAATATGCACAGCACAAATACTGATAGAAGTAATGATTTCATTTGATTATTTACGCAAACTATTACAAAAAAACGGAGATGTTTTTACACCTCTCCGCTGTGCTAATGGTATGTACCTTGTTAATGCTTAACACCAGGTGAGCAAAGGACAGCCTTCTTCTCCTCCAGAAGCACACGTTACTTTGATCTGCGTCTCCGTTCCTAATGAGCCTTCTAATCCAACATCCCATCCCGCATCGCATAGATCTGCATCGTAGAACTGCGGATTTACAGAGAGTCCTGCAGAACGCATTTCACCAAGTGTAGAATTAATGCTGCACGGAGACTGTACACGAACTGTCTCATCTTGATCGGACGGGACAACTTCACCCACATCTGGGTACGCGAAGCCTACAAACATTAAGGAAGCAAATACTACTAATGCTGGAATTCCAAGCTTTAAGACTTTCATTTTGAAAGGTTTTTGTGACTAACAAAATTAACTTCACACTTATTATCTCTCTCTCTCTCTCTCTTCATTTTCAAATCTAAAACGTAACAATGACGTGACTGGTGTTTCCATTCTCGAAGCAAATGGATGTCCAGTGTCCCTACCCACGCACCTCGGCTCGCTCGTCGCCAACCACTTCGCTATGCTCTGGGAGCACGTCAGGCACGGTGTCGTCTGCAATAGAGGCTCGGGCCATCCGTGACGAAGCGGCCCGGCGCGGACGCAGGGTCTGCCGGAAGAATACGTCGGGATAGACTTCGGGGATGGCCAGCACCCCCAGCGCTACGCGCAGCGTCGCGACCTCCAGTCCGGGCTGCATGAGTGCGCGTAACAGTTCGTGGGCGACCGGCGACAGGGCGCTGCGGGTGCGCATGGGCGCATGCAGCAGGCGGCTGGCGCACAGCACCGCGCCCGAGCAGGCATCGACGACCCGCACGGTGATGCGCTGGCACGTCTTGGCGCCCAGTGCACTCACCGTCTGGCTGAGCAACCGCGCCAGCGCCGGCTGCACCTGCTCCCAGTAGACGGCGGGCGTGTCCCAGTGCAGCGCCCGACGCACCGTGTCGGGGGCGGTGTAGAGCGGCACCGGAGCCCGGTCCACACGCGACGGATGCAGCAGCCGGTGCAGCCGCTTCCCCTGCGTTCCAAACTCGGCCTGCAACCGCCGCCGTGACACGTCTTGCAGCGGCCCCAGCCGGTCGTATCCGGCGTCTTTCAGGTGCTCAATCATCGGCAGCGGATAGTCCAGGCGCAGCAGCTGTTCGATGCGCAGCTCGTGCACCAGTGCGGCGATGTCGCCGTGTGTAAGACGATGCAGCATACCGGGCTGTGCACATAGCGCACCGAGACGCGCTGCCGGACGGTCGGGAGCCCACGCGGCTTGCACGCCTGTTGCTTCCAAGAAATCGCTCAACGCCTCAGCATCCACCAGATCGAAATAGAGGAGCCCTGTATCCACCGGCTCAATACGCGGCGTGTAGGCATTCAGACGCTGCATCACGTCGACCCAAACGGCGGCCTCAGCGCGCGGGTTGCGTTCGCGTATGGAGACAGCGGTATCTTCGACTTCTGTGCGCATCATGCCAGATGTAACGCCTGCCTGCTGCGCGGCTGGGGTAGACGCCAGCACGCGGTCTTCGCTGACTACCGCAAGACCCGCCTCGGACGCTGTGTCGTGCTGCTCATCCAGATACTGGAGCGCCCACGCCGGGTAGTCGGGGATGTACAGGCAACCAATCATGCAAGTAGACCAGTTATGAGGAAAAGAGGAGCGCGCCATATGCCCTACACGCGGCGCATGTCGAGGACTGCCACCACCACGCCCTGAATGCGCACGCGCTCGGCGGGGTACTGTGTGGGCATGTAGGCGCTGTTTTGCGGAACGAGGTGTACGGTGTTATCCTCGAACCGAACGGTCTTGAGCGTGCCGCCGTCGCCATCCACCCACACGGCGCAGATGTCGCCGCTGGTGGCTTCTTGCGTGGAGCGCACCACCACGAGCGCGCCCTCGGCCAGTCCGGCATCGACCATCGAGTCGCCGTCCACGCGCAGGAAGTAGTCGCCCGGTTTCAGGGAAACCGGCACCAGGTCTTCCAGCCCCGCGACGGTGTCGAGGTGCTCGCCTGCCACATCCGACAGCGGCCCGGCGGGGATGCGCCCGAGCACCATCCAGGCATCGTCGACCAGGTGGCGCGCTTTGTCGGTGAGCGACAGATGCAGCGGACCGCGCGCCCCAGAGCGCTCGCGCACCAGGTAGCCTTTCTTTTCGATCCACCGTAATTGCTCGTAGGCGGTCGCGTGCGAGCTCCACCCAAAGTGATCAGCGATTTCGGTGCCCGTGGGCGGACGATCGTACGTTTCCATATGATCGGCAATAAACGTCACGATCTGCTCCTGACGCTTTGTGAGCGCGCTCATACGTTGCGGATGGAAGTCGGGGGAACGACGAACCTGTGCGGGGTGACATGCGCCTGGTGGGGCGCGCTGCAAACCACCGTCATTGGTTACGGTGGTATGATAGGAAGCAGCAGCGACGTATGCAAGTCCCTATTCACCAACGCCGCCTATGCTGCGCCTCCCCCAACAAAAAAAGCCCACCCCGTGGGCAGGCTTTGTTGCACTGCGGTGTACCCGATGGAACGTACAGAGTGGACTATGCGGGCAGCGCCTCGCGCATGGCATCGGGCAAAGCCACAGGACGGCCCGTGGCAAAGTCAATCCAAACGATGGAGGCCGAGCCCCGCGCCACGACGGTATCAGGCGCCGCTTCCGTGGTGATGCGGTAATACGTCTCGATGCTGGAGCGCCCCGGGACGCCGCTCAGCAGTTCCACGCGAACCGTTGCCGGATGCCGAAGCGGCTGCTTGAATGCGCAAGCCGTGTGAGCCACCACGGGTCCGACCTCGCCCTCCATCGAAGCGCCGGGCAACGTGCGCAGCCACTCGACCCGCGTTTGCTCAAAGTAGCGAAAAAACTTCGTGTTGTTGACGTGCCGAAACGCATCCATATCGCCCCAGCGCACGGGAAGGGTGGCGGTGTGCATGACAGCGGCGTCGTCGGGAATGGCGATGCGGGTACGCGGCATGGGCGCGAGGTCTTATGTGAGCAGAGTACGGGGGCGGTCTTTGGAGGCAGCAACTGTAACTACAGCATGCAGACGGGGCAGAGCCCCTGAACAGCCGCGTCACGAGGCGGAGCCTCGCGACGAGATAACCTACCGGTACCCGGAGACTGGGAGCTTCGCGGGCGCGTACGTCTCCAGCGGTAGTGGCAGGACCGAACGGAAGACCGTTCGGCTCAGGCAACGATGCAGGATACGTTCTCGTGCAGCTAATACAGCGACGTGTCGAACGCGCGGCGGTGGGCTTTTGTGGCGGGATGCTCTGGCCCGAGCAAGGTGAAGAGCGCCACGCACGCCTTACGAGCGCCATCGTCGTCGAGGTCGCGGTCGGTGCGTACAACGTCGATGAACTGGCTGAGGGCGTCGTCGAAGCAGGTGTCGCGCAGCGCCGCCAGCGCCTCCTGGTAGGTCGCTGCCGCCTCGGTATCGGGCAGATCGGGCGTGTCGGTGAGCAGGCGGCTGAGCGTCTGCACCGCCTCACGCTGCTGACGCAGATCGGGCGCGGCAATGTCGAGCGACTCGACCAGCGACGCGGCGCGCTCCGGATCCTCAAACACGATCGCCGTGCTCATCAGCAGGTTCGCCTCCGGCTCCGATGCGTCTTCTGCGACAATCGGCTCCAGCAACGCGATGGCATCGTCGCGGCGGCCCTCGTCGAGCGCGGTTCGGGCCTGGCCAATGGCTTTCTTCTCCGGCGTCGGCAGGTGCTCGTCGAGCCACTGATCAACCGCATGGCGCGGCAGCGCACCGGTAAACTCGGCCGCCACGGTGCCATCCACAAAGAGCTTGACCGCCGGAATGCCGCGTACGCCATACTGGCGCGCCACATTGTTGTGCTCGTCGACGTTGAGCTTCACAAGCGTCCAGTCGTCGCGCTCCGCATCCAGCTGTTCGAGCGTGGGCCCGAGCTGGCGGCACGGACCGCACCAGGGCGCCCAGAAGTCGACCAGTACCGGCGTGGTGCGGCTGGCTTCGATCACATCGGTTGCAAAATCGGTCGCCGTCGTCTCCATGTCAGGAATAGATTGATGAATCAGAACGCATACATTGCATGCACTTACGTACGACGCCAGCCGCCCCAATTTGCTTCATGCATCTGCGCGGTTTGGCAATTTCTCATCGTGCCCGCTCCCCATACGCCTGCCGATATATGTCGTTTTCCACCGCCGCACCCCGCATCATCAACCACATGAACGAGGACCACGCCGACGCGCTGCGGCTGTACGTGCGTGCGTTCTCAGATGCCGTGCCCAACGGCCCCGTACGCATGACCGGCATCGATGCCGATACGATGACGCTCCACCTCGCATCGTCCGATACGACCGTGCGCATCCCCTTTGACCCGCCCCTTGAGAGCGCCGATGACGCCCACACGCGCCTCGTGCAGATGGTTCAGGAGGCCCGGGCTACGCTTGACGATCACGACGCGTCTGCGTCATGATTCCCCACATCGTTGAACGCACAACGCGCCCCGGTGCAACTGCATGCTGCGTACGCCGTTACGCACCATGAAGGATGTGCAAACCAAACGCCCATCCCCCGAATCCTGCTTACTTTTTCTGCTGTGCTTATGTGGTCCTGGATTCACTCCCTTACCAGCGCTGGCATCCCCGACGTATCGCCCGCCTCGGCCCGAAAACGTGTTGAACGCGGTGCGGCCTATCTCGATGGCGTCGATCCGCACTGGTACCGCAGCGTCGATCCCGTTACGCTGGAGCTCTCCGACGGGTCGCACTGCGTACTCGGCCAGATGCACGGCGACTACCGCCTGGGGCTGGGCCGTGCGCATCTGCTCAACATGGGCTCCGGGCCCCGCGCCAGCCTCTCGCCCGTCGCCTATGGCTTTCAGGCGGCCGACACCGGCGATGCCGACATGGATGCCCACGACTACGATCTGCTCACGGCCGCCTGGGCCGAGGCCGTCCGCGCACGCCACGCCGCCGACACCGGCTCGCCCTTCGACGACCCCGCGCCTGCTCTCTCTACCCGTGCTTAACCCACCGGTTTGCTCGCTTTATCCGTTTCATGCTGGAGGATACGTGGGGTTGCCGCGCTGATTGGGGGGCTTCTGCTGACTGGAATTGGGGGGAGCGCCTGTACGCCATCGGGGTCGTCGAAGGTTGAGGACGCGCCCGCTCCGTCATCCGTCGCAGAACCATCAGTCGCCGTGCCCGATAGCGCCCGCCTCTGGGCCGTCACGCTCGATGCCCGAGAGCCGCCCACCGACGCCGACCTGGACCGCCTGGCGGCCCTTGGCACCACGCACCTCACGCTCATCCCGTTTGGCTTCCAGCGCACCGCCAATACGCCCCGCATCCGCCTGAATACCGATGCCGGATGGTACAGCGAAAGCGATCAGGGCATCCGCACGCTGGCTCAGATGGCGGACGACCGCGGTATGGGCCTCATCCTCAAACCGCATCTCTGGCTTGGCAGCTACAACACCGACGGCCAAGAACGCAACGCTATCGGGTTTGAGACCGAAGCCGAGTGGACCGAGTGGGAGGCCGCCTACACGCGCTTCCTGATGCATTACGCCCGCCTGGCCCGCGACGTAGCAGCCGATGTGCTGGTGGTAGGCACCGAACTGGCCCGCGCCGCCCACGAGCGCCCCGACTTCTGGCGCGCGCTCATCACAGAGGTGCGTAGCGTCTACCGTGGCGATCTGACCTACGCCGCCAACTGGTACGACGAGTACGAGACCATTCCATTTTGGAATGCGCTCGACTACATCGGCGTACAGGCGTACTTTCCGCTCTCTGATGCCAACGAGCCCTCTACCGAAGCCCTGATTCGCGGGTGGGATGCGCATGTCGACGCGCTCCAAGAAGTGGCCGCGCGCGCCGAGCGTCCGGTGCTGTTCACCGAGGCCGGATACCGAAGCGTACGCACCGCCGCCGCCAAGCCGTGGGTCTGGCCCGACCGCCATGCCGACGATCCCAGCAGCCATGCGCCCGAACTGCAGGCCCGGCTCTACGAGGCGCTGTTTACGCGGTTTAGCGAGGTGCCCTGGTTTGCAGGTATCGTGCTATGGAAGTGGCACCCGGCCCGCAACGCCGACCGTCCGCAGAGCTTTACCCCGCAAGGCAAGCCCGCCGAAGACGTGATCCGGCGGGGCTTTGCGCAGGAGCCCTTGGCGGACTCGTAACCGGCGCGAGCTATGCACGGTGGCGGATGTCTTGCACGCGCCGCACCAGCGCCACCACGAAGCCCATCGACAGCATGATGAAGCCGATCCACACCAGACTGATGAGCGGCTTCACCTGCGCCTGCACCACGACCCAGTCGTCGGGCATCACGTCGACGCCGTCAATGGCAAAGTTGGCGCGGCCCGAGTCCACATCCATCTTGGTAAAGGCCAGCCGGATCCCCCAGTCTTCGATCTGCGCCTCGATGTAGCGCTCAGTGCGCTGGTTGGTAATCATGTACACCGGCGTGAGGCGGCGCGTCTCATTCGTCTCCAGATCCGTCATCTCAATAATGGCTCCCACCGAGAGCTGCACATCATCGGCCACATCGGCGTTGGGCAGCTCCATGTCGAATCCCTTGAAGGCAATGGCATACGCATCGTTGCCAATGACCGTTGAGTCGCCCCGTGCCAGCTGAAACTCGCCGCCCGAGGCTTCCTCTTCGATGCCCGTTGCGGCACGCGGCGTGACGGACACGAACAGATCTTGCTCGAAGAACTTCTTCACCCCAGGATGCATGAACCACTGTCCGTCGTCGGACTCGTAGGCTTCGGGGCGCACCGTATAGCTGCGGTTTTGGCGGTCGGTGACGTCGAGGATGTACTCGTCGCGTCCGTAGTCGTTGGTGGTGCGGTCGCGGTAGGTAATCTCGTATCCATTCACGTCACGCGTCTCCCCGCGCGCCAGCACAAAGTTTTCGCGGGAGGCATCTTCGATGTCAGCGGTCGTCCGGATTTCGCCGAGCATAGGCAGGGCGCGGTCGAACGAGCTGGAGGCGACAATGCCCAGCATCATGATGGCAAATCCGATGTGCGTAACGGCGCCACCTGCCATCCGCGGATTGCCGCGGCCAATGCGCCACAGCACCATGCCGTTGCCAAAGAGCGAGAAGAACGATCCGAAGACCAGCATCAGCAGCAAGAGGGCATAGCCATAGGTATCCCAAAATACCCCGAGCCCCTCGGTGAAGCCCGCACTGGCAAACTCTTGCACCGGGGTGTCGGTGGGCAGAATGACCGTCTGCTGTGCAAACGGCGTAAGCATGAGCACCGCAATCGTCGCCACCGCAGCGGCGCTCAGAGGTTTCAGGATGACGCGGTTCAGATGCTGCACGCCCATCTTATTCCACCACATAAGCTGCCCGACGCCGGCCAAGAACACCAGTCCAAGCGCCAGCGGGAGCGTCCACCGATTGTAGAACTCAAGGGGTACGGTGGAGGGCTGCGACTGGAAGATGCGCCCAATGATGGGCGTGCTGGTTCCCAGAATGACGACGGCACTGATGGCAGCGAGCACCATGGCGCCCGAGAAGATCATGAACTCGCGCGACACGATACGCGGGGCGTTCTCCGGCTCGGGCAGTTCGTTGTATCGCCAGGCAAAGAGTCCCAGGCCCAGCACCGTCATGCCCACGATCCAAATGAGAAGCTGGTTGTAGAGCCCCAGATCCACAAACGAGTGCACCGACACGTCACCTAAGATGCCACTACGTGTTAGAAACGTAGAGTATACCACAAAGACGTAGGCCAGAATGCTAAGGATAAGCGCGGCCTTGTGGCTCGATCCGCTCTTCTTCTGCACGAGCATGGTATGCAGCGCCGCCACGCCGATGAGCCACGGCACCAGCGACGAGTTTTCGACCGGATCCCAGGCCCAGTATCCGCCAAACGAGAGCGTGACGTATGCCCAGTAGCCGCCCATGGCAATGCCAATGCCCAGCATGAGAATGGCAAAGATCGTCCACGGCATCGCCGGGCGCACCCACTGCGTGTACTTGCGTTTCCACAGCGCCGCAATGGCAAAGGCAAACGGTACCACCATTGTGGAAAAGCCCGAGAACAGCACCGGCGGGTGGATGGTCATCCAGGGATTTTGCAGCAGATCGTTGAGTCCCTGCCCGTCGGCCGGGATGAAGCCGGGATTGTCCTGAAAGATGGGCGCGGTCGGAAACTTCTCGCCCAGCGTCATGAACGGCGAAGCGCCGATAGGCAAGTCGCCCAGCTGCAGGCCCACGAGCATAGAGAGAAGCGCGGCCTGACAGAGGGCTACGACAGCCATTACAGGCGCTTCGTACCGGCGCTTCACGTAGCTAATCAGCAGTCCGCCGGTGCCACACATCATGAGCGCCCAGAGCAGGAACGAGCCTTCCTGACCGGCCCAGAACGCCGAGATCAGGTAACGAAGTGGCAGGTCGTTCGAGGTCTGCTGATACACGTAGGCGTACTGGTACTGGTGATTCAGCAGCAGGTACCAGAGGATGCCAGAGGCTACAAGCACCCCTGCCGACATAGCGCCCCACGACCAGCGTCCAGCGCGTGTCCAAAGACGACGTTCGCCTGCAGAAGTAGATTGAGCCGCCCAGAAAAACATGATTCCGGACAATGCACACACTACAAAGGCGCTGATGATAAACAGCTCTCCAACGGTACCAAGCATGAGTAGACGACCATCGAGAAAGGGGGAGGCTCGGCTTGGGTGATCCAAGGTGCAGCACGCCTTTCGGTTCCTGCTACACCACACTGGACCGAAGCTCCCGGTCCTGATTCATGTTAATTTGCGCGCAGGTCACTGCAAGCAGACCGGTACGGTGCACGACAGATGCGTAGGCGCCCCTCGAATTGAGAGGCCCTGCCCGTTTATCTATGGCTTCACGCACGCTCCGATGTCCGCTGGCGCAGCCGATACATCGTAGCCATGAGATACAGGCTGTATGCGCTAAGCGCCACCCAGGCCCAGCGCCCCAGCATCCACCAGTCGGCCCCTTCGTGAAAGAGCGACGCGTAGGCTTGTGGCGGGCCGTACCAGGCCTGGCACGACGCTGGGGCGTCCCCAGTAATAGCACAGCCAACCATCGGAATCATAGACACAGCACCCGCGACGGAATACACCACCACAAAGTACCACCACACACGGTACACGCGCGCCTGCCATGACGTAGGCTCCGGGAGCGGATGCTTCCAGGTGGCGCCAATATCGCCCCGCCACAGCACCAACGGCACAATGACGCGTGCCGCTACACTCGTCATAAACCCCATGGTCATTTCGGCAATCCACAGATATACGGTGATGCCCAACAGCGCGGCAGCCCGCCAGTAGGCCAGCATGCGCATGCGCACCGCCGGTACGCGCACCGAGGCCACCAACAATGCCAGGGGAAAGATAATGAGCGTGACGGTGGCAAACGCAAATTCAACATACGCCACGCGGTGCCAGTCCAACGAAGTCATACCATGTAGGGGTTAATGAGCGTGCACCCTGCATGGCATCCTGACCTGCGCGCTACTGTTCCGAACGCCCTGGACTTATCGAAACGCTCTGCAGTTTCGGTTCATTGTTTTGATTCGTAGGTTACCCCTGTTCGCTTGTTTAGACTGGCCTCCTTCTTTTGTCTATGCGCCTACAATCTGTATTTATTGGCGGCATCGTTGCAGGCGTGCTCAGCACGTCGTACCTTTCGCTGATCAATGTGCTGTGTTGCCTGGGTGTGATGCTCGGTGGAGGCACAGCCGCCTGGCACTACATCACCACAGCCGACCGCTCCATCGACCCGGTCGAGGGCGCGACTCTTGGGGCCGGCGCTGGCCTCGTTGGCTCGCTGCTTAGCACGCTCTTCGACTGGATCTTGCAGCCGTTGAATCTGGATGGCGAATCGGTCCTCCAATCCCTCATGGGGGTCGACATGCAGCAGATGGTGCAGGAACAACAGGGCCAAATGATGCAAGAGCCCAGTACGGGCCTGCTGATCGTGTCGATGATTATGGGGGCGGTCTTGCTTGCCGTGTTCGGGGCCATCGGAGGCGCAGTGGGAGCTTCGCTCTTTGGGGCCGACGATAGCGATGACCTGCCCACGCCCCCCGACCCACCATCGCGCACGGGCTCCGAATGGTAGCTCCGAACAGCAGCCTCAAAGCCGATACTCCAGTTTCCGCTGGACCGCTGGCCTCTTCGCATCCCTTACGCTTTGTCTGTCCTGCATGCTGTACCTTGTGCCTACTCCTATCGGCAACCTCGACGACATGACGTACCGGGCGGTCGATACGTTGAAACAGGTTGACCTTATTGCCTGTGAGGATACGCGCACCTCGGGCGTATTGCTGAATCACTACGCCATCGATACGCCCACCACCAGCTTCCACGCCCATAACGAACACGACAAAACGCCGCATCTGGTAAAGCGAATGCGCGTAGGGCACGACATTGCCCTCATTACCGATGCGGGCACGCCGGGCATCTCCGACCCGGGCTTCTACCTGGCTCGTGCCTGCCACGAAGCAAGCGTGCCCGTGTCGGCGCTTCCGGGAGCAACCGCCTTTGTACCGGCTCTTACCGCAAGCGGACTACCCTCCGATCGCTTTGTGTTTGAAGGGTTTTTGCCCCGTAAAAAGGGCCGCCAGACGCGTTTGGAAACGCTGTCGACCGAGCCGCGCACCCTCGTTCTTTATGAGTCGCCGTACCGGCTGGTGCGCACACTTGGCGACCTGGCCACGGCCCTGGGCACCGACCGCCAGGCCGCTGTGGCGCGCGAGATCACCAAAATGCACGAAGAGCTGCGCCGTGGCTCCCTAACGGAGCTGCGCTCCTACTATGAGAGCGAATCGAAGGTGCGAGGCGAGTGCGTCGTCATCGTCGACGGCGCGGCCTAACGAGATCTGCCGCAATCTTTGCCCGATTTGCATAACCTACGCATCCGATTCTCGCGCATCTGTTCGTTTGTTGGATCCGTGGCCTGTTGGCTGCATTGACGTGCATGTTGCACTTCCGCTCTTGCATCGCTCTGGAGCGGCCTCCGCTTTGTTCTGATTTCGTAGCTGCTGCCCTCCTGCATGAATTGGTCGCACCTCGACCGGTATCTTCCGGCTGCTCTTTTCGCCTTTGCGCTGATCCTGTATGCGCTCACCGTAGCCCCCACGGTCTCGTTCTGGGATCCGGGCGAACGGATCGCTGTGTCGAGCACGCTTCAGATTCCCCACCCGCCCGGGGCGCCCTTCTACATGCTGGTGGGCCGTCTCTTTTCGATGTTCGTGCCCGCCTCATATGTGGCGCTCTCCATGAACATGATCTCGGTGCTTGCCAGTGCCGCTGCGGTGACACTGACGTACCTCATCGTACTGCAGCTCATACGCGAGTGGCGCGGCCCGAAGTCAACATGGACGCCCAGTGTGCGCGTCACCGCCTATGTGGGTGGCCTCGTGGGCGCGCTCACGCTCGCAGTGTCGGACTCGTTCTGGTTTAACGCGGTGGAGGCCGAAACGTATGCGTTGTCGACCTTTTTCACCACGCTCTGCGTCTGGCTTACGCTAAAGTGGAGCGAGTACGCGCAAGCCGAAGACCGTGACCTGGCACGCGGCGTAAAGCACGTCCTGGGCTCCTCGTCGGAGCGGTGGCTGCTGGTGGTTGCCTACCTGTACGGGCTCGCTATTGGCATCCACCTGCTTAGCCTGCTCTCGCTCTTCTTTGTGGCGCTTATCGTGTTTTTCCAGCGCTACGATAATCCCGATTGGAGCGCAGGCACGCGGTTTCAGTATCTGGCGCTGGCTGGAGGCATCGCATCGGGCATCTTCTTTCTGCTGTATCCAGGCATTATTCAGGGCCTGCCGACGGTGCTGGAAGCCACCCAGGCCCCGTTCCTCGTGCTTACAATCATGGCCTCGCTGCTGGTCTATGGGCTCTACATCACCCATACCAAACGGATGCGCGTTGCCAACCTGCTCGTGCTCTATGTAGTACTCGGGCTCATTGGGTACTCCTCCTACTTCCTCATCCCCATTCGCAGCTCGATCAACCCGCCCATTGACCAGAACAACCCCTCATCGCTGGAGAACTTTGTCTCCTACATGTCGCGCGAGCAGTACGGCGACCGCCCGTTGCTCAGCGGGTCGACCTACAACGATGAAACCGGACGCGTGGAGCGCGATGCGGAGGCGCTGTTCCCCCGCCGCTGGTCGCCCAACCCACGCCACACGCAGGTCTACGACCGCTACAACTCCGATCTGGACTTCTTTCTGCGGTACCAGATTGGGCACATGTACACCCGGTACTTCTTGTGGAACTTTGCCGGGCGGGCTGCCGATACGCAAGACGCTCCTGCCGCCACAGGCATTTCCTTCCTCGATCCCGACATTGCTAACGAGGCCACGGTTGAGGAAGCCACACCCAGCGAGCGCGCCGGACGCAGCGTCTACTTTGCGCTTCCGCTCCTCCTGGGGCTCTTTGGTGCCTTTTACCACTTTACGTGGGACTGGCGTCGCGCCACAGCCGTGGCATTCCTGTTCTTCATTACGGGCATTGGGATCATCATCTACCTGAACCAGACGCCCATGCAGCCCCGCGAGCGCGACTACTCGTACGCGGGCAGCTTCTTTGCCTTCAGCATATGGGTCGGACTCGGGGCCACCGGCCTGCTCCATCTGCTCAAAGACAGCCTCTTCAGCACCTGGTCCAAATCGAAGCGATGGCTTGGGCTGGCCGCAGCAGGCGCACTCCTACTGGCTACCGTGCCGGGCTGGATGCTCTACCAAAACTATGACAGTCACGACCGGTCGGGGCGCTACCTGCCCAGCGACTATGCCTACAACATGCTTAACAGCGTAGCCCCCAATGCCATCCTGTTTACCAACGGCGACAACGATACCTTCCCGCTGTGGTACCTGCAAGAGGTCGAAGGCGTGCGCCGCGATGTGCGCGTGGTCAACCTCTCGCTTCTGAACACGCCGTGGTACATCAAGCAGCTCAAAAACCAGCAGGCTCACGAATCGGAGCCGCTTCCGTTTTCGTTTTCGGACGAACAGATCGAAGAGCTTCGCCCTCGCGCCTGGCGGGCCCAGCCGGTTTCGATTCCAGTAGATTCGGAAGCTGTCATCGAAAACGGTACGGTCGCCGACTCCGACTCGGCACGCGTATCCCGTCCGCTACAGTGGCAACTGGAGGGACGCCCCTTCGATGAGCGCAGCAATATGCTGCAGATTGCCGACCTCGCAGTCTTCGACCTCATTCGTAGCAACGCCGAGAACGACTGGTCACGCCCTGTCTACTTTGCCGTGACGGTGGCGCAGAGCGGGCGACTTAACCTGGACGATTACCTGCAACTTGAGGGCCAGGCCTATCGCATCGTTCCTGTGCAACACGACCAGCGCTTTGGGCGCGTGGTGCCCGACATCACCATCGACCGGATGCAGGACTTCCGCTTCCGCGGCCTTGCCGATCCCGATGTGTACTACGACGAAAATGCCCGCCGCATGGCCGATGGCTATCGCCTGTTCGTGACACATGCCGCCGAGCAATGGGCTTCCAGCGGACACGAAGAGGAGGCCCGCGCCTTTCTCGACGACTTTGTAGAGCAGGTTCCCTTTGGTACCATTGCCGGAAACCTGCAGAGCTACGTGCTTACGGCGCAGGCATATGAATCTATGGGTGCCACCGACCGCGTGGCTGAAATCATGACCGATATGGAGCCCATGGTCTTCCAGGAGCTGCAGCAGGCCAGCAGCACGCAAGACTTCCTCTTTGCCCTCCGGTTTGCGGGCTCGGTGCGCATGAGCTACCAGGAAGCCGACCGCCCCGATCGCGTAGAACAGTTCGATACGCGATTTGAGGAGCTGCGCCGCACGCTTCCGTACGACATTCCCGTCGACATCCTGCGCGACTACGGCCTCACCGACTCGGCATCGCCCGATCCCGAGGGGCTGCTTCCGGGCACCGGCGGCGACTCTGCGTCGGCCCCTGCCGTTCCCCCAGCAGGCGGCCCTCCACAGCCCTAACGGCTTATTCACGCCTGGGGGCCCCGCTTACGGCCTTTGCTTCAACATACAGGCCGTTCAAGGGGATGCTGGGGACTCTTGCGCGAGTACAACCTGCATTGAACGAATCGTGTGCCGTATATGTCGGCACACGGGCCATTCATGACACGGCCCCTCCGTCTCATTTCACGCCAGACTTGACAGAATGTATATCTAAGCTCTATATTCGCAGCGTGTGCATATTTGTTGTATTGCTGCGTTCTGCGGAGCCGTGTAAACGCTCTGCAGAAATCTGCAGCATACTTTGGCACACTCCACTATATGTGTCTTACGACGGACCGCTGCGTAATTATGGATAATATGGAGCAAAGCACTGTGAAATGGTTCGACGCCAAAAAGGGATATGGGTTTATTAACCATCCGGATGGCGGCGATGACGTATTTGTTCACTACTCACAAATTCAATCTGACGACGATTTCAAAACGCTACACACCGGACAGTCCGTTCGTTTCGAATTGAACGACGGCCCTAAGGGCTTGCATGCTGTCTCCGTGCACCCTGAGAGCGATGCAGCGGAGCACGACGACGCACCGCCCGTACCTGAGGACTCAGTATCTGGCGATGGCGAAGCGGCCTCCCCGCCTGCCTCAAGCAGCGTCTCGATTCCGCACGACGCCTCAACGCCTGCAGAGTCAGCGCTGTAGCCAAGTACGCTGGCATTTCGCGCTCCTCCTCTATGTCTGTCCCCCACATGATTTCCATCGAGCTTGCCCCAGAACTCGATACGCTCCCAGTCCCCATCGATGCGATAGACCGCCTGCTTACCCAAGTCATTGCAGAGCAGTCGGAGCAATCCGTCGAAGCTCTGAACGTGGTCTTCGGTACGCACACGCTTATTCGGTCCCTAAACGTGCAGTATCTCGACCACGACTACAACACCGATGTGCTCGCGTTCAACCTGAGCGAAACGCCCAAAGCGCTTGAGGGCGAAGTGTATGTAGATGTTGAGACAGCACGCGAGCGTCATGATGAGTTCGATACTTCAGTGAGTGCCGAAATCGCACGATACGCGGTGCACGGCGTCTTGCACCTGCTTGGTCATACCGATAAAACGGAGGACGGCCAAGCGGAAATGCGACGCTTAGAGGACCAGTACGTACAGGTCTTTACCAACGCAGCCGATACGCCTGCCTGATTCTGGAGCAGGGGGCTGCGAGAGAGGCTCCGTGCCTTCCTCAAGGCCCAACTCGCTACGATCTTTTGGCGCGCTCATCCTGCCAGATTGAGACGTGCTCTCCCCCCGCTCGAAGTGACCTGTAGGTCAGAGCCTTACACTCGGCAGATCTCGCACTGCGCTTTGTTTGACTGGTGGATGGCATTCTATGCTGTGCAACACTTTCACGAACTGCGCGTGTCCGATACGCACAGTCTCTGCCTGTTTGGCTCCTCATCTAAGAAGCGATAGGCGCCTAAAATACAGCGTGCTACGTAGAGCGTAATAGCCTTGGCAGAGGCGCCTTGGGGCTTTTCGCTTCTGGGCCCGAGAGGCGTACCTGCATTCGTCTGTTTGATTCCACAGCTGCGTTGTGCCTTATGAATCTCCAACTGACCACCCGCCACGTTACGGTATCGCCCCAGGTGCAGTCTCGCGTCGAGGAGCGCCTGCAAAAGCTTGAACGCTACTACGACGGCATTATCAATGCCGAGGTTATTCTGAGTAAGAACAACAGCCCGGCAGAAGAGAAAACCGTTGAGGCGCGCCTCGATGTCTATCAGAAGCGCTTAACAGCAACCGGCGAAGCCAGCACGCATGAGGATGCCGCCAAGAACTGCGCCGATCAGCTGCGTCGGCAGTTAGAGAAGTATAAAGCGCAACTGCGCCGCAAGGATAAAGATGCCCATCGGTAGGTTTCATCGATAGGTTTGTGCACGTATCCAACCCATGCCGAAGCGCCCGAGCAGCAGTTTCTGCTCGGGCGCTTTCTTCGTTGCAACCATGTTGAGGAGACAAGCAGATCCCTGCTTGTCTCCGAAAGCGTAACGCATGATCGTGTGTAGCGCTATGCCATCTCGCGGAGCGGTTCGACCACCTCTTTCACCGTTGTAGCACTCGACATGATGTAAAAGTGCAGGCAAGGCACATTGGCCGAGAGTAGCTCTTCTGACTGCTGCAACGCCCATTCGATACCCAGGTGCTTCACCTCTTCGTCCGAGTCCGCGGCTGCGATTTCGGCTGCCAGCGCCTCGGGGATGTCGGTGTGAAAGTGAGCGGGAAGGGACTGCAGATGCCGCTTGCGCGTGATGATTTTGATGCCCGGAATAATGGGAACGTCGATACCAACGCTCCGGCACTGCTCCACAAACTCGAAGTAGTACGCGTTGTCAAAAAACATCTGCGTGACCACGTAGTCGGCCCCTGCTTCAATCTTCTGCTTGAGCCGCATAATGTCCCACGCCATGTTCGGCGCCTGAAAGTGTTTTTCCGGGTAGCCCCCAACCCCAATGCAGAAGTTCGTAGGCTGCGCATCCATTAAGTCCTCCAGATACGCCCCCTGGTTCATATCCGTAATCTGGCTGACGAGGTCGACCGCATACTCGTTGCGCGAGCGGTCGGGCGAAAGATCTTTCTCAACGCCCTTGTCATCGCCCCGGATAGCGAGGACGTTATCGATCCCCAGGTAGTTCAGCTCGATGAGCGCATCTTCGGTCTCCTCGCGTGTGAACCCCTTACACAGAATATGCGGCACCGTGTCGATGCCGTATCGCGCTTCGATAGCCGCACACAATCCCAGCGTACCGGGACGCTTGCGCTTTACGCATCGCTTCCATGTGCCGTCGGGCATGGGTTTGTAGGAGACCTCTGCCGAGTGGCTTGTCACGTCAATAAACGGAGGCTCATAGGGCATAAGTTCTTCCACCACCCCGAGCATCTGCTCTGCCGATCCGCCTCGCTTAGGCGGTATAATTTCATAGGAGATAAGTGGATTGGATGCCCGGTCGAGATGTTCAGTGACTTTCATGCAAGCGGTATGGTTTGCAAAAAGGCGGAGGCAAGTCGGTCGTGTGCAGAGCCCATAGAGCACGGACAGCCTGCGGACCTGGTGTACACGGTTGCTGCGTAGTCGAAGTAAAAAGAAAAGCGGAGAGTATCTCGACGCGTTTTAACGCGCCCTCAGTCAGGGATCGCGTAAACATCACATCAGTTACGACGCAGCCACACGTTTTCGCGCCACGTGTCAGGAAACCCATCGGAACTGCCCCATGCATATCGGTAGTCGGGGGAAGACTTGCCAAGGTACTGGCTACGGCGCTGGTCCTCACGTATCTCGCGCACGCCCACGGGCACGCTTTTCTCTTTGCGGAGGCGCTGTTCACGCAGTACAACAGGGTCCCGATCAAACGCAACAGGCTGTTCTGGAAAATATAGGCGGTACGCAGTCGCCACAACCCATGTCAGCAAGAAGAAGAGAACCGGACCGACGAGGGTGATAAAGAGCACATGCATGGCAACGGCGAGATCGGCTGAGCACAACGGTTCGTTTACGAACGCCTACGTTCGTGGGGGCTGGATACATGGTTTGGGAACGCAAGTAGCACAGGCGTGGCCTACAAGCGCGCAGCACCTGCGGACGGAAAGTCAGTTCGCCTGTTAGACCGGGTAAGAGTAAGCAAACCGCCCATTGGGCGATCGCCCATGCTTCACCACAGACTACCCATCTGCTCGTCGGGATTGACCCTCAACTTGGCTTGTCTGCCCTCAGTCTATGCTACTGACTTTGTGCTTTACAAACCACACTACTATAGACGGACATAGGGGCGTGAAGATTCGACGCAAACCGGCAGGGTCTTCCACAATCCAAACGCTACATCAACATCGTTGCGTTTGGCGCAGCACGATGTATGGTGGGAGGTTACCGCTCCGTATCTACCCGTACACATTCCCCATTCCGGCTCTGCATGAAGGGTATGCCTCACTACTGCATATCGCTTGGCGCAACCTGAAGGTCTTCAGCATCTACATCCGACTCTTGTAGCTGCTCGTTCAGCCGTTCGCGCTCTTCAATCGTCAGGCGATCCACATTGTCCATATCACCTCGAAAGGCCGTGTCAAGCAACGTAAAGACCAGGAATATGGCTACGAAGAGCACGCCCACGCTAAAGGTAAGCATGTTGACGGGGTTGTCGTACTTCAAGGCCATAAAGATCATCACAACAAGCGTCGCCTTCGCGCTTGCCAGCCCAAGCGCCACCGGAATTTCGAACATACCCAAGTCGAAGGGCGAAAGTCCTACGGTAATCGCTGTGAGTGCGACCAACGCACCAAAGACCTTTAGCAGTGTGGGGATGGGAATGATGTGGTGGCCGTGAGCGGCGTGGTCGTCGGTGGCGTGGGCCATGGCGTTGTTCGATCTGTGAATCTGCAAGAGTTAACAGGGAGCACACAGGGCCCAATCGACCCAGTGTGCGACGCAAAACGGTGCGCAATTGCGCCTACACAAGGTAGAGCAGCGGAAAGAGGAAAATCCAGATGATGTCAACGATGTGCCAATAGAGCCCTGTAAGCTCCACAGGCGTGTACCACTCGTCGCTGAAGTCGCCCCGGTGGGCGCGCCAGGCCATCCAGCTAATGAGTCCCATCCCAATAACGACGTGTACGCCGTGAATCCCCGTCATCACAAAATAGATGCTGAAGAACTGCGGCACGTACGGTATGGCAGCCAGATACTCATATCCGCTCCCGGTGGGCGCGAAGGCTTCGCCGGGATAGATCCCATGCTCAAACTTGGCCATGTACTCGAAGTACTTGATCACCAAAAAGCCCCCCGCCAGTGCCAGTGTTGCCAGCAGACTGATGACCGTCTTCTTCCTGTCATTTTTCTGGATGAAGTGGATTGACAGCGCCACCGTCAGTGAAGACGTAAGCAGCACAATCGTATTTACCGAGCCCAGGACCCAGTCGAGTGTGCTACTTGCTTCAGCAAACGCTACCGGATTCCAGTTGCGGTACACCGCATACGCCACAAACAGCGCAGAGAACAGCAGAATCTCGGTAATCAGAAACAACCACATCCCCAGCTTTGCCGAGTCAAACTGCTGCTCTGACGAGACAAAGTGGTGCTGCAGATGCGATGGGTGATGGTCGTGTTCGGTTTCGACCGATTCGGTCGTGGCCGGGGCGGTTTCAGTCGACATGAGGACAGCTACGTAAATCGGGAAAACAGGGAAGCCGAGAGCGCACAGACGCTCCCAGCTTGCAGGGGTGCAGAGGCATTACGCGGAGGCATCTTCCTTTGGTGCCGAAGGCGCAGCTTCGGGCGGTGTGAGGCGACTTGCATCACTACCAGCGCCATCGCCACGGGCCTGACCGTCGCCGCTTCCCCCAAACACTTCGTCGGCCTTGTGGAAGTCGTATGGTCCCCGTGTAACGAGGGGCGTGCTCGTGAAGTTATGCGGATCAGGGATCGCAGCCACATTCGTCCACTCCAGCGTAGCAGCCGCCCACGGGTTTTGGGGCGCCTTCTTGCCATAAAAGAGCGAATGCAACGCGTACCCGAGCACCAGGAAGAGTCCGGATGCCAAGATAAAGGAGCCGATGGTTGAGATCATGTGCAGTTCAGCAAAGCGATCTACGTACTCGTAGTAGCGGCGCGGCATTCCCTGACTACCGAGGACCAACTGCGTGAAGAATGTCACATTGAAGCCGACAAAGACCAGGCCTGCGGCAATTTTGCCGAGTGTCTCGTTGTACATGCGGCCTGTAATCTTAGGCCACCAGTAGTGCATCCCCCCGAGCAAAGCAATCACCGAACCACCCATCATCACGTAGTGGAAGTGCCCCACCACGAAGTAGGTATCGTGCAGATGCACATCCACGCCGAGCACCCCCACCATGATACCTGTGAGTCCACCAATAGTGAACAAGAACAGGAAGCTCAAGGCGTAGAGCATCGGTGTTTGAAGCCACACTGAGCCTTTGTACATGGTGGCAATCCAGTTGAAGATCTTGATGCCTGACGGGATGCCAATCAGATACGTAATCAGCGAGAACACGATCGAGGAGATCGCCGACTGGCCGGATACGAACATGTGGTGGCCCCAGACCAGGAAGCCGAGCATCGCAATGGCGACCGATGACAGCGCAATGGCGCGGTACCCAAAGATGCGCTGGCGACTAAACGTAGCAATCAGCTCACTCAAGATGCCAAAAGCCGGCAGAATCATGATGTACACCGCCGGGTGCGAGTAGAACCAGAAGAAGTGTTGGAACAGAATCGGATCGCCCCCAAGCGCCGGGTCAAAGATACCGATCTGCAACGTCTGCTCCAAGATTAGCAGCAGCATCGTAATACCAACAACCGGTGTAGCCAGCACCTGCACGATGCTTGTGGCGTAGAGCCCCCACACAAACAGCGGCAGGCGGTTCCACGTCATGCCGGGTGCCCGCATCTTGTGGATCGTGACGATGAAGTTCAGCCCGGTAAATATGGATGCAAATCCCGAGACAAAAATGGCCCCCGTCATAAAGATCACCGCAGTGCCCTGCTGGGACGAATACGGCGTATAGAACGTCCACCCCGTCGACAACTCGCCGACAAGCAGGGCCGTGACGGTGAGCACGCCCCCCGCCATGTATACATACCAGCTGGCCAGGTTAAGCCGAGGAAAGGCTACATCCTTCGCTCCAATCTGCAGTGGGAGCACGAAGTTACCCAGAATGGCCGGGATCGACGGCACAATGAACAGAAAGACCATCATGATGCCGTGCATCGTGAAGGTCTGGTTGTACTGACTGGCCGACATAATGCTGAAGTCAGGCGACATCAGCTCCAGGCGCACCGCCATAGCCAACAGTCCAGCCACCAGGAAGACGACCGCAAGCGAGATCAGGTACATAATCCCGATCTTCTTGTGGTCTTTGGTCGTGAGCCACTCCCAGAGGCTGGTTTCGTGGTTCAGGTACGTACGCGGTTCGGCGTCGGTTTGTGATGCTGCGTGAGCTGCCGCTTCCATAATTAGGTCATGTTCGTCGATGTAAAGGGGGATCCGGAACGGCGCCGTGTAAAGCACCGGGGATTACGCATCGAAGCACTTGGAATGCCACTATCACCTATTCCTGCTCCTTGATGAACTCAACAAGCGCTGTTACGTCGCGCTCAGAGAGATGAGCAAACGACGGCATGATGCCCGAGCCATAGCCTTCAACAACTTTGGCATCGGGTTCGATGATAGATTCACGGAGGTAGTTGTCATCCGCTTCAACGGAGCCCGCATCGGCAAACGCGCGCTCGCTCTCGTATAGCCCCTGAAACGTGGGACCTGCCATCGCCGATCCGTCGAGGCTGTGGCACCCCTGGCATCCGTTGCGCTGATACTGCAGTTCGCCCAATTCAACAAGTGAGAGATCATCTTCGTTGATGCCTGCTTCAGCGACCCACTCGTCAAACTCGTCTGCAGGGAGCACATTGACTTCTCCTAACATTTGGGAGTGCCCAACACCACAATACTCGGTGCAAAAGAGCTCATATGTGCCCGGCTCGGTAGCCTCAAACCAGACCGAGGTGTAGCGGTTGGGCAGCACGTCTTGCTTTACCCGAAACTGCGGCAGAAAGAAGCTGTGCAGCACATCGCCTTCGCGGCTGCTGAGACGAATTTGCACCGGGCGGTCCGCAGGTAGATAGAGCTCATCGGTCGTCTGCGCCCCTTCTGGATACTCAAAGTTCCATCCATATGAGTAGGCTTGCCCCTGAATCTCATACGCATTCGGCGGGGCCGTCTGTAGCGTCACGAAGGTCTGAAATCCCCACGTAAAGACCAGCAGCACCAGAATGGTTGGCACCACGATCCAGGAAATTTCCAGGAGGCGGCTTTCTTCCACGGGTTCGGGACGGTCGTTGGGATCGCGGCGGCGATACTTGTAAGCCAAGTAGATCATTGCAGCGACCACGCCAACGAAAATAATGGCGCTGGCCCAGTATACGAAGTAGAAAAGGCCATCGACCTCGGCAGCTACCGTCGAGGCAGCTTCGGGAAGCCAGAATGTGCCGGAGTCATTCATGATTGGAAAGACACTGATTGCATAAGAGGGAAGGTATGCCCTGGCTGTCTCGATGCCCGAGACACCAGGACCTTGTAGCATGCGCTTCGTATTCGTTGTGGAAACACACAGGCTACGTCTCAGACGGCATCGAAAACCGCCCTTCTAATTGGTCGTCTACATGCTCATTTTCGCGGCGCCAGAATACATACAACATGCCACCAAGCACAAGCACTGTAAGCACCGAAGCCGCTTTCATCAGGTTGAACGCGTCCGCCGTGTAAGTATTGGCGTCAGGATCAAACTGAAAGCAGTACAACATCACCAAGTCAACGGGCGAGCCTACTTGACCGTCGGACGCCTCAACAAGCGCCTGACGCGTATCGCTCTGGGGCATTTGCATCCCGTGGATATACTGCGACACCATGCCGTCTCCACTCAAGAACACGTAGGTCGTGGGATGCGCAAACTCTTGCTTCGACTCGATCCATCGCAGGTTAAACCCGACGGCATCTGTTAATGCATCAATGTTCTCAGCATCACCTGTCAAAAAATGCCAGCCGTCGGCAGCGTTGGGACGCCCCAACTGGTCCAGGTAGCGCTCGCGCTGGGCCGCTGCTTGCTCAAACGACTCGCGCGGGTTGAAGCTGATCGTAAGCACCGTGTACTCGTCACCGGGCGTCCACTCCAGGCTGCCAATTGTCTTCGTAACGCCGTTCAGCAGCAGCCCACACAGCATGGGACAGTCGTGATACACAAGGTTCAGCAGCACTGGACGCTCGCCGTCAAAGTATTGGCCGAGCGTGACCTCTTGACCGGTGTGGTCGGTGAAGGTAAGGTCGTGCGGTACGGTGTCGCCGTGCTTGCGATCAATTCCCACGCCTTCGTACTCATCGCGATGCTGACCCGTGCGCTGGGCATGCGCTGTGTCTAAGGCACCGCTCACGAATAAAAGGGCTACCAACACGCCGAACAGCACAGAGCGACGCATAGGCATGAGCATGGCAGTTTAGGTGCAGTGCAAATAGACTGTTGGAGGCACACATACGAGCCCGTTACGCCCAGGTTGCACAGCCCAAATCAGCTTCACTACAGTATCATAGCCCGCCTTCGCACTCTCTCGCTCCCGGTGTTCTAACAGCTTATTACTGAACGCAATGCTCCGAGCTACTGCCCGTTTTCTTCGGAGGAATCTCCCGCTTCCTGTGCGTTATATTCTTCAACAACCAGATCTATAGCACGGTCGATGG
Organism: Longimonas halophila; assembly: GCF_002554705.1. Classification (GTDB taxonomy): domain Bacteria; phylum Bacteroidota; class Rhodothermia; order Rhodothermales; family Salinibacteraceae; genus Longimonas; species Longimonas halophila. Next base: position 107,088 of record NZ_PDEP01000010.1, on the reverse strand, counting down.
GGATGCGATAGGTTCCACTTTCTGGATCCACCGCCTCGTATTCCGAAATCTGGCGTTGGCCTTCTGCATTGGTTTCTGCAGCAACGGGTTCTTGCGCACTAACGGCTCTGTCGCGAACCTCTTGCTGCGTTACGTTAGTCCAGGCAAAGAGTACGACCACTGCTACACTGATAACCACAATAATCGAGATTGCAATTCCTGCAATCTGCCCAGTTGCAATTCCTTCTTCGGCAACGCCGACCTCCTTCTCTCGCTCAAAGCGAGCATCGGGCGCCACCATCCGGGCGGGCACATCATCTTTAGCTGCGCGCACCAACTCAAACGCAGGCCCCATGTCTTCTTTCTGTTCAGGGAGCCCTCCATATGCTTCGGCAGCCTCGGCATCGGCCGCAACGAAACTCTCCACGCGCTGGGTTTCGCTTACGCGCTCTCCCGATACCGAGAGCACGCGCCAGAAGAACGTCTGCTCGTCCGTTGGGAAAAAATCCGCAACGCGCACCGAGGTATGCGTATCGACGTCTTCTTCCAGCACGATCGTATCGAAGCGTGCCGACTCGGCCACCTGCAGGATGTAGCGCTCGGCCTCGTCGACCGGCTCCCAGGAGAACTGGACCTCCGTGCCGTCGACAACGTCGGCTTCGCACGGAGCGAGCAACGTAGGTGAACGAAGATCAGACGACGACTCACTCATAGTAAGAAAACGAATCAGCTGGAATAATAGGAAAGTACCCTGTGCGTGGGGTCGCTACACGTTTTCAAAGTGCATCGACTCTTGCAGGTACGGGTGCCGATGGGGGACGAGTGCGTGGCGACTCAACCGGTAGATCGCGGCGCCCATGAACAGACCGAGCAGACCCAGCCACGTTGTAAAGTCAACCCAGTGGAAGCCGCCATCCGTAAAGAGGTTAGGCATTACGTTCCAATGCAGGTCGAACCAGTGCATCCCAAAGAGCCACACGGCAAGGATGCCAAGCACAACAGGGATGCGCTTCGTAATCTGTGGAAGCAGCAGCAAAAACGGTACGGCAAAGTGAAAGAGGATAAGCATAGCACTGTGCCACTCCCACGCATGCTCTAAGCGATGGCGATAGAAAATCGTGACTTCGGGGATCCCTGCGTACCAGATGAGCAGGTACTGGCTGAAAGCAATGTACGCCCAGAAGACCGTGAACCCGAACAGGTATTTGCCCAGGTCGTGGTAATGCTCGGGCGTGATGGTGTCGGTGAGCATTCCGCTACGTTGCAGACTGGTGCCAATGATCACCATCGTTGCAAGGAGCGCAAGCATGGCTCCTGCAAACAGGTAGATGCCAAAGATGGTGGAGTACCAGTGCGCATCGGTCGACATGATGATATCGTAGCTCGCGAACGCCACCGTGATTGCGGTCAGGGGGAGCCCCCAGGCGCTGGTGGAGCGCAGCTTCGACATGATTTCTGGATCGCCGGTCACGTCTTGTGTTACCGAGAGCGTGTAGAGCCGATAGGAGAGCACCGACCAGATCACGAAGTAGAGCCCCATCCGAATCCCCCAGAACGGCGTATTCAGGTAGGGCGCTTTGCCTGCGATGAGCACATCATACTTGGGGCCCCCCTCGATGTAGAGTTCAGGATTCGTCCATTTGTAGAGATCATCCATCCCGAAAAGCACGGGGATAAATAGCACCGCAAGCATCGGGAAGCCCCACAGTAACGACTCGTTGATCCTGTTTACGACAATACTCCACCCCGCCTTTGTTAAATGATTAAAGAACAGGAAGAAGAGCGCCCCGATGCTGATGGTGAGACAGAACGTCCACCCGATGAGGTACGAGACGTAGAAGCGCGACGGGTCTACGAGCCAGCCCAGTGCGCTAATAGCCAAGAGGGCCAGCCCAAGCGCCACAGGAACGAGCCAACTGCGCCGGTCGCCCGTAAACGTAAAGGCGTCAGGCGCCGAATCCGCGGTAGGCCGCAGCGGGTCAATCAGCCACGTAAGTAGAGAAGAGGAGCGCGATTCGGTATCAGACATAGCGTAACAGTCGAAGGTTCAGCGGGAGAAGCCGCGATCTATGCGAAACGGCGAGCCAGGCGCTCACTCAACCGTGATGTTGGCGCTTTGGCCTTGTTCAATCTCGACGAGGGCGCTTTCCGGCAGGTCGCCCTCGCTGGCGTTTTGGCTCCGCTGCAGGGCCCGAATGTACGTCACGATGGCCCAGCGGTCGCGTACGGCAATTTGTGAGGCGTAGCCCGGCATGCTGCGAATGCCATTGGTAATCACATCGTAGAAGTGCCCATCGGGCTCCTCATTGCGCAGACGGTCGGCATGGAAGGTAGGTGCTGGCGTATAACCATAGTCACCGGTCATGATGATGCCCTGCCCGTCGCCTGCAAGTCCATGACAGACCGAACAGTAGATATCGTATCGTTCTTTGCCACGCTGTACAACCGCCTCTGAAACGCTAATGGGAGTGGTTTCAACCAGCACTCCGTCATCGGTGCGGCCGGTGTAGAGCGCGTTGTTCTCACGAAGCAGTCCGCGTGCCACCGTGCCCGAGACCGGCTTACGCATGGCCGCATTGTCGGCAAAGAAGGGATTTTCTTCTTGCGCATCATACCGCTCCTGAAAGTCCATATCTTGATTGAGGTGGACCGGCGGGTCCTCCGACTCCATGCCTCGGCATCCGGTAAGCACCAGGGCCAGGGCGGCGAAGGTAAGTAGTAGGTAACGCATGCTACTGTGCAAATTAGGATCAGCCGTGAGGGTGGGACGCAAGGAGTTACGCATCGACTGCTTCGTCCTCATAGATAAGTTCGACATGCTCAGCGCCCAGGTCACGCAAGAACGCAGCAGTCTCTTCGCGGTCGAACTGCGCATCACCAGCGGCAATGTGGATAAAGAAGCTGTCGTCGGTGGCGCGGCTAAAGCGCTCGGAATAGAACAGCGGGTTGTACGGACGCGGCAGCCCGTTCAGTGCCAGCATAGAGCCTACCGTAGCCAGCGCAGCTACGACAATGGTGAGCTCGAACATGATGGGCACAGACGGCTCAATCGAGAAGAATGGCTTCCCGCTGATGTTGATCGGGTAGTCGACCGCGCCCATCCACCACATCATGAGCGCCCCGCCCAGGCATCCGGTCAGCCCCCCTGCAAAGGTGAAGAAGCCGACCTTGGAATTGCCCAGCCCCATCGCTTCATCCATGCCGTGCACGGGAAACGGGGAGTGGGTGTCGAACTGGCGGTATCCGGCTTCGCGTGTTTCTTCGGCGGCATGGAGGAGCGCACCGGGATGCGGAAACTCGGCGAGCATTCCGTAGGCCCCATCACTGGCCCCTTCGAAGATGCCCATCGACGCCTTAATTTCCTGAATCAGTGTCATGGTCTGCAAGAGTTCGTTGTCAGTAGAGCAGGAGGCCTCTGTGCGCGGTTATGCGGCGCTGCTGTTCTCATCGTCGTCGGAGAGCGGCGTGCTTTGGCTTCCGCCCCGGTAGCTCTGATACCCTTGCGAGGGCTTGATGTAGGGCACATCCCGACCACGCGTGGAAGCAACCTGCCCGTCGCCCTCGTAGTGATGCGGGTCGGACTCGGGGAGTGCGGTCTTCACCTCGGCCATCGCTACGATGGGAATGAAGCGGAGGAACAGGAGGAAGAGCGTAAAGAAGAGCCCGAACGTACCGACGAATGTGAGCACGTCAACCATGGTGGGTGTGTAGTACCCCCAGGAGCTGGGCAGGAAGTCGCGGTGCAGCGACGTGATCGTAATCACGAAGCGCTCAAACCACATTCCGATGTTCACAAAGATGGAGAGCGTGAACATAACCGGAATCGACCGGCGCAGCTTTTTAAACCAGAAGAGCTGGGGAGTCACCAGGTTACAGGTCATCATAATCCAGTAGGCCCATGCATACGGACCAAAGGCACGATTCAGGAAGGCGTACTGCTCGTACTCCAGCCCCGAATACCAGGCCATGAAGAACTCCGTGATGTAGGCAAAGCCCACGATCGTGCCTGTCACCAGAATGATGACATTCATTTTCTCAAGGTGGTCGATCGTGATCAGATTCTCCAGGCTGTAGATCTTACGCGTAATGACGAGCAGCGTGACTACCATCGCAAAGCCTGAGAAGATGGCTCCCGCCACAAAATACGGAGGGAAGATCGTAGTATGCCAGCCGGGCAAGATAGAGACTGCAAAGTCGAACGAGACCACGGAGTGCACGGAGAGGACAAGCGGGGTAGCAAGTCCGGCAAGCAGCAAGTATGCTTTTTCGTAATTACGCCAGTGGCGGTTTGCGCCGGTCCATCCAAGCGAAAGGAAGCCCAGAATCCGCTTACGGAAGAAGCCTTTAGCGCGGTCGCGGAAGGTAGCCAGATCGGGCACCATGCCCACGTACCAGAAGATGAGCGATACGAGGAAATAGCTCGACACCGCGAATACGTCCCACAACAGCGGACTCTTAAACTGCGGCCACATTTCCATCTGGTTTGGGATGGGCAGGGTCCAGTAGATCGCCCATACGCGTCCCACATGGAATGTAGGAAAGATGAGTGCACAGATCACAGCGAAGATGGTCATCGCCTCCGCTGCGCGGTTGATGGAGGTGCGCCACTGCTGCCGGAAGAGGAAGAGAATGGCTGAAATCAGCGTTCCGGCGTGGCCAATCCCCACCCAGAACACAAAGTTTACAATCGGCCAGCCCCAGGCCACGGGTTGGTTATTGCCCCACACACCCACGCCGTTGTACACCTGATACGCCAGCATAGCCAGCAGCAGCACCGCGCCGCTGGATGCGACGGCAAATGCGGCGAACCATGCTTTGGGTGTCTTGCGCTCAGCATGGTACGACACCAGTTCAGTGATGTCGTTGAACGTGAGCCCGCCCTTCACGAGCCGGGGCCGCTCGTGGAAGTTGTCGTGGCCGTTGGGCCCCTCGCTATGTTCGGTACGATTGTCCACGGGGTTTCTACGCTTGATTCAACAGGGTGAGCGTGGAGGCCGGAGGCTACGCCGCGTCGGCGGATGCTTCAGCCGATTCCAGACGCGGATTCGGATTCCGGACGCGCCCAAGGTAGGACAGACGCGGTTTCGTGTTCAGGTAGTCGAGCATCTCGTAGCGACGCGGGTTTTCGCGCTTCGCCACCAGTTCGCTTTCAGGATCGTTCAGATCGCCAAAGGTGATCGCGTTGGTCGGGCAGGCTTGCTGGCAGGCCGTCTGCACTTCGTCGGTTTGCAGCGGACGGTCTTCGTTGCGCGCCTGGCGCTGTGATCCGCGCACACGGTGGATGCAGAACGTGCACTTCTCCATGACGCCGCGCGAGCGTACTGTCACGTTGGGGTTCTGCGCCATCTGCACCTGGTCGGGCAGCGTGCCCACCCAGTTGTAGTAGTTGAAGCGCCGCACTTTGTACGGGCAGTTGTTCGAGCAGTAGCGCGTGCCGATGCAGCGGTTGTAGACCATCTGGTTGGTGCCATCGGGCGAGTGCACGGTTGCGGCAACCGGGCAGACCGATTCGCAGGGTGCATTCTCGCAGTGATGGCACGTAACCGGCTGCGTGACCATGTCTGGACTCTCATCGTCTGGATCCTCACTCACGTAGTAGCGATCCATCCGCATCCAGTACATGTGCCGGCCATTGCCGACCTCTTCTTTACCCACCACCTGCACGTTGTTTTCGCTCGTGCAGGCCACCACACAGGCGTTGCAGCCCATGCACGTGTTTAGGTCGATGACCATGCCCCACTGGTTGTCATAGTACGGGCTGTCTTTCATCGCGGGCTGCTCAGAGGGGTGGTTATCCTCCCACAGCTCGGGGTAATCTTCATACGAGTCTTCGGGCCCCGGAACGGGCTGCCCCATCTCCTTGATTTCGCCGGGCTCTTCGCGAAACTCGTCTAACGTTGACCAGCGGGCCAGTGGACGTCCTTCCATGGAGCCATGCTCCTGAGTAGACACAATCTTGTAGCCGCTTCCTACTCGTGTCACAGACGCCCCAGTGGTAATGCGCCCGTTGTTGGAGCGAAGGGGGGCCACATTGGTGCCTACAGGCTCGTAGGGCGTTCCGTCGTCTTCGATTCCCCCCGCAAGCGGCCCATCGCCGTAGATGTCGGTATAGTCGTCGGTATTCCAGAACGGCGTTTGGCGCCTGGATCGGCGGGTTACGAGCGCCCGTCCGTATCCCATTGTCAGCCCAATAGAGCCATCGGGGAAACCGGGCTGAATCCATGCGGGAAGCGTCACGGAGGTGCCGTTGGCCGCAATCTCTACCTCGTCCGCACGGAAGACGCCTGCGTCATAGGTCACCTCTACGCCGAGCTCCTCGGCTGTTGCCGGGCTCATGAGCGCCACGTTATCCCACACAATCTTGGTGATGGGGTCCGGCAGCTCTTGCATCCAGGCGTTGTTCGAAAAGCGCCCATCAAGCAGGGTTGGGTCCAGGCGCGTCACGACCTCGTACCCATCTTCGCTGTACGTGTCGATGGATTCGGGGAGCGAAACGGATTCGGGGGTGGTCGTAGCATACTGGCTGTCGGCAAGATAGCCGTCGTGCAGCGTGCGGCGCCACGTGTCTTCAAAGTTCTGATCGATCTGCCCCCGCCACACCTCGCGCACCAGGTCGTACCCGGCGGTGTCGGTGCCGGTGGCAAGTGCGTTGACAACCTCAGGGAGTGAATGGGCGTCTTCGTACAGCGGGTCGATGAGCGGCTGGATGATCGACAGCGTGCCATCGTACGTACGTCCGTCGCCCCATGCCTCCAGGTAATGGGCCTCTGGCACGTGCCAATTCGCCGCACGAGCGGTTTCGTCGACATGCTGGCTTACGTGCACCGTGGTGGGCACCTGGCGCATTGCCTCTTCAAAGCCGAGTTCGGCAGGTGCGCTGTACACCGGGTTTACGTCGAGCATAAGGAGCATGTCGACACTGCGGCTGCTCATCGCCTCAACCAAGTCGGACAGCGCTTCGCTCTGGAGCGAGGGGGCCTCGTTTTCGGTATCGAAGAATGTCACCACCTCGCCGAGGCTGCCCAACTGCTCATTGATGGCCATGGCCAGCGCGTGCACAGCCGGTGGCTGCGTTTCGCCTGCCAGCACCACACTCTGCGGACCCGCATTCTGGAGGTCCTCGGCAATTGCATCAACATACGTCTGTTCCTGCTGGGAAAGCGTGCCAGTGGGCGCCACGTCAACGCCAAGAGCCGATGCAAGGGCAGTGGCCAGATGCGAAATGCGGCGCGCCTGCATGCGAAGCCGGTTATCGGCAATGCCACCCGTCGTGGTGTACGAACTCTCAACAGCATACAACCGGCTCATGTCGTCGCTCGGATCGCTTACAGTGCGGTGCTCTGCAAACGTGGCCGTGTTGTGCAAGAAGTTGGGGGCGGTGCCGTCAAGGAAGTCAGCATCCAGGCTCACGATGACATCCGCGGCGCCAAAGTCATAGGCCGGGCGCAGCGCGGTGCCAAAGGCTTGCTGCATGCCTTGCGCGACGGGGTCGTCGCCCTCTGCAGCATAGGAGATCCATTGTACGTCTGCAAAACGGCTTTCGAGGCGCTCGCGCATCGCCTGCATGGTCGGCGACGACGTTGGCGGGGCCATCACAGCAACGGACTGTCCTTCAGCGTCATCGCCAAGCGACTGACAGAAACGCATGAAGTCACCCCACGACGCAGCACTTCCATCTTGGCGCACCCGGCTGGAGCGGTCGGGGTCATACAGGTTCAGCACCGAGGCGGGCTCGTACGGGCTCACCCCGCCTCCGCTGTACGGATGCTCAGAGTTGCCCTCGGCTTTGGTCGGGCGCCCATCGTTGCTTTTCACCAGCAGTGGACGCACCAGCCCCCGGAAGGGCATGGCCGTGGCATATTCGTGCGGTACGCCCGGAATAACCTCTTCGGGATTGCGCGCATAGGGCAAAATCTTTTCGACTGGGCGGCGGCATGCGGTCAGCCCGCCCATGGCCATAGCCGCGCCCATCAACTGCAGGAACTGACGCCGCGAGGCTCCACTGGGCGGCTGGCTGGTGCCATCCTGAAACTCGTCTTCAGTCGACGTGCCTGCAGGCGCCTCCATCTGCGCTGGGCTCCGCCAGAAGTGCGGCCCCGACGCTCCGTCGCCAGACAGGTCTTCAGAATCGTTTATAACGTCAAGCTCGATCATGAAAATCGATGGGTCAAACCATTTGTAAACACAGAGGGTAGCCTGAGTGCGCAGCGCGGTGCACCACAGTGCGCACTGCTGCTCCTTAGTAGTGGCAGGCCGAACAGTTCGTGGGCGGACGAATGCCTTCACGGCGCACCTTCTCAAGGTTGCGATCCACAAAATCGGCAGGCTGCACATAGCCCATGGTGGTCACCTCGTCGGTGGGACGCAGGTACAACTCGGGCTGCCGGTGGCATTCGAGGCACCAGCCCATCGAGAGCGGCTCAGACTGCGCCACGACTTCCATTTGATCGATGCGACCATGACACGTCTCGCAGCCGACTCCTGCATCAACATGCGAGGCGTGGCTGAAGCGGGCATAGTCGGGCAGATGATGCACTTTCACCCACTGGATGGGGACATCGTCGGCCCAGCTCTCGCGCACGGGCGCCAGCTTCGGGGATTCGGTCTTGATCTGATTGTGGCAGTTCATACACGTCTGCGTGGCGGGCACGTTGGAGTGCGACGCCTCTTCCACCCAGTTGTGGCAATAGCGGCAGTCCATGTCCAGTTGCCCGGCATGAAACTCGTGGCTGAACTCAACCGGCTGCTCAGGGCGGTACCCCACGTCCGTAAACTCGGGCGAAAAGTAGTACCACACTAAGAACACTGCAATCACGAACCCAAAAGCTGATGCCCCCAGCGTGAGCAAGGGAAGTAGATTCGCTTTTTTTGGAAATATCTGTGCCATAACTACGGTATAAGCAAAGGACTACCGGAGCGCTACGGTGTGTGCTTTCTCCTTCGTTGTCTCAATCTCACAAAAACACGAGAAGCGAGCACATGCCGATTGTACGTATGCAGTTTGACGATACAACAACGAGGTGCTCTTTGCGGATGGGAAAGAGCCGAGCCGTGTGCGCCAAATGGATCTCCAACATACAGCTTAACTTATCCGCACGCCAACCCCCCTGTTGAACTTTCACCAAACTTAACCCGATTTCGGGTGGGATTCAAAATAAGCTGCATGCAAGTGTTATACGTCGCTTCTATGCTTGATACAGCCATCTCTGCCTAATGATCATTGCGCCACGATTCATTCTGGCCTCGGTTTGGCAGTACGTGGGATACGTCCATAGCCGCTGGAACCATCCGCGCTGAGATGCCCCTTGCCTTTGCACGTCTTTTCGTTGCTGTATGCTACGAGGTTGGCTCTCCTGGTCTCGGTATGGAGTGATCTGCCTGCTCCGCAGCTTCAGGCATAAGGCGTGCTGGGACTGATGCATGCATGTGCTCCTGATACGCCTCCAGCAAGGCGGGGCGGAAGAGTTTGGCCTCGATGTCTTCCCAGTCGCTGTGGTAGAGCTTGCGCCACCGTCGCTCCAACCGCTCCCAGCTAACCCCTGTATCGCCCCCACCAAAGACACGCGTAAATACACCTGTTTTGCTTGGGTCGGGCAAGGATTCATGTGGGCTGATGTGACGCAGCAGGGCCTTTCCGCCCGTTTTGATACTTGACTGATAGCTTTGCAGCATGGCTCTATGATGAGCAACGACATGCTGCAGCGCCGTACAGAGCCGGTCCAGCGATGCGGACTCATCGTTGGCCTGCAGAGCGGCTTCCACCTCCGCAGTAGTGGGCTCCTCGAGCAGGGGGCGCTCGGCAGCGGGAGGCACTTCGTCAAGGTGAACCCACAAGGCCGCAGGTAGCGCCAGTATGTCGCGCAAGGTTGCCGGAAGTGCACCCCACGCCTCCGACCTGCTGGAGACGTTATCTATTTCGGGCATTCCATCTTCCGACAGCCGGGCCAGCGTAACCAGCGCGTCTGTGGCGGACTCGGGGAAAGTTGCTATGCGCTTTTTGATCTCGTCGTGCCTGTCGTGGCTCGTGTCACGATTGCCGCTGTTGCCAGACGAGATGTGCGACGCAAGGCGTACCAGGCTTCGCTCAATCACGTCGAAGAGAGCCTTAGGATCGTCAGGTAGGCGTTCTGTTGCACTGGCATCTTCTGCATCAGAGTGCGGCGCCGCCTCGGTATTGCGGGTGGCAGCGGTGACAGGAATCAGCGGCATGTACGAGAGCATGCTGTCGCCCATGTGCACTGAAGCCCCTGGAGATAGAACGACAGGTGCTTCGGGCCCTACCTGCTCGTCCTCCACAAACGTAGCGTTTTTGCTATCGCGGTCGTGGAGTTGATGGTGACCTGTCGGCATCTGCTCGATTACTGCATGGGCTTTGCTTACTTTCGGGTCGCGCACCACCACATCGTTCGAGGGCGCTCGGCCCACGGTTACGTGGTCTTGATCAAAGAGCATGCGCACTGGCGGCTCGTCTCGAACCGTAAGGGTAAGTCGAAAGGCCATAGGCCGTTGGATTCAGAGGCAAGGGTCACCTGAAACAGACACATGCCAGAGAGGGCACGGTCTGCGCGTCATGTAAGATACGGAAGCGGTGCCAAGAAGCAAACTGCGGCGAATCAAGGGGACGGGAGCCTGCTACCGTACGACGACGACACGACACGTAGCCGTGAACGTATCCCCCTTAACGCGCAAGAAGTACACCCCACTGGGCCGCCGACTGGCATCTACGCGGATGGGCACCGGCGTATTGGAGCGAAGGCGTCCCTCAAACACCTGCTCAAGCCGACGGCCGGTGACGTCGTAGAGCACCACGCGCACCGTTTGCGAGGTGGCAACGGAGAGGCGTGTGGCAAGGAGGCCCTGCGTCGGGTTCGGGGCGGGGGCGTCAAGAGCGTATGCTCCTTCAACGGATACGACCACCTCAACCGGGCTGGAAAGCGTAGCTCCGCCATCGGCATCAATCTGGCGGAGACGGAAGGCGTGGCGCCCGACCCCGAGCGGTTCAGTCTGAAAGCGATAGGATTGCGGTGCGCTGGTTGTGCCAACTCCCGGTACCATATCAATGGCGTGCCAGTTGGGAGGCGGCGGGGTGCCCATCTGAGTAGGCTCGGGCGGCGCATGCTGCACTTCGAATCCACTGTTGTTGGTTTCGGTGGCGGTGGTCCACGCCAGATACACACAGCTGTTCTGCTGCGTCGCGGTAAACGAGGTCATCTCCACCGGTAGCGCCTGTGCGGTGGCCGAAAGGAACGCCGGGGTTGGCAGCGTCGACTGCGCTACGCCGTCAACCTGTGCCAGCGCGGCCCGGGTGAGGCCCAGATCCTCGGCGCGGTCAATGAAAACGGCTACGTCGCCCGCGGCATCGGGGCTAAGCGAGGCGGTTACGAAAAACGTGGTGGGACTGTTAGCAAGAGGCAGATCTAATGCATCAAACAAAATCGAAGGCGCAAATGTGTTGGTGGATGCGACAGCCGTGGCAGTTCCTGCATCAAACACATCGGTGGAGGCCGTCCACAGCGTTACACCGGTGATGCCTTCAGCATCTACCGCATCGAACCCAAGCGTGAGGGCGCTGAGCAGTGCGCCGTTGGCTGAGGAGAGGGTGGAGAGCGAGAAGCGTCCAATCGGATTGTCGACGGTACCAGGTACTGGAACCGGAGGCGTGTAGTCGCTGCCGCCTGAAGCAGCCCCGCGTCCGCTGAGGAGCGCAATCCCCAAGTCGGTGCGCTCAACGTACTGAAACGCATTCGTATCCGCAAAAAAGAGTGAGCGCAGCGTCGTTGGCTGTGGGAAGACGAAACGCAGTGCCTTCATGCTGGGCAAAGGCAGCAGGCGAGGGGGGTGGTATCAGGGAGCGCATAGGCAGAGCCTTGACGGGAGGCAAAAACGGACAATGAATGCCCCAGGGTACGCTTTTTCCAGATGGAACGCAATAACTGATTCGTTTTACTGCGAATCGACGGACTACGTAGAAGCCGTCTCTTTCCCGAAAGCTATGCCGAAGGCGGCGCGGTGGGAGCCGCGATGTCGCGCGTCTTTACAGCGTGCTCTACGTTCTGGTGGAAGCGCAGCGTCAGCCAGATGGAGGCGGCCACCAGGCCCAGCACCAGCCCCCACCACAGCCCATGCGCCCCCGCATCCCCCTGAACGCCAAACACGTAGCCGCTGGTAAGACCAATCCCCCAATACGTCAGAAATGCAATGACCATGGGGATGCGCGTGTCTTTGAGTCCGTGCAGCGCGCTGCCGGCGGCCACCTGCACGCCGTCGAACACCTGAAAGACCGCCGCGATGAGCAGCAACGAGGCCGCAAGCGGGGCTACAGCCTGGTTTTCCGGCAGAGTAGGATCGATAAAGAACGCGACGATGGCATCCGGAAAGAGCCAGAAGAGCGTGGCTGACACCGTCATGGTGGCCGTGGCGCAGCCCATCGCGGTAAATCCTGCCCGGCGCGCCCCCGCCGCATCGTTGCGTCCGGCGGCCTGTCCCACGCGCACCGACCCGGCAATGCCGATGCCCAGCGGCACCATGAACGCAAGCGAGGCACACTGCAGCGCAATCTGATGCGCCGCCAGCACCTCACTCCCCAGCACGCCCGCCATGAGCGCAGTCATGGTAAAGAGCCCCGCCTCCACCCCGCGCGCAATGCCGATGGGTCCACCAATATACAGCAGCTCCTTAAAGTAGGCCTGATCGGGCGTACGCAGCGCAGCAAAGATTGCATACTCCGAAAACGGCGGCACACGGTACACAAAGAGGGCCAGTAGCCCGAAGATCGACCAGAACACCGCTACGCTGGCCCATCCGGTGCCCACAATGCCGAGCGCAGGCAACGGCCCCCAGCCGTACATGAGCAGTCCGTTCGCTACAATGTTCACAACCACACCGCAGAAGGCAATGACGGTGACCGGAAACGGATGCCCGAGCGCTTCCACAAACCCGCGCATCCCCACAAACCAGAGGGCAGGCACGATGCCCCACAGCATGACGTGCAGATACGTCATGGCCGCACGCACGGTAGCGGGCTCTTGCCCGGCCCACAGCAGCGCGGGTTCTACAGTCCACAGCACCACCATCGCCACCGCCCCCAGCACCGTGCCCAGCCAGAGCGCCTGCCGCACGCTGCGCACAATGGGCATGCGCTCCCCGGCACCATGGGCCTGCGCCACCATCGGGTTTACGGCCTGCAACACCCCCGAGGTGACAATGAATAGAAAGAAAAACACCGAGTTGCCCAGCGCCACCGCTGCGAGTTCCTCCGCGCCCAGGCGGCCCACCATCACGGTATCCACAAAGCCCAGCGAGGCAAGTGCCATCTGCGCGGCGACGACCGGACCCGCGAGTTTGAGGGTGGGGCGCACGTCTCGAAAGGTCGTCCAACCGGGCATGGGCAGCGGGCGGTAGCATTAGAGCGTAGGATGCAAATACGGCTTTTTGGTACGACGCCTCGTTCGGCAAGATGCACCAGGACCACCCATGGGACCGGAAGCACAGCCTCGAATCCGCCAAAATACAGCCAAATTACAGCTACATCGCACCAATCCGTGCTACGAACCGCACCGGCCCGTTGCCTTTTACGCATCCAACCCGCATGTTGCAATGCTGCACTGCTACTTCTGCATCCGTTGTTGCTGACAAACTCGCCCCGCCATGGCCGACGACACCTACCTCCTCGATTTTGAGAAGCCGCTGTATGAGCTGGAGCAGAAGCTCGATGAGATGCGGACCCTCAATCAGGATCACGCCGAAGACCTTTCTGCCGAAATCGAGGCGCTGGAGGAGCGCGTCGAGCAGTTGCGCGTCTCGATCTACCGCAACCTTACGCGCTGGCAACGGGTGCAGATTGCCCGCCATCCGCAGCGCCCGTACACACTTGACCACATCGAAGCGCTGACCGAAAACTTCGTGGAGCTGCATGGCGACCGCCGCTTTGGCGACGACCGCGCCATTGTAGGCGGGTTTGCACAGTTTCAGGGCGCGCAGTACGGCCATCGCGACCGCACGGTCATGATTATGGGCCACCAGAAGGGGCGCGACACCAAAGAGCGCAAGTTTCGCCGCTTCGGCATGCCCAACCCCGAGGGCTATCGCAAGGCCGAACGCCTCATGAAGATGGCCGCCAAGTTCAACAAGCCGGTCGTTACCCTGCTCGACACGCCCGGCGCCTACCCCGGCATGGAGGCCGAAGAACGCGGCCAGGCCGAGGCCATTGCCCGCAATCTCTTCGAGATGGCACGCCTGCCCGTGCCCATCATCGTCGTTGTGATTGGCGAAGGCGCCTCCGGCGGCGCACTCGGACTCGGTGTGGGCGACCGCGTGCTCATGCTCGAAAATGCCTGGTACTCGGTCATCGCTCCCGAAAGCTGCTCGCAGATTCTGTGGCGCTCGTGGGACTATAAAGAAGACGCCGCCCGCGCCCTTAAGCTCACCGCCACCGACCTCGTCGATGTAAACGTGATCGACGAAATCGTCCCCGAACCCGTCGGTGGAGCCCATCGCGACCCAAAGGCCACCTTCAACGCCGTCGGCAATGCCATCGGGGCCGCGCTCAACACGCTCAGCGACCGGCCCACCGACACCTTGCTCGATGACCGCTTGGCGCGCTTCGACCGCATCGGCGCATACGACCAGCGCACCGCAGCCGAGTCGCCTGTAGGCTCATAACGGATCTCTCGTACCCGCTGCATTGTCCCCTGCACATCTTGTTATGGAGACTCCGGCCTACACGTATTCCCACGCGCATCGCGTGCGTTACCGCGAGTGCGACCCCATGAGTGTGGTCTACCACACGCACTACCTCGACTACTTCGAGATGGCCCGTACCGAGGCCATGCGCGATCTGGGACTGGCCTACCGCACCCTCGAAGACGACGGCATCATCATGCCCGTCATTAAGGTGTCGGTACAGTATCACGCCCCCGCCTACTACGACAACCTGCTCGCCATTGACGCCCGCTTCGGCCAGATGCCCACCGTACGCATCCCCATTGACTACGTAGTGCGGCGCCCGTCCGATGACACACGCATCGCCACCGGGCACACCACGCTTTGTTTTATGGATGCGAAGGAGCGGCGCCCCATTCGGCTGCCGGAGCGGGTCCGCGAGGCATTTGCCCCGGTGCTGGCTTCTTAACCAGCGGTGCGGCTCTTCGCCCGTTCCTCCAACCTACGCGATGTCCGCCATGTCCACGCTGCCGCCCTACCTCTCCGAGGCCGACCTCGACGCGCTCCTCGCCCGCGCCTGGACCGAAGACATCGGCCGTGGCGACATCACCACCGCCGCCACCGTGCCTGCTCAAACCCAGGGCCAGGCCACCATCACGGCCAAAGCATCTGGCGTGGTGGCCGGACTCTACGTGGCGGCTCACGTCTTTCGGCATGCCGGCGCTCCCACCTCCATCCGCTGGCACGTTTCCGACGGCACCCGCGTAGAGCCCGGCACGACCGTCGGCACCCTGCGAGGCAACGCCGCTGCGCTGCTCACCGCCGAGCGCCTCGCCCTCAACCTGATGCAGCGCATGAGCGGCATTGCCACTGCCACGGCCCGTATGGTCGAGGCCGCACGTCCGCACGCGCCCGACATTCTCGACACCCGCAAAACCGCGCCCGGACTCCGCGCCCTCGACAAGTGGGCCGTACACCTGGGCGGCGGCACGAATCACCGTATCGGACTCTACGACCTGTTTCTGATTAAAGACAATCACATCGCTGCGGCCGGAGGCATTGCCGAAGCGCTCGATGCCGCCCAGCGCTACCGCGACACGCACAACACCGATCTCGGCATCGAACTGGAGGTGCGCACCCTCGACGAACTCGACGCGGCCCTGGCCCACGGTGGCCCCGACATCCTGCTGCTCGACAACATGACCCACGTCATGAGCGACGGCACCGTTGACGTCTCAATGCTCCAGACCGCCGTCGACCGCGTGGACGGACAGTGCCGCACCGAAGCCTCCGGCAACGTCACCCTCCGCACCGTGACCCCCATCGCCGCCACCGGCGTTGATGCGATCTCCTCCGGCGCGCTCACCCACTCAGTTACGGCGCTGGATCTGTCGATGGGGCTGGAGCTGTTGTAGTCTGGGGTCGCTTTCTTCCTTGCTTCTTGCTCACGCATCCCCAACCGCTGCTATGCTCATTCAAGACATCATGCACCACCCGGTGGTTACCATTCAGGCCACGGCGCCGGTTCACGAGGCGTTTGCGCAGATGCACGAGCACACAATCCGGCATCTGCCCGTGGTCGATGCCAAGGATACGCTCGTGGGCATCGTGACCGATCGCGACATTCGGTATGCCACGAGCGCGCTCACCGACAAGCCCGTGGCACGCAACGACGCCGTACACACCGTCATGTCCAAGCCGCCCATCACGGCAGGGCCACGCGATCCGGTAGAAGATGCCGCCCGTACGCTTCGGCAGGAACGCATCGGGGCGCTTCCGGTGGTTGAGGGGGATGCGCTGGTGGGCATCATCACCGGCACCGATCTGCTGGATGCGGTGCTGCGCCTGACCGGATTGGAGAAGCCGGGCAGCCGCCTGGCGGTGGCCTTGCCCGATGAGCCGGGGCAGCTCGCCGCGCTCACCGCCCGCGTGGCCGACGAAGGGCTCGACATCCACTCGGTGCTCAGCTACTACGAACCCTCAGAGGGAGACAAACCGGCATCGCATCTGAACGTCATTCTGCGCATCGACACGATGAACGTGCGTCCGTTGGCTGCGGCCCTGCGCGAGGAGGGCTTTCAGGTGCGGTGGCCGCTCGACAAGCCCACGGGCACGTGACTGTGCCCTGCGTGCCCTGCCGCCATCCCTCCGCATCCCACCCGCGCTGCGCATGTCTACCCCGCCCCTTCTCTTCGACGACGCCTACCTGTCGTACTTCTTTGGCCCGGAGCATCCCTTTAGCCCCGTACGGCAACGCATGCTGTGCAGCCTGCTGGAGGCGCTTCCACTAACAGCCGAGTTCACTGCGCCTCCAGCCGCCACCCGCCAGGATGTGTGCACCGTGCATGACGCGGCGTTTGTGGATGCAGTGGCCCGCTGCTCCACCGGCGACCTGCCCGCAAACGTGCGCGACTTCGGCCTCAACACCGCTGACGTGCCCACCTTCGACGACATGGACGCGGCGGCTCGGGCGCTCTGTGGCGGCACGCTGCACGGCGCGCGCCTGATTGCGCAGGGCACAGCCGACCGCGTG
The DNA here is from genome assembly GCF_002554705.1 of Longimonas halophila. GTDB lineage: Bacteria > Bacteroidota > Rhodothermia > Rhodothermales > Salinibacteraceae > Longimonas > Longimonas halophila. Next base: position 89,915 of record NZ_PDEP01000010.1, on the reverse strand, counting down.
CTGCAACTGGGCGGCGGGCTACACCACGCCCACCGGCGCAAAGCCTCGGGCTTCTGCGTCTACAACGACCTATCGATGGCCATCCGGGCGCTGCGTGATGAAGGGATGCGCGTGGCGTACATCGACATTGACGTGCATCATGGCGATGGCGTGCAGCACATCCACGAAACCGATCCGGGCGTGCTCACGCTGAGTCTGCACGAGTCGGGGCGCTACCTCTTTCCGGGCACGGGACACGTCCACGAAATAGGAAAGGGCGCGGGGGAGGGCAGCACGCTGAACATCCCCCTGGAGCCGTTTACGGAGGACGACAGCTACCTGGAGACGTTTGAGCGCGTGGTGCCGTTTGCTATCGAGCGCTACGCACCGGATGTGCTGGTGGTGCAGTGCGGCGCCGATGCGCATTTTAGCGATCCGCTCGCCGACTTGCTCCTCACCACCCACGCCTACGACGCAATGTTCACGCAGCTTCTGGACCTGGCGGAGGCACACACCGAGGGGCGCGCGCTCTTTACGCTCGGCGGCGGCTACCAGCCCGACGCGACCGTGCGTATCTGGACGCTGCTGGCCCATCATGTGCTGGAGGCGGAGCGTCCGACCGACCTCCCTGCCGACTGGCTCGACCGCTGGTCCGACGAGGGCGAGGCCGCCCTTACGCCCACCCTGCACGACGAACCCCGCACCTTCGACATCGAGCGCCGCGATTCGATTGAGGCGCAGAACCGGCAGGTCAGCAAACGCGCTCTGGAGCGCATTGCGCCGCTGTGGTATTGAGCAGAACTACGTTTCGTCCGATCCGCTCTCGCCAACGGCTTTCCCAGCGTAGTACCCACCGCCCGCATAGACCGCTATGCGGATGAGCTCAAGCGCAATGTCTCGCTCGCCCATCCACACGAGTAGGCCTAAAAATATGAGAACGACCACAGCGAGTCCAGTGCCGTATCGTTGGTTCTGCGTGTGAAGCGCTCGCTGATGGCTTCTTTGGTTTTCGCGATCTTTGATTTGAGCTTGTATGGAAGCGGTTGCCTGCTCCTTATTGAACTCAATTTCTTTCTCTCGAACATCTAACTCTTTACGCTGGACTTCGGTTTGTTCACGTTGAGAGGCAATAATAGCCTGAACGGTTTCTTCATTGAGTGATGTAGACTGTTCATCACTATTCTCATCTGCCGGTGAGGATGCGTCTTCCATGCCTATAATGCGATATGTGGATGCTTAGAACCTGTTTTGATTTCTTATTTTGGGCTCCGAGCGGCTTCGCTGGGCTGGGGCCGAAGGTCATGCCCCTGGTGCAAATTGCCCCTAATCTCGGCCCGTAGCCCCGGCTACGAACCTCGGTTGGAGTCCAATTTTCGCCTCAGCGGCCCTCGCTCTCGCCGTCAAACCAAAACCCAAACAGGTCCTTAGGATATCTGCTTGGGACGGAATTGGGGCCGCTCGTACTCTACTTCGACGTACCCAAAGTGATTATCATCAAGTTGAGGTGGAACAAACGTTGACGAGCGGATAACTTCGGCCTTTTCTTGAGCCAGTGTGATGAACTCTTCTGGGCGGAGGCGTTCACGACGTACGGAAAATGTTTGTATCTCTGCCTGATCTGTGCTGTGCTCTACAGTATCTCTCATAGTGTAATATTTTGCCAGCATGTAGATTGAGTATGCAATTGAGAGGTGAAAGAAATCTTCTGTGGGCTTCTATGTTTCCCTGAACCAACTCCTTCGACATCGAGCGCCGCGATTCGATCGAGGCGCAGAACCGGCAGGTCAGCAAACGCGCCCTGGAGCGCATTGCGCCGCTGTGGTACTGATTCTGGGGCATTGTCCCTGTACCCGGTTCAATATTCGCGAGTGGCTCTGTGTTGGATGTAGGGACACGGCGCGCCGTATCCCTACGGGTGGGTGTGGCTCCCCCAACAACAAAAATGCCCGCTGCGCCGGGTCGTGGCACAGCGGGCAGACTTGTTCAACACCGCAGCGCGTTGTTCACTCGCCGCAGTGTGTGGGCACTACTCCAGTTCGCCAGTGCGGCTCAGGAGCGTCCAGCCGTCGGCCCAGTTGGTGGTGCCAAAGGCGCCGTGGTAATCAACTGACTGGTAGGTCCCGTTTACGCCGGGTCGGTCAAACTCGCTGGGTTCTGCCGGGGCGGTCGTGGCTTCGCCCGCAGCAAGCGGGTTAAACGATTGGATGAGCCCCCCGCTGTCACGGTTGATGCTCGTGATCGGCAGTTCGGTGCCGAACAGGTTGCCTTCCTCGCGTAGGTAATCAGCCAGATTGGTACGGAAGTCTTCGCCACCGTCGCCATCGCCCGTAAGCTGGATGATGTCTTCGAAGGTGGTGGCTTCCGGATCGAAGTCCGGGCCGATATTCCACCACAGATTGCTTTCGTAGCGGAGATCACCGTCTGACCAGCGCTCGCGGCTATCCTCACCTGAGGCTAAGTCTTCAATCTGCAGCCCCGCGTTCAAGCGTCCGTCCATGAATACGGATCCGAAGTACGACGTGGCGTTGTTATCGCGGTGGATGATGAAGGGATCGTTTCCGTCGCCTGCAACGTCTGCATCCGCAAGCTCGGGGCCAATGCCAATATACGTCGCATTGGCCACACGCACATCGGCGAAGGGGGTGCCGGCTTCGGGATCGGTGCCACCGTCTTGCTCGGCAATACGACCGGCTTCGTCGCCCGCTTGTACCGCGAGCCAGAACTGGTTGCTCCCGCGGTAGCCTTCGTCCATGTCGAAGGAGTCATCGGAGGCCCAGGCCGCAATCATGTGACGCTGGTTCACGGTTCCGCCGAACCACTCAAAGCCGTCGTCGTCGCTGGCGTAGGACTCGACATATTCGATGGTTGAGCCGTTACCCACGCCGCCGAGCGTAAGGCCCTGAATCTCGTCGCCGTTGCCAAGCTGCGTGCCGGTGTGGCGAATGGACACGAAGCGGAAGACGCCAATGTCATGGTCGTCGTTGTCTCCGCCATAAAGCGTGCGCTCATCGCCCGGTACGCCCTCAATATTGGTTTCGCCCGGTGTCGAGTTCAGCCCGGCATCGCCCAGCAGAATCACACCGCCCCACTCGCCACGGGTGTCACGCCCAAGGCCGATATCGTCGGCTGGAGCCGTGTTCGGGGTTACAGGGTCAGCTTCGGCAGTGAAGATGATCGGATCGGCCTGGGCCGGATCGTCACTTCCGGGATTGCCATCCGCAAAAATCTGCGCGTCCCGCGTCACAATGAGCGCCGCTGCGTTCTCGCCCGATCCAGCTACGCCTTTGATGATTGTGCCGGGCTCAATGTTAAGCGTCTGGTTTTCGAGCACGAAGACAAAGTTGTCAAGCTTGTAGACGTTGTCATTCGTCCACGTCACTTCGTTGACCTCGTCGCCGTCTTCGTTGACGTATCCAATGCCGAGATCGTCTTCGTCATCTGATACCGTGATTTCGGTAACGCCGTTCGTTTCGGTGGTGTCGTAGGTGGCTACGGTGAACGGCTCAGGATCTTCGCCAGGAGGCGTTACAACCCCGTCGTCATCATCGTCATCGCATCCGGCAAGCACGAGCATGAAGACCAGTGCAGTCACGCTCAAGATTCGGTACCACGCCGTCTGCCCGGTCTGGGACGGCTGTTTCGATGTTGTTGAGAATAAGGTCATAGGTGCAGACTTCGGAATGAATACGCAGAACTATGAGGAGGCGGTCTGTTTTTGTTTTGGTAACATACCGCCTTGAACCACCGAAGGGACGCGCCGCAATGGCTGCGTCCCTTCATTAGGTGGATGCTTATGGCCTGGCGCATGCATCGTAGCGCACCCGCCAGGTACGAGGTACAGGAGAGCGCATGTCAGAGTCCGTATGACACGCCGACCGACACGGTGCGCCCCAGTGGATTGCGGTCGTTGACAAAGGTGGTGCCACGGAAGGATTGCGACGTGACGTACTCAGCATCCAGTACGTTTTTGACAGATGCCTTCAGTGTGATGCCGTGCATGAGCGCCTGCGAGGCCGTCACGTCGAGCGTGCCGCGGGCCTCTTCGAAGATGTCGAGGCCGTTGCGCGTTACCGTATCAAGGCGCTCGCCAAACCGGTTGTAGAGGACATTCAGGCTCGTTCCGCTGTCGGGATTTTCGTAGCTTACGTTCAGGTTGACGAGATACGGCGACTGGCCCTGCAGCTGGCGCGTGGTGCTGGGGTTGTCGTCGAAGGCGCGGATTGCGTCGAGCTCTTCTTCGCTGCGGTCGACCTGTGACTGGATGAGCGACACGTTGGCGCCCACTTGCACGTATCGCAGCCACGAGGCCAGGCGATCGAGCTGGGTGCGCGCTTCTACTTCGAGGCCGTACACCGTGGCGCTCGACTTATTCAGGTACTCCACTACCACATCCGACCCAGCTGCCAGCGGATCGACCGTACGCTCGATGGGATCGGTAAACGACTTGTAGAATCCGCCCACGGAGAGCAGTTCGCCGCCGCGCATGAACCACTCCCACCGCAGATCCAGATTGTGAATGCGCGTGCGAGTGAGATCGGGATTGCCTATTTCGACGTAATCGCCGACAAAGTTGAACGAGTTAAAGGGCGCGAACTCGCGGAACGACGGGCGCGCCAGGGTGCGTCCGTAGGCCGCCCTTAGGTTCATATCGGGCTGCACTTCCCACACGAGATTGGCAGAGGGGAGCAGATCTGTCGTCTGAAACTCGCCCGTTCGGCTGTTGTCCACCGTCGCGATAGACATGTCTGTGTGCTCCACGCGCACCCCGCCGATGAACTCCAGGGTTTCAACACCCGGCACCGGCACCTCGGCCATCGCGAACCCGGCATACACGTCCTGCTCGCCATCGTAATTGCCCGTTGGCTGCGTACGGTTGAGTACGTAGGTTCCAAATTGGTTGCGTCCCCGTTCGTCTCTGCCAATGAGACCGGCCTGTTCGTTGATGTAGGCATTGGGATTGCCTCGAAAGCGTGCTTCGTCACTCAGATGCTCGAACCGTTGTTCACGAAACGTGCGCGAACGAAGCGTGAGTTGGCCGCCCGACTTGATCTGCGCCTCGCCGACAGGAAGCGTAAGCGTGAGCTTGGCCGACTGATTGTCTTCGGTCAGGTCGCGGAAGAAACGTGTGGGAGCGCGGTAGATAGAGCGGGAGATGCCAAAGGTGGTATCAGCCCCGGCAGTCGAGAATTGATTGGAGAAGAAGCGGTAGTCGGGCTCGTCGCGCGTGGTTTCAGCAAGGGACGCCGACCACTCGGCCCGCAGTCCCTCATCGCCAAACTGATGCGTCCCCCGCAGTTGGCCCGACCGCACCGAACGCTCGGTCGTGCGCAGCGCACGCGTCTGAAACACCTGATCGCCGCTCAGGTCGCGGGGCAGTGCCCCAGACTCAATGCGCGCCTCCTCTTCGGTTCCGGTGTTGTACAGCAAGCGTGCCCCGATCTCATGCTGCGGAGTGATCTGAAACGCGGCTGCTACAAATCCGCTCCAGAGCGTCTCTTCTACGCCTTTCTGTGTGGTAAAGTCGGCCGTTGGGTTCAGAGTCTCGGAGGCCACACCCACCTGCTGAAACCGCGCAGTGGTGCCGCCCGAAAAGCCGTCGAACGAGCGATCGTACGAGAATGAGCCAATGACGCCCAGCGCCCGCCCGTTGAGCACCTCGAATTGATTGCCGGCGGCAATTTCGATGCTTTGGTTCCCGACAACAGATTCTTCGGCTGGTACAATGGGAGTGGCAAACGCACGCGTGGCTGCGTTGAGTCGGTCTGCTGCAGCGTCGTCGTTAAACGCTTGGCCCAGGGTCGAGGGCAGATCGCCCTGTGCAGCATCGGGCACCGAGTTGAGCCCTCCGGTCGGACGCATCACATCGCCGCCAAGCCCGACTTCAGTGTTGAAAGAGGACGAGATGGAAGCACTGAAGAAAAACTGGTCGGGCAGCGCTTTCGTCGCAATATCAATCGATCCGCCCGTAAAGTTACCCGCCCGGTCAGGGGTGAAGGTTTTTGTAGCGACGATGTTGTCGATGATGTTCGACGGGAAGAGATCCAGCGCTACGCTGTTTCCATCCGGATCGGAACTGGGCAGGTCCGTGCCATTGAGTTGCGTATCTACGTAGCGCCCTTGCAGCCCGCGCATGTTTACGTACTTGCCTTCGAGCACCGATGCGCCCGTCACCTTGCTCATGGCATCGGCAGCATTGCCCGCGCCCGAGCGGCCAATGGCCTCGGCGCTGATGGCATCGCTCACGCCCGAGGCACGCTGGCGCTGGCGCAGCAGCCCCGCCTCGGAGTCACGCGCCGCCTGGGCGGTCACAGTCACTTCGTTGAGCGTACTGGTTTCGGAGGTGAGATCAATGTCGAGGCGGGTCGTCTCTCGGGCCTCCACCGAAACGCCTTCAACGATTTTTGCCTGATAGCCGGTGTAGGAGAATCGTACGTCGTATTCGCCTGGATCCAGGTTGGCGAGGCGATAGCGGCCTTCCAGATCGGCCGCCGTGCCCTGCGTCGTGCCCACAATAGCGACTGTAGCTCCAATCAGGGGATCGCCCTGCTCAGCATCCACCACCACGCCAGCAATGGTACCGGTTTGGGCGGATGCAATGGGCATCCCTGCGCCTCCAAGAAGTGCAAACGTTACAGCGAGCGTTGTAACCAGATACCGCACAGTACATCGGGACTTACGAGGTAAAGCAAGAATGCATCATGGCTGCGCGTGGCAGCCCTGTTCTGATGCATCGCATAACGTAAGGGCGCAATGTTACCTCAGGATTGCTTCTGCGTAGCGCTTGTGTTACGATCGGCGTGCGCAACACCCAATGTGACGACCCGGGCCGTGCAGGCGGCTATGTGAACCCCTGGGGATGTCCTTCTTGCTCTGCCCGACCGATTTGCAATACGTTGTCCCCGATACGCTCGCACCAACCGCACCAAGTTGCTCTCCCGATATGCGTTCTTCTTGTTTCTGGATGTGCGTTGTGGCCGGGCTGCTGCTTGTTGGATACACGACTGCTGCAGCTTCTCCCGTATCGTCCCGCAGCGCGCCCCCATCCGTAGCCGACACGACGAACTACCCGCCACCGCCGGATGGCAACGACCATGAGTGTGCCGACAGTATAGCGGGCTGTATCGTGGGCGCGGCGCTCTATGCTGTGTTTGCCCCCGCCTTCAACGCGCTCTTTTCGGATGTACGCATCGCGGCCGCCGGCGGATCGGCCGCCGCGCTGAGCCTGCGTGTGGGACGCACCCTGCGCTACGACTCGGGCGCAGGTCCGGCGGTCTTTCCGTATGCAGCGGTGGGCATCCGCTCGCAACAGCTCGCTCAGCCCGACCCTGCGCTCCGCACCGAACGCGTATTTTTGGAAACGACCGTCGGCCTCCGCTCGCCCGTGCACACCTGGACCTCAGGCGGCGCGGACTGGCTTCAGCGCATTCGTCTGGATGCTGAGGCGCAGTGGCTGCACCGCGGTAGCACGCACGACCACCTGTGGCTCGAAGCCGCTCCCGGACTCATGACTTCCACTGGCTCCTCCACCCGACTGGTACTGGCGCCCACGCTCTCCGTCGCCCTCGCCGGACCGCGACAGGGCCTGGTGCGCCCCGGACTGAGTCTGGGTGTGCATTGGTAGGGAAGGCCCTCCGTCGACAGGTCACAACTGGCGTATCCTTCACGCCGCCACCGCCAGCCGCTCAGCGATGTGGTCCATCACCTTCTCGGCGTGGAAGCGTCCGTTTTCGATGAACCAGCGGCTCGTGTCGCAGCCGCCGCAGATGGTGCCCGCCAGGTAGAGCCCCTCGCGATTCGTCTCGAACGTCTCGCCCTCTTCGTCGTGCACCGGCGTGCGGGCCGCGTCGTTGCGGATCGCCACGCCCATCGTCTCCAGGAGCGCGTAGTTCGGCTTGTAGCCAATCAGCGGAAGCACAAAGTCGTTGGCGATGGTCACCGGCCCCTCAGGCGTATCCATCTCGACCGTGTCGTCGGTGATGGCCGTCACCTCACTCTCAAAGTACGCCGTGATCGAGCCTTCTTTGATGCGATTCTCCAGGTCGGGCTTAATCCAGTACTTTACGCCCTCGTCGATGGCATCGTCGCGGATGATCATCGTCACGTTGGCGTCGCTGCGGTGGCAGGCCAGCGCGGCTTTGGCGGCGGAGTTGCCTGCGCCCACAATCGCCACGTCTTGCAGCGCGTACGGGTACGGCTCCTTGAAGTAGTGGCTCACTTTGTCGAGCTCCTCGCCCGGCACGCCCAGCCGGTTGGGGATGTCGTAAAACCCGGTGGCCACCACCACGTTGCGCGTGCGGTGCGTGCCCTGTTCGGTAACGACCGTGTAGTCCTGCGGCGTGCCCTCCAGATCGGTGACGCGCTCGTACAGGCGAATGTCCAGCTCCTCGGCTACCGCTACGCGCCGGTAGTAATCGAGCGCATCCTCGCGGCGAGGCTTGTAGTCGCGCGTGGCAAAGGGGTAGCCGCCAATCTCCAGCGGACGCGGCGTGGAGAAGAACTCCATGCGCGTGGGGTAGCCAATAAACGAGTTGCAGAGCGCCCCTTTGTCAATGATGCGCGCCGAAAGGCCGCGCCGCTTCGCTTCGATTCCGCACGCCAGTCCCACCGGACCCGCGCCAATAATCACTACATCCTGCATATCGGACATGCGTATAAATGAGCACCTTGACAACAACCTGTACCGATGAGGTTAAAGCCCACGGGTGAGCGTGCAGTTTCACGCTTGCAGACTTCGTTGCGATCGGGCACTATGCTGCGTATCCCCCCAAAAGAATATGTTTAAACACAGAGTTTTGTAATTCAACACTGTTTTCAGGGGAATACGACAGGCTGTAAGATTGTTGAAACGGGTACGCAAGCGTGGCACTTCTGCCTATCGGTGCCGGTTCGTGCGGTTGATTTGTAGGTTTATCTTCTCACCAACGCCCATCGCAGCTATGAAGCTTCTTTCCTCGTACGACCTGGGCCCGCTGGCGCTGCCCAACCGCGTGATTATGGCGCCCATGACGCGCAACCGCGCCGCCGGTGATTCGGGCACGGTGCCCACCGATATGATGGCGACCTATTATACGCAGCGCGCCTCGGCGGGGCTTATCATCACCGAAGCCACGCAGGTCACGCCGCTCGGACAGGGCTATCCGAACACGCCGGGCATCCACAGCGAGGAGCAGATTGCAGCCTGGCGGCACATCACCGACGCGGTGCACGAGTCCGACGGACGCATCTTCAGTCAGCTGTGGCATGTGGGCCGCATCTCGCACGGGTCGTACCACGACGGCGCCAAGCCGGTGGCCCCCTCAGCGATTGCAGCAGACGGCGAGGCGATGACGGCCTCGTTCGAGATGGAGCCGTTCCCCACCCCGCGCGCCCTCTCGACCGATGAGGTCCGTGAGGTGGTGCAGCAGTACCGCCACGGCGCGGCCTCGGCCAAAGAAGCCGGCTTCGACGGGGTAGAGATCCACGCCGCCAATGGCTACCTGATTGATCAGTTCATTCAGAGCGGCACCAACAAGCGCACCGACCGCTACGGCGGCACGCTCGCCGACCGCCTGCGCTTTCTGCGCGAGGTGACCGAGGCCGTCTTGCAGGTGTGGGATGCCGACCGCGTGGGCGTGCGCCTTTCGCCTGGCGGCACCTTCAACGACATGCACGACGACGACACGATCCAGACGTTTGGCCGCGCGGGCGAGGTGCTGAGCGAGTACGACCTGGCCTACCTGCACACGGTAGAGACGGAACTGCCTACCGGCGAGACCGCCTCGGCCCTGATGCGCGAAGCCTACGACGGCACGCACATCATCTGCGGCGGCTACGAGCGCGAATCCGGTGAAGAGGCTCTGCAAGCCGACCGCGCCGACCTGATTGCGTATGCGCGCCTCTTCCTGGCGAACCCGGATCTGCCGGAGCGCTTCGCTCAGGATGCCCCGCTCAACGAATGGGACGAAAGCACCTTCTACGGCGGCGATGCCGAAGGCTACATCGACTACCCGACGCTGGACCAAGTCGAGGAACAGAAAGCCGCGGCGTAACACGCTTCGGTTTGGCTCTGCCAGCACACGCTGAACAGCACAACGCGCCTCGATCCATGCAGGGTCGGGGCGTTTTTTTGTTGGGCGGTGTAGGGACACGGCGCGCCGTGTCCCTACGGAGATTGGCAGCATGCCCAAGCGCAGATCGCCATCCTTCCTTCCTTCCTGCTTGCAATCCACCGCCGCGTTGTTCATCTTGGCTTCACTGCCACAGATTTCACTACACACGTGTTGCGCTTTACCATGCCGCGCTTGCTCCCCTCCGTTGTTCTCGCTTCCGTACTGCTGATCACACTCACAGCATGCAAGGCCCCGTCGCCCAACGCCGATGCACCCGAAGCGTCTGATTCCGACACGACCGCTGTTGCCTTCCCCGATGGCGAACTGGTCGACCTCTCGCATTCCTTTAACGCCGAAAGCATCTACTGGCCCACCGCGACCCAGGAGTTTGAGCTGACGGAAGAGTTCGTGGGCGAGACCAACGGCTACTTTTACAGTTCGTACGTCTTTACCGGCGCTGAGCACGGCGGCACGCACATGGACGCGCCGTTTCACTTCGCTGAAAGCGCCGAGGCCGCCGAGGAGCAGTTCACCGTCGAGGAGATCCCCGTAGATCGGCTTATCGGTCCGGCTGTCGTAATCGATGTGCGCGAGCAGGCTACCAACGACCGCCTCTATCAAGTGCAGGTGGCCGATTTCGAGGCATGGGAGGCCGAGCACGGTCGCATTCCCGACGGCGCCATGGTGCTCTTGAATACGGGCTCGGCGCAGTTCTACCCCGACCGCGAGGCGTACATGGGCACCGACGAACGCGGCGAGGAGGCCCTGCCCGACCTGGAGTTTCCGGGCTTGCATCCCAATGCTGCGGAGTGGCTGGTCGCGAACCGATCCATTCAGGCCATTGGGCTGGATACACCCAGCATCGACTACGGGCCGTCGGAGGACTTTGCCGCGCACCGGATTCTCTTTCCGGAGAACATTGCCGTCTTCGAGAACCTCACCAACCTGAACGACCTGCCTGCTACGGGTGCGCACCTCATGGCGCTGCCCATGAAGATTGAAGGCGCGGGCGGCGCGCCGCTTCGGGCCGTGGCGGTGCTGCCGTAGTAGGAGCACAGCGTGTGACTTTTTGAGATGGCAGCGGTTCAATGATAAGTGATTGTCATGTAGGCTACATCATCGTAGTCTGTCCCAACCCCCTCTGTCTGCCGACATCTCCCCCTTGGAAAAGGGGGAGAAACCCGAAGGGAGAGGGGGTTCGAACAAAACGAGAGTTCGGTGTCCCTTAGCTTTATCACTTAGCGTCTACCCACTACCTTTGAGATTAATCCCAGGACCTGTCACCGACGGTCCCCCGTCGGTGCATGGGGCGGAAGACGCTCCTGCGTCCGACCCGCGTAGGGGCACGGGCGCGCCATGTCCCTACGGAATGGCAGCACGCCCAGACGCAGACCGCCATCCCTCCACCCTTCCATCCCTCCATTTCACCACATCTACCCCCGTTTCGCGCGGAAAAACGCCCGTAGCATGCTGGAGGCGCGGTCGGATTCGAGTCCGCCAACAACCTCAATCTGGTGATTCAGGCGCTCATCTTGCCCGATGCGGAAGAGCGTATCCACCGCGCCCGCTTTTTCGTCGTAGGCGCCGAACACCAGACGCTTCAGACGGGCATGCACCAGCGCCCCGGCGCACATCGGGCAGGGTTCGAGGGTGACGTACAGCGTGCAGTCGTGCAGAAATTTGCGTCCGAGCGTGTCGCAGGCCGCCGTCACCGCCATGATCTCAGCGTGCGCCGTGGGGTCGCCCAGTTGCTCGACCAGGTTGTGCCCGCGCCCCACCACGCGCCCGTCGTGGACGATCACCGCGCCCACGGGCACCTCGTCGGCGTCGAAGGCGCGCTCGGCCTCGCGAAAGGCCTTCTGCATCCACGTGCGGTCGGCGTCAAGGAGCGAAGACAGGGCCATGGGGATGCGTGCTTTATTCGATACGGCGTGCCGACAATGCAAACGTCCAACGGGGGACCGTTGGATGCTGCGAAGTTTCTATTCCGAGAGCAATCGCCTGGCATCCGACGACATGGTTCGTCCTCCGCTCAAGACGACAGAATGCTGCGATGATTTCCGTTTGTACACAGAGCCTTTCGCATCCCACAGCTTCAGAGTCTGTTTGGGTTTGGGTTTGCAGGCGAGAGCGAGCAGCAATGTGGCGAAAATTGGACCGCGATGGAGGTTCGTAGCCGGGGCTACGGGTCGAGATCGGGGGCAATTTGCAGCCCATTGAAGCCGCTCGCAGCCCAAAGTAAAAACTAAACCACCACCGACTGAAAGTCGGTGGGTTTGATGGCCGACTGAAAGTCGGCTGAAGCTTATTCTCGAACCAAACTGCCCACCCCGCACTCTTTTGCTCAGGCAATTTGCCAACTCCGTAGTGCCTGGAGAAAGGCGGTCTCTACGCAAGACCGCCTTTCCCGAAAAGCGATGCTGAAAGCGGCTCGTCTGAAAGACGAGGGTTTGGGACCAACTTTTTTGGAAATCAAAACAGGCTCTCAACCTTACCCTCTACATATCATGAATCGACGTGCGGGCCAGGGGCAGCGTCATGCAGCGGGGGCCGCCGCGTCCGCGTGAGAGTTCGGTGCCGGCCAGTTGAATGGCCAGCTTCTCATCCCCCGGTGTGAACGTGCTGTCCTGGTAGTATGACAGGAAGTTCTCGGCGGACACCACGCGGTATCCGTGGTTGCGCAGCTCCTCGAACGTGCGGCGGTTGCGTTCATATCCCACAATAACGCCCGGCGCTACCGCAAACACATTCGCGCCGTCGGTCCACTGCTCGCGCTCCTGGTTGATGCGATCCGGCCCCCCGCACGGAATGAACGTGAGGTCGCGGTCGATTAAGTCGTTCAGCACGTCACACAGGTTCGGACGCATATCGGTGATGAACTGGCCCGGCTCGCTGCCCTCGGTAAGATGCACCGCGTAGCCGTAGCTCGGGTCGTCGACCAGTGGCGGGAAGGCCACGCACTCGTTTGGCGAGGCAAACGTAAACACCGTATCCAGATGCATGGTGGAGCGGCGCTTCGGCAGATCCACCGCCAGCACGTGCTCAATGGGCGTGTGCTCAAACACCTGATGCGCAATCGCCATGATCGCGCCAAACGACGTACGCTCGGAGTGCCCAATGAGCAGCACATCGGGCGCGGCCATGAGCAGGTCGCCGCCCTCGAACGTGACGCCCTCCGGCAATGTGATGACGCGGTCTTTCACATCGTTAAAGAACCGGTGGTGGTGCAGCAGCACCTGCATGATGATACTCTCGCGCGAGCGCGCTGCCGTGGCGGCATGGCTAATCACAATGCGGTCGTGCACCACCGCCGCCAAGTCGCGCGTAAACATAAGGTTCGGCAGCGGTGGCAGCCGCAGCGGCAGTGGCGACTCTCCGGTGAGCGCCAGGCTATGCAGTTCGCTCGGAGCCAGCTGCTTCAGCTCATGCCGCACCGCCTGGATGTTCGTCTCCGGCATCACACGACAGAGCCGGTCGATGAAATCCGCCCGCGCATCCTCCTGCTGAAATACATCCAGCAGCAGCTCGCTCACCTGCAAGACCGCCCCCGGCGCATCCACCACCTTCTCGAAGAGCGTGCACATGAGCAAGTGCTCATCGCGGGCATTGCCCAGAAACAGAATGTCGTCGAAGAGCAGGTCCAGGCGATTGTCCGGCGCCACCAGTTCCATCTCGTGGCCCGGCGTGTGCACCAGTACCTGTTCGAGCGGCATCGATTCGGTATCGACCTGGAAGGTGGCCGACTCAGGACGCGGCGGAGCGACGGTATCGGGCATAAAACATGGTACCTATTAATCGAAAAACGGGCGTGATGGAAGCGCTTTGCATCTATGCGGTTTCGTGCGCAACGCGCCTGCATACACCATACGAACCAGCGCACGCAAAGGTTAGCCGTGCTCTATTTGAGTTTGATGGAAACGAAAGCGATACTGCACATCCGCCACCCGCTCTGTCTCTTGCCCTCTTGCCTATGCGTTCCTGGATTCTCTGTCTCGTTTGTGCCGTGCTCCTGCTCGCTGCCGAGCCCCATCCGGTCTCCGGACAGGCACTGACCGGCTTTACCCCCGACCGTGCCGCCACGCAGCAACAGTGTGAAGCCCAATTCCTCGATGCGCCCTCGTCCGACGGCTTCCGCGCCCACCTCGAAGCCCTCACCGCCGATCCGCACCCCGCCGGTACCGAGGCCAACGACGAGGTCGGCATGTACATCGGTCGGCAGATGGAGGCCGCCGGGTTCCAGGTGGACCGCTACCCGTACGATCTCTACATGCCCAATCCCGAGGAGGCTTCTGCCTCTGTCGCACTCGTTACGCCGCAGCGCATGCCGTTGGGTATTCAGGAAGACATTCTGGAGGATGACCGCTTTTCGGATCACCCCGCCCTTGGCCCCGGATGGAACGCGTACGCGGCCTCGGGCACCGTCACCGCCGAGATCGTCTACGCCAACTACGGGCGGCGTGCGGACTTTCAGCAGCTCGATGAGATGGGCATCGACCTGTCGGGCAAAATCGTGATTGCGCGCTACGGTGGCAACTTTCGCGGCTACAAAGCCAAGTACGCCGAAGAATATGGCGCAGCCGGACTCATCATGTACACCGATCCCGCAGACAGCGGCTACACGCAGGGCCTCACCTATCCCGAGGGACGTTATGTGCACGAGAGCGGCATCCAGCGCGGCTCCATCCTGACTCCGCTGGGCGGCGACCCGCTCACGCCCGATGGCCCCGCCCTCCCGCTCGACGACCCCAACAGTCCCGAGCGCCTTGACCCCGCCGAGGCCGACCTGCCCCGCATCCCCGTAGCGCCGCTCTCGTACCGCTCCGCCCGCGAAATCCTCTCGCGCATGCAGGGCGATGCGGTGCCCGGCGGCTGGCAGGGCGGCTTGCCGTTCACCTACCGCGTGACTGGCGGCGCAGCGCTCACCGTAGAGCTGTCGGTGGAGCAGCCGAAAGACATCACCCGCGCCACCAACGTCGTGGGCGTGCTCGAAGGCACCACGCATCCCGACGAATGGATCATCCTCGGGTCGCACTTCGACGCCTGGGCCTTTGGCGCCACCGATCCGAATAGCGGCACGGCCTCGCTGCTCACCCTGGCCGACGCGCTCGGATCGCTCGATAGCGACTGCGCCCCACGCCGCAGCATCCTGATTGCCCACTGGGATGCCGAGGAGTACGGCATCCTGGGCTCGCTGGAGTGGGTGCGTCAACTCAAGGAGCAGTTGGATGCCGGGGGCGTCACCTACATCAACGCGGATGGTGCCGCGACGGGGCTCCGCTTTAGTGGGGCGGCCTCACCGCTCATGAAGCAGCCGATCCTCAATGCCGCCCGCTCCGTTCCGCATCCCAACGACGATGCCGACACGGTGTACGACCACCTCGCTACGCGTCATGACGCCGCCGACGATGCCCTCGGCAACCTGGGCGGCGGCTCCGACCACGTGGGCTTCGTGACGCACATCGGCGTGCCGTCGGCATCGCTCTCCATGTCGGGCAACACACCCATCTACCACTCCAACTACGACTCCTTCGCCTGGTACGAGCGCTTCGGTGATCCCTCGTTTCAGAGCGGAGCCACCCTCGCCCAGGTCGACGGCCTGCTGGCGCTGCGCTTTGCTAATGCCGACGTGCTGCCCTACGACGTGGAGCGCTACGCGCAGGACACGCACGCCCACCTCGACGCCCTCGAAGAGATTGCCACCGAACGCGACATCGATTTCGACCCGGCCCCGCTCCGCACCCTGGCCGACGAGATGGCGGCTGCAGCCGCGGCCTTCACGGAAGCGCGCGATGCGTACGTAGAGTCCGGACGTTCGGCCTCCCCCGAGCTCAACCAGGCGCTGCTTCAGCTCAGCCGCGCCCTCATGGATGCCGACGGCTTGCAATCGGGCGGACTGCACCGCTCGCTCTACGTCTCGCCCGATCCCTTCAGCGGATACGCGTCGTGGATGCTACCGGGCCTGCGCTACGAACTGGAAACCGACGCCTCCGACCTAAACGCGTGGTTGGATCGCTACGAACAGGCGTTTGCGGATCTGGTCGACCGCATCGACGCAGTCACGACGCAATTGCAGTAGAGACGTCCCACTGGGGCGTCTCTACTGCTGCAACCCAGTGAGACGTCTCTACTACGGTTTATGCCTCGTACTCCACCCGCTCCAGCACCAGCCCCTCGGGCGGCATGGCGGGTCCGGCTTCGCGGCGGTCTTTGGTTGCTAACACGCGCGGCAGATCATCGACCGGACGCCGCCCTTGCCCAATATCGAGCAGCGTGCCTACAATAGCGCGCACCATGCCGTGCAGGAAGCGCGAGCCCTCAATCTCAAAGCGCCAGTCGCCACGGTCACTCTCCGGCACCCACTGCGCGTGCCGGATGGTGCACACGCGGTTCTCCGTCTCCGACTGCACCAGGCAGAACGCACCGAAGTGCTGTTCACCCAGCAGGTCGGGCGTAGCCTGCTGTATGGCGTCGAAGTCGGGCACCGGGCGCACGTGGGTGCGGATGTGTCGCTCCAGCGCGCGCGGCTGCGTGCACAGATAGTAGTGGTAGCGTCGCCAGCGAGCATCGTAGCGGGCATGGAAGTCCGCGTGCGTACGCTCCACCTGTCGCACGGCAATGCCCGGCGGGGTGAGCGCATTCAGGCTGCGGCGCAGGCGATACGGATCGGTGCCGTCGGGCACATCGACATGGGCCACCTGACCGCGCGCGTGGACGCCGGCATCGGTGCGACCGGAGCCGGTCAGGCGCGGCGCAGGATCGAGCACTGTATCGAGCGCCTCCTCCAGTGCGCCCTGCACCGTGGGCACCTCCGGCTGCACCTGCCACCCATGAAAGTTGGTACCGTCGTATTCGATGCAGAGGCGCAGGCGCGGCATAGCGTTGGACACAAGTGCGGAGACCATCACGCAGAATCAATCGGATGCTGCCTGTAGCCCTCATTCCCCCAGGCGTTCCGCACCATGGCGGCCCCTCTTCGTATCCAACGCCTTATCGCCGTGCTTCCCCATCAGCGCTATGCCATGGCCGGATCGGGCTGCGGCACCTCGTACGTCAGCATCTGGCCCAGCGTGGCCACGCCGACCCCGTCGCTGGGATGCCAGCTCCGGTTTTGCGCCAGGTAGGATCGCCCGTCGAGCTCCAAGAGCCCAATCAGCGTCTCGGCGACAATCCGGGCACCAACGGGGCCAAGGCCCTCGCGCTCCTCGAACAGTCCCGGCTCGGTTTCTCGCCCAATGCGCTCTGCTTCCACCAGCAGGTAGAACCACAGCGGGGTACCCGAGCGCAGGTCGATATCTGACCCTGCCATGTTCTGCGCGGCAGTCGATACATTGTCGATCTCGTCGCTGGGGCGCTCCATAGCGCGCGCTATCTGCTCGCCACTGGGCAGCAAGAATGCTTGACCGCGCAACAGATTACGCGTGGCCAGCGACGCCTCAGCCGGCGGCTGGATGAACGGAAGATCCAGCAAGTCGGGCGCGAGTTTGCTATCGAGTTTCTCGGCCATCTGCACATTACGATCAGCCGAGGTCGCTGCCAGCTCGTACCAGTCCACCACGGCAGCGGGGCTGCTGAGCGGACTAAACCCATGCCCCAGTGTGGGCCCAAACACGTGGTGCGTGGGATTTGAGCGCTGAATGTGGATGCGCTGGGGTATCATCGAGTGGCCAAACCGGTACGCCGCTACTGAAAACTCGATGGGAATGAACGGGACGTCGGTGTCGGAGCAGAAGAACCGCCGTCCGTTGCCCAGAATGTCAGCGACCACCGCACGCCCGCACATCGCAGGCAGAAAGTCCTCGACGACCGTCCACTGGTAGTGCCAAGTCGTAAGGCGCCGGGCGGCTTCGTAGAGTTCGTGTCCGGTGAGCGCTTCGCCGTTCTGGGCGCCCCCGTGTAGCGTATCGACGACGTGATTGTGAAACCGCAGCATGGCCAGATGCATCTGCGAGATGATGCGGTTCTCGTCGTTACGCGGGTCGCCAATGAGCGCCGTACCGTGCGCGGTGCGCGACAGATCGGCAGCGGCCAGATCATCGGGCTGCGGTGCGCCGTCGACCTGCGCCGCCGTGCCATCGGCTCCAGTCAGAAGCTTCACGCCGCCAAACTCGCCCGAGCCGTGGTACAGGTGCGGGCTGGCCTCGGGGCCGCCCCCGTACACCGAATCCAAATCGAGCGTGGGCGTGCGCACATTGGGCGTCTCGGCCTCGTCGTTCACCTCGGCGAGGCTCGACGTTACATCGAGCGTGATATCGTGGTCGATGAACTGGCCAAAGAACACCGTTCCTACCGGTACCGAGTTGGTGCGGTCGGATGCGCTCCCGCCATCCATCGGCCCACCGGGCCGCCCGATCTGCTGCAACTGATCGGGACGCATGTACAGCGGGGGCAGGTTAAACAGCCGACCGAAGCGATCGCCCCGTGCGCCCTGGTGTCCGTAGCGGCAAAATGCATGAATGCCTTTCAGGCTTGTCATTCCATGATGATGCGGCATAACAATCTCCTCGTGTTGTGAATTGTATCGGAGTGCGAAAGCGACGCGTCACGCCACTGCAAAGGCGCCCACAATACGGGAGGAGACCGCTCGATATAGACGAACGCAGTCGCTACAGGTATTTCATAGCCACTGCTTTTCAGAAATGCGACACGCCTACAACCCCCTTACGCCAACTGTATCCTAAACTCTGAAGCAAACCCACCGTAAAGAGCGGCGTCACTTCGCTTTATTCTATCTCACCCAGGTATGAGCATCATGCGCATCTACCTTACCGGTTTTATGGGAAGCGGCAAGTCGACCATCGGTAAGCTACTTGCTACCGATCTGGGATGGCCCTTTGTGGATACAGATGCCTGGATCGAGGAGCAGGTTGGGATGCGCATCCCCCAGTATTTTGCGCAGGAGGGCGAAGCGGCGTTTCGGAAGCGAGAGGCCGATGCGCTAATTGCTACAGCAACCCATCGCCACGCTGTAGTCGCCACCGGTGGCGGTATGCTGGTCGACCCCGACCGCATGCAGCATGCACAGCAGTTGGGTACGGTCGTATATCTATGCGTAGATGCAGAGACACTCTACCACCGCCTGGCCCCCGACGCCGCCCACCGCCCGCTCCTATGGAGCAACGATGGCACACCGCTTGAGGGAACTGCACTGCACAACCATATTGCCCGCCTGCTAAACCGCCGCCGAGCCGCTTACGAGCAGGCCCCCTTCCACGTTGATGCCGACTCATCTCCTAAAGCCGTTGTGCAGCGCGTTCGACGTCTGCTTGCCAGCTAACCATGTCTGGTCAAGTGCTCTCTCACCTCCGTCCGTATGCCACCTGTCTTTCTATACCTAAAAGTTACACTTTTACCTATTGCGGTAACTTTTTACACATCTCGCAAATTTTACGGGGTAGATAGATAAGCATCTGATATTTTGATCGCTTATACTTAGTATTGAATAAATTCGACACCGAGGCTAACTGCACCACGTTTGCAGGCCGACGCCGGGTGCCGTGCAGTTCTTCCAAGACTTACTGCTTTCTATGCTTTCCCATGTGCTTCTTGTTGGCACGAACACCACCTATACCACCCTGCTGCGCTACCGGCTGGAAACGACGCTCTCGGTCGAGCTCAAGCAGGTTGATACTGGACGCGAAGCACTCAGCGCCATCAACAAAGCAACTACCCTCGTAGTAGTGGCGCCCACCCTGCCCGACGGTGACGGCCTGCAGCTGATTGCCTCGATGCGTGCAGGCTGGAACGATGTGCCTATCCTACTGATGGTGCATCCAGAGGAAACAGAAGTCGCTCACGAAGCCCTCGCGCACGGGGCAACCGATGTCGTGGTGGCGGGCCGTACCGACCTCGACCGTATGGAATGGTGGATTGGTCAGTCGCGGAGCAATACGACGACGGTAGCGCCTCCGGTAGCGCCCCCGAGCAGCCTTGCCCTTGTCGGTGATAGCCTTGCTATTCGGCGTACGCGTTCCCACCTCCGACATGCCCAGCAAACCGATACCCCAGTGCTGTTTTGGGCCGAGTCGGGACTGGAGCCGGAGGCGTGGGCCCGGCGCCTGCATGAAGGCAGTCCTCGTGCTAATGCCCCCTTTGTTGCATTCGATGGGGCCGTGCTCTCTGATCAGGCCGTTTCTGATTCGCTCTTCGGTACGGCCGACACGCCGGGCGCTTGTACTCGTGCTGAAGCAGGCACGCTGTTTATCGATAACGTAAGCCTGCTGCCTCCTGACGTGCAGCGCACGCTCTGTACCCTGGCCCAAACGGGCATCCTCCCTGCCCATGCGGGACGTACCGAAGCACCGTTTCCTGCTCGCCTCGTGTTTAGCACCTTCCATTCCCCCAAGGAGCTGGCCAATAACGCCTCATTTTCCACGGATCTCTACGATCTGATTGCACAGCATGTCATCTCTTTGCCTGCCCTGCGCACCCGCACCGAGGATCTGCTGCTGATCGCCCAACAGCTTCTGCGCGACAAAACCCGCTCGGCACCGGGCGATCCTATCTCGTTTTCCGTTCCGGCGATGAAGTACCTTATGGAATACGACTGGCCGGGTAACTATCGCGAACTCGAATCGGCCATTGATCGCGGACTACGTACCGCTCACGGATTCGAACTTACCGTAGCCGACCTTTTCCCCCATGAGGACGACGAGAATCTACCGGAGAATGCTCCTGCAATGCCTGTAGGCGCTTCTGATCATACGCCACCTACGACGGACTCCGCCCCGTCAGAGAAACAGCCTCCAATGTCTTCTACAGACAAGGAGCACGAAAGCGACGCGCCCTCCGACGCCCCCTCACGTTCCCTGTTCGATCTGCAGGCGCTCACGGTGTCTGCAGTCGATTCGCCACCGCCTGACACTCCCCCCAAGACGCGGCGCAAAACCCCACTTGAGCGTGTTGCCGTTCGCGCACCTGATGCGATCATACCAATGGGAGAGTTGCAAATTCTTGCAATCGAGCACGCGCTGGATGTGTGTGAGGGTGACATTAAACAGGCGGCTCGGGCACTTGGCATTCCTCCTGCCACCATTTCGCATGTAGCCAGCCATCTGACTTCAGATAGGACCACCCCGCCTTGATTCCTGATGCCTTCTGCTCACATTTTGCTGCATTGATGGCTGTTGATTTTGTGGAATGCGATAACTACTATGGTTTCAAGTCGTATTGATTTGTGCATCATTCCTTCGTTTTCTATGTATTCCTTTCTACAGAGATGGACTCTTAGGTTGCTGCTTCCTGCTCTGCTCATTCCGCTCGCAGGCTGTGCCACAAGCAGCGACATCTCGACCTCATATAATGCTAACGAGAACCAGACACTTTTCGAAACCGACCCCATTCGCATTACGCGCGGCGGCAGCGGACTTGGCTCTTCGGGCGAGCAAATTATCTACATAAAGGGCCAAGCCGAGTGCCAGGGGCAAAACTGTACCCCCAATTCTGTACGTATTTTGCTCTCCAGCGCCACCCGCAACGTAAGCTGGCTCGACTACGATAACGTCACGATTTCCACGGATAGCTGGAGCCGCACGTGGAATAACGTGTCGACACGCGAGGACCCGGAGCTTGTGGGCATCGGCG
This sequence comes from Longimonas halophila, assembly GCF_002554705.1. Classification (GTDB taxonomy): domain Bacteria; phylum Bacteroidota; class Rhodothermia; order Rhodothermales; family Salinibacteraceae; genus Longimonas; species Longimonas halophila. The sequence goes on along the minus strand of NZ_PDEP01000010.1, from coordinate 68,268 downwards.
AGTTTATGCGCCTGACCATGCCGATCGACGAGTTTCGCCAGTTGCTACGAAGCCGTGGAATGTCGATCCAGATCGGCAGTACCGACATCAACCTGTCGTTCAACCAGATGCGTCCCCTTCGCGAGATGATGGTGGCGATGAGCCCCGATCAGTACGATAGTACGGATGATGTAGCGAACAGCGAAAACGAGGATGATGTCGTGTAATGCTCTGTTACACCTGCATATTGTGGTGTGGAGTTACTTCGCACTGAAGTATCTCACCCCCCATTTTCTGTCATGTTGGGCGCCCTGACCGGAGGGAAGAAGTGCTTTCAGAGTGCAAGTGAAGGGCCTACAAGGCCCGAAGCGCGTCGAAACATCTCCTCGTTGTTCAGAGCCTGTTTTGATTTCTTACTCTGGGCTCTGAGCGGCTCACCGAGCTCCAGGACGATGCCCCTTCGTTATCAAGCGCATGCCCAACCGCTTTGTCCCGGTCATACACATCGTTGCGAAAGTGCACCACGCCATCAGCGTCGGCCCAGGCGGTGCTGTAGAGCAAATGTACCGGCACCCGCTCGGGCAGCACAACGGTCGCCTCCTCGGTACGCTGGGCATTGCGGTCAATGCGTGCGCGGTCCCATCCCGGAACGTCACTGAGTAGGTACTCTGCCAGCTCCAACGGATGCTCCAGGCGGATGCATCCCGAGCTAAATCCGCGCTCAGCCTGCGCAAAGGTACTGCGGGTGGGGGTGTCGTGCAGATAGACATTATGTGGGTTTGGAAACATGAACTTGACGCGGCCCAACGCATTGGCTGGGCTGGGATTCTGACGCAGCCGGTACGGAAATGTGCGTTCCGAAAGTTCACCCCAGTTAATAGCAAGCGGATCGAGCGGCTGCGCCTGTGCGCTCCAGCTGTCGAACACCTGAAATCCTTGGCGCGTAACCAGCGACGGATCGCGCTGAAACTCGGGCAGTTTGTCACGGGTGGCGATGCTGTTCGGCACGTGCCAGTATGGACTCAGCACCAGGTATGAAATGGCATCCGAAAAGACGGGCGTTTGGCGATACGGGCGGCCCACCACAACTCGCATGTTGAGCACCGGTTCGTCATCTTCAACCACTTCCAGCTCAAACGCTGCAATGTTTACGCGTACATGCCGCGCGCCCAGGTCGGTGGGCAGCCACCGCCAGCGCTCCAGGTTGACGCGTACTTGCTCGGCGCGCGCCTCCGCTGATACGTTCAGGGCTCGTAAGGTAGCAGGCCCAACCACCCCATCGGGGGTCAGTCCGTGGCGCTCCTGAAACACCACGACGGCCTCATGCAGGTGGTCATCGAAATATGCATCCGTAGTGTCGGGATTCGTAGTGTCGGGAACGGGAGCGTCGGTTATCGCCAAGCGTGAGCGCAACTGAGCTACGCGCTCGCCCTGATCTTCCTGCTTCAGGCTTGGTCCCGCGTCGATAGGCGTCCAGCCGCCCTCCTCCGCATACCCGCGATACGTACGCAGCGCCTCGACCAATGTACTGTATCCCGGATCGTCCGGGCGTAGCGTGTCGAGTGCGCTGTGCACGCGCTGCTGTTTGGTCGCAATGGCGTCCAGCACAGCAACCAGATCGGCGCGGCGCGGCTGGATATTCCAGGAAGGCGCAAGCTCCTCCGGATCCACCCGCCCCGTTAGCAGGTGCATGCCGTACAGCAGAAATGCCTCTGTCGCCTGAATTTCCAGATCCACGAGCAGTGCCTGTCGCCGGTCCGCGTCCTCTTCGGTGCGTAGTTCAGCCAACGTCGATTGCAGCGCTTCAACGTGGTAGTCAGCAGGCGAAAGCCCCTCCCGGTCCGCACGCCGAAGCGCATTCCGCAGGCTGTGCACCCGCATACGCGGCCCGCGCTCGGTGACCCACACGGGTACAAAGTCGTGGTTGGCATAGTACGCGGTTAGCGTAGCCGCTGTGTGGATGGGATCCTCTGCAGCGTCGAGTTGCGCGGCCGAACTGTGCTGAAGCACCTCGGTGCGAGCGCGAAGCGCATCGCGGAAGTTGGAGGGAGCCGCCTCGTCAGACGGCTGGGCATGAAGCCCTCCTATGCCCAGCGGGGCCAATCCCAAAAACCCCCCTACAATTCCGACCGCTATGATGTAACGCGCTGTGTGCATACTGTTTACTTCTCGATTGAGGGATGCAAATGTACTATTGAATATACGAACGAGCATGCTTTCGTGTCCATCGCGTCGCGCACGTAAACGGAACCGAAGGTATGTCTACGGGGTGAAGCAGAAGCCCCCTTCTTTCACTCATCTGTCCGCAATACGGTGCATCAGACGCGTTCCATTTGGATCTTTCTTGTCGGGATTGTCTGGGTCTTTGGAGGCGTATTGCCCCTCCCTGCTTCCCCAACGGTTGTGCAACCAACTGATCCCGCATCCCCCTTCACGGTCCGCTTCGGCGACCACGCCATCAGCGCCTCCATCATGGCCGTGACTGTTATGCCTGGCGACACGGTACCTGTTTCGGTTGAAGGACGCGACGCCTCGTCCTCCTACCGCATTGAGACACCTGCCGACACCACCACATGGAGCCCTGGCGATGCGCCGTGGTCGTTCATCGCGCCCGATGTCCCGGGCCTGTATCCACTTGTCGTGCATGGGGCCAACGATGCCTCCATACAACTTCAGGTGTTTGTGCTGGAGCCGTGGGACCACGACGGTACGCACCTCGATGGCTACCGCATCGGACGCTACGAATCGGAGCCGCGCCGTGGACTGGAGACGTATGAGCGGCCCGAGGGCTTCATTCGGGTCACCGAAGAGACGCGCACAACACAGGTAGCTCCGCACTTCCGCCTGGAGCAATTTCTGTGCAAACAGACTGATGCCCTTCCGCAATTTGTGCTGCTTGACACCCGCCTGTTGCAGCTTCTGGAGGACGTGCTCGCCACCGTGCGCGAACGGGGCCACGACATCCCAACGCTGTACATCATGAGCGGATTTCGCACCCCGCATTACAACCGTGCCATTGGCAACACCAGCACCTACAGCCGCCACCTGTATGGCGATGCAGCCGATATCTTTGTGGATGCCACCGGCAATGCCCGCATGGATGACCTGACCGGCACCGGACGCGTCACCGAGGCCGATGCTGAACTCCTGGCTGATATCGTAGATGCAGTGAAAGCCGAAAACGGCGAGGCGTACGTGGGCGGCATGGGCGTGTATGGATCGGCACCGCACCGGGGTCCATTTGTGCATGTGGATCTGCGGGGCCAGCGCGCTCGCTGGTAACGCGGCTTCCTAAATGACGGCATGTGCAGGTTTCTTTCCTTCTTTGTTAATCGCCTTTCGGTAGAATACGCGGCCCTGACATCCCCCATTCCCTCACGTTGTTCGGGCGTTTCCCCCTTCGCGAAGGGGGAAATGTCGCGCAGCGACAAAGGGGGATGCGCGCCCCGAAAGGAAAATGGAAAACCCGCACACTACGTTAAATGGGCAGATCCAGCCGCTCGGCGGGCAGCCAGGCCCACTGCGCAGTGGCCTGCACCACCGTAGTGTCGTCCATCATAAGATCTATCGGCACATCCACCCGTCCAATGGGGCGATTCTGCAAGCGTGAGCGCGTCTCGGTATCGAGCGTAGCGGTAGCTGTAATGGATGCAGAAGCCGGGCGCTGGAAGTCCACATTTAGCGTGCGCACCACGGGCACACTCTCGTCCGAGATATTCAGCGCCACCACCAGCCCCGACGCCGTCTCCGCAAGCAATGCCAGCGCCGCCGCATGGATGGTGCCGATGTGATTCGCCACGCGCCGCTCAGCCTGCAACTGCACCGTTACCGCCTCTTGCGTGTACGTGTGGATGCGCAGCCCGGCGGTATCTACAAACGGAATCGCATCGCCAATGGCTTGCGTGAGGCCCTCAGGGCGCAGGTCGTCGGGGCACGGCGCAAAGCGGCGGGCAATGGCGGGAAAGGGATTAGCCATAGCAGAAAACAGGAAGGAAACCAAATAGGAAAAGAGAACCGGGTAACGAGCCCGAACTACGCACGCTTTCGGCGATGCGTTCGGGGCTGGGCTGATGACGAAGACGAATCTAACTCGTCTTGTTCGCCCCAGTCGAGCTCAGCAGATGTCTCCGTGAATGAGGCGTCCTCCGGCACCTCCTCATGCACTTCTTCTTCGTCTTGTTCGGATTCCGCATGCAGGTACGCAACACGCTCCATCGCCTTATCGATGCGCTGCTTCGTGGTCTCAATCTCGTTGCGATGCGCATGGTAAGAGTACGCCACAGCGCCTCCGCCTCCCACCAACAACCCAAGGGGCACCAGGAAGAGCGCCAGCGGGAGCCCGTTGACTGCAAACACCACGCTTGTCACAATCGCAGCGAGTAGAAAAGCGCCCCCCACACCGGGCCCCTCCCACAGACGCGACGCGGGCATCTGGTACGTCATGGAAATACGCGTATCATCCCCCTTGGGCTTGACCTCGACATGTACCGGACTGCGCGTTTTATTGTCCGTCAGGTTCAGTCCTTCAAGCATGGTGTACCACGTGTCATCGGCCAGCAACGCCTGGTAGTCGAAGCCAGACGACGTAAACGCCTTCCACTCGCGAATGGGCCCAATCGTCTCGGCCTGTCCGCGTGTGTTGAACACGGAGCGCAGCGTGTCAATGGCATAGCCCCATGTGGTGTCGTCCATACGTCCAGGAAGCACACGCTCGGCATGTACCGTCGCTGGCATGCCATAGAACCGCTCGATCCCTGTCGGCGGCTTCTGGGGCACACGGCCTTGCTCAATATCGCGCGCGGCGGCTTCAATGTGAGACGGTGCAATGCCTGACTCACTGCCAATGGCTTTCAACTCGTCCAGGGTCAACCCGTGGCGTGGGGACGTTGCATCTGTTGCTTCCTGCCGCTCGGTGGCGCGACGAAAGATCGCCTGGATTTCCTGCTCTGAGTAATGCCGCATAAGTGGTTCTGCGTTATTGTTTGCTGGATGCGCGCACGTCTTGCTATGCCGCGAACGGTCCGCCTCCCTAAAAAAGATTCGCCACATCGACCTCGAAGCCGTTGATAACGGTAGAGGCTACTGCCCCCGCCTTCACCACACGCGCATGCTGCGTGAACCCGGCATCGGTGTTTGTGTGCACCTCCACCGCCTGCGACTCCGGGTCGAGCGTCCAGTACTCGCGTACGCCGTATTGCTCATACAGCCGCTTCTTGATCCCCACATCGCGGTGTGCGGTGGATGGTGACAAGATCTCGGCAATGAGATCAGGAGCGCCTTCAATCCGCTGTTCGCCGATAATCTCACGCTGCGCACTGGAAATATACACCAGATCGGGCTGTACGGTGGTATCTTCTGCAAGCATTACATCCATTGGAGCCGCAACGACGGTGCCACTTCCGTGGGCCTCGACATAACGAAACAGTGCGGTGGACAAACGAAGCGATACCTGCTGGTGCTGAAATGTGGGCAAAGGCGCCATGACGAGGGATCCAGCAATCAGTTCGTAGGGCGCACTTTCCGGCAACTCGGCATAGTCGGCATACGTGTAGCGCTCCTTCTCGGGAATGGGTAGCGTCGCAACATCGAGCGTTTGCGAGGACGGCATAGCAGCGTGGGGCCGGGGAATCCAGTTCGACAGGCATTCATACGCGACTGCGCGCTTCGGTGTCCGCAGATTAGCTTATGCGAGTTCAAACACAACAGCCCAAAGGGCGGGAGGCCCCTCCAGGCTGCGTGTGATTTGTTGTATTCAGCATGTCCCGAATGCATCAGAGGGCCGCCTTCTGCGATCCCGTATCGATGGGGGCCTCGCTCTGGAAAAGCGACTGCCGGTTGAAGTCTTTCGCCAGCATGTAGCCGTCGTAGTGCGCGCGGCGGGCAATGTGATTGATGCCTTTTGCTGTAAAGTACTCGGCTACGGCAATGGGGCGGCGCCCCTCGTCTTGAATGGCCCACTGCGCATGGCGAATGAGCAGCGCGGCCTCCAGCGCGTGGGCAATGGTGTACGCAAAGCGCCGGGCCCCGGCCTCCAGCGCCTTCTCGCCCCGATGTTCAAGCGTATCCGCAAGCCACTGCACCGCCGCCTTAAATGCGTCTTGCGCCTGTTTCATGGCGTGCTGAAGCGCGGGCGTATCGACCGCATCGGCACAGCGTTTGATTTCATTGTGCACCGCCTCCAGGCGCCCATCGCGGCGCAGCGTACGCAGGGCAATGAGCGACATCACGTTGGTGGTCCCCTCCCACAGCGGCAATGCAAACGCATCCCGCAAGAGCGCAGGGATGCCGGTTTCCTCCACGTATCCCGAGCCGCCGAAGGCTTCGATGACCTCGGTGCTTACCTCCACGGCCTGGCGCCCGGTGATGAGCTTTGCCAGCGGCGAGAGCGCTCGCAACAAGTGCTGCTCTTCGTTGCTCAGCGCGTCGTTCTCCTCCTTGCCAATGAGCTCCACAAACCGAAACGTGAGGTGGAATGCGCCCTCGAACGTGGCTTGCACATCGGCCAGGGTGTCGTAGTGCAGCGGCTTCTCGATGATGGGCGTGCCGAAGGCTTTGCGCTTGCGGGCATAGTCGCGAGCCAGCGCCAGGCCCCGCCGCATGCTGCTCACAGCAATGAGCGCGTTCCACATGCGAGCGCGGTCCACCATCGGCGTAAGATGCCGCGTGCCGTTTTGAAGCTCAGTGACTGGATACGCCACGGCTCCGTCGAGCGTGACCTCGGACACGGGAAGCTTCTTCGCGCCCATGCTTTCCTTGAGGCGGTTTACGCGGATGCCATCAGCAGGCGACTCGTCATGATTGTCGCGAATCGGCAGGTAGAAGAGCGACAGCCCCGCCCGGCCCTGGTCGTTAGTGGATTCGGGACGTGCCAGCACAATCGCCATGTTGGCAGCGGTCGAGGAGGTGAACCATTTGTGTCCGTACAGGCGCCACTCGCCGTCTTCGTAGCGTGCCTCGGTATCTACCTTGCTCAGGTCGGTGCCGCCGGACTGCTCGGTGCGCCACTGGCCGCTCGTCCAGAATGTGTCGGGGGTGCGGCTTAGCAAGTGCGGCACCACCTCGTCGATGAGCGGCTCATTGCCCGAACGCAGGAGTGTAGCAATGGAGCCGTCGGTGGTAGCCAGCAGGAAGCCCATCATGTCAGAGGCGGGTAGCAGCAAGTACGCCAGCGCGCCCTGATGCACGCGGCTCAGCGCGCCGTTCTCCCGCTCGTAGGCGGTAGAAATGACACCATGCTCAGCGACCATCGGCAGTACGCGCTGCCATACGTCCGTGAGCTCAATCTGGTCAATGCGATCGCCGGTTGGATCCCACTGCACCAGCCGGGGCGTGTTGGGGCGGTCTTGGAGCTGCAGGTCGTACAACTCGCCGCCGGTCTTTTCGCCCAGCGCCTGCAGGTCAGGCTTGATCGCCGCGTACATCTCGGGCGGACACATCCGCTTGAGGTAGCTGCGCAGCACGCGGTCGGTGTCGAATTGGTTGCCAAGATCGGCCAGTTTGCGCGACATAGTGGGTACGTACATCCATGAATAAAATACAGGAGACACGCTGCGGTGTAGGTCATGACCTACATGCAGCGCACCACGGTACAATACGGCAAATCTGATTCCAGCGATGCACGCTCCTGTGGGGGAAACTACCACCCGTCGTGTAAGCGTCTGTCCGTGAACGAACCAGACGCTGCAAAAACCCACACGTCCTTCAAGGTCCGTTCAACAGTTGTTCAATGGACGGAAGCGACACCTCTCCGTATCTCTCCGTTAAGGACGCGGGGCAGGGGCCCAGCCGGGCGGCAATATCACTAACGGATGCGGCTGGTGCGTGGCCATGGTGCGCACAAAGTCGCGGACCGGGTCGTACGTCTCGGGAGCACGGTCGCGGTCGGATACGAGGGCACGAATCGGAGCCGGAATCAAGGTCTCAAATCCGAAGAACCCGCTGATGGCGTTGACCTCCTGCACCTGCACCCAGTCGCGGTCCAGTTCGGCAGCGGTGCGCGCGGCCTCAATAGCGGCCGGCAATCCGCCCATCGTATCAACCAGGCCGCGCTCCTGCGCCGCCGTGCCCGTCCACACCCGGCCTTCAGCCACCGTGCGTACGGAATCGACATCCAGCGAGCGGCCCTCGGCCACACCAGACACGAATTCGTCGTAGAGCGCTTCGATCTGAGCTTCGGTGCGGTCGCGCTCGGCCTTGGTCATGTCGCGGGCGGGCAGCTCTACGCCCAGAAGCGGCACGTTGTATCCGGTGGTCAGATCGGCCCGCTCGCCGCGCTGCACCACATCGTAGTCGAACCCGGCGCGCTCGCTGAAGCCGTCGTCATAGATCCATCCGGCCACAACGCCAATCGAGCCCGTGAGCGTGGTGGGCGCCGCAAAGATTTCGTCGCCGTACATCGACACCCAGTATCCGCCCGAACCCGCCACCTGGCCCTGACTGATGATGACGGGCATGTCTTCCGATGCTTCGCGCAGCGCTTCGGCCACGAGATCGGCTGCGAGCGGGTCGCCGCCCGGCGAATCCACCCGAAAGACGATGGCTTTTACATCGTCGCGGTCGGCGGTGCTGCGGATGGTTTCGGCCAGTTCCTTGGCTTTCATCCCGCTGTCGATGGACGTGCCGCCAATGCCGTACACCAGCGCAATGGTGGGCGGCGCGCTCCACGCATCTGAAGCCGCGTGCAGCTCGTTCAGTGCATCCACCGAGAGCGCCGAGGTAGAGCCGCCCACATGCGTGTCGAGCAGATCGTCGAGATCGCTCCAGCGCCCGGTGCCGTCAATGAGTCCGGCGGACTCGGCGTCGGTGGCCCAGAGCAGGGTTTGATCGTTGACGATGGAATCAAACGTGGCGTTATCAAGACCGCGAGACGCCATCACGTCGGTGCGCACGGTTTCGTAGAAGGCATCGATGTAGGCTTGCCGCTGTTCGCGCTCGGCATCGGAGAAGTCGGTGCGGTCGAGCGCTTCGAGGGCGGACTTGTGCGAGAAGAGGCGCCAGTCATCCACCGCAATGCCAATTTTGTCGAGCGTGCCCGCCAGGAACGTCTGGCTGGAGGCGTAGCCGTCGAGCGTAAGGCGCCCCACCGGATCCATAATGACATGATCGGCCACGCTGGCGATGTGATACGTGTTCATCCCGGCGTAATCGATGTACACGAGCACGGTGGTGCCCGCAGCCTGCGCCTCCTGCAGCGCCTGGCGCAGCTCCCACGCCAGCGCCGGTTGAATGCGCAGCCCCGACAGATTCAGCGCGAGCGTCTGCACGCGCTCTGAAGCTCCGGCTCGCTCGATGGTGCGCAGCGCCTCGTAGAAGCGGCCCACGCCATCTTGTGTCCACGCCTGCACCTGACTCTGCTGGTAGCTTAGCGTACCGCCCAGCTCAAGCACTACATGCTTCCCCCCGCGCTGCACTGCCTCGCTGATGGCACTGGGCTGCGCTCCGCCCAGGCGTATGCCGTAGGCGCTGGAGGCGTACGCTTGCGACGGATTAAACCGCGCCTGACTCTGCACGCCCGCCCGGTCCAGGTTCACGCGGAGTCCCAGGCTGAAGGCTTCGCTTTCAAAGTAGCGGCCTACCGCCTCTACGCCCGGCACCACTTGGATGGCTCCGCCCACGCTCCAGGGCGCATCACGCAGCGCATCTCCCTGAAACACAGCCATGTCGCCAAATACCGTAAGCCGTGAGGTGCCCAAGGGACGAACGCCGACTTCGCCCACCCATTCGCGGTCATCGGTCTCCAGCCCAATGTTGTAGGTCAGCCCCACCGACAGGTAGCGGCTCGGACGGGCAATCGCGCCGGTCGTGAGGCGATTCACGCGTCCGAAGGCCCGTTTGTCGCCTGCAAAGCCCTGGTACGCAATGCCGGTGGCAAAGCGCTTGGTACCGCCCGCCAGCCCCACGTGGTAGCCCGTGCTTCGGAATCCGCCCCGCTCCACACGCGAAACCGCCCCGCTGAGTCCGCCCACCGACGAGAATACCCCGATATCGCTCACATCGCCGTGATCACGGCCATCGGTGGACCATTGCAGCTGGAGAGTGTTGGGCTGCAGCGCCGGGAGCGCCGGGTTCGCAAACCCGCTGAGTCCCTCGCCCACCGCCGAGGGCGGCGACGAAAGCAAATCATATTGCGAGTAATACGACGCCATGCGCTGTGCGTGCACCGACGCGGAGAGAAGCATACAGCACAGGCCCAGGACAATCAGCGAAACGAGTTGACGCATAGCAGTAGAAACGAAAGAGATTAAAGGGAGATACGAAGAGCTCTATCAAAGTGCAGAGGCGATGCCAAGACGAAGGCTCGTGCCCCACCCAGCATGTAGTCTTCGTACGCCTCAGGTTGCACCGGTGTTACAGCATACCGCCAGCGCGCACCGGATACTGCATCCTTGCAGACGCACTTGTGTAACACCTATGCCACGCGCTATACGTACGCCATTGATGATCCATCTGCTCTCCCCAATCCTCAACCGTCTATGATGCGCCTTCTTAGCTGGATCCCGCTCCTGCTCGCTCTGATCGTGCTCCCAGCCTGCACCGCCGACGCCCCCGAATCCAACGAACCAGACGCCGCCCAGACCGAACGCCCCGATGCTCCCGCAGCGCTGCACGACGCCTGGGCTGCCCATGGCGGACTCGACACCTGGCGCAATCAGCGACAGATGCGGTATACGCTTGCGCGCATTGCCGGAAGCGACACCACGCGCGACGACCACCTCATTGATCTGCAGACGCGCAACGTGCGCATTACCAACGGCGATTTTGTGCTTGGCTTCGACGGCAGCGATGCATGGGTGCAGCCCTCGCTGGAGGCATTCCCGTACGACTACAGTCCACGCTTCTACACCAGCACGTACTTCTATTTCTTTGCAATGCCGTTTGTCTTGGCCGACGACGGCGTCATTGCCAGCGATGCAGGCACCGCCACGATCAACGGCACCGACTACCGCGTCACCGAAATCCGCTACGAAGACAATGTGGGCGACTCCCCCGACGACGTGTACATCGTCTACACCGAAGCCGACACCGGTGCGTTGGGCCTGGTGCGCTTCTCCGTAACCTACGGCGACCGTCCGCCCGATGCGCCGAACACTGCCCTCGTGTACAACGAGTTTGCTACCAACAGCGGCCTCACGCTACCCGTAGAAGGCCGCTACCACGCCTGGGCCGACAGTACGCTTGGCGACCCGCTCGGCCCGCAGTTTGCTCTGTCGGACCTTACGTTTGAGACCGAGGCTCCAGACTCTGCCCTGTTTGCCAAACCCGACAGCGCCGAAGTCGACCCGCTTCCCGGTTCTCGCGCCGATTCGGAATAGCATCGCCCCTGTCAGCATTGTTGCAGATGCGCGTTGCATTCGCCCTGTGCTGTGGCGTACGTTGCACCATAGACTGTTATTATCCTGCTGCTTCTCTCATTCAATCCACTGATGTTATGCGACTTCAAGGCAAACGTGTCGTTGTACTGCTGGAGCGCTCCTTCGAAGACCTGGAGTTCTGGGTTCCTACCATGCGCCTCCGCGAAGAAGGCGCCGAGGTCACCATTGCCGCCCCCGAAGCCAAGCGCACCTATACCGGCAAGAACGGCGTGCCCGCCACCAGTGAGGTCGCTGCGCGCGACCTGAGTGCCGACGACTTCGATGGCATCGTAGTCCCCGGCGGCTGGGCGCCCGACAAGCTGCGCCGCTACGAGGGCGTCACCTCGCTGGTTGCCAATCTGTACGCCCAAGAGAAACCCGTAGGACTCATCTGCCACGCCGGACTCGTGGGCATCTCCGCTGGCATTGTGGAGGGCCACCGGTCGACCGGTAGCCTTGGCATCAAAGATGACCTGGTGAATGCCGGTGCCACCTGGGTCGACGAGGCCGCCTTCCAAGACGGAGCCATCGTCTGGGGCCGCGTGGTGAAAGACATCCCCGATTTCTGCCGCGAACTGGTGGATGCGCTCGCCTAACACGCATCCACAACCCCTAACACGAACGAGCCGACCGGACAGGCGTCTGGTCGGCTTTTTCTGTGGAGGCTCAGGCTACCGATGAAATCACCACTCCAATGCGCGGCCTGACCTTGCTGGCAGCATGAAAGCGCGCCGGGCAATACGGAGATGCTCGCCTCAACATGAGAATATCGTCGTGAGAATGCCCCTGTGCCACGGATGCGCTCCGAGATGATAGGTAACGACCCTGCGCATTCGGCACACGCGTCCCAGCCCGTCGTGTACGTACATCAAGAATCATCGACCCGCCCACGGCACGTCCCCACGACACGTCCACCAAGGCGTCTGGCTGTTTTTCAGTTTCATCCACGAACCACACCCGTATGGACCCCCAGCTCCTCATCGTTCTCGGCATTCTGGCCGTCACTGTCGTTCTTATCGTCACCGAGTGGCTGCGGATCGACATTGTTGCCATTCTGGCGATGCTGGCCCTGGTATGGACGGGGAGCCTGTCTCCGGAAGACGCCCGCTCTGGCTTTTCCAGCAACGCCGTCCTGGCGATTATCGGGGTGATGATCATGGGCCGTGGCCTGTTTGCATCGGGCGTCACGGATAAAATTGCCGACTTCATCTTGCGCGTTGCCGGATCGGGGCGAAGGCGCATTCTGTCTACGGTGTCGGTCACTGTGGGCGTGATGTCTGGATTCATGCAGAACATTGGGGCCGCCGCGCTCTTTCTGCCGGTTCTGACAGGCATTTCCAAACGGGAAAACATACCCATATCGGGCCTACTGATGCCGATGGGGTTTGCCGCATTGATCGGAGGAACGCTCACGATGATCGGAACGAGCTCGTTGATCGTGCTCAACGACTTGCTCGCGAGCCGCGGAATCGAGGCGTTTTCGTTCTTTAGTGTGACGCCCATCGGCATCGTGCTCCTGATCGTCGGCGTAGCTTACTTTCTGCTCTTCAGCTCGTCACTGCTCCCAACAGGCCAGGCAACAGATCCGGAAATGACAGCAGGGGCAAAGATGCTCAACGTCTGGGGGCTTTCGGACTCCATTTACACGTTCCGCATTCCGGAGGAGAGTCTTCTGGTTGGGAAGTCTGTCGAAGAATCGCAGATGGGGGCCGCATACAACGTCAACCTGTTGCGCGCTTACGACAAGGACGCCGACGAGTACAAAATCTGGGATGACCTGCAGTTTGAAACCGATCAGCAACTGCTGGTGCAGGGCCAAAAAGAAGACATAGGAGAGTTTGCGCACGACAACGACCTTCGGCTCCTGGAGAAGGGCGAGAAGTCGGCACAAGATGCTGAGGTCGGCTACCTGGAGGTCGTTATCCCGGCACGATCGAGCCTGGTTGGCAAAACAATTCGCGACGTGGCCCTGCGCGATATGTACGATGCGCAGGTGATTCTCGTCTTTAGCGAAAGCCAGGTGATCGATAAAGATGTGGCGGACCATCTCATCCGTGCTGGGGACACGATCGTCTTGCAGGGACCATGGGAGAGCTTGCAGTTTTTCGAGGAAAGCGAAGACTTCATCACCGTCACGCCGCTGAAGAAGCGTGAAGAGCGCCGTCCCGAAAAAGCCATCTTTGCTGTCAGCAGCTTTGCCGCTGCCCTTGGGGCCGTGCTACTGCTCGACCTTCCGATCTCGATCGGCTTTCTCACCGGGGCCGTGGCAATGGTCCTGGGGGGCGTGCTCTCCATCGAGGATGCCTATCGGGCCGTTGAATGGAAGGTCATTTTTCTCATCTCCGGCCTCATCCCCATTGGCCTCGCCATGGAGTCGTCGGGCGCGGCCGCGTTCATCGCCGAGACGCTGGTGCAGAGTATTGAAGGGATCCACCCGTTTGTGATTCTGCTGTCGCTAGGTGTACTTACAACACTGTTCTCGCTCATGATGTCGAATGTTGCCGCCACCGTGCTGCTGGTGCCGTTGGTGCTTGAGTTAACGGGCATCGGCGGACTTCCTGCCAAGGTGCTCGTGCTTCAAGTGGGCATTTGTGCCGCGAACTCGTTCATCATCCCCACGCACCACGTCAATGCCCTGTTGATGACGCCAGGCGGCTATCGCGTCGCCGACTACTTGCGCGCTGGGAGCGTACTGTCGGTTCTGTTTGTCCTCGTGACTACCGCCATGCTCTATTTCTTTTACGTGTAGCTTTGTCTACGGGTAACCGTCTGGAGGTGCTGGGGAACCGGCTGCTTCGTTGGTTTCGTTTGCCGTCCCAACGTCCGCATTCTGTCTCGCTTTGCCCGCACGTTCATGGCTTCCACTTCTGATGCCGTTCAGCCCGGCGCCCGGCGCATCGTCTACGAACTCCTCTACCCTGCGCATGCCAAAACCGACGGCCTGCCACCGCTCGTAGACGACACCGAGGAGTGGCTGTCTGCCTGGAGCGCTCGTGCTGACGTGTTTATCATGACGCTCATCGTGCTGAGCGTGCTGGGTGTCATTTTGGAGTCGGTGGGCTCGCTGCACGAAACGTATAACACGCTGTTCTCGACGTTTGAGGCAATAGCAGTGGTCATCTTTACGGTGGAGTACGCGGGGCGACTGTGGGCGTGTACGCTCATTCCCCGCTTTCAGAATCCCGTTACCGGACGCCTGCGCTGGGCGATCACTCCACTGGCGCTGATCGACCTCATTTCTATTCTTCCGTTTTACTTGCCATTTCTGGGGGCCGATGCGCGCTTCCTCCGCCTCTTCCGGCTGATGCGTATCCTACGCCTCGCCAAACTCCGGCGCTACATGTACACGCTGCGGCTGTTTGGACGCGTATGGCACAGCAAGCGCCACGAAATCATCTTTACCACTGCGCTGATGCTGATGATGCTGCTCGTATCGTCATCGCTGATGTACTACGCTGAACGCGCATATCAGCCTGATACATTTGGCAGCATCCCGCAGGCCATGTGGTGGGCGGTGGCCACGCTTACCACAGTGGGATATGGGGACGTAACACCCGTTAGCGGGCTCGGACGCATCTTGGCCGCCGTCGTAGCTATGATCGGAATCGGGCTGTTCGCCCTGCCGACCAGCATTCTCGGATCTGGGTTTGTCGAGGAACTGGAGAAGGACCGCGAAATCGAAGATGAAATCGAATCGGAACTGGGGGAGTCCAGTCCGGTGAATGAGCCCGCATCGCCCCCGCGCCCGTCTTCCACATGTACCTGCCCGCATTGCGGCGAGTCATTTCGCATCACGTTACAGACCAGTTCTACGGATACTGAGGGGCCTACGTCTCCATAACCCCCCTGGGCAGATGCAACGTTTGTGCAGATATGACGTAGATGATTTGCACGCTTTCCCAGCCCTGCGCACGCCCCATGCCGCCTATCGACACCCTCAAGGCCGCGCGTCGTCTGCAAGAAGACGGCACATTCAGCCCCGAACAGGCTGAACGCATCGCTGAGGTATTGGCCGATGCCGACGCCATCAGCGTCACTAAAGCCGATCTCAATGAAGCTGAGTCGCGCTTGAGTGCACAGATTGAAGAGACGGACGAGCGCCTTACTGCACAGATCAAGGAAACCGACGAACGCCTCACTGCGCAGATCGAGGAAACCGAGGCGCGCCTGAATACGCGCATCGACAATCTGGGCGCCCGTCTCGATGCTCGTATCGGCAACCTGGAGGCACGATTTGAGGAGCGGTTTGCCTCTGTTGAGTCGCGCATCGATAACCTGGAGGCACGGTTTGAGGAGCGGTTTACCTCTGTTGAGTCGCGCATCGATAACCTGGAGGCACGGTTTGAGGAGCGGTTTACCTCTGTTGAGTCGCGCATCGATAACCTGGAGACGCAACTCAACGCTCGTATTGACAGCCTGGAGGCGCAGTTTGAAGAACGGTTTGCCTCCATTGAATCACGTATTGACAGCTTGGAGGCGCGCTTTGAGGAACGATTTGCCATGATCGACCGGCGGTTCGAGAGCCTGGAGGCCACGTTCGATGCGCGCTTGCAGGCCCAAAGCGAACAGCTCTCCAAACAGCTGGAGCAGATGCAAACGCGCCTCTTACAGTGGATGCTCGGCGGATTCGGGGCCGTGGCCGCGACTGTGTCGCTGCTCAACTATCTCTTTGGATAGCTGCTGTTTGCGGGCGTCAATCCGTTCACGCACCTACGATCTTACGTGAGCGTGTCAATCCACCGGAGCAACTCGCCCAGTCCGTCGCCTTTCTCGGCAGAGGTGAGCATCAGCGGCACATGCAGCCCAACTTCTTCAAGCTGTGCTTCGACCTCTCCCTTCCGCGCCCGGCGCTCATTGCCCGAGAGCTTGTCGGCTTTGGTGAGCACCACCAGTAGCGGAGCCGCTCCATCACGTATCATGTCGATAAGCTCGCGGTCGAGGTCGGTGAGCGGATGGCGGCTGTCCATCAGATGCACGACTGCTTTCAGCGGCTTACGCTCGCTCACATACCGAGCAATAAACTCGGCCCACCGTACCCGCTTTTTCTTCGGGACTTTTGCGTAGCCATAGCCCGGCATGTCAACCCAGTACTGCCGGTTGTTGATGCGGAAGATATTGTATTCCTGCGTCTTCCCCGGACGCTTACTGGTGCGCGCCAGCTTCTTCCGGCGCGTAAGCGCGTTCAGCATGGTGCTCTTGCCCACATTCGAACGTCCCAAGAACACCACCTCGGGCCGCCCATCTTTCGGGAGGCCGTCCCAACTGACCGCGCCCTTCACAAACTCGGCTGATTTCACTTTCATGGTGCGGTACGTGGCAAATTATAGGGGATGCGACGTCATGTATGATGACATATAAAAGCCCCGCACAATCCCACCGGGAGTGCACGGGGCGCGTGTTGCGTTTTCGTAGCGTGGGGAAGATGCTTAACCCAGGTGCTCGCTCACCGTCTCGCCAATGAGCGCAGGGTTCTTCACCACGACCGCGCCGGCTTTTTCGAGCGCGGCGAACTTTGCCTCGGCCGTGCCCGATCCGCCCGACACAATGGCTCCGGCGTGGCCCATGCGGCGCCCAGGAGGCGCGGTGCGTCCGGCAATGAAGCTAAAGACGGGCTTGCTCATGTGCGCCTGAATGTACTCGGCGGCTTCTTCCTCGGCGCTTCCGCCGATTTCGCCAATCAGAACGACCGCTTCGGTGTCGGGGTCGTCTTCAAAGAGCTTCAGCGCATCAACAAAGCGCGTGCCAATGACCGGGTCGCCGCCAATGCCCACAGCGGTGCTCTGTCCGTATCCGGCGCGCGTGAGCTGGTCCACAGCCTCGTAGGTTAGGGTACCTGAGCGCGAGATGACCCCGACCGATCCCGGCTCAAAGATCATAGCGGGCATAATGCCGATCTTGGCTTGGCCCGGCGTAATCACGCCCGGACAGTTTGGCCCGATCAGGTGTGCGCCGTGGCGCTGCACGTAGTGGTAGGTGGACTTCATGTCTTTCACCGGAATGCCCTCTGTGATGCAGATGATCACTTCAATCCCGGCTTCAACCGACTCTTGAATGGCGTCGGCGGCAAAGGGCGGCGGCACAAAAATGACGGAGGTGTTTGCACCTTCCTGTTCCACGGCTTCAGCGACCGTGTTGAAGACAGGGCGGTCGAGATGCGTTTGGCCGCCTTTTCCGGGCGTAACACCGGCCACCACATTGGTGCCGTAATCGATCATTTGCTCGGCGTGGAAGGTGCCTTCCTGGCCCGTAAAGCCCTGAACGACCAGGCGAGTGTCAGAATCTACGAGAATGCTCATGCGATCAGTGCGGCGTCGATGGTCGGTAACGGCGGAGATGCCTCGCGGAGCGGCGCGGGGCATCGTGAAGGGATATGCACAGGGTACAAGGCCAACGGGCAAACCGCAACGCTGCGCGCTTACGCGGGCACGTTTTTCATCAAGGCATCGCCCACGTGCAGTAGGCCGGCTTCGTCGAAGGGGGCGGCCAAAAGCTGTGCGCCGACGGGCAGATGCGGAGCGTCGGGATGTGTGCCAATGGGCACCGACAGCCCCGGCACGCCCGCCAGGTTGGCCGGCACGGTGTATACGTCGCTCAGGTACATCTGGAGCGGATCGGCTGTCTTTTCGCCACGCTGAAACGCGGGCGTGGGGGTCGCGGGCGTAAGCAGCACATCGACATCCTCGAACGCTTGCAAGAAGTCGTGGCGGATGAGCGTACGCACGCGCTGGGCTTTCTCGTAGTACTTGTCGTAGTGGCCCGCCGATAGCGCGTAGGTGCCCAGCATAATGCGACGCTTGACCTCATCGCCAAAGCCCTCGGTGCGCGACTGCACGTACAGCGCCCGAAGCAGATCGCTCTGGGTGTCGAGTTGATCTTGCAACTGGGCCACCCGCTCGGCATCTCCATTCGACTGTGCCGTACCCAACTGCTCGTGCAGCGCCTCGTGCTCTTCTTTGATGGCGGCCTGCATGGTCTCAAGATCGGCGCGGTGGCCGTAGCGCACGCCGTCGTAACGCGATAGGTTGCTGGAGGCTTCGGCGGTTGCCAGCACATAGTACGTGGCGATGCCATACTCGGTATGCGGCAGCGACACCGACTGCACCTCGGCGCCCTGATCGCGCAACTGCTCAACCTGCGCCTCAATCATACGGCGGATGTCGGGGTCGAGGCCCTCGGCAAAATATTCTTCGGGGAGGCCAATGCGCACGCCCTCAACCGAGCGACCCAACGCACGCGTGTAGTCGGGCACCTGCACCTCGGCACTGGTCGCATCGCGCGTGTCGGGACCGGCCAGCGCATTCAGGAGCAGTGCTACATCCTCGACCGAGCGGCCCATTGGGCCAATCGTGTCGAACGAGGAGGCGTACGACACGAGTCCATAGCGGCTGACGCGCCCATACGTCGGCTTCAAGCCAACCACACCGCAGAACGCTGCGGGCTGTCGTACCGAGCCACCGGTGTCGGTACCAAGCGCGGCGTGGCACATGCCATCGGCCACCGCGGCGGCCGAGCCGCCCGAGGAGCCGCCGGGTACGTAGTCTTCGTGCTCGGGGTGCTGCACCGGGCCAAAGTACGAGGTTTCGTTCGAGGAGCCCATCCCGAACTCGTCGCAGTTGGTCTTGCCTACGAAGATCGCCCCCGCCTCCCGCAGCTGCTCAATGACGTGGGCATCATAGAGCGAAGTAAAGTCCTCCAGCATCCGCGACCCACAGGTGAGCGCCTGGTTCTTGATCGCGATCATGTCCTTCACCCCCAGCACGAGCCCGGCCAGCGGACGATCATTGCCGCGCTCCAGCTGGCTGTCGAGGTAGCGCGCATGGTTGAGTGCGCCATCGCGGTCGACCGTCAGAAACGCATTCACCGCGTCGTTGCGCGCCTCAATCCGCTCTAAATACGAAGAGACCAGCGCTTCACAGCTGGTCTCGTCATTGGACAGGGCCGCGCGGGCCTCCGCAAAGGTGGAGTAGCTCATGTAGGGCAGTAGTCAGGCAGTAGGAGGGATGCGAACAGGCGAGGTGCACAAGCACAGCGAACATACACAGCGAAACGCGTGGACTGCACCGTACCCAGTCCTACAGATCGATGCACATGTCCACGCGCTCCGTGCCGTTACGATGCTGACTCAGACGACGAGCGTGCTTCGCTGTCGGCATTGCCCTGCGACGAGGGCTGCGCCGACGATTGCTGGCGGGGCTGCGGCTGGCCCTGGCTTGGGCGGCGGGGTCCGTCGATGCGGTCACGGCGCTCTTCCACGTCGAGCTCGCGGCTGAATTCGCTGGTGGCATCCTTAAACTCGCGGATGCCTTTGCCGACGCCACGAGCGATTTCGGGAATGCGCTTGGCGCCAAAGATCAGCAACACCACCAGGAAGATGAGAATCATTTCAAAGGGTCCGGGCATGCCCATGGCAGTGTAGGGGGTTGGGGTACAGCAGAAGATCCGTTGCCAAAGCCCACCTGCCTGCGCATCGCCAAACGATGTATCGCCAAACAGTGCATGGCAACAACTGAGTGTCGGGCGGAGGTCTGCGAACAGACGACAGGCTGGGAAGCTTGGGATTCGGCTAAACAGGGGCTCTGTTTTTCAGTTCCCCCTGCATCCGGCTCCGGGGGCGGTAACGGGGTAATTCCCCGCAAATGATCACGCGCTCATCACAGGACAAGCCATTTAAGCCCGAAACAGATCCGGAAAGGCCCGTGTTGATTGCGGCAACCGGTTTGCGCCGGGCCTCTTCGCCGCTTTTCCTGTGTCTTCTTCCCACCGTATGCCTACCGCTTCGACATCCGAATCTACGCTCTCGCGCAATGACATCGCTGCCTGGCCCAAGGCCGAGCTCCACTGCCACCTCGACGGCTCGCTCCGGCTGGCCACCATGCTCGACCTGGCCAAGACGCAGGGCAAGATGAACGTGCTGCCTGCCGACTCCGTCGAGGGCCTGCGCGAGATTCTGCGCTCCATCGACGACTCGGAGACGCTGGAAGCGTTTCTGGCGTGGTTCCGCTACACCATTCCCCTGATGCAGACGAAAGAGGCGCTGCATCGCATTGCGTACGAGTTGGTCGAGGACAACGCGCAGGAGAACGTGCGCTATCTGGAGGTCCGCTACGGGCCTATCTTGCACACCGAGGAGGGACTCTCGCTCGAAGCGGTCAACGAGGCCGTGCTTGCCGGTATGAAGGAGGCCGAGCGCGACTACAACATCAAGACGTCGCTGATTATCTGCGGATTGCGCGACCGATACGAAAGCGCCTCCATGCGTCAGGCGGAGCTCGCGGTGGCGCACCGACACAAGGGCGTGGCCGCGTTTGATCTGGCCGGGGGCGAGGCTGGGAATCCGCCCAAAGGCCATGTGCATGCGTTCTATCATGCGCGCAACCACATGATGAACCTCACAATTCATGCGGGGGAGTCGTGGGGCCCCGATTCCATCCATCAGGCGCTGTTCTACTGCGGCGCGCATCGCATTGGGCACGGCATTACGCTCCAGCAGGATCCGGAGCTGATGCAGTATGTGATTGACCATCGCATCCCCCTGGAAATCTGCCCCACGAGCAATGTACAAACGCATGTTGTGCCGGGATACGAAGCCCATCCGGTGGCGTACTATGCAGAGAACGATGTAGCAGTGACCATCAACACCGATAACCGGTTGTTTAGCCGCACGAGCATGACCGAGGAGCTGTGGCGCACGCACGACCGCTGCGGCGTGCCCGCCGACCAGCTGCGCGAGATTGCACTGAACGGCTTCCGCTATGCCTTCTTGCCGCACGCCGAGCGCCAGGCACTGCTCGAAACCGTGCTCAACGACTTTCCCATGCCGCCCACCGACGAAACGCCGGTGTGGTAGCGCAGTGTGCTTCCTCCCTTTATATTCTGCTTTCCCCGCTCGTTGATATGTCCACGCACACCGTTTCGCAGGTCACTTCGCTACAGGGCACCGCCTCGGTGCCCGCCGACAAGTCGGTGAGCCACCGCGCGGCGCTGATGGCGGCGCTGGCTGACGGACGCTCTACCCTGCATGGCTTCCCCCAAGCTGCTGATCCGCAGTCAACCCTTTCCTGCCTGCGCCAGCTTGGCGTATCCATTGAAACCGAGGGCGACACGGTACACATCGAGGGCGTAGGGCTGCACGGGCTGCAAGCGCCTGCCAACCCCATCGACTGCGGCAACTCGGGCACCACCATGCGGCTCCTGGCGGGCATTCTGGCCGGGCAGCCGTTTGAGAGCACGCTCACGGGCGATGACTCGCTGCGGGCACGGCCCATGGCACGCATCGCCAACCCACTGCGCCAGATGGATGCCGAGGTCACCCTCACGGGCGGCACGGCTCCCATCCACCTGGGCGGACGCTCGGAGCCACTGCATGCGATGACCTACCGCCTGCCGATGGCGTCGGCCCAGGTCAAGTCGTGTGTGCTACTGGCCGGGCTCTACGCCGAGGGCACCACCACGGTCATTCAGCCTGTGCCATGCCGCGACCACACCGAACGGATGTTGAATTTGCCCATCGAGGTGGATGATGAGGGCGTGCAGCACATTCACATCACATCTGACGACGACCCCAAGGCGAGCGTGTGGAATCCGCTGCCCGGCGATTTCTCATCAGCGGCGTTTCTGCTCGTGGCGGCTACGCTTGTACCCGACAGCGAGGTGACTATATCCAATGTGGGCCTGAACCCGACCCGCACCGGACTGCTCGATGTGCTGCAGGCCATGGGGGCCGACCTTACCGTGACCGACCGCACCGAAACCAACGGCGAGCCGATGGGCACCATTACCGCCCGCCATGCCCCGCTGAACGGCGTAACGGTAGAAGGCGACGCCATCCCCAACCTGATCGACGAGATTCCGGTGCTTGCCGTGGCTGCCGCCGCCTCCAACGGACAGACGGTCATTCGGGATGCGGCGGAGTTGCGGGTGAAAGAGACGGATCGACTCACGGCCATTGCCGAGGTGCTTACCCGCCTGGGCATTGGCGTGAGCGAGCAGGAAGACGGCCTCACCATCAGCGGCGATCGCGACGCGCTACGTGGCACCACGGTGCGCAGCTTCCACGACCACCGCATTGCTATGGCCGCCGGGGTAGCTGGATGCGTAGCTCGCGGCGAAACCACGATTAAAGGCGCCGACAGCGCCCGCATCTCATTTCCCGGATTCTGGGACGTCCTCGACCGACTCCAGCGGTAGTGGCGTGCCGGGCGGCGGCAGTTCGTCGAGCGGCACCCAGCGGTGGGCATCGAGCGCGACCTGATCATCTCCTGTAAACTGCACATCCTCGCTGCGCAGGCGCTCCTCCATTACGGTCGGCGTCTCGAAGAAGCGCTTGCCCGTGAGCACCCCGTTGCGATTTACGACCCGATGGCACGGTACAGCCGTTCCGGCAGCGGCGTTCAGGGCCCAGCCTACCGTGCGGGCAGCGCTGCGACGGCCCAGGTACTCAGCAATGTCGCCGTACGTGGCCACGCATCCGGCTGGAATGCGCTCTACGACCGCCCAAACACGTCGGTAGAAATCCGAATCCGCCATATGTACGGTATAGGGTTGATGATCGGAGGACGCATGCGTTTATTGGATGTCCACGCCGGATACGACATCCACCGTGCCGAAGTTGTCTGCCCTCTGCTATGCCGCATCGCCCCTTTGTCTCCCCTGTCTTTGCCCGCGGCCTGTGGGTCGCGCTCGTGCTTACGATGAGTGCCGGATGCGCAGGTCTGCTCGGCTCCAGCGAACGGGCCCCGATCGACATTGCCACGCGCTTTTTGCCCGTACCGGCAACCGTGCCGCCTGTGGATTCGCTGCACCATGTGCAGTTGCAGCCTGAGGCAGAGCGGATTCGAATTCAATCGGATACGCCGCTGGGACACCTCAAGCAGGTCTGGTCCTCTGGCTACCGGGCGCGGCGCGGGAACGATGGACTCCTCGAAGCCGGACGCATGCGCAGCTTCGCCACGCTGTGGAGCCGCGAACTCCGGCTGTTGGCCCTCAATGGGCAGATGTCCATCGGGGCGTATCCACGAGAGGACGCCGAGCAGTTGATTGCACGCCGCGTAGATGCACCGCACGCCACCTCCATCCTGATCGACGTGCATGTGTATATGGACCGGGCGCGGCAGAACAACTACGGCGCCACGAATCTGCGCAGTGCGCGCTGGGATATCTTCTTGCGTACAGACAGCGGGGTCGAGATCGCTCCCGATAGCATCGATGCAACATGGGCGCGTCCCATGACGTGGTCAAACGACGAGCGTGCCCAGTACCGCCATAACACGCTCTACTTCCCACGCACTAAAAACGACACCGCGGATGTGCTGCACAGCGTAGAGACGCTGGAGCTGCACATCCGCGATGCTACGCTCGCTACCGACCTGCTCTTCGGCTGGCGGTTCAAGGAAACGCGTTCTTAACGCCTCCTAAAAGTCTACATCGTCGGGGATGAAGAACGGCGCGCTCGCTGCGTCAAAGTTGCCCTCGATCGACACCTCTTCTTCATTTGCCCCTGTCCCGCTGAAGGTAAGGGCTGTGCCAGTTATATCAAACGAACCAGCGACCCGACTGCTGTTTGATGTGGTGAGTTCGATCGTGCCTCCACTTGAGAGCACAATGCGCTGATCTTGGGTGCCAACCCCTTCGAAGTAGACGAACCCGAACTGATCTCGCAGTACGTCATCACTGTCGTTAAGCTCAAGGTCGGCAAAGGTATATGTACCCGTCTCTGGGCGGGGACTGAGGCGTCCGATAATCCCAAATGCGTTGCCTGTTTGGAACGACCCACTTCCTGAAAGGTCGTCAGCCTCCGTAAGATAGATCAAAAACCCTTCCTCGTTAG
The DNA here is from genome assembly GCF_002554705.1 of Longimonas halophila. Lineage (GTDB taxonomy): Bacteria > Bacteroidota > Rhodothermia > Rhodothermales > Salinibacteraceae > Longimonas > Longimonas halophila. Next base: position 44,112 of record NZ_PDEP01000010.1, on the reverse strand, counting down.
TCTCTGGATCGGTACCTGTCGCGAAGAAGGCATTGAGCTCAACATCGGTGCCCCCAATCGACATGTTGACTGTTTCTGGAGGCGTGCTGCCGTTGTCGTCATCATTGCTACCGCTTGAGTCGCAGGCGGTCAGTCCCAGAACGAGCGCCAGCGCCAGAAGGAGTGTGCCGAATGCTCGTTTGCTGTGATATGAGGGTACAGAGAGAAGCTGTTGCATGGTGCTCACCCGGAGTTATAACACAAACACGAAGTAAGGGATGCGACATGCATCACCGTCGTGTTGTGTAATGCGCAAGTCCCCGGCATAGGCGGACACCAACGCGTCGTGTTTTTTCTGGACTGCACATCCGGACTGCACATTAGGCCTCCGTGGCCAGCACATCGGCCAGGACGCCTGCCGCCGTCACTTCCGGGCCGGCTCCCGGCCCACGAATGGTAAGCGGCGATTCTGCATAGCGATTGGTCGTAACCTCGAACAGGTTATCCTGCCCCTGCAGGCGCCCAAAGTCAGAATCAGCAGGCACGACCTCGACCCCGACCCGAATTCCCGACCCGGGCGTCCACCGGCCTACGTACTGCAGCACCGCATCCTGGGAGGCTGCCGTCTCGGCGCGCTCGCGCCAGGCGTCGTTGGCCTTGTGGACATACCGGCGAAACGCCAGGTGCGGCAGGTCACGGAGCGACTCGGGCACGAGCGACTCCACCTCAATCTCATCGCGCTCGATAGACGCCCCCGCCGTGCGCGCCAGAATCAGAAACTTGCGGGCCACGTCCTCCCCCGACAGGTCGTCGCGTACATCTGGCTCGGTGTAGCCTGCTTTAATAGCTGTCTGCACGGCCTCACCGAAGGAATCGCCCTGGCGCATCCGGCTAAATACGAAGGTGAGCGTGCCCGACACCGCTCCACGAATGGTATGGATGCCGTCGCCGGTAGCTCGCAGATCGCGCACGGTGCGCACGACAGGCAGTCCAGCCCCAACGGTTGTTTCGTAGCGATACTGGACGTTGTGCTCTGCGGCAATTGCATGCAGCCGGTCGAAGTGCTGCTGCGAGCGGGTGTTGGCCAGCTTGCTCGGCGTGACGACGTGAATGCCCGCATCCAGCAACGTCGTGTAGTGGTCAGCCACATCTGGATGCCCCGTAGCATCAACGAAGACAAGCGGGCGCGGCGCGTGCTCGATGAGTCGCTCCAGCACGGCGGGCCAGTGCAGTGTGCTCCCGTGCTCAAGATGGTGCTTTACCGCGCCGGGCGTGGGGTGCGGCGGCGTCCAGGCCGCATGGGTCGAGGTGCAGGCCCCAATCAGACGGGGACGCTTCGCATCTCCCTGAAACTCACTAAGCTGGTAGAGCAGCGCCGTGCCTACCGACCCCACACCGGCCAGGTAGAGCGAGAGCGATGGGACAGCAGAGCGTGAAGTAGTTGGGTTGGGCGAAAGAGTAGCCTGAGATACGGACATAAGAATGTGGAGATAAGTCAGGTAAAATGAGAGTCAGCGGGCGGTGGCAGAAGCAACATGCGTGTTCTTCCACTGAACGATGATGGCGTTGAGGGCCTCCTGCTCAATCAAGAACGCGTCGTGGCCGTGCGGCGACGCCAGCACTTGCAAGTCGGCATTCGGCAGATGCGCGGCAAGCTCGTCCTGTTCGGCCAGCGGATACAACACGTCCGAGTCGATGCCGATGACCAGCGCAGGTTGCGTAATCTGTCGTAGCACATCGGAATAGGCCCCACGATTGCGGCTCACGTCGTGTGTGTCCATCTGCTCCGAAAGCTGCACGTAGCAGTTCGCATCAAAGCGGTCGACAAGCTTCTGCCCGTGGTAGCGCAGGTAGCTTTCGACCGCAAAAGGCGCATTCGCAGTGCCGTTCTGGGACGTGCCATTCTCCGACTGACGTTCGCGCCCAAACCGCTCCTGAAACGACGCATGCGAGCGGTACGATACCATCGCCATGGTGCGGGCCGCGGCGAGTCCGTCGGCGGGCGGATCATCGGGGGGATAGGCCCCGCCACGCCACTTCGCATCGGCATAGATAGCCTGGCGCTGCGCCTCGCTCCAGCCAATCTGCCACGGCGTATGGCGCCCGCCCACCGCAATGGGCACAAGGCGCTCCACCAGCGGCGCGCCCGTATCGGTGCGTTCGAAAGCCCACTCCAGCACCTGCATTCCGCCCATCGACCCGCCGATGGCACAGCGCACGCGGCGCACGCCCAAATGATTGAGCAAATGGCGGTGCAGCGCCACCGTATCGCGCGGCGTGAAAGCCGGAAAGTCCGCTCCATAGGGTGCCCCCGTCTCCGGGTTCGTGGTTATGGGGGATACCGAGCCATACGGCGATCCGGGCACATTGGCGCAGATTATAAAGTCTTCTTCCGTATTGAGCGCCCGTCCGGGACCGAGTAGGTCCGTCCACCAGGCACGAACATTCGCATCTCCCGTAAGCGCATGGCCCACCAGCACGGCGTTCGTGCCATCGGGGTTGAGGCGGCCCCACGTACGATACGTAATGGGGACGTCATGAATCGTGACCCCGCCTTCAGTGGTGAAAGCGGGCTGCATGTAGGTTGAAGGCATGGGGGTAGTGTGCATGAAGGGAAACAACACCACAGCGGAGCAGCCCAATTGTGGCAGAGCCGCCCCGCTGCGTCTGCGCGTTACGCCGAGACAGGGAGCTTAGCCAGCGCCTGCTCAAAGTCGGCAGTGATGTCGTCGATGTGCTCGATGCCCACCGACACGCGCACCAGGTCGGGCTCCACGCCCGAGGCTTTCTGCTCTTCCTCGGTAAGCTGCTGATGCGTGGTCGACGCGGGGTGGATGACGAGTGTCTTTGCATCCCCCACGTTGGCAAGGTGACTGGCCAGTTCCACGTTCTCGACAAAGGTTTTGCCCGCTTCGGCACCGCCCTTTACGCCAAAGCTGAGGACCGCGCCGTATCCGTTTTGCAGATAGCGGTTGGCGCGCTCGTGGTACGGGTGGTCTTCAAGTCCGGGATAGCTGACCCAGTCCACGGCGTCGTGGTCTTGGAGCCAGCGGGCCAGCGCCAGAGCGTTGTCGGCGCTACGCTGCACACGAAGCGAGAGGGTTTCGAGGCCTTGAAGCAGCAAGAAGGAGCCAAACGGGTTCTGCGCCGGACCAAAGTCGCGCAGCCCCTCCACACGAGCGCGGATGGCAAACGCGACGTTCTCGCCGAGCACGCCGTCGGGGCCGAACGTCTCCCAGAACTTGAGTCCGTGGTAGTTTGGGTTGGGTTCGGTGAACTCGGGAAACCGCCCGTTATCCCACGGAAAGGTGCCCGCATCCACAATAACGCCGCCAATGGTAGTGCCGTGACCGCCGATCCACTTGGTGGCGCTTTCGGTGACGATGTCGGCGCCATGGTCGATGGGACGGCACAGGTAACCGGCTGCGCCAAAGGTGTTATCGACCACGAGCGGCACGCCATGGTCATGGGCGATGTCGGCGATGCGCTCGAAGTCGGGGATATTGAAGCGTGGGTTGCCGATTGCTTCGAGGTAGACCGCCTTCGTGTTCTCGTCGATCAGCGCGGCGATGGACTCGGGGTCGTCGCCCTCGGCAAAGCGCCCTTCAATGCCCAGCCGCGGCAGCGCGTTCTTGAGCTGGTTGTACGTGCCGCCGTAGAGATAGCTGGTGGCTACGATGTTGTCGCCTGCCTTGGCGAGCGCATTGAACGTCAGGAACTGCGCCGACTGTCCGCTGGCCGTAGCCACGGCAGCAACACCTCCTTCAAGCGCCGCCACGCGCTTCTCGAACACATCGTTTGTGGGATTCATGATGCGCGTGTAGATGTTGCCGAACTCTTTGAGAGCAAAGAGATCGGCACCGTGCTCCGCATCGTCGAAGGTGTATGACGTGGTGGCGTAGATGGGGACGGCACGGGCGTTTGTGGCCGGGTCGGGCTCCTGCCCGGCGTGCAATTGCAGCGTTTCAAAGCGCGGCGTGCGCTTGGGAGTAGATTCAGCGTTGGATTCGGGGGTAGAACGTCCGTTCGAACTCATGGCTCTGGAAGTTAGGGTCGAGAAAACGAGCCATCCAGAAGGCCAGAGCGAGCGGTACGGGCACGTTAGGTGCCGGGGTTGGAATCGGATTCGGGATCTGCCGATGCGGCGGGAACTGAAAAATCCCCAACCGCACAAGGCAGATGGGGAATCGCACGCATCTCTGTCACAGGTATGCAGAGAAGCGCATTCCACTCATCTTCCCTCGCGGTATGCGAGGTAGGAGGTAGCACCTTTCCGCAGCCGAAGCTGTGGCGGTTGCCAGGGTTTCGCAGGGCCTACTCCCTCCACCCTTCTGGATGAATGTGCTAACAACAACAGTATGTCATAGTGCTTCATACAGTACCTTACGCGATGTGGCAATGTCAAGCTGTACAGTGTGAAGAAACTGACACGGATCAGCGTGTCAGATGGTACCGGGCATGCATGAATCTGGTGGATGCAAAGCGCAGGAGCATCGCCCCATGAAACATCCATCAACCCCACGGGCCAGGGCATGGCTCCGGAACCGTGTGTGGGCCCTGTGCTTACGGTACTCTTGCAAAAACACTGCCCCGTGGCTCAATTGGCAGAGCATCTGGTTCTGGTCCAGAGGGTTGATGGTTCGAGTCCATCCGGGGCAGCACGCTTTTCTCTTTTCGCGGATCGCTCGTCCGCGCACCGCACGCACTGTCACAGCGTGCTTCTATGCCCCCCTTGTGTCCTACAGCATTGCTGTAAATTGCGCGGGATGCCGTTAGCCGGTACGCGCTTCGCCGCGTCATCCGCCATTTCCTGCGTAAAGAACGGGCGGCGTGTCGAGACGAGATGCCGGGTGTGCCCCCAACTGCATCTGTCCTCCCCACAATGCTGTAACCGTATTTTGATATAAGAACCTGTTTTGATTTCTTATTTTGGGCTCCGAGCGGCTCCGCTGGGCTGGGGCCGAAGGTCATGCACCTGGTGCAAATTGCCCCTAATCTCGGCCCGTAGCCCCGGGGGCCTTTAGGTCATGCCTCTGGTGCTACGAACCTCGATTGGGGGCTAATTTTCGCCTCAGCGGCCCTCGCTCTCGCCGTCAAACCAAAACCCAAACAGGTTCTAAGGCTACGCGTGGAAGGTCTGGCTACTCACCCCAGCCCATCCGATCACCAATGCTATGGCAGCAGCTCCCCTTCCACGCGTAATTTCGTCGTTCTTTATGTATTCACTTTGCATCTGTCAGACGGTGAATCGATAGGAAAAAAGACGTCCAGAAGCCGCGTCCAATACGGTGCTTTGGAGATTTCTGCCTACGATCCGTATCTAACATACCGCCTTATTTAGACCTATTCCAGATAAGGTCGTGTAAAAGCGGTGAAAGCTTCCCCCAAATGCTATGCATCTGCCGGTAGTGGTTCAATGCGAAGTGATGGAAGGAATGGGCCTGTAGCCGGAGACAGGGGGCACCCGCGCACGGACGTCTCCGGAAGAGACGAACAGGGGATCGTTCGCCTCAAGGTTTTATCAAGAGAGCTATCACTTAACGTCTATCCACTACCCCCCGCTCCTTTTGACCGTTTTGTCTCCCGTTTTGCTATGTCTGTAACCATCCGCCCGATTGCCGACAGCGACGCTATGGCTGCGGCGCGGGCCATTCGCAAAGCCGTGTTCATTGAAGAGCAAGACTGTCCGCCCGAAGAGGAGTGGGACGGCCATGACGCCACTGCGCGGCATCTGCTGGCGCGGATCGGCGACGGCACAGCGGTGGGCACCGCCCGATGGCGGGCAACGCTGCACAACGAAATGCCGGTAGCCAAGCTGGAGCGCTTTGCTGTGCGCAAGGCGTACCGTGGGGACGGCATTGGCACCGAACTCGTGCACGCCGCCATCGCCGATGCGGAGCAGGCCGGGTTCAGCACACAGAAGCTCCATGCGCAGGCGCACCTTGAAACGTACTATGCCCGCTTCGGCTTTGGCTCGACGGGCGAGCACTTTACCGAAGCGGGCATACCACACGTAGCAATGGTGCGATCGTCAGATGCGCCGGGCGCACCCTTGGATCGCACCGATGAAGCTGCTGGTGCGTAAGGGCTTAGCCCTCATCCGATTCGCTCTCGGTGTCGCTTTCCTCAGCAGATAGCGTAACCACATCGGGGTTGATGCTCACAGTCACTTGCTGTGTAAGGTCGCTGAGCGCGTTCTGGTACGCCTCCTGCTGACTTTCTTCGACGAGGGCGCTCCGGGCTTGCTCAGTGTCCATCGGTTCGCCGTAGTCGGTTAGCTGGATGACGTGGTAGCCGAACTGCGTGCGTACGGGTTCCTGTACGATCTGGCCATCTTCTTCCAATGCGAACACCGCATCGGCGAAGGGTTCGACCATGCGGTCGCGGGTGAAGGAGCCCAGGTCGCCACCGCGATCTGCCGTCGGACCGTCGCTATATTCGCGAGCCAGCTCGGCAAAGTCGGCACCGTCATTCAGCTGGGTGATGAGCTCTTCCGCCTGTTCACGGGCTGCGGTGGCGGTGCTGTCGTCAGCGTTCTCGCCTACCTGAAGCAGGATGTGGCGAGCACTCACGCTACGCTGCTCTGCAGCATACTCGTCGACCTCGGTATCGGTGGGCTCTTCAACAGCGTCGGAACCGATCTCGTCGCGGAGCTGCTGTACGCGTACCTGCTCGGCGATCAGCGTGCGTAGGGAGTCGAGCGTGAGCCCGGCGTTCCCCAGTGCGTCTTGGAACTCTTCTTCGCTGGAGAACTGGCCACGCTGCTGCTGTAGCTGCTGCGCCACCGTCGCCGTGTCGGCTTGCACATCGCGCGCCTCAGCTTCACCTCGCAGCACGTGGTTGTTTACATACTGGTCAAGCATCATCTGGTGGATGCGGGCCATGCCGCCTTGCTGGTTCGGCGGCATGGACTGTCTCGCAAACTGCAGTTGCTGCTGAAACTCAGCGGTGCGCAGCGTATCGGTACCGTAGTCCGACGATACCACCGCGGCTACGTTTTCATCGCTGATGTCGCGCTGCACGGTGTATGAGTCGTCACCGTCGTCGTCTTCGCCGTTGGCTCCACCGCATCCAGCAAACACCAGAAGCACGGCCAGCAGGGCGCCATATAGGCTCCACGAGCGATGTAAGGAACGTAAAGTAGTCATAGATTGATCGTTGCAACAAAAGAGTACGAACCGGGCGTGTGCGGCATGGCACACGGATTACAAAACAGTTGCATGCACGCCAGGAGGGGCCCAGTGTTTCTATGCGGCGCCCCTTGCATGCTCTATCGTGCAACGATGTATCGATTGGAGACTGCGCACTCACCGAGCGGACGTGAGCGCCAGCCCAGCTACTGAAGTGTAACGGCGTACACCAGGCCGTTGCCTTGCGCTCCCACCCAGCTAACCAGCGCTATATCTTGGTCGAGGTCCAGGGCCGTGCCAAAGCCTACACGCCCCACATCGATGATGGTGTGCTGCTGCCAGGTCCCTGCGTCGTTGCGGCGGAAGACATACACCACGCGGTCGATGTTTACGTCTTGCTGCAGTTGCTCATCGTATCCGGTTACGAGGGCCCACGGGCCGTGCACCGCAACGGCTGAGCCAAAGGCCCCATCGGCAAAGGGGCGGCGTGGCACAAGCGTGGTGCCCTCTGTCCAGGCGCCTGCCTCGGCACGTGTGTACAACGTGGCCTGCCCCGATTCGTCGTCTCCTGCACGGCGCTCGCCCACCAACAGTTGGTCGTTATCCAGCGACAGGGGGATGAAGAAGTCGTCGAACCCGGTAAGCACGGTGGTCGCATGCCAACGAGCCTCTGCATCCCGCTCAAACACGTACACCGATCCGGGGGTGCGCTCAAAATATGTAGGCGCGGCCGCCACAATGCGTGTGTTGGTGGCTTCAAGCTGCCCCCCAAGACGTCCGGGGCCCGAGCCGTTAGCACTGGTGAGGCGTGCCTCGCGGCCCCACGTGTCGGCCTGCGCATCATACCGAAACACGTATACGGCCCCGCCAAATTGGCCCTGAAAATCGCCCGTGGTGGATACGAAGGCGCGTGTGTCGGTAAGGACCAGATCGGCACCAAAGGGACCTTCTTGCTGGTCCAGATCGCCAGTGAGCGTGGCCGTTTGCGCCCAGGTGGTGTCGGTCGTCTGCTCAAAGACGAAGGCCGCGTTCGACTCGGGCGTAGCGAAGAACTCGCTGCTTGCGCTGATGAGCACGCGGCTGCCGCGTATATCTACTGCGCTGCCAAAGAACGCATTTTCGCGGCAGGGCTCGGGCGTCAGGCGCGCTGTGGCCGTCCACTGCCCCCATTCGGGGTCACGCTCATAGATGTAGGCGGCGCCGGACTGTGGACCGCACACGTCTTCGCCCGGTGCGCCGACGATAGCGCGATTGCCATCCAGGGCCAGCGCTGTGCCAAAGGAACGGGCGTCGACCGAGTCGGGCGGAGCGAGCGTGGTGATCTGTGCGGCCAGTGGTGGCCCAGCGTGCAGGCTCAGCACGATGACCAGCAGCGCGACCCTCTGGAGATGCATTCTGAACATGCTACGTGGGGTTTAGCTTAACGAAAAGAGGGCGTGCCGCATTGACAACTCTTTGCTTCTACGTTGCTGCCGCGCTCAAACGCTGCATCGATACGCTGTATCCCTCTGTATCCCGATTCGTGCTGCCCGCTTACGCGTCCTCAAGAGCCATGACGTGCTCGGTGAGCGCCTCCCAGGTGGGATAGAGCTCGGCCAGCTCCGCTTCGAGGGCCTGGTAGTCTTTGGTGAGCGATCGCATGGCGCCGTCTTCGAGTGCAGCGGGATCGGCCATGTCGGATTCGAGCTCCTCTTTCTGCGCCTCCAGCTCCATGATTTTCTCTTCGGTGGCCTCCATCTTCTGGCGCACCTCGTACGAGTTCAGATCAGCAAAGGCGTCGTCGGGGCGAGGCGCGGTGCCGTTTGTGGGTGTCGTATCGGACTCCGACGTTTCATGGGCGGTGCTGGCCGTGCCATTTGAGTTGTTCGACGATGCATCGGGCTCAGGGTCCAACGCAGCAGCGGTGCCGTGCTCGACCTGCCACTGCATTTCGGAGTAGGGGCCGTGAAAGATGCGCACGTCGCCGTTGCCCACGCGCCACGTGTGGGTGCTCACTTCGTCTAAGAAGTAGCGGTCGTGGCTCACGATGATGCAGGTGCCGGTGTACTGCTGGATGGCTTCGATGAGGACGTCTTTCGACTGGATGTCGAGGTGGTTTGTGGGCTCATCGAGAATGAGCACGTTGGCGGGCGAGAGCAGCGTGCAGGCCAGCGCCACGCGGCTTTTCTCGCCACCTGAGAGCACCCGAATCTCTTTGAACACGTCGTCTCCGGTGAAGAGGAACGCGCCCAGCAGGGTGCGGAGCGTGGTGTCGGGCGTGCTGGGAGAGACGCCGCGCACGGTCTGCATGATGGTCGCATCCATAGGTAGTGCGTCGGCCTGGTGCTGGGCAAAGTGGGCCAGCTGCACGTTGTGCCCTTCGCTCCGCTCGCCCTCGAAGGCTTCGGTGCCCCGCAGCATGCGCGCCAGCGTCGACTTCCCGGCGCCGTTGGGGCCGACCAGCGCAATGGTATCGCCGCGTTCTACGGCCAGCGGACCCGCGTTGTCGAACACCTGCACGGGGCCGTTCTCGCCTGCGTAAGTCTTCGAAAACGACGACAGTTCCAGCACCACGCGTCCAGAGCGTGGCGGGTCGGGGAAGCGAAAGGAGATGCGGTCTTCGGCATCGGGGGGCGGCGGGATGCGCTCCATCTTCTCCAGCTTCTTGATGCGGCTCTGCACCTGGGCCGCCTTCGAGGCGTTGTAGCGGAAGCGCGAAATGAACTCCTCGATCTCATTAATGCGCTTCTGCTGGTTCTCGTACTCGGCCTTCCACTGCGCGCGGCGCTCCTTGCGCTCTTCGAGGTAGTAAGAGTACGAGCCGTCGTAGAGGCTGAGCCGCCCCCGCGTGAGCTCGGCAATCTGCGTGACCATGCGGTCGAGCACGTAGCGGTCGTGGCTCACGAGCACCACGGTGCCGCTGTACGAATCGAGATAGCTCTCCAGCCAGGCGATGCTGTCGATGTCGAGGTGGTTGGTGGGCTCGTCAAGCAGCAGCACATCCGGGCGCTGAAGCAGGAGCTTGGCCAGGGCCACCCGCATGCGCCACCCCCCCGAAAACGACTTCAGGGGCCGCTCCATGTCGTCGGGCTGGAAGCCGAGTCCGGCCAGCGTGGCCTCGGTCTGCGAGCGGATGCGGTGGGCATCGCGGGCGTTGAGCTGCTCCTGCACGCGGTTCAGGCGGTCAAGGAGCTTGGCGTAGCTGTCGCTCTCGTAGTCGGTGGCCCGCTCCAATTGGGCAGTGATCTTTTTCTCGCGGGCCTCAAGCGTCAGCACCTCGTCGAACGCCTGCAGGGCGGCCTCGCGCACGGTGGCGTCGCCGGGCTGCTCGTTCAGGCTCTGCTCCAGGTAGCCCACCGTGGTGGCCCCGCGATCTACGCGGCCCGACTCCACCTCCTGGTCGCCCGTAATCACACGTAGCAGCGTCGACTTGCCCGCGCCGTTCGGCCCCACAAGGCCAATGCGCTGCTCTTCGTCGGGGATGGCCCACGACAGATCGGTAAAGATGGGCGTCCCGCCGAACATGACCGAGACGTTTTGCAGATGAATCATGACGCGCAGATGGCGTTAGGTGCAGCAACGAGCATCAGAAAAACCCCACCCGTCAGCCAGAAGCCACGAGTGGGGCGCAAGGGAAGCAAGCAGCATCTGCGGACGACCAGGGGAGAAGAACCTCTTCTTCGACAATGTGGGTAGCCGCCCAGAGCCTTTCGACGTCCACTGTTACCTGTGCACCTTGCGGTCCTCTGATGCACAGCCGCCGGGGCGCGATGAGGAGGAATCTCCGCACGCCCTGCGGTGAGGCCTGCCGGCCAGTCCTGGAGGTAAGCTCCCTATGGTATAGGTTGCAGATTCTTCTTTATCCAGATGTCGCGGCGCAGACCGCTGCTTGCTGGATCGTACTGTACCTACGCCCTATGCGGACGTTTCGACGCCGCCGATAAGGTTCTATGCAGGCGGCGCGGCACATCCGCGAACCCATGGGGTTTGTGCACAACCGCGCTACGGCGCACCATGCCTCCAGCATTTGCTCTTTAGCCTCCTTCTGCCATGACCTCTCGTTCTGCTCAGACGCTGCTCGCGGCGGCTGTTGCCGTGGTTGCGGTATGCATGATGGTGCCGTACGGCATGTGGCTCATCTATCCGTTCGACCTCGTCGGCACGTTTATCCACGAAGCCGGGCACGCCCTGGCTGCAGTAGGCACCGGCGGCTCCGTAGAGCAGTTCGTCATCCGCCTGGATACGAGCGGATACGTCAGCTATCGCGGCGGGGTGCGCCTGATTGCAACGCCGGCCGGCTACCTGTCGTCGGTGGCGGTGGGCGCTGCGCTTCTTGTAGCTGGCACGCAAGCAACCCGTGTGCGCACGGCGCTGTGGTCTACTGCAGGCGGACTGCTTGTCGTGACGGCGTTTTTTAGTGGATACGGAGCTTCGTTGCTGGCTTTCGGAGCGTTCATCTCGGGCCTCCTGATGTGTGCCTTCGCCCGAACATCCGGCTCGCAGGCACAGGCCGCACTTCATAGCACCGCCGGTTCCGCGCCCCGCAGGCCGGCGCGCTCGTGGCCCCGCCGCCTCGCGCTGTTCGCCGGGCTTGCACTCATGGGCGGGGCGCTCGTCTACATATTCATCACGGGAGGCCTCCTGGCCTGGGCGGTGGGCGGACTCATGGCGCTGGTGCTGTGGAGCGTGGCCGCGTACGCCCCGCCCCGCTGGCAGCAGGGCACTGTCATCTTCCTGGGCGTGCAACTCGCGCTCGACGGACTCAACAGCATCCTGACGCTGTGGACACTCACCCGCTCGGACCATGCCCACAACGACGCCGCCACCATGGCTGGGCTCACTGGGCTACCTGCGGAGTTCTGGGCCGGAGCATGGGGACTGCTCAGCCTACTCGTGATTGCTGGCGCGCTACGCCACTACGGACGCACCACGCAAACGCCTGCTTGATGGTGCATGAGGCGCGGTGTGAAGGAGTTGTCGCGACACGTCCTCGTGGAAACTGTGCGCCTGTGTATCCATCCATGTACGTGGTAATCTGGCGTTCACTATTGTGCAACCGATTTCCTTCGCCTCCCCTATGCGCTACCTGGATACAACGCCCGTACACGACCCTACGCTCAACCTGGCGCTCGAAGAACACGTGCTGCGCACGTTTCCCGATGATGAGGACTACGTGCTCTTTTACGTGAACGAGCCGTCGATTATCATTGGGCGCAACCAGAACACGCTTGAAGAAATCAACGCGGCATATGTGGACGAGAACGACATCCATGTGGTGCGGCGTGTGTCGGGCGGCGGGGCCGTCTACCACGATCCGGGCAACCTGAACTTCAGCTTCATTACCGACTACGCGCCCGACCGCCTCAACAACTTTACGCACTTCACCAAGCCCATCATCCACGCGCTGAACGACCTGGGCGTACCCGCTGAACTGAAGGGCCGCAACGACATCGTGGTGAACGACCGCAAGGTGTCGGGCAACGCGCAGTATTCGACCGGCACGCGCATGTTCAGCCACGGCACGTTGCTCTTTGATAGCGACCTGAGCGAGGTAACCCGCGCCCTCGACGTAAAGCAGAGCAAGATTGAGTCGAAGGGCCACAAGTCGGCCCGCAGCCGCGTGGCGAACATCGCGGAGTTTCTGGACGACGACTTTACGGTGGATGACCTGCGCACGCATCTGCTCGACACGTTCAAGGCAGAGCAGGATGTGACCGTCTACGAACCGACCGAATCCGATTGGGCGGCCGCCGAAACGCTTGCGGAGACGAAGTACCGGGCGTGGGACTGGAATTACGGCGCTTCGCCTGCGTTCGATGTGCAGCGCACGCGCCGCTTTGACGATGTAGGCGAGGTCGATGTGCGGCTCTCGGTTGATGACGGGCGCATTACCGAAGCGACCATCTACGGCGACTTCCTGGGCCACCGCGACGTGGACGATCTGGAAGCCGAACTCGAAGGCGTACCTTACCGTCCGGACGCCCTGCACACAGCCCTCGCGGAGGTGGACGTAGCGTCCTACTTTGGCGGTCTCGACCGCGACCGGTTTGTGGCGCTGGTGTATGCCAGCGATGAGGCATAGCTTCCATCGCGATCTGCATCGTGCTCGTCCACACACGTGCTTTCCGCTTTGGCTGCTGGCCTGTTGCTGGCCGTGTGCCTTGTGCTGCTCGTTCCGGGTCAGGTAGAAGCGCAGCCCCCTCCGACTGCTTCTCCCGAAATGCTCCATCCCGTCATTCGCGCTGTAGCGCCGGTGCACGCATTGGGCTGCAACGAGCCCCACGAGGGCACAGGCCCAACGCCTCCCCCGAACGACTCCGAGGGCAACCTTGACCATGCAGAGCCGTCCGGCTACTCACTTGGCGTCCAGGCGTTGTTGGAGCGGTCTACATCTGGCAGCATCTGCTGCGGGTCGATGGTGATGTGGTCGATGGTGCGTTCTTCATCCCACGAAATGGTATGCGTATCGCCTGTAGCAAACGCCTCGGTGGGCACACGCACCATCTGCGTGCTGCCGTCATCGAAGGTTAACTCCACCGGCACGGGAAGCAGCAAGTCGGTTTGCTGCGCAATGGTGGCAGTGGCTGCGTCGACGTTGACCTCCGCCACCGCCGGGTCGGCTCCTTCAGTTTCGTAGAACCAGCCGCGCCAGAACCAGTCGAGCTCCTCGCCCGCCACGCTCTCAATGGTGCGGAAGAAGTCTGACGGCTGCGGATGCTTGTACGCCCACCGGTCGATGTACGTCTTAAACGCTGCATCAAAGCGGTCGGGCCCCACCACATGCTCGCGTAGCAGCGCCAGTCCAACAGCGGGTTTGCGGTATGCCAGCATCCCCAGCGCCTGGCGCCGGATGTGGTCCGCCTGCGTCATGATGGGCTGGTCTGCCAAAGACGACTGCGCAAACCGAGCCGCCTGCTGACTGCTCTGCCGAATGACGCGCTCAATGTCTTGCCCGTAGAAGTCGGCGGTGGAATACAGATTCATGAAGGTGTTGAGCCCCTCATCCATCCAGGCCCAGCGCCGCTCGTCGGAGCCCACAAGCATCGGAAACCAGGTGTGCCCAAACTCGTGGTCGGTAACACCAAAGAGACCGCGCCCGCGTGCATCCACCGAACAGAACATGACCTGCGGATACTCCATCCCGGCCACAATGCCGCCCACGTTTACGGCATTGTCGTACGGATATGGCGTGTAGCGCTCCGAGTAAAACTCAACCGAGTGCTGCACATACTCGGTCGACTCTTCCCAGCCCGGCGTGCTGTTTTCACCTCCGCCCAATCCTTCAGCGGGATAGAGCGACTGCGCCAGCACCGTGTGGGTCCCAGCATCGGCCCGGGCCGCATCCCAGATGAACGAGCGTGAGGCGGCCCATGCCACGTCGCGCACGTCATCGGCCTGGTACTGCCAGGTGAGCGTGCCGCTGCTTACAGGACGCGTGTCGGGATCGCCCACCTCCTCGTCTGCGATGATCGTGACAGGCGAGCGGCTCGCTCGCGCATCGGCCAGCCGCTCCTGCTGCGTATCGGTGAGCACCTCGTCCGGATTCTGAAGCGCACCGGTGGCTGTCACGATGAAGTCGTGCGGTACGGTAATGTCAAGATCGAACTGGCCGTACTCCAGGTAGTATTCGCCCTGACCCAGATACGGCAGCACGTTCCAGCCGCTTACGTCGTCGTACACGTACATCCGCGGGTACCACTGCGCAAGCTGATAGACGGTGCCTTCTTCGGCATCGAACATCCCCATGCGGTCGGCGCCGTAGTCGGGCAGTTCGAAGCTAAAGTCCATTGTTAGCGCGAGCGAGTCGCCCTCAGCTGCCAGTGGAGCATTCAGATCGACCCGTAAGCGCGTGTCGTCGATGACGTACTCGGGGGTGTACATCGTGCCGTTATGCTCGATGCGCAAATTGGACACGTCGTAGCCGCCGCCTTCAAAGAAGCCACTGAACCGTGCATCGGGCGGCACCACGGCCTCCCCCCGACTGCCCGGCGCAAAGAGATTCTGGTCCATCTGCACCCAGAGGAAGTTCAGTTCCGACGGCGCGTTATTCGTGTAGGTGATGGTCTGCGTGCCCTCAATTCGATTTTCCTCGGGCAGCAGCTCTACATCAATTGCATAGTCGGCTTCTTGCTGCCAGTAGAGCGGACCGGGCCGCCCGTCGCCGGTGCGGTAGGCATCTGCATCAGGCAGGTCGAGCACTTCAAATGCCTCCAGATTGGGCTCGGTGGGTGCCTGAGCCGGGGCTTCAGCGGGTCCCATGGTCCATGCAAAAAGGCCAAGGAGCAGTGCTACGCCCCATGCCTCCCTAAAAACCAACCGTATGAACAGATGCGAAAGCGAAGCAACCCCGGTAGACATACGCAGCAACAGATCAGTGGCACAACTATCTTGTTACTACATGTATGAAGAGCCGTGGTGCAGCGACCCGTACCACGCACGAATTGAACATGAACTCTGTTGTTCATGCGGCAGCGAGCAGCCCCCGCATCCGTCTGGTGGGAGGCACAGGCAAAGCGCCCGTCCGTTCGTCATGCAGCTACATGTTACGCAGCATGCTCGTTTGGCGGCCTGTTGAAGTGAACACGTGCTGCTTCCTCTCGTGCAGATGCAGCACCACTATTGCGATCTGCAACGCTCTCTGCTATTCCCCAAACATGTTGCCTGAGCTTATGAATACCCCACTTTCTCGCATACTCCCCCTGTTTTTGCTCGCTTTTGCGGTAGGGCTGGCTGGATGCGACTCGACCGACTCGAACAACACGAATTCCGAGGCCCGCCTGAGCCTTGCTTTCACCACAACAACCAGCGCAACAGCAGCGCTCACCGCTCGCTCCACCACGCTCTCCGACTCCGGCAACAACGAGCTTACGATTGACCGCGTGCAACTGGCGATTAGTGAATTGGAGTTGGATCGCTCCGATGATGATGGCAACGACGATAATGGCGAGCGCGACGACATTGAACGCGGTCCGATGGTTATAGACCTGCCGCTTGCGGGTGAAGGCCCCGTCACGTTTGCCGGTGGTATCGTCGAAGCCGGGTCGTGGGACGAACTGGAGTTCGAAATCGATCGTCTCGAACGCGACGATGACGATGAAGCCCGCGTGCTCGATGAAGCCAACTTCCCCGAAGACACGAGTATCCGCGTAGAGGGCACCTACACGCTCGCGGGCGGCGAAGCGCAGCCGTTCGTGTTTACCACCGACCTGGAGGCCGAACAGGAGCTGGAGTTTGAACCGCCGGTTACGGTGTCTCCCGAATCGGAAGAGCAGATCACGCTCTCGGTTCGGCTCAACGACTGGTTCCGCCAGAGCGACGGCACGCTTATCAACCCCGACGATGCCAACGCGGGCGGTGCTTTTGAGGACAACGTCGAAGACCGCATCCAAGACTCCATCGATTACGAGGAGGACGATGACGACAGTGACGACGATGATGACGACAGCTAATGACACAGCACGCGTTCTGTAGTCATCGTCCCTCGCGATGTGCTACGCGCGATTATACCTGAAACGGGCTTCGGCATTGGCTGGAGCCCGTTTTTGGGTTGTAGGCAGAGCGCTGGTCTACACAAAAAACGTAGGCAGCGGTTCAATGATAAGTGATTGTCATGTAGGCTACATCATCGTAGTCTGTCCCAACCCCCTCTGTCTGCCGACATCTCCCCCTTGGAAAAGGGGGAGAAACCCGAAGGGAGAGGGGGGTCGAACAAAACGAGGGTTCGGTGTCCCTTAGCTTTATCACTTAGCGTCTACCCACTACCAAAACGTAGTAGGGTGGTCTTACGGAACGCTCTTCTCTCAATCTTATAATTATATCTAAAGAGAACAGCGGGGGGTGTCATTTCGAAGTACAGCGTCTCTCTGTTGCTCTGTTTTCTCCACGCAGCTTCTTTCCAATCAATCATGTAACCAACCCCTTCTACTGCCATGCCCAACCTCACCCCGACGCGGCTGCTCAACTGGGCTGCGCTCCTACTTCTCGTTGGACTCATCACCGGATGCGACACACTCATTGGATCGGGCGGAGCTGGAAATGCAGACGAACTCCCCATCCCCGGCAATGCAACCCGCGTATCCATTAATGAGCTTGATGTCTATCTCGTTACCCCCGACACGGTGTCGGTAGGGGAGGCTTTTGAAGTTCGTGTCCTGGTCGAGAATCAGACACGCCGCAATGTCGTGGTGCAGACGTCAAGTGGGTGCCTCGTGGTGCCCAGCGTATTTGAGGCCGGTGGGGAGCGTGTACCGTTTAGAGGATCAGGGATCGTCTGCACTGCCGCCGTTACAAACCACGATATTCCCAGCGGCGAGACGATAGAGCGCACCTTTGACGTTCAGGCCGCCCTGCGAACGGAGGAGGAAGACGTGCCAGCGTCTCCTGGTACGTATGAGGTACGCGCCGATCTGGACTGGGGCATTCAAGGAGACTATTCTTCTCGTACCCTCCAGCGGCGATTCCGCGTGCAGCCCTAATTGCCCGTTCTCCCCTTTGAGCCCCACGAACACCGTAGGGACACGGCGCGCCGTGTCCCTACATATGGTGTACAAAAGGCCAGCATTACAGCTCCCTACACCGGCCACGCCTGTTGCGTCCAGGCCTGCTGCCAGAACATCCACTCGTAGCGGATGCTGGCCTGGAATGCGGTCTTGGCACGCTCACGGGCAGCCTCATCAGCCGCATCAGCGAAGCGCTGCAGCCGCTCCAGCAGATTCGCCATGTAGTCGTTGAACTCCGGATCGCGGTACATCGCGAGCCAGTCGGCGTACGGATGGTCGTCAGGGATCGCTCCCATCTCCGCTTCCATGCGCTGCCCGAGTTCAATGTAGAGCCAGGGGCACGGAGTGAGCGCGGCTACCGCCTCCACCAGCGATCCGCGCTGTGCGGTGCTAATCATGTGGTCCTGATACGCACGGTTGTTGGGCGTGAGCGTAAGTGCGGCGATCTCGCTGGCATCGTAGCCAAGCTGCTCGCCGTATCCGGCATGCAGTTCGCCCTCAACCACAAGCGCCATGCGGGCTGCGTCGATGAACCAGAGCTTATCGTCGGGATCGGGGCAGCGGGTCGAGATGAGCGCGGCGGCATCCGAAAAGGCTTCGAGGTAGCGGGCGTCTTGCATCTGGTAGAAGCGGAAGCGCTCTGCCTCCAGCGTGCCCGCAGCCAGAGCGTGCACAAACGGGTGATCGAACGACGCGCCCCAGCTTTCGCGGGCGGCGTCTACGCAGGATTGCGCAAATGGCGGCACCGGGTAGGCCCGATCCACAGAAACGTCAGCAAAGGAAAGGTCGGTGGTTGTAGACATAGGGCTTGCTTGCGGGTGGATGCAAAGGAATAACGGCAAGCGAAGCCAGAAATGTGCAGCGCCCATGCGTGACGCCCCGGGTGCTAAGAAGCTTCCTTCCGCCGGTACAAACCGGATCAAGTTCAAGGGATCATCTCAGCCCAGCCGTCTGCGCAGCGCGGTTAACTACCACCATCTGCTGCCACAGCCGGGCACTCCCAGCTTCGCTCATTTCCCAACGTAGGCATGCTGCTGATCAGATGCAAGGCAGCACACTATTCCTCTTCTTCCTCCCGAGCCGCCTCAACCATCGCCCGCACGTCGGCGCGGAGGCGGTCGGCGTCGTAGACAATGCCGTCTTTGACGGTGTAGGTCACACCACCCACGCGCTCCACGGTGTCGGTGTCGTCGTTCAGGCGCAGGGCCCCGGTGCCGTAGAGCACCTTCAGGTTGTGCAACGGATTCTCGTCTACGATGACCAGGTCGGCGCGCTTCCCAACTTCGACGCTGCCTCGGTCGTCGTCGAGGCTGAGGGCTTCGGCGCCGTTGAGGGTAGCGGCGCGGATCACCTCCAACGGGTGGAAGCCCGCTTCGTGCAGCAGTTCCAGCTCGCGGATAAAGCCAAAGCCGTACACCTGGTAGATGTAGCCACTATCGCTGCCGGTGGTCACGCGTCCGCCTCGGTTTTTGTATTCATTGAGGAAGGCCATCCAGCGGTCGTAGTTGCGCTTCCACTCCACCTCGCGCGTGGTCGTCCAGTCGAAGAAATAGGATCCGTGATCTTCGCGGCTCGGGGTAAAGAACTCTTGCAGAGAGGGCAAGGTGTAGTCGGCGTGCCAGTCGGCATTGCGGGCGCGCATCAGGTCGCGGCTCGCGTCGTAGATGTTAAGCGTCGGGTTGAGGGTGAAGTCGAGCGCGAGGAGCGAGTCCATGACCGCGTTCCAGTGCGCGGTGCCGGGGTCGGCGGCCTGCTGCCACAGGCGCCCGGCCTCGCGAAAGCGATCTTGCTCGTTGTTGTAATTGTAGTCGGTCGGGTAGTCCTGCACGGTGCGGTCGTCGAAGAGCGCCTCCGGCAGGCCGTACCAGTGCTCCATCGTGGTGAGGCCCCAGGTGGCGGACTGCAGTGCATCGACGCGGGTGACGTTCAGCTGCGCGTGGTGCATGGCGGTGCCCAGATCCTGCTGGGCGGCTTCGTCGAGGGCGGCTTCCATGATCGCCGGGCGTGCTCCGAAGAACTTGATGCCTTCGGCCCCGCGCTCGGCCACCTGACGCACCCAGGTACGGGCCTGCTCGGGCGTTGCAATGGGCACATCGCGGTCCTGGCCAAAGCCGACATACGCCACCAGATGCGGCGCCACGATTTCGTTGGCAGCGCTGCGGTCGCGGTGGTTAAACGTCCACTCGGTGCCGTTGAAACTGCCCGGCTCGCGGACGGTGGTTACGCCGTGGCCCATCCACAGCTTGAGCACGTACTCGGCCGGCGTGCCCTGCGCGGTACCGCCCAGGTGGCCGTGCATATCGATGAATCCCGGAAGGATGTAGTGTCCGCTCAGGTCGATCTCGCGGTCGCCGCCCTCGGGACGTGCGCTTTCGTCGATGGGTACGCCGGGATAGCCGACACTGGCGATGTTGGTGATGCGGTTGTCTTCGATCACGATGTCGACCGGGCCGCGGGGTGGGGCGCCGGTGCCGTCGATAAGAGTGGCCCCGCGCAGCACCAGACGCTCGTAGGGCCCGTCGCCCTCATCGGTGCGGTCGGGGGCGGGAGCAGGGGCGTTTTGCGCCCGGACGATATGGGGCGCGCAGGCGATACTGATGAGTACGAGGCTCCCAACAAGCCAGCGGGCGAGCAGCGACATAGGCATCCGGACGATATGTGGGCAGGGCACGGGCCTCGGCATCCCCCTATATGTGTATAGGTTGGAGACTACGCATTTTGGGGGATGCGAAGGGCCTTCCATGATACAACGCGCAGCCTGCAGGGTCAACCCGCGCTGCTATGGACGGTAGCGCGCCCACCGGATCAGTTCGCGCAGGCTGGGGGGTTTGCCGTACATGAAGATGCCGACGCGGTAGATGCGGCTGGCCACCCAGATGGTGCCGACGAAGGTTGCCATCACCAGCAGCCACGACAGGGCCAGTTGCCAGAACGCGACATCGGTGAGGGCGGAGCGCAGCACCATCAGGATGGGGGCGAAGAACGGGATGAATGACAGCACGGTGGACAGCGTGCCGTTGGGTGCTTCGATGACGACGCCAATCACCAGCAGGGGGATGAGCAGCGGAATGAACACGGGGTACATGAGGCTCTGGGCGTCTTGCACGCGCTCGACCGCGGACCCCACGGCGGCAAAGAGGCTGGCGTAGAGCAAATAGCCCGCTACGAAGAACAGGAGCGTCCATACCAGAAGCGAGAGCGGCAGCGACGGGATGGTGATGCCTGCGGCTTCGAGCGCGGCTTCTTGCGAGGCATCGGGGGCGATGTCGTAGGCCGACGGGTCCATGAACAGCATGAAGATCGGTCCGGCGACGGCCAGGGCCCCGCTTACGAGCGCGCCCCAGGTGACCATCTGCACGAGCCCCATGGCGCCGATGCCCAGCACTTTGCCCATGAGCAGCTCGAACGGACGCACGGAGGAGACGACGATTTCGACCACGCGCGAGCTTTTCTCGGCGATGACGCCCTGCATGACGTACTGCCCGTAGATGAACACGGCAAAGTAGATCACAAAGGCCAGCATGTAGCCGATGGCCGAGTAGATGAGCGTGGCATCGGCCTGGTCGCCCTGTTCGGTAATGCGGCGCATCTCCAGCGAGGGTGAGGCCGCCAGGATCGACTCGACGGCATCGGGCACGTCTTCGTTAGCCAGACGCACATCGCGCACGGCCCGCTCTACGACGTTTTGGATGCGATTCTGCGTGCCGAGTCCGCCTCCGCTACTGCGATAGAACGAGGCGGTGCCTTCTCCTTGCAGAAGCGTTTCGGGGAGGACCAGGTAGCCGCTGTAGACCTCGGCGCGCACCGAGTCGGCCAGGGCTTCCTGGTTCGTATTGGACTGCACAAACGTGAAACTGCTGGACTGCTCTTGCAGGTGGGGAAGAAGCTGTTCGGTGGCATCGACCACGGCCACGGGCGGCTCGTCGCCGCTATCTGCCGCGAAGAAGGTGAGCAGTCCGGGCAGCGCAAACAGGGCAACGATGCCTATGGGTGCCAGTAGCGTAGCGAGCACAAATGCTTTAGACCGTACGCGGCGCCAGAACTCACTTTTGAGGATGATCCAGATGGGATGCATGGGGCGTCGGTTCGTTCAAAAGAAGAGGCAGTGCAAGAGGAATGGAGCCCGCTACGACGCAGCAGCCTGGGCGGCATTGGCCTCGCCGACGACCTCCACAAAGATCTCGCTGAGTGGGGGCTCGGTGCGCTCAAAGTGGTGCAGCTCGTCAACGGTGTCGAGGGCAGCTTGCAGCACACGGCGGGCGGGCGTGTCGTTGAGCAGGCGCATTTCGGCACGGTGGGCGCTGCGCGCATGTACCCGGACAGCGCCTTCAGATTCAAGGTCGTCGATGAAGGCATCGGAGCCGTCGAAGCGTACGATAACGGTGTTGGTGCCAAAGCGCTGCTTCACCTCGCGCAGATCGCCCTTCAGCACGACCTGTCCGTTGGCCATGAGGCAGATGTCGTCACAGAGCTGCTCCACCTGCTCCATCCGATGCGAGGCGAACAGGATGGTGCGGTCGGTGCGACGCAGCTCCAGAATGATGTCGCGCAACACGTCGGAGTTGATGGGGTCGAGACCGCTAAACGGCTCGTCGAAGATGAGCAGTTGCGGGTCGTGCAGCAGCGTAGCGATGAACTGCACCTTCTGCTGCATGCCTTTGGAGAGCTCCTCAGTCTTCTTGTCGACCCAGTCGAGCGCCTCAAAGCGTTCCAGCCAGTGATGCACGCGCTCGGTGGCGGCATCGGCAGAAAGGCCCTTGAGCTGCCCCAGGTAGACGAGCTGCTCCTTGACACGCAGGTCGGGATAGAGGCCACGCTCTTCGGGCAGATAGCCCATGCGCCGCTGGCTCCACGGTCCCACCGGACGCTCATCGTAGCGCACGGCCCCTGAATCGGGCTGTGTGATGTGCGTAATCATGCGCAGCGTTGAAGTTTTGCCCGCGCCATTGGGTCCCAACAATCCAAGAATGCGTCCAGGGGCGGCAGAAAACGACACGTCGTGCACCGCCTTTGTATCTCCATAGGCTTTGTGCACGCGGTCGACGGAGAGGGTGGGCATGATGGAAAGTAACTACAGTCGCGAAACTACGATGAAGCCACGGTCATACTAAGCATTGAGCGGGCTTGATGCAAACCGCTTCTTCGTGCATACCGGCTCTGGAAAATTGCCTCTACATTCTCTCGCGCCGCAGTAAGAGGATTTCAGCAGGCGTTGTGCGGGTTCGTTTTCTCATCAGGCATCTCTCTGCCTGCTTTCTTCTTGTTTCTGGTACCGTGCCCATGCGTCCCCTCGCTTTTTCTTTATCCCTTCGGAGCTGCTTAGGCCTTTTCGGCGGACTCTGTCTGCTTGCGGGCTGTGCGGCCTTGCAGGGCAGCGTGAGCAACGAAGTCGATGTGGCGGCCCACTTCCTGCCCACCACACGCTCGGTTACGTCCTTCGACAGCCTACAACACGTATCTGTTGCCCCCAACGAAGACGGTCGGCTGAAGCTGGAAAGCGAGCGGGCATTTGGCGACCTCTGGGTCGACTGGTCCGCGCGCCACCGGCAGACGCAGGGGCCCGAGCTATTTGAAACGCGCCGGTTCTCCAGCTTCGCCACGCTCTGGGGACGCGAGTTCCGGCTTGCCTCCCTGAATCGACGTACGCCGCTGGATGCGTACCCGCCCGACCAGGCTCGCGCCACGATTCAGCAGGAAGTCGACTCGCTCCACCAAGACGCCATTCGCATTGATGTGTACCTGTACGTGCCCGAGCGCGTCAGCGAGGCGTTTCAGTACACGAGTATCCGCCACATGGACGCGCGCGCCTTCTTGCGAGTTGACGAAAGTGCCACCGAGTATTCCCCGAAGCAGGTGGCCACCGACATCGTTCGGTACACCTCACGCAGCGGTGAGGGAGTGTTCTACCGCCGCAATACGTTGATTTTTGCGCGTCAGCCCGAGGACGACATCGATATTTTGGCGGATGCGCAGCGTCTCACGTTGTACGTACGCTCCGTCTCGTTCCCCCGCGCTCATCTCCAGTTTTCGTGGGAGCAGGACGTGTCGAGCAGATAATGATAACAACGATCTGACAGGTCTCCAAAGACCTGTCAGATCTATTCTCCCCCTCATTGTCATTCCGTATAAGGCCCCCTATCGCCGCAGAGCCGAACACGAACGCAGTGCGGGAATGGGGAATGCGAACCCTTGTATTTCGCTTATCTCATAACCTATTCCTCATCACGTACGACTGAGAGCGTCAGGTCGCGTTCTACAGACGCCCCGCTCACTTCGTCGGTGATGCGCACGGTGAGGGTCACGTTCTCGTTTTCAGCAGCGTCTTCCCATGCTTCCACATCCAGCAAGAACAGTTCGTTTGTGCGACGCTGCGTAGTTTCGTTTGTCGTTGTCGTGGTTGTTTGCAACTCTTCATCACCGCGTACCCACCGCGCCACACCGCCACGCGGCTGCACGCGGTCCACGTTAAGGTCAATCGTGTAGCGCGCCCGGTCATTCTCATCAAACATGAGGTGGTAGACCTCGAAGTAGATGCCGAGGGGCGTGTCTTCATGGACTTCCTCACGCGGATATGGAGGGAGCGCTCTGCCATCTATGTCTTCAGCAAGTGCATCCGGATTCGCCTCCACGAGCTTTACGTCGCTCATTTCAATGGAGGATGCGTCGTTGCTCAACTGCGCGAGCGTGTCGATGCGTGTAGTAGAGCGCCGGAGCAACAGATTCCCTGCAGACTCGGCGTTCTGTCCCAGACGCTGGTCCCACTGCACACCCAGGTGAAATGGGGTCTTATCTGAGCGTATGGCAATCGTTTGTGCAGGAAACCAGTTGCTCTCCACAGACTCCGGCACATGCGCTTGCTTGTTGGCCTGGAGAGCGGTGCGGTGCTCACTATCTTCGAGACGTGTGTTCGCAATGATCCGCGAGGCCCCTGTTATCGACTCCGCATCGACTTCCATGTCTTCGACGTCCAGTGCATCGGTATCGACAGCCGTGCGGGGATCAAGCAGGTCGGCTGGAGCGGTCCAGTAGATTTCGGTGCGTGTGGTGCCATCGTCTTCCAGAAACCGGGCCCACCGCGTCTGTACATCCAGACCGGGATAGCTGGCATCTACGTTCGACTGCGCAGCGCCTACCGTTTCGCGGCGTATACGCTTCAGCCGATGGTCTTCCATCGTATTGCGCTGGTTCACCTTCGTCGCCTGTTCACCCGGTGTTGCGAAATTAATACCGCCGCCTGTGTTGTAATACGCAATGTAGTTTTCAACTTCGGCGTAGCGGCCCATATACCGCGG
The DNA here is from genome assembly GCF_002554705.1 of Longimonas halophila. Lineage (GTDB taxonomy): Bacteria > Bacteroidota > Rhodothermia > Rhodothermales > Salinibacteraceae > Longimonas > Longimonas halophila. The sequence goes on along the minus strand of NZ_PDEP01000010.1, from coordinate 19,233 downwards.
ATTATACACCGAGAGCTGGCGCAGCGCCACCTCCATGCTGCGCAGATAGGCATAGGTGTTTGTGCTACGTCCGGTAAAATTGCGTCGGATGTGCCGTGGAATCATATCAGTTACGGTACCAAGCTCGTACGTATCTCCTTCATCAGACTCCAGGAAAAGGAAATGGGCTTCGGTGCCTAATTCGTCGTATTCCCAGTAGATACCAGGCGAAAAGTCGAACGATGTAACGTTAGTCTGGCGCCGAATAATTTCGCGCTGGATGACAGGGTAATCGGCAAACGTCACCTCAAGCGTGATTGGCGGCGGTCCGAGCCGGATGTGTACCCGACCGCGTGCGTCGATGTATTCGTCGTGCATGTATGATGCACGCGCATCCGCAACACGCGAAAGGTGCTCCACGAGTCGCTCGTTCGATGCACTTGCTACGCTCCGGTCTTGCTTGCGCCACCATGCAGCAAGAATCTCACCAGCGGACGCATTGAGCGTTAGGTCGGAGCGGTGACGGATAGTGCGGCTCGGGTCCAGCCCGATGCGACGCTTTACATCATCGGGCAAGACGAATGCAGTTTCGAGCACATGCTGCTGCACAGCTTCACGTATCGGTTCGGGAAACGCACTTGTGCGTCCCGCCCGCTCAATGAGTGTCAAGTAGGTCTGAGCTGCAACGCCCTGATAGTCCAACGTATTGGTCTCAAACGTAGCCCGCACGAATGCATCAGCAGTGAGGCTCCAGGCTGCCGATTCTTCGTCGAGGGTGCGCAGGGTTCGGTGCCAGGTGTGCAGTGCGTTTCGTGCAGTGTGTGCCTCCAGTAGCGATTTCCCCAGCCAGTAGCCGATCGCATTGTGGTCGGGCACCACGTATCCGGCCTCCTGCTGAAATAGAGGGATGAGCAGCTCAATGCTGCTTCCGTAATCGCCGCGCTTTGCCGCCTCAATACCAAGCGTAGCCACCGTGTCATCAATGCGCAGATCAGCCACATTCGTGAGCGGCTCCTGCGCCTGACTGATCTTAGACGGCACCACACATCCAAGGATAACAGCTGCTATCCCTATCTGAAGAAGAGTCGTAACGCGTTGTATCCACTTGTTTCTCATTGTGCTGTCGTTGTTTTGACGGCGCCATCTAATACCAACGCGACGAGTAGAGATGATTCTATCAACTCTTGCGCGCTATACGTAACGATAGGAACGCAAAAAACTTCTTTACGCTGTGTGCACATTTTATATACTCATCGTAGCAAGTCGTTTCGATAACCGATGTCACAAGCTTTTACCCTCAGCCCTTAGCATCGGACAGAAGTGAGTGGTCGGGATCTCTTTGTGGATTCTGCTGAACAGGCATTCTCGCCATCGCTTGGCGAATCAGTATCTTCTACAATTGGGCTTATGCCTCAAACAACAGCGGCCCCCTCCCAGGATATGGGAGCGGGCCGTTGTCTCTCGCAGAACAAGTCTGGAGAAAACCAGATGCTCAGTTTGTGCTGAGCTATGCTATGAAGCGCCAGTTAGGGCAGCTCCGTAGGCAGGTTCGGGTTGTTGTTGCGCTCGGCGAGCGTGATCGGCAGATACCACCAGAGCAGTTCATCTGCGTTTTCGAGATGCCATCCGTGCGTGTCCAGATCAAGCCCGTCAGCATTGAGCCCGTTTTCGGTAGCTCGGCGCTGATCGACCAGACGGATGCCCGTTGTGAACATCTCTTTATCGCGCTCGGTGAAGATGGTGTTCATGCCGTCATAGTCGGCGGACTCCAGTGCCGAAATGCCGTGCGATTCGCGCACTTCGTTTACGAGTGCGAGCGGATCGCCCGAGGCTGCACCGCGCTCGATCGCTTCAGCCTGAATCAGATTCATCTCCTGCCAGGTGATGAAGTCGATGTTGGCTCCCCGAGTAGGGTAGCGTCCCTGCATAGGAAGCACAGGCGCGTCTCCATCGGAGAGATTCACCGGGAAGCGGAGCGGATGTTCAGCATCCCGATTCGCGAGAATGAGGTTCCCGTCATCATCTGTTTCTACGTTACCAGAGTCAATCGTGTAGCCCACGACATCAGGATCGAGCAGCGGAATCCGGCCGGACTCGGCTGCTTCGTAGTCTTCATTCAGATAGTCAGGGCTATAGAAGAACCGGGGCGCCGGCACGGTCTGTGCGCGTCCGACACCGCCTTCCGTATGCCAGTTGTTGGCCTGGTTTCCAGAACGATCAAGATACTGATTCTGGAACGCGGCATCGCCCGGTGCCAGGCCGCTTTCGGCAAGCGTAGCTGCCTGACCAGGGTTATTCCGGAAAAGCGCAATGCGTGCTTTCACCGAGTTGATGACTTTGGTCTGATACTCGGATGCAAACGGAAGCGCGGCATCAAGTTTCTGAATCGCCAGGTTGTACATCTCATCTGACGGAATAAACTCAGAGCGCTCCGGATCAGCGGGGCTCTCGAGGTCCGAAATTACGCCCCCACCGCTACGCTGCGTTTCGCCGAAGTAGGTCGCCCAGTAGTAGCGCGCAAGGCCGCCGTGAAAGTTGCCAGCAAAATTTGCATTGACCCAGCGTGGATCGTCGGTACCGCCAAAGGCGTCTGCGCCAAGCTCTTCGACTCGGCGAAGCAGGTCATCAGCGAGAAAGCGGTACTGGCCCAGGTGGCTCTGCGTACCGTCCACTGAGTTGTTATTCAGTGGGTTGGTGGCTGCCGGAAACGCCTGCATCAGATCGCGGAATGTCGGGAACGTAGCGCCCCCGCCATTGGCTCCGCCAAAGATGAACTGATCAGACATCAGGCTGGCTTGCACCGTAACGTTTTCCTGCACGTTGTTGCCCCGTGCGCGGATGCCATTGATGAGGAACTCGACCTGATCAGGGCTGCTCAGCGCCTCACTACCTGCGCTGTCAATCGGGTCTGTGGTATCCTCCACGATGGAGTCGCAAGCGGTGAGGCTTGCAAGCAACACAAAGGCTGCAAGGAAAGAGAGTAGTCGTATACGTTTCATATCCAAATCGGTTGATACAGAGGAATGCTTGGTCAGTCGACAAGCGCCGGTGCCGTACCGGTTGTACGGCACCGGATTCGCTCATCAGATTTAGGCTTCAGGGTAGAAGCTCTTTAGAAGCCAAGCGTGACACTCACCTGGAATTGACGCGACTGTGGCAGCGTCAGGAAGTCTTGGCCACGAATCAGGCCACGCGATCCGTCAAAGTTCACCTCAGGGTCAGGACCCGAGTACTTGGTGAACGTGAACAGATTGCGGCCTGCGAGTCCCACCGTAAAGTTGTTGATGGGCGTGGTGCCTGTAGCGTTCTGCAGCAACTCCGTGAAGTTGTAGCGGATCGAGACTTCGCGCAGCTTGAGCCAGTCGGCGTCTTCGAGGAAGTTCGCATCGAAGTTCGTGTTCGTACGAGCGTAGCGTTCAGCTACGTCGATGTACTCAGCCGAGCCCGGCGTAAGCTGATCCAACTGAGCTGCAAGCTCATTTCGGATCGGATAGCCACCCGTACCGGCGCCAAATCCTGCGGTGCTATTCAGCACCTGATGTCCTGTAGCGTATTCAGCGAACGCGCTAAGACTCAGGTTTTGGAACAGCGTCGCGTTGAGGCGAACGCCGCCGGAGTGCTTCGGAATCGGCTGACCAAGCTCTTGACGCTCCCCAACTTCCGGCCCCAGGTACTCGCCGTCGTCGTTGAAGCGGGCGCCCACAATGGGAGGCAGGAAGAAGGCCTGACGGGGTAGTCCCGGCTTAAGAACATTGGCGTTGAATCCGCCAAAGATCTCTTCGCGGTTCGGTCCCAGATCCTGGACTTCCGTCCACTGGTAGCCATACGTCACGTTCAGGTCGACGCGAGCCGTTTCCGAAAGGATCGGTGTAAGACCCAGCGTCAGTTCCACACCCTGGCTTTCAATGCTTCCTACGTTTGAAGGAAGCGCCTGGAAGCCAAAGCCTGTGGAGGATGCCAGCGGGGCATCAATGATTGAGTCATTGGCCCAATTGTACCAGTACGTTCCCTGGAAGGAGTACCGGTCCTGAAAGTCGGCATCAATGCCGAGTTCCATTTCGCGCACCCGTTCCGGTACAATGTCCGGGTTCCCAACAGTACTAATTGACGCACCTGCACCAAAGTCGGCTACCGTGGCAGCAAAGCGCAGCGGTTCGCCATCCAGCACACCGGGAAGTTGACCGGTTTCGCCGTAGGCCGCACGCACAGCCAGGTAGCTCAACGTGCTGGGCACAAAGTCGAAGTTCGAGAGCGTCACCGAACCGGTCACACTCGGGTAGAACACGTCCGAAACGTTGGCACCGAGCGCAGTCGACACATCGCGACGCAGCATACCCGTTAGCGTATACGTATCATCGTACACAAGCTCTTGCTGTACGAAGAGACCGCTGCTACGTACATTCGTGAGCCCCTCTCCAATGTCGAAGAGCTCATCACCCGCACCAATGTCGGTGATCAACTGGTTCCCGAATCCGCGTGTCGTACTGAACGATGTACGACGCGTGACGTCGGTGTACTGCCCGCCAACAAGCGTCGTCGCTTGCAGGTCCGGCACAATACCGTAGCTATAGGTGGCCTGGGCATCGAAGTTGTAGTTGTCATTCTGACGAATGAAGATATTGCGCTCACCATCGGTGCCGATACCAGAGTATACGAACCCGGGCGGACGGGTGCGATCCTGGCGGCGTGCCGAGCTATCGAATCCACCTGTCGCCTGCAGCGACAGATTTTCAATCGGTGACCACGTAGCACGCAGCGAACCGTTGAAGCGGTTCACTTTCTGCACATCGTTCAGATTCGCAATGGCCAGACTGTCGGTAAAGTTGTAAGACACGGGAAGCAACAACGTATTTCCGAGCCATCCCTGCACGTTATTATCGTTATCGGGACGTTGGAGGGCATTCAGCGTGTAGCCTGTGCTGGCCCGGATCGAGAAGTCATCGCTCGGGAACGCTTCGAAGTTGGCCCGCATGTTCGTGCGCTCTCCTTCGTTATTCGCGATGGCGCCTTCGTTAATACGGTGGTTGATGGACGCATAGAAGCGCGCAAACTCTGCACCACCGGAAACAGCCACTTGATGATCCTGCAGTGCCCCTGTTTCAAAGAGCGCATTCGCATCATCTGCCGTCACATGGTTACGGTCGGAGTACTCACGGTTCTGCTCACTCCATCCGGCGGTACCACGGTACTCAACGTTGACAGTCGGTTCGTTCGAGAAGGAGCCCGTCTTGGTTGTGATGAGCACCACGCCGTTCGAGCCATCCGTTCCGTAGATCGCCGCGCCAGCAGGTCCACGAATGATGTCGATGTTGGCAATGTCGGACGGGTTGAGGTCGGCCAGTGGCGAAGTGCCCTGCCCCCCTGCTCCAAACCCAACAACCTCTTGATTGTCGACACGCGTACCATCAATGTAGATCGCAGGCTGGCCGTCGCCGCCCAGTCCGCCACCGCCACGAATGTTAAAGCGAATGCCGCTTCCGATATTTCCGGAGGAGGCACTGGCGCTTACGCCTGCAACGTTACCGCTAATCAGCTGCGACACATTGTCGAAGCTGGCATTTTCAGCGATATCGTCGGCGTTAACACGTCCCACCGAAACCTGACTGCGGCTTCGATCCTGGCTGAGGCCAAGACCGGTAACCGTAACCTGACCCAGTTGCTCAGCAGACACTTCGAGCGTAAAGTCGGCGGTGACCGTCTCTCCGGCAGTTACTTCTACATCGCGTTCAATGGGGCTGTACCCTACGAAGGTAACCGAAAGCGTGTAGGTACCGGGTTCAACGCTAACTGTATATTCTCCGTTAGCATCGGTAGCAGCACCAACACCAATGGATGGAATCTGCACCGTGGCGCCGGGGAGCGGTTCGTCTGTTTCACCGTCCGTCACCGTACCGGTGATGGTTCCATCCTGTGCAAACACGAGCCCGGGTGCCAATAAAAGCACTGCAAACCCGCACAGGAGCCTTGTAACTATTTTTTTCATGATGTAAAAATCCTCTATCTAACCGAAAAACGATGGATACGCAGCCGTTGACGCTGCGGGATACAAACACAAGATTCGCAGGCCCTACAGAACGCCGGGGCAAAAATGCCAGGGCTTATTCTGATCACCTGATGCCTCCTGTGCAAGCACGTGGGGCTTTCTTTAGTAACATCCGGGGGTGTATCGCGACGGCCGCGCCGCTTACGATAATTGGGGGAATATGTGTCTCGCAACGCACATGCAGCCATCACTCAAGCCATCATGCATCACGAGGACACAACCAATTACCGTTTGCAGCTTGCCATCCTTGGTGGTAGGAAACCGGATCAGCCCCCTATCACAATATCGTGCACAACGTCACACACGGTGCTTCAGTACGCAGACACACGACATAGCAGACTGTGCTTTGACTGAAGCGATTATGTGTAGTGACGTACCAGCACTGACCGATGTAGCCTCCTGCTCGTAAGCCAGTATAGCTTCAACAGGAAATAAGTCTGATGCCGGTACTATGTACGTTGCAGTGCACATGTATCTCGTTACAGGAAAAACCAACTACTACTTACAGCAACTTGCGTTTCCTGTAAAATCACAAGCACAATACTTTGATGTAATCGTAGTGTTGTGCACATGTGACCCTCATGCTAAGAAGCAATGCACTCGTTGTCAAGGATTGGTGCGAGTCTACTCTTAGACTAAGGGGGGCGTATACATGCTTTCACGTTTACCAAGCATTTAGTTCACGCTCAATTCTTTTTTTGGGATACGGTTGCTTATCTTCAGTAGTGATTAGAAGGTTAGTGATCGCTGCAGCCCTCATCCGCAGGTCATGCTTGTCGTGCTCCTGAAGGAGGCAGAACTCCGCGACACGATAACGAGGGTGAGGCCCAACTGCATATGTCGTCACCGTAATGTTGCAACCGGATTTGGTGCCATTCCAGCCCCGCTCTCCCAATAATAATCTTTCCTGGGGTGAACGGTCCCCCCTTCGCTCCCGTCAGCCCTGCCGGAGACATCCGCGCCGGAAGCGTTCGGAGCAAGTTCTCTGGCTTAGGCCAGGATAGCCAACAAAAAAGCAGGGCGACCTCCTAAATAGTGGAGGCCGCCCTGCTGCGATACGTGGTGCGTATGCGTCAGTCTGTGGTTAGAAGTTCGGGTTCGGCTCCGTCTCAGCTCGTGTGAGCTGCAACCACTGCGCCGTCTGCTGGCCGCCCACCTGATCCTTCAGGTGCCACTCGACCACATCCATTCGGCGCTGGTCGGGAAGACGGTGGCCCGTGGCGAACAGCGTACGGTCCCGCTCAACAGCGAGCCGCTCCAGATCGATATCGCTGAGGCTGCTGAGTCCGTAGCTGTCCCGGACGGTGTTTACCAGCGCAAGGGCTGACTCGCCCCCCGCATCAAAGCCGCGCAGTTCGAGCTCGGCACGGATCAGGAAAAGCTCCTGCCAGCTAACGAAGGGCATGTTGGTGCGCTGCTCCCATTTGCCCTGGCCCCATTCGATGATATCTTCTCCCTCGTCGCCAATAAGATCACCAATAGGATCGGCGTCACCATTGGGCTGCCAGGCATCAAAAATCGTAGGGAAGAGATCGTCTCCCAAAGCCTCGCTCTGCAGGTTTTCCGGGAGCGCGCCGAATCCGCCAAGGGTTGTCCCACCATTGTTGATGATTGTGAGCGGAATCCGGTTCAACTCGTCTGGATTGTTGGCAACCGTCTCAATGTGGCTTCGGGCCACCAGTTCGCCAGTGTCTTCGTCAGCCACGCGGTAACTCTGTGAGGGGTCTGGAGAGCGCGTCGCGAGTTGGTTGAAATTCCCGTCCTGCACAGCCAGCTGCAGGCGTCCGGCTCCGGCCTGAAAGTGGTAGTCATTCCCCGTATTCAGGTCATAGGCTACGTCCCACGACTCACCCTGCTGAAGTCCTTGGCGGGCATACTCAGCTGCCGCTTCAAGCGCTTCTTGCCCCTGGAAGCCGCCCGAATCTTGGAAGTCATGGGTTCCAGCATAAAGCGCTGCCCGTGCGCGGGCCGACTGGATCTGGCGCTGTTGCAGCCCACTCTCCAGGGCCTCTGCCTCTGCCAAGGCCGCAGCGTACTTGTCGTCAGCCTGCTGGTAAAGCTCAGGCGATGGGATGAACGCGGAGGTATCAATTGTGGCTCCGCCCCGGCGCGGGTCATCCGGGTGCCCAAAGTACGTGGCAAGGTAGTATCGGGCGTTTGCGCCGTGAACGTTGGCAACAAGGCGAACCTGTTCTTCCGAAGCCGTAGCTGACGGATCCGACAGGTCAAACCGCTCGTCTTCTTCCACACGACGAAGCAGGTCGTCCGCCAAGAACCGGTATTCCTGAAGGTCATTCAGTGCGCCGGTGATGCTGTTGTTATCGTCTGCAATGATACCCGCATCAAGCTGAGCAAACGTCGGGAAGGTTGCATCCCCATTGATCCCGAAGCGAAACTCGTCGGAGAGTCCGTCGGCAAGATCCGTTACGCCGGAATGCGAATCAGCCCACTGGGCTTGGACCCCTGTAATTAGAAACTCAGCCTCAGCCGGATCACTAAACTGATCGCTTCCCGCCTCGTCAACCGGCTGGTCAACGTTTGCAACAAATGAGTCGCAAGCTGCAAACGTCACAGCGAGGACTAAAACGGCACCGAGTGCCGAAAGTCGTTTAAGTGTAGTTCGGTAACTACTCATAGGTCAATTCAAGCTATGCGTTAAAAACATGGAGGTAAGTGGTGGATCAGGAAACGGGGAGTGGGGCTGTCTCTCCCACTCCCCATGCGGTTGACTTAGATGCCAACCTGAAGGGTGAACGTGTACTCTCGCGGATTCTGAAGCGTGAGAAAGTCCTGTCCACGCGTCACACCTCGCGAGCCACTGAAGTTGACTTCCGGGTCGGGGCCAATATCGTAGCTCGTGATCGTAAAGAGATTCGATGCCGAAAACCCAAGCGTGAAGCTTCGGACCTGGTCCGTTCCGGTTACCGAACTGAGCAGGTCGGATGCGTCGTACCGCACGCCAACGGAGCGGAGCTTCAGGAAGTCAGCATCTTGCAGGAAGTTGTCAATTTCGCCACTTCCCGCGCCGGGATTGGTTCGAGCCAGGCTATTGGCCACTGAACGGTACTCCTCGGTGCCGGGCTGGAGTCCAGAAAGCTCTTGAGCGAGCTCATTCCGCTGCGCGTTAGCACCAATCAGCGTCAGGAAGCGCGCTGTGCTTCCGTATGTCTGATGCCCCAACTGGTACTCGGCCTGCGCATTAATCTGCAGGTCCTCAAAGAAGGTTGCCGAGAGCCCAAATCCACCGAAGTGGTCAGGCACCGGGTTCCCAAGCTCAACGTTTTCGTCACCGATGTCGGGCCCAAGGTACGTTCCGTCATCAGCAAACAACGCTCCGTTCACTCTGGGGCCGTAGAAGCTAAAGGGTGCGAGACCTTCCCGAATCACGTTGCGCTGGAAGCCTCCGAAGATGGTTTCGCCACCGAGTTCGCGCACTTCTCGGTCTCGGTAGCTGTAGTTTGCGTTGAGATTGAGCGAGTGCTGTTCGGTCTGCAGCACCGTCACGCCAAGATCCATCTCAATGCCCTGTGCAAAGATCTCACCGACGTTGCGGGGCACGGTCTGGTTGCCGAACCCGGTCGACGGAGCGACCTGGAAGTTTACGATCGAGTCTTCCGTGTTTTGGCGGTAGTAGGTGAACGAGAAGGAGTACCGCTCATTGATGCCGAGGTCGAAGCCTCCTTCAATCTCATTCACCTGCTCCAGGCTTAGGTCTGGGTTTCCAACGTTACCAATCGTTGCGCCCGTTCCAAAGCCACTGGACTGTCCATTAAGGCGCACCAGTTCGCCGTCAACCAAGTTGGGCAGCGAGCCGGACTGTCCCCAGGAAGCACGCACGTTGAGGCGGCTCACGATGTCGGGGAGGAAATCGCCAATCTGGGCGGATGCGCGGGCTGCCGGATACCACTCCTTAAACGAGCCCGTTTCTCCGCCAACGAGGCGTGTAGACCAGTCGCGGCGGACGGAGAACTCAAGCGAGTAGCGGTCCAGGAATTCGAGCTGCTGGCGTCCGATGATTCCAGCGCTGCGCTCATTCGAAAGCCCCTCGCCGATCGCATCGAGCTGCGTGCCTGCGCCAATGTCGGTAATCAAGTCTGTTCCGATTTCCGAAGACGTGGCATTTACGAACCGGTCCGACTCCGTGAATAGCTGACTACCAGCCGTCGTCGTGGCACTCACATTAGACGTGAGGTCATAATCGTACGTGGCTGTGAGGTCAGCGTTAAAGCGGCGCCGGTCGGAGTCGAGCGCATTTCGCTCTCCTCCAGAGGACGGATAAATACCTGCGTACTGGTTCGGCCACGTCTGGTCATTGCGGCGGGCCGTAATGTCGGCTCCGCCCTGAGCGCGAAGCGTGAGCCCCGAAAGAGCTTCAGGATTGTAGGTAAGCTGCACCGACTGCTGAAACTTACGGACTCGCTGCTGGTCATCGATCGCGAAGAATGCTGAGCTGTCCCGCTCCGTGAAAGCACCAAACGGTGCATCCAGCGCAAGCGCTCCAAGCACTCCAAAAATGTTGTTATCCGATTGGGGGCGGGTGTAGTAATTGAACGCCAGCGTAGAGCGACTGCTCACCGTAAACGACTCAGTTGGTCGTGCCTCGATGTTAGCATTGAGGTTGTTGCGCTGTCCCTCTCCCGTCGGAAAGATGCTTTCCGTGTCTCGGTGCGAGTAGGCGAGCCGGTAATTGACGTCCTCAAAGGATCCCGAAACGTTCACCCGGTGTCCCTGAATGGCCCCTCTACGATGAATGTCATTGAGGCGGTCTGCGGTCGGGTAAATCTCGTCGTTATAGTCTTTCTGTTTTACCGCCGACCCCAGGGTGCCTTGATAACCCACCTGGAGGTCTTGACCTTGCTGTCCGCTCTTCGTCTCGATCAGCACGACGCCATCGGTGCCATCGGTGCCATACAGCGACGTAGCGGCCGGACCTTTCAATATGTTGATCGACTCGATATTATTCGGGTCAAGGTCTGCCAAGGGCGATCCTGTTGGCTGGCCCCCGACGCCAAATCCAGTTGCTGGATCCTGTGCGATACGCGTGCCATCAACAAAGATGAGTGGCTGGCCATCGCTGTTCAGGCTTACACCGCCTCGTACATCGAAGCGCAGTCCCGCACCCACGTTGCCAGACGAACGAGATATCGTAACCCCGGAGGTTCGGCCCTGCAGGAGATCGGTTACGTTCTCGAACTCCGATGTTTCGCTAAGCTCTCCCGCATCAATGCTGGACACGGACACGTTTGCCTCGCCTCGGGTCTGTTCTACGCCGAGTCCTGTTACGACGACCTCTTCGAGCTGAGCGGCGTCGGGAAGCAGTTCAACATCCAACTCCGTAACCGATCCGGCTTCAACTTGCACAGAGGTTCGTTCCACTTGGTATCCGATGAAGCTGACTCGAACCTCATATTCGCCAACCGGAACGTCTTCAAGCGTATACGTTCCGTCGACTCCAGAAGCAACACCGACTCCGAGTTCGGATATTTCGATGTTTGCTCCGGGAAGGGCCTCTCCGGTCTCTCCATCTGTTACCGTACCACTAATGGTTCCCTCCTGCGCAAACACAAGCCCGGGTGCTAAAAGTAGCACCGCAAGCCCGCACAGGAGCCGTGTAGCTAATGTGTTCATGGCTCCGTTTTCTATCTGACAAAAAATGGGTGAGCAGTAACGGGTTGTCTACTGTCCATGAGCACCGTGACACCAAAAACGCGAAAGCATACATGCAGAAGCCCCGCTTCGCTACTTTCTTCTGGATTGCTCTTTCCACACGGTTCCTGGTGATGTCCTCTCTCACCTTACTACGGAGAGGATCTTATCTTGCCATGGTTGAGCCAGCACAGGGCCCAACGTGCCTCGGCAATGTCACACTGAAACAGTACAACATGATATACTGGCACAGGCGAAGAGTATGGGCAATCGACAGCCCAATTTGACTATGCAACGAAGTGTAGGGGCGCGTTTCATCCGTAGTTATGTCCCAATTGCTTCGTCACTAATCCAGATCCTGTATATTTTCTTCAGGACGACTGGGCTACGATGCTGGGATACTTCAACGTTATGGAAGTATTGCGCTCATGCGACAGTTACGTTAAGAGGTGATACGTACGTTTTCAAGTCAATGACCTGCTGAAACCGGCAACATAACGGGGAAAACCGACTATTTCCATTTCCTTAACAGAATAATTGGGACTACAGATTGAGAAGCTCCCGTCGCTGGATTCTTTTCTCCCAATGAAAACGGCACGCCAAGTTTTGCTAAGCCAAGTAACGCTGGCTGGTCCGAAGCTCAAGTACCCTGCACATGCTTCTTTCTTTTGTGTCGGGATGAGATGCTTGCTCACAGGTAAATAAGCGTCGCATACATGAAGTAGATGCTCAGCCCAATGATGTCGTTTAGCGTGGTAACAAACGGCCCCATTGCACTGGCAGGGTCAATGCCGAGCCATTTCAGGGCGAACGGCACCAGTGCACCGTTCGTGGTCGCTACCAGAATCACGGTAAGCATGGTTGAGGCCAAGGTAGCAATCAGAAGCTGCACATGGCCCACATTCAGCACAGCAACCGCGCTGCAGAGAAGCAGAGACAAGACGATTCCGTTAAGAAGCGCAACACCCATCTCTTTCAGGATACGCCGTCCCAGGTCATCCATCCAGATGTCGCCCGAAGAAAGCCCTTGTACAGCAATGGCAGCGCTTTGCACTGCGACGTTACCTCCCATGGCTGTTACGATGGGTATGAAAGTGGCCAGTACCACCGCTTGCTCCAGAGCAACCTCGAATCCACCGATCACAGACCCCGAAAGCCCGGCGCCAAACAGCCCCACGAGCAACCAGGGGAGCCGCCCCCGGCTCACGGCCCACACGGTGTCGTCGGGCTGCTCGATGCCCGAGCCCCCGCTCATGATCTGAATATCTTCTTCGGCCTCCTCCCGAATCACATCGACGACATCGTCAATGGTTATCCGCCCGACCATTCCGCCGGTGGCATCGACCACGGGGAGCGATACCAGGTCGTAGCGCTCCATGATGCGCGCAACCTCTTCGCGGTCCATGTCTGTGCCTACAGTGATGACGTCGCGGTCCATGACTGTGCGCACGGGGCGGTCAGCGGGCGCCAGCATCAGGTCTTTGAGGGAGACGACGCCTTCGAGCTGGTCGTTGGCTCCTACCACGAACACCGCGTAGATGTCGTCAATGTCAGAGGCATGTTGACGCACAGCTTCGATGACGTGTTCGAGCGTCCATTCGGGCGGAACGGACACGAACTCGCGTGCCATGATGCCGCCTGCGCTCTCCTCGTCGTACTCCAGCAGCGCGGCAACGTCGTGGGTGTCGGCCAGGTCGGGCAAGACGTGCAGCGCCTGGGCGTCGCTCATATCGCTGAGCACATCGGCGGCGTCGTCGGTGTCGAGCGCATCGATAAGACGTCGCAGACGCTCGGGCTGCAGGGTGTGGAGCAGGTCGCGACGCTGGCTGTCGCTCAGCTCCAGCAAGATCTCACTGGCCTGCGCGTCAGGGAGCCAGCTAAACGCGGTGTGAGACTGCTCGGTAGGCAGACGCGCCATGAGCAGGGCCAGGTCGGCAGGATGCAAGTCGGCCGCCAGGTTCAACACCATGCCGCGCTGCCCCGCTTCCACAAGTACAGAAACGTCGTCGACAAGCTGGGCGTCAAGGTCGAGTACGCCGGGGCGCTGCAGAGAGTCGGGCATGGCACACGGAACCAGGTAGACGGGGAGCGGTCATTCAGTGGCGGAGCGCGGAGCGGCCTGTTCATCCAAATACGCCGCCAGATCGATGTATGTACTGGGCGATAGGGCTTCAGCGCGGCGGCGGCCCCAGTCGTTCGGAAGCGTCAGATCCTGGTCCTTCGTCCACAGGCTCAAGCTGTTACGCAGCATCTTACGACGCTGGTTGAAGGCCGCCCGCACAAGCGTGCGCATCCAGTCGAAGTCGACCTCGGGCTCGTCGTCAACCGCGTAGGTGCAGCGCACGGCGGCGCTTGTCACGTTCGGCTGCGGCGTAAACACATGACGCGAGACGCTGAACAGGTACTCGGGGTTGGCATACAGCTGCATGAGTACGCTGAGGATGCCGTAGGCTTTTGTGCGGGGCTTGGCTACCAGACGCTCAGCCACCTCTTTCTGCATCGTAAGCACCGCTTCCTGCACGACGGATCGCGCATCCAGCAGAACAAATAAGATTTGGCTCGTCAGATAGTACGGCGTGTTGCTAATGACGTACAGCGGGCCGCCTTTCTCTTCGGCCAGCGCGGCCCAGTTTGCTTCCAGCGCATCAGTTTCGCGGACATCTACAGCGGGTAGATGTTCGTTCAGATACGCGACGGCTCGCTGGTCGATTTCAAGTGCGGTAAAGGTGTCGTAGCGCTCGTTCAGCAATCCTGTTAGCGCCCCGGTGCCCGGCCCAATCTCAACGACGTGGGCATCGGGCGGCGCCTGCAACGCCCCGACAATCTTGCGAATCATGTTCGGGTCGTGCATAAAGTTCTGCCCGAGACTTTGCTTCGGGCGAAATGGGGCGCGCTCGGCCATAGGCTAAACGAGTGGATACGTAAAACAGAACCAATAGAAACCGTGCAGTTGCTTGTGCTATCGCACATGCGTGCGGCGATTGCGCACGTAGTCTTCGAAGAGAAACGAGCCCAGATCGTCGAGCGAGGCGTAGTAGGCGCGACCGTGGTTCGTTTCTGTTAGGTCGCGCACGAAGTCTTGCAACTGGGGGTTGCGCGCCAGCATAAATGTGGTGATGGTAATGCCCTCGCGGCGGCACATCATACCCTGATCGAGCACCTTGTTCACAATGCGGCGGTCGAGCCCATACGCGTTGCGATACATGCGTCCGTTTTCGATGTGGCAGCTGGGCTTGCCATCCGTGATCATAAAGATCTGCTTGTTGCGGTTTTTACGGCGGTGCAGAATATCGCGAGCACGCTGCAAGCCGGCGCGCGTGTTAGTGTAGTAGGGCCCCACTTCCAGATACGGCAGGTCTTTCAGGTCGACCTCCCACGCCTCGTTTCCAAACGCCACAATGTCGAGTGTGTCGTCGGGATAGCGCGTCTTGATAAGCTCGGCCAGCGCCAGTGCGGTCTTTCGGGCAGGCGTAATGCGATCTTCCCCGTACAGCACCATCGAGTGCGACAGGTCGATCATGAGCACCGTAGCCATCGTGGATCGATGGTCGGTTTCGTGCACACGGAAGTCGTCCTCGCTCAGGTGCCAGTCGGATCCAATGCCGCTGCGCCGAAACGCATTCGAGAGCGTGCCCGTCACGTCGAGCCGGTTGATGCTATCGCCAAAGGCCCAGCGCCGCGTCTCGGGCAGCCGCTCGTCGCCTTGCCCCGCATAGGGCGTACGATGTGTGCCGCGCCCGTCTTTCTGCAGGTTGTCAAAGATCCGATCCAGGGCTCGTTCACGCAACGCCCGCTCGGTGCGGGCCGTAATCTGAATGGACTGCCCCTTCTCGCCTTCCTGGAGATACCCACGGCGCTTCAGCTCTTCAATGAAGTCGCCAATCCCCTCATCATGGCCTTCGGTCAGGTCGTACTGCTCATCGAGCTGTGTAAGCCACTCCAGCGCCTCGTTGGCATCGCCCGCAGTGTGTTGCAGCAGCTCCTGAAAGAGCTCGTTGAGCTGCTCGAACAGCGGACGCTGATCGCCGTGGCGCGCCTCGTCCCACGCGGTATACTCAAAAGAAAAAGCCATGCGTCCGTCGGGTTGGTAGCAAAAGAACACGACACAGAGCTTCAACGCTTCAGGTAAGGGCGGTGTTCAGGGGATACCAAGCGCATGATGCTGCGGTGCACACACCCTCGCATCCCCAAGACGCACCGTGTTTCTGAAAGAACGATGGAGCCCGCGTACAGCCCGGGTACATGCATGACAATCGAACGCCCGCCCTGACACACAAGGTCAGAGCGGGCGCACGGTGTGTCGTATCAACCTGCTGTAGGCTGTTCCAGCTTAAAACTGAGCTCCGGGGAAATCGGAGCCGAAATATCGTTTATCAGTCACCGCTCAAGCTAAACTGTACCCACACTGTGGTACGCGAGGCAACAGCGCGTCCGCTTACCTGGGCCGGTTCAAACTCCGCCTCGCGCACAACGCGAAGCGCCTCGCGGTCGCATCCGTACCCGATGCCGCGAATCAGTTCGGCTTCGCGCACGCTACCGTCAGCATTGACGACTGCCTGCACATACACGCGGCCTTCTACTCCTCGACGAGCCGCACGCTCCGGATACGACGCGTTCTGCGTAAGCGCAGCCAAGCCGCCAACGGGGGCGGGTTCTTGATCAACGACTGTGTAAATGCGCTCCCCCGTCTCTTCGTCTTCTTCGCTGCGCTGCTCCTCGCGCTGCTGGCGCTGGGCGGCCATCTGCATCTCCTCGTACTCGCTCTGTGCACGCTGCAGACGCTCTACGACCTCGTCGCTATCCGGGTTAATCTCGTAGGCCTGACGATAGAGCGAGATGGCTTCCTCGTAGTTGCCTTCTTGCAGGGCGTTGTCAGCCTGCGTACGCAGCTGATCGAAGCGTTCATCTTGCTGCTGCTGCTCGGCCAGTAGCTCCTCGTTCTGGCTCATCATTTCTTGCAGCTCTGCATTATCCGGGTTGAGCTGCACGGCCTGTTCCAGAGCATCCTGGGCATCAGCATAGTTCGAGGTTTGCATGAGACGCTCAGCCCGGTCGATCAGGTTCTGGAACTCTTCCTCACTCTCCTGCTCTTCGAGCTCTGCATTGATCGTTTCAATGCGTTGTTCGGCATACGGGTCACTCGACCGGTATTCCAGCGCATCCTGGTAGCTACCACGTGCGGCGAGCAGGTTGCCTTGTTCATACTGACGCTCCCCTTCCTCAATGAAGAAGTCGTAGAGCTCCTGCGGCCCGAGCCCGCCGTCTCCTCCGCCCGACGATCCGGCTCGTTCACGTAGCATGGCGCGCTGCTGCTCCTGAATAGCAGCGATGCGCCCTTCGGCCTCTTCGGTGCGTGCGCTGTCTGGGCTCAGATCGACCGCGTTGTAATACGCTGCCAGTGCCTGTCCGTACAGCGTGTTGGCTTCTTCGTAATTGTTGTTCTCATAAAAGTTATTGGCTCGTTCCGACAGCTCTTCGCCACGCTCCACCTGTTCCACATAGCGCGCTTCGGCACTTTGGGCCTGCTCCTCGCTGATGCTACGGAGCTGGTCAAGGACGTACTCGTCTTCTGGACGTACTTGCAGAGCCTGGTTGTAGAAGCTCTCCGCTTCATTGTATTCACCTTCGCCATACAACGAGTCAGCCTGGGCACGGTAGTCCGCGTACGTACCGGCGGGTCCTGAGTCCCCTGAGGCAAACCAAAGGCCTCCGCCAATGCCTAACAGCAACAGCGGAATCCCGACCAGTAGCACCGTCGACAGCGACGACTTCTCCTCGGGAGTACGCTGCGCACGGGCCGGTCGGTCGCCACTGGCCGTGGTCAGTACTTCGATTTCGTCGTCTTCATCTGCATCGCCTGCTTCACCGTCAGCGCTTTCCTCATCTTCGACCGAGATGATCGCGTAGGCGGCCTCGGTGCTGTCGTACCGCTCTGACGACTCTTCGAGCGCGTTGCGCAACGCATCAACCGACTGCAGGCGCTTTGATGGATCGACAACCAACGCCTCAATAAGCGCCTCGCGCACGCCGGGCGAGAACGATACTGCGGCGTCTTCAAGCAAGGCGTGCAGGGGGTCGTCTCCTTCGAGGCGTTCGCTCGCCTCGGGCATCACCTCCCCTGTCACCATAGTGCAGATCGTTGCCGCTGCTGCGTACACATCAGTCCACGGCCCCTGATTGGCGCGAGGCGTGTACTGCTCGATAGCACTGTACCCGGGCTGGCGAATCTGATCGAGCTTGTCCGCTGAACGAGCAAGCTGAATCTGCGCGCCGCGGAAGTCCGTCAGCAGCACATCGCCGCCTTCAAGCAGCCGCACGGTCTCGGGGGAGACCCCGCCGTGGTAGAGGCCCGCTTCATGGGCCACATGTAGTGCCTCTAAGATGGGCACCATGATCATCAGCGCCGCCTTCTCTGAGAGCTGCCCCTTGCTGGCAAGCCCCTTTGCAAGCGTTGTACTGGCCTGGTTTGGGCGTGCCCGGTAACATGTACCGTTGGCCTCGAACACATCCAACTGGGCAGGAAGAGCATCATGCTCCAACCCGGCGAGCACCTCCGACTCTTTGCGGAAGTACCCAAGCCCCGACTCGAACAGCGACTCGGCTTCTTCTCCACCCGTCACTTCGATGGAGGTCTTGCCCGATTCGCGCTTCGCCACGTCAACCGGAAAATACTCGCGGATGACGAACGGCTCCTTCGAGTCTACGTCTTGCCCTAAGTACCTGATGTCAAAGGGTCCAGGATCGCCAAGCGTACGCTTGATCGAATACTTTTTATTGAGAACGGTGAGCGGAGCCAGCTCCATAGCGTGCGCTCGAATGCATGAAAAGGGCGGCGAGTGCAGTGGGCGAGGGGGCAGCAACCGGTTTCAGCGGGGATGATGTGATGCTGTGTGCCCTGCGCCACTCGTTTACGGCTTTCTCATAATACAGGATCGCCCAACGTGATGCAAGACGGCAGGTTTCTTTTTTGTAACACTCCTCCAGAAACCCAGCATTCGTCGTGTGATGCGCCTCGTGTTTGCATCGGCGGGTAGTGCGCTTCGCAGTGCCGTGAACTGGGTAAGACGTCTCCAGAATACAACGGCTCTGAGAACGGGTTGTGCCATAGGCTGAAGGCCATACAAGCGGGTTAAAACAGAAACAGCAGAGGCAGTTTGCCAGTCACGAATGGGTCTTCACACTCATCCGACCGGCGCTGCTCCCTCTGCTGTTATGACCGAATCCACCCCGAATACCGACGAGTTGTTCCTGATTCTCTACTGCATCATCGATGATCTCTATCTGGAAGTGGCCCCCGATGAGGTCCGGTTCCGGAACGGAACCGGTCGTATGAAGATGACAGACGCGGAGATTATTACGCTCTCGATTATGCAAGAAGGGCATTCGAATGACTCGGAGCTCAGTTTCCACCGCGTGGTTCAAAAGGACTACCGTCACTTGTTTCCCTGCTTGATCAGTCGCTCACGCTATCACCGAAGACGCAAAGCGTTGATGGGTATTCAGCGCGAGATGCTTCGTCTTCTGATGAACCGGCTGCGGCGGCTGGCGATGTGGCTGGCCTTGGA
>NZ_PDEP01000009.1 GCF_002554705.1 Longimonas halophila | reverse complement strand
GGCTCGTAGCGGATGTCGCGACTCCAGGCTTCGGAGAGCACATCCGCGGCTTCGTGGTAGGTGAGCGCCTCGGGGCCGGTGATCGTGTAGGCGGCTCCGGCATGGCCGTCTTCGGTGAGCGCTGCCACTGAAACGGCGGCAATGTCCCGTGCATCCACAAAACCCGTGGCGGCATTACCTGCGGGCAAGCGCATCGTACCGTCGGACTCAATTAGGCCGCGCCGCGCTGATGTTTTGCGCAGTTGCAATCACTTCTTGATCCGGATCAATGACATCCAGATGCTGCCGTGCTACTCTGGAGGATGACGCGTACTCTTAACAAATGCACGGCACAAGCTATGCGAAGTCTACTCCGTTTCAGTATCTGCACCTGCTTTCTGATTGTAACTGTCATTTCAACAGCAACAGCCCAGCGTGGCGCTGCTTCTGATAAAACTGAACAGATGGGGGCGTCGCTCACAAGTGGGAGTTTGGCCCTCAAGGCTGGTTTATCGCAACCCCTGCTGCTTAGCGGAGCAAACATTGCTGCCTCATACAAGACCGATCGGTGGGTGGTTGAGTACTCGCACGGGATGTGGCTGAGCTATGATCGCGTCGGGCGAACAGATGCTGAACGCGCCCAGGACCTTGACTTGGACAGTCCATGGACAACGGGCTTCGGCCTTGGCTATCGTCTCCCGTGGCGGTTCGATCTCCGCGTTGAGTTCAAGGCTCATCGCTACCGCGTAACGCCGCCCGGAAGCGCATCATTTGCGTACACCACCTTTTCGATAGGACCAGCTCTCAATTATCATCAGCCGGTCTATAACGGTCTTGGTTTTGACCTCACCGTTCGCTTTTGGCCCAACGTGACCACTACGATCAAAGACGATCAACAGGCATTCGTTGACTCCGAGGGGAACCAGCAAGTGCACAACGCCCATGACCTCGGCGTATTTCCCAATGTTTCGCTAACTTACACGTTCTGATCCCACCTGCTCAGGGAGGATGCTCAACGTGCAATTCGACTCCGAATACGGCTCAGCGCCTCTGGAGTAATTCCAATATACGAGGCAATCAAATAGAGTGGAACGCGCTGAATTACATGAGGACTCCGTTGAAGAAGCCGACGATACCGCTCCTCAGCTGAATACGTTTGCATTTCCACAGCACGTGATTGAGCGCCTTCAAAAAGACGCTCCGCCATTGCCAAGCGAATGTGCTTGAAGGCCGGATTCCCGTCGACCAGCGTCTTGAACTGCTGCTGTGTGAGCATCAGCACGTCGCTGTCTTCGAGCGCAACCACGTTCTTTGCCGCAGGACGGGCCTCGAAGAAGCTCTGCAGGTCGCCTGCAATGTCCCCTTCAAAGTCAAAGCCCGTGACGTTCTTATGCCCGTCTCGGAGGGTGAAATACACGAATGCTCCCTGACGAATATAAGCAACGCGGCGACACGCTTGGCCCTCGTTGACGAGCGGTTCACCTGCAGACAGGCGAGCCGGAGTTACGCCGCGCTCAACAGCTGCCCATTCGTCCTCGGATAGGGAAGGGACAAGATCGGTCAGTACTGTTCTGAACCCCTCGAACCTGGTGGATGATGACATTATCAACTTCAACAACTGTTTGGCAAGTTGACATGGCGGCGTACCGGGCGTTCACAACTGCTGCAGCTCTCCCTGTGCAAAACGTCCTGCGCTACACCGCTACCATGCACCGGCGGTGTCGGCGGCGAACTGGTGGAACGAGCGCGGCGGCTGGCCGGTGACCTGCTTCACATCAGGGGAGACAGCGGCGGCCTGCCCGGCCCGCACGCCCTGAAACAGCCCCACGAGCATCTCGGCGTAGTCGGCGTCGAGTCCGGCGCTGGTGAAGAGATCGAGGGCGATTTCGTCACTCACCGGCTCGTAGCGGATGTCGCGACTCCAGGCTTCGGAGAGCACATCCGCGGCTTCGTGGTAGGTGAGCGCCTCGGGGCCGGTGATCGTGTAGGCGGCTCCGGCATGGCCGTCTTCGGTGAGCGCTGCCACTGAAACGGCGGCAATATCCCGCGCATCCACAAAGCTCGTGGCGGCACTACCTGCAGGCAGACGCATCATGCCACTGGACTCGATCATGCCGCGCCAGTACGTCAGGAAGTTCTGCATGAACCAGCCGGGTCGCACGATGGTGGCGGCCACGTTGAGCTCTTGCAGGTGCAGTTCGGCCTGACGCAGCGGCACCTCGGGCGGGGCGTGCTCCACACCCATCGCGGTCATGAGGACGACCTGTTCAACGCCGGCTTCAGCCACGGCATCCAGAAACGGAACGAGGTGATCGTACGCCTGCATATCGGGCGGAGCAAGCATAAAGACCCGGGCCACGCCGTCCAGAGCGGGCGCGTAGGTCGAGGCGTCGGTATACTCGAACGCGGTAGCGTGGACGTGCGAACTGGGCGCGTCGTACGCGTCGGGGCGTCGCGTGGCGGCACGCACGGGCTGCTCCTGTGCGGCCAACTGCTGCGTGACAGCGCTTCCGACGGTTCCGGTCGCGCCAATGACGAGGGTGGAAGGAGGCTGGCTGGTAGCCATATCGCTTCAGTGGGTCTTGTCGGTGTATTTGGGGGATGCAGAGGCGTGATGTATTTGCTTCAATCTAATGCATTCCAAGCATCAAGACTACTTGCATCTTGGTGAGCGTCCTAACAATGTCTTCCTTTCTCACGTCGTATGCGCCACGCAGCACTCAGACAAGCCCACAGAGCACTATGACCGTGACGTACCCTGGCTGCTCCCGTGTGCACTGCGATTCCATCAATGCTTTAGCAGCATGATACTGATCGGGATTGTCACGCGTTAGGTATCGGACAATCACATTTGTGTCCAGACCAATCATTTTGTTTTGTCCTCACAGGCTGTCAGAGCAAGCGCGCCTTCTAATCGCATCGTTCATCGCATCAACGGATACTGCCTCATCGCCTGAGTGGTCGAGAAAACCATCCAGTTCTTTGAGGTCAGTTTCAGCGTGGCGCAGCAGAACGCGATCCCCATCGACCACGAACTCGACTTGGTCGCCCGGTTGCAGGTCGAGCGCTTCACGAATAGATGGAGGAATAGTCGCGTACCCTTCACGCGTCAGGGTGGATGTAGGCATAGCGGTTTATCATGGAGCGTCATTACAACGTGCTACTCCTTATAATCAGGCGTGGCGTTACACAGTTTCTTTCTGTTCGCCCGCTCTGAACTTACACTGCCACCGCTTCCGGCTCCTCCTCATATTCCGCCGGATCGTACGCCAGGCGGTCAGCGAGCCACTGCTCAACCTCAGCCACGGCCATGTTTTTGCGGGAGGCGTAGTCTTCGATCTGGTCGCGCTGGAACATGCCTACGTTATAGTAGCTGGCGTCGGGATGCGCAAAGTAGACCCCGCACACTGAGGCCCCCGGATACATCGCCAGGTTCTCGGTAAGAGAGATTTCGGTGTGCTTCTCCACGCCCATCAGATCCCAGATGAGCGGCTTCTCGGTATGGTCGGGACACGCTGGGTAGCCGGGGGCCGGACGAATCCCGCGGTATTGCTCGCGCACAAGGTCTTTGTTGGACAGGTCTTCGTCGGGTGCGTAGCCCCAGTAATCTTTGCGCACTTGCTGGTGCAGGTACTCCGCAAATGCCTCCGCCAGCCGGTCGGCCAGCGCCTGCGCCATAATCACGTTGTAGTCGTCTTCCGCCGCCTTAAAGTCCTCAATGACACGCTCCAGACCCAGCCCCGATGTTACGGCAAATGCGCCGATGTAGTCATTGATGCCGCTGTCCTTCGGTGCCACGTAGTCAGACAGGGCGCGGTTGGGCAGATCGCCGCGCTTTTCGGTTTGCTGGCGCAGCGCATGCAGCACGGTGGCCACTTCGGTGCGTGTGTCGTCGGTGTACACTTCGATGTCGTCACCCACGCGGTTAGCGGCGTACAGCCCGATGATGCCGTTGCATGTGAGGCTCCGGCGCTGCGATAGGCGGTCGAGCATCGCATTTGCATCCTCGTAAAGCTGACGCGCCTCCTGGCCCTTCTCCTCATCCTCGAAGATGCGCGGATACTTGCCGCTGAGGTCCCACGCAATAAAGAACGGCGTCCAGTCGATGTAGTCGCGGAGTGTGTCGATGGGCACCTTCGGAAGAACGGTGGTGCCGAGTTTATTCGGTTTAGTGATGGGCACCTCATCCCAGTTGCTCGTAAAGCGGTTGGCGCGCGCTTCTTCGATCGAAAGGAACGTCTTGCGGCGTCCGCCGGAGCGGTGGCGTTCGCGGAGTTTGTCGTAGCGCTCCTCGACCTCACGCAGGAACGCGTCGCGCAGGTCTTCAGCCACGAGGTTGCCCGTTACGTTCACGCTACGCGAGGCATCCAGCACATGCACAACCGGACCGCTGTAGTGCTCGGCAATCTTGACCGCGGTGTGGATTTCGGAGGTGGTGGCGCCACCGATGAGGAGCGGAATGTCGAATCCCTCCCGCTCCATCTCTTCGGCCACATGAACCATCTCGTCGAGCGACGGCGTGATGAGTCCGCTCAGTCCAATAATGTCCACATCGTGCTCGCGGGCCTGCTGAAGGATTTCCTGGGCCGGAACCATCACGCCCAAATCCACCACATCGTAGCCGTTGCACTGCAGCACCACCCCCACAATGTTTTTGCCGATGTCATGCACATCGCCCTTTACCGTAGCCAGGAGCACCTTCGGATTGTCGGTGTCTTCGCGCGGAGCTTCTCCAGCGGCTTCACGGCGGGCGTCTTCTGCCGCCTGTTCTTCCTCGATATACGGACGCAGGTGGGCTACGGCCTTCTTCATGACGCGCGCGCTCTTCACGACCTGCGGCAAGAACATCTTGCCATCGCCAAACAGATCGCCGACCACGTCCATGCCGTCCATGAGCGGGCCCTCGATCACATCGAGCGATTCGTCATATTTCTGGCGTGCCTCCTCTGCATCGTCTACGATATGATCAAGAATGCCCTTCACGAGCGCGTGCTCAATGCGCTGTTCAACCGGCTCCTCGCGCCACTCAGCGGTCTGTTCCTCCTGTTCGGTATCGTCTTCTTGTGCGGCGATTTCTTCCGCCAAGTCCACCAGGCGCTCGGTGGCATCGTCGCGGCGATTGAAGAGCACGTCTTCGATGTGCTCGCGCAGGGTGTCGTCGATCTGGTCGTACACCTCGATCTGCCCCGCATTGACAATCGCCATGTCCATCCCGCGCTTGATGGCGTGGTACAGAAAGATGGTGTGCATGGCCTCGCGCACGCGGTTGTTGCCGCGAAACGAAAAGCTAATGTTGGAGAGTCCGCCACTGACTTTGGCGTGCGGCAGGTTCTCCTTGATCCACTTGGTGGCTTTCAGGAAGTCGATGCCGTAGGTGGCGTGCTCCTCAATGCCGGTGGCAATCGCGAAGATGTTGGGATCGAAAATAATGTCTTGCGGGGGGAAGCCCACCTCATCCACCAGCAGGTTGTAGGCGCGCTCACAGATCTCGATCTTGCGCTCGTAGGTGTCAGCCTGGCCGTCTTCGTCGAAGGCCATCACAATGACCGCAGCGCCGTAGCGACGGCAGAGGCGCGCGTGCTCCAGGAACTCGTCCTCGCCCTCCTTCATCGAGATGGAGTTCACAACCGGCTTGCCCTGCACACAACGCAGCCCATTTTCAAGTACCTCCCACTTCGAGGAGTCGATGACAATCGGCACGCGGGCGATGTCGGGCTCGGCAGCCACCAGTTGCAGGAACCGTTTCATGGCGGCGGGGCCGTCGATCATGCCCTCGTCCATGTTCACGTCGACCATCTGCGCGCCGTTTTCGACCTGCTGGCGCGCCACGTTGAGCGCGGTTTCGTAGTCGTCGTCTTTGATGAGGCGCTTGAAACGGCGCGAGCCCATCACGTTGGTACGCTCGCCGATGTTCACAAAGTTGAGGTCCTCGCGGAAGACCAGCGGTTCGAGTCCGCTCAGGCGCAGCGTGGTCGAGGGCTCTGGGCGTTTGCGCGGCTCGTGCTGGGCAGCCACCTTCACAAACTGCTCAATGTGGTCGGGCGTGGTGCCGCAGCAGCCGCCCACGATGTTGAGCCAGCCCTCATCCAAGTAGCTGTCGAGCTGCTCGGCCATGAAGTCGGGCGTTTCGTCGTATCCGCCAAACTCGTTGGGCAGGCCCGCATTCGGATAGAGGCTCGTGAACGTTTCAGCGGCATTGGCCAGCTCCTCGATAAACGGGCGCATCTGCTTGGAGCCCAGCGCGCAGTTGAGGCCCACGCTCAAAAGCTGCGGCTGGTGCATGACCGACGTGTAGAAGGCTTCGGGCGTTTGGCCCGAGAGCGTGCGCCCGCTCATATCGGTAATCGTGCCCGAAATCATGACCGGCCACTGCGCATCCCGCTCGTCAAACAGCCGCTGGATGGCGTAGAGCGCCGCTTTACAGTTGAGCGTGTCGAAGACGGTTTCCACAAGCAGGATGTCGGCCCCGCCGTCCACGAGCCCGCGCGCCTGTTCGTGATAGGCTTCTTGCAGCGCATCGAACGTGATAGCGCGGTAGCCGGGGTCGTTGACATCGGGAGAGACGGAGAGCGTCTTGTTGGTCGGCCCCATGGCTCCGGCTACGAAGCGCGGCTTCTCGGAGGTGGATGCCTCGTCGGCTGCCTCGCGAGCCAGGCGGGCGCTGGCTACGTTCAGCTCGTACGCGAGATGCTCCAGCGCATAATCCTCCTGCGCCACGGTCGTCGCGCTGAACGTATTCGTCTCGATGATGTCGCTGCCCGCTGCCAGATACTGCCGGTGGATATCTTTAATGATGTCGGGGCGCGTAAGCGACAAGAGGTCGTTGTTGCCCTTCAGGTCGGCGTCAACGTCGGCCACCTGCTCGTTCCGGAAATCCTCTTCGGAGAGGTCGTGGCGCTGAATCATAGTGCCCATCGCGCCATCCATCACCAAGATACGCCGGGTGAGCAGATCGCGGAGGGTATCGAACGTCGTTGCCATAAGAAGCCAAAGCGTACATGAACAGAGGGGGCGTCAGCGTAGCCTACCTGTGCGCCACCGCGTATGTTGCGGGGATTCGCACCGGAACCGCTTCCATGAAATACTTCACAACATCGGAAAATATATTTGGGGGGATGCGGACCTTTCTGCCCCATGCTACGCATTGAATCGGTGGTTATGGCTGGATGTCTCGTCCACCCTTGGCCTCCGTACGTTTCGATTTTTCTGATTTGACTGCCTGCTGCCCGCCCATGCAAGAGTCGCCTACGTTGGTTCGCCCACGCTTCCTGAACGACCGCTTCCAGAACGCAATCATCCTGGAGCATCCCGACCCTTCGCTCGACGATTACCTGCGTGAACAGGGCATCACGCCCGAGCGCGTACCCCACGAAGAAACGTCGGATGTTGACGCGGTCATCGAGCGGCTTAAAGACGGGCAGCATGACCTGCTCTACAAACGCAGCAAGTTCCCGGTGACCGAGGAGGTGCTTGTAGCCTCTCCCAACCTGGCGGCTATCATGCTCTGCTGCATCGGCGACGATACGGTGGATAAGGAAGCCTGCGCCGAAGCCGGGGTGCTTGTTATGAACGACCCTGTAAGCAACGGACGCTCGGTCGTGGAGATGGTGTTCGGCGAGATGATCGGCATCGCGCGCCGCATCTTTACCGCCAACGAAGCCGGACGCCAGCACCTGTGGACAAAGTCGAGCACGCGCCGCTACGAATTACTCGGCAAAACCCTCTCGATTATTGGGCTGGGCAACATCGGCAAGCAGGTGGCGAAGCTCGCCGATCGGTTTGGGATGGACATCTGCTTCTACGACGCCTCGGAGGTGGCCCGCGAAGTGGGCGAAACGCTGGGGTGGACGGCCTGCAACAGCATTGACGAGGCCTTTGCCGCCGCCGACTTCGTGACGCTGCATGTGTCGGCTGAAGACCCACGGGGGCGCTCCAACCAAGGGCTCATCACGTACAACCACTTCAAGAAACTGGCGTCCGAGCGCGGCGAGAACAGTCCGCGCGGATTCATCAACGCAGCACGCGGCTTCCTATACGACCCCGACGATCTGAAGCGAGCCGTATCAGAAGGCCATGTGCGCGCTGCGGCCATCGATGTGTTTCCGGAAGAGCCAGGCAGCAGCAATGAGGACTGGCTGAACCCGTATGCCGATATCGGGGAGGTCGTGACCACGCCGCACATCGGCGCTGCTACGCAGGAGGCGCAGCCGCGCATTGCCTCGCGCATTGCCACCACCACGCGCATGTTCAACGAGCACGCCACGGTGCGCGACACGGTGTTTGCTCCAAAGGAAACCATTGGCGCGCGCGTCGAAACGCCGTACTGGGCGCTCTCGGTGGTGCACAGCGATGTGCGCGGCACCAAGAAGGCGATCGACGACTCGGTGTACGAAGCCGGTGCCAGCAACCTCAACTCGAATCACTGCGACTTCCCCGAATACGGCATTGCCTACGACGTAAACGCGCTCAACGAGCCGCTATCCGATGCCCAACTCGACGACCTGGTGGAGCGCGCCGTTGACCTCTCGGGCGACCCGCACGCGATTCGGTCCATCCGCCAGTTCAAGGTGAACGGGTCGCACTAAGAATCTGTTTGGGGGTTGGTTTGCAGGCGAGCGCGAGTCTCGCAAGGTGCGGGAAATAGCCGCATCTGTAGTAGCACCACATTGCTGTTCAACGACACGCGAACCAACGACAGCCGACCGAAGTGCACAGATGTTTTTTTGAGATCGTTTTTGGCAGTGTGTGCTGTGGGTAAGCACGCGAATTCATCGAGCGCAGCATCGGCATGGGTCTGGCCCTGTCTCAATCTCTTCATTCCAAAAAGGCACCACGCATCCAGAACATTGCGCATCACCTTTACACTACTTCGGAGCTCAAGCGCATGAACTCCGCGAACCCATGTGCTCCAGTGCCAATATAGGGATTGAGCTGCGTCTTTGATATCTTGTGTTGCATCTTCTGTTGTCCACCGCGCGTATCGGTCTTCCCATGTTTCTCTAATCCAACACGACCGTGGATTGAGTCTCCGGGAGGACTACGTACTACACCATTACCCTTTTCACTCTTTTGCTTTTTACCACACTGACGATGTCGCGTACGCTCAGACAAAACCTTCGCAATGACTTGTCCTCCTTGTTGCATCTCTCCGAACTCTAACCCTCCCTTCATATGCCGGTGGGGTAGCGTTGCATTTCACCTTGCTGCATGTTGTCTGATAGTGGCGGGTATCTTCTTTCCAAACTGGGCTAATGCCACTTCCCAAAACGCTCCGTCATCTCCCCCCTCTCCCGAAGACATCCGCATCCTCAGCGAGGGGCACACCTATAGCGGAACGACAGATCAGATCTACCACTTTCAGGTGCGCTCCGATAGTACAGTCATGCTTAGCGCTGGACGTTCGGGGGAGACTTCAATCATGATACCTGTCTCTCTCTTTGAATTGGTTAACGAACGTATTAACGTTCGTCTTTTTGAATCTCAAATGACCCCAAGTCAGCTCAATGTAGGTCTGGAAGACCGCGCCCTGCACTTGAGTCTGATCCAGCGCTACGATCTGCTTCTTTTAGGAGGCATAGGCACCAGCTTTATGCTGCTCGTTGGACTGTCAACTTGGTTAGGCGTGCGTTTGCGCAGAAGTCGACACGATCAGCAGGCCCTACGCATGCGCTATCAGGCGCTGCAAGAAGGCGAAGAACGAGAGCGCCGCCGACTGGCCCGCGAAATCCATGATGGCCCGGTGCAGGCACTGCACGGTTTACATCTGCAGGTGGTTGGAATGTCTATGTCTCAGCAGACCCGGACAACAGCGCAGGGGGATGGAGAAAGCCGCCCCCCAGCCGATACATCTTCTATCTTGAGCACCGATCTTATGGACGTAGCCCGTGAGCTGCGTGCTATCAGCGAAGGGCTTCATCCGGCCAGCCTTGAACGGTTTGGACTTGTCGCAGCGTTGGACTCTCACGCACAGCGACTCCTGGATCTGTCGGGGTCGTCTCAACAGAAGGAGACTCCATCCATACATGTAGAGGGGCCTGAAGACTTGTTTGACGTATCCGATACGAAGCGCCTGGCGTTGTATCGCATGGGACAAGAAGCGGTCACAAATGCGATTCATCATGCCAATGCAACCTCGATTGATGTACGAGCCTGGAAAAAAGGTCAAACTGTTTGCTTGATCATTTCGGATGACGGCTGTGGTTTTGATACAGATAGTCATGTCGCTTCCCAATCGAACGCTGCGTCAGACTCCAACGGGCTCGGACTCATTGGACTCAAAGAGCGTGCTACGATGATCGGGGCCTCTGTAACTGTCGACAGCACCCGTGGGGTAGGCACTACGGTATCTATCCGCATTGATAATCAAAATGCAAAAACGGGGTAGTATTTACATTATACTGGACTCAAACCAACGACCTTTGCTTACACTGCTTCAACCTATAGGGGCTCATGCCTTCCATTCGTGTTGTTGTTGCCGATGACCATGCCGTTGTGCGTCGGGGCCTCAAAACCATTCTTGAAGCTCCAGACGAAAACGCGGATGCTACACTTCCCATTTCTGTGGTTGGCGAAGCGGAGACCGGAGAGGAAGCTCTCCTACGAGTAGATGACTTAACACCTGATGTTCTTCTCTTAGACGTAGAAATGCCCAATGGCGATGGCGTTGAGGTTGCGCGGACCCTGGGCACCATGAAGAGCAAAACTGCTGTCCTCGCCCTCTCCTCGCACGAGGATCCGGTGTACGTGCAGGGGCTATTGCAAGCCGGCGCCTCTGGCTATTTGACCAAGGAGCAGGCTCCCTACCTCATCCGAGAGGCCGTGCGTGCTGTAGCCGATGGCCAGAAGCGGTGGTTTGTCTCTGTTACTCCTGATGCCAATCCGCTTGACCAATTTACAGAGCGCGAGCGCACCTTACTCGGTCTTCTGGTAGACGGATGCTCAACGTCAGAGATTGCAGATGCCATGCATGTGACTCCAGCAACAATTCGCAAGTATGCATCAACGTTGTATGACAAGATAGACGTATCAAATGGCCGCGCCGCCATTGCCTGGGCATGGAAACAGGGCGTAGCTGACCGCCTGTAAGCCACTCCTTTACGATTCAGAGCCCTCCTAAAGACAGGCTCTGAGCAGTGCCTCCATCTCTATCTACTAATCCGTACCGCTGTCAGCATTGCAGTCCTGATGCGAACTGTCATTGGATTCATTGGACCGGTTTTTGGTAGCCGTTAGATCGCAAGTGATGCCTCCCAAGCCGTCATCCCGGACAAGGCGCTCTTCGCGCCGCTGATCCGGGATCTATTCGTCTCGCTGATAACGCCAATCACTTCAGGATTAGCGACTACCCGGTTTTTCAGTGTTTTGTCCTTATGTAGACTGAGATTGTCTACACTTGTACCCTCAAGAAGGGAACAAGTGTGTATAGTATCAGGGCCGCGGGCACTCTACATTTGTAGCACTTGAAACATCGAAGCGGACGCACTTTGCTCGTCTGCTTGCTGTTTCTCTCCATCGTGCTTACAAACAACACGGCTTAATCATGGCAGACACGCAACCCTGTACCGCGACTTCGTTGTCGTATTGCCCCTTCTCGTACTCTTTTTTCAGTGTACTGCTTGCCGCCGCACTCCTTCTGGGAGCCTGCGATATGCCGACTGACCTGAACCGTGCGGATACGCAAGACGCCCAACAACTGGAGTCTCCTCTTCAAAATGCAACAAGCTCTTTTGGATGGCAGGGGCTGAGCTTCCTGCTTGAGTCAGGCACCGCCATTTCCAGCACCCAACAACTGAGCATCACAGCGCAAGATGACAAGCATGCCCAGTTTCAGATTTTTCCTGACTCCGACGATCAGATCGATCTTGTTTTTTCGCTGGATGCTATTGAGCGCGGCGACCCCTTCACGATTGAAGTGATTGGGCAAACCGAGCAGGGCAAACCGGTTGTGTTGAGTGAGATCATCCACCGCCCTTCGTCCAACCAGGGATATGTTGACCTTTCGCACGTTGCACCGCATGGGCAGCCCGATGCGATTACGTGCCGGACAGGTGCCACCGAGCCACAGCCCATTGATGCAATTGCATCGTTGAGTAACGAACCTACCCTGCTCGGCACCCTTGACGACTGGCCCTCGTCGTTTCACTACATCCGCCGTGGCGACGCTGTCCTTATTGAGTGGGACTACGAGCGCTCGATGGAAAACACCACGCCCCAAACGGCCAACTTTGCACTCAACTCGCAAATCACAACATCGGGGAAGAGCCAGACGCAAGAATGCTCGCACATTGGAGCACAGCTGTCTGGGGTCGCGTCAACCACCACGTTGCATTCTATCAACATGGTTGTTGAAGAGGGATTGACCATAGCTGCTCCTTGAGCAAACAAAGACGAGGGGGACACTGGGTTGATGTCCCATTTCTGGGGGCTTCCGCAACAATCTGCGGAAGCCCTTCTCGTGATTGCTTCTCGTGATGATTGTACCAGGTGCCGTACCCCTTATGCTTAAGCTCAGCGCGTCCCTCATGTCTATAAACCGCCTTAAAGCCGTGCGGCGTTATCAGATCCTTGGAACTCCCCCTGAGGAAGCTTTTGACCGTATTACTCGGCTTGCATCCGACATTTTCGACACACCTGTTGCCTTGCTCAACATAGCCACTGGACGGCGCTCGCTCTGGTGCAAGTCGGCAACGGGATGGGATTGTGCGGGTACGCATATTCAGACGCCCCCCTGCGAGTATGCCATGAACCAGCATGACTTGACTGTGGTCGAAGACATAGCGACAGACGAACGATTTGCATCGTGCTCGCTCGCAGCTACCGCACCCAACGTCCGCTTCTATGCTGGAGCGCCTCTTCATACCCCTGATGGGGTCTGCATCGGAACCCTTTGCGTACTGGCTCCCAATCCTCGTTCATTCTCAGACACCGATGCCGATCGGTTACACCTCTTGGCTGATCTTGCTGTCGATCTTCTTGAGAAACGTTCCCCTCTTGATAACACTCATTCAGCCTCCCTTAAGAACCGCTCCGAGAGCAGTTCTCTCTTACCGCCTCACAGCTTGAAAGAGCAAGCACATAAGTTTACAAGATTGAAGGAGTCTGTGCTCACAAACATGAGCCACGAAGTACGAACCCCGCTCACTGCAATGATCGGGTTTGCTGAAATCCTAACCGAGGAACTGGACAGTCCTCTGGCTGAACATGCCGCAGTCATTTACCGATGTGGAAAGCGCTTGCATCGTACGCTCGACTCTATGATGCAGCTTTCTAAGCTGGAAGGAGGCGTTTATACGTTAAATAGACGTCATGTTGATCTGTGCAAGGTAGTGCACAATGTTGTTGAATCGATGAACGAAAGCGCCCACGCTCAAGACATCCATGTTGCCATAGAAACCCCTTCGGCTCCGGTATGCGCCTATGCTGATGCAGAAGCGGTCTCGCGCGTCGTCACGAACATACTCGACAACGCAATCAAGTTTACACCAAACAGCGGGCGTGTATGGGTGCGCGTGCATACGAAGGGGTTTAGCGGTGCCTGTATCGAGGTTGAAGATACAGGGGTGGGGATCTCAGAGAGCGCCATTTCAACGGTGTTCGCGGCCTTCAAACAAGAATCGGAGGGGATTTCCCGCATGTATGAAGGCATAGGACTTGGTTTAACTATTGTCAGAGGTCTCGTTGAGATGATGAAAGGAGTTGTTCGTATCGAAAGCCAAAAAGGAGTGGGTACCCATGTTGCCGTTCACCTGCCCACCGCCCCACATAACACCGGTCAGTCGATGTCCTAACGGCACCGGACCGTACGGTAGGTAATAGCCCAAACCAAAATGGGCACTGCAAGCGTATATACGCAGTCCGTTTTCCCTTAATACGCCGCTGCTTCTATGCCTCGCTCCCGCGAACCACTTACCGATAACGAAAAGCAACAGGTCGACGCCCTGGTGCAGGAGCACCTCACGCCCAAGGTACATCCACTGGGCCAGTCCCCACGCACCGTATCGCGTTACGACAAGCGCAAAGCTATGTACGGGGGCACCGGCGTGGTGTACCTGCTTCAGCTCTTCCGCCCGGACGAACTCGTCAACAATCGCATCGCCGCATACATGGTGTTGCCTACCGATTCCGACAGCGTGGGCTTTCACAGTCATGGCGACCGCAACGAAGAGGAGTTGTATGTGGTGATGCAAGGAACTGGTATCTACCTCGAAAAAGACAATCCAGATAGCGAGCCGCGCAGCATCGACATTGGGCCCGGAAGCGTGACCAGCGTGAAAGGCGAGGCGCTGCATGCGGTGCAAAATACCGGCGACGAGCCGCTCATCGTGTTTGTCATTACGACAAATGCGCCTGCATAGGAATCTGTGATTCGGGGGATATCTGCATGTCACGCAGCACAACCCGATGGGCATTGGGAGCAACACTCCGTGCTGATTCTGAATGGATTCTGGAGCGTCCGGTAAGCGATTTGTTTTGCGCATATATTGCCCCCCACGCACCCTGCCTTTCTGCTCTACCGCCGACTGCTCATGGATCCTGATTCCACGGACTACTGGAACCGCGTTCATGCCCATATAGACGCGCTCCTCGATCGTCCCATCGAAGAGCATGAGGTCTACTTGGATGAACACTGCCCGAATGCAAAGATGCGACGTGACGTGAAGTCGTGGCTGGCCTACATCTATACACCGACCGATGTGCTCGACGAGTCGGTTGCCACGTATGCCCGCACACTGCTCGACGACACGCCTCCGCCCGAACGTCCTCCGTTGTGGAACGCTGGTGTTGTGGATGCGGAGGATTCTTCTTCAACGGAGTCGCCCCCCGCCGCTCCCTCTTCATCTCGCTCCGTACAACGGTGGATGTGGGTGAGCTTCGTGGTAGTAAGCATGATCGTCGCCGGCGCACTTGTGCTGTGGTGGCATGCTGATGCATAATTGCTGATACACAACACACCCAATCGCTGCTACGCATAGAAAAACGCTCTGCCATCGCTAATTGATGGCAGAGCGTTTTTTAATGTGACAGACTCGAATGCCCAGCACAGGCACCTGGGGCCTGGGAGCGCAATTTTTTAGCGTCCCACTTGGAACGGCACATCGAAGTGAATCCATCCCTCGATGTCCTCCCACTCATCGTTCTGATTGTACCGTACGCGGGCCGGCGAAGCCTGCATGAGTGCCGCTGACCGCATCGCAATGGCGTCAAGCTCGGGGTGCACCGACTCAACCAACCGAATAGCAGTAGGCTCGCCGCTGGTGTTGACTCGCACCTGTAGTTCCACATTGCCCTCTACGCCCTGATCGTACAGATCGCGCGGGTAGGTAACGCTGCTTTGCTCTTGTACCTGTGGGCGCTGGTAGTAGTCGTTAAGCAGGTTGCGTGCTTGCTGCACGGCGGCATCCAGCGTGTCTTCTACGGTGCCGGTTCGCGGCGCAGTGCCGAGCGCCTCTACCGCCTCTTGCTCAAACAGCGAATCGATGCGTGAGGGATTGCTCTTGTAAAAGTCCGTCATCTCACGCTTCACCGCCTTTAGGAAGTCCTCGCCGCTGACCTGACCGCCTTCAATAGCCATTTGCGAGTCAACGTCTTCGAGAACACCCATGGCCGACAGATCGCTCAAGTCGCGAAAGGCCTCGGCGGTGTCGGCTTCAGCACGCCACCAGCGGTCTTCAGCCGTTTCCCAGCCATCGGGGGGCGCAGTAGGATCATCGCTCCCACAGCCTGCGGCAAACAGCAACGCGGCCACCAAAAAAGTGGGGATAAGAGAATAAGAAAAGTGACGCATAAACACAGGATGTATTGGTAAAAATAGGGCGGCGTGTGCTTAGCCCCATCAAAAAGGGCAACGCTTGGTCAGACGGCATGAATTGCAGGCGCGCTATGCAGTTCCGCCACGCTTTACTGCAGTGCCTTTTGTTCCATTCATCCGCTTTCGTACATCTATCGCATCTACCGAATGAGAACGGGGGTGCCCACCTCAGCATAGTCCCAAACCTCGTCGAGATCGGTGTTGTGTAGCGCAACGCAACCACGCGTCCATGTAGTGGCTGCGCCCGTACCGTCGCCGTGGATCTCAATCCACCCGCCCAGATCGGTTGACATGGGCGGCATGCGACGTTCGTTGTGGGCCTCGATAATGGCTTCGTACTCGGCGTCCGAGATAACGCCACGATCCAATCCACGCTCAGCATCGTCGCGGCCCGGATAGTCGAGCACCAATGCCTTATAGTACTGGCTGTTCGGGTTCAGGCGCACAACATGAAAAAGCCCCTCAGGGGTGCGCCAATGGTCTTGCTCTTGCAGCGAGCCGCGGCGCTCCTTATCCAGAAACACGTTTGGCCCAAAATCGGCGTTATAGGTCGCTACGTGCTCGGGCCCGGCGTACACGTGCAAGCGTCGGGCGTCCTTATCCACATGAATCCAGACATTGGAGAGGTTGTCTGCTGCCACATATCCCTGTTCACCATCTTCAAGACGCACACGACACCAGTCGTCCGCACAGCCCAGATGATGCAGCGGAGTACGCACCGGCATGCGCTGCAGGGGGGCCTCTTCGCTGGGTCCGCGGTATAGCATCGCCGACCCGCCCGCTACGTAGTGCAGATTAGCATCGGCCACGGTGCTGGCAGCCGGGCGCGTGGGGACCTCAGGCGATGCCCCGGTCTGCGCATAAGTGCAAGGCACGATACCGCTGCCCAACATCAGCAGAACGGCAATGAGCGATGCAGTTGAGGGAACGATGCGTAGAGCAGTCATACAACGGTGGAGTTCATACTCAAGCGTGTGGGGAACGCTACAACGAGCAGTAAGCAGACCCCGTAGCGGACGCTACATCAGGAAGCCCGTTCTGTTTGGGTGCGCTGCGCGTTATTCTGTGTCGTGCACTGTTCATATGCCGCCAGGGTGCCCGCCGCTACGGCTTCTTTCGTAACATGATCAACGCATGGTTTTACAGAGGCGTGGGCATTGGCCGGAGCAAACGACTGCCCCACCGCCTCCAGGGCCACAATATCGCCATCGGTGTCGCCGATATACGCCATGGCCGCTAACGGTACATTCAAATGCGCCCCCAGCCATTCGAGTCCGGCGCGCTTCGTAATTTGGGGCGAGAGCACATCGATCGACACATCGGTGGTGAATACCTTCAAATCGGGCAGGTGGTTCTCAACGAAGGCCAGTGCCTTGGGCCGCACGGCCCGGATCTCGGAGGGGTCGGGGGTCACAATGCCGGCCTGCGCGCGCTTGGCGTGGTCGAGCGAGATTTTGGTGCCGGGCACCGCTTCCTTGCGAAACCAGGCCCGCATCTCGTCAAGTTGCTCCTCCAGCGCCTTGGTGAGCCCTGGATGCCAGGTGGTCTGCGCGGCTACCGGGTCGAATCGCCCCGCGCCGCTCTCGAACAGCACCGGCGTAACAAGCCCGAGCGCCTGCGTCATTGCCTCTACGTACGAGTAGGGCCGTCCGGAGCAGAGCGTAAACACCGGACGCGTTGTGGGGGCGGTGCCGTCGTCGTGCAGCGTTCCAGCTGCATCGGCATGGGCGGCCAACGCCTGCAGCCGGTCAAGGTCATACGGCCGGTACGGGCGCGCCAGGCAGCCGTCAATGTCTGAGACAAACAGTTCAATCGAAGGCATCGCGTTCACATCCGGAAAACAAATTGAGCACGTGGCACGCCCCCCATAGGCTACGCGTCGTCATCGTCGTTCTGGAAGGCGTCCTGCATCGCTTCCACCAACTGATCGGAGATCCCCATGGAACTGAAGCCGCCGTCGTGGTAGAGCGTCTGCATGGTCACCATGCGGGTCAGGTCGCTCAACAGCGTGACGGTGTAGTCGGCGCAGCTTTCGGCGGAGGCGTTGCCCATCGGCGACACGCGCTCGGCGAACTCGTACATGGCGTTGAAGCCTTCAATGCCGGACCCCGCTGTGGTCTTGGTCGGACTCTGCGAAATCGCGTTGATGCGGATGTCGCGCTGGCCCAGCCGGTATCCAAACGAGCGCACAATGCTTTCGAGGAGCGCCTTTGCATCCCCCATTTCGGAGTACTTCGAGAAAATGCGCTGGGCACCGATGTAGCTCATCGCCACAACCGACCCGCCGTCGTTCATCGCGCCGGTGTCCAGGGCGTGGTGCACAATGCGATGCAGGCTAACCGACGAGATGTCGAGCGTCTTCTGATACCAGTTGTAGTTCAGGTCTTCGTACGGCACGTCTTTGCGCACATTGACGCCCATGCCGATGGAGTGCACAATAAAGTCGATGCCGCCGTACTCGTCTTGCACCTCATTGAAGAGCGAGGCCAGATCCTCGTCATCGGTGGCATCGGCCCAGATGACGGGGCTGTCGGTGGCCTCAGCGAGTTCGTCCATACTGCCCAGGCGGCGCGCCACCGGCGCATTCGAGAGCGCAAACTGCGCCCCTTCGCGATGGGCAGCCTCAGCCACCTTCCAGGCGATGCTTTCGTCGTTTAAGGCACCAAAGATGATGCCAGTCTTTCCATCGAGCAATCCATATCCAGCGTCAGACATACGAGCAAACAGCTGTTAGAAAAAAGGTACAGGGGGATACAAAAGGCCCCGCGTTGCGGCGAGGCATATCGTCAAGCGTGAATGTGTTGCAGCGGAGCAAGCGCATCTTGCATCGTTTCGTGAAGGCGACCGTTCGTCGCAACAGTCTGCGCATCAAACAGGGGATGCAGTCCCCCCGACCCGCCAACGGTGGTGACGCGTCCGCCCGCTTCTCGCACAATGAGCGCACCCGCGGCTACGTCCCACGGCTTCAGGCCGGTTTCGTAGTAAGCGCCGTACGCACCCTCGGCCACGCGCACCAGATCAATCGAGGCCGCGCCGTGGCGGCGTATACCGCGCGCCTTTGGCAAGAGCGCGCCAAGCACATCCAAGAACACTTCGGTGTGCGCAACGCGCTGATACGGAAAGCCCGTAGCAATGACGGCCTCGGGCAGCGTATCGGCATTGTTTACGGCGAGCGGTTCGCCGTTGCAGGTGGCCCCGCCGCCTTTCACCGCCGCATACAGCCGGTCGTGCGGTACATTGAACACCACCGCAGCAACAATTGCATCATCCTGCTGCAACGCAATGCTGACTGCATACGGCGGAATGCCGTGCATGAAGTTGGTCGTGCCGTCAATCGGGTCAATGATCCAGCGGCGTCCGCTAACGTCGGCGATGCTGCCGACAGCGTCATCCTGCTCTTCGGCCAAGATTGTGTCGTTGGGAAACGAGCGGCGCAGCACCTGCACAATGGCATCTTGCGCGGCTTTGTCGGCTTCGGTCACGAAATCGTTCGTGCCCTTCGTCTCGACCGTATGTGCCTTGTCTACACGGTCGCGGATGACCGCCGCTCCAGCGCGGGCCGCCGATTCAGCAATGTAGCGAGCGTGCCAAGCCTCTAACGAAGCGGAAGACGCCGATGCGTGACTCATGCGCAACAACTGGGTCAAGAAATAAAAGCAGAACGCGCGCCCGAAACTTTTCGGCGCGGCCCCGTGTGGGGTAGGCGGTGTGTAGCAACATAAGCATCGGCTCGGACCGATGCATTATTCTGTTGTGAAACCAGCCGGTTTTAATTTGAATCGGATGCGTGGCGCGTTCGATGCCTGGCTGTTTGTACCGATGTCCGATCCTACTCTGCTCTCCTGCTGCTTATGATACCGTCGTTTGTGCCGTGTTCTCGCGTTGTGCTCCTGCTTGTTGCCAGCGCGCTCCTTGCGGCATCGGTGGCAACGTCGGGCTGTGCCCGAACCGAAGGCCCCCCGCCCCGCTACGCGCCGACTGCCGATACCACCGCGTGGACAACCACCGGCGATGCGGTCGTAAGCCGACTCGACAGCCTCGACCTTGCCCTCATGGATTCGGCGTTTGCCGCGCTGCCACGCGTGCCCCTCACGCGCACCACGCGCACCGACGCCTTTACGCCTGCCGACTCGCTGCGCGGGCAGCTCTACCAGACGTGGCACCACCGCCCCAAGGCTGAACCGGAACTGCTGGAGGAAACGCAGACCGGCACGCTCCCCGACCGCGACCTGTGGGGCCTGGTGCCCCGCGCCAATGCGGCCTCCTTGCCAGAAAATATAGTGCGTGATGCGTATCCCGACGAACCGCCCTTCCTGGAGGCACGCAACCAGCCGGCGTATCGCTACGGGATGCGCCGCGACACGCTCGCGCCGGGCATTCCGGTTGACCGCATTGAGGTCGTGGCCCGCGATACGGGAGACGGACGCCGCATGGCTATTCCGTATGCCCGCGTTGACGTGCTGCCCGGTACGCGCTCTGCGGTGAGCACCTACGTGGTACGTGCCGACCGGGCCCTGCTCTACGACGAAGACAGCCTGTTCTACATCGCACTGCAGCCAGGCCCTAACGGCCAGTGGCTACCGCACATCATGCGGTTTCGGGCCCGCCTGTCCGTGCCGCTGCGTCCCGTTGAGTCGGTGCAGACGGTAACGACGTTCGCATCCGGCGAGTGAGCAGTTCTACACTGTTGGCGTGTTATGCCTGAATGTTATGGTGCGTAAGCGACGTGTGCTAAGAAGTCTCCTCCAGGCTCCTGCTCTCCAATAGAGTGTCATGTTGAGCAAGCGAAGCGCGTCGAAACATCTCCTTGGCGCCTGGCGGATACAGCGGGACATGAGGCCCTTCCAAGCTCAGGGGAGATCCTTCCCCCAGCAGCCGTCAGGGTCAAGATGTCAGCGTTTGAGAGAAGCACGCGTCTCCCAGGATTGATCTGTGACACAGCACTATTGCTCTTCAGACCATGTACTGCAGATCAGAACCGTGCGTGGGATACGCAAAGGTGGTGTCTTTAATGTCGGCGGGCGTCATGTTGTGGCGGATGGCGAGCGTGAACAGGTTAATCAGTTCAGGCGCTTGCTCGCCGATGAGGTGCGCTCCCACAATGGCATCGGTCTCTGCATCCACCAGAACCTTGGCGTATGCGGTATCGGCCTGAATGCGGCGGTAGCTGTACCATCCGCTCAGGTCGTTCTCAATGATGCGCACCTCGCGTTCCTGGGCGTCGGCCTCGTCGACGGTTAGGCCCACCGTGGCCAGTGGCGGAAGCGTAAACGCAGCGCTGGGCTGCAGTCCGTACGTAGCGGCGTGGGGCGTGTCGCCCAGCAGATTGTCGGCTACGATGTGGGATTCTTGTCCTGAGAGCGGGGTAAGGGGCAACCCAGGAGTGTCGGCAACATCGCCTGCGGCGTAGACGCGCGGGTTCGTCGGACTCTGCAGATACTCGTTCACGGTAATGCCCCCGCGTCCGGCG
Source organism: Longimonas halophila (assembly GCF_002554705.1). Lineage (GTDB taxonomy): Bacteria > Bacteroidota > Rhodothermia > Rhodothermales > Salinibacteraceae > Longimonas > Longimonas halophila. The sequence continues at coordinate 149,343 of NZ_PDEP01000009.1, read as the reverse complement.
TCGACGTTACCTTTCTCCAAATCAAGCGCTTCGATGTTCGGCACGCGCCCGGCGCCATGAATGGCGAGGTCGGCAGTGTAGGTCTGCTCGCTCCCATCGGGCCCCCGCGTGGTTACGGCAAGCTGTCCGTTGTCGGTTTTGTCGATGCGCACGGCATCCGTATTCAAGTGGATGTCCATGCCCAGATCACGCGAAGCCTCAGTCAGGCGATCGGTGCAGTCGGCATCAAACGGGGGAAGGATCCGTGAATCGCGCTGAATGATGCGTACGCGGGCCCCGGCGCGGCGGGCGATGTGGGCAAACTCCATTGAGATGTAGCCGCCCCCTACAAAGAGAATCTCGTCGGGTAGCGCGTCGAGCTCCAGAAACTCGTCGCTGGTGGTAAGCAGGTCTGCGCCCTCGAATGGCAGCGGAACCGGCTGCATACCGGTCGCCAGCACGATGTGTTCGCCTTCGAGCGTATCGTTGCCCACCTGCAGCGTGTGTTCGTTGATGAAGCGGGCCGTGCCGTGGTAGGCATCAATTCCAGCATCTTCAAGTGCCCGTTCGCGCGCCTCAGACACCGGCTCAGTAAACGAGCGCTTAAACGCCATCAGGTCGCTCCAGTCAATGGCAGGCGGCGCCGTAAGGCCGTGGCCATGCAAGTGCGTGGCCTGATCTACGGCATGCGCCGCACCCACAAGCACTTTTTTGGGATCGCAGCCGCGCTGGGCACACGTACCTCCAAACGGACGGTTATCGATTTGAGCGACGGACCAGCCCGCGTCGTTACATCGACGGGCCACCACCGAGCCTCCGCCTCCGGTTCCTACGACGAGAAGATCGTACGAGATGTCCATAGTGCATGGGACGCCTGATGAGCAAAAGAAATACACAGGCTCTGTGCAGGCGACTCGTGTGCCGTTACACTTCGTATCCTACTACGACTTCGTTTTCTACGACTTCGATGTAGCAGGATGTGGAGCATGCAGGTCGGGCTCAGGCAATCCCCATTGCACAATTGCAGCCATGAGAAGCACCGAGGCGGCCCCCATGACGGTGTTGCTTGCATATCCGTAGGGCCCGTACGTAAGCCCAGCGATGAAACTCCCCACGCCGAACCCGACCTGCCCAAATCCAACCGCCAGCCCCATGAGGAGCCCACGTCGTGCATCGACCACCAGCGCTGTGAGGAGCGCCTGAAGCGGGCTGATGCGGATGCCAACTGCAATCATGGCCAGGAAGAAGAGAAAAGCCGCCATGGCAAAGCCGTCGATGAGGTAGGGCGCCACCAAAATGGCCGCGCTTAGTCCAAGGCACGAAGCCACCACAAGCGGTTTGCGCCCCAGGGTGTCCGAGACATGCCCCGCCACGGGAGCCGCTACAATGTTGGCCAGTCCCCCAACGGCGAAGAGCAAAGCGATTTGGAAGCCCGAGATCCCAATTTCGACCTCCAGCCATGTGGGCAAGAACGAGGCAAACAGCCCAATTCCCAGAAACATGAGAAAGTACGTGGCCACCGCCGCTACGATTTCAGAGCGGCGGACCAGGCGGGCATACTTCTTCACCATGCGGCGCACGGTAAGACGCTTCGGATCGAGATGCGCGTTCACGGCGGGCAATACGTACCAGATGAGAATAGCCGCGATGCCCATGGTGACTGCAAACATCACGAAAGGCCAGCGGTAGCCGTACGCTGTAGCCAGCACCTTCCCGGTGGGCACGCCAGCAATCTGCCCGAAGGCGGTGCCGCTCATCACCCAGCCGTTGGCCCAGCCGCGGCGGTCATACGGAAAGTAGTCGCCAATGTACGCCACCGAGCCGCCGCTTAGAATCCCCCCGCCAATGCCCGCAAGCGTGCGCATGATCAGCAGCAACGTAAAGCTGGCAGCCACGGTGTGTAGCACCAGCGCGATCGACATGAGCGTCGCGCCAAAAATCAGGATGCGGCGGCGCCCTACGCGGTCAGAGATGGGTCCGGTAACAACGGCCGACACGCCCAATGCAAAGGCATACGACCCGAGCAGCACCCCCTGCCACAACTCGTTGATGCCGAGCGTCTGGCTGATTTCTGGCAGAATGGGGATGACAATGACCACTTGGCTGCTGGCTGAAAACATCATCAGCCAGAGCGCAAAAAGAATCAGGTAGGTATGTCCTTTCAGGTCAGGCACAGCGGCAAGATACTCCCCGTAAAGATCGGAGGCTCAACGAGCCGCACGCATGCGGGTTTCGGTCCAGGCTGCCTGCGAACGGTCGGGCGGGCTACGAATACACCGCATGCTCTTGCTCTTGTGCTCTATATCCGCTATGCGTTGTTTTTTTGTGATTCAGGGCGAAGGTCGCGGCCACCTTACCCAGGCGTTGGCGCTCCAGCAAGCGCTTCGTGCTGCTAACCACGAGGTCGTGGGCGCTGCGGTGGGGATGCCCGAGCAGGGATCCTGGCCTGCGTTTTTTACAGATGCCATTGCAAAGCCGCTGACGCCGCTGCGCAGCGTCTCTATCATCACCGACACCGCTACGGGAGCCGTGCGTCCCCTTGCTACTGTTGGGCGCGGACTCCGACGAGTCTTTTTCGAATCGGAACCGCTCGATACACTACAGGCGGCCATCGAGACGGCAGATCCGGACCTCATTGTCAACTTCTTCGAGCCGATGATGGGCGTGCTGGCGCGCAAGCGCGGCGTAACGGTGCCAACCGTCGCGGTGGCGCATCAGTACATGTTCTTGCATCCCGGCTACCGCTTTCCGCCGCAACGGTGGGCCCGGCGCGCCCTGACGCATTGGGCCACGCACCTCACCGCGTGGGGTACAGATGCCTGCATTGCCCTGTCGCTGTATCCGGCTCCGCCCGCGTCTACAGCGTGGCTCCCTGACGGGGTTTCGCTCACTGTGATGCCCCCGCTGCTCCGTCCATCAGTGCGTCGCCTGTCGCCGGGAAACGAGCGGGCATCTCATGTGCAAGCTTATCTCCTCAACGACAGCTACGCGCAGCAGCTCATGTGCTGGCATCACGCGCATCCGCAGGTGCCGCTACGGTGCTTTTGGAGACGCGACGGCATCCACACGCCCGAACAGGTCGACAGCACCCTCACCATTTATCCGCTGAGCGCCGAGCGCTTCATCCAGTCGATGGCACAGGCGCGCGGATTGGCTACGACAGCGGGATTTGAGTCGGTGGCCGAGGCCCTCTACCTGGATACTCCTGTGCAGGCAGTGCCGGTGCCCGGCCACTACGAGCAGCTGTGCAACGCCTACGACATCGTGCGTGCTGGAGCAGGCATCCGCAGCAACCAGTTTTCGTTGGATGCGCTGCTTCGCTTTATCCCGCACTACGTACCCGACACCGCCGCGTATCGTGCTCGTGTGCAGCAGATGCCCGCACAACTCGTTGAACACCTTGAACGCGTAGCCGGTGGCGAGGCCTTGTCCCTGTAGACAGGAGGCTGGAGGCCCAGTGTTTTAGAACCTGTTTTGATTTCTTATTTTGGGCTCCGAGCGGCTTCGCTGGGCTGGGGCCGAAGGTCATGCCCCTGGTGCAAATTGCCCCTAATCTCGGCCCGTAGCCCCGGCTACGAACCTCGATTGGGGTCCAATTTTCGCCTCAGCGGCCCTCGCTCTCGCCGTCAAACCAAAACCCAAACAGGTTCTTAGGATCCGCTTTCGCTTGAAGCGTCTTGCGCCTGCACCGAAGCGTGGCGCAGGTCCTCGCCCTCGATGAGAAACACCACGCTCTTGGCAATGCTCTTGGCATGATCGCCAATGCGCTCGATGGCTTTGCTGGCAGTGATGAGATGGGCTGCCGGTTCGGCGTGTTCGGGATGCGACTTGCAGAATTGTACGAGCTGATTAAAGTTTTCGCGATGCAGCGCGTTCACGCGCTCGTCGAAGGTCGGCACCTCCTGCGCCAGGGTTTCATCGCGCTCCAGGAACGAACGCTGCGCCTCTGCCAAAATGTTGCTGCACGCCTCGGCCAATTCTTTGAGCTTGGTATGCTCAATCACCGACGGCGCACTGCGCACATGCTCCACATTGCGCGCCAGATTGCGGCAATGGTCGCCCATGCGCTCCAGATCGGTATTGATCTTCACAACTACAATCAGGAACCGCAAGTCAACAGCAACCGGCTGATACAACGCCAGAATCCGCTCGCACTGCTGGTCAATCTCCAGCTCCAGGCGGTCAACCTCGTTATCCCGTTCAACGACGGCCTCGGCAAGCTCCAGGTCGTCTGTAAGGAGGGCGTGCACCGCATCCCCAAACTGCTCTTTGACGATGTCTGCCATAGAGAGGAGCAGGTGACGCAGTTCGGCAAGTTCGCGGGTCAGGTTCTGGCGCGACATGAGAGCAGGGAGGCTTGGAAAACACATCGAGGCACGCGCATCAGCGGCATCGCAGGTATGGAAGGTATGGAAGACCGATTCGCCGTGCGCTTTCGTCGGTGTCATATGCCCCACGTCCGGCTACAGTTCACCATAACTGATCTGCACGAGCGAAGGCCGCGCAAAAGATGCAGGGCCGTTAAGCCATAGTCTCAGCGTGAACCCCCACCTCAACTGGAGCACCGGGCAACGAGTCGCCCTGCGGCGCGGCGTCGGGATCGACCACAGCGCGCAATACATCGACATATTGCTCGGCCACAGCGCTCCACCCAAAGTTAGACTCGGTGTGCTGCACGGCGCGCTCCGATATCTGGCGGAGCTGCTCGGGCGCCTGGTTGTACTGCATAATGGCTTCACGGAAAGACGCCGGGTTTTCGCTCTCCACCAGATGCCCGTTTTCGCCCTCCGTAATCACGTCTTGGATGCCCTCAAGCCGCGCCGCAATCGACGGACAGCCGCACTGGCCCGCTTCAAGCATGACGACACCAAAGCCTTCCATATCCCCTTCTACGGGAATGTTGGGCATGATGAACAGGTCGGCCCCGCGATAGAGGCGCGCCAGATCGGGGTTTGAGATACGCCCCAGACGCCGCACGCGCTCGTTCAGGTTGTTGCGGTCAATCGCGTCCTGGATAGCGCTGGACTGCGGGCCGTCTCCGGCGATCCAGTAGTGCACATGTTCGGGCAGCGTGGGCATAACGTGCTCCACAAACCAGGCCACGCCTTTCCGTTTCACCTGGCGCCCCACGCTGCATAAAAGCAGCGCATCGTTGGGCAAGGGGGCCGTTTTCGATCCCAGCGCCTCGCTGAGATCCGCTCGCATCTCGGATTTGGACTGCGGTGGCGCGTAGCGATCCAGGTCGATGCCATTGGGCACTACATGCACCTGGTCCGCGGGCATCCCACGTGCTACGCAGGCCGCGCCCGTAGCCCGACTCACTGGCAGCACCGCATCGAGCGCGCCGAATACCTTGGGCACAAACCACTGGTACGCCGACACGCTCAGTGTAACGTCGAGGCCGTGCGTGATGGCAGCGGTCTTCACATTGTGACGATCCAAAAACCCGCGCAGCGGCACGGCCAGTGCAGCCGTTACCATAGATGAGAAAAGCACGACATCAGCCTCGTTACGCAACACAGCCTGCCGGATGCGCCACGCCGCTTTGCCCAGAAAAAACGGCACCTTGTAGGGCGTCCACTTCCACGAGCTCCGCAGCAGAACCGACTCTACATGGGGCGGTTCTGAACGTTCATGCAGCGCCTCGTTGAGTTTCAACGCGACGCGTTGCATACCGCCCACGTTGTCCATGGGACGCCCCTCTGGAGGCAGCGAGTGCGAAACATAAAGTATATGCACGGGCAAGATGTTAATTGTTAAGCAGAATGCGAAGCAGGCATGCGTGTAGAAGATGCGTCCTCCGCGTTCACCGCCGCGCGGACTTCGTCGTAGTAGCGATCCATACGTGCAAGGAGGGTGGCCCAGGTGTACGACTGAGCGCGCTCGTGGGCAGCCTGTCCCATCGCGGTGCGGCGCTCAGCATTGACGAGTAGCGGGGCCAATGCTTGGGCAAAGGCACGAGCGTCGCCGGGCGGACACAGCGCGCCGGTGGTGCCTTCGTCGACCAGGTCGCGGCTGCCTACCGCATCGGCGCACACAGTGGGCACCCCCGAGGCCATCGCCTCCAGCGTCACGTTGCCAAAGGTTTCGGTATCGCTTGGGAAGACAAAGACGTCGCTGCTGGCGTAGGCGGTAGCCAGCGCATCCCCTGTGAGGAAGCCTGTGAAGCAGGCCCCGGGGAGCAGTGATTCAAGTTCGTCGCGTGCCGGGCCATCGCCCACAATGAGCAGACGCACGTTGATATCACGCTCGCGCAGCACATCGCGGATCTGTGGGAGCAGCGCCAAGCCTTTCTCCCAAACGAGACGGCTTACAAAACTCAGCACGACCTCGTCGTCGGCAATGCCCTGCTCGCGACGCCACGCCATGCTACGGCGCCTCGGATGAAAGCGCTCCGTGTCGATGCCACGCTCCCACGGACGCAGCCCCTTGGTGATGCCGTGGGCCCGTAAGATGTCGGCCATGGCCGAGGAGGGCACGTAGATATGCCGACACTGCGCGTAGAACGTGCGCACGTAGTGCCACAGCAGCGGCTCCAGCGCGGTAAGGTGGTAGTACTTTAGATACGAACTGAAGTGCGTATGATACGAGGCAACGACCGGACGCCCCCAGCGCCGTGCGGTTTGCAGTGCGTGGTAGCCCAGCACATCGGGCGTGGCGATGTGGAAGAGCGTAGGATCGAACGCGCGCAGCACCGCCTTCGCTTCTGTAGACAGCCCAAGCGACAGACGGTATTCCGGGCGCCCGGGCGCGGCGAGCGAGGGCACGGGACAAAGCGTGCCTGCATGGTCAAGCGCAGGCTCTTTCACGGTAGGTGCAAAGACCCGAACAGCCGTGTCGTCTTGCGCGTCCAGATGGGCCACCAGCCGGTTAAGCGTAAGCGATACGCCGTCGGCAATGTGGTTGTAGGCTCCTGCAAACAGTGCCACCCGTTTGGGGGCGGCGGCTTCTTGTGGAGCTATTGCAAGCGATTCGGGCATGCACACACAGTGTTGCAAGCAGAGGGATGCGGCACGTTGACGATCAGGGACAAGCTTCAAATGGCACTGCAGCTTACGCTGCCTCTCACACGCGCACATTAATCGCTGTGCCAGCGCGGGTAATAAGTGTACCTGGTGTGGGAACAAGAAAGGCGCAATCATCCCCCGAAAGGTAACAGCCCCCCCAGTAGCTACCTGCTTCTTCACATTTCATTCTGTACGGGTCCGTCTATGCCCAATGCAAAGCGACCGCAACGCGCCGTGAAGACGCCGTGCGGTCGCTATTCACATTTGCTGATTGCCTTCGGTTATGTGTGTCCCTGCGGCCTAACGTAAAGCGAGGGAACTCAGAATTGCTTTGCTGTCCTGCCTATCAGCGCCCTAACCACTGCTGTAGTCGGCTTTTTGATGGGGCGTTGTCGTCGCTGTAATAGTCGTCGAGGCGCTTCATGCTCTGTGCGTAGCCGTAGTTGTCATAGCTGTAAGCATAGCGGCTGTTGTCATCGGCCTTGTAGTTATTAAGGACGCATCCCAACAGCGGCGCATCCACCTCATGCATCTGGTGGATGGCGTGCTCCAATGCGCGATGATCGGTCGTTCCCGACGACGCCACCATGACCACGCCCTTGCAGAACGGAGAGAGGGCAAGGGCATCGCTAAAGAGCAAGACCGGCGCGGTATCCACGAGCACGTAGTCGAACTCCCCCTCCATGTCATCGAGGAGTGTTTGCATCCGCTGCGAGCCAAGGAGTTCAGCCGGATTCGGCACCTTTTCGCCCCCAGACATTACGTAGAGGTGATCTACGGAGGTGCGAAGCGCCTCAGGATCGGGCAGGCCGTCGTACAGGATGTCGACAAGCGGCAGGCTGGTGTTGCCGTCGAAAAGCGTGTGGAGGCGCGGGCGACGCAGGTCGGCGTCAATCAGCAGCGTGCGCTGCCCAGCACTGGCAAGCGCCAGGGCCAGATTGGCCACGGTGGTTGTTTTCCCCTCGCCTTTGCTGGCACTGGTAACGGCCAGCGTACGCACTTCATCGTCGGGGCGGGCGAAGCGCAGGTTCGTGCGCAACCGCCGGTATGACTCGGCCACCGCCGACATGGGACTTACGAGCATGGGCAGCGTGGTGGGCACCTTCTGCCCGTCAATTTCGATATGGCGCTCGCCGTCGAAGTCACGCTGGATGATGGCATCCATTGATGGCACGACACCTATGAGATGCTCGCCCGTTGCGCGCACGTCATCGGGCTGGCGTACCCGCGTGTCCAGCAGGTCACGAATGATGACGAACCCACCCCCCAAGACAAGACCAAGCAGGGCAGCCAGCGTCATGTTCTGGCGCGGCGTAGGCGCAAACGGCACCGATGGGACTCCGGCAAAACGAACGACCTCGGCATTTCCAATTTCGGATTCGAGGGTCATGCGCGTCTCCTGCATCTGCTGTCGTACAAAGCTGTAGACCTGCTCAGCAGAGCGGCGCTCACGCTGCAACTGCGCCAATTCGAGCGACTGCGCGGGCAGCTCCTGAAGGCGAGTCCGGTTTTCAGCCAGTTGCTCGTCTATGTTAGAGAGACGCGCCTCCATCCCACTAATCTGGATGCGCTGCTGCACCAGTTGCTCCCGCTGCTCGGCCACATAGCCCACCCCACGCTCACTGTCTTCGCCCGGCCCGGCGCCCCCGGCAGCCAGTGCCTGATCTACATACCGGGCGGCAATGTCTTGAGCCTGCGTATCAAGCCGGTCGATGCGCTCTTGGGTCCGCGCCAGTTCACGCTCAAGCGCATTGCCATTAGGATTCGGCGAAAGGTTGGAGTTTCGCTCCAGCGCCTGATCCAGCTGCTGCTTGAGTTCGGCACGTTCTTCTTGCACCCGCGCCAGTTCGCTGTCGATGTTCGAGGCGAGCCGCTCGGCAAGCTGCGGCTCAATCGACTCAATATTATCCTGCTGAGCGTTAAACCGTGCGCGCGTCATCTCCAGTTCGATACGCAGCTGGGCGCGCTCGGACTCCAAACTCGTAATGCGGGATACCGTAGAGCTGGTTTCTTCGTCGAGCGCTACAGCCTCCTCGCGCTGCATGAAGTCAACCAGGTTCTGCTCGGCCTCCTCCATGTCCACCCGTAGGCTCTCGGACTGCTCTTTGAGGAAGTCGTAGGTTGCCTGCACGCTCTGGCGGCTTCGGTCGCGCGAGAACTCGACGTACTCTTCGGAGAACAGGTTCACAAGCAGCGCTGCCTCTTGCGGATCGGTGCTGGTTGCCGAAAGGCGAATGGCGTCGATCTCCTCACCACCGGGGCTGGCCTGCACGCGTCCCATGAGCCGCCCTGCAAGCTGCTGCGCACTCAGTCGCTCCTGGGTCTCAGCCGTGTACATAATGGGCGGCCCCTCGCCCTCTGGATACATCTCATCCATACGATCGGCCACGCGCTGGGCTAACTCCCGCGACTGGCGCAACACAAAGAGCTGATTTGAGAGCGACCGGTTTCCTGCAAGCCCGGGCACCATACGACCGCGCGTGCTCACGAGCGTCGACGGCGAGTCGGGCTTGATGAGCAGCAGACTCGACGTTTGGTACTGGTTCGGCAAGGTGTACGTGTACACACCGGCTGCTGCCATTACCACAACGAACACCCCCAGGATAATCCATTTGTGTGCCCAGAGCAGTCCGGCCATTTCGCGTAGTTGCGAGACCCCGTTGCCCTCGGGGTGGTAGACTTCATCGTACAACTGGCCTTGTGCAGGCCACGGCGTAGGCGCCGCGTCGTGGCGTCCGTTTTGTCCGTTTGGGGGCAGCGAAGGGGAGGCCATAAGAAACTATCAGGCTTCTGCATGAACGGCAAACCGGTACGCTTGCACGCTCCATTAAGTGTAGAAAGCAGAAGAGACCAATGCACGCATACCCGTGCTTGAGTACCATTGCCTCTTCGTCTACATATGCGGTTTAATTTCTGTTAAATATGCGCAGTCCGAGCAGCGTAAGGCTGGCCAGACTGCTCACAATACCCAGCACATCGCGGAAACGGAAGGGCGTGCGTGCACGCTCCAGCTCCACAACCAAGATGTCATCATCTTGCAGCGCAGGATATTCCGGGTTCTGCACCAGATTCTCTAACGGCTCCTCGTACACAATGGTGCGGCTTCCATCCTCGCCGGTGCGGTACAGCGTAATGCGAATGTCGTCGGGGTCCTGGCCACGCTGACGCGTATCAATCGGCGCCCCACCTGCCATTGTAAGGAGCTTGTCAAGCTGTGTGTCTGTCGGCACTTCATAGATCCCGGTATTTCCAACGGTGCCCCATACCGACACCTGCACAGTTGCATCACCCGGACGGGCGTAAAAGTAGTATGCTACGCTCGCTTCGGTCTCTGCCAGCCGATCCAAGCTCTGTGCCGCAACAGGTGTGCTACTTAACATCCAAAGCGCACACCAAGCGGCGGTCCAACAAACGAGCACCCGAATAGAGCGCACAGCCATTAGGCGAGAGGAATCAGCAGACAATACACTGAGAGGGTAAGTACAGATACGTTGTGGACGCGTTCGTTACAGGGCCGGGTACGCAACGTTCCACGCGGGCACATGCTCTGTAACGCGTGATGATACTCCTTGCAGGGAACGGATACAACGCCGTCGTCCGTATCGGTGCGTCCCGTAACCCTCCTGCTTTCACCTGATCTTGGTTCCCTATTCTGTATGGATACGTTTCTTGCCTCGGCCTTTCCCTCAACGCTGTCTGAACGCCGCCGCGTAGTGGGCCTGATGAGTGGCACCTCGTTCGACGGCGTGGATGCCGTCCTTGTCGAGCTCTCAGGTTCACAGGGTACGCTTCAGATCGATGCACAAGCAGCGCTTCATACTCCGTACAGCGCCGACCTGCACCGCATGCTGCACGACCTGAGCCGTAGCGACAAGGCTCCGCTCGACCATTTGGCCGCTCTGCATGGCCATCTGGCCGACTGCTATGCCGAAGCCGTCACGGCACTAATGGAGCAGGCGGATCGCCCGCTTTCGCGCATAGACCTTGTCGGGGTGCATGGGCAGACGATCGTGCACGTCCCGACTCCGCTCGCCGAGGGACCGCCCGGACGCGGTACGCTGCAGGTGGGGGCCCCGGGCGCGCTGGCTGCCGCGTTGAACTGCCCCGTAGTGGGCGACTTTCGGCCTGCCGACATGGCGCTTCATGGCCAGGGCGCGCCTATCATGCCGTATTTCGACTGTGTCGTTCTGGGGGATGCGCAGGAAACACGCCTCATGCTTAACCTGGGTGGCATTGCCAATGTAACCGTTGTGCCCGCAGGCGCCTCCCGCGCCGACGTACGCGCCTTCGACACCGGTCCTGCCAATATGGTGCTCGACGCCCTCACTGAACTGCTCTTCGACGAACCGTACGACGCCGCCGGAGCCTACGCTGAGGCCGGTACCCCCCACGCCGATGTAGTGGCTACACTCATCCGCGAAGACTTCTTTCAGCAGCCCCCGCCGCGCTCCACCGGGCGCCGTCAGTTTGGGGCCGACTACGCGCAACGCGTGTGGGCACAGGTACGTACGCAAGACGGCAGCCGTCACGATGCGCTGGCCACTGCGGTACTGCTTACGGCATCATCTGTGTATCAGGCGTATGCCCAATTCATCCGCCCCGATGCGCCTGCCGACCGCGTGCTCGTAAGTGGAGGTGGCGTGCATAACAGCACGCTCATGCAGGCACTACGTAACGCGTTTGCGCCGATTCCTGTAGCCTCAACGTCCGATGTGGGCATCGACCCGGATATGAAGGAGGCTATTGGGATGGCGGTGCTTGCGCATGAGTGGACACATGGCACGGCTACGGCGCTGCCTTCGGTGACGGGCGCAACCCGAGCGGCCCGCCTTGGCGGACTGCATCTACCGCCTGCCTCGTAATCCCGAAACCTGATTCTGATATAGCGCCGATACGTTGCCTCCCTCTTTCTTCTTCGTTTTTCTTCACATTGCAGATGGCTTACACGCTCAACGACCTGCGCACGCTGATCGACCTGGAGCGCATTGAGGATACGATTTTTCGGGGTACGAATTACGATATTGGCTCGGGCAGTGTGTTTGGCGGGCAGGCGCTGGCGCAATCGCTGGTGGCCGCGCAGCGTACGCTCGACGATCCCGAACGGGTGGCGCACTCTATGCATGGCTACTTCATTCTCCCTGGCGATGTAGAGGTGCCCATTGTGTACGAGGTCGACCGCCTGCGCGATGGGTCCTCGTTCACAACGCGCCGTATCATCGCGATTCAGCACGGGCGCGCGATTTTCAACATGGCGGCATCGTTTCAGGTGCCCGAGGAGGGCCTCAGCCATCAAACAACGATGCCCGACGTACCGCCGCCTGATGCACTTGCTTCGGATATGGAGCTGCTACGCCAGATTAAGGGGCGCATTCCGCCTCGGTTGCGTGCGCTCTACACCGAAGAGCGTCCGGTCGAAGTACGGCGCGTAGATCCGGTCAATCCGTTTGCGCCCGAACCGGCAGCCCCGACCAACCCGATGTGGCTCCGAGCGCGTGGCACGTTGCCCAACGAGCCCCTGCTGCATCAGGCCGTCTTCGCGTACATGTCGGACTACGGCCTGCTGGGCACAGCACTGCGTCCGCACGGACGGTCGTTTCTGGATCCGGATCTGCAGCTGGCCTCCCTCGATCATGCGATGTGGTTTCATCGCCCATTTTCGATGAACGAGTGGCTGCTATACACCGCCGAGAGCCCGACTGCGCACGGCGCACGGGGATTTGTGCGCGGACAGCTCTTTACCCAGGAGGGCACGCTGGTGGCCTCGGTGGCCCAGGAGGGACTGATGCGTCTGCACGACAACGACTGACCAGCGGCCTTTATGCCTTACGACGAGCGGTCCGCATCGCTGAGGCGCTGGTGACGGATGTCGTTGCCTTCTACCAGGAAGACGACGCCCTGTGCAATGTTTTTGGCGTGGTCGGAGATGCGCTCGATGGCTTTACTGGCCGTAATGAGATACGACAGCGCTTCGGTCGCTTCCGGGGTCTGCTGCATCTGCGCGATGAGCGCAGACAGGTTTTCAGCGTGCAGGCGGTTCACCTGCTGGTCGCGGGCAATGACCGTGCGCGCCTTCACGCGGTCGCGGTTGATAAAGGCCTCTTCGGCCCCGCGCAGCATATCGCGGGCGATGTCGGCCATGCGGGGAACGGTCGTGGCCGCCAGCATATCCGGAAAGTCGGCCAGCGGCGCCGTGTAGCGGGCCAGGTTGCGGCAGTGATCGCCAATGCGCTCAAAGTCGGTGTTGATCTTCACCGCCATGATGAGCATGCGCAGGTCGGCAGCCACCGGCGTGTGCAGCGCCAGGATGCGCTCGCAGTGGCGGTCAATGGTCAGCTCCAGGGCGTCAACCTCACTGTCACGAGCAGCCACGGCTTCGCCCGCTTCGACATCGCCCTGAATGAGCGCGTTCATGGCGTGGGCCAGTTGCTCATCGACCAGGGTGGCCATGGAGACGAGATGACGGCGCAGCGTGTGCAGCTCGCCGTCAAGCTGCGACCGGGGTTCGTTTGCAGAAGAAGACATAGGAGCGTAGGCGCATCAGAAGGCTGCGAAGCCCGCCACGCACGAGGCGTCATCCGAATCGGCCGGTAACGTAGGCCTCGGTGCGCTCTTTTTGCGGACGGGTAAAGACTTGCTCGGTAGCGCCCATCTCGATCAGGCGTCCCATATACAGGAAGACGGTTTCGTCGCTCACGCGCGAGGCTTGCTGCATGCTGTGCGTTACGACGACAATCGTGTACTCAGAGCGCAGTTCGCTAATGGTATCCTCGAACTTGCCCGTGGCCACCGGATCAAGCGCGCTGGTGGGCTCATCCATCAGCAGAATGTCGGGCTCTACGGCCAGTGCGCGGGCAATGCACAGGCGCTGCTGCTGGCCGCCACTCAGGTTGTAGGCGCTGCCGTGTAGGCTGTCCTTCACCTCATCCCAGAGCGCCGCCTGGCGCAGGCACCGCTCCACAAGCGCGTCTTCATCGCCGGTGTATCCGTTGATGCGCGCGCCCCATATCACATTCTTATAGATCGTCTTGGGGAACGGATTGGGCTTCTGAAACACCATGCCAATGTGCCGGCGCACCGCAACCGGATCGGCCTGGTAGATGTTTTGTCCATTGACATGAACACGGCCTTCGAGCGTGGTGTTGGGGATGAGCTCGTTCATCCGGTTAAAGCAACGGATGAGCGTGCTCTTGCCACATCCCGAGGGGCCAATAAGCGCTGTAACCCGGTTGGCCTTCACATCCATCGTAATGTCTTGCAGCGCGTGGGTGTCGTCGCCATACCAGAAGTTAAGGTTCGACACCGCAATCTTCGTCTCTGCCTCGCCCTCCGACGCCGCGTCCCCAGCACGACCCGCAGCCGTTGGGGTTGCATCCGCCTGCTGCGCATCTGCTGTAGAGTTGGTGGACGGGGCGGTGTTGGCCTGTGTGGAGGAGCCGACATTCGATGAATCTGCAGAAGCCATGAGGTCAAAAACGCTGTACAAAAGGATGCAGAAGAGAACGGCCGCCTGTGCTATCCGGCGAGCTGGTCTTCAAAGTGGTTGCGGAGCAAGATGGCGGACAGGTTCATCAGCAGCAGAAAGGCCATCAGCACAATGATTGCCGCTGCAGCCAGCTCCTGAAACGAGGCTCCCGGCTCTTCGGTCCACTGGAAGACGAGCATGGGCAGCGCGGTGAAATCGTCGAGCAGATGCGCCGGCGTAAAGTTGATCGCCAGCGACGCGCCTACGAGCACCAGAGGGGCAGTTTCGCCCACCGCACGGCTCAGCGACAGAATCACACCGGTCATGATGCCGGGGAGCGCCATCGGAATCAGGTGGTGCCAGATGACTTGCGAACGGGTAGCACCCAGCGCAAACGCACTCTCGCGCACGCCTTGCGGAATGGAGCGCAGCGCCTCTTGTGCGCTAATCACTACGATGGGTAGCACCAAGAGCGAGAGCGTGAGTCCAGCAGCCAGCAGGCTGCTCCCCATATCAAACAGATACACAAAGACACCCAACCCCAGAATCCCGTAGACGACCGAGGGCACGCCCGCCAGATTGGTAATATTGAGCTGGATGATGCGCTTCAGGCCGCCTTCGTCGGCATACTCTTCCAGATACAGCGCCGTACCCACGCCCAGCGGCACCGTCGTGGCCGCCACAATGAGCATCAGATAGAGAGATCCAACAATAGCAGGCCAGATCCCCGACGTTTCGGGGCGTGCGGTGGGGTATCCCGTTAAAAACTGCTCGCTGAGCCAGCCCGAGCCTGTCGTTACCACGTCCACAATGAGCGTGGCAAGGACCAGGAGGCCCAGCATGGTGGCCGCAAACAGCAGCCCGGCAATGAGCGTGCCGTAGCGGCGGCGCTTGTCAAGCTGTGGATGGAACGCGCTATGATCTTTCATCAGTAGTTTTCGCGATACCGTCGGATAATCCAGTTTGCTGCCAGGTTCATCCCCAGCGTAATCAGATACAAGAGCAGTCCTACCGCAAAGAGGCTCTGGTAGCTTACCGTACCCTGATCAATGTCGCCCTTGGCCACCTGCACAATGAAGCCCGTCATGGTTTGGATGGATTCGAGCGGGTTGGCCGTCAGTGTAGCCGTAGCCCCTGCAGCAATAGCCACGATCATGGTTTCGCCAATAGCACGGCTCAGGGCCAGAATAAAGCTGGCGATGATGCCACTAAGCGCGGCAGGCACAATGACGCGCAGCACCACCTCAAACTTAGTTGCGCCCAGTGCATAGGCTCCAGCCGCCAGCGACTTAGGCACGGCCTGAATGGCATCTTCGCTGACTGAGGCCACCATTGGAATAATCATGATGCCTACCACAAGTCCAGCGCTCAGCGCGTTCAGGGGGGGAAGCGTTGAGTCAAATCCTTGAATGATAACCCCCGACACAAAGGTAAGCGCAAAGAAGCCGTACACCACGGTGGGTACGCCTGCGAGCACCTCCAGCGCCGGCTTAAGCCAACGCCGGGCTGTGGGCGAAGCATACTCCGAAATGTAGATAGCACTGGCCAGGCCAATGGGCATGGCCACCGCCGCTGCAATGCCCGTAATAAGCAGCGTTCCCGACACCAGCGGCAGCACGCCAAACGACGGATCAGACCCAGCAAACTCCCAGTCGGTGCCGGTCAGGAAATCAATTACCGATACCTGCGAAAAAAAGCCGATCGACTCATAGAGCAGAATGCCCACAATGCCCAGCGTCGTCAGAATGGTGAGCACGGCGCAGAGCCCAAGCCCATACTTTACGAGCCGCTCGCGTGGGCTTCGGTACAGGTTCGCCGACAGATCCATTGAGGCGTTAGACGCATCAGAGGACGACTGTGGCATGGTGGCCGATTCGGAGGGCGATGTAGGCATAGTGCCGGGGTGAAGACGCTTCGTGCGTAGAACAGAATAGCGCGAGACCGCCCGCTGCAGCCTCGCGCCTCAACGTATGGAGCACAGCTGCTCGGTTACGAACCTGCGTTGGTGCTATCGGGGGCTGCAGTGGTCGAGTCAGAGGGTGCTGCATTCCCGTCTGTGTTCATGCGGTTCAGCAGGTCGCCAATGCGCACGCCAATGGTGGGGCCGCTGCCTTCAAACATGCTGCCTGTTTTGCGATTTTCAAAGCGCTGCATCACCAAGTCATAGACTTCAGATTCGAACGCGATGTACTCGGCTTGCCGCACAAAACGCTGCGCGTTGGCAATGTAGTGGCGTACAAACGAGACCACTTCGGGGTTTTCTTGCAGGCTGGCTACATTCACATAGATGAACTCCGGGCGGGCCAGCGGCTGATAGGTGCCGTTGGCTACCGTTTCTTGGGTAGGCTCTACGCATCCTTCCCCCTGCTCGTTGTCAACGGCAATGAGGCGCAGGTTGTCGCTGTTGTTTTCGTAGTACGACAGCCCAAAGAACGCCATGCCGCGTTGATCGCGCGATACGCCTTGCACGGTGGCGTTGTCGGTGCCACTGGCGTTGTAGTTATCGCGAATGTTGCCGCGCTCGCCATTGATGGCTTCGGTAAAGTAATCGTACGTGCCGCTGGCAGATGAGCGTCCGTACAGGCGAATCTCCTTATCCGGAAAGCCGTCGCGGATGTCGCTCCACTGCTCTACCGTGCTTCCGTCTTCCCAGATAGCGTTTAGCTCGCTCACCGTAAGGCACGACACGAAATCGTTGGTTGGATGCGTCGTGATCGAAATGCCATCGTATCCAATAGGCAGCTCAATGAACTCAATGCCGGCCTCTTCGGCGCGGCGCAGCTCGTCTTCACGAATCGGACGCGAAGCGCCTGTCACGTCGGTTTCGCCGCGAAAGAAGCGCTGAAAGCCTGCGGAGGTGCCGCTGTTGCCCGCAACCACACGCGCATCTGGATTTTCCTGCTGGTAGTCGGTCACCGCAGCCCGCGAGATAGGAAACACCGTGCTCGATCCGTCAACGCGCACGGTCTGGGCCGTGTCGCCGCCGCATCCAGTAAACAACACCAATCCAGCCAGCAGCGCCACACTACAGAGTGCCGCAGGCCAGCCTGTTAAACAAGGTAGACGATTCATGCAGTTGCAAAGCGTTAGTGAGCGAGTGCTGTCGAGAAGGCTACTTGTTGTCGTACAAAGCAGAGTGCGCCCCGTGTGCCGTGCCCCCCAAAGCGAAGCGATGCCCGCATGCCGAGCTATTTTAGTTGGGGGCTATTCTTTAAAACGATAACCGACACCCTTGACGGTTTCAATGAGGGCACTGCCAATCTTTTCGCGAATCTTGCGAATATGTACGTCTACCGTGCGGTCAACCACGTACACATCCGGCCCCCATACGTTATCCAAAATCTTTTGGCGCGAGAATACTTTGCCCGGATGCGAGGCCAAAAAGTAGAGCAGCTCGAACTCCTTGCGCGGCATGCGCATCTCTTTTTTCTCGCCTGACTCCTGGTCTTGATACACCAGGTAGCGGTCGCGATCTATGGTAAGCGAATGCACCACCAGCTGGTTCGGCGGCGTGTCGTAGCGCTGTGCGCTGCGCAGAAGGGCTCGCGCCTGACTGATAATTACTGATACCGACACCGGCTTACTGATGTAGATATCGGCTCCCACATCGAGCCCGGCCACCTGGTCGTCCTCTTCGGAGCGTGCCGTTAGCATCATGATGGGGGTGGTACGCAGATGGGCATCTTTGCGCACACGCTCGCACACGGCAATGCCATCCAGGCGAGGCATCATCACATCCAAAATAATCAGATCGGGATCGTGCTCCCGCGCCTGCTCCAGCGCCTCAACCCCATCGCGTGCAAGCACGGTCGCGAATCCCTCCTCCTGCAAGTTGTACTCCAGCAGGCTCAGCAAGTCTTCCTCATCGTCAACAACAAGGATGAGTGGATCCTCGGTAGCAGAGGCAGTCACAGGCAACCGGTGAGTTTTATGGATAGATGCACGGCATAGGCTGCATACCCCTAAGCGATAGCTCGGTTGTTATGCAACCTTTATCATCATGTGGGGCGGATGCGAAGGCACCAGTCCTGTCCACCGTTAGCGGACCGTCCGCGTGATGCAGACGTGGTGGGCGGCGGCCACACTACGTTGAACTTTACGCACGTCCCCCCGTGTGGATGCGCGTTCGCCATGTTTTGCCCGCTGGCACTACGTCCCCAATGCGCCTCTGGACCGATGACGACCGTGCTATCTTCCATCTGGCCATTCCGGCCCTTGCGGGGCTGGCCACCGACCCGCTTGTGTCGCTTGTAGATACGGCGTTCGTGGGCCAGCTTGGGCGCGTGCCGCTGGCGGCGCTGGGCGTCAACGCCTCGCTCTTTTCAATGGCCTTTGTCATCTTCAACTTCTTGGCCTACGGCACCACGCCACGGGTAGGACGCCACGTAGGTACCGGCGACCGCGATGCTGCCGGACGTGTGGTGGTACGCGCGGTGGTTCTGGCGCTCGTCACGGGGGCGGCGGCTCTCGCCGTGCTCCAGGCTGCTGCGGTGCCGCTCCTGCGCCTGATGGGCGCAACAGGCGAACTACTTGAACCCGCGCTTGCCTATCTGCGCATCCGTGCGTTCGCCGGTCCGGCTGTGCTACTTATTACGGCCGGACACGGTGCGTTTCGCGGATACCAGGACACGCGCACGCCCATGTACGTGACCATTGGACTCAACCTGGTCAATCTGGTGCTTGACCCCATCCTTATTTTTGGGCTGGGCTGGGGCCTGACCGGGGCGGCGGTGGCTACGGTTACGGCGCAGTGGATTGGGGCGCTTGCGTTTATGGTGCTGCTGTTTCGCACTTATCGCGCTGACTTTCACATCACCTGGTTTTGGCCTGCGCCGCGTGCGTTGCTTCCGCTGCTTCGCGTGGGGCGCGACCTCATCATGCGCACGGCGGCGCTTGTGGGTACCATGACGCTGGCTACGGCGGTAGCTGCTCGTGTGGGCGTAACCGCCGTGGCGGCGCATCAGGTGGCGGCGCAGCTCTGGCTCTTCATGGCGCTGGTGGTTGACGCCCTGGCGGTGGCGGCGCAGGCCCTCGTAGCCAAGCACCTGGGGGCAGAGGCTCCGGAGCGCGCCCGCACCGTGTCGAACCGCCTGCTGGGGTGGGGGCTGCTCCTTGGGTGCGGGCTCGGCATCGGGTTTGGGCTGCTGCGCCCCGTCTTGCCGGGCTTCTTTACCGACGATGCTGCGACCATCCAGGCCATTCTCACGGTGTTTCCGGTGGTGGCGCTTCTGCAGCCGCTCAACGGATTTGTGTTCGTGGGCGATGGCATCTACATGGGCGCTGAGCGCTTTCCGTATCTCGCCAAGGCTATGCTCCTTTCGGCAGGAGGTGCAGCAGGGGTCTTACTCCTCGTACAGCCCATGGGATGGGGCCTGAGTGGCGTATGGGCCGGCATTACCGTGCTCATGGTGTTGCGCACCCTCACACTGGCGGTGCCCTACCTGCGCGGACGCATGCTGCATGCGTGATGCGCAGTTGTGCGACGCACAACCGCATGCTCGGTCGCCTACACACCGGTGCGCGCCAACTCATTCAAACGTGCTACGCGGTCTTCGGTGGAGGGATGCGTAGAAAAGAGACTTTTGAGCCCACGCATCCCGCCCGAAAACGGGTTCACGATGAACAGATGCGAGGTTGCTTCGCTGCCGCCCCGCATGGGCTGTCGCTGTGCTGTCAACTCCAGCCGCTGCAGCGCTCGCGCCAGTCCCATCGGGTTCTGAGCGATGTGGGCCCCGTCGCGGTCGGCCACGTACTCGCGCGAGCGCGAAATGGCCATCTGGATGAGCATAGCCGCCACCGGCGCCAGAATCATCATCAGGAGCGCCCCAACGAAGCCGCCGCGTTCGCGTCCGCCGCCAAAGAAAAAGCCAAAGCGGGCGAGCAGCGTAATCGCAGCGGCCATAGTGGCTGCAATCGACGAGATGAGGATGTCTCGGTTCTTGATGTGCGCCAGTTCGTGCGCAATCACGCCCTCCAACTCCTCGCGGTTCAGCGTGCGCATGATGCCCCGCGTTACAGCTACCACGCCGTTGTCTGGATTGCGTCCTGTAGCAAACGCATTGGGCTGATCCTGTGGGATGATGCACACGCGTGGCATTGGCAGATCAGCGCGGCGGCGCAGCCGGTCGACCATGTCGTACAACGCAGGCGCATCGGCCCGACTGATCTCCTGTGCGCCGTGCATCTTCAGGACAATCGCGTCGCTGAACCAGTAGCTGAAGACGTTCATGCCCAGTGCAATGACCAAGGCAACGGTCATGCCGCCTGTGCCGCCCAGTGCGTGTCCCACCAGGGCAAACAGGACCATCATAAAGGCCATCAGGCCTGCAGTGCGAAGTGTACTCATACGACCTCTTCCGTTTACTTCATACAACCCATGTTGTACGGCAAGAGCGTCAAACGCTGTGCCCAGATCTGCTCGTATGTCGAAATGTCAGCGCACTGTCGCGTCGCGATAGTGGGCGACTTGTGCTATGACGATGCGGCATCTTGGGCGGAGGATGCAGAGGCTTCGGCGTTGGGTGCACGAACATCTGTTTCTTCGGATGCCTCTGCTTTAGGTGCAGGCGGCGGATCGAACACGCCGGCTTGGCGTCGCCATTCGTAGCTGTACACAATGCCTGCGCCGGTAAGAGCTGCTATCAGGGCGCTGACAAGCGCCGGAAGTGTGATGGTACCTTGCAGCATTGCCGATACGCCCTGAATCCCCCCAAAGGCCAGTACGAAAAACAGCCCAGCTTGCACCCAGGCAGGCCATTCGAATGAAGCATTAGCGTTGGACATCAGGGCGCGGCGGAGCGTTGAGAAAACAACGGGCACATTTGCCTATGCCGAGCGGGCGCATCTGTTCGCAGGGCGTGATGGAACCCCAAGCTATTCGGGAGCGCGCCACACCACGCGCAATGCCACAGACGCTGTGCCCTGTAGCTCCAGTGCCTCGGCAGCAGCGGTCGACACTTCAGGCCCGTTTACGCTCCGGTCAACAATACGCACGAACACGTGGCGGGCCTCCTCGGGAGCGGCACCGACCGGGTGCGATACCAGCACTACGGAGTGGTAGGGCAGGGTTGGATGACTGCCCACCAGGGTTTCGGGGGCATAGCTTACGCCGCTGGCTGTGAGTCGTCCGGCAAATGCCGATGGAAATGCTGCCACCTGAGCCGTATCAGGCGGCGCCCAGGCGCCTGTCAGCATAGACTGCTGGCTGGGGATGCGAAGCGTTTGCCCAATGCTCAGGTTCGTCGCGTCAAGGTCGTTGGCGGCCTGAAGCGCACGTACGCTCACGCCGTACTGGCCTGCGAGGCTGTAGAGCGTCTCGCCCGAGGCCACCGTGTGCTGCTCCGCCTGAACGGACTCTGTGGGTACGTAGACCTGATCGGGCACCTGGGCTGGCATGTCGTTGCGGCGCCAGAGCGAATCGGCGGTGATACCGGTCTGCAGTGCCAGGTCAATCCATGTCGCCCCTTCTGGACGCTCGACCAACTGCCACGATACCTGATCTTCAGCATCTTCATCACGCGCCGACGAGGAGCGCGATTCAGCCTGGTCATCAGGAGCAGATTCAGGGGCATCGGCAGATGACGAATCGGGGGCAGACGCATCCGATGTGCTTTGCGAGGCCGAAGAGGGTGCAGCGGGGTCTGCTGTTGTATCGGTGGAAGGCTCAACCGGCTCAACCGGGGGCAGGCTGTCGGCCAGTGGCTCCGTGTTGAGAGGCGCACGGCGTTGAGAGGCGTGCTCCTCTGATGCTCTGTCTTGCGGCGAAGATCCTCGCTGAAGCGGACGCACGCGCAGCGTGTCGCCAATAGCCAGCGCGGTGCCGTCAAGCTCGTTCCAGGCTTGCAGCGCCCGCACGGAGGCCCCTACGCGCTGTGCAATGCTGTAGAGCGTGTCGCCTGACTTCACGACGTAGGTGGTATCGGTTTGGGCGTGAGCGACTGACGGGGCGCCCAGAAGCAGCCCAACAAGTAGAAGTCCCCACCCGCACATCCGGTAGCATGTGTCGTTCATAAACTATCTGGGTCGTTAGACAGCAGACACCTGTGTATCCCTCTTACTAAAACCCGACGCCTTTCGCCTGCATCAGCGCATCCTGGAGCTCCGACAGGTTCTTGCGATCGCGCTGCGTGCGGGCCACCTCAATGCCCTGCTCGTACGTTTCGATAGCCTGCTCTACCGCGCCGCGACGCTCGTAGAGTTTGCCCAAATGATAATACGTGCCCACATAGTCAGGCTGCTCGGCCACCAGCGTCTCAAAGTATTCCTGGGCGGTGTTCAGGTCCCCTTGTTTCAGGTGCTCCTGGGCCAGCGCAAACTGCGTAAACGCGTCATCGGGATCGTCGTCCAGAAACGATTCGAGTTGGGCAATCCGGTCCATAACCAGCGAAGGCGTTGTGGGAAGAGCAAGACACTGGCCCGTACGCCCGCCCCAAGCGGATGTGCCGCGTGATGCACCGGCGACGGACAACGCTATTGCACCCTGTACAGGAAGACTGTGACCTGAAATCAGACCGCGGTGCCTTCGGGACTTCCGTGTGTAATAACGAGATGAGGGCTGCATTGGCGCAATGCATCAACGTGCACAGCATTGTCAACGCCAAGTACAACGGGATACAGATAGGATTCTACACGCTGAAAGAAATACTCGGCGGTAGACGGCATCGCGTCTTCATCGGTAGTTGCGGGCTCATCGACGTGATGCCACGTGAGCAGGGTGTCAAGACCATCTACAAAGAGGAGCGCTCGCTCTTCAGATCCGCTATCGAACACCTTGCGCAGACTGTTCTGCGTATGCTTGCGGCGCTCCCCAACCAACGAAGCCGCACGGAACTGCAGGGCGTTCTGATCGGCCAGGTCGATGATCGTTCCAAACGTCTGCTGGCGCTCGGCACGCGTGCCCCCGGCCAGCACGATGCAAGGCCCCTCGCTCTGCAGCGCCTCGTGGCAATGGCGGCGCATGTGCGCGCTGGTGTGGGCAACCTGCAAAATTGGGGCAACGTCAGACTCGGACGAAGAGGCAGCCATGGGCATTCGATGACAGTATTTTTCGTTTAGAAACTGTGAACATAAGATAGCACTTTAATCCTCAGATGTTCCGCTGCGCACAGCCTGTATGCTGTTCTCATCCCATGGCGATGCGCACCTGTTTCCAGTTCTTCGGAATGCTATCTGCGCTGGGGAACCTGCTCCAAAGCAGTATGCTATGCATCTCCCACCTGTACCTGTTACCTTGTATGCTCCCTCATGCCCAACGCTGCGGTGCACGCTACCATACGCACCGATCGCCTCCGTCATAACGTGCACGTGCTTCGTACCCGCGCCCGCCCGTCAGCACTCATGGCTGTACTCAAAGCCGACGCGTATGGGCATGGGGTTCGCACCGTAGCTCCTCTGCTTCAGGAGGCCGGAGTTCAGGCATTTGCAGTCGCTCGTCTTCACGAGGCCATTACGCTGCGGCAACTGGGCATTGAGGGGCTTATCCTGGTGCTGGCTCCTCCCACATCCGACGAACTCTCTGCCTACACGGCTCATCGCTTGCACGCTTCTGTAACGAGCGTGCCGGTTGCGCGCATGCTTGCAACAGCAACGCTCGACGCCCCCCTGCCGGCCCACCTGAATGTGGATACGGGCATGCATCGCCTTGGGTTGAACTATACCGACGTATCCACATGGTGGACGCGCTTGCACCAGGCCTCGTCTGTGGAGGCAACAGGCATCTACACCCACCTGGCGACGGCCGACACCCCCGACCACCCGCTCAATGCCACGCAGTTAGAACGGTTTGCCGATGTCCTTCGCACGCTGCATCCGGCTCCTGCAGCTGTGCACGTCGCCAACACCGATGCCCTCTCACATTTGTCTACCCGGCTCCCCCCTGATGCCCACTACGTACGGGCAGGACTCGGGCTGTACGGACTCACCTCGATCCCTGCCCCGACCGGTATCGCTGACTCAGGCCATGCGCTCCGCCCCGTGCTGTCGCTGAGTGCACGGGTGATTCATACCCACACAGTGCCCGAGGGCGAAACCGTGTCGTACGGGGCCCAGTGGACAGCTCCACGCGCTACACAGGTAGCCACGCTGAGCATCGGATACGGCGATGGCTACCCTCGTGCCGCCTCGGGCCATGCCCATGTGCGCCTCCATGGCACCTTGCGCCCCATGGTGGGCCGCGTGTGCATGGATCTGTGCATGGTCGACCTCGGTTCCCCTACCAGTGCCCTTGCTCAGCGCACGTCAGTCGGCGACCGTGCCGTGCTGTTCGACGCAGCAGGTCCTACCCTGCACGATGTGGCGCGGTGGAGTGATACCATCCCTTACGAAATCGCGTGCCAGCTTGCCCCCCGCGTTCCACGCCATTACTGCGACGCTCCGGCGACGTCTGTTGCGGATAATGGAACAATATAGAGAGACTATCATCGTTAATTCCACTGCATTCATACCAATTAATCAGTCTGCAGCTGCACGCCCTTTGCACAAGCCCTGATTTTCCCGCCGTGTCGCGGATGCCGCGACGCCTCCCGGGGCTTTTGCGCTTTGCAGGGCGCGCCTCCATGCACGGAGCGCTGTGCTGAGACCGGGACCCGCTTTTGTATCACGGTCCTGCTTTGTAGCCTGTACTGCCGTTGTTCTCCTTTTAATTTTTACGGATACCCATGCCCATTACTGCAAACCCCAGCGAGATCGATATTCTGGTTGTTGATGACGAGCGCAACGTCGTTGAGCTCGTAAGCGACTTCCTGCGTGCCGAAGGATACAACGTGCACCAAGCCTACGACGGGGAGGAAGCCCTGGAAAAGGTCAACTCCGATACCAACCTGGTCATTCTCGATGTGATGATGCCGGGCATGGATGGCTTTGAGGTGTGCGAAAAACTGCGCTCCCGCGTCGAAACAGAGATGATTCCGATCATCTTTCTCAGCGCCAAGTCGGAAGTGGAAGACCAGATCGAGGGTCTCACGATTGGTGCCGACGACTACCTCACGAAAGAGTCGGGCTGGAAAGAGCTGCTCGTGGCCCACGTGAAGGCTGTGCTGCGCCGCTCGGGCGTCGAGGAAAGCAGCGTGGTGGAAGAGGGCGACCTTACCATCTACGAGGATGAGTACAAGGCGCATCTACGTGGCGAAGACCTCGAGCTTACGCTGACCGAATTCGAACTGCTACGCTACCTGGTGCGCCATCCGAAGAAGGCCTTCACTCGCCAGCAGCTGCTCGAAACCATCTGGAAAGACCACATGATGGTCACCGAGCGCACCGTAGACGCACACATCAAGAATCTGCGCGAGAAGCTCGGCGACTTTGCCGAGCACATTCAGACCGTGCGCGGCGTGGGCTACCGTTTCATCAAAGAAGTGTCCGCCGAAGCGTAATGCTGCGCCCGCCGGGCTACGCTATGCGCGTTACAGCCTTAACGAAAACGGAAAGGGCCTGGATGTACCTTGTGTACGCCAGGCCCTTCCCTTTTGCCTTTGTCGACGAGATGGTCTCAGCCGCCTCTCATTCTGCTCATTAATTGCATCGATTTGTGTCCAATTCTCTTTGGAGCCGCCTGGTCCCCGAGCGTAAGGAAACCCAGTTCTGGATGGTCTCTACCTTCACGCTCTTCGTGGGCGCGGCGGTGGTGTTGGTTGCGCTGTATGTCTTCTTTATCTTCAAGAGCGATGTCGAGAACGCGCTGGAGCGCACGCTGAACAACCAGGCCGAGCGGGTGGCCCTCCAGATGGGTGAGCTCTCTACCGCTTCTGAACGCGGCGACGCATTGCGCCATCTGCAGAGCATGACCGAGTGGTCGGTCACGGTGGCCACACCCGATACCGTACTCGGCAGCATGCCATTCGACCCAGACCCTGCTCCTACCGACAGCACTCGCTTTTTCAATGTCGAAGCGCTCAATACCCTTTCCGCTTCAACCATCCGCTACCAAAACCGGCTGAATCTGAACGAGCCCCGGGTCTTCTACGCCACGCTGTATCGCCCCGAGTCCAACATGGTTGTACAGGTGGGCCAGCCCTCGTCGCCGCTGTACAGCCTGCTGGAGCGGAGCCAGATTGTCATTCTTGCCGGGATGGTGCTGGCACTGATCCTGACAGTGCTTGGAAGCTGGGTTGCTGCCTCCAAAATTACAACGCCCCTCAAGCGCATCCGCAACACCGCGCAGCGCGTGAGCCGAGGGCAGCTTACCGGACGCATCCGCATTGACAGCCGGGCAGCGGAGTTTCAGGATCTGGCCGAGAGCCTCAATCGCGCCTCCGACAGCTTTCGCGATAAGATCAACGAGCTGGAGCGGATGGCGCAGCTGCAGAGCGAGTTCATCGGGAACGTATCGCACGAGGTGCGCAACCCGATTTTCTCCATTAGCGGCTACCTGGAGGCGCTTGGCACCTCGCGGCTTTCGGAGGAGCAGCGCACCCGGTATGCCGAGAAGGGGCTCAACAACCTGCAGCGCCTGCAGAACCTCTTCAACGACCTGATCGAGATTGCGCGCCTGGAATACCGCGAGGATCTAATCGACCGGCGCGTCTTTAACCTGAAGGATCTGGTGGATGAGGTCGTCGAGATGCTGCGCCCCAAAGCC
Organism: Longimonas halophila; assembly: GCF_002554705.1. Lineage (GTDB taxonomy): Bacteria > Bacteroidota > Rhodothermia > Rhodothermales > Salinibacteraceae > Longimonas > Longimonas halophila. Next base: position 122,321 of record NZ_PDEP01000009.1, on the reverse strand, counting down.
GACAAGAAGGGGCTCAACCTGGAGGTCGACATCCCCAGCTTTGAGGTGAATGCCGACCGCTCACGCATCCGGCAGGTGCTCGTAAACCTGATCGAGAACGCCATCGCATACACCGACGAGGGCACCGTACGCTGCCGCGTGACGCGCCGCAAGGATAAGGTGCGCATCGACGTGGTGGATACCGGCAAGGGCATCCCCGAAGAACACCTGGAGCGCATCTTTGAGCGCTTCTACCGCGTCGATCCGCATCGCTCACGCGAGAGCGGCGGCACAGGACTCGGCCTTAGCATCGTAAACCAGATCTTGCAGGCGCACGGCGAGTCCGTCAGCGTGGAGAGCACCGAAGGGCGCGGCACCCGCTTTCAGTTTGAACTCCCGCACGCCACATCCGAGAATGGGCAGGCGTAGACGCGGCCGTGCGACATGCAACATTGCAACGCATGGGGACGTGCATACTGTGTGTAGAACCTGCAAAGTGTAGAACAGTCCCAACTAATCTCATGATACGGTCTACCCGCTCTCTAATCGCTTTTGCGCTGCTCATCACGATTGCTACCGGATGCGACTTTCTGGGGGGTAATTCGTCCGACAAAGATCCCGTTGATGCGTATATTGGATTTATTGGTGAAGGCATCACGCCTACGGCTCCACTCGTGGCCCCCGACACCGCACAGGCGGGGCAGGCGTTTGACGTCACAGTGACCACCTTCGGCTTCAGCTCCTGCGTGCAGGCAGTACGCGAGGAGGTCGAGCGCGCACCAATGCGTACCACCATCACGCCATACGATGGAGGCAATGGGCACCAGACGGCATGCACCTGGGTCATTGCTGAAATGCCACGCACCATTTCGGTGACCTTTCGGGAGCCGGGCATGGGCACCATTGCTGTGAATGGGCGCGATCGGTTGTGGACCAACAATCTCGATAAACTCGTCACGCTCACGCATACGGTCATCGTGGAGTGATCAGCCAAAAAGAAGTAGGGACACGGCGCGCCGTGTCCCTACAGAACGTCCAACCTGATCGGCAGACCGTGGTCACGCCGCTGCTACGTTCTTCAGACGCGGGATAACCTCTTGGCCGATGCGCTCTACCTCTTCGAGCATTGGGCTGCACTGCACGATCACCAGGTCGAGGCCTACATCGGCGTAGGCATTCAGGCGCTCTACGATCTGATCGGGCGTGCCAACCAGGTTCGGGCGCAGGCCGCGGTTGGAGACCGAGTAGTCCTTCAGGTCGACCTCGGAATCGAGCTCCGAGTTTGCCACAAAGTCGTCGTAGCTGTCGAACCCTTCCGCTTCGTAATCGACGGTGGTGATGCGCTCCAACTCGGCCTGCGCCTCAGCTTCCGTCTCCCGGCAGATCATGTATGCGGCCATGCCAAACTGCATAGCATCTGGGTTGTGGCCCGCCTGGGCGCGGCGCTCGCGCAGGTCCTCGATGTCGCCCGCAATCTTATCGACCGAGCCGCCGTGCATCAGGTAGTGGTCGCACTGCTCGGCGATGAAGGTGCGCCCGGCCTCAGAACCGCCGCCCGCGTACAGCGGAATGCCACCGTCTTGCACCGGCTTCGGCGCAAGGACCGTGTTCTCAACGGTGTAGAACTCGCCGTCGTGCGAAAAGCGATCTTCGGTCCACACCCCGCGCATGATGTCCACAAACTCGCGCGAGCGTTCGTAGCGGGAGTCGTGCTCGATCCACTCGCCCGCGTACATCTTCATCTCCTCCTCCCACCAGCCCGAGACGAGGTTAATCTCGAAGCGGCCGTTCGACATATGGTCAATGTTGGCCGCCATCTTTGCGGCTACGGCAGGCGAACGAAACCCCGGACGCAGCGCTGCCATCAGCCGAATGTTTTCGGTGACGGGGGCGAGTCCCGCAGTGGTCGTCCAACACTCCAGGCTCGGCGCCTCGATACCTTTGATGTCGTTCAGGTTCAGTTCGGCAATCAGAATCGTCGAAAAGCCGTGCTGGTCGGCGGCTTGCGCCACCTGCTTGTTGTAGTCGAACGTAGGCGGCATGCCTTCGTCCTCTACGTTGCGGAGCCATCCACCAAAAATGGGCAGCCAAATGCCAAGATCAATCATGAGCAGTCAGGGGGATTCGGACAGTTCGTATCAGTAAAAAAGGAGCGTCTCAAAAAAAAGAGCGCACCAGCCAGGCAGGCCCATGCGCTCTTTGCGTTACGCTGCTACGTGGAAACTAAGTCTTACTCAGCTTCGGGAATCAGGCCGCGTGCTTCGAGCGCATCAACGATCTGATCCACGCAGGTTTCTACGTCATGTTCGTCGGTGCGCACGACAATTTCAGGATCTTCCGGTTCTTCGTACGGAGCAGAGACGCCGGTGAAGTTCGAGATTTCGCCCTTCTCGGCTTTCTCGTACAGCCCCTTCGGATCGCGCTCTTTGCAGACCTCCAGCGCACAATCGACGTGCACTTCGAGGAAGCGCCCCTCGGGCAGCAGTTCGCGGACGCGGGTGCGGTCTTCGCGGTAGGGCGAAACGAACGTGCAGAGGGTGAATGTGCCCTGCTCGAAGAAGAGGCGCGAGACTTCGCCCACGCGCCGCACGTTTTCCTCGCGGTCGTTGGCCGAGAAGCCCAGATCGCCCGAAAGGCCATGGCGCACGTTGTCGCCGTCGAGGTGCATCGTCTGGATGCCGCGGTCGAAGAGGCGTTCTTCCAGCGCCTTCGCCACGGTCGATTTGCCGGCCCCCGAAAGGCCCGTGAACCACATTACAGCGGCTTTGTGGCCATTCTTGGCTTCGCGCTCTTCGCGCGGAATGGCCAGTCCTTCCCACACGACGTTCGGACTCGTTTGCTGCTCCTTGCGCGTGGTGCTTTCTTCGCCTACGGCGGCGACGTCTTGCCCCACGCCGCGAATCATGCCGCCCGCTACAGTCGCATTGGTGTCCGGATCGACGAGGATGAAACGGCCTGTATGCCGGTTTACGCGATAGCTATCAATGAAGAGCGGATCGGCGGTCTCCAGCTCCACGCGGCCAATTTCATTGAGCGTGAGCGTGTCGGCCTCTTCGCGGTGCAGCGTCTTCACGTTGATGCGATAGACCAGGTTCGACACGTATGCCTGCGTCTCCCGCGTGCCATGCTGCACAATGTACGGACGATCGGTCCGCAGCTTCTCTTCGTCCATCCAGCAGAGATCTGCATCCACCTGCCGCGTGACTTCGGGGCGGTTGCGGCTGCGTACGATCATGGAGCCGCGGCTCACGTCGATCTCGTCGGTCAGCGAAATCACGACCGACTCGCCGGGGCTGGCCTGGTCTTGTTCGCCGTCGAGCGTGACGATGCTTTCGACCTCGGTGGTCAGGTTCGAAGGTAGCACGACGACCTCCTCGCCCGGACGCACGCTGCCGGAGGCCACTTGCCCGGCGAATCCGCGAAAGTCCTGGTGCGGACGAATCACGTTCTGCACGGGGAAGCGGAAATCGACCTGATTGCGGTCGGTCTGCGTCTTCACCGTCTCCAGGCGATGCAGCAGCGTAGCACCCTGATACCACGGCGTCTTCTCGCTTTCGGTGACCACGTTGTCGCCCTTCAGCGCCGAGATCGGGATGAAGGTGATGTCGTTCACATCGAGCTTGTCGGCAAAGTCGCGGAACTCGTCCACGATCTCGCGGAAGCGGTCCTCGTCGTAGTCGACCAGGTCCATCTTGTTGACCGCCACAATCATGTGCGGAATCTGCAGCAGCGACGCGATGAACGCGTGGCGATGCGACTGTTCGAGCACGCCTTTGCGCGCATCCAGCAGCACAATGGCAAGCTCGGCGGTGGAGGCGCCGGTCACCATGTTGCGGGTGTACTGCTCGTGGCCCGGCGTGTCGGCGATGATGAACTTGCGCTTCGGCGTGGCAAAGTAGCGATAGGCCACATCGATCGTGATGCCCTGTTCGCGCTCAGCGCGCAGCCCGTCGGTCAGGAGCGCCAGCTCCAGGTCTTCGTCGTCGCGCTGCGTGTTGCGCTGAATCTCGGACATCTTCTCTTCGAAGATGGCCTGCGTGTCGTAGAAGAGCCGCCCAATGAGCGTGCTCTTGCCATCATCGACACTGCCTGCAGTCGTAAATCGGAGTAAGTCCATAAAGTGTAATCTGTGTACGGTTTAGAGATATGGAGGGGAGCCAGCAATGCGCTAAAAGTATCCTTTGCGCTTGCGATCTTCCATGGCCGCTTCCGAGCGCTGATCGTCGGTGCGTCCACCGCGTTCGGAGTGGGTGGCCGTGGCGACCTCTTCGATGACCTCGGGAATGGTCGTGGCCGTCGATTCGATGGCGCCGGTGCACGTCATGTCGCCAATGGTGCGGAAGCGGACCATCTTCTCGGCGTAGTGCTCACCATCGCGCAGCGAGATGTAGTCGGATTTGGCGAGGAGCGAGCCATCGCGTTCGACCACGTCGCGCTTGTGCGCCAGGTAGAGGCTTGGAATCTCCAACCCTTCGCGCTCGATATACTGCCACACATCGAGCTCCGTCCAGTTGCTCAGCGGAAAGACCCGGAAGTGCTCGCCCGGGTTGCGGCGGCCGTTGTACTGATTCCACAGTTCAGGGCGCTGCTTCTTCGGATCCCACTGCCCGAAGCGGTCGCGGTGTGAGAAGAAGCGCTCCTTGGCACGGGCTTTTTCCTCGTCGCGGCGCGCGCCCCCGAGGGCGGCATCTACGTCGAGTTCGTCGAGCGCGTCGAGCAGCGTCACGATCTGCAGCTTGTTGCGACTGGCGTTGGGCCCCTGCTCCTCTTTGACGCGCCCTTTGTCGATGGATTCCTGCACGGTACGCACAATCAGATTGGCTCCGATGCGCTCCATGAGGTCATCGCGAAAGCGCAGGGTTTCGGGGAAGTTATGCCCCGTATCCACATGCAGCAGCGGAAACGGGATAGGCTCTGGATAGAACGCCTTGCGCGCCAGGTGCGTCATGGTAAGCGAGTCTTTGCCTCCCGAGAACATAAGCACGGGGCGCTCAAACTGCGCTGCGGTTTCACGAATGACGTGGATACCCTCAGACTCCAGGGTATCCAGATGGCGGGCGGTTTCAGATGATACACTCATATGCAATGGGTGCGTTATAAAAAACGCGGTCGAGTTGTGTAGATGATGTCGGTCAGAACGGGGACGAGCGTAGGAGTTACGCGGTGGTTGATGCTTCAACGGCGTCCTGAAAGTAGTCGAGCGTCTTGCGCAAGCCGTCGCGACGCTCCACCTGCGGAGCCCAGTCGAGCGTGCGCTGCGCCTTTGAGATATCGGGCTCGCGCACCTGCGGGTCGTCTTGCGGCAGCGGCTCGTACGTGATGGTGCTCCCTGAGTCCGTCAGTTCGATGATCTCCTCAGCAAACGCCTTGATGGTAATCTCCTCCGTGTTGCCAATGTTCACCGGCTCGTTTTCGTCGCTCAGCAACAAGCGGTAGATGCCCTCCACAAGGTCATCTACATAGCAAAAGGAGCGCGTCTGGCTCCCATCGCCGTACACGGTGAGCGGCTCGCCCCGAAGGGCCTGCCCCATAAACGTGGGCAGCGCGCGTCCGTCGTCGAGCCGCATGTGCGGACCGTACGTGTTGAAGATGCGCACGATGCGCGTTTCCACGCCGTGGTAGCGCTGATACGCCATGGTGATGGCTTCGGCAAAGCGCTTGGCTTCGTCGTACACCCCGCGCGAGCCAATGGGATTCACGTTGCCCCAGTAGTCTTCGGGTTGCGGATGCACAAGCGGGTCGCCGTACACTTCACTGGTGGAGGCGAGGAGCAATCGGGCCCCCTTCGCCTTAGCCAGCCCCAGCGCCTTGTGCGTACCCAGCGCGCCCACCTTGAGCGTCTGAATTGGCAGGCGCAGGTAGTCGGCGGGCGAGGCCGGGCTGGCAAAGTGGAGCACATAGTCGAGCTCGCCGCCCACGTGAATGTAGTCCGTCACATCGTGGTGGATGAACTTGAACTGCTCATCCGGGCGCTCAAACAGATGCGCAATGTTGTCGGTGTTGCCAGTAACGAGGTTATCCATACAGAGGACTTCGTGGCCCTCGGCAATGAACCGGTCGCACAGGTGCGACCCCAGGAACCCGGCACCGCCGGTGATGAGTGTGCGTGGCATGAGGCTGTGGGCGATAGCAAGAAACCAGGGCGGATGCGCAGGTCCGCCCCATAATAATCAGGAGCCGGGCGGCTACGCAGGCTGCCCGTTTTCAGAGAGGGCGGTCTCGATGGCCGCTTCGTCGTTTTCCGGCGGCAGCGACGGACGCCCAATGCTGGAGTAGATGAAGCCCATCTCGGCCATGCGCTTCGGGTCGAACACGTTACGTCCGTCAAAGATGACCGGCTCGGCCAGTCGGTCGCGCACATCGGCCAAGTCGGGACGGCGGAAGGCGTTCCACTCGGTGCAGATGACGAGCACGTCGGCCCCATCGAGGGCGCTGTACATATCGTCGGCGTAGTCAATCGCATCGCCAAACACGCGGCGCGTGGTCTCGATGGCTTCCGGGTCGTAGCCCACGACCTCGGCGCCTGCGTCGAGCAGCGCGCGGATGATGATGTGCGAGGGCGCTTCGCGAATGTCGTCGGTGTTCGGCTTAAACGAAAGCCCCCAGATGGCGACCTTCTTGCCGCTTACATCGCCATCGAAGTAGTCAATGACGCGCTCAGCGAGCAGTTCGCGCTGCTGGTCGTTCACCTTGAGCACCGAATCCAGAATCTTGAAATTGTAATCGTTCTGGCGTCCGGTGCGATGCAGCGCCTGTACATCTTTCGGGAAGCAGCTGCCGCCGAATCCGATGCCCGCATACAAGAAGTGGCGTCCGATGCGGTGATCTTTGCTGATACCGAGGCGCACCTTGTCAACATTGGCCCCGACCTTCTCACACAGGTTGGCGATTTCGTTCATGAACGAGATGCGCGTGGCCAGAATGGAGTTGGCCGCGTACTTGATCATCTCAGCAGAACGCTCGTCGACCACGACGATGGGATTGCCCTGCCGCACAAACGGTTCGTAGAGGCGCGTCATCATGTTGGCGGCCTTCTCGCTGGAGGTACCAATAACCACGCGGTCGGGCTTCAGGAAGTCGTCTACAGCCACACCCTCGCGCAAGAACTCGGGGTTCGACACGACATCGAACTGCTCTCCGGCCTGCAGCCCCGCCTCTTCCATCACGTTCTGCACGCGGTCGGCGGTACCCACCGGCACGGTGCTCTTGTTGATGATGAGGCGATAGCGATCGTCGTCTTCGTTCGCGATGAGGTCCGCAATCTCGCCCGCGGCATTCAGCACATACGAGAGGTCGGCAGATCCGTCTTCGCCGGGAGGCGTGGGCAGAGCCAGGAAGATGAGTTCGGCATGGGCCACGCCTTCGGCCAGGTCGGTGGTAAAGGTAAGCCGTCCTTCCGAAGTGTTTCGGCTAAAGTAGTGCTCCAGGTCGGGCTCGTAGATCGGAAGCTGCCCGTTCTTGAGTTGATCGACCTTGTTCTCGTCAATGTCAACACATACGACGCGGTTGCCCATTTCGGCAAAACACGTTCCCGACACCAGACCTACATAGCCGGTGCCAATCATGGCAATGTTCATGGTTCAACAGTTGGTATCAATTCGGAAAAGGATGGCACGCGCATGCTGCACCGTCCAGGCGGACATACAGTACGCGATTTATGCGGCCCCTGCGTGGACTGTTGGCGCTGCGCACTTGGGTGCATTGGCCCTACTTGCTATAGCGGTTTGGCGCAACGCCACTGCCACAAAGCCACGCTCCGATGCAAACGGGGACATAATGATAGGGCATCGAAGCCAACATACAGCAGAGACACTTACAGATTCGATTTCTTCTTATACGTTTCTGGGTAGTGGATAGACCTTAAGTGATAGCCTTCTGATAAAAACGTTGACTGGAGCGAACGGTCCTCCGTTCGTCCGCGCCGGAGACGTCCGCGCCAGTCGGCGCTCCCAGTCTCCGGCTACTGTCATGTTTCCTACATCACTTAGCATTGAACCGCTACCCGTTTCTGTATTGCGGGAATGTAGTACGCCCCACATCTTCAGTAGCATTCTGACTCTAATCTGCACGATACAACGGGCAAGTGCAATGGCACAATGGTAGAACACGCGCAATAGCATGCGATAGATGGGGGCCAGCTGCGTATTTGTGCAATTTTCGCTTCGTGTTTCGCATCAGCGATCGCATCGCATCAGCATGGGCCAACGTCCCGGTAGCACTTGTGCAGCCACGTCATGTATATTGGATGCCGCACATTGTTCATCCCCTCGCACCAATTTCGGACTCCGGCATGTCCGCGCCTGCTCCCATTCCGCTCTCGCAGCCCAGCATCACCGCGCACGAGCGCGAGGCCGTGGCATCCGTCATGCAGTCTACACGCTTATCGATGGGGCCTGCGCTGGAGCGCTTCGAAGCCAAAATGGCGGAGCATTGCGGCGTAGATCATGCTGTGGGCGTAAGCAGCGGTACTGCTGCGTTGCATTGCATTGTACGGGCGCTCAACCTGCCCGAAAGCGGCACGGTCATCACCACGCCATATAGCTTTGTGGCCTCGGCAAACGTGCTGGTGTATGAGGGACTTACCCCGCAGTTTGTCGACATCGACCCCGCCACCTACAACATCGATCCGGCACGCATAGAAGCAGCCATCACGCCCGACACCTGCGCCATCCTCGCAGTCGACGTGTTCGGACGCCCGGCGCCGTGGCCCCGCCTACGCGAAATTGCTGATGCGCACAACCTGGCGTTAATCGCCGACTCGTGCGAGGCGCTGGGCGCATCCATTGGCGGCACGCCGATCGGGGCCTGGGGGGATGCCGCAGGCTTTGGCTTCTACCCGAATAAGCAGATTACCACCGGCGAGGGCGGCTGCATCACCACCAACGATGCCGCACTGGCCGAAACCTGCCGCTCGCTCCGCAATCAAGGGCGCGCTACGCGGGGACAGATGCGCCACGTGCGCCTGGGCTACAACTATCGCCTCAGCGAACTGAATGCCGCCCTGGGCGCGGCCCAACTCGACCGCCTCGATGATATCCTGAAGGCACGTGCCTGCGCATCCACCCGCTACCACGAAGCGCTGGCTCCTCTTTCCAACACGCTCCGACGTCCCTCTCAGACCCTGGCGAACGCCAAACGCAGCTGGTTCGTGTACGTCATCGAACTGCCCGCGCCGTGGACGCGCACGCATCGCGATGCGCTTTGTGATGCGCTTCAAGCCGACGGTATCGGCTGTGCGCCCTACTTCCCGGCCATCCACCTGCAGCCGCTCTACCGCGAGCGCTTCGGGTTTCGAGAAGGCGCGTTTCCGCACTGCGAATCGGTGGCGGCACGAACCCTGGCGCTTCCGTTCTTCGCAGAGATCACCGAAACGCAGATCCGTCGTGTGGTGGATGCGCTACGTACACACCTGCCGACATGCGCGCCTGAATCCAACACAATGCCGCTTTCCACCTCATGAGTTACGCCACCTGTAAGTCGATTGCCGAACGCCTCCTGGCTGCTGGGGCGCTGGTGGTGTTGAGTCCGCTACTGGCGCTCATTGCGGGGGCCATTGCCCTGATTGACGGGCGTCCGGTTGTCTTTACACAGCAGCGTGCAGGGAAGAACGGACAGCCCTTCCGCATCTACAAGTTTCGCACGCTCTGCCTTGGACCTAAAGATCCGGAGCGACCCGGCGCGCACTGCACCCGCACCGGCGGCTTCTTGCGACGCTGGGCGCTGGATGAGCTTCCGCAGCTGTGGAATATCGTGCGCGGCGACATGGGCGTCATCGGCCCGCGTCCTACACTACTCAACCAGGTTCGCCGCTATGGTGCGTTTGAGCGCACGCGCCTGCAGGTGAAGCCGGGGCTGACGGGCTGGGCCCAGATTCACGGGCGCAACGCCCTGTCGTGGCCCGAGCGTATCCGGCTGGACGTCTGGTATGTGAAGCACCAGTCGCCTTGGGTGGATGCGAAGATTCTGCTGCACACCCCACGGGTGCTGTGGCGCGGGACGGGGGTGTACGGCCCGACCGGTGCTAACGACGCGTTCGCGCAATCGCCTACTTCTTCCTCGTAACACCTTGTCCCGTGAACCCGCTTGTTATTATTGGTGCAGGCGATTTGGGGTGCGAGACGGTCGCGCTGGTAGAGCGCATCAATGCGGCATCCAGCGATCCAATGTGGACCCTCCGCGGCCTGCTTGATGACGATCCGGCCCGCCGCAACTCACATGTGCGCTCCGTTCCCGTTCTGGGGGGATGCGACTGGCTCGATGCATACCCGGAGGTGGCATACGTCATTGCAGTTGGACACAGTGACGTTCGGCAGCGTGTTGCTACGCAGATACCTCCCGGTTGTGCTCCAGCAGGCGTTCTCGTGGACCCGTCAGTGCATGTGCCGCGCACGGCCTCTGTCGCCGAAGGCACGATTTTGTACGCCGGAAGCGTGCTGATGGAGAACGTTACGCTACGAACGCACACCATCGTTGATGCGCAGTGCACGCTGGGTCACGATGCCGTGCTGGAACCGTTTGCAACGCTCCATCCAGGCGTGCGCATCTCGGGGCACGTGCATGTTGGAACGGCTGCCCGGCTTGGCGCCGGAAGCGTGGTGCTCCCGCAGTGCCGCGTAGGCGCTGGTGCTACTGTAGGAGCAGGCGCCGTGGTCACGAAAGATGTTCCGCCGGGCGCCACAGTTGTCGGCGTTCCGGCGCGCGTGGTTTCGTAGTCGTTTACTGGCTTTCCTCCGCCTCCCGCATGCACATTTTGGTGCTGTTGCAGTACTACCACACGCCCGACGGCCCCACTGCGGGCCGTCCATACGCGTTGGTGCAGGCGCTGGCGGGGCACCACGATGTGACCGTGATCACGACGCAGACTGGAAAAGAGCGCCGCATTACGCATCAGTTTGAGTGGGTGCCGAGCGGCGTGTCGCTGAAGACACTCCAGGTGCCCTACCGCAACGCGATGACGACGCGCGAGCGTCTGCAGGTCTATGCTCAATATGCTGTACGAGCTGGATGGAACGGACTTCGGCTATCGCCCCCCGATCTCATTGTGGCATCGTCAACGCCGCTTTCGGTGCCCATGGTAGCGGGGGTACTGGCCCGCTGGCACGGCGTGCCGTGGGTGTTCGAGGTGCGCGACCTGTGGCCTGACTTTCCCATCCAGATGGGGGCAGTGCCGTCATCCTGGGCGCAGCGCGCGCTCTATGCGCTGGAGCAACGCCTCTACCGCAGTGCCGCGCACATCGTCGCGCTCTCGCCCGACATGGCCCGCCATGTGCGCTGCCGTGCCGGACACGACCGGGTGTACCTCAATCCATACGGCACCGACCTATCGCTGCTGCGGCAGGCACCGCTTCAAGAAGCCAAAAAGCTTTGTCCGCTGGACGCTGGGCAGCACCTCGTCCTGTATGCGGGCTCGCTGGGTCGCGCCAACGCTATCCCCACGCTGCTCGATGCCGCCCGCCGCCTGCGCCACCGATCCGATATTGTGTGGGGATTCGTGGGGAGCGGCTACCACCAACCCACTGTTGAAGCCGCCGCAGCCCGTCTCCCCAACGTGCGCATGCTGCCGCCACAGCCGTATCCGCATACGCTGGCGCTCTTCAAGCATGCATCGCTCTCCATTACCTCATTCATCGACCGCCCCGTGCTACGCGCGAATGCCCCGTCGAAGCTGATGGACAGCCTGGCTGCCGGAACGCCCGTGGTTGTTACGAATCCGGGATGGACGAAACGGCTCGTTGAGTCGGGGGGATGCGGATGGTACGTGCCCCCCGAAAATTCAGAGGCGCTGGCTTCATGTGTAGCCGCTGCGATCGATGCCCCCCCTGAACGCCAGGCATCGTGGCAACGCAACGCTCGACGCCTTGCTCACACCCGCTTTGACCGCGCCCTGCACATGACCCGTTACCGGACGCTTCTTGAAAGTCTTGTTTGATTGAGCCCTGAATCGATACCATGAATATGTCGGACATGGATTCAGGATGAAAGGCATCGTGCTATGTTGTATGTTGCTGGTGTCGCCCCCACCGGCAACGATTCGTTTGCCCACCCTCGTCGTGTTCATTAGTTGACTTGCCCCTCTGCTCGTGCCTACAGATCGACTCGACTTTGGCTTGCATCGCCTTCCAGATCTGCCTCGCAGGGCCGGTATTGTAGTCTGGCTCTTTTTGGATACCACACTTGTGGCACTCAGTCTCTGGGGGGCCGCCATACTGATGAGCCAGCCTGTACCGGGAGTTACGCTGCTGCAGTCTCCTGCTGCCGTTACGCTTGGCGCCATGCTGCTAAGCCTGTGGGCAACAGGGGCCTATCAGGTGTTGGCGCGCGACATCCACCTGCATCGCTTCATACGCATGGGCGGAGGTATGGTGGGGGCGGTGCTGGTGGCCACGGCGCTCGCATACTTCTGGGATCCTACGCAGATGCTCCCTCGGGGCGTACTGGCGCTCCATACCCTCATGGCCACCGGGGGCGTATTGGGAAGCCGGGCCTTAGCGCGTTTGGCGTGGGAGCATCGGCACACGCCTGCCCCGCCTACTCCACATCCCGCACCGATGACGCTGTACGATGTGGTCGACCGCGAGCCTCCCGTCATCAACACGCAGGAGCTGCGCAATGCCTTGGCCGACCGCACCGTGCTCGTCACTGGTGCCGGGGGCTCCATTGGAAGCGAACTGATGGCACAGTTAGCACACTTGCATCCGTTCCGACTCGTCGGCGTGGATATGAGCGAGTACAATCTGTACCGGCTGCGCCATACGCTGGATGCTCCCACCCTGCCCGAAAACGCACTCGACCTGCGCCTGGCCGATGTGCGCACGCCCGAAACCATGCACCGCATCTTCCGCCAGACCACCCCCGACGTGGTAATCCATACCGCTGCGTACAAGCATGTGCCTATGATGGAGCGGCACCCCGCTGAGGCCTTTGGCAACAACACGCAGGCGACCATGCAGCTGCTCCGGCTCTGCGAAGAGCATCAGACCGGGCAGTTTCTGTTTGTATCTACCGATAAGGCCGTGCAACCGACCAGCGTACTTGGTGCAACCAAGCGGCTGGCCGAGTGGTACGTGCGGGCTGCTCAGTCGCCCGTATCACGCAGCATTGTGCGTTTTGGCAACGTCTTTGGCAGCCGGGGCAGCGTGGTTCCGCGCTTTGAGCGATGCCTGGCTGCGGGCAAGCCGATCCCTGTTACGCACCCAGATATGGAGCGCTACTTCATGAGCGCCACCGAGGCGTGCAGCCTGATTATGCACACGCTGCTGCTCGACTCGCACCCGGTGTACCTGTTCCGGATGGGCGAGCCGGTGCGTATTCAGGATCTGGCCGAGCAACTTGTACGGCGCTGGTACCCGAATCAGCCCACCGACGCGATGATCGAACACACCGGGCGGCGTCCGGGCGAGAAGATGACCGAGGCACTGGCGATGCCCGGCGAGGCAACGTCTGACACCGCGCATCCCTCTATCTTAGGGGTAGAGGGTGCCATGCCATACAGCCGCGCTGAACTCGACATGCATATTCAGCACGTTGAAGAGCAGTGCCGCCACCCAGACGCGTCGGCCTCGCAGCTACGCCGCCTCATCATGAATACGCCCAGTGCTCCTCCATCGGTACCCACCCGTTCATAACCTAACGCTCTGTGCTCCCGCACCATGCATGTGCTGGTCCTTCCATCCTGGTTTCCAACTGCGCATGCGCCACGTAACGGAGCATACTTCTATCAGCAGCTCTGCGCACTTCGTGACGCGGGGCATCGCATTGGCGTTGTGTACCCTGAGCACCACAGCCTGCGCGGTCTGTCAAGAGAGGCCCTGGCTACGCACCGCTTTCAGACGCGCTGGCACCTTGAGCATGGCCTGCCGGTGCTACGTCGGCACGGCTGGAACATGCTCTCGAATGCACCTGGCAGCTACGCCCTGTGTATCCGCGCTGCACTGTGCCTGGCGGAGCGCTATGCCGACTCTTACGGACGCCCTGATGTCATTCACGCGCTTAGTGCGCAGTGGGCCGGGGCCGCTGCTGCCCATCTGGCCCGCCGGTGGAACCGCCCGATGGCTCTCACGGAGCACTTCAGCGGATTCATGCGGGATGCGCTCACGTCTGAACAGCGCTACTGGGCCCGCACTGCGCTCAACCAGGCGGATGCCGTGGCGGCTGTCAGTCCAGCGCTACGCACTGCAATACGCCCCTACATGACGGGGACATCTCGCCCCATTCGCCTCCTTCCAAACCCGATCGATCTTTCTTTTTTCTCGCCGCCCGCTGCACGCCCTGCGCCGCCGCCGGTCGTGTGGGCAAGTGTAGGACGCCTGGTTCCCCTGAAAGGAACGGCCCCCTTGCTTCGGGCGATAGCCGGTGTTAGAACGCATGGCCTCGACGTACGCCTGCACGTGGTGGGCGATGGCCCGGAACGAACGCGCCTGCAGGCCCTGGCACGCGATCTGGGCCTTCGTAAGCAGGTGCAGTTTCATGGGACGCTGCCTCCGAAGGGCGTGCGTAAGGTGCTTCAACAGGCCCATGGCTACGTGCTGGCCAGCCACTACGAAACGTTTGGAATCCCCGTGGTCGAAGCCCTTGCCTGTGGGTGCGCCGTACTCGCAACCCGATGCGGCGGCCCCGAGTACGTACTCTCTAACGTGCAGGGCCAGATGGTGCCTCCACGCTCTATGGCGGCTCTGCAGCGCGCACTGCTTCGCATGACTCGTGCGCTTCAGCAGGGCCAGTCCCTTGGCCCCACTCCTGCCGATCGCAAGCGGTTGCACAACCGGTTCAGTTACGATACGTTTGTAACGCGCACCATCAATCTGTATCAAAATGCGAAGCGGCACTGGGCCTCATCATGACATTGCGCCCCGTCGAGCATTAGTAGCCTGCCGCTGCACGGACTCTCCTTGCGTCATCCTTCGTGTCCCATGCCTGTGTCTTTGTTTCGCTTCCGTCCGCTGTTTGTTGGGTTGTGGCTGGTTGGCGTTCTGTGCTCAGCGGATGTCTACGCCCAAAACGGGCTCGACTACGATGCCTCCTGGTATGTTGAGGGCGCGCCCTATGTAAAAATTGATGTGGTTGAAGACGGCATCTACCGCGTATCTGGAAGCGAGATCGCCAATGCGCTCCCCAATGGCACCTCACTGTCCAGCATCGACCCGGCTACACTTCAGCTTTTCGAGCGCGGACAGGAAGTCCCCATCGATGTGTCTGCCACTGGCGCCCTTGCCTCGAACGACGAAATCGTGTTCGTAGGCACCCGCAACCGCGGCACCGATGAAACCTGGGCCTACAACGACGAGCCTACCTGGCAGAGTAGTACCCACCGGAGCCTTTACACTGACACGACCACCTACTGGCTCACCTGGAACCAAACGGACAACGGGCGGCGCTATGCATCCGCCAATACAAATAACGTGTCGCCGACCACGGCCTTGCGCGACACCGCCTGGGCCGAACGCGATACGCGCTACTACTTTGGCCGCCCCAACGAGAATGGGAGCCCGCTCTACACCGAATCCGAAGGCTACTACTGGCACCGCTTTTCGCATAACAACACCGCACCGCGCACCTTCACGCATACGCTTTCGGTTGGTCGTCGCGACGAGAACGCCGCTACACCTCTTGACCTGCGCCTACGCTTCGATGCGGAGACCAACTCATGCCATCGCGTAGAGGTAGAGGCGCGCTTGGGCACAGGCGGCAGCGCTTCGTTCGAATCGCTGGGTACGCAATCATGGCAAGGGGTGTCGCGCCGCACGTTTGAGACCACTGTGGATCCGGACCGCATCCCCAACGATGGCTTAGACCTGCGCATCACCTCATACAACGATGGATTTGACAGCGGATGCCCGCCTCCGGCCAGCACGCCCAACTACGTACTCCTCGACTGGATTGCTGCCGATTACACCCGCACGCTTCGTGCCCGCTCGGGAGACTGGCAGCGCCTGGTGCTTCCCAACTCCGGGTCGTACACGCTCCCCCTAACCGGTCATACCGGTACACCGGTTGCGTACAGTCCCGATACCGGTCAAAAGGCAACAACCAATGGCGATGACGACCTGTCGCTTAACAACGCGGAGGCCCAGGCCGCCTACTGGGTTGCGGGCGCATCGGGCTACAAAACACCCACCCAACTTCGACCGCACACCGGCACCGATTGGACCAATCCAAACGTGCATGCTGCTGACTACGTGCTCGTGGTGCCGCCCGCCCTCGAAGAAAGCGGCCAGGCCATGGCTGACTATCGACGCACACAGGGCGGCTATGACGTTGTGGTCGTTCCCCTGCACGACATTTTTGATGCGTTCGATTACGGACGCCCGAGCCCAGTCGCACTGCGCCGCTTTGCCCATCACACGCGCGAATGGAATACCGCCCCGCAGTTCTTGAGCCTCTGGGGGGATGCGCAGCATCCTATTTACACTAACAATATCGTAGATCGGACCCCGGACTGGAGCATCCCGTCGTTTGGCTATTCGCCGTCCGATGGCTGGTTTGCCATGCAACAAGACGGTGCGGGCGACTGGAGCGAGTTTATGGCGGTCGGCCGCATCCCGGTGCGCACCAATGCACAGGGCGAGCTCTTCCTCGACAAGCTCGAAACCTACGAAACCGCCCCGCTCGACCTGTGGCAACAGCGCATGATGCTGCTGGCGGGTGGCACCAACTCATCCGAGCAGCAGTCGCTACAGTTTTACTCCGATCGCTGGGGCGAATGGGCCACCGGCACTGAAGATTCGCTTTACGTGGCGGGGATGGATACCACCCGCTACTACAAGCGCGTTGACGATGCCCTCGACAGCTCGCTTCAAGACTCGCTCGCGACCAGTCTGCAGCGCGGGGCCGGGTGGCTCAACTACTTTGGCCACTCTGCCGCCCAGACCTGGGAGATCGTGACCGACCCACCCGAGCAGTTTAACAACGCCGGTCGGTTGCCTGTGGTGGTATCGCTCGGGTGCCGCACCGGGTCGTTCGCAGGCGGGCGCTTCGAGGTGGCCAGCGCCCCTTCGCTTGGCGAACAGCTGGTCGTTGGCTCGCTACAGGGCGACGGCACGCCGATTAGCGGTTCTGAGAACGGCGGCATTGCGCACTGGGGCACCTCGGCACTGGGCAACCGCATTCCCTCAGCACGCCTCAACGACGAGCTCATCGACCGCGTTTTTCGGGATACGGTACGCGTGCTGGGCTCCGCTATCCAAGACGCGAAGGCCAATGTTGCCGACCGCTTCGGAAGCAGCAATACGTACCGGCGCCACCTGCTGCAATACAGCCTGCTGGGCGACCCCGCCACCGAAATCGCTATTGCCGGGAAGCCCGACTTTCACCTCACCGCCGATGCTATTCGCATCGAACCTGCGTCTCCCACCCCCGACGACGACCTCACGGTAGAACTCCGCCTGCGTAACCGGGGCCTCGTAGCACACGACAGCGCCACCGTAGCACTGGAGTGGACCCGCCCCGATGGCACGACCACCACCCGCGAGCGCCGCGTTCCGCGCTTTGCCGTGGAGCGCTACGAATCGTTCACGTTCGAGCTCGACGGTGCCAGCATCGGCACCAATACCTTTACTGCACGCATTGACCCTGAAAATGCATACGACGAAGCGGTCGAATCGAACAATACCGCTACCCGCGAACAGGTCGTCTTTGATACGAATGTGACCCTCATATCGCCGATCGACCAGCACACCGTCTCCACGCGCACGCCCACGATGCGCCTCAACCTGGTGCGCCAGGGCGATTTTGATGCACCACTCCCGCTGGAGGTACAGGTCGACACCAGCACCACGTTCGACTCGCCCGCCCTGCAAACCCATACCCCCACCGTAGAGGGCGCACTTGTGGAGTGGACGCCGCCGCAGCCGCTCTCCGACGAAGCCGTCTACTACTGGCGCGCTCGCATTGCGGGCGAGTCAGCCGTCACATGGTCAGAGAGCCGCTTTGTGGTCGATACCGAGCGCCCCGCGTCGGTCTGGAGCCAGCGCGGCCCGCTCTGGACACGCACCAACACCGATGCGCTTAACTACAGTCCCGATACCGAACAGTGGGCCTTCGACACGTTCACGAGCAACGTATCCATCTACTCCGAGCGCGGGCAGGGCGAAAATGTGTACGGATTCGTTATTAACGGATCTGCCAACTATGTCTACCTCGCATTTGGATTTGGCATCTTGGTGATGGATGGTACCACCGGCGAGGTGCGCGATGCCCAGTCATTCCCCACCTATGACTTACGCGACCAGTTCGTTGGCGAAAATGGCGAACAGGAAGAGGCCATTGAGGCCATGGGCGAGTTTCTGGACAACGTAGCCCAAGAAGGCGACTACGTATTCTTCCGAACCCGCCATCTGGCTCGCGAGAGCGGTCCCACCATTCCTGAATCCGTCAAAGACCTGATTCGCAACCTGGGCACCACACCCAGCGCCTCCGAGCCGCATAGCACACTCGTGGATGACCTCTCGTACGTGGATGTGTGGGCGATGAAAGCACAGAAGGGCAATCCGGACGCGACTGAGGAAATCGTTACCGACCCCAGCGCCCCGCCCGACGAGCGCAACATCAACGGCTACGAACATGACCTTACGTTTTCACGGGCTGAAGGGGCACTCACCACACAGGCCATCGGGCCCGCCTCAAGCTGGGACGCCCTGGAATGGACGGCCACCGATGATACTGATGCTGCATCGCTGCAGATTAACGTACGCTCGGCTGCCGACTCCACGCTCCTCGTGAGCGATCTGGAGGCACTCAGCGACACCGCCCCTCTCAATGCCATTGATGCCGATGCGCATCCTCGCATCTTTCTGGAAGCAACCCTGCGCAACGAGACCGATCGTGTGCCGCCTCAACTTCGGTCGTGGCACGTCGACTACACCGGCGTGCCTGAGCTCATTCTGGATCCAACCCCGTTAACCGCCAGCCCCGACACGCTGCAGGAAGGCGCCGATCTCTCGCTCACCACCCGCGTGGTGAACTGGGGGGCGATTGCAGCACCTGAGACGCGCATCGTGTACGATCTGAACGACGCCAGCAACGTGTCAACCACCGTGGCTGCCGACACCGTGGGCGCGCTGGCCCCCGATGCTACCCACGAAAGCACGGTGACCGTTGGCACGCGCGACCGCAGCGGCGCAAACACGATTCGCGCGCAGGCCCAGCAGGCCGATCCCCGCGAACGCATCCGGGCCAACAACACCGCCGCGCGCCCGCTCACCGTCACTACCGATGCCGGGCAGCCCTCGGTGCGCGTGTTGGCCGAGGGGCGCGAACTCCCTCCGAATCGCGAACCACTTGTGGACCTCACCGACCCGGCGCTGCCGTACGTATCCACCGCACCCTCCTTCGAGATTCTGGTGGAAGACGAAAACCCGTACCTCCCCCTGGCCGATACATCGCTCGTCGATGTGTACCTGGACGATAACCGCGTGCCGTACGCCAATCCCGCACTCTCGTTTGAACCTGCAACCGAGGAGCAGCCGGAAGCACGTGTGCTCTACGAGCCCGACTTTTCGGGCCGCGACAGCACCTATACGATCCGGGTGGAGGCCGAAGACGCCAGCGGGAACGAGCTGGCCGAGCCGTATCAGACGCATGTGCGTGTGGAGCAAGATCAGACGATTGCTGCGCTCTACCCGTATCCGAACCCGATGGTAGAGCATACGCAGTTCGCGTACCGCGTGCAGGGCGGCACGCCCCCCCCTCGCAACGTGCGCTTGCGCATCTACACCGTGTCGGGACGACTCGTGCGCGAGCTTCAGGACAGTCCGAATGCCATCGGTTGGAATCAATTCCGATGGAACGGGCGCGATGCCGATGGCGATCGTGTAGCTACAGGCGTATATCTGTACCGCGTGCGCATGGACACCGAAAACGGTACGCACGAGGGCGATGTCGGCAAGGTGGTCGTGATTCGATAGTCTCGTGCCTCCGTTTTCTGTGACGCATCGTTGCTTCCATCTTTTTCATCCCTTAGCATACGGGGGCTGCATCTGGACGCGTTGTTTCCTACCTTAGCCCTTGTGTTGCCCAGTGCTCCCCGACAGGTAACGCCTCCGCTTCTTTCTTGACTTGTGTTTATGTGATCGCCTATGACCTATGCTGTGATTATGGCCGGTGGCATCGGAAGCCGCTTCTGGCCCGAAAGCCGCCAGGAACGCCCTAAGCAGTTCCTTAATGTCTTTGGAGATGCCACGCTGATCCAAAATACCGTAGCGCGTCTCAACGGCATCATCCCGCCCGAGCGCTGCCTCATCGTCACGCACGAGCGCTACGTAGAGCAGGTCAAGGAGCAGCTTCCGGCGGTGCCTGCCGAGAACATTCTGGCGGAGCCGGTAAGCCGCAATACGGCGCCCTGCATCGCCTACGCCGCCCACAAGATCAAGGCCGACGACCCCGAGGCTACCATGGTCGTCCTGCCGGCCGACCACATCATTCGCGACGTGCGTAGCTTCCACACCGTGCTCAAGACGGCGATTGACACCGCGCAGACGCCGGGCACGCTCGTCACCATCGGCATCCAGCCCACGCATCCCGAGACCGGCTACGGCTACATTCAGTACGACGGCCCCGCCGACCTGCCGCCCATCTCGCCCGATAACCCGCCGGATGCCTATCCAGTGCGTACGTTTGCTGAAAAGCCGGATGTGGCTACTGCCGAGCGCTTTCTGGATTCGGGGGACTTCCTCTGGAACAGCGGCATGTTCATCTGGCGCGCCGATACCATCTTAGACGAGATCGCTGCGCATCTGCCCGACCTTGACGAAGCATTTGCGCCCGTTGCGCAGGCGCTCGAAAGCGAAGCCGCCGAGCCGCTGGAGGAGGCCTTTCAGAATGCGCCCAGCGTGTCCATCGACTATGGGGTGATGGAGCAGGCCGAAACCGTGAAAGTGGTGCCCGGCTCGTTTGGATGGAGCGATGTGGGCGACTGGCGCGCGGTGTACGAGCTAAGCGACAAAGACGAGCACGGCAACGCCATTCAGGGCGAGGTCATCATGCACGACTCCAGCCGCTGCTACGTACAGACCGACGACCGCCTCATTGTGCTCGTGGGCATTCACGACGCGGTCGTGGTGGATAGCGGGGATGCGGTGCTCGTTAGCAATCGCGAAAGCACGCAGCAGGTGAAGAACGTGGTGCAGTACCTGCATGCGCACCAGCTCGACGAGTACGTGTAGCGTCCGCTACGATGTGGCCGCCGCATCGGCCGCCGACGTACCCACGGATGCTGCGCCCGTTGTAACACCCGGTCCGCGTGCCACCTGAAACGTGATGCTCACAATGGCCACCGCCAGCAAGATCCAGCAGTAGTGAATGGCTCCCACGAGCGCCGTGGGGGCCATTTCTGCGAGCGAAGCTGCCAGCAGAATCTGTCCGCCATACGGAAGCACCCCCTGCATCACGCACGCGAAAATGTCGAGCAGGCTGGCACTGCGGGGCGCGTCGATGTCGTAGCGCTGGGCCAGGTCGCGCGCTACGGTGCCCGAGAGCAGGATCGCTACGGTGTTATTGGCGATGAGCACATCGCTAAAGGCGGCCATGGCGCCGATGCCCGCCTCGCCCGCCCGGCGGCCCTTCAGGCGCAAGGCCGATGTGGCGCGCTGAATGGCCTGCGCGAGCCACGCGAGTCCGCCCTGCTTGCGAATCAGCTCGCCCATCCCGCCGATGAACATCGCCAGGATCATGATGCCAAACATGCTTTCAAACCCGGCATAAATGTCTGCCGCAAACGGCGTAAGGCTGTAGTCGGTCGCGGCAATGCCGGTGGCTCCGGCCAGCACGATGCCTGCACCCAGCACCACCAGCACATCCATCCCGGCCACCGCCAGCCCCAACACCAGCAGATACGGCAGCACCAGCATCACGTTAATGCTGCCGTCGGTGGCTTCGGGCGTGCCGGTGTGCATGAAGAAGAGCAGCGCGGTGGTGAGGACCGCCGCCGGAACGGCAATCCACAGGTTCGCGCGAAACTTATCGGTCATGCTGCACCCTTGCGTGCGGGTAGCGGCAATCGTCGTATCCGAAATAATCGACAGGTTATCGCCAAACATGGCGCCGCCCACCACCGCCCCCAGCGTGACGGCAGCCGAGAGCTCGGTCGATCCGCTTACGCCCACGGCAATGGGCGCCACCGCGGCCAGCGTGCCCATTGAGGTGCCCATAGACAGCGAAATGAACGCGGAGGTGACGAACAGTCCCGGCAGGATGAAGGCCGATGGCAAGAACGAAAGGCCCAGGTTGACCGTCGCTTCGACGCCGCCAATGGCCTCCATGACCGTGGCAAACGCCCCGGCGAGCAGGAAGATTATCGACATGGTGATGATCGTCTCATCCCCAATACCCCGCAGCAGCGTACGCATGTTCTCTTTCACAGAGGCAGCGCCCAGCAGCACCGAGAGCACCAGTGCGGGCAGCACGGCCACTACGGGCTCCAGCTGCGAGAACGGGCGGTCTACGCCATTGATGGTGTTGATCAGCCCCACGCCGAAGAACAGCGCCAGGAACAGAAACAGCGGCGTGAGCGCGAGAAACGAAGGGGTTGGGTTAGTGGATGCAGCAGCGGGTGATGTAGCCGCTTTGGAATCAGACATACGAAGAAAAGGAGCCGTCGGAGGTCAGGAGAGCATGCAAAATGGCAGGGCCATGCGCATCTCCAAACATCGACCGCTACACTGCTGTAGCCACCACCAAATTGGATGCGTAGACATAGGAAAGCGAGTCTTGTACGTCCCGCCGAGCATTTCGTGGCGAGAGCAGGTGCAAACACATCGCTGTGCAATGCACAAGGACCGCTCGGTGTTGCGCACCGCGCTGTTGAGAGACGTTGGGAGCGCTTTCATGCACAAATGCTTACAAGTTGAACCGCGCCCGACCGTTGTTCGTTGCGCTGTGCGATCCGTCTTGTTTCCCCAACCGCTTGCCCCTATGCTGCGCTTCTTGTTCTACCTACCCTCTGCATGTGGCATTGTGTTATGCGTGGGGATGATGACGGTATCTGCTCCGGTGCAGGCCCAATCCATCCCCGAGGGCGCGTCTGCCGCCGATGCCGCGACGCCGGAAGCCGCAGAGGTGCTCACTGCCGTCGATGCGCTCTTCGACGCGATGCGCGCCCGCGATGGCGACGCCGCCCGGGCGGTGCTGCACCCCGACGCCCGCATGACCGTCGTCCGTGCTGGTGCCGACAGCACCCTTCCTGCCATTCAGACCATAGACGGATTCGTCGAGGCCGTTTCCAGCGGCACCACGCCCTGGCACGAGCCCTACTTCGACCCCGAGGTGCAGATCGACGGCGCCCTGGCCCACGTCTGGATGTTCTTCCAATTCTACGACGGCGACACGTTCAGCCACTGCGGGCACAACTCGATCCAGCTCATCCACAACGGCACCGCCTGGCGCATTGCGCTCATTGCCTACACGCACCGCACGGCGGGGTGCGAGCGGGAATAACTCTCCTGCTCAACACGTGGAGTGGATCAGCGCGCCGGTGGGCTGGGTGGTGCGGAGTTCGTTGTAGCGGGCCACGGCTGCTTCGGTGTCGAGCACGTGCGCATCCACTCCCTGCTCGCGGAGCCAGTCGAGCGTCGCGTCTTGCACCTGCAGGCGCTCGTGGAATCCCTGCGCCAGCACCACGGCTTCAGCGCCGTGCTCCACCAGTTCCCGCACATCAGCCGGTTGGATGCCCGGCGTGTGATGCGTGCCGGTCTCGTTCCAGTCCCACGGCCGCGCGCCACCGGGCCAGCACTTCACATCCTTGAACGGCGTATCGAAACCAGCCACTGCTACCGATCCCCACGACACGTTGGTGATGCGTGGGGCTATGTTCATCGCTTCTACATTCATTGTACTGGTGCACAGATTAGTACACGGATACGAAAACGATGTATGTGCTTTTTCTATGTTGTTAAGAACCTGTTTTGATTTCTTATTTTGAGCTGCGAGCGGCGTCGCTGGGCTGGGGCCGAAGGTCATGCCCCTGGTGCAACGATCCCCCGATCTCGGCCCGTAGCCCCGGCTACGAACCTCTATCGTGGTCCTCGTTTCGCTCCACCGGCGCTCGCTCTCGCCTTCAAACCAAAACCCAAACAGGTTCTAAGAGGGATGCGTACGTACGGTGCCCAGTCGCTCATGCGTTCCGACGCCCATAGGCTGACAGCTTCTTGAAAGCCCAATCACGCATCCAGCAGGTCGGCGAGGGCGTGCAGGGTGGGCAGCGTGTGCGTGGGAGGCGGGGCGAGCGGGTCGGGGGTTACGCCGTCGCGCAGCACAAGCGTTGCCGGGCAGCCCACCCGCATAGCCCCGGCCACGTCCCACGTATGGGCCGCGACAAACCCCATGTCGCATGCCGACACCCCAAGCACATCCATGGCCATGTGGTAGGGGTCGGGAGCGGGTTTGAGGCGCCGCACCGCATGGGCCGAGAGGATTTCGTCGAAATACGCAGTGAGGTCGGCGTGGGCGAGTTGGGCGTGGAGCACATCGGGCGACCCGTTGCTGAGGGCCGCCAGCCGGATATCTGCCGCCGCCAGGCGGTCGAGTGCATAGGGGACGTCCGGGTGCGGTGGCAGCTCGCGCACGGTGTCCAGAATGGCAGTCTGCTCCGCCTCCGAGAGCGACCGATCATGGCGTGCCGCAATCATGTCGAGTGCGGCCGCGGCAATGGCGCTGAAATCGGCGTACGTATCCAGCACGGTGTGTACCAGCGCCGACTGCAGCACCTGCGCAAACCACTCGGCGCGTACATCAGGCGAGCCGAATGCATCATTGAAGGGCGCATCGAGCGCGCTCAGGTCGAGCAGGGTTTCGTTGACATCGAAGACGAGCGTCGGCGGCATGGCGTGTGAGGCGTGAGGAGCGGCAGCAGGGCGTGCGCGCAACATACGCACTGGCATTGGCTTCTGCCACTGCGGGGACGTCTGCATGCTGCTACACCCCGAAGCGATTGAGCCACGCGTTGAGTTCGGGGCGATCCAGGAGCCATGCGCCCCCCAGATAGACGAGCGCATAGGTGCTGCCCACAAGCGGCGCGCTGATCCAGATGGAGGCATCGGCCAGCAGGTACCACACGCCCAGTGCCGGACCCGCCGCGGCTCCAGCCAGCGCTGTTATGAGGCCAACGGTGCGTCCGCGGAGCAAGGTCACGTCCGGCAAGGCAGTGCGCAGGGCGCGGCGCAGCAGGGCAAATTCGATCCACGCGCCCACGCTGGCTCCCAGGCTAAGTCCCAGTGCACCCAGAAACAGCGGGCTCTCGGAAGATACGGGGACGAGGCTTGGCACGGATGTCGTATCCAACCAGAACATGAGTGGCACCGCCACAATGGTCGAGACCACCACGCGCACAACGGCCAGACGCGCGGGCGTTTTGGCATCGCCCAGTGCGTAGAATGCGTTCTGCAGCAGACGCGATACGGTGGTGGCCAGAATACCCAGTGCGTATCCGCCCAGCACGATGTAGACGAGCCAGTTGCTCTGCGCATCGAACTGACCGGTGCGTAGCAGCAGCCCCACGATTAGGAAGCCGAAGCACAGGTAGCCCACGATGGTGGGAATCGTGAGAAATGCGATCTGGTGTACCGACCGCTGCATCCGCTGGCCAAACGACCGGGCGCGTTCCGTGGTGAGGCGCGACAGTTCGGGGAGCTCGGAGGCGGCGACGGAGATCCCGAAAAGGCTGACGGGCAGCAGATAGAAGATCTGGGCGTAGCGCACCGCACTCTGCGCACCCACGGCCAGCAGCGAGGCCAGGAACAGATCGATGTATCCCGAAATCTGGGCGACACCGCGTCCGGCCACCACCGGGCCGAACGCCCGCATGGCCTCGCGCACGCCCTCCACGCGGGTTGAAACGGACAGCCGCAGGTGATCCAGGTGTGTCCACACGAACGGCAGCTGCACGCCAAACTGCAGCGCGCCGCCCACAAGGGCTCCCACACAGGCAATGAGCAGCAGCTGCGAAAGGGCATCGGTGGTGAGCGCAGTTGGCGCGCCGGGGGTGCCGCTTAGCGCGTAGGCGCCTGCTGCCAGTCCGCTGATGATGGCGACATTCCACAACACCGGAGCCACGTATGGCACGAAGAACTGACGGTGGCTGTTGAGGATGCCCAGCGCCCAGGCGGAGAGCACCAGCACCCCGGCCATCGGAAAGATAATGCGCACGGCCTGCGCGGCCAGTTCGAACCGGTTGATACTGAGCGTGCCGGCTGCCACGCGCTCCGCATCCCCCAGATAGCCCGGCGCGAGGAGCGTCACAATAGGCTCAGCCAGCGCAACGCCCGCCAGCGTCACCAGCGCCACGACAACGCAGAGGAGCCCGAAGATCGCTCCCGCAAAACGCGCTGCGGCCTCGGGGTTATCGTTGTCTAAGAAGCGGCTGTAGATGGGGATGAACGCCGCCGAGATGGTGCCCTCGCCCAACAGGTTTTGCAGCAGGTTGGGCGCACGAAAGGCCACCTGCCACACGTCGGCATGGGCGCTTACGCCAAAGTAAAAAGCGATGGCCCGCTCGCGCAGCAGGCCCACCATTTTGCTAAGAAAGATGCCGGCGGCCACCACCCCCGCCGCGCTCGACGCAGGCGACGCCTCTGCATCAGCAGACGAATCGGCGGGCGGGTCAGCATCGGGGGGCATGGAGCGGGGCGGTTCAGGCAAAGAGCTTTTTGGGCGCGAGCTCACCGTCAAGGAACAGGTGGCTGAAGTATCCGATGACCGCTGCGGCATAAAACGGCGCACCCACCCACGGCGTGTCGGGCAGATTCAAATACGGCACCACAACCAGGGGCGACGGCACCAAAAGCATGGCCCACCACGTGTGCGTCCACCCACGGTGTTTGCCCACCGCGGGTAAGATGGCAAACAGCCCCAGGTATGCCGCCGCCTCAAAGCGCCCGGTAATGATGAGGTAGACATCCACAATCAGAAAAAACCCGTAGAAGATGCGGCGGCCCTTCGAGTCGATGTCGACATCGGGCCAGAGGCCAAAGAGCACGGTCAGCACAAGTAGAACCGCCCCGTAGAAGGCGGCAGCGAGCGGTGCCTCAAGCGGACGCACGGGCAGCGGCATCCATTCGGCAAACACAACATACGCCAGGACCGCGGCATAGGCGCCAAATGCAACCAGAGCTCCGTAGATATGACCTTTGTATCCGGGCATACAAACGAGGGGCGTGCGCGAAAGAGGCTGTTGAGTATCAGACGTACGGATGCAGAAGCCGGGTGCGTTCCCGCACGTGGCGTTGCGATTTGCATAATGATGCGGCCCGCTATTCCGCC
Source organism: Longimonas halophila (assembly GCF_002554705.1). GTDB lineage: Bacteria > Bacteroidota > Rhodothermia > Rhodothermales > Salinibacteraceae > Longimonas > Longimonas halophila. The sequence continues at coordinate 95,096 of NZ_PDEP01000009.1, read as the reverse complement.
ACCGCACCCTGCATCTGGATGTACTGCACGGCCAGCAAGTAGCCCGCTGGTCCCAATCCGCTGATCTGCCCGACACAGGCGGGAGCCACTTTCGAGGTGCGGCGAAAATCCTCGCGGGCGTGGATGTTCGACAGATGCACCTCCACCACGGGCGGGTCAATGGCATCAACGGCATCATGCAGGGCCACCGAGGTGTGCGTGTAGCCGCCGGGGTTGAAGATCACGCCCTCGTACGACTCGGCATGGGCATCGTGCAGCGCATCGATGAGCACGCCCTGATGGTTGCTCTGCACCCACTGAAACGAAAGGTCGGCAAACATAGATGCGAGCTTCTCTTCGAGCGAATCCAGCGTTTCGGTGCCGTAATGCTCAGGGTCGCGCGTGCCCAGCAGGTTCAAGTTCGGACCGTTCAGCACAAGAATCATAGGTAGTGGGTAGACGCTAAGTGATAAGGCTATCGTAGAATGTAGGTTTGTCTTGTTCGAACCCCCTCTCCCTTCGGGTTTCTCCCCCTTTTCCAAGGGGGAGATGTCGATAGACAGAGGGGGTTGTCTGGCTCCGATGATGTCGGCCATATGACAATCACTTACCATTGAACCGCTACCGAATCATAAACCGATGTATATCCAGCAAATGGGTTAAGAAAGCAACACCGCACGTAACGGAGGGGCCGGGTTCGGTTCCCCAAACGTCCTCGCCCTACGCATCCGACTGCACATCCGAGGGTGTATGGGTCGGGGCCTCCGCAGGAGTGCTATCGATCTCGATCTGCAAGCCGTCGTAGCCGAGGTGGACATCGTCGGGCAAGCGAGCTTCTTGTTCAGCATGCAGCACGTCGTGTGTCATGTGGATGAAGTAAGTCTCGCGCGCTCCAATACGGCGGGCCATCTCCACGGCGCCGTCGAACGAGAAGTGGGTGGGATGCGGACGCGCACGTAGCGCATCGAGCACGATCACTTCCACGCCGTCGAGCAGCGCCACGCTTTCATCGGGAATGTGGTGGGCGTCGGTCAGATACGCAAACGGGCCGAATCGCCATCCGGTGGTGGGCGTGTTGCCGTGCTGCATCGGAATGGGCTGCACGTTGACGTGTCCGGTGTCGTCGTATCGACTGGTGATTGCGAAGCACTCTTCGACCGCGCGCAACGTAACACGAGCCGCGCCAGGGTACGGGTTGTCCCCAAAGATGTATGCGTAGCGCTCACGCAGAATCTCGGCGGTATTCGCGCTGCTATAGCACGGCATAGGCCGACTGTTGCGATAGAACAGCGGACGCAGGTCGTCGATGCCCGCCACATGGTCAAAGTGATGATGCGTAAAGCACACCGCGTCGATACGCTCAATGTTGGCGCGGCGGGCCTGCTGGCGGAAGTCCGGCCCGGCATCCACCAGAATGCCCAGCGGCCCTGCTTCGATGTAGCACGCACAGCGCAAGCGCTCATCGTGCGGGTCGGCAGAGGTGCAGACGCGGCAGTCGCATCCCAACACCGGAACGCCCGTTGACGTGCCCGTGCCCAGTAGCGTGATGCGAAGCGAGGGCGGGGCGGCGTCGCTAAGAGGCATGGGCACGGGGGGATTCGGGGGAGTTCGATTCAGCAGTTGAGGTGTCCTCAGACGATTCAGAATCTGCGCTGTTATTAGCATCACCGTCATCGCCGTCGGCCTCTTGCCACAGGCGGTGGAGCGCCTCGCGTACCGCCGGTTTCAGGTAGACCGTTTCGAGCGGCTCGTTGCGCAGACTACGGGCCAGCACCGCCAACTGCACCTCGGTGGGATGCCGCTTGTTTAGCATAATCACAGTCTGCCCTCCAACATGGCAGCGTCCGCCCCGAAAATCACCCTTTTCAACGCGGACCTCCATGTCCATGCGCTTGGCCACATCGGTAAGCTCGTCAATAATTTTTTTCGTGGTCATAGCTTTCATGTTGAAGATCCAAACGCACGCGCAGTGCTCCCCCGGCATCCACAAAACAAAAGGGGCAGCGGAGCGGCTATGCTTCAACCAGCGTAGCACCGGTATCGGGGGCGTCGATTGCGAACGACAGCGGCGATACCGTCTCATCGGCCTCCAGGTGGACCCGTACAAAGTGATCCATGAACCAGCGCGTGGGGTAGCTGGGCACGGCGCGCGTGAGGTAGGCCGCCAGGAACGGATGCACCCGCAGCGTAACAGCGCGATGCTGGTCGGCATGATCGGCTACCCATGTATCCAATGCGTCAATAACCTCGTGCGCCGGGCGCGTTGCTTCGGCCCCGTGTTGCACATTGTTGGTTTCCTGCACGGCATTGGCTTCGGCTTCGGCCACCTTCGCTTCAGCCGCTTCGAGCTGAGCTTTGGCCGAGCGCGCCTCTGATGCGGCCTCTTTCGCTTTGGCCTCGGCTTCGTCGCGCGCCGAACGCGTTTCTCCGTGCTGCGACCGCTCGCTCTGAAGCGCTTTCTTGGCCTGTTCAAGCTCCTCTTTCAGCGCCTTCAACTCGTCAGTGGCGGGCCGCTCGGTAGAGTCTGGAGCCGATGTTCCGGCTTTGCCCTTCAGTTTAGTGAGCTCCGATTCCCGGTCTTTCACCGTCTGCTGCGCCTCCTGCAGACGTTTTTCGAGACGGCTCAGCTGCGCCTGCGCATCTCGGAAGCGCTGGCGGTACGAATCGCCGTTGTCCTTGTCGGGTGCAGAGGCTCCGCTCGACGACGCAAACGAAGACGTGAGGCTGGGGCGCAGGCGCTGCCGGGTAATCTGCACGAGCCCAAAGTCGCTCATAGGAAGCACTTTCGTGATAGCCCGGTCTTCCTCGAAGAGCGCCTCCAGTTCGTTGTAGACCTTCTTACGGGCTCTTTCGTCGCGCAAATCGATGAAGTCAACCACAATGATACCGCCCAGGTCGCGCAGCCGCACCTGATGGGCAATGACGCGTGCGGCCTCCAGGTTAACGTCGAGCGAGTTCTGTTTCTGCGATTTGCCGCGCCCGGAGCGCCCCGAGTTCACATCCACCACGTGCATCGCCTCGGTACGCTCGATGAAGAGGTATCCGCCCGATGGCAGTTCAACCCGGTCTTTGAAGGCGCGGTCGGCCCCTTGCTGAATGTCGGCGGCCTCGAAGACCGGCGCGTTTCCACTGTGATACTCAACACGCGAGACCATTGACGGCGCCACGGCGCGTACGTAGCTACGCACACTGTGGAAGAGCGCCTTGTTGTCGATCAGGATGCGGTCGAAATCGTCAGAGAACTGGTCGCGGATGATCGACGACGCCATATCCACATCTTCGTGGATGAGCGTGGGCGCATTCGTGGCCTGGGCCAGCCGGTTTTCCACGCGGCGCCAGCGTTCCAGGAGCAGGCGCAGGTCCTTGTCGAGCGACTTGGCATCGCGCCCCTCAGCTACTGTTCGCACAATGACGCCGAAGCCATCTGGCACCAGGCTGCCTGCCAGGGCTTTCAGGCGGTTGCGCTCTTTATCCTTTTCGATTTTACGCGACACCGCGACCACTTTCGAGAGCGGCACAAGCACCAAGAAGCGGCCCGCCATCGACAGGTCGGTTGAGATGCGACTGCCCTTGTTGGCAATCGGCTCTTTTTTTACCTGTACGAGAATGCGCTGATTGCGCCGCAGGTGGTCGGTGGGGTTCGGGTCCTGATCGTGGAGATCGCCGGGCAGACTGACCGTCTCCACCTTGGGCGTGTTCTGGTTGAGAAAATCTTTGAGCTGCGGCAGGTTTTCCGACAGATCCGAGAAGTGTAAGAAGGCATCCTGGTCCTGCCCAATATCCACGAAAGCAGCGCGGATGCTCGGCATTACGCGGCGCACAATGCCGAGATAGAGATTACCGATCGTACGTTTATGCTCGGCATTTTCGATGTAGAGTTCGGCCAGTTTGCCGTCTTCTACAATAGCGATGCGGGTACGGCTATCCGCTACATTAACAACAATTTCTTTAGACATAAGGCGAGGTACGCCGCAGGGCGTCTACGCCGTCGAACGGTCAGCACACAGGGCGGGGCATATCATAATCGGCACGGTCTATTTATGTGCAAGCGTTATGTGCAAATGGATACGGGATCGTACCGGCAGCGGGCAGGGCATGAGTGCCTGTGGCACTGTGCCGCCCCTGTCCATGCATGTCGTTGCGCAAATCATGCGCAAGAAACTTGCTGCGGGGCACGCTGCAAGACACGCTCTGTACCATGATGACCATCCGGCGGGGGTGCAGTGCACGCCTGCGGACAGTTAATGAGCAAGGGAAAACGAAAAAAGTGGAGTAGAGCCGCACACAGGACTCTGGGGCGCCGGACGTGCAGGACCGGCTTATGTCATAACAGTAGGAGAACTATAGCACATAAGCATGTAGCGAAAGAACGCCGCCCCGTCAGGGGGCCGCGCCATTTCAGTGTCGCTACAGACCCATGCATGAAAGCGGTGAAAACGGGTGTGCAGGCCGTAACGCAGGAGGTAAAAGAGTGCACGATACATTACGACACGACTGCATATCGCCAGATACGCAAAAATGATCCCTACCAGACGTATACGTGGCAGCATTCAGTGCCGGGGATGCACGCTCGTTTCGACCTCTCGCCTGCCCTTTAATGGAAATTCTTTCACATAGCGTCTTTTTCTTTCATACCATATGTGATAAAAGGAGCCTACAAGGCTGCAGTCCGTTGCGAATACGTACCAGAATGCGTACGCAACTTTTTGCGCAGCGCGTACTCCAGGGCATGCTGCTTAACGGGATGTCCCCGCTGTACACAGTTGGTAGTTGAACACGCTCAAGTGCCCCCCTGGTATTTGCTACCATACCACTGCTCAGACAGAAGTCTGTGCAGTTGGAAGCGCTTGCCCGCTGCGCACCAAAGAGCATATGTTCTCAACGAACAGGGCACCGCCCTAATCATGTGAGCAACGCTCCACACAAGCGACAAACAGCCCTCATGCGGGCTTCATAGCTGGCCTCGTTTGCGTTGTTGTATTTTCTTGTTGTTGTATTTCCATTGCGTCTGCGCCGTGGGTTGGTGCCCACTGCCTCTATCTCATCAGTTCCTTCTTTAAGAGAAACGCCCTAACATATGGCTACCCAAAATGAATCCGAAGAAGTGCGCGGCTTAGAAGGTGTCATCGCGCTGTCGTCTGAACTCTCGTCAATCGACGGCGAAGCCGGACAGCTTGTATATCGTGGATACGACATCCACGATCTGGCTGAAAACGCCTCGTTTGAGGAGGTGGTTTATCTGTTGTGGCACGGCGACCTCCCCACGCAGAGCCAGCTCGACGCGCTCAAGAGCGACCTGCGCACCGCCCGTGAACTCCCGGCTCCGGTGATCGACATCTTGCGCCAGGCCCCCGACAGCGCCCACCCAATGGCTGTACTTCGTACCGCCATCTCTGCGCTTGGGCTCTATGACGACGAAGCCGATGCCGACTCGCCCGAGGCAAATCGTCGCAAGGCCACGCGCCTCCTGGCACGCACGCCTGGCATCATCGCAGCCTACGCCCGGCTTCGCAATGGCGACGAGCCAATCGACCCGCTCGACGAGGCGTCGATGGCCTACAACTTCCTGTACATGCTGAATGGTGAGGCACCTGGCAGTGCCGCAGAGGCTACGTTTGACACGTGCCTCGTGCTACACGCAGACCACGGTCTTAACGCCTCCACCTTTACCAGCCGTGTCATTGGCTCTACCCTGTCTGACATGTACTCGGCAGTGTCTGGAGCAATCGGTGCGCTTAAAGGGCCGCTGCACGGTGGGGCCAACCGCGAAGTCATGCGCATGCTGCTCGACATCGACCAAAAAGGCGCTGACCCGGTCGAGTACGTGCAAGAGAAGCTCGCCAGCAAAGAACGTGTTATGGGCTTTGGCCACCGCGTGTATCGCACCATGGACCCGCGTGCCGCCATCCTGCGCGACCGCGTGCAGGAGCTCAGCGAGGAGCGCAATGCGACTAAATGGTACGATTACAGCATGGCAATCCTCAACACAGTGAAGTCTGAGAAGGGCCTCGACCCGAATGTGGACTTCTTCAGCGCCTCGACCTACTATATGATGGGGCTGGATCCGGACCTCTTCACGCCGATCTTTGCGCTGAGCCGCTCGGCGGGCTGGACAGCACACCTGCTTGAGCAGTGGGCTGATAACCGCCTTATTCGACCCCGCGCTGCCTATGTTGGCAAGACGGGACGCACGGTGACGCCTATCGATGCACGGTAGAACATCTGTGCGGCAGGGCCTCTGCCCAGCAGGGACTGCCTCAATAGGCGTCCTGCCGAGGACGGGCGAGGGCGCATGGGTCTTCAGACTTTGATGCATGCGCCTACCTGTGCCTTGCCAACGTACGCCCTACCGCTTTATTAACTCCCGCGTGCAGCGGGTCGATCATGAAACTTTTACAGTGAGCCAACCATAGGCATTGTTGCCATTGTAGAACGCGGGTAAAGCCATTCGGGCTCTCGTTCGTTCTACACAAGCACGTTACGTTCAAGCGGGCCAAGTCCATTGATTGAGCCTACTTGATGGATGTCTTTCACTGGACAACAAGTCGCACGCGGCTTGTAGCGGCGCTTGGAGTGTTCGGCCCGTCACTTATTCTCGCATGTGGTGGCGTGCTCGCTGCCTAACTCACCCTTATAGCACCGTCTTCTCAATCTTATGGCTGTTGACACTATCGACCAACCGGCCAAGCCCGCCGCTTCTCAAGACAGTCGTTTTCAGCGCTATCGCGTACGAACCGGCATGTTTGCCTGGATGGCGCATCGCCTGAGTGGTGTAGCGCTTGTGGCGTACCTGGTTGTTCATGTATGGGGGCTGCGTGCCCTTACCGACCGCGCGTCGTTCAACGAGCTTATTGCTGGCTACCACGCACCCATTTTTAAGATAGGGGAGTTTCTCCTCCTGGCTGCCGTGGTCTACCATGCCCTGAACGGCCTTCGTATCGTACTGATTGACTTTCTGGGATGGAGCCCCAACCAAAAACGACTGTTTTGGTCGCTTGGCGCTGTAGCTGCCGTCCTGATTGGCGTAGGAGGATATCCAACCATCTATTCGCTGGTTGAATATTTCTTCCTGGCTGCCTAACGCAGTCTTGGGCAAGCGCTTAGTGCGGCCCCACCTGCTCGCTTCGCTATGTGCGCAATGCCCTGCTCCCTGCCCTGCTCGCAGCGGGCACTCGCTGGTCTTTTCGTTCTGAATCCCCACCTGCTATGGCTTCTCGCGCCGCCTCAACCTCCAACGCCCAGAGCTGGTTTCTGCACCGCATTACGGGTACATTTCTCATCTTTATGCTGATTACCCACTTCTGGGTACAGCACTACGACCAGCAGACGGCCACCATTTCGCACGACGTACTTTCCACCGAGCAGATTGAGAACGATGTCTTGCCCGGTTACACGCCCGAGGCCGAAGCCGCCGTCGAAGCCCGCTTCGGCGAAACCGCCGAGGTCACTCCTTACGATGTGGTAATGCTTCGCCTCGCCGATCCGGTGTATGCGGTCCTCTGGAAAGCATTCAACATCCTCTTCCTGATTGTGGCGCTGCATCACGGGTTCTACGGGCTTAACAACGTCATGTCGGATTACATTCGCAACCCGATGGCTCGCAAGACTGCGAAGGTGCTGTCGTGGTCGTTGGCTCTTGTTTTACTTGTCGTGGGCATGTACTCCGTGCTCGTGGCGGGCTGGTAACGCTGCCCAGCGGCCCCCCCTTGTTTGACTGTTCCGCTCATTTGTCTCTTGTACTACCATGACATTCACCCACGATGTCGTCATCGTCGGCGCCGGCGGGGCGGGCCTCATGTCCGCGCTCTACGCCAAAGAAGGCGGAGCCGACGTTGCCGTTGTCTCGAAGCTCCATCCGCTACGCTCTCATACTGGAGCCGCCCAGGGAGGCATTAGCGCTGCCCTTGGAAATGAAGAGGAAGACCACTGGTTGTGGCATGCCTTTGATACGGTGAAAGGCAGCGATTATCTCGGCGATCAGGATGCCATTGAGGCGCTCTGCAAAGACGCCCCGCGCACGATCGTTGAACTGGAGCACTACGGCGTTCCGTTTAGCCGGAACTCGGAAGGCACCATTTCGCAGCGTCGTTTTGGCGGACATACCCGCAACTTTGGGGAGTCGCCCGTGCGCCGCGCCTGCCATGCGGCCGACCGCACCGGCCACACCATTCTGCACACGCTCTACGACCAGTGCACCAAGCAGGGCGTACGCTTCTACGATGAGTTTCAGGTGCTGGACCTGATCATGAACCCAGATGGCGAACCGGCAGGGGTCGTTGCCTACGAAATCCTGACCGGGGAAGTCCACACCTTTCACGCGAAGGTCGTCTGCTTCGCCACGGGCGGATACGGACGCGCCTTCAAAACAACCTCGAATGCGCACGCTGGTACCGGAGACGGCATGTCGATGATGCTGCGTGCCGGCATTCCGCTGGAAGATATGGAGTTCGTCCAGTTCCACCCCACCGGGCTCTACCGGCTCGGCATCCTCATTACTGAGGGCGCCCGGGGCGAGGGCGGGATCTTACGCAACTCGGAGGGCGAACGCTTCATGGAACGCTACGCGCCTACCGTGAAGGACCTGGCCCCGCGCGACATGGTCTCGCAGTGTATCTACAAAGAGATTCGCGAAGGGCGCGGCGTAAACGGCAAAGACTACGTCCACCTCGACCTGACCCATGTGGGCGACGAGGTGCTCGACAAGAAACTGCCTGAAATCTCGGAGTTCTCGCGCACCTACATGGGCGTGAACCCGAAGCAAGAACCCATCCCGGTAGCACCCACCTGCCACTACGCCATGGGCGGCATTCCAACGGATGCCGATGGCCACGTTGAAACGAAAGAACGCGGCACCTCGGTACCGGGCCTCTTTGCTGTGGGCGAGTGCGCGTGCGTGAGCGTGCACGGCGCCAACCGCCTGGGCACGAACTCACTGCTGGAACTGGTCGTCTTCGGACGCCGCGCTGGCATGCAGATGGCTAAGGAAGTCCGCGAAGGCAAATCGTTTGCGGCCCTCCCCGACGAGCCGGAGCAAGAAACGCGCGACCTGCTCGACGACTTGCTTGCGAACACGCCAGACGACGGCGAGCCCACGGTGAAGGTGCGTACAGATCTGCAGGAGACGATGATGTCGAATGTGAGTGTCTTCCGCACCGATGAGACGCTCTCTGAATCCCTCAACGACCTGGAAGAGCTGCGCGAGCGTGCTAAGCATGTCGTGGTGGAGGACAAGGGCAAGAAGTTCAATACCGACTTGATGGATGCCGTTGAGATTGGCTTTATGGTCGATTATGCGGAGGCGATTGCGGCCAGTGCACACTACCGTACCGAAAGCCGCGGCGCCCACTCCCGCGAGGACTATCAGAACCGCAACGATGACGAATGGCTTGAGCATACGCTGTTCTACAGCGATGGCGAAGGCAACTACGAGTTTGCCGACAAGGATGTCGTGATTACACGATTCGAGCCGAAGGAACGTAAATACTAATCCTCACTGGGAAGCCTGCTCCTGCGGCATTGCGCAGTGGCTCCTGCCCACGACAGGGATCACTGCAAGACGCCCGCTTCCACCACAGCCCCCCTCTTTTTATGACCCTGAACGTTGAAATAAAGCGCTACAACCCCGAGAAAGATGACGCTCCGCACTGGGAGTCGTACGAGGTGCCTGCCGACCCGCTCGACAGCGCATTGGCGCTCCTGCTGCATGTAAAGTGGCACATCGACGGCACGCTCTCGCTACGCAAAAGCTGCGCCCACGGCGTCTGCGGCTCCGATGCGATGCAGATCAATGGGGAAAATAAGCTGGCGTGCTCGGTGCTGGTGCAAGACCTCGTCGATAATGACGGGGCTACGGTAAAGTTTGCGCCGCTGCCCGCTGCACCCGTTATCAAGGACCTGGTGATTGACCAGTCGCGGTTCTTCGAGAAGTACCGGGAGGTTAAGCCCTGGCTCATCAACGACAACCCGGCCCCTGAGAAAGAGCGCAAGCAGTCGCCTGCTGAGCACGAGATTATCGAGGAGGCCACCAAGTGCATCATGTGCGGTGCGTGTACGCACGCCTGCCCCAGCACGTGGGCCAGCCCCGACTACCTGGGCCCGGCGGCCATGCTCAAGGCCTATCGCTACACCTTCGACACACGCGACGATGGCGAAGGCGAACGCCTCGACACGGTCGATTCGGAGAACGGGCTCTGGAAATGCTACACCATCTTTAACTGCAACGAGGCCTGCCCCAAAGATATCGATATTACGCGCTGGCTCTCGGCCCTGAAGCGGCGCTCGGCAGTCACTGCGTAACAGGTGGCTCCTCAGCTCGCACAGCTGGCGTCACACAGCATGATGCAGCGCCTCGTTTGCCCATCGGCAAGCGGGGCGTTTTGCATCGTGCCCCCGTAAACATCGTACAACACAGCCTGCATGCAAGCCGTGTCGGTGCATGCTCCGCTACGCTGCGTGAAACTCCCGCCTCCCGTCGCGCATTTGTGCGTTCGCTGTTCTCTTGTGCTCCCCCACCATCCTCATGCCCGCCTCGCCTGTTCTCTTAGGCATTGAAACCTCGTGCGACGACACCGCCGCTGCGGTGCTTGACGGCACCACGCTGCGCTCTAATGTGGTGTCCTCGCAGCACGACGTGCATGCCGACTACGGCGGTATAGTGCCCGAACTGGCCTCCCGCAACCACGAGCGCTACATCGGGCCTGTGGTGCAGCACGCACTCGACGAGGCCGACTGCGCACCGGGCGACCTCGATGGGGTGGCTGTAACGTGCGGACCTGGACTCCCCGGCGCGCTCCTTGTAGGACTTAGCTTTGCGAAGTCGTTTGGATACGCAGCCCGCTGCCCCGTTGTAGGTGTCAATCATCTGGAAGGACATCTGTACTCCACCCACATTACCGGGCAGGGACCGCCCATGCCCTACCTCAGCCTCATCGTCTCGGGTGGACACACGCAGCTGGTTCATGTGTCAGATATCGGCTCGTACACCGTACTCGGCCAAACGCGCGACGATGCCGCCGGCGAGGCCTTCGACAAAGTCGCCCAGATGCTGGACCTGGACTATCCCGGCGGTCCGGCGGTCGACCGGCGGGCCCAGCAGGGCGATCCTACGTTCCACGACTTTCCCCGGTCGCGCTTCGATGACCTCTCGTTTTCATTTAGCGGACTCAAGACCTCCGTGCTCTACTTCCTGCGCGACATCCCAGAGGGCGAGCGTGACGCGTTCGTTGAGGCACACCGCGCTGACATCTGTGCGTCGTTCCAACAGGCGGTGGTCGATGTGCTTGTGGATGCCGTACGCCGCGCTGCGCTCGACACGGGCGTAGAGCATGTGGCGGTGGTGGGCGGCGTATCGGCCAATCGCGGCCTGCGCGATGCGCTTCAGATGTTGGGCACCGAACAGGACCTGCATATCCACCTGCCCGACCCGCAGTTTTGCATGGATAACGCGGCAATGATTGCTGCTTCCGCCCGGATGCACTGGCCCACTACCTCCCCCTTGACGCTCGATATTAATCCGCGCCTTACGCTGGCGTAGGGGTTTCTTACTCTGCTCTCTGCTTTAGTTACTATGGATTCGGACACACCCTCACTCGACGACAGCCTCGACCAAGCCGCTCGCTTCTCAGAGGCCTTGCCGCCGCTCTCTGACGACCTCAGCGGCGCCGATCTCGCCCCCTTCCGCGACCGCATCGATGCGATTGATCATCAACTGGTGCAGCTTTTGAACGAGCGCACGGCGTATGCACATGTGATTGGCGCCATTAAACACGTTATTGGGATGCGCGCCTACGTGCCCACCCGCGAGGCGGAGGTCATGGAGAACGTCATTGAGTCGAACACCGGCCCGTTTACCGATAACGCCATCCGTCGCATCTTTGAGCAGATCGTGGAGGAAACGCGTAGCTTGGAGCAGCGGACGTACGAAGGACATACCGAATAATCCCACCATTTTCCACTGCGCTTTCGCTTGCTGGCTATGAACACATGGATTCGATGGGCTCTGGCGATACTGGCGGCTTTGGCCACCGGTATAGGGCTGGCTGGGGGGCTCCTGGCTTTTTCGAGTAACACGCCCACGTTCGATGGCGAGCGCAGCGTTACGATTCCCGAAGGCACCTCGTTCGAAACGACGCTCGACAGCCTGGAATCGGCGGGGCTGCTGACATCAACGCGCTCTATGCGCTGGTTTGGTCAGCTTACAGGCTGGCAGAATCAGGTGAAGGCCGGGCACTACGCGTTTGCATCGGGCGCCTCGAACTGGGATCTGCTCGATACTATCCGCAAGGGCTTGCAAACCCCAGTGCGGGTTACCATTCCACCAGGCACAACGCCCGAGGTGGCGGCCCAACGAGCGGCTCGCAACATGGCCTTTGACGCCGACGCGTTTCGGGCTGCCCTCAGCGACTCTTCACTGGCCGATGAGCTGGGTACCACGCCCACCGATCTGTTTGGCTATATGCTGCCCGACACGTACCACTTCTACTGGCAGACGTCGCCCGCATCGGTGGTCGAGCATATTAAGACATCTTTCGATCGCTTCGCAGAGCAGGATCTGCGCGATGGACTCGATGCACACGACCTGAATGTGCACGATGCAGCCATTCTGGCATCGATTGTAGAGTGGGAAACGGGCCTCTCCGACGAAAAGCCGCGCGTGGCAGGCGTGTACCTGAACCGGTTAGAGATTGGGATGCCGCTGCAGGCGGATCCTACGGTGCAGTACGCTGTCATGGAAGAAGAAGGCAGCAAGCGCCGCCTGCTCTTTGCGGACTACGACATTGAGCACGACTACAACACGTACCAGTTTCGGGGGCTACCGCCTGGTCCGCTCACCAACCCCTCGCGGTCGTCGTTGCGTGCTGTAGCCCGCCCCGAATCCCACAGCTACCTCTACTTCGTTGCCGATGGCACCGGCGGGCACACGTTTAGCCGCACGCTGCGCGAGCACAACCGCGCTGCCCAGGACTATTACGAACTGATGCGACAGCGGCGCGCACAGCAGAACAACTGAGGGCTGCCCTCGCATCGTTCAGTTAAAAGCGATACCGCATCCCAATCGAGAAGGTATTGCGCTGTATATCTTCGTCGGCGCGCAGTCCGGGTGCGGTGCCACGGGCATCGGGCACCTCGGTCGTACCGTAGGCCACAAACTCGTCAGTGAAGCGCTCCTGCATCCAGCCGAAGTCGAACGTGAGTTGCGAGTCGAATGCGTAGCTGATGCCGCCCGAGAAGAATGTACGGTCGCTTCGGGTGCCGCTGTCATCGGGATTCGGCTGAAAGGCCGTTCCTCCGCGAACCGTGAGCGCATCCATCGAAAAGGACGCCCCCACGCGCGAGTTTACCGTCACATCCAGCTCGCGGATCTGCCGGTCGATGTCGCGCTCCACTCCAAGACCGGCCCCCTCGGCGGTAAAGTTCAGGGTCGACCAGTCGATCACCTCAACGTCTCCTGCCAGGTTAAACGGGCCCAGGTCGAGCTCGGCCCCAGCGGAGACGCGCCACGGCGTGCGGACTTCGTATTCAAACTCGTTGTCATCGATCGAGCCGGCTGCAAGCGAGCCCCCCTCGTCGAAGAACGTCTCGATGCGGGTGCCAAAGGTTTCGGTGACGGTGTAGTACGTGGGCGTTGCAAACGAAACGCCCAGGCGCAGCTGGTCGACCGGCTTGGCTGAGGCGCCAAAGCGGGCGCCAAAGCCTGTAAGGTCTGCTTCAATACCCTGTTCGTACGTCAGTGCGTCGAATCCGCTAAGCACCGCGCCATCACCCAGAATCACGTCGTATTGGCTGCCGGTGTGCGTGTTATTGATATCGGCCTCTTCGTAGATGCGGTCGAACGAGTAGGAACCGAACGCCACGGTGAACGCGCCGCCGAACATCACATCGGGCGCCACTTCAATAGCGCCTCCAAAGCTGGTATCGTAGAGTCCGCCGCTTTCGATGAGATCTTCGCGCTGCTCGACGGTGCGACCTGCTCCCGGGCGTACCGCCTGGATGAAGTCGTTGGTGGGACTATCGGCCCGGCTGGGGTCGAACTCAATGGCTCCAGCATCGAATGCAAGCGTGGTGAGGCGACGGTCGAAGGTAAACGAGCCGTCGTCGTTGGGGAGTGGAGAGGGCGAACTGGGCAGAAACGTGTCGGTGATGGAGCTCTGCCCGTTGATGCCGGAGGCTACAAGCGTGCGGTCGAAACTGCGCGTGCGCCCGATGGCCGCCCCCAGAACCAGATTTCCTTGCTCGGTGGGTACGCGGTAGGTAAGGGCCGCATTGCCAATGCGGTAGCCCGACTGCGTGCGGTCGAAGGGGCCTGCGTCGGCATCGGGAAGGGAGAGGCGTCCCTCATTGGTGGTAAAGTCGCCCACGAGGCCGCCTGCAAATGTCGACGACGATGCCCATCCAAGCCCCGCTGGATTGCTGAAGAGCGCGGTATAGGTGCCGCTCCCGGCGGTGCCATTCGCATCCAGCCAGCCGGTGTCGTGTGGTCCGATGGCCGGCGCACGCTCGCTGTATCGAAAGACATCATCGAGCGTTTGAGCCGATGCGGGGGCTGTGCCTCCTGCAACAAACAGAAGTGTAGCAGCGATCAACAGATAGAAACGAGGCATAGCAAGCCAGCAGTCTGAGTCGGTAGACGATGAAGCGCCCTGCGGACGCTGAGCAAGGCGTGGGTGTAGCCGCCCTGACCGGGCTACGGGTAACACCTGCTGTGTTGTAGCAACGGTACAGATCACTCTGGTTAACCATTGCATCTTGTCCACAGCGCAAATGCGGAGGCGGGCGAATGCGTAGCCAAATCAGGACGGCTGCTCGTCAAGCTCTTCCTCACGGATGCGTCCACACACAAGCAGGCACAGGGCCGAGAGCGTGGGATCGTTGATCTGGTAGTGCACGTACAGTCCATCCTTGCGGCGCGACAGCAGTCCTTCGCGTGCCATCATGCCCAGGTGTTTACTCACGTTGGCCTGCCGGTGCCCTGTGGCCTCCACAAGCTCACTCACCGTCATTTCGCCATTGAGTTGCAACTGGTTCAGCAGCTCAAGGCGCACCGTCTCGCTCAGTATTTTGAACCGGCTCGCGGCCTCTTCCAGATGCCGGTTCGGAATGAGTTCGTTGGCCATGGGGTCTTGTTCGTTGTACAGAGAAGCGGTATCGAAGCACAATGAGCAATTGCCTCCATTGTGCAATGGCTGCATACGTGCCACACCAACATAAAGTTGTCCGAGGCCCCCTCGTTTACAGACACGGCTGTGCGCCTACAAACAGATCATATGTCACAATGTAGTGCGGATGCCAACCCATCTGCATGTTGCGTCATTCCATTAAATGCGTATTCTACTGGATACGTAGCAACGTGTACTGAGCCCATGGTTGACCGCTGGTTGATGCATGTTCATCGCATGCGCCCCCGTCGCCTCGAATCTTGTGCTCCTACTGCGTGTATGCATCCCTGCACCGCTTGTCATAACAAGGTAGTATCCGTTCACTTACCTGGTCCGTTATGAGCGATTCCTCGTACGATTCCTCCCAGTTTAACGTAGAGCGGGCCACCACGGGCCTGGTGCTCACCCTGTACCTGGGGGCAGCCATCTTTCTGATTCTGATTGTATGGATGGTGATGCGCTCCATGCCTGCTGATGAGTCTGCTCCGGCTAACGAGAACAGCGGGGCGCGTACTACCACGGCTCCCGCTCCTGCAGATCCGGATCGCCTCGCGTCTACGCCTGACGCAGAGCCGCTCTGGGCCGTTGCTCCCCTGTCTGCGCCGTCTTCGAACTTGCCCCATTGACGTCCGATGACGTACCTTCCGCTTGCTGCCATTCTTGCACTGCTGTTCACCGGCGCTGCCGTCACGCTCACCGTGCTGTTTCGCTCGATACGTGCCGGGCATTTCTCGAACCTGCAATCGGGCGCCTACGTCATCTTTGACGACGACGAGCCCGTGGGCACACCGCAAGACCAGCTGTTCCGCGCGTCTCATTCTGCATCGCACGATGCATCTGACACCGATGGCTCAGCCTCCAGTGGCCAGGCCGCCGACCCCGACCCTGCCTAACCCGCACTCGTTTACCTCGCTCGCCTCTTTCGTCAGGAATACGCCCCGTACCTATGGCCGACTCGTCTTCTTCGGGCACTGTGTCGATGCCCGAGTCTTCCGCCTCAAGCGACGGCACGCTGGAAGCCAACTGGCGGCGCACCGTTGACCGTTCCACCAAGTGGCCCGTCATCGCTTTCATTGCGAGCGGCACGTTCTGGCTCCTTGTTGGGTCGGTCCTTGCTATCATTGCGAGCCTGAAGTTCAACATGCCCGACTGGCTCGTGCAGCAGGGCTGGCTCACGTTTGGACGTGTGCGCCCGGCTCACCTGAATACGGTCATCTACGGGTGGATTTCGATGACCGGCGTGGGTGTGGCGACCTGGCTGTGGGCCCGTCTCCTAAAGACCCGCCTTCGCGGGCAAGGCTTGCTCTTGACCAGCGTGGGCCTTTGGAATGTAGGCATGGTGATTGGCACCATTGGCATCTTGGCGGGCTATTCGCGTGCTATTGAGTGGGTCGAGATGCCGCTGCTGGCGTTTGCGTTTATCGTGCCCGCCATGGCCATGGTCACGGCTGCCTTCCTCCTCACCCTGCGCGAACGGCGCGTGCACCACCTCTTTATCTCGGTGTGGTACACCGGCGCTGCTATGCTGTGGGGCCCGTTCCTGGTCATTGCAATTCTATTACCCATTTACAGCGGCGTACCTGAATCTACTGCCAATTGGTGGTACGCCCACAATATTTTGGGGCTCTGGATTACGCCTATCGCGCTGGCTGCTGCATACTATCTTATCCCCAAAGTCATTGGGCGCCCCGTATACAGTTACCATCTCTCGTACCTGGGCTTCTGGACGCTTGCGCTCTTCTACAACTGGGCCGGTGCGCACCACCTGGTGGGCGGCCCCGTGCCGCAGTGGACGACCACCGTCTCCATTGTTTTTAGCATGATGATGATTATTCCGGTCGTCGTAGTGGCCGTCAATCACCACCTGACTGTCGTTGGGCACTTCAAGAAAGTGATCTATAGCCCCACGCTGCGCTTTGTCGTGTTTGGCGCGATGAGCTACACCGCCGTGAGCCTGCAGGGCTCGTTTCAGTCGCTTCGGGCCTGGCAAGAGATTACGCACTTTACGCAGTACACCATCGCGCACTCGCACCTGGGCGTGTACGCCTTCGCTACGATGATTCTGTTCGGCGCAACGTATTACATCATGCCGCGCGTGATGGAGTGGGAGTGGGAGAGCCCCCGCCTGGTCAGCATCCACTTCTGGACGACCGGGCTCGGCATTGGCATCTACATTACCGCCCTGTTCATTGGCGGGGTAATTCAGGGGCTGCAGCTGCTGGATCCAGACGTTGCGTTCCTGCAGATCGTTGAAGATCTGAAGCCGTGGTTCTGGGTCCGCTCGGTAGGAGGCACGCTCATGACGATCGGTCACTTCGTGTTCGCGTACCTGCTCTACCGCATCATCATGCGCCAGGGCGCTCCGCAAACGGGCCCTACGTACTTCCGCCCCGCGCCCGAAGACATGTTCCGCTCCCGCAACACTGAGTCGGCCCCAGCTCTTGATGAGCAGCCCGGCCTGTAACCGCATGCGCCGAGCATATACGTCCCGCTGTGTTCTTCCCTTACGACTGGCGATTTTGCTATGACTCGTGCTTTTCTCATCTTCATGGGTGCCTTTGCGGCGATTCTCATGAGCTTCACTGCGCTGGCGCTCGTCCCCAGCCTGCAACTGGCCGCCATCGAGCCTACACCCGGCACTACCAACTACACTTTCGAGGAGCGCCTCGGCAAGCAGGTGTACATGCGCGAGGGCTGCATCTACTGCCATACCCAACAGGTGCGTCCGAATGGCTTTGGGAGCGACATGGACCGCGGGTGGGGCCCACGCGGGTCGCTGCCGGGCGATTACGTATACGACGATACGCATCAGTTAGGCACCATGCGCACCGGCCCCGACCTGCACGACATTGCCTCGCGCCAACCCAGCCGCGACTGGCAACTGGCCCACCTGTACCAGCCCCGCTCGGTGAGTCCCGGCTCGGTGATGCCCGCCTACCCCTATCTGTTCGAGGTCAAGAACGAAGCAGAGGTGCGCGCCTCCGAGGTCACCGTGCCCATTAGCGGCGACTATGCCCCGCCTGAAGGGCAAGTCGTGGTAGCAACCGACGAAGCCCTCGCCCTCTACGAGTACCTGATGACGCTGGAGATGCAAGAAGTGGATGACTCGTAGTCCCGATCGGCCTGCTCGCTCCCTCTGAACGTCTTTCCCCCGTCTATGCCTACCGACTCCGATCGTCCCGACGCTTCGTCGTCCACTGAAAATACACCTGAAGAACGAGGGCCTGACCCGAACGAGACGCCTGAGCCAATCGACATGCTCGCGCCGCTCTTTCGCGAGGAGCCGCTCCGTCCCGAAGGCGGCGAGGCCCCGCCCATGTGGCTATGGATGACCATCTTCGGCGTTATCCTATTCAGCACCTTCTACCTGGGTAGCTACATCGGCGACTTTAGCGCCGACCCGTGGCTGCAAGGCCGCTCTATCGCCGCTGCCTCTGAAGATGAGGAGGCCACCGAGGTCGTCGTGGATGGCGGGCGCATCTACAACAACCGCTGCCAGGCCTGCCACCAGGCCGACGGACAGGGCATTGCCGGACAGTTTCCGCCACTGGTCGAATCGAACTGGGTGACTGGCGACAAAGGCCGTCTCATTCGCATCCTGCTGCACGGTATGGAAGGTCCCATGGAAGTGCTCGGCGAGCAGTACAACGGCGTCATGCCGGGTTGGCAGAATCAGTTGGATGATGCAGAGATTGCTGCCGTCCTCACACACATTCGCGGCGAGTGGGGAAACAGCGCCTCCGAGATAAGCGCCGAAGAAGTGGCCGCCCTGCGCGATGCTGAATCGGGACGCAGCGGCGCATGGAGTGCCGAGGAGCTCAACGACCCCGCGAACCAAGGCTTCCCCGAAGGCGCCGACTTGGGAGGTGGAGCGGAGGCCGACACCACGGCTGCTGCGAGCGAGGCAACCGCATCTGCCAGCCAGTAGAGACGTGCCACTGGCGCGTCTCTACGAAGACGGCCTCCTGCCTCAAGAACGCGGGTAACATCCTGCGGCTAATGAATCGGTCCTACCATGCAGCACTGTGACCATTGCGATCTTCCGCTCTTCGACACGCCCATCCCCGGCCAAGATGGCGATGCGCAGTACTGCTGCTACGGATGCCAGATGCTCGACGAAACCGTAGGCGCCGAGGCCGTCGACGAAAACGACGCCACGCTTGCTCCGCTTCTGCAGCGCACCATCATTGGTGGACTGCTGGCCGGATTTACGATGGTCTTGAGTCTCGCCATTAGCTCCGAGTATGGTTTTGCGGCGCTGCGCAACCTGGAGCACGCGGTGGGCACAGCCCATGCCGTGCTGGTGCTGGCAGCGGTACCGGCACTTATTCTGCTGGGCATGCCCGTGGTGCGTGCGGCCTGGCACACGCTGCGCCAGGGGCGCCTGTCCTTGCACCTCTTGTTTGCGATGGGCACCTCGGCGGCGGTGCTCGTGAGCCTCCTCTCGTACGTGCGCGGCACGGGGCCCGTCTACCTCGAAACCGCTGTGATGCTGCTCGCGCTCTACACGCTGGGGCGCTACCTGACCGCCCGCAGCAAGCACCGCGCACGCCGCGTGCTGAGCGCCCTGCTCACCGTACCCGACACCACATACGAGCGCCTGCGCCCACATCCCGGCACCGTGCCGCCCAACGCCCTGCAGCCTGACGACCGCATCCGCTTACACGCCGGCGACGTGGTGCCCGCCGATGGCGTGGTCGTATCCGGACGCAGTTTTGTGGATACGCGGCAGCTCACGGGCGAGTCGACGCCCATTGCGGCCTCGGAAGGCGACCGCTGCTTTGCAGGCACGCAGATCGTAGACGGCTCGCTGGAGCTTCGCGTGACGGCCACCGGCACTGACCGGCGGCTGCATCAGATTGAGGAGAGAATGCGCGCGGCCATGGCGCAGCCCTCTCGGCTCGCCAAGCGCACCGAGCGCATCATGGGCGTGCTGATTCCGGGTATCATCGCCCTTGCCCTCGTCGCGTTTGGTGGATGGTGGTGGGTCGCAGGCGTCGAGAAAGCGCTGTACGTAGCGCTGAGCGTGGTGCTCATCACGTGCCCGTGTGCGCTCGGGCTCGCTGTGCCGCTAACCCGCGTGCTGGCCCACGGGCGCGCATCCAGGCATGGCGTGCTCATCCGCGACGGACAGACGCTCCTGGATCTGCACCGCGTATCCACCCTCGTGTTCGACAAAACCGGCACGCTCAGCCGACTGGATGCCCACGACGTACAGGTGGAGGCCATGGCGCTGGCAGCCGTTAACGGAAAATCTGCGCCAGCCCCCAATCCCGATCAGCTCTTGCAGTATGCTGCCGCCGTCGAAATGCACACGCATCATGTGCTGGGCCAGGCCATTCGCGCAGCGGCGCAGGAGGCGCGTCCGGAGAACGAAGCCGCCCCCTCCGCGCACGATGTGCGCACCGTGCCGGGCGCAGGCGTGGTTGGGCAGGTCGATACGCCGGAGGGACCGCAGCGCATCGGCGTAGGAAGCGAGGCCCTCGTAGAGCAGATGGGCCTGGCGCTGCCGCCTAACACGGCGGTGCCTGCCGCCGCCGGACGCATCCGCCTGTTTGTAACCTACAGCGATGCGGTGGCGGGTGTGCTTTTTCTGAGCGAATCGCCCCGTCCCGATGCCGCCCCTGCGCTGCAGGCCCTTTGCGAGCACGGCTACGCGCTGCAACTCCTCACCGGCGATCAGCCCGAGGCGGCCCACCGGCTGGGCCAGATGCTGGATCTGCCTGTAACCGCCGGGCAGACGCCCGAGGCCAAGCTGGAGGCGCTCGTCTGCTGGCGCGAAGAGCGCGGTCCCGTAGCGATGGTGGGCGATGGCATCAACGACGCGCCTGCACTGGCCGAGGCCGACGTGGGCATTGCCGTGGTGCAGGGCGCGCCCGTTACGCTGCAAGCCGCCGACATCACGCTCTACCGCGACGACCTGCGCATGCTGCCGTGGCTGGCCGACCTATCGGCGCAGACCACGCGCATCGTAAAACAGAACCTGTGGTGGACGTTCGCCTACAACGGCATCGGCGTGGGGCTGGCGGTGGCGGGCCTGCTGCACCCGATTGCGGCGGTCGTCATCATGGCCGGAAGTAGCGCGCTCGTCACCGCCAACGCCTTCCGGATTCAGCGGGTGGATCCGCCCGAAAACACCCCAGACAACGCATAATCGTTGCGTGACGGGCGAATCGGTTGGGGCGGTGTGCCGTTTGGGGGATGCTTGGTTGTATCACACACTCTGTTGTTCTATGTACCGCGCTATACTTAACTCAAATCGCCACTCACAGGGCTGTCATTTTGAGCGGATGCCGACAGCTGTCGGCAGGAGTCGAAACACGAGCGGAGCGACTGACGAGTGTACACGAGTAAATCTCCTTATTGCAGCTGTTTTGCTCCTATTGGGAGAGATTCTTCGTTGCTTCGCTCCTCAGAATGACAGAATGTGGAAAGGACGGTTTACCCCCCAACTTGGGTTGCTTATTGCGCTTTGTGTACTCGTAGGAACCGCGCTTCCTGCCTCCGCCCAGACCGGCTCGCCCGTCGACAGCACGGTCGTGCAGTTGCCCGAGATCACCGTGGAGGCCAGCCGCGCCACCGAAACCGAAGGCAGCGCGCCGTTCACCGTGTCGACCGTAGAGCGCACGCTGAACGCACAGACGCTGGAAGCCCCCGTGTTCTTGAGCGATGCCCTGCAGGGCATTCCCGGCGTGTGGCTGAACGACCGCGGTCACTTTGCGGTGGGCGAGCGGCTCGTGGTGCGCGGCATGGGCTGGCGCTCGCCGTTTGGCGTACGCGGCATCCAGGTGCAGCTTGACGGCATCCCCCTCACCATGCCCGACGGACAGGCCTTTCTCGACATCGTCGATCCGCTATTCGTGCGCAATACCGAGGCTGTGCGCGGCCCGTCGTCGCTCTTCTGGGGCAACGGCAGCGGCGGCGTCCTCTTTTTGGATACGCAGCCCCGCGCTGAAACGCCCGCTCTTACATTGCGCGCGGGTGGCGGCAGTCACGGATTGCAGCAACTGGCCGCCGAGGGCGTCGCCCGCACCGAAAGCGGCACCTGGCGCGTAGCGGTGTCGGATATGCGGCGCGATGGCTTCCGCGACAATAGCGATGGCCGCTTTACGCGCGCCCTCCTCAGCACAGAGCTGGACCTGGCTTCCCGCACACAGCTTAACGTGGTGGGCGCGTTCGTAGACCAGGATGCTCGCAACCCCGGCTCGCTCACAGCCGAGGAAGTCGACGAGGACCGCACCCAAGCCAACACCGCTTTCGACGCGTTCAACGCGGGCAAGCAGAGCACGCAAGCGCACCTGGGCGCACGGGTACGCCACGCCTTCGACACCACCACGCTCGATGTCACGGCGTTTGGCGGATTTCGCGATCTGGAGAATCCGCTGCCCTTCAGTTTGATTGCGTTCGACCGGCTTTATGGTGGAGCGCGCACCACACTCAGCGGCACAGCAGGCGCCACCGAGTGGAACGTGGGCGCAGATGCGATGGTGCAGCGCGACGACCGCATCAACCAGGCCACCGACTTTGCCGAACGTGAGTTCTTGGACGAACTCACCCTGGATCAGGTCGAAACCGTACGCAGCACCTCCGCCTTTGGCTACGTGCGCATTCCGCTGACCGAGCGGCTGCGCCTTACGCTGGGCAGCCGCCTCGACGCGGTCGACTTCTCGCTCGACGACAACTTCGCGTCCGACGGCGTCGACGACTCGGGCGAGCGTACTTTTGCTGCCGTCAGCCCCGGCGCTGGAGTCGCCTACGATACCGGCCCTGCACTGATCTTCGCTAACTACAACACCGCGTTCGAAACGCCCACCACCACCGAACTTGTGAACCGCCCCGGCCAGCCCGGCGGCTTCAACCCGGAACTGGAGCCGCAGCGTACGCGCGGGTTTGAGGTAGGAACACGCGGAGCCTGGACCGCCGCTCGTCTCCAGTTCGACGTAGCGCTCTATCAACTGTGGGTCGAGGATCGGCTGGTCGCGTTTGAGATTCCCAACAGCGGCGGGCGCGCGTATTTCCAGAACGTGGGCAAGAACACGCATCGCGGGATGGAGCTGGCCGTGCAATGGGAGGCACAGCCCTGGCTTGCGCTCCAGACCTCGTACACCGCCAACCGCATCGTCTTCGACGGCACCGACGCGCTCGATGGCAACCGCGTGCCCGGCGTGCCCGATCAGCGCTTTACCGCACAGGCCACCGCCGAGCGCGGTCCCGTGTGGATGCGCCTGTCGTGGACGGCTGTGGATAGCTACTTCGCCAACAACGCCAACACCGCCCGCATTGATGGCTACGCGCTTACGGACCTCCGCATCGGCCTTACGGATACAAAGCTCGGACAAACGACCGTGCGTCCGTACGTTGAAGTTGGCAACGCCTTCGACGTGTCATACATCGGCTCGGTATCCATTAATGCCAACGACAACTTCTACGAGCCCGCTGTGGGCCGCACCGTGCGGGCCGGCGTAACGGCTACGCTGTAGTGCGTGCTGGCCCAACTTCGAAACCTTGGTCGGCGGCTCTGGGGTTTGGAGAATGGTGTGCTTCCTCCTACCGAGTGTTTTGTCTCATCTGTCCTTGAATAATGGATCGCTTCTGGACGTTCTGGGGCTCGCGCGCCGCCTGGGCTACCCTTATCGTACTCGCTATCCTGAATGGGTATGCGCTGATCTACCAGGCTGGGATGGCCACGCTGGAGAACGACCCGATGCCGTACTTGCACGCCCTGCAGGTGGTCATTGAAGCCATTACGACGGCGGGATTCGGGGGCGATGCGCCATGGGAGAGCGACCTCATGAACATGCTCGTCATTGCGATGAACATGACGGGCGTGCTGCTGGTGTTCTTGGCACTGCCGCTCTTTGTGACGCCCATGTTTAAGCGCGCGCTTGAAGACACGCCGCCCACCACCACCGACTGCACTAACCACGTCATCATTGGCGGGCGCACCTCAAATGAGGATGTGCTGCGCGACGAGCTTGAGGCAGCGTCGGTCCCCTATCTGGTTGTGGAAGACGATCGCGATATGGTCCGGCAGCTCACGCGCAACCATGTAAACGCCATATGGGGCCACATTGAGGAGCACGGTACGCTGGAGGATGCCCGGCTGGCCGAGGCCCGCGCGCTGGTCATTGATGCGGACGGCAAGCACAGCGCGGCCTCTATTCTGTCAGCCAAGCATGTGCATTCAGACGCCGTTGTCATTACGGTGGTGGAAGACGACGATGTGGCGCGCTATCATCGCTATGCCGGAGCCGACCACATCGTACGCCCGCGTCAGGTGATGGGAACGCGTCTTGCCCAGAAGGCCGCGACCTCCATATCGGCCGAGTTGCACGACTCCCTCGCGCTCGACAACAACCTGGAGCTTACTGAACTGCTGGTGCATCCGGGTAGCGACCTGGCAGGCACGACCATTGCGGACTCTAACCTGCGCGATGAAACCGGCGTGACGATCATTGGGCTGTGGGATGATGGCCAGTTCATCTCCTCTCCCGATCCGCAGTACCGCCTGGAGCCCCACACCATCCTCGTTGCGGCCAGCGATCATGAACGCCTCTCGTCGCTGAAGCTGCGTACGGCCTCGCCCCAGGCGCATCCGCCCGAGCATGTCATTATTGGCGGATACGGGGTGGTCGGGCAGCACGCGGCCCGTATGCTTGCGCGCAACGACATCCCCTACACGATCATTGATCGGGCCGAGCAGCCCAGCGTCGATGTCGTTGGCAACGTAGCCGATGAAGAGATCCTGCGTCGTGCCGGAACGGATACCGCCGATGCCTTCATTCTGGCCCTGGATGATGACACCACCAGCATGTACGCTGCCCTGGTGCTGAGGCACATGAACCCCGACCTGGAGCTGGTGACTCGTGCGAATCGCACCGAGAGCGTGCCCAATCTCTACCGCGTGGGAGCCGACTACGTGCTGGCGCTTCCCACCGTCACGGGGCGCATGATCTTCTCGCTGCTCATGCAGAACGAGCAGGCGCTGTCGCCGGGCACGCAGTTTAACGTGATTCGCATTACGGCACCGCAGCTGGCCGGACAGAGCCTGGGCCATGCTGATGTGCGGGCCCGCACCGGGTGCACGGTGGTCGCTGCCGAACGCGACGGCCACCTGCTCCGCGACCTGGGCCCCGACTTCGTGGTGCAGTCTGACGACCGTCTCGTCGTTGCCGGAAGCGATGAAGCACTGAACCGCTTCGTGTCGATGGCTCGCACCTGACCCTGTTTTGCATCCCTTGCTGATCTCCAATCTATATGGCTTCCTCAAACGATACCCCTCGTCTTGTCCGCGCCATCGGCGTACCCGGAGCCGTGCTCTTGGGACTCGGCTCCATGGTGGGCACCGGCGTGTTCGTGAGCATTGGCATCGCGGCGGGCATTGCCGGGCCCGCGGTCATGCTAGCCATCGCTATTGCAGCATGTGTGGCGGCATGTAACGCATTTAGCAGCGCCCAACTGGCGGCCAATCACCCCGTCAGCGGGGGTACGTATGAGTATGGATACGAGTATCTGGGCGCTCGATTTGGCTTCACAGCAGGATGGATGTACCTGGCGGCCAAGAGCGCCTCGGCCGCTACCGCCGCACTCGGATTCGCAGGCTACCTGCTGGGCGCGCTGGGCGGCCCTGCGTCGTGGATCGTGCCCGTGGCGCTGGGTGCTGTTGTGGTGCTCACCGGTATCGTGCTCAGCGGGATCCGCCGCTCGAACTGGACAAACATGGCAATCGTCTCGGTCACGCTGGCCACGCTCGCGTATTTTGTGCTGGGCGGCCTCACCACCACCGTCTCCGCCGACGGGGCCGCGCAGTTTTTCGATCCGTTCTTTGCCCCGGCTGCTGGCGAAGGTCCGTTCGCATCCCTCTTGCATGCCAGTGCACTCATGTTCGTTGCGTTTACGGGATATGGACGCATTGCCACGCTGGGCGAAGAGGTGCAACGCCCCAAACGCACCATCCCGCGCGCCATTGTCGTGACCATGATCGTGGTGACTGTGCTCTACATCGGCGTAGCAGCCACTGGGGTCGCGGCCATTGGCGCCGATGGGCTGGGCGCGGCCACCGATGCAGCCTCGCCCCTCGAAGCGGCGATTCAGGCGCTGGCGCTGCCAGGAGGCACTGCCGTCATTACCATTGGCGCATGCACCGCCATGCTGGGCGTGCTGCTGAATCTGCTGCTGGGCCTCTCGCGCGTGCTCTTGGCCATGGGCCGCCGCGGCGACATGCCCGAAGCTACCACGCGCCTGAATGCTGCCCGCACTACACCCACCGTCGCTGTTCTCACGATTGGCGCACTCATCTTCGGCCTCGCGCTGATCGGCGACGTCCGCACCACATGGACGTTCAGCGCGTTTACCGTGCTCATCTACTACGCGCTTACCAACCTTTCGGCGCTGCAGCTATCGCCCGAGCACCGGCTCTACCCACGGGCGGTAGCGTGGGGCGGGCTGGTGGGATGCCTTGGGCTGGCATTCTGGGTCGAGCCCGCCGTCTGGGCCACCGGGCTGGCGCTCATTGCGGTGGGACTGATCTGGCACGCGGTGGCGCAGCGATAGCGCTGGGTACTTGACTGCCAACGCTATGCTGCATAACCATCACGCCGCTGCCGGAGTGGGATCCGGTTTGTAGCCGGTGACACCTGTCGCACATCCAAAGAAAAAGCGCTGGTATCGTACCTTCAGCCCCTGGGCCGCAAGCTTCTGATAAAACGATCGGCTCGTTCCAAATCGCGTCGTGTAGATACCCAGCAGCCGGTAGTTCGCCGGGTTGCCCAGAAACAGGTGCCCAATGTGCGGAATCACAGCGCGAAGATACAACAGGTAGGGGATGCGTAGCAAAGCGGAAGGCGGCACCGATATTTCCAGAAACGAAAAGCGCCCTCCTGGCTTGAGCACGCGCGCTACCTCACGCGCAAGCGTCTCGCGCTGAGCCGGGGAAAACGTTTTGAGTCCGAAGGCCGACACCACCCGGTCAGCAGAAGCAGTGGGGAGCGTATTCGTAAGCACGTCGTCGCGCACGACCGAGGTGGGCACATCAACGCGCTCAGCTTGCGATTTGGCCCGCGAGCACATCACCGGCGAGATGTCGAGTCCAACCAGCGCGCCACACCCTTGCAGGTGAGTATCGATACGCGGCCAGCATTCCCCCATTCCACTCATCAGGTCGTACACCGTGTGTCCAGGCTCAATACCAGCCAAATCTACGCACTGAAGGCGCCATCGCTTGCAGAATCCAAACGAACTGATGTAGTTCACCACGCCATATGTGGCCGCCATTTCGTCGAACAGGCCAGACACGAAGGTGGGATCGTACAGGCGGTGAGTGGTATCAGGCATGCGGGTATTAGACGACTTGACAGGCTGTGTATTTGCAAGATAGGAAACAGCACGTTCTTCTGCAGCAGACAGGCTTCTGTGGTTGTAGTCAAGCACAGCTAAGTCGTCTGGTTGGCACTGCTGGAGGACGCAGCGCCGCCCTTTCGTCAAAGCGTGCCCGCCAGATGGGTGCGCAGCGCCCGGTAGACTGCGTAGTCGCCGAGCAAGTCGAAGTGATTCATGTCGTATCCCACCCACTGCTGCTCGCGCGGAACGGGAAGGGCCAGGTCGGGATCGGGGTGGCACCCCAGCGCACTGTCCAGCGGCACCAGGCCATCGCCCAAGATGCGATCTTTGATGTCGCCCCGGCGTGTGCCCGTGCTGACGGCCATCAGATACGGTTGGATGTGCGGGGGAAGCGGCGTGGGGGTGCGCGTATCCTGGCCCACCTGCTGCGCCTTGGGGTGCTTCCAGTCGGCATCGCGCAGGTAGCCGTAGCGCAGGTCCGTGATGCCATCGCTGCGGATCTGTCCGAGGCGCGCCAGCGGCGCCGACACCGCTGTTGTGCCCAACAGATAGTCAATCCAGCCGCCCCCGCGCTCTAACGGCGCGCCGTGATGGGGCGTCCCCAGGCACGCAAGCGTCGACAGGTGCTGGGGCCAGTGCAGCCCCTGCTCGGTGGCATAGTGGATGGCGCTGCGCGCCACGAGCCCGCCCATGCTATGGCCCACCAGCGCCAGCTGCTCTACCGGCTGCGGCCAAGCCTCCACAAGCCGCTCCAGGAGCGTAGCCAGCGTCTGCCCATTCGTTGAGATGTGTAGTCCGGTGTTGTAGCGCACCATCACCGACGTCACCGGCAGGTCGCGCTCAGCGGCTGTGGCATGGTTGTGGCCCTGGCGCGTCCAGTGGGTATCGTTCATGCACAGGCCGTGGATCCACACAATAGGATAGCTGGATGCGTGGGGCAGCGCTTCGGCCACACGGTTCGGATGCAGGACAAGCGGCTGTCCGCCCCGGCGCAATTGCATGGACAGCGCCAGCGGATTACCCGTTGCGGCCAGGTGGTCGCCCAGCACCCCATTCAGGATGGCGATCACCGCATCCCGCTCACGCGAGGAATTGCCCTCACCATTGAGAAGCGGCTCGGTGCGGTGCAACACGCGATCGGACACGCGCGCCACCCCATTCGTAATGCCACGAATCGACCGGTACACCAGCCCAGAAATGCCGCCCATGCGTTCCGCATCGCGCTCAATCCACCGGATGCCCACGCGCTCCGCAATGGCCGCGTGCACAGCCTCGGCCACATCGGTACCGCCCACCACCGCGTCGCTGATAAGCTGCGTCAGAGCACGCAAATCGGAGGGGCGAAGGTGAGAGAGCGCAGCATCATTCATAGGCGGTACGTGTGTTCAGGTACGACCGGGCGAGTTGAACAGACGTGCTCGCGGGATCCCTGATGCTCTGTTAATCCTCATTTTGATGGTTGCTCTGCAATCAATCCCCCCAACGAAGCCGGGAGTCGAACCATCTCCTTGGCGTTCAGTGGGAACTGTTCGGAACGGCACTGCACGTGTCACCATCTCGGTTCGATGTACAGAATGACCGTTGACACAGCACTACCGCAGTCCCGCATCATCGGCAGCCGCTTTGAGCACCTTGCGCTGGTCCTCAGTCAAGTTGTCAGGGATGTGCACATCAACATGCACATACAGGTCGCCCGTCTCGTTCTCCGTCTTGACCCCCTGGCCCCGCAGACGCAGCTTTTCATCCGGCTGTGTGCCCGCTGGAATCGTCACGCTAATGTTCTGCCCGTACGGGGTGGGGATGCGCCGCTTGGTGCCAAGCATGGCGTCGAGTGCAGAGACCGTTTCAGTGAGGTGCAGGTCGTTGCCCTCGCGCCGGTAACGTGGGTGGTCGCCCACCTCGAAGGTTACGTACAGATCGCCTCGTTTTCCAGCAGGACCGGTCGGTCCGCGTCCGCGCAGGCGAATCTTATAGCCCGAACGGACTCCTTTGGGGATGCGCAGGCGAATCGACTCGCCCGAGGGCAGCTCCACGGTCTGGCGTCCCCCTTCAAGCGCCTCGTCGAAGGAGAGGTGCAGGCGCGTTTCCGCATCGCGCGTCTGGGGCTGACGGCGGCGCTGCCGGTGCTGTTGCTGCTGGGCCTGCGAAAACGGGTCGCGTCCGCCCCGTTGTGCTCGACCTCCGACGCCGCCTCCGCCAAAGAAGCTCTCAAAAATGTCGCCCAGGCCGCCCTGACCAAACTCCTGATTGATGTTCACGCGCTGCCGACGCCCGTTGCCGCCCTGGCCAAATCCAGATCCGCCAAACCCCTGGCCGCCAAATGGATTGCGGCGCTGGGCATCGTACTGCTGGCGCTTCTCCTCGTCGGAAAGCACCGAGTAGGCTTCTTGAATTTTCTTGAAGCGCTCTTCAGCGTCGGGGTCGTCGGGATTACGGTCGGGATGGTGCTTGCGTGCGAGGCGGCGGTATGCTTTCTTTATCTCACGCGCCGACGCATCTTCCTCGACGCCCAAGGTGTCGTAGTAGGTTGTGTTCGCCATAGACTCGGAAGCAGGTGTGTTGTGCAACGGGCGCGCATGCAGGATGCATCACGGTAGGATGCACTATATGCATCCATAGCTAAATCACATATTTCATGCCACAGCTGGGTGTACCGACGAAATGACGGATTCCTCTTCGATCAACACAGTCCTCGTTGCCAATCGCGGCGAAATCGCGATGCGCGTGATGCGTACCTGCCAGGAACTGGGCGTGCGCACCGTGGCCGTATACAGCACCCCCGACCGCCGCGCCCCGCATGTACGCCTGGCCGACGAAGCCTACCACATCGGTCCGGCGGCTGCCAGTGAGTCGTATTTGGATATGCAGGCCCTGCTCGACGTAGCCGCCCGCAGCGGTGCCGATGCCGTGCACCCCGGCTATGGCTTTCTGTCAGAGAATGCCGACTTTGCCGAAGCCTGTGCCGATGCCGGTCTCACGTTCATCGGGCCGTCCCCTGAGGCCATCCGCGCGATGGGCGACAAAACGGCAGCCCGCACGCTCATGAAAGAGGCCGGTGTGCCCATGGCGCCGGGTACGCCCAATGCGGTCGAACATGTCGAGACCGCCGCTCAGAAAGCAGAGGAGATTGGCTACCCGGTGCTCATTAAGGCGGCAGCAGGCGGAGGCGGCAAAGGCATGCGCATCGTGCGCGATCCAAGCAACTTTGAGCGGGCCATGCAGATGGCGCAGAGCGAGGCCCAGAACGCGTTTGGCGACGGACGCGTGTTTGTGGAGAAGTACATCGATCAGCCGCGTCACATTGAGTTTCAGATTCTGGCGGATACGCACGGCCACACCATCCACCTGTTTGAGCGCGAGTGCTCCATCCAGCGCCGCCATCAGAAAGTGATCGAAGAGGCGCCGTCCTCCATCCTGACGCCCGAAAAACGCCAGGAAATGGGCGAGGCCGCCGTCGCCGCTGCCGAAGCCTGCGGCTATGTGAACGCGGGCACCGTCGAGTTTCTGGTGGACGCCGAGCTCAACTTCTACTTTATGGAGATGAACACGCGCCTACAGGTCGAGCACCCGGTCACCGAAGCAATTACCGGCATCGACCTGGTGGCCGAGCAGATCCGTGTGGCGGCGGGCGAGCCGCTCGGCTATACGCAAGACGACCTCACCATTGACGGCCACTCCATTGAGTGCCGCGTCTATGCCGAGAATCCCACCGAAAACTTCCTGCCCGATCCCGGACCGCTCCTGCGCCATGCCGCCCCGTCTGGCGTGGGCGTACGCGTTGATGCAGGCGTCGAAGAAGGCGGCGAGGTGCTCATCCACTACGACCCCATGATCAGCAAGCTGGTTACGTGGGGTAGCGACCGCGACCACGCTATCCGGCGGATGCGGCGTGCGCTACACGAGTACGAAATCGCGGGGATGCACACCACCATCCCATTCTGCCAGTTTGCGATGCAGCACGAGGCGTTCTGCTCGGGGCAGTTCTCAACCCACTTCGTAGACACCCACTTCGATCCCGCAGCCCTGCACCCCAGCGATGCCACGTTCGATCTGTACGCCGCGCTTGCCGCTGTGTCCGAAGCCCACGCACGCAGCGAATCGGATCTAGACCTCACCGAGACCACTGCCTCGAACGGACGCCCGTGGCGCCGACGCCGACGACACATCCGGTAGCGTGCCGCTACGCGTCCGGCGCATGGCGCTGCTGATACGTGCCGGGCGTGCAGCCCTCCGCATCCCGAAAGGTGTGGATGAAATGACTGACATCCGAAAAGCCCAATTCGTACGCGACAGACGTTACCGACTGCTCAGGGGCGCGTAGCAGGGTTTTGGCGTGGCGGATGCGGCAGGTGGTGATGAACTGAAGCGGCGTGCAGCCCATCTCATTCCGAAAATACCGGTAGAGGCTGGAGGTGCTCATGCACGCGGCGTTGGCGACCTCGTCGATGGTGATGCGGCGGTGCAAATGCTGCTTGATGTACTCGATAGCTGCCGCCAGTCCGTTGGCATCTGCTGCCTCCTCGCTGTGCACCAGGAGCAGCGTGCGCGCCTCCGTTCGAAGCAGCCGCACCACCAGTTCGGTGATGCCCAAATCAATGAGCGTGTCTTTGTACGGACGGTCTTCGGTGAACACACGCACCAGGCGTCGCGCCGTCTCGTCCACATCGGGCAGGTGGCGGTAGTGCTGTGGACGCAGGTCGTCGTACGTCCATGCCCCCGACTCGGGCGTTCGTGGCATGTGCTCGTTCATGCGGTCGACCACCTGCTGAATGCGGTCGCGGTCGATCTCGACCGTAAGGCAGGTCGTGGGCGCATCGGGCGCCGCCTCCGGAAAGTCGATGTACACCGGCTGTCCCGACGGCACAATGAGCGTTTCGTGCGGCATAAAGTCAAAGGGCGCATCCGCAATCATCGTGGGGGCGTCGTCTGCCTCCTCATGCGGCAGCGCCGTTTCGTTAGATTCAACGTGCATCACCTTTTTGCCGCGAATCATGCCGCAGATGAGTGGATGCGAGCGCTGAAGCCGTACATGCGTAGCTTCGTTGTACGTGTCGTAGATGGACAGCTCAGCATCGGGTCCGCCGAAGGTCGTTCGATTCTCGATGAGGTCGGTGGGCGGATGCGCCGCACGGATGGCCTCGAATGGGTCCATATCAGCCATAACATCCTAAAGAAGAACGCACATACAGCGGATTGATAGAAATATACAACAGATTGGGAAAATTTAACAAGTGAATTGTCGTTGCGAAGGCGATGTTAAGAACGCTTCGTCTGCTCCTATCGCTGCACTTCGTGTCACGTTTAGTTGGAAGCGGTTCCAAACTTTGGAAGCGGTTCCGGGTACGTGTTAACTGAGGACGAAGCAGAGCTTGCCCGTTGTTTTCCACCTTCATCGATCCACACCGTTGCTATGGAAGCTGTACAAGAGAAAAAAGCCTACGATCGGCCTACGTTTAAGGATACCTATCACAACTTCATTGGTGGCGAGTTTGTCGAGCCCGAGGGCGGGGAGTATTTCGACAACGTATCGCCTGTTGACGGCAAGCCCTTCTGCCGCGTAGCGCGCTCGCGCAAAGCCGATGTTGAGAAGGCACTCGACGCGGCGCACGAGGCTGCCAAAACGTGGAATCACACGTCTGCGCAAGAGCGCAGCAACATCCTGCTGAAAATTGCGGATGTGATGGAGGAAAACCTGGAGCTTCTTGCCCGGGTCGAGACGGTCGACAACGGCAAACCGATCCGCGAGACGCTCAATGCGGACCTGCCACTGGCGATTGATCACTTCCGCTACTTTGCGGGGGCCATTCGCGCCGAAGAGGGCACCGTGTCGGAGCTTGACCAAGACACCGTGAGCATGCAGGTGCGCGAGCCGCTGGGCGTGGTAGGGCAGATCATCCCGTGGAACTTCCCGCTGCTCATGGCCGCCTGGAAGCTGGGTCCGGCCCTGGCCGCAGGCAACACCGTCGTGCTGAAGCCGGCGGAGCAGACGCCCGTCGGCATCATGTTCTGGGCCGAACTCGTGCAAGACATTCTGCCTCCGGGGGTCGTCAACATCGTGCAGGGATTTGGCGTCGAAACCGGCAAGCCGCTGGCGCAGTCGCCACGCATCGACAAGATTGCGTTTACGGGTGAAACCACCACCGGGCGTCTTATCATGCAGTACGCCTCGGAAAACATCATTCCGATGACGATGGAGCTCGGCGGCAAGAGCCCGAACGTCTTCTTCGAGAGCGTGATGGACGCCGACGACGCGTTCTTCGACAAGTGCCTCGAAGGCGCCGCGCTCTTTGCGCTGAATCAGGGCGAGGTGTGCACCTGCCCCAGCCGCATCCTGGTGCAAGAGTCCATTGCCGATGCGTTTGTGGAGCGCGTGATTGATCGCGTCGAGAACATCAAGATGGGCGATCCGCTGCATCCCGACACCATGGTCGGCGCACAGGCCTCCAGCGATCAGTACGAGAAG
This sequence comes from Longimonas halophila, assembly GCF_002554705.1. Taxonomy (GTDB): domain Bacteria; phylum Bacteroidota; class Rhodothermia; order Rhodothermales; family Salinibacteraceae; genus Longimonas; species Longimonas halophila. The sequence goes on along the minus strand of NZ_PDEP01000009.1, from coordinate 61,160 downwards.
ATCCTGAACTACCTGCAGATCGGCAAGGACGAGGGCGCGGAAGTCCTCACCGGCGGCGATGCCTACCGCATGGGCGGCGACGGCATGCCCAGCGAGGGCTACTACATCCAGCCCACGATCTTCAAGGGCCACAACAAGATGCGCGTCTTCCAGGAAGAGATCTTCGGTCCGGTCACGTCGCTGACCACCTTCAAGGATCAGGCCGAGGCGATTGAGATCTCGAACGACACGCTCTACGGACTCGGTGCGGGCGTGTGGACGCGCGATGCGCATGAGCTCTACGAGGTGCCACGTGCTATCAAAGCCGGACGCGTGTGGGTGAACAGCTATCACACGTATCCCGCCCACGCAGCCTTTGGCGGCTACAAGAAGTCGGGCTTCGGGCGCGAAACGCACAAGATGGCGCTCGACCACTACCGCCAGACGAAGAACATGCTCATCTCGTACGACAAGAATGCGATGGGCTTTTTCTAACCTGCTATAGATTCAACACGTTATCTGTAGTGTACTGGATGCACAGCCGGGTCGTCTTTCGAGGCGGCTCGGCTGCTGCATATACGCTTCCTTTTCCTTGCCGCCTGCCTGCTATGCCGATTCCCCGAGTCACCGTCACCGACGACGCCAAAGCCGTAATCGACGAGCTGCGCGATGAGCACGGGCCGCTCATGTTTCACCAGAGCGGCGGCTGCTGCGACGGCTCGCAGCCGATGTGCTACCCCGCCGATGAGTTCAAAGTGGGCACGAGCGATATCAAGCTCGGCACCATCCACGACTGCCCGTTCTACATTGCGCGCGATCAGTACGAGTACTGGCAGTACATGCAGCTTATCATCGACGTAAAACCCGGGCGCGGGGCCAGCTTCTCCCTCGAAATCCCGCTCGGCGTGCGCTTCCTCACCAAGTCGCGCATGTTCGAGGAGGACGAGCTCAGCGATGTGGTTGAGGTCGAAGACGCCGTTCCAGCGGAGTAACACCGGCTAATTTTTCGGCAAACCTGCCGGGGTGTCTTTCGGGATACGCTTGCGCTGCCTACGTTGGGCGATGCGTGCACCTTCTACGTGTATGCATCGCCCTTTTGTATGACTGCCTGCCGCTATGCGAGACCAACTCCGCCAGCACCTGCGCGCTATCCTCGACACCTACGACGCCGTCCCCGCCGACTTTGAGGTGGAGCTGGAGCGTCCGGCGCAGCCCGAGCACGGCGACTGGGCCACCAACACCGCGATGCGACTGGCCAGTGTGCTCAAGAACAACCCGCGCGCCATTGCTGAAGAACTGGCTGAGACCCTGCGTGCACGCGTCGACCCGAAACGCGTATCCGCTGTGGAGGTGGCCGGCCCCGGTTTCATCAACATTCGGCTGGCGGATACCTATCTGACCGACCAACTGGCATCCGCGCTCAAGGCCGGTTCGTCGTACGGACGCACCACCACCGGAGCTGAGACAAGTGCGATCGTGGAGTACGTCAGTGCGAATCCCACCGGACCCCTTACCGTGGGCCACGGGCGCAATGCGGTGCTTGGGGATACGGTGGCGAACCTGCTCGAATGGACGGGGTGCGACGTCACCCGCGAGTACTACTACAACGACGCCGGGCGGCAGATGCGCGTGCTGGCGCAGTCGGTGCGGGCGCGCTACGAAGCCCTCGTGGCGGATGTGGAGATGAAGACGCTCACCCACGACGATGGCAGCACCGTAGAGGTGCCCGTCTCGTTTCCGGATGACGGCTATCAGGGCGCGTACATTATTGACATTGCCCAGGAGCTGGCCGACGAGCACGGCGCCGCGCTCCTGACGACCGACTCGCTGCGTCCGTTTCAGGACAAGGCCGAAGAGGTCATCTTTGCCGAGATCGAGGGCACGCTGGCGCGCCTCGGCATCGAAATGGATGACTACTTCAACGAGCGCCGTCTCTACGACGACAACCGTGTCAACGAGACCGTGGAGCGCCTTACGGAGGCGGGCTACACCTACGAAAAAGACGATGCGCTCTGGTTCAAAACCACCGAGTTTGGCAAGGACAAAGACACGGTGCTCATCAAAAAGACGGGCGAGCCGACGTATCGCACGCCTGACATTGCGTACCACGCCGACAAGTTCGAACGCGGCTTCGATGCGATCATCGACGTGCTGGGCGCCGACCATGTGGCCACGTATCCGGATGTCATCAGCGCGCTGGATGTCTTGGGCTACGACACCGACCGTGTGGAAGTGCTGCTCTACCAGTTCGTGACGCTGGTGCGCGGCGGCGAACCCGTTAAGATGAGCACGCGCCGCGCCAACTACGTGACGCTCGACGACCTCATCAACGAGGTCACCGCCGACGTGACGCGCTTCTTCTTCTTGATGCGCAGCGCCTCCACGCATCTCGACTTCGACCTGGACCTGGCCACCGAGGCCAGCGACAAGAATCCGGTCTTCTACCTGCAGTACGCCCACGCCCGCATCTGCTCGATCTACGGCAAGGCCGCCGAGGTCGGACTGGATGCGACGGACGATGCCGACTTGACCCTGCTCACGCACGACGACGAGACGGCGCTGATCAAGGAGCTGCTGCGCTTCCCAGAAGTGATTGACCGCGCCGCCGCGCAGCGCGCCCCGCACCACGTAGCCACGTATCTGCGCGAGGTGGCCACGGCGTTCTCGCAGTTCTATGGCTCCTGCCACATCATCGGCGAAGACAAAGCCCTCGGCGCGGCCCGTCTCAAGCTGGCCGACGCCACGCGCACGGTGCTGCGCAACGGCCTCACCGTGCTCGGTATTGACGCGCCAGAGTCCATGTAGGCGCAACGCTCCCACACAAACGGAAACGCGAAGACCGCCGAGTGATGGCTTTGGGCCATGGCTCGGCGTTTTGGTAGCGGTTCAATGCTACGTGGTGGAAGAAATGAGCCTGTAGCCGGAGACGGGAAGAGCCTCCGGTGCGGACGTCTCCGGCGGGAGGCGAACGGAGGAACTTGTCCCAACCACTGTCGGGACCGTTCGCCTCAGGAAAGGGCGTCCAGTCCCTGGCCCTCTCAAGCTCCGCTTCCTGCTTCGTTACAACAAAACCTTGCAAGTCTTCGGTGAGACTACTGTACGAGTGCATTTGGACACACCCCATCTACTTTGGTTCACTTCTACGTTGCCTGTACGAGGCAGAAGCTCGTGTGCTTTGGGACATACTGGCTGCTCTTGAATCAGAATTGGACGAACCGTTTCAACCGGATTACGCTAACAAGTTGTCGGAGGCTCGCTCCAATATCCGTGATACAGAAAGCTGATTTGGTGTTTTCCTGACAATGCTTCTCGGGCCACACAAGATTGAATGGCGGCGGGAGTACTTTTATGAGTTGCTCCAGTCATTTCTGCACTGATAGAAATCAAGCTCTCCTTGTATGGCGTTACAAGACTTGACATCGGACGAGCAAAAGATTGTGCTGGATTGTCTAAACGCCTCTGTTGAGGGGCCCTTCTTTCCAGACTGGGAATTCAGCACGCTCTTTGGGCTATCACAGGAGGAGGTTCGTGGCGTAATTCAAAGATGGCCTGTGGACGACACCTCCGATGAGACTGCGGCTCTGGCAATAAACAACGCGATGAACAACCTACTTGGCTACCCGCATCAAGAAAACGAGGCTTGGCGTCGGTATATCTCCGCGCCTCAAGAAGAGGTGTATACCATTTTAAAAAAATGGAGAGGGCATGATGTCAATCAGTACTTCGATGACATGAGGTGACTGACCTGAGTTGCCATCTTATGCGAACGAACGAGACGTTAACATGATACATTTCCGAGTCATGCGTACACTATTGTCGAGGGACATCAAGCTTGAGGGTGATATTCTTGGGGACGCTCAAACCACGAGGTCTATGGTGCAAGACTTCCTGGGAGATTGGGATGTTGACTTTGTAGTTGCATGCCCATAAGTGTAACATTTTTACCTTCATAGGGTACACGAGTGTCTTGTTTCTCAACTACCTCATGTAATGGGCCGCGTTTACGATGTGTACCGATATGATGCAGAAGTGGCTGTTGACCTGCTCTCGCTTCGTAAGCGCGTGCAGGACATTGACCGGCCTGCATTCTATGAACCGGTGCAGTACTACTACGATCCTCCGTCGGAGCCTCCGCCACGTACGATTAGTTTCGTCTCTGCTCGTAACAATGCCGACTTGGCCATGCTGGTCGGACCTACCTGCAAAGCATTTGTAAAAGACAGTCTGTGGGAGTGGCATGAAACCCACACATCCGGCAATCCCTGCGTATGGGCTACACGCGGGGCCCGCCGCGTGGGGTGGCACACTTACGTCCCTGTCATGGCAGGTGCAGGCGAGTTTCCGCTACGCTACAACATGCCGTCAGATATAGCAGCGATCCGCACCACATTAGCGAAGCTGACTGTGGCAGATCTTCAAGCCAATGTGGAGCAGTGCATCAACCAACAACAGGTGCGTACTGAAGAACGAGAGGGGTTCGACCGCAAACGGTTGTCAGAAACAATTGCGCCGCGCTTCTTGCAGACTATTCGCTCGTTTTATCAGCAGGCGCAAGACCAAAACGAAATCGTGGTCTGTGTGCTCCGTTGATGGCATGCACTGTTTACATCCTCCACGACACCTGCTACAACACATCATCAATTTCGCGGCTCGCCCAGGCCGACAGGCTGAGCGCTTGCTGGGCGACCGTGTGTAGCTCGTCGACAAACACATCGGCGGGGGCTTCAGCCAGCGCGTCGGCCAAGTTCGACACGGCGCGGGCCTCTTCCACCAGCGCCTCGGATACGCGCGGGTAGAGGCTCAAGAGCGCCTGGTGGATGTCGTGGGCCCACTGCCCCATGCGGTACACCAGCATGCGCTCGTCGAAGTGGCGCACCACCGCGGCCATGGGGACGTCGTCGGACGCTGCGGGCACGGCGCTGCGGAGCAGGTAGAGCGCGGTGTTGGTGAGTGGCGTACAGGCGTCGCGAATGCGGGTCTGGGCACGTGCCACTGGTTCTTGCGCGCTGGGATCCTGCCCGGCCCGGCGCTCAGCCACCGCGTTCCGCACATCGGAGGCAGTGGAGAGCGTGGCCAACAGCGTGAGCGATTCAAGAACGGCAGCAGGCGAGGGCGTGGCATCGGACACAGGCAGGCGGGGCTGTTGGATGAAGAGCAACGAGAACCGGACGGGGGGCCGTGCTGTAGCGAATGCTGCACGTAGCGCCCTATGGTGTAGGCAGACATAGACGCGGCACGGGCGCCAAACTACGCACGAACGGTGGGCAAGCGTTCGGGCCTTGGCGCACGTGCCGCAATGGACAGTTCAAAAGGCAAGGGGGGCCTCGTTGTGTGTTCGATTACACGTCGAGGTAGTGCATAAAGGCTTCGATGCGGTCGAGTAGCTCGTCATCCTCATCGCCAAACGACGCCACCACGTCATAGCCGTTGTGCTGCAGCACATGGCGCAGGCGTGTCGTATCCACCACATTCAACTTCAGCGTGACACGCAATTTACTTGCATCGGTCTGCGATGGCGTCTCGGAGGCCACAGCCAGCACTTTGGCATCATTCTGCTCGATGAGATGCACCAGCTTCGCAAGCGCATAGTCGCGCGGATCCACTTCGAGCGCCAAAATGGCACCAGGCGCCTGCGTGGACAGCATCTGGGCGAAGGTGTCGAAAATGTCGTGGCGGCGGATGAGCCCTATGTACTGCCGCTCGCCATCAACGACGGGCACGGTGCTGAGTCCGTGGCGCACCATCGTGCGGGCTGCGTCGAACACGTGGTCAGACGGATACACCGCGATGGGCTGACGCGCCACCAGCGCCTCAATCGTGGCCTCGTGCGTGTCGGCCGTCATCAGCGCCTCTTCCGACATGATGCCGATAAGCTGTTCGTCAGCATCGATAACCGGAAGGTGACGCACATGATGCTCCATGAGTGCGCCCAGCGCTTCGCCCACTGTATCGGTAGTCTGCAGAGCGGGCGTGTCGGTATGGATGGCGTCGCGAACTTTCATAACGCTCGCTCGGACGAACCGGCGGGTCTGTGAGAGGACGGTGGATGCCTATGTACCGCAAAGCCTATGCCGTTGTGCCGTTTCATGCATCATATTGCAGGCTCGGCACATGCGCGCCCATAGCCTGTGTGGTTGCACTACGCCGCCGACGCATCAGCGCGTGCCACAGCCGGCTCCGCGTTTGATTCGTCGCGCTCGGTATGGCCAAAGTCAAGCGCTTCAATACGCTCGGTCAGGCGCTGATCGTACTTCTCAGACGACCGGTACTGGATGCGCGCTATTGCCTGCGGGGCAGCGCCGTCTTCCTCATCGGTGTAGGTATACTCTTCGGTGAGCACATCGGCGTCGCGGTGGATCTGCGCAATGAGAGCGGGCTCAGTCACCGGAAGCACAGCGGTGCGCTCCACGTAGTCGGCCCGGATACGTGCAAGCAGTTCTTCTTTGAGCGATTCGACGCCAATGCCCCGCAGTGCCGACACAAACTCAGCATCGGGATAGTCGCGGCGCAACGCACGAAGCAGATGCGTATCGTCGAGCGCATCCACCTTGTTGAAGACCAGCAATCGTGGGATATCCTGTGCATCGAGCTCGTCGAGTGTTTCATCGACCACGCGCATATGATCTTCGAAGCGCGGATGCGTCACATCAATGACATGCAGCAGCAGGTCGCTGGTGCGCACCTCGTCGAGCGTGCTCTTAAAGCTTTCGATGAGCCGGTGCGGCAGCTTGCGGATGAAGCCGACCGTATCCGACAGTAGCACCTCTTCGGTGCCGCCGAGCGTAATGTTGCGCGTGGTGGCGTCGAGCGTGGCAAAGAGCTGGTCCTCGGCCAAGACAGACTCATCGGCCATCGCGTTCATGAGGGTCGACTTACCCGCGTTGGTGTAGCCTACGAGCGACACCTGGGTGTAGCCGTGCCGAGCCTTGCGCTGTGTGGTACGCTGCTGGTCGATCTTTTCCAGCTTCTCGCGCAGCGTAGCAATGCGCTTGTCGATAAGGCGGCGGTCGGTTTCGATCTGCGTTTCACCGGGCCCCTTCGTGCCAATGCCGCCTTTCTGACGAGAAAGGTGCGTCCACCGCCGAGTGAGGCGTGTGCGCAAGTACTGCAGCTGCGCCAGTTCGACCTGCGTCTTGGCCGCTGCGGTCTGGGCCCGCCCCGCAAAGATGTCGAGGATCAGCCCTGAACGGTCGAGCAGCTTCGCATCCATCTTGCGCTCGATGTTACGTACCTGCACCGGAGCCAGGTCGTCATCGAAGATCACCAGGTCGGCATTGTGCTGTTTGACCAGCCGCTTAACCTCTTTTACCTTGCCGGATCCAATAAACGTAGCGGGGTCGATGCGTGTGCGCGACTGTGTGACGCGCTCTACGACGTGGGCACCGGCGGTACGAGCGAGCTGCTCCAGTTCGTTGAGGTTATCGCGCACCGCCCAGCGCGAAGTGTCGGGCGTAATGACGCCTACGATGATGGCGGTTTCAGTCGTATCGGGAGACGTTGCAATCAAAGAGGCAACAGGACGTTAGTACAAAGCGTGCGAGTACAAGCCCAGGCTGTTGAGCTTGTATGTGGAGGTTGTACGAATGGATGAGAGGGGTGTTGCACATGCTGTTGCGAGGCTGCTTTGCGGGGACTGCGCCTCGCTCTTCCGCTGTGTTTATTGCGCAGAAGAGGGGGTACGGTAGGCCCTTTGCACAGCCATAGCAAAACGTGCATCCAGCTTACGTTGCACGATTCGTGTTAAGGCATCGCGCTGCGCCGCTGGTACGTGCACATCTACGCGAGCTGGGGGAGCTTGGGGCCCGTTTCGATAGAAGAAAATGAAGTGTCCGCTATCATCTGTATCCCGCGACACGCTGTAATCCACAACGCGCCCCCACGGCACGGCACATTCCATGCACCGCACATCAGGGACGATCCCATATTCGGTAATGACGGTGGGCTGGATACTCCACAGGGCCACAAACCAGAGCCCACCGACCACAGGATAACCAAGCGCAGGAATCGAATGCACAGGATATGCCATAGCCCACGCCGCTGTCAGTCCAAAGGCAACAGCCCCCAAAAAGAGAAGAGGCGATAGCGGCACGCCCCCCCAGGGTCCTTCACGCACAACCAGTAGCGGGCGGCGGATGCGCAGGCGGCACACGGCAGCAGAAACGGTCGCAACAGTCATGAACAGCGCGACAACGATGATACCAGTATAATGTGCAGTGGCAACCACAGGAACAACAGGTATCAGACGGGAGGGACGGGGCCGGTTGCAGAGCCCCCATGCGACGCTGCGTTTTCACGCCGACGGCGTAGCCGTTTCGGGTGTCCAGAGCCGTGCAACGACCATTTCAGCAACCAAGCAGACCAACGCCAGCATCAGAAAGACGTTCCAGAGTGCTCCCCCTGCTTGCTGCTGTTCAAGCGCCTGAGCTACGGCACCGGGACGCGCTTCAACCGACAGGGCTTGCACGCGGGGAATGCCGATCGATTCGTAATGTGCTACCGCCTCATCCGCTGCAGCGGGTGTTAGCTGCGTCAGTGATGCATCATGATTCACAGCCATATGCAGCACCGGCTCCCCGTCGGCTTGCAGCGTATACACGCCAGGCACCGACAGGGCGGGGACGGTGATGCTTGCGCCTCCCGGACGCGGTGCGGCTTCAATACGAAACGGTGCGGCGGAGTCGGGTCCCTGCAGCACAAGATCCGCGTCGGGCGCCAGGCCCTGCACGGTGCGCGTGCCGGGTTGCCCTGTGGGCACAGACGGCCCCTCTACCGATTCGCCCGCTGTTGCGTAGAAGATGGATCGGTACAGCAGCGGCACAAACAGGCCCCGCGTGGGCAGTTCGCTCCAATCGAGGGTAGGCGCTACGGCTGCGGCCAGCGCGCGGCCCTGTCCGAGGGGCCATTCGTACAGAAACGGCGCTCCTGTAGAGAGCTCGATAAGCGTTTGGCCGCCCCCGCGTGGTCGCCAATCGAGAGCAGCCCAGATGGCGGGGCGCTCCAGCGAGGGTTCGCTGGCTTGGCCGCGGGCATCGAACATGCTGTCGAACAGGGGATGGTCGAACGCGGCGCGCTCCAGCGTAGCTACCGAGACATCTGCGCCGGGCGCGCCGCTTATGCCGCGCACCTGCCCGCCGCCCCACGCCTCAAACAATGCAGTATAGCTGTCAATGTCGGCGGTTGGATGCGGAAAGAGCAGCACACCGCCACCGCTCTGCACATACTGCTGAAGGCGCGTTCGCTCGCCCGAGGCGATGCGCTCGGGGCCCACAAGCAGGACCGCATCGTATGCGCTCAGTTCGGTCTGGGCCAGCGCGGCACGCTCTACCACGGTGGTGTTAAACGCTACGGCCTCGCCCGTGACCGCTTGCGACAGCGCCAGTTCTACGAAGCGCGTAGACTGGCCGGGGCCGCGCACAACGAGCACCTCGCGCGTGTCCGGCACAAAGAACGTGACGTGGCGCACGTCGTCGGGCGCAAAGGCGTCGCCCTCCAACTCAACGCGTGCATTCACCCAGCCGCGCGTGGCGGGCATTGCGGTAAAAGAGGCCTCCGTCGGATCGTTGGGGGTGGGGGATACAGCGGTTTGCGCGACGCGCTCATCGTCGAAATAGAGCGAGGCCACAACCTCCTCGGGCGGCGGGCCCGTCTGGGCGATGGTGGCCTCAATGCGCACGGGCTGCCCCGCCTCCACAATGGGACTGGCCACGCGCACGTTGGTGATGCCGGTGTTGGAGCGCGGCTGGGTATCTACCGGGAGCAACGCCAGCGCCACCTCATTGGGCCAGGCGGTGCGTAGCGAATCGCCCAGGCGCGTGCGCTGGAAGTCCGACGTCACGTACACCACCTTGCGAGGCTGGCCCGACCCGGCTACGGCCTGTGCGGCATCGAGGGCGCGGGTGGCCAATGACGGCGTGCCGCCACGGTGCGCTACGGCATCGAGATCGGCGCGGGCCGCCTCGCGGGTGCGCACGAGCGCTTCGGGTGAGTCGGGCGCTGGCACGGTGGGCCAGATGCCGGCCTGGTCGCCGGGGCGCAGTGTTTCCAGCACGCCCTGCGCACGCTGCACGGCCTGGTCGAGGTACGGACCGCTCGGGCCGTCTTGCTGCATGGAGGGGCTGTTGTCGACTACGATGCCCAGCGCCGAGCGCGCATCGGGGCCGAAGAGCGTGCCGGTGCCATCTCCCCAGTGTGGACGCGCAAACGCCATCACGAGGAGCGCCACCGCCAGCATCCGCAGCGCCAGGAGTAGCCAGCGCTTTACCTTGATCTTCTGCACAGCGGCCTTCTCAATCGTCTTCACGAAGGCCAGCGAGCTAAAGTCGACCTGCGTGGGCTGCCGCACGTTGAGCAGGTGCAGCATCAGCGGGACGCCAACGGCGGCCAAGGCCACAAGAAGCAGTGGGTTCAGAAACGTCACAGACGCAGGGTAGGCTACCGAGGAAAACGCGAACGTAGAAGTAGAATAGGGGATGCGCATGAACCGAACCGCCGAAGATGCAGTTCCTCTGCAGCGTGGTCGTGCCGCTTCAACGAGCACCTGTCGAACTGCGTCGGGATGCTGGTGCTGCGCCAGCCTGTACCTCCGAAAACGCAATAGAGCGCGGTGCACCGCCCCGTGTGGATGCGATATCGCCTCGGAAATTATTCGAAGCTGTTGCATCCTCCCAAAACACATGCGATCGCTTCGCCGTACCGTGTGCCGTATGACTTGCTGTGTAGCCATCGCTTTAGGCTACCAGCTCCACTGCCTGCCCTCCCGGTATCCTGTTCCCATGACCGACTCGCCTCCGCTCACACGCGCTGACTTACAAGGTGGTATTCGTATGGCCGACGTTTCGGATCAACCTGATTCTGTTCGCACTGCTGTCGCCAAAGGCACGGTTGTTATTGGCCCTGAGGCGTTTGAACGCGTGCAAAGTGGTACGATTCGTAAGGGCGATGTGCTGAGCGTGGCACAGATTGCCGGTATTATGGGATCAAAACAAACGAGCAAGCTGCTCCCCTTCTGCCGCGACGTGCAGCTTGACGGAGTGGAGGTCGAGTTCTCGTTGGATGCAGAGCGCCACGCGATCGAAATTCGGGCGTTCACAAAATCGAACGGACTGACCGGTGTGGAGATGGAAGCCATGACGGCGGTGTCGATTGCTGCACTTACGGTGTACGACATGTGCAAATCCGTGACGAAAGAGATCCGCGTTAACGACGTACACCTGCTCGCTAAAACCGGAGGCCAGAGCGGAAACTGGAAATCTGACGAGTAGCATCCGCTCTGTGTCTCTCTGTTGCATTTGCCCGTTGCACCCGTCTGTTTATGTCTGATTTGCCTGTAGATTCGGGGACCCGCGTGGCCCAGCTTAGCACGTTTGCCGCGCTGGGGGCGCTCTCGTGCACGCAAGACACTACCCACACGGTGCTGAGCGACATCGGCTCCATTGAGGGCACAGAGCCCGATCTGGTGGCCGAGGAGACGCTTTGCCTGCTGGCCACGGTTACGGCCCGCGCGATGGCGGTGGGCCTGCGTGATCATCCCGAACAGGCCGAGGCGCTGGAAGCGGTGCTCTTGCAGCTTCCATTTCAGTACCGCGACTACCTGATTGGCCGCACCATGGTTGAACAGGAGGATCCGGAGCTGGCAGCCACGGGCGAAGCGGTACGCGAGCGTCTGTCGAAAAAGCAGCGCTTCTACGAAACGCATTTCCCCGAAGGCCAATTTCCGGGTCCGCGCGCCTTGGGCGATAAGCTGGAGCTGTGGATGGGCCGCGTGAGTCCGCCGGGCCTGCCCACCACGCCGCAGGAGCGCCTGCAAGAGCTTCCCATTCAGGCTCCCATCGTAGCGCATGCCAAACTCATGCTGGCGTACGCGCGTCAAGGCGAGGTGCCGGGGTGACGGGGCTACGCCTTGTGATCGTTGATCGATCACGCTCACGCCTGTGTGCGCGACGAGCGGGTTGGGCCTGATTTATCTGACTCTGAGGAGTGAGGGTCCGGGGCCGACAGCGGCTCTTCGTCCTCGTCGAGCCAGTCCATCTCGTCCATCTCGTCCATGTCATCGAGATATGAATCGGGGTCGCTGAACACGTTTTCGATCTCGCGGACGTGCTCCTGCGCTTCTTCGACTTCTTGGAAGAGCGCATCGAGTTGGTGCGTAATCTCGTCGGGGTTTTGCAGCGTGTATGACTGCTCGTGGATGTACTTCGCCACGTCTTCCACCGTCTGCAGTTGGGCCTCGATCACGTCCAGGTTCTCGTGGGCCTTCTCGAAGCGCGCCAGCCGCCGCTTCAGCACTTTCAGGCGACGCTCCTTGACGGTGCGCACCCGGTCCGACATGTCGTCGAGGCGGTCTTCGAGTGAGGAAATCGACTTCTGGATGCTGTTTTCGGTGGCGCTGTCGATCGCTTCGCGGTGCCGGTTGCGCTGATGCAAGAGATCGAGATATGAGTCAAGAATATTATCGAGCTTGCGAATCGTGCGCTGCACCAGCTGCTGCGAGGCGCTGTTCAGGCTGGCATAGTTCGATTCGATTTCGGTGCAGAGCGTGCGCAGCCGAGCGTAACGCCGCTGCTGGCGCCGCGTGAGGGCTTTGTACTTCTCTTCTTTTGTAGGTGGCTTTAGGCGTTCGGCCCGGTGGTCGGCCCGCACCACACGCTGAAACCGCTCGTTTCGCGGCACCGTGCCCAGCACCACAAGCTCCGAGGCCAGCACAAACCCAATGAGCAGCCAGACCGGCAGCCCCGTGGCAATGCCCAGCCCAACAGCTACGCTGAGCCCCACCGTAAGAAAGATGAGGTTCCACGGGTGCAGGAAGGCAGCTTGCGTGTAGTTGGGTTCATCCATAGCAGGAGGGTACAATCAAGAGCGAGGCACACGGCCAATGGTTTTCTCGGGGAGCCCATCGTCGGGCGGCGCGCTCTCAGATGAGTCGTTGGTAGAAGAGCTGGAATCTCTCGGTGCATCGGGAGCATCGGTGTCCAACTGGGTGCGCAGATCATCGACCAGGCGCTCGGCGCGGTGCATGCGCAAAGTAGCTTCATCGTCGGAGACGTCGTCATCGCCGGGCCCATCGCTTTCGCGGGGGTCGCTGTTCCGTGCATCAGTGTCTGCAGATGCACCGGTCAGTGTGTCGCGCAGCGCATCGAGGCGCGCTTCAAGGCGTGCGGTGTCCCATTGCAATGCGTCGAGGGCCGAGCGGTGGTCGTTAAACAGCGCCTGGATGCGCTCCGTCATGCGGGCTACGGTGCCACGCCCAGCCTCTTTCTGTTCACGCAGCGCGTTCTGCAACCGGCGCAGGGTCCGCTTCGCCCGCAGGTGCTGCTTCTCGGCATCTTTGATGCGGTTGAACTCATCGTCGGTCATAGCATCACCAGCATTTCTGTGTAGAAGGATCTCCGTACGCAACAGCGCCACGACGCACAGGGAGCTGTTGGATGCGTGGGACCCGGTGCTACTCCGACTGTGTGCGCTGCTGCTTGCCAATGGTCTTCTGCGGCTCGCTCTCTTCAAGTTCGTCGGGCAGATCGATGGAGTCCTCCGACTCGGTGGCGCGGTCCGATTTGTCGCGTTCAGCGCCTGCATTCATCTCCATCTTGAACTGGTCAACGAGCTCTGCGGCTCGCATCTCTTCGGCGTCTTCTTCAATTTGCAGGGCCTCCGAATCCACCGAATCCAGCGCCAGCTCCATGCGGGCTTCGTTCTCGGCGGTTTCGCGGTTCAGCTTCTGCACCATCTCGTCGTGCGTCTGGTCGAGGCCGGTGACCTCGAACTGCTCCAGCGTATCCGCAATTTCGGACTGCCACTTGGCCTGCTCGTGGGCCCGCAGTGCATCTTGCGCCTCCTGGATTTTTTTCTCCTTCTCGCGCATGAACGACTTCTTGACTTTCAGCGCCTTCTCATACGCTTTCTCAGCGTGCTGAAGCTGCTTCTGCGTACGCTCCATGCTCTCTTTCTCTTTTTCGAGGCGCATGGCGTACTTGCGCGCAATGTCCTCACGATCGGACTGAATGGCGCTTTTGATGCGCGAGGTGAGCTGCTGCACCTGATCTTCGGATTTCTCCGCCTCCTTGCGCAGCATAATCATGTTCGCTTTCACCGTGGCGATGTTTTCGTTCATTTCGGGGACCTGGTCGTTAAGCTCCCGAATGTTCTGTTCGAGCACCAGGCGGGGGTTCTCCATCGCAGAAACGGCTCCCCCAAAGATAGAACGAATCGCTCGCTTAAAACGCGCCCAGATGGATAAGATCATAACAATGCAGCCAGTTGAAAAGTAGCGTGAGGCGGCCCACACGCAACAGCGCTCAAAGCACCGCTGCGTTTAGCCGTTTGAGGCGGGCCCGTTGATTGGGGACATCTTGTGCATCTCTATCTACTATACAACAACACAAATTGTTACGGTGCAAGCCACCTACACCTGACTCGCCCATCCCGCAGGCGTGTAGCGGTCCCACACTGCCGCGCTACGCTCGGGGGCGGCGTCGCCCACGGTGTAGGCGTCGCGAAGCGCCTCGGCAAAAGCGTCGAGCTGTTCGGTGCGGTCGGTGTACAGCTGCGCGAGTACGTCGCCGGGAGCTACGGCTTCGCCAATGTGCGCCTGTAGCGTAAGTCCAGCGGTGGGATCCACCGTGTCCTCTTTAGTGCGGCGGCCCGCCCCCAGGTCCACCGCGAGGTGCCCAATTGCCAGCGCGTCAATTTCATTGACGGTACCGCGCATGCCCTTAGGAGCGGTGACGGTAGCCACGGGCTCGGCGTCGGGCCGCGTGCTGGGATCGTTGATCGCAGAGACGTCGCCGCCTTGTGCCTCCACCAGCGTACGCAGGCAGTCGAGCGCCGCGCCGGAGGCCACTGCCTCACGTGCGTGCTGGCGTCCGGCCTCGGGCGTATCGGCCACGCCGCCCAGCGCCAGCATTTCGCCCGCCAGAGCGTAGGTAACCTCCATGAGCGGGGTGTCGTCGTGTTCGCCACGCAGGCACGCCACGCTCTCGGCCACCTCGGGCCAGTTGCCCACCGCACGTCCAAGCGGAGCATTCATGTCGGTAAGGAGCGCCACAGTGGGGGTGTCGTGGCCCTCGCCAATGGCTACAAGCGTCTCGGCCAGCGTGCGCGCATCGGCCTCCGTCTTCATGAAGGCGCCGCGCCCGCACTTCACGTCGAGCACGAGCGCGTCGATGCCCTCGGCCAGCTTCTTGCTCATAATGGACGCCGCAATGAGCGGGATAGACTCGACGGTGCCGGTTACGTCGCGCAGCGCGTAGAGCTTGCGGTCGGCGGGCGCCATCTCCTCCGTCTGCCCAATCAGCACAATGCCAATGTCGTCGAGCTGCTGCTTGTAGGCGGCCATCGACAGGTCGGTGCGAAAGCCGGGAATGGACTCCAGCTTATCGAGCGTGCCGCCGGTATGGCCCAGTCCGCGACCCGACACCATAGGCACGGGCACGCCCTGCGAGGCCACAATCGGGGCCAGGATGAGCGAGACCTTGTCGCCGACGCCGCCGGTGGAGTGCTTGTCGACCTTGATGCCGGATGTGCCGCTGAGGTCGAGCACGGTGCCAGAATGCAGCATGGCGTCGGTGAGGGCTGCAGCCTCGGCATCACTCAAGCCCTGCAGAAACGCCGCCATAATGAAGGCGCTCATCTGATAGTCGGGCACCTCGCCTGCGGTGTAGGCATCCACGAGGCGGGTAATGTCGTCGGGCGCTACGGACTGGCCGTCGCGCTTCTGCGTAATGAGGGCAACAGGGTTTAGCGGCGTGCTCATGGAGCAAGGGAGGTTGAGTTCGCAAAAATAGATGGGGGCACCGTGACGGATCAACAGGAGCAAGGTGGACGCACAACGTGGGGACTCCACGCGCATGCTTCACAATGCGCTGTAAATAGAAAAGGGCGGCCTGCCTACACAGGTCGCCCTTCCGACACAGCTCGAAGCGGGATGCTCCGAGATAATATACTACGCGTCGTCGCTGTCGTCCTCGGCGTCGTCATTGTCGTCATTGTCGTTCTTGAGGCCGTAGCGCCGGTTAAACTTCTCGACGCGTCCGGCGGTATCTACAAACTGACGCCGTCCGGTGTAGAATGGGTGGTTGGTAGAGTCCACATCCGACTCGTACGCCTCGACGTCGAGGGTCGAACGGGTTTCGATGGTCGACCCATCGGACAACTGAACGGTCAGCGCGGTGTATTTGGGGTGCAGTTCGTTCTTCATGGGTTTGGTACAGGCCCTTAGCAATATCCGGGGTGCGGCTACAGTGGTCAGATGTGTATGCACGGCATCTTAAAGCCGAAAGTTTCCGTGCGTGTCTTGCCAGGGCACGAAGAGCCTGCTAAGTCCCACGAGAAAGCTATGTAGTGCACCGACGACACGCCTTCATGGCAACGTATACGGCACCTTGCTGACCGTATATACCACATCCTCGGTCTCCTCTGTCAGGAGTTGCATAATGTGCGCTCCGGTAAGGTGAACAATCTGATGCTCAACGGTCTGGGCGGCTTGCTTTGTGCCATCATGGTCGTACACCTGTACGCGCCATACCCCATCGGCACCTGTTCCACGCCGCGAAGCAACTACCACATGGTCATCCGTAACGTGCAGATGCTCCACAAATTCGATGTCGCTCTCTACCAGCGGCAGTAGGTCCTCAGGGGCAAGCGATGCGACCTCATCGGCAGTTGGAAGCGCAAGGTCAATCTCAAACGACGAGAATTGCTCAGCCTCGCGGTCATATCGAACAATCTTAGGGGATAACGGAAGCGCAAAATACACCGATGTCTCATGCGTTTCCACAGGCGTTCGCACACTGAGCGGGACGGGAAACGAAACCGGATCAAGGTCGGCCAACGTGAATGACGTCTCGACCACAACGGACCCTTCTGCAGGTTCATCCTCTACCTCCTGTTCGCGCTCAACCCGGAAGAAAAGCGGCGTATCGGGCTCGGTCTGCGATGTGTACTGCCCTCGCGCAAGAAACAGGTTCGACTCGGTACTGGCAAGCCCCGTGGCACGATGAACTTCAGAGGTCTGCATTTGCCCCGTACACGCCCCCGATGCAAAATTGTACGCTAAAACTCGTTGCTGCCCCCGATCAAGCCCAAAAAGCAGCGACGCGTATCGACCCGTGGTCAAAATCGACTGGTGTTCGCAGGGGCCCTGGCCTTGCTCGCCAAGATCGGTTGCGTACGCACCATTGACAAAAAGCGCAAGACGCCCCGCTCTGTCAGCAATGACGAGGGAGTCTTGCCCTACCGGTTGAACAAAATTAACTGCATTAAGCGGGGCTTCCGTATCTTGAATAGGCACCTGTTGCGGGGCTCCCAATTCAATAGACTGTGCATGCACGCCGAAAACCCAGGAGCTCGATAGAAAAAGAACGACCAGTATAAAGTTTGACAGACGCATAGCTACTGTGTGGATTATATCTTTAATACTATGATATTAGTATTTCTAATGTGTAAACTATAGATCATGAAAGTCAAATGCAATGGACATTACCCACGCGCCGCAGGATTCGCGTGCATCTCCGTCGGACAACACGACCAGGACAGGTCCGATGCTGGAAGTCTTCCATTCGCTCCCGGCCCCCCACCGCGCAACGACACCTTCACTATGTCGTAGCATACGCACCACACAGAGTTGACGGCATGTAGCCCACGTTGTATATTGCATGCTTCGCATCTGTACTCGCCCGTTCTGTTTGCCGCCTCGCCTACGCCATGGCCGACCGCTATCTCGTTACCGCCCGCAAGTACCGCCCCGCGGTGTTCTCGGATCTGGTGGCCCAAGACCATGTGGCCGACACGCTCAAAAATGCGCTGCGCATGGATCGCCTGGCGCACGCCTACCTGTTTAGCGGACCGCGCGGCGTGGGCAAGACCACCGCAGCGCGCATCCTGGCGAAAGCCATCAACTGCGAAACGCCGCTGGAGGAGCGCCCCGACAAGGCCGAGCCCTGCTGCGAATGCGATTCGTGCCAGTCGTTCGAGGACGGACGCAGCCTCAACATCTTCGAGATCGACGCCGCCTCCAACAACAAGGTCGATGACATCCGCGAGCTGCGCGAGTCGGTGCGCATTCCGCCGCAGGGCAGCCAGAAGAAGGTGTACATCATCGACGAGGTGCACATGCTCTCGAACTCGGCGTTCAACGCGCTGCTGAAAACGCTCGAAGAGCCGCCGCCGCATGTGCTGTTCATCTTCGCGACCACCGAGCCGCACAAAGTGCTGCCCACCATCCTGTCGCGGTGCCAGCGGTTCGACTTTCGGCGCATTCCGGTGCCCCGCATCGTCACGCGCCTGCGCCACATCTGCGAGACCGAGGGCATCGAAGCCGACGAAGAATCGCTCATGCTCATCGCCCGCAAAGGGGATGGTGCTCTGCGCGATGCCCTCAGCGCCTTCGATCAGGCCGTCTCGCTCTGCGGCGAAACCCTCACCTACAGCGAACTGGCCCAGGCGCTCGGCGTCGTGGACCGCGACCTCTTCTTTGACCTGGTCGACCATGTCGCCAACCAGAACAGCGGCGGTGTGCTGCAGCTCGTGCAGCGCGTGATGAGCACCGGCTACGACTTGCAAGAATTCCTGGCCGGACTCACCGAGCACCTGCGTCACCTGCTCGTAGCGCACACGCTGGGCCCGGAGGCCCTCTCCGACATCGCCGAGAGCGCCCGTCCGCGCTACGTGGAAAGCAGCCAGCGCTTTAGCGAGGCCGACCTGCTGCGCCTGCTCATGATCGTGGGCGATGCCGAAACCGACGTGAAGCAGAGCAGCCAGCCGCGCCTGAAGCTCGAACTCGCGCTGCTCAACATGGCGCACCTCAGCCGCGCGGGCGATCTCCAAAACGCCCTCGACCAGCTCAGCACACTCGAAGCCCACGCCGAAAACGGCACGCTGCCTACCGCTGCCCCTGTGCAGGAATCATCATCGTCCGGTTCTCAGGAGGAAACCGAAGGCACGGCGCCCCAGCCAACACCCGATCCGCCCCCCGCCAGCGATTCCACGCCCCAGGCAGCAGACGCCTCGCAGGAACAGGCGCGCGGCTCCACGCCGTCGAGCCCATCCGCCCGCTCTCCGGAAGATACCTCCCCCGGCAGCGCCACGGCCAAGCCGACCCCGAGCCCCGAGCCGAGCGAGCCGGGTGATGCCTCTGCCCCCGAATCCACCACGAGCGAACCCGACACGGGCACGGAGCCCGAGCCCACAGCCGACGACCTGACGGCCCGCGCCGCCGAACCAGCCCGCACGCCGCGCCCCGATGCCCCAAATCCTGCGAAAGACGCGCAGGAGGAGCCCGATGCCGCTGCTTCCCCTCAACCCACGCCCGACTCCACCGACGCTGCCCCCCCCGAACACAAGTCCGACGCCGACGACCAAACCGACGACGACACTTTTGCAGCCCCTGAGGATGCGGAGGCGCCTGAGGACACAACACCTGCCTCCCCCAACGATGACACGCCCGACGCGCCGCCCTCGGAGCCTGCATCGTCGGAGACTCCCGCAGACAACGACGCCGGATACCACGACCTGTTCAACCCGCCGGCGCTATCGGACGACGACAGCGCCTCGGGTGATGGTGCGCCCCAGAACACCATGCAAGAAGCCTCTGCCCCCGGCTTTTCGAATCCGGGTCCGGCGGTGGCCACCGAGCCCGACACCGGCACCGCGCTGCTGCAGACCCTGACCGATGCCTGGGCGCAGTACGTAGAGCGCGTGAAAGACGAGCGCAAAGGCGTGGGCAGCCTGCTGGGCGAGGCGCGTCCGGCCCGCTGCGCCAACGGCACGCTGCGCCTGACCGTACCCAAACAGCTGCATCTCGACACGCTAATGGGCTGCACCGATCTGCTCCGCGCCCACCTGCCCGACGCAGTGGCCGATGCCGTGGATGGCATCGAGATCGACGTGCAGGCCCCGGAGCCCGACGCATCGTCCTCGTCCACCAGCGATACGCCCGCCGACCCGCGCGCTCAGATGCAGGCCCTGCGCGCCAAGTACGACGGACTCAACACCCTTTTCACTATGTTTAAGGCCGAACCCGTGTGGTAGCCGTCGGCTCATCTGGATGGCTGCGGATCGACCACCTGCGTTGCACGTTGCACCGTTCATGTTGCGAACGCAGCAACTTCTTTTGCTCTCACGTTCTCTTTCTATATCTCTCTACAGCGCTATGGCTAACGGTGGACCTAACATGGGCGACATGTTCAAGAAAATGATGGACATGCAGAAGAAAATGACGGAAGCCCAGGACGAACTCGCTGAAAAGACGGTGACCGCTGAAGCAGGCGGAGGCATGGTCAAGGTAACGGCCAACGGCAACCAGACGATTACGGCCATCGAGATTGAGCCGGAAGCCGTGGACCCCGACGACATTGAGTTGCTCGAAGACCTCGTGATTGCGGGTGTGAACAAGGCGCTCGAAGAGGCCTCGAATATGGCGCAGCAAGAAATGAAGAACTCGATGGGCGGCATGCTACCTCCGGGCATGGATCTGAGCCAACTCGGAATGTAGCTCCACACGTCGCCTTAACGGGCTTCGTTGTGCTCCATCGCGCCCCCCTTCTGCTCCCTGTGCTGGCTCATGCAGTTTACGTCCGAATCGGTAGAAACGCTGGTGGAAGAGCTGGCGAAGCTGCCCACCATTGGTCGCAAGACCGCGCAGCGCCTCACCAACCACGTGCTCAAAATGCCGCGTGCGGAGGTCGAGGCGCTCGCCAGTGCCCTGGTCGACGTCAAGGATCAGGTGATGCAGTGCTCCACCTGCTTTGTGGTAACCGACCAAGACCCGTGCCCGATCTGCAGCTCGCACCGGCGCAGCCGGGCCACCATCTGTGTGGTGGAGGAGTCGAGCGATCTGCTCGCTATTGAGCGCACCGGCGATTACAACGGCCTCTACCATGTGCTGGGCGGCGTCATCTCGCCGCTGGACGGGGTCGGTCCGGACGATCTGCGCATCCGCGAGCTGGCACAACGCATCGACCCGTCGTTCCCCGACGGCCCCAGCGGAGACGGCGCCCCCGATGCGCCGTCTTCGGATGCCGCCCCCGACGCAGATGCCTCCGACACAGATGCTCCTGAGGGCGACGACGCGCCCGAGCCGGTGCCGGTTGAGGAGGTCATTCTGGCCGTGAACCCGAACGTGGAGGGCGATACCACAGCGTACTACATCGCACAGCTGTTGGAGCCGTTCGATGTAGCGCTGACGCGCATTGCGCGCGGGCTTCCCATCGGGGGCGATCTGGAGTATGCCGACGAGGCGACTCTGGCGCGAGCGCTCGAAGGACGCGGCGCGGTGTAGCGGTGTGAGGGGGCTCTGCTACGCATTCCCCAGCACGCTTTCCGCTCCATCCGCACGAGGGTTCATCTTATTCCTACTTAGCTGGACGAATCATGACCATTACTGTCGTTGGAGCCGGGGCCATTGGGGCCGCTGTGGTACGCGAACTGTGCCGCCACGATGACGTGGATCAGGTGCAGGTGTGCGATACGCGGTCGCGGTCGCTGCAAACCTTGCACGATTCGGTGGAGCACAACGGCGCGCTGCGTTCGTTTCAGGTCGACGCCCGCGATCTGGGAGTGCTCTCGCAGATTGTGCGCGAGAGCAACTGCGTGGTGAGCGGCGCGCCCTCTGAACTTAATCCGGACCTGGCGGAGCTGTGCCTGGATCTGGGCGTCAACTTCTGCGATCTGGGGGGCAACGAAGACATCGTAAAACAGGAGTTGGCCCTGGACGAGCGCGCCCGCGAGAAGGCCGTCTGGATTGTGCCGAACTGCGGGCTGGCTCCAGGCCTGGTGAACGTGCTCACCATGCGCGGCATAGAGCAGTTCGACCGGGCTACGGCTGCGTCTATTCGGGTGGGCGATGTGCCACTGCATCCCGAACCGCCCTTCAACTTTCGCATCTCATGGTCGGCCGAGCGCATCATTGACGACTACACGCGCCCGGCCCAGCACATTGCAGATGGCAACCTCGTTGAGGTGGATGCGCTCTCGGGGGATGAGACCATCCACTTTGATGGGCCGTTCGATAACATGGAGGCCTTCAACACCCAGGGCGGCCTCTCGACCCTCACCGACACCCTCGATGGACGTGTGCCGTCGTTCGACCACAAAACCATCCGCTGGCCCGGCCATGCGCACCAAATGCGCTTTGTGATTGGGCTCGGCTTCGGCCAAGAACGCAAAATTGGCGTGCGCACGCACCTGACGTACCGTGACCTGCTCGTTCGCCGCATGCGCGAGCGCCTGAGTGGCGACTATGAAGACGCCGTACTCATGCGGGTCATGATACAAGGTGAAAAAGATGGCGCCTCCAAAACGCTCGTCTACGAAATGATTGAGCGCTACAACGAGACGGACAACCTTACCGCTATGATGCGTTGCACCAGCATTCCCATCGTGGTTGTGGCAAAAATGATTGCTGGTCACACGATCTCGGAAGGCGGCGCCCGCGTGCCGGAGGCAATCGTACCCAAAGAGGACTACTGCGACGCGCTGCGCGACCACGGATTGAACATCACCGAAACGTGGTACGACGGCCATGTGCGCATCACCGACAAGGAGCCCATGGATGCAGCGCCGGCCTCATCGTAGCGTCCCGCTAACAGACGATTGGGGCCTCTCCGTCTGCCGCTGCTCCTCTCATGCTCCTCTCAACTGCGCATCCGAACGACCTGGGCGCCCCCTCCGATCTGAGTAGGTTTTCATTTGCGATCGAGCCCGTATTCAGTTACATTGTCGTTCCAATTGTGCCCCGCTGCAGCTTTGCGTGGCACGCTTCGCCACTTCGAACCGGAACCGCTGCTGCGTATCGGCACACACTGCTACCACGTTCTTCCACGCTGCCCACGAATAGGCAGCCCCGTCCACTGACCGGTTGGACCTGCACCTACTCTTGCTGTATCTGGGATTTGTGCCGTTGCGCTTCGTTGCTGTACGTTCTGCTTTAAGGTCGCCCTGGGGCATTATGCTCCAGCTTTCAGGCTGCCTGGCTGTCTCGCTCGCGCTGTGGGGCAATGCGCTTGCCGTGCCGCTTGCCGATGATCGGCCCGACGCCTCATTTACCCAGGCATTGCAGGACGTGCCACCATCGCCTGCACGCAACGCCTCCGCCCCCGACACATTCGCAGCGCCACCTCGCCCCGTAGAGCGCGACACCACAGAGCGCGACACCACCTGGCATATCGGCGGGCTCCGCGCCGACACGCTGCTCGCCCCAGCAGATGACTCCCTTACTACCGACACGACGTATACCCGCGCCGAACGGTTGCTCCCTTCGCGCACCGGTCCCGTGCCCTTCACCGAGCGCCCGGCGTCTCGCATCTACCCACGCCGCTCCCCTCCAACCGCCGAGCTCGACACGCTCACGTTTGGCACCGAGCGCGAGGCGTACCGCCTCACCCGCCCCGATGGAACATCCCTACGCGTAGACGCAGCTACCTATCGGGCCGAGCGGCGCGCAGCCGACCGTGCGTCTTCTTGGCGCGAGCTCGCTGAAACGCGGCGCCAGCAGTCTGCCGAAGGTGGCCCGGTGCTGGGCCTCAACGTGGTCGTGCCAGGGGGACGTAGCAGCGCGTTCTCGACCGTGTTCGGGTCGCCCGAGGTTGACCTGCGGGTGGTGGGCAACGCCAACATCGACGCGGGCTTTATCTATCGCACCAGCCAAGAGCGCGCCGCCACCACCGGCGATGCCGGACAGATCGACCCCAACTTTGGCCAGGACCTCCAGCTCGGCATTACGGGCACCATCGGCGACAAGCTCGACATTAATATCGACTGGGATACCAACAACCCGTTCGATTATCAGAACCAGGTCAGCCTTCTCTACACGGGCTACGAAGATGAAATTTTGCAGCGGGTGGAGGCCGGGAATGTGTTTCTGGATACCCCGTCGTCGCTCATTCGCGGTGGGCAGAGCCTCTTTGGCATCAAGAGCGCGCTTCAGTTTGGTAATCTGAGCCTAACTGCCGTAGCAAGCCAGCAGGAAGGGCAAGGTAACACGCTCTCGATTGAAGGCGGCGCCGAGAGCACCGAGTTCGACCTGAAAGCAACCGACTACGACAACGGCAAGCACTTCTTCCTGAGCTACTACTTCCGCAACCGCTGGAACGACGCACTTGAAAATCCCAATGCGGTAACGACCTTCGATGGCTTCGACCGTATTACGGATGTAGAGGTGTGGCGCCTGGAAACGGCCCCCGACCCCGATGCCCAGAACGTACGTCGCAGCGTGGCGATGGTCGACATCGGCGAGCCGGTTGAAGTCCTCACAGAGGCCGACGGCTTTACCACGCCGGTGCTACCGGCCAACGCCAACCACCAGTACAGCACCGCCAACCTCGAAACGCTTCGCGATGGCGATACCGCTACGCCGTCGGAGGTCCTTACGGGCGGCACACTGCCTGAATCGCTCAACGAGCAGGACTTTCAGGTCGGTTCGTACCGCCTTCTCTCTGAAGGGCGCGACTACACCCTCAACAGCCGCCTCGGGTATATCTCGCTGCAGCAGAGCCTGCGCTCAAACGAGGCTATTGCCGTAGCCTTTCGCTACCGGGAGGGCGCCGAATCGGTGCAGGTCGGCGACTTTACCGCCGACAGCGGCGGCTCCACCGGAGGTGTGAACAGCGACCGCCTCGTGCTCAAGCTCATTCGACCGTCGAATCCGGTGCAGCCAAGCACGCAGACCAACCCGGCGGCCTGGTACCTGGAGATGCGCAACATCTACCCGCTCCGTGGGCGCAACTTCGACGCCGACAACTTCGAGCTCGACATCGACTACGCGCCCTCTGGACAGTCGGCCTCCAACACAATTACCGAAGTGACTGGTCAAACGCCGCTCCTGCAGGCCTTGGGCCTCGACCGCCTCGACCAAGACGGCAGTCTGCGCCCCGATAACGAGTTCGACTTTATTCCGGGCGTTACTATTGAGCCGAGTACCGGGCTGCTCATCTTTCCGTATCTGGAGCCATTCGGGCAGCGGATTATTGACGTAGCCACCGAAAGCGGCAGTTCGGCCGCTACCGGCGAGGAATTTGCCTTTCGCGACCTGTATCGCCTCAAGCAAGAAACCGCCCGCGATAACAGCGGCGACAACGTCTATCAGATTCGAGGCTCGTTCCAAAGCAGTGTGCAGGAGTTCTTCGACCTGGATGCGTTTGCCGGTATCGTACAGGGCTCAGTAGAGGTGCAGTCGGGCGGCACCACCCTGCAAGAGGGTGTCGACTACGTGGTCGACTACCAGGGTGGCACGGTAAGCATTACGAACCCAACGTACCTGACCGCCGGACGCGACATTGAGATTAACTACGAGGAGAATACGCTGGCCCAGATTCAGCAGAAAACGCTGCTGGGCGCGCGGGCCGACTACAGCGTGCGCGAGCGCCTTTCGGTGGGCGCTACCCTGATGCGCCTGAGCGAGCGTGCCCCTACCGACAAGTTTCGGATTGGCGAGGAGCCCATCCAAAACACCATCTGGGGCGTGGATGGAACCGTTGACCTCGAACCCGACTGGCTCACGCGTACGGTCGATGCCCTGCCGCTCCTCCAGACCCGCGCCGACAGCCGCGTCTCGGTCTCGGGCGAGTTTGCGCAGTTGCGTCCGGGCCACGCCGAAACAAATGCCTTCACCCGCGCTCGCGAAGACCTCCAAGACGAAGGCTTCGACTTCGACTCCGACGAGCTGAGCGGCGTCTCGTTTATCGACGACTTCGAAGGCTTCCGGAACACCTTCTCGCTGCGCGCCCAGCCGGAGGCGTGGACGGTGTCTGCCCCTCCGCTTTTTCCGGGCGAATCCCCCGAATCTCCTACCCTGACCGATGACTCGCTGCGCACCAACTGGCGCGGCCTCTTCGGATGGTACCAGCTCAATACCAGCAACCGCGACCGCGTGGCCGATCGCTCCTCGGTGCGAGGCAATCCTGAAGCCACCGAACTGGTTGACACGCGCGACGTGTTTCCGGGGCGCGACCTGCGCGGCGAAACCGACCCGACCCTACGCACCCTCGACCTGTACTTCTCGCCCTACCAGCGTGGCCCCTATAACTACACCCGTGCCTTAGACGAATTCATCCGCCGCCCCGACGAGGTGTGGGGCGGCATGACGCGCTCGCTGCCCGAAGGCTATACCGACTTCTCGCTCCAGAATGTGGAGTTCGTCGAGTTCATATTTAAGCCGTATCCTCAAAATGAACAGGAAGATGCCGGAGACGATGCCACCCTGCACCTGAACCTGGGCACCATCTCCGAAGATGTGATTCCCGACGGACGCCTCAATGCGGAGGACGGTCTCTCGTGCAATTTCGGTGGCACCTTTTCGTTCAACCCGTGGAGCCGCCTGCCCAGCGGCCAGCAGAACGGTACCGTAGACGTAAACGCCGGATGCACGCAAGACCTGGGGCTCAACGGGCTTGTGTCATCGCATCCTGGCGACTATCCGGAAACCCTGACCGAGCAGTTTCGCTATCGCAGCTTTCTGGATGCGCTGTCCACAGTTAACCGCGCCGGTCTTACGCCGGCCCAAGAGCAACGTCTTGATGCAGAAATTGCCCGCGCTCAACGCGACCCGGCCGCTGATGATTATCACTTCTATAGCAACAACGTTTTCTACGAGGATCCCGACTTCTTCCCACCCGCTCTCTACCCGAATGGAGCGACCATTCAGCAGCGCTTCAGCCGCTACTTTGCGGGATTGGAACTGAATACATTTGAGGGACAGAGCCGCCTGGCTACCAACGTGTCGGAGGGGCGTGGACGCTCACGCTCGCCCAACACCGAAGACCTCAGCTTCACCGGTAGCGTCGATCTCGAAAATAACTACTACGAGTACGACATTCCGCTCAGCCGTGCTACGCTCCAGGAGCAGGCTCGCCCCGAAAACACGGATAACTACATTGTGAGCGAGGTGGGCGATGGCTGGTACAAGGCGCGAGTGCCCGTGCGCGAGTTCACCCGCCGCGTGGGCGAGATCGACGACTTCAACCGCATCGAGTCGATGCGGCTGTGGACGCGCGGCCACGACGTGCCCATCACCATTCGCATGGCTTCGTTCGAGCTGGTGGGTAGCCAGTGGCAGGCCTCCGAACCGGTGGCTACCGAAGACTCGCTGATGCCGGGCCCCGGTACGCTGCAGATCTCCAGCATCAACAACGAAGAAGACCCGACGTACGCCCCGCCGCTGGGCACGATCATCGGGCGCGACCGCACCAGCCGGGGAGCGCAGCGCCTGGCGCGCGAGCAGTCGATGGTGATTAGCGTCGATGAGATGCCTGCACGGACGCAGCGCGGGGTGTTCAAGACCTACACGCAGGGCCTCGACCTGCTCAAGTACGCTAACATCCGGATGTACACGCATCTGCACGGCGCCAACTCGTCAGCGATTACAAAGGCGGCGCTTAACGACAACCTGCGCCTGTTCGTGCGGTTTGGCACCAACGAAGTCGACGACTACTACGAGTACGAGCAGCCCCTTACGGCGAGCGACCTCCCCGATGGAAGCCAAACTCGACTAGACCTGTGGCCGCGCGAGAACGAGATGAACATCACGGTGTCGGCCCTTAATCAGCTTAAGGTGGCACGCGACGCCAACGGCGCCCCCGTCGACTCGCTGTTTAGCAATGTTGGCAACGACGGTACAGTACGGGTGCCGCTGCGCGCCTCGCCCGAAGGCGCGCGCATCGGGATCAAAGGTACGCCTTCTCTCAACTCGGTGAACAACATTGTGATTGGCGTGCGACACGTCGGTGAAGACACGGTCCCCCTGCGCGATGTGACCCTCTGGGTTGACGAGCTGCGCGTGTCGGGATACGACGAGGAGGGCGGCTGGGCAGCTACGGCTCAGGCCGATGTGGAACTGGCCGATTTTGCCACTGTGCGAGGCAACTTCAACCGCAGCACCGACGGCTTCGGCGGCCTGTCGAGCACCCTGGCCGAGCGCGACCAGAGCAATACGGAATCGTGGACGCTGCGCACCGACGTGAATCTCGACAAGCTTCTTCCGGCACGCCACAACTGGCGCATCCCTGTTACCATGGAGGTGCGCTCGAATACCACTGTCCCTCGTTTCGATCCAAACCGTGGCGACGTGCGCCTGAGCGAGGTCGAGGCCCAGATCAACGACAACCCGGCGCTGGGGGAAACCGCCCGCTCGCGTGCGCTCGACAGCCTGCGCACCGCGTCCGAAACGTACAGCCTCAACCGCTCGCTTACGGTAAGCCTCGACAAGAGCAACTCATCGAGCCGGCTGATGCGCTACACGGTCGACGCGCTGGCCTTTAACGCGAGCTACAGTGACCGCGAGGGGCGCAGCCCGCGCCAGCGCATCGACAACTCGTGGCGCTGGTCGGGCAGCTTCGACTATAACGTCTCATTTGGCGAGCCGCGCACACTGAGCCCCTTCGGCTTTCTGCCCGACTGGCCGGTGCTGAAACGCTTGAGCCAGCTAAGCTGGAACTACGTGCCCGACGCGGTCGGATTCAACACCAGTGTCAATCGCTCCTTCACACGTCAACGCACCCGCTCTACGGCGCTACGCGCGAATACCAACCGCCTGCCGAATCGAATCGAGAACCCGTTTCGCGAGAATCAGCGCTTCACACACAGCCGCGGCGGGCAGCTGCAGTATACGCCATTCTCGTTCCTCTCCACCAGCTTCGATACCAATACCGAACAGAGCCTGGCCGACCTGGGCAGCCGCTTCGACCGCACCGTGCTTGTGGTAGACAGCACCCAAACCGAGATTGAACGCACCATTGATGGCAAAACCCTCGATCAGGCCCTCGCTGATGGCGACGTTACCCAGGCCCAGGTGGATGCTGGACGTGTGTTCGCCGAAGAGCGCCTACGCACCCGCTCCGAAGGCGACGTCTTCGAATCCATCTTTTTTGGAGACGGAAGCCCTCGCACCAACACCTACAACCAGCGCTTCAGCGCAACCCTGCAGCCGAGCCTGTTGGAGGGCGACGCCTTTGATTGGATTCGCCTACAAGACATCTCGTACAGCTCGAACTATCAGTGGCAGAATGCCAGTGAGGGCACACTACAGGGCGCTACGGCCACAAACCGGGTTACTCTGCGCAGCGGCATGACCTTTGACCCGAGCCGCGTGTGGGGGCGGTTCGGGTTCGTAGAGCGCTGGCGTACCGCCGTGCGCGAGCGCCAGAATGAATCGGACCGCGCACCCTCGTCCGATGATGAGGACGCTGAAGACGAAGGCGAGTCTGATGATGATGGGGCTAATGACGATGACGAAAGCGGAATTCCATTGCCCGACATTCCGCTGCCTAACCCCTTGCACCTGGGGCAGCGCCTGGCCCTTGCCATTATCGACATGTCACCGCTCTCCGTCAACTACACCGCTGACCGCACCACCACGCTCAACAACATCGGGGAGCTTCGCGACGACGGCACCGTGCAGACCTCGTACAGCCTGGTCGATGCACTACGTGGAGAAGGGCCTTCGCTTGGGTACCGATTTGGCTTTCAGCGCTCGCTCAGCAACGACCGCCGCCTGGTCGACAGCGATTCGCTCGACACGATTACATCCAACATTCTTGGCAACACCGACCGCCTGGAGGGCCGCACGGGCTTTCAGCTCAGTCCTGCCCTTCAGGTAGATCTAAACTGGAACGTGAGTTGGTCGAAAAATACCTCTACCGATCTGTTTCCCGCTCTCAACGAACGCGGCTTTCCCACAGGCGAACTGGAGCGGCGCCGCACCGAGTCGAATACCAATGCGCTTACCACCTGGGCCTTTGGGAGTTACGAGACCCTCGTGTCTCGCCAGATTGATCGGCTGCGGAGTACGCAGGACGCCGATCCGGGGACTGTGTTTGATGCGGTTGATCTGGCCCTCACGAACAAGAGCGTGGCGCTGGATACGCGTCGGGCCTACCTGAGAGGACTGGGCACCATTGGGCAGAGCGGATTCTTACCCATGCCGCTCCCTAACTGGAATGTTTCATACTCGGGCTTGGGCGACTGGCCGTTCATCCGCTCTGTCGTTAACAGCGCAACCCTGGAGCACAGCTACAGTGGGAATTTCGAGTCCCAGTTCGACCTGCGCGATACCGCTGGCGACACCACCTCGGTGGCTATAGGGGGGGCGTCTCGCTCGTACACGCGCCCCACCTACAACGTGCGAGGCACCACCATCGACCGGCAGTTCAACCCGCTCATTGGGGTCGATCTGCGCTGGTCCTCGTCGTTCAGCACCAGTATCGACTGGAATACAAGCACCACGGTGTTCCTGAGCACTTCGAACCTCAACATCGAAGAAAGCCGGACCAACGAACTCTCGCTTTCGCTAAACTTTCGGAGCCAGGGCTTCGATATTCCGCTCCTTCCACTCGGACGCGTCGACAACACCATTACGCTCTCTCTGTCAGGTAGCCGCAGGGCCGAAGACGACCAGCGCTTTCTGCTCGCAGGCGCCCTCCGGCAGGCCGCAGGCGACCCCGATTTCTCTGTAAGTCAGGCCCTGGAAGGCGATAATGTGTCGACCCAGACCGAGGCGGTGCGTACCACCATTGAGCCCAAGTTAACCTATCAGATTAGCGACCGGGTGAATGGCAGTCTGTTTATCTCGTATGAGAAGTTCGATGGCGATAACCGCCGCCCCTCGTTCACAGAAGTAGAAGGCGGCTTTACGTTCATCATTGACCTGGCCGAGAACTGAACGGATGCGCACTTCGGTGTAATCCGTGCACAGAATATCTTCAAATGCGGTCCTTCAGAGGGGATTTTCTGCAGAGGAGCTTGCGGTGACGCGACAGTGCGGTTGCAGATGCCCGGGCTATCCTCCTCAAGTGGTGCTACAGCTGCTCCATCTTTTCTTTCGGGATGCGGATGAGGTAGCGCTGGTCCATAATTTCTTCGTGGACATCAAACGAGCCGGTTCCCCGAAAATCGACCGCGATGTTGGGACCGTTGACGCGCTTTACCTCCCCGATACCATAAAACGAGGGATGCGGCCCGTAGTACACCAACTGCCCTTTGCGGAACTCCTTGTCGCGTAGGGCACGCCGGTGAAACGCGGGAACGGTAGGCAGCAACTCAAGCCGATAGGCGCTCGTGTGCTCGCCAGACTGCGTACTCATAACACCTGTAGCGGGTTGGTCATCAAGACACCATGCTTAACGGAAGCGCCGGGTGGGAGATTCGTTGCCCCGCTGGGCATGGCTCCCAATGCTGGCTTTGCCAACTTCGTGCAACACCCTTGCCTATTGCAACGTAGCACTGCATCTACCTACCCACGTCCTCGTTCTATGTGAGGACGTGCGCTCTCATTTAACACGTCTTGAACGTCACCTGCTTATTTTATGCGTTACACCGACAAGATGGTTGACCGCCAGGTTGGCCGCAATGCCGAACTCTTTTCGCAAGCCGTTGCCGAGCTCGACTCGCCCGCCGAACGCTACCCGTACCTGCGCATCCTGGTGAGCCTGGTCGAACAGGCCCATCCCGAATGGCGACAGGCCCCCAACAAGGGCAGCCAGATTGCCGGATTGCTCGACCGCATGAGCGAAGGCACACTCGACTCTGACGAGGTCAAGGAAGTGGTGCGCGTACGCGACGAGGAACGTGGCTACTACCGGTAGACGCACCCTGCCAACCCAATGCCAATACATCGCGCTAACGGACCTCGTGCCGCCTCTCGCGCGAATGCCTGCTCAGGTGCGGCGCACGTCGTTGCTGTATGCATAGGCGTTGGCCATCTTAGCGGGCGGCGTACCCGTCATGTAGCGAAGCCAAAGCCACGCGTTCTGCATCTGCTGGCGCAACGTGCCCACCGCCCGAAACCGCCGGGCCGATGTAACAACGGGCGCATCCACAAACTGAAATCCGCCCTGCGTGCACAGCCGTCGGGCCATGTCGAGGTCTTCGAAGATGGAAATCGGGGCGAAGCCTCCAATCGCCTCAAAATGTGTGCGCCGAATGAAGAGCCCTCGGTCGCCAAAGGCAAATCCCCACCAGTTGAGGCCGGTGCACCATGCGTAAAAACGCAACAGTGGTGTAGAGCGGTCGAAGGTCAGCCGGAACGTACCGGCTTGCACCGAGGGGCGCTGTAGCGCGCGGTGCATTGCACTCCATGCTGCTGGCGTAACAGTTGTATCTGCATGTAAAAACAGAAGAATAGACGCCGTAGCCCGAGTAGCGCCCATGTTCATCTGGCGCCCGCGCCCCCGTGGGCTGGTGCAGACCGTGGCATAAGGGGAGGCGTAGGCGCGCGTTTCATCCGTGGAATGACCATCAGCCACGATACACTCAACCGGTCCTGGCAGCGCATGCACGCGGCGTAGCGTATCGGCAATGCACACAGCTTCGTTCAGCGTGGGGATGATAACAGCAACACGCGGTCGAGACATAGCACAGCAGGCCTACAAAAGACAACAAGCAGTTGCACCGGGCTGTTGTGCAGGGGCAGATGCGCAACCAAACAACCCGGCACGCACAAGCAGTGGGTGTTGTGTCCTCGTCATGGCGTTACAACGCACTGCACTGCAAGACGTCCCTCCGCCTACAACCCGCTGTCGAATGCTGCATCGGCCTCCAGATCGTTCACGAAGGCGACGAGCCAGTTAATGCACTGCTCGATATCGTCTGTGTCGGCCACCTCGACGGTTGAGTGCATATACCGCAGCGGTACGGACACCAAAGCGCTGGGGACGCCCGCACGCACGCGGAAGATACTATCGGTGTCGGTGCCGGTGCGGCGGCTGGAGGGCTCGTGCTGCAGCGCAATGTCGTGGGCTTCAGCCGCTTGCATGAGGCGCTCGACTACCTGCGGATGATTCGACGTGCCATGCGTTACCGTAGGCCCTTTGCCGAGCTTAATCTGCCCGTGCTGCGTTGCGCTGATGCCCGGCGAGTCGGTCGCGTGGGTTACGTCGAACGCCACCGCCGCATCTGGCTGCAGGCGATGCGTAATCATCTTGGCGCCATGCCCGCCAATCTCTTCTTGCACCGAGTTGGTAGCTACACACGTCCATGCTGCGGGTTCGTCTTGCTCAGCCAGACGACGCAGCACCTCGGCCATGATGAATCCGCCCAGCCGGTTGTCGATGGCGCGCGCCGTGATGCGCGAGTCGGTGAGATGCGCGGGCGACATGTCCATGACCATGGGATGGCCTACACGGATGCCGCGCTCGGCCACATCGTCGGCGCTGTCGGCCCCAATATCGACAAACAGTTCGTGTACTTTGGGAATGGATTCATCACTTCGGTCGCGCAGGTGAATAGCGGTGTTGCCCACCACGCCCAGCACCTCACCATCGTCGCCCAGAATGCGCACGCGCTGTCCCCGGGCAATGGCGCGGTCGGAGCCGCCAATGCGGTTGACGTAGATCATGCCCTCGTCGGTGATGTGACGCACCATATACCCAATCTCGTCGACATGGGCATCGAGCATGAGGCGGGGGGCATCGTCATGGGACCCGTGTACCACGGCCCAGGCTGTGCCGTACGGGTCTGAATCGACATCATCGGCAAAGCCATCCACGTATTGCGTCCACACGCGCTGCCCAGCAGTTTCGAAGCCGGTCGGACTGGGGGTTTCCAGCAGTTCGAAGAGAAAGTCGTGCGCCGAGGTTGTCATAAGTCGAAACGGTTGCAAGAAAGAGAGTTATGAACGGTGGAGCGTGTACCACGCAGTACAAAAGCATATGATGCGCATCCTTAATTGTGCAGGGCGCAACAAGGTCGTAACGCGCTGTAATGAATTGGTGAGAACGCCCGCACAGGCTTGGATCCGGGACAGGTGTTCATATATTGCAATGCTGCATTAACATATTGCATTTGTACGTGTCCGTGCCCTCGGCACGGCCTGCTCTGAACAGCCTCCGACGCTCCGCGTCGGTTTGACTTCGCAACTGCCTGTCTCGCTAATCCTTTTTTGTTATGGCCAAAACGACCGAACGGACGTACCACATGCTCATCGTGGAGGATGATGACGACATTCTGATGGGCCTCCGCGACTACTTTGATATGCAAGAGTTTGAGGTCGAAACGGCCTCCGATGGCGAGGAAGCACTTGAGCAGATGAAATCGATGGAGGACTGCGATGTCGTCTTGCTCGACGTGATGCTTCCTAAGAAGGACGGCTTTCAGGTGCTTGAAGAGTCACAGCAGATCGGCTTCAGCGCCCCCGTCATTATGATTACGGCTCGTGGGGAGCAGGAGTCGAAGCTCAAGGGCTTTGGCCTGGGCGCCGACGACTACGTCACCAAGCCGTTTAATGTGGAGGAGCTTGCCGCCCGCGTCAAAGCGGTGATGCAGCGCACCATGCCGCCCTCAGAAGCTCCGATGGATGTGTACGAGATTGGTGAGGTGGAGGTCAACTTCACCACGCACGAAGCCTTCCGAGGCGACGAGGAGATCAACTTTACCGCCCTGGAGTTCGATATCCTGCGCTATCTCATTCAACACAAGGGGCGCACGGTTACACGCAAGCAGTTGCTACGCGACGTGTGGGGCATCGACGAGAATATCATTACGCGCACCATTGACCGGCACATGGCCTCCGTGCGCAAGAAGATTGAGCCCGACCCGTCATCGCCCACCTACATCGAAACCGTGTACGGCATTGGCTATCGGTTCGATGACTCCAACACCGGCGCATAGTCTGCCGTCAGCTTCGGGCGGGTCGTTGGAGCGGCACCGCGCCCTGGAATCCAACTGAACAACCGTGCTGAACACACCTCGCTGCGGATCCCCTTTACTGTTAGGCATGCGCTTCCCCCTCGCGTCCTGTGTAGGATGAGAGGGGGAAGCTTTTTTGCTGGGTATCGCCGAAACCTCCATGCCAGAGCCGTGCCTTAGCCTACGGTGAGACTGAGGAAGGCGAACGGGGGACCGTTCGCCTCAGGAAAGGGTGTTGCCAGGAGAGTAGTCACTTCACGTCTAACCACTACCTTGCGACGTTAGCCCACGCTACACGTTAGCCGCTTCAGCGCCTTCGTCGGAGGCGTTCCCCGACGGGTCTTCCTCGACATGCGTGGCGCCCACCAGCTTATAACCAATGCCATACACGCTGCGGATCGCCCACTGCGACTCCTCATCGCCGTCCATCACATCGCGCAAGGCGTTCACGTGGCGGTCGATGGTGCGGGTTTCGACTTCGGCGGGCAGATTCCACACATCCCGCAAGATCTGCTCACGTGTGGCGGTACGCCCACGACGGCGGATAAGATATTCGAGCAGCGCGTACTCCAGGTCAGTCAGCTTGACCGGCTTGCCATTGCGGGTGACCGTATTCCCGTCCAGGTCAACAGTCAGGCCGCCCACCTCAAACACGCCGCCTTCCTCGATCGCCTGCGCTTCGCGGCGCAGCAGCACCTCAATGCGGGCCATCAGCTCTTCGGTAGCAAAGGGTTTTGTGAGGTAGTCGTCGGCACCCGACTGAAAGCCTTGCATTTTGTGCTCGTGGCCGCCAAGCCCTGTAAGCATAAGCACCGGCGTTTGCACGCCCTCGGCCCGTGCCTGGCGAAGCACCGCAAAGCCATCGCGGTCAGGGAGTTTCGCGTCCAAGATGATGAGGTCGTACCCCGGTAGCGACGCGGCCTCTTCATGGCCCGATTCGCCGTCGGTGGTCATGGTTACATCGTAATCCTGTGATTCTAAATAGAGCGTGAGGCTTGTGCTCAGCTCTTCGTTGTCTTCAATGACGAGGATGCGGGGCGACTGCGCGTTTTCCATAACACCAAGAGCAGATAGAAACAAACCAACGAATATAGAGGGGAGCAAGCGCAAAGGGGTCGGTAGCCGTCGTGCTCCATTGACTACCATGCAGTTCGGCTACCATCCAGAACAGACCCGCTATGCAAAACGTGTATCTTGCTCTAACAACTTGGGAGAACGCGGGTGCCCTGCGTTTGTAATCGCTATGAAACGATATTGCCATCCGCCTGCAATTCCAGCCGCTGGTGGTGGGTAGACGCTACGTGATAACGCTACAAGACATCGCCCCTCTACTTCGTTCGAAGTCCTTCTCCCTTTAGAACCTGTTTGGGGTTTGGTTTGCAGGCGAGAGCGAGCAGCAATGCGGCGAAAATTGAACCACGATGGAGGTTCGTAGCACCAGAGGCATGACCTAAAGGCCCCCGGGGCTACGGGCCGAGATCGGGGGCAATTTGCACCAGGGTATGACCTTCGGCCCCAGCCCATTGAAGCCGCTCGCAGCGCCCTGACCGTAGGGAAGAAGTACTCCTGGGGTGCCCAAAGTAAAAAATCAAAACAGGTTCTCATTCCGCCTCGCTCCATCCGTCGTCCTGCGGACTCGGGTGGATTTCTACCCTCTTCTCCAAGGGGGAAATGTCCAGAGGATCACGCCTTCGGCAAAGCTCGGCAGACAGAAGGGGTTGGGCAACAGTTACGAGGCCAACGTAACATGCGTCACGCCCGCTCCGCCTTCCTCAATGGGTGCAATGTCAAAGTGTGCCACATCCGAGCGCTCACGCAGTTGGTCGTGAATGGCCTCGCGCAACGCGCCAGTACCCTTGCCATGTAGAACCTCGACCTGGTTGAGCCCTGCCGCCACGGCGTCGTCAACGAAGTGCTGCACTTCCAGCAAAGCCTCCTCAACTCGCTCCCCACGCAGATCAATGCGATGCGAGGCCTCCAACGCGGTCATGGGTCCGCTGCTGTAGCTGCTGGTTTTGTCGGATGCCGAGCGCGCCCCGCCCACCCGCGTAAGCCGATGTAGCGGTACACGCATGTGCATAGGCCCCGAGCCGACAAGCGCCTCGGTACCCTCCAGTTCGAGCACCTCGACCTTGGTCGAGCCGTCGTCGACCACCACCTGGTCGCCCTCCTGAATCGGCTCCTGCTGCGGTGTGCCATTAGAGGCAGCCGGAGCCCCGTCATCACCAGATTGCGGGCTCGGCTTGGAAGGCTGCCCAGCGGCTTCGTTGGCAGAGGCTTCCTGCTCGTCTTCGTTGCGTGCGTGCACCTCCTTCTTGTACGCCTCCAGCCGCTCGCGCGCCTCTTTGGTGGCCTGGCGCTCGGCCTCGGCCTCTTTGATCTCGCGAATGGTGCGCTCTACGCGCGCATTCGCCTCGTTTACGATGCGCTCGGCCTCCTCCAGTGCCTGCTGCCGGTACTCCTCGCGCTCTTTCTCGATAGAGGTGCGCTTCTGCTGCATCCGCTCGCGCTCCGACTGCGCCCGCCGCTTGGCTTCTTCAGCCTCGCGCACCTGCTTTTCCAGCTTCTGCGTGCGCGTCTCGAATGTCTTCACCAGGTCCTCCAGCGCCGACATCTGCTCGCCCGCCAGGGTGCGGGCGCGGTCGAGCAGCCCCGTATCCAGCCCCATGCGCTCGGCAATCTCGAATGCATACGACGACCCCGGAACGCCCTGCTGATACTGATACGTGGGGGCCAGCGTCTCCTGGTCGAACACCATCGACCCGTTCTCCACGCCATCGGCTTCGTAGGCATATGCCTTCAGGGCACCGTGGTGCGTGGTGGCCATGGTGCGCACACCGGTCTTGGTGAGGCGCTCCAGCAGCGCCTGTGCCAGCGCGCCCCCGGCCTCCGGATCGGTGCCCGTACCCGCCTCATCAATCAGCACCAGCGTGTTGGGCGTGGCCTGCCGCATCATGTGGCGCAGGTTGGCCACGTGCGAACTGAAGGTGGAGAGGTCGTCTTCAATCGACTGCTCGTCGCCAATATCGACGATGATCTTCGACCAGAGCGGTACTGTACTGTGCGGCGCCGCGGGGATGGGCAGCCCGTACGCCGTCATGAGCGAGCAGAGGCCCACGGTTTTCATGGCCACCGTCTTGCCGCCCGCATTCGGACCGGTAATCACAAGCGTCGTAAAGTCGCGCCCCAGTTCCAGCGAAAGTGGTACAATCGGCTCATCCGATTCGGGCGAGTCGCTGTGCAGGCGATGCAGCACCAGCGCAGCGTTGCGGGCATCTTCGAGCTTCACGTGGCCCTCGTCGTTCAGATTCGGCACATGCGCCTCAATCTCGTTGGCCATGCGGGCTTTTGCCTGTAGCAGGTCGAACTGCCCGAGCACCTCCAGATTGGTTTCAATGGATGCGATGTGCTTACGCACGCGCGATGTGGCAGCGCGCAGAATGCGCTCAATCTCGTTCCGCTCATCGGCCTTTAGCTCGCTCACCTCGTTGTTCAGCTGGAG
Organism: Longimonas halophila; assembly: GCF_002554705.1. Classification (GTDB taxonomy): domain Bacteria; phylum Bacteroidota; class Rhodothermia; order Rhodothermales; family Salinibacteraceae; genus Longimonas; species Longimonas halophila. The sequence continues at coordinate 23,074 of NZ_PDEP01000009.1, read as the reverse complement.
GCACGCCGCCGGCTCGATGTACACCGTCTGCCCCGTGGCCGAGGTGTCGTGGATGAAGCCATCCACCTTGCGCTTGGCCTCGGCCCGAATGGGAATGACCATGCGCCCGGCGCGAAGCGTGGGCTGATCTTCGGTCGCATAGCCCTTGCCAACCGCCTTGCGCAGCTCACGGTTCAGCGTCGTGCGCAGCGCGCTCTGCCGCTCCCGAATCTGGCGACGAATGCGTTGCAGCGCGTCGGAGGCGTCGTCACGGATCGAGCCGTCGTCGTCGATGATGGCACCGAGGTGCGCCTCCAGGTCGGTGAGCGGGTCGATGCGACGCGTGCTGCGCTGCAGCGACGGGTAGTCGTGCCTGCGATCCGCAAAGTAGCGCGATAGGCGCTGGCCCGTCACCAGAATCTGACGCACCGCGTGCAGCGCCTCTGCCGAGACGTACGCGTCTTCGGGGCGGGCTTTGCGCAGCGTGCCGCGCACGTCGTGCACATGTTGTAGCGGGATGCCGCGGTCGTAGCGCAGCGCCTCTTGCGCTTCATGCACGCGCTGCAGCTCCGAGTCGAGCCAGTCGCGCGAGCGGGCGGGACGCATCCCCTCAAGACGTTCTTCGCCCAGCGGCCCCTTTACGAGCTGACCCAGGCGGCGGCGCACCAGGGTGAAGCCGAGTTTGTCTTCGATGGAATCGGGATACGTATGCATCCTATACAGCGTGTCAGCATGGCACAAACGAGCAGCGGTCGATGCGCAGGGCGTCCTGGCATCAACCGCGTGTGCTCAACGAGAGGAGGCGCGGCAGGCTCCATGCCGCGCCCGGTTCGAACGCTAATTTACAGGTTCATGATGCGCGTAGTGCTGTGTCAACCCTCATTTTGATGGTTGTCCTGAAGCCATTCTCCAACAAAGCCTGTCATGGTGAGCGCAGTCGAACCATCTCCCGCTCGGTTAGCGGGTACCTGGCGGGTGAGAGGTTGTGCCAGGCGTGTGGGAGATCTTTCGACTCTGCGTCTCCTTGGCGGAGCCGCTTCGCTCAAGATGACAGCATGTAAGAGAGGTACGTTACTGCCCCAGGATTGAGGCGTGATACAGCGGTAGTGCAGCGATCCAGCATCACGAAACGTACAGAGCGGTGCTATGACCGCGGGCCTACGTAGCTGTGGTCGCCTACGTTGAGCACCGTAGCCCCCGGATCCACCGTAGCATGCTGGCCGACGAGCGTATCCTTGAGAACGGCGTTGGATACTGTGCCCTGGGCAAACACGATGCTGTCGCGCACCACGCTGCCGTCGACGGTTGCCCCCTGCTCGATGGAGACGTTCGGCCCCACAACGGCGTTTTTGACGTCCGCATCCGGCCCAATGTACACCGGCTCGTGGATGATGCTGTTGGTGACGGTGCCCTGACGGTTGTCGTCGGGCTCGCGTTCGAGCATGCGCCGCGTGGTGTTGAGGAGCGACGGAATCGTGCCGCAGTCCATCCACGCATCAACCGAGGCGGTTTTGAACACGGCGCCGTCTTGCAGCATCCGGTCGAAGGCGTCGGTGAGCTGGTACTCGCCGCCTTTGCCACGGATGTTGTGCTCGATCAGGTACTCGATTTCCCGATGCAGCCACGCCAGGTCATCCACATGGTAGATGCCGATGATCGCCTCGTTGGAGATGGGCTCGTCGGGCTTCTCGACAAGGCGCACGACCTGCTCGCCCTCGCGCACGGCCACGCCAAAGCGGCTGGGGTCGTCGACCTCGCGGACCCACATGGTTACGTCGGCCCCTTCGAGCGAAACGGTATCGCTCATGCCGAAGAGCGTGTCAGCAAACACCACGATGCCGCTTCCGGTGAGGTAATCGGCGGCAGACCCTACGGCGTGGGCGGTGCCCAGCGCCTCGTCCTGTACCGCGAACTGCGCCTCCATGTCGTTGCGCTCGCAGATGGCCGTGAGGTCGTCGCGCACGCCCTGTCCGAAGTCGGGCCCGAGCACAAACACCCCCGTGTCGATGTTGGCCTCGATGGCTTCAGAAAACGTGTCGACGATGCGCTCGACGATAGAGGTGCCGCGCACCGAAAGCAGCGGCTTCGGTGTTACGTGAGAGTGAGGGCGCACGCGCGTACCGCGCCCCGCCATCGGAATAATGAGCTTCATAGCAGTACCAGAGAACAGTCTACAGAAAACGAGAAGAATCCGCACGGATAAACCAGCGTCCGCTACACGACAGAACCACCACAACGAGGCGGAGCCGTCCGCATCCGCCATAATAGCCCGAAGCAGGGCAGAACTACCGATAAAATCTGATCAAACCCCCGTTATGAACGCTTTGGAGCGAATGCTTGCCTGCGCAGGGCAGTCTGTGTTGCTGTGTTGTACAGTATTGTGTACGTCGGATTCGATGTGGAGTGGACGATACGAGGTCTGCATCGCTTAGTTGCAGTCCATAACCTGTGAATGAACGGCTTGGCACGTGGGTTGTAGTGAACAAGTGCCCGTGCAGCCGCCACACCACAGGTCGGCGCTCTCCGTACAGATTGGAGCGTTGGGTCGGCTCATCATGAGCACCTTGCGTGCCTGTGCTCTGCATCCCACGGTTCGTTCGTTTGCTGATTTGTTTTGCTTCTGCTTATGCGCCGCATTACCCGTGTTTCTTCTATTGCACTTGTTGCGCTCCTGCTTCTGGCCGGCCCGCTCGTTTGGACGGGCTGCGAATCGCTCAGTAATACCGAGCAGGGGGCGCTAATTGGAAGCGGTGCGGGCGGCGCTGCCGGTGCAGCCATTGGTCGTGCGGCGGGAGGCACCGCCGAAGGAGCCATTCTGGGCGCGGTTATCGGGGGAGCTGCAGGTGCCATCATTGGGCAGCGCATGGACCGCCAGGCCGAAGAGCTCGACGAAGAGCTGGAAGATGCTGAGGTGGAGCGCGTAGGCGAGGGCATCAAAGTGACGTTTGACTCGGGCATTCTGTTCGACTTCGACTCGTCGGAGCTACGCCCTGCGGCGCGCCGTAACCTCAACGACCTGGCTGCCAGCGTGCGCGACTTCGAAAAGACTGAACTCATGGTGGTCGGCCATACCGATGCGCAAGGCAGCGCATCGTACAACCAGGACCTGTCGGAGCGCCGGGCCGATGCGGCGTATCAGTACTTGGGCCGCCAGGGCGTACAGCCCAGCCGCATTACCGCGCTGGGCCGCGGTGAGGATGAACCCGTCGCCTCCAACGAAACCGAGTCGGGGCGCCAGCAGAACCGACGCGTGGAAATTGCCATCTATGCCAGCGAGGAATACCGCCAGCAGGTGCAGCGCAATCAACAGTAACAATTTGCACCTGTTGGAAGCATACCTTGCTGCCTTACCGTTTTCCATGAAACATCAAAAGATCCATCGTCCTATGAACGTTCGGTCGATGCCAGAAAACCCCGTGATCGTATTTTTCCCACGAACTCTTCTATCCATGGCTACTTCTGTTTCTTTTTCATACCGCAGTGCGCTGCGCAGCCTGGCGGTTGCAAGCCTTGCCCTTTTCATAGTGGCCGCGTTTACGGCCCTTCCGTCGCTTGCGCAGAGCGAAGGCGGTAATAGCGCGATGCAGCAGTTGGAGCAATCGTACCGCCAGGGCATGCAGGCGGGTCAGCAGGGCAACCACGAGGTGGCCTACAACAACCTGTCTGAAGCGATTGAACTGGCCGCGCAAGAAGAGCAAGAAAACGCTCGCCGCCAAATTCAGGATAACCTGACGCGCATGGCGAAAAACTGGGGCAATGACGCGCTCGAAAACGAAAACTACGAGGATGCGCTCATGCACTTTGAGACTGGTGCCGAGTATGCCTCCGAAGATGCCTACTTCTACTACGGCATGGGCGTAGCACAGCTGCGCCTTGAGAACGAGGATGAGGCCATGCAGCACATGCAGGAATCCATTCGCATCGGCGAGGAAAACGGAGATCAGCGTACGGTAAGCCTGGCTACCGACCGCATCCGAGATGAGTACGTAGCGCGTGCTTCTGCGTCGCTCAGCAAAGACAACGTCACGTCGAGCGACATCGAGGCGGCGCTCGAAGCGCTCGATACCCTCGAAGAGTACGTGGACCCAAGCGACCGCTCCTACTTCTACCGAGCTGTGGCCCTCTTCGAGGACAGCGACTATGAGGGCGCGATCGAAAACGCCCGCCAGGGGCTCGAACTACATAGCGGAAGCCGGTCGGATGCAGCGCGTTATCACTTTGTGATTGCGGAGTCGCAGTTCCAGAGCGGTGATACCGAAGCGGCCTGCTCTACCTTTGAGGATGCCGCGTACGGTGATTACCGAGCCCGCGCGCAGCACTACCTCGAAAACGAGTGCGAATAACCGTACCCGTTGGGCTCCTGTACAGGGCCTAAGCACTCTGCAAAAGACGCAATATACAGCAACGACCGCCGGGCGGATGGGCCGCCCGGCGGTCGTTTTGCGTTGTGGGGCATGAGTGCGAAACAAGAGCTACTCGTCGCGCTCATACACGGGCGTGCCGCCCAGGTAGGTAGCTACGACCTCAGCATCCAAAATCTCGGTTGCAGGCATCTGCATGATATCATCCGAGAGGATCACGAAGTCGGCATAGGCCCCAGAGGTAAGCTGTCCGCGGTCGTCTTCCTGAAAGGCCGCGTACGCTGCGCCGTGTGTAAAGCCGCGCAACGCCTGAAAGCGCGCCATGCGCTCCAGTGGCTGCCATCCGCCCGCCGGTTCGTTGTCAGAATCCTGACGCGTTACGGCTGCATGGAAGCCCTGAATCGGATCGACCGGCTCCACGGGGAAGTCGGATCCAAAGGCCAGTGGCACGCCGCGCTCCTTGAGCGACTGCCAGGCGTAGGCGCCCTGCACGCGCTCCTCGCCCAGACGGTCGGCGGCCCAGCCCTTGTCGCTGGTGGCATGCTTCGGCTGCATCGAGGCAATGATGTCGAGTTCGGCCAGGCGGTTCATGTCTGGCCAGGCCAGCACCTGTGCGTGCTCAATGCGGTGGCGTCCTGGACCCACCCCCTGTTCGGCCTGGGCGTTGGCGTAGGCATCGAGCACTTCGCGGTTGCCACGATCGCCAATGGCGTGCGTGTTCACCTGGTATCCGCAAGCCAGTGCAGCCTCTACATCCTCCTGAAGCCCTTCGGGAGAGCGCATGAGCAAGCCCTGGTTGCCGGGGTCGTCGTGGTAGTCGTCAAGCAGCGCCGCGCCCCGGCTTCCGAGCGCACCATCCATGTAAAACTTCACGCTGCGCACGCTCAGGCGGCCTTCGTAGTCATGCATCAAGCCATTTTCACAGAAGTAGTCGAACGTATCGCCGCGTCCGCCCACCATCGCATACAGGCGCAGCGGAAAGCGGTCGTTGTCGATAAAACGCTGATACCGTTCAATGTCAGCACGGCTCGCTCCAGCGTCGTGCACACCCGTCAGGCCCAGGCGGGCGGTGGTGGCAAGCGCCTCTTCGAGCGCGCCATCGAGCTGGGCATCGGTGGGTTCGGGGATGTCGGAGTTGATGATCTCCATGGCGGCATCAATCAAGATGCCGGTGGGCTGGCCGTCATCATCGCGGCGGATGGTGCCGCCCTCGGGGTCTTCCATCTCAGCAATCGTATCCAGCCCCACCGTTTCCAGGGCGGCGGTGTTTACCCAGGCCGCGTGGCCGTCTACGCGGACCAGGTACACTGGACGATCAGGGAACGCCTCGTCCAGGTCCTGGCGGGTGGGAAAGTCGCCGTCACCCGGCCACTCGTTCTGATCCCATCCGCGCCCTTCAAGCCAGGCCTCCTCGGGCAGGTCCTCGGCAAACGCCTCCAGCCGCTCCACGACCGCATCAACCGATTCGGTACCCACCAGATCGGCCTGCAGGAAGGTTTCCGCCAGCCCCATGAGATGGCCGTGCGCATCAATCAGACCCGGCACAATGGCGCGGCCTTCAGCATCTAACGTAGTAGCCTCGGGGTAGGCGTTGCGGACCTGATCGCTGGTGCCTACCATGAGAATCCGCTCGCCCTGAATGGCCATTGCCTCGGCGGTGGGCTGATTGGGTGTCATGGTGTAGAGGGTTGCGTTGTGCACCACTAAATCGGCACGGGCCTGGGCGGCGGCGGGGTGGGGCGCAGCCAGCACAGCAAGCGTCACCACCGCTCCGAGTGTGGCGCAGACGAGGAGTTTCAAACGAGTCATAAATATGGTGGGGGATGATCGGGGAAAGCGCTTTTTGATAAGATAGGTGGCATTGCGGGCAGATGCGAACGGTGTAGGCATAGCAGAAGACGCATCCGTCCAAATGGTTCATATTCTTCAACATTCCTGCACTGCCCACCGGCCCAGAGACTGAACCCGGCTTTTGCCATCTCGTTTATCCGAGTGTCGATCTTCTATCCCGCTCTTCCGCTGGCTACGTGCCCGTATCCTCATGCCTATTGACCTCCGTTCGACCGATGTTTTCGCCCACCGCCACATTGGCCCGACGGCGCAAGACCGCGCTGCCATGCTCGATGCTGTTGGCGCCGACTCGCTCAATGCGCTGATCGACGAAGCCATTCCGGCTGAGATCCGCAGTAACCGTCCGCTCAACCTGCCCGAGGCTGTCACCGAGCGCGACTTGCTCGCGCAGGCCAACGCCTACGCATCCGACAACGACATGCACCGCTCATTTATCGGACTGGGCTACCACGAAACGGTGACGCCGCCCGTCATCCAGCGCGACATTCTGGAAAATCCGTCGTGGTACACGCAGTACACGCCGTATCAGGCCGAGATTTCGCAGGGCCGCCTGCAGGCGCTGCTGAACTTCCAGACGATGACGATCGACCTGACGGGTATGGAGATCGCCAATGCCTCGCTCCTGGATGAGGCTACCGCTGCCGCCGAGGCTATGATGATGCTGAACCGCGTTACGCGTCGCCAGGATGCACGCCGCTTCTTTGTGGCTGAAGACTGCCATCCACAGACCATTGAGGTCGTGGAGGCGCGCGCCGAGCCGCTGGGTATTGAGGTGGTTGTGGGGGATGCGGAGGCATTCAACTTCTCCAACGATTTCTTTGGCGGACTCGTACAGTACCCCACCACCGACGGCGCCATTCGCGACTACGAGGCGTTCTGCGATGATGCCCATGCCCACGACGCCTACGTGGCCGTGGCTGCCGACCTGATGAGCCTCACGCTGCTCGAAGCGCCGGGCTCCTGGGGCGCCGATGTCGTGCTGGGCAGCACGCAGCGCTTTGGCGTGCCCATGGGCTACGGCGGGCCGCATGCCGCGTACTTCGCCACCAAGGAAACCCACAAGCGCCAGATGCCGGGCCGCATGATTGGCGTCTCGAAGGATGCCGAGGGCAACCTCGCCCTGCGCATGGCGCTGCAGACGCGCGAGCAGCACATCCGCCGAGGACGCGCGACTTCGAACATCTGCACCGCGCAGGTCCTCCTGGCCGTCATGGCCAGCATGTACGCCGTCTACCACGGGCCCGACGGACTCACTCAAATTGCAACGCGCATCCACGACGCAACCAAGACGCTGGCCGACGGGCTGCGCAGCCTGGGGCACTCGCTGCAGCATACGGCGTTCTTCGACACGCTCCGCATCGACCCCGACGGGCTCTCGGCTGACGACATCCGCCGCACCGCGCAGGGCGAGGCAATCAACCTGCGCTACTACGACGACGGCTCGGTCGGCGTCGCGCTCGATGAAGCCATCACGACCGACGAGCTCAACGCGCTGCTCCGCATCTTTGGGGCCCAGAACGGACGCTCGCTCGATGCCGAAACGCTGGCTTCCGAGCTCGACAGTGGTTACAACGGTCCCCTGCCCCGCACCACCGACTTCCTCACACATCCGGTCTTCGACAGCTACCACTCCGAGTCGGAGCTTACGCGCTACATCCACCGGCTGGCGGCGAAAGATCTGTCGCTGACGACGAGCATGATTCCGCTCGGGTCGTGCACCATGAAGCTGAATCCGACGGCTTCGCTCATGCCGATCTCGGATGCGCGCTTTGGTAACATGCATCCGTTTGCGCCCGCCGAGCAGGCAGAAGGCTACCACAAGGTGATCGACGAACTGTCGAACTGGCTCGCTGAGATTACGGGCTTCGACGATGTGTCGCTGCAGCCCAATTCGGGCGCGTCGGGCGAGTACACGGGCCTCTTGCTCATCCGGGCGTACCATGAGCACCGCGGCGAAGGCCACCGCGACGTGTGCCTGATCCCAGAGTCCGCCCACGGCACCAATCCCGCGAGTGCCTCGATGGCCGGCATGAACGTCGTTACGGTCGACTGCGCCGAAAATGGCGATATCGACCTGGAGGACCTGACGGCCAAGGCCGAGAAGCACAGCGACAACCTGGCCGCGCTGATGGTTACGTATCCATCTACGCACGGCGTCTTTGAGACACACATCCGCGAGGTCTGCGATGTCGTCCACGAGCACGGCGGGCAGGTCTACATGGACGGTGCTAACATGAACGCGATGGTGGGCGTGTGCCGTCCGGGCGAAATCGGGATGGACGTGTGCCACCTGAATCTGCACAAGACGTTCAGCATCCCGCACGGCGGCGGCGGACCCGGCGTGGGCCCCGTCTGCGTGGCGGAGCATCTGGCGCCGTTCCTACCGGGCCATCCGCTTGCAGATGTTGGCGGTGAGCATGCGATTGCGCCTGTTTCTGCCGCGCCATACGGCAGCGCGCTCATCCTGCTGATCTCGTGGGGCTACATCAAGATGCTGGGCGCGGACGGACTTACCGCATCCACCAAGCATGCTATTCTGAATGCGAACTATGTGGCGCGGCGCCTGAGTGCGCACTACGACATCGTGTACACCGGCGCGAATAACCGCGTGGCCCACGAGTTCATCCTCGATCTGCGCACCTTCCGCAAGGAGCTGGGCATCAGCGAACAAGATGTGGCCAAGCGGCTGATGGACTACGGCTTCCACGCGCCCACGATGAGCTGGCCGGTGGTGGGCACGCTCATGATTGAGCCGACCGAGAGCGAGGCGAAAGACGAACTCGACCGGTTCTGCGAGGCGATGATTGCCATCCGCTCCGAGATTCAGTCCGTTGAGCTGGGTATGGCGGATGCGGAGCACAACGTCCTCACCGAAGCCCCGCACACCGCCGCGAGCGTAGCGGCGAACGAGTGGACGCAGCCGTACACGCGCGAGCAGGCGGCCTTTCCGGTGGAGCGCCTCCGCACCGACAAGTTCTGGCCCACGGTGCGCCGCGTTGACGATGCCTACGGCGATCGCAACCTCATCTGCGCCTGCCCGCCCATGGAAGCGTACAAGGAGGGCGTAGAGCGTGTGGCGTAGGTCCACGACGCTCCCTTATTAGACACAAACAAATGTAGGGACACGGCGCGCCGTGTCCCTACAGCTATTTTGGGGGCCGTTGCGTGCTGGAAAGCATCACCCTTCCGACTCACGATCGGGGTTCGCAGATTCGGAATCAGCAGCCTCATCATCGCCCGAAAGCGCCCCCGGTGCGCCGTCGCCCTGGGCTTCGGTGATGGCTTCGACTTTGAAGTCGTCGAGCGCCAGCCCGTCGATGATGCGGTCGTAGCGCGTCAGGTCGGTGGGCAGCAAGATCTGATTCTCCTTGCGTCCGAGGCGCGCCAGGGCATGCAAGTACTGCTCGGCCAGCTGCAGCTTCACGGCCTCCTCGCCGCCCGGCGTGTTCACTGCGCGTGCCACCTGCTCAATGGCTTCGGCGGTAGCATCGGCAATCGCCTTAATCTCTTCGGCGCGGCCCTCGGCCTCGTTGATGCGCTTCTCGCGCTCGCCTTCCGATTCGTTGATGAGCTCTTGCTTTTCGCCTTCGGCATCGTTGATGCTCGACTCTTCGCGGCCTTCGGAGCGGGCTACCGTGGCGCGACGTTCGCGCTCGGCAGTCATCTGGCGCTCCATAGCCTTCTGCACGGTCCGCGGCGTGTCGATATTCTTGATCTCATAGCGATGCACCTTCATGCCCCAGGTCTGCTCCACCTCACTGAGCACATCGACGACCTTGGAGCTGATTAGAGCTCGTTCTTGGAACGTGGTATCCAACTCCATCCGGCCGATGACGGAGCGCGTGGTGGTCTGCGCAAGCTGAATGGCCGCCTGTCGGTAGTCCGTCACGCCGTAGCTGGCGTTTACCGGGTCTGTTACGCTCAGGTAGATTACGCCATCCACACGGACGCGCACATTGTCTTTGGTGAAGCAGTCTTGCGGCTCCACAGGAATGGCCTGCTCGCGCAAGTCTTGCTTATAGCGGACCCGGTCGATGAACGGCACAAGCGCATGGAATCCCGCTTCAAGCGTCTTGTGGTAGTTGCCCAGGCGTTCTACAATGTAGGCTTCTTGCTGCGGCACCAGCCGAATGGCTTTCAGGAACTGGAACAGCACATACACAGCCAGCAGCGCCAGGATGGTGCCGCTTATCATCTCAATAGAGTTGTACATAGCACAGTGGGGTCAAAGGCTCAAAGTTAATGGGCAGGATAGGCAACGCGCCTCGTTACGACGGATTCGTCTGGTTGCTAATTTGCGCAGCGCCCTCAAAGAAGGTCTTCAGATTAGCCGCCTCAACCGGAAGCACCGACACGTTCGCGTTCTCCACGATACCCTCAAACTCGTCGATGTACTGCTCGGTGAGGCGCATCTTCACGGCAAGCGAGCCGCCAGGCTGTGCAATGGCGTCGGCAATGCGCTCAATGCCGTAGGCCGTAGCTTCGGCCAGCAGCTCCATCTCGCGCGCCTGACCGTTGGCCTCGTTGATGCGCTTCTCGCGCTCCCCCTCTGACAGCAGGATGGCGCCCTGCCGCTTCCCGGCCGATACGTTGATGCGGGCATCGCGCTCGCCGGTCGACTCGGTGATTTCGGCGCGCTTCTCGCGCTCGGCTTCCATCTGCTTCTCCATCGTCAGCACAATGTCTTCCGACGGCTGGATGTCTTTGATCTCGTAGCGCATCACCTTCACGCCCCAGGGATCCGACGCCTTATCGAGCTCCTCGACGATCGCTTCGTTCATCTTATCGCGCTCGCTGAAGGTGTCATCGAGCGTAATCTTGCCGACCTCGCTCCGCATCGTCGTCTGCGCCAGGTTAATGGAGGCGAGTTTGTAGTCGTTGATGCCATAGCTGGCTTTGTACGCATCCATCACCTTCACGTAGATGATGCCGTCTACCTCCACTTCGATGTTATCACTTGTGATGCACTTCTGATGCGGCACGTCGATCACCTGCTCGCGAATCTCCTGGCGGTACGCGACGCGATCCACAAACGGAATGAGGAAATGAAGCCCGGGTTTGAGCGTCTCACGGTACTTGCCGAAGCGCTCCAGGATCACCTCTTCGCGCATTTCTACGACAATGAACATCTTGTAGAGGATGAAAAGGGCAAGCCCAACCAGAACAAGGATAATTGTCCACATAGCAGCAACAGGAAGTCAGGAAAGTAAAAGCGGAGGCCTCGTACGTCCTCATCTATCAGGTGCGTACAGCAGACGTCGAAGCGGACAGTGCGGTGCAGCGGGGGATGCAAGCGGGGGGCACGGACGCGTCATGACGTACGAGAGGCGTCGGAGGACCGGGTCGCGCTGCCATCTTCGCCCGATGAGTCTGTCTCGGATTCGGACTGGGTATTGTTGATGGCATCAGAGAACTCCTCATCGAGCGCGGCATGGTCAACAGGCTCCACGATCCAGGTCAGGTTATCGCGGTAGAGGATGCGCGCCTCAGCGCCCTTGGGCAGACGGCCCTCGGTAGTGCGGGCATCCCAGGTGGCGCCCCGAAAGCGAATGCGGCCTGCGCTTTCTTCATCAACCGGTTCGACCACGGTTACGGTTTGGCCCATCGCCTCGGCATCCTCGTCCGTCATGGCAAACGAAAAGTCGCCTCCCAGATAGCGCACAGCCAGCGGACGCAGCGCAATAGTGAGACCGGTAGAGACAAACATCCACAGAATCACCGACGCCACCGGATCCGACACGAGGCCGAGTAGGCGCAGCCCGCCCGTGAGGAGCCCGCCCACGCCCAGAAAGAAGGCAACGCCGCCGGGCAGTACGGTTTCGAGGATCATCAGCAGTACGCCGCCGAGCAGGAAGATCCACGTGAGTAGTTCAGCATCCATCGCAGTATCCAACACTTGCATTCGGCATGAGGAGAAAAAGTACGTAGTCATACGCCCGAACCGTGCGGTCGTGCCTTCACGCTCGTAAATAAGCGTATGCCAGCACAACTGCCGCTTTCCCCACCAAATCTGCACATGTACGTAAGATATATGCTGGCCCGGAGAACGTCCACTCGGATTTAGCAGAGATTCCGATGGGACAGGGCTGAATGGAGGCGCTACGCAGAGGGCGTGGGCGCGGCCAGTTCGAGATGGGTGTCGGTACGCGCAAGCAGATCGTCGGTAAGATGGCTGGCCACAATGGCCAGGCCGCCATCATCGCGAAAGGTGGTGAGGGCATCGAGCGTGGCGGTGCGGGCATGAGCATCGAGGCTGCGCAGTGGCTCGTCCATCAGCAGCACGTCGGGGGCCGCCACAAAAGCCGCGGCGATCTGCGTTTTCTTGACCATGCCGCTGGAATAGGTCGCAATGCGCTGCTCGCGGCGCTCATCGAGAGCTACGCGGTCGAGCCACCGGCATACAGTGGCTGCGCCGGTGTCATCGGTCCATGCACCCCGCGATCGCATCACCCACTGAAGCAGTTCTACCGCCGTAAGCTGTTCGGGCAGCACGGCCTCGGCATGCACAATACCTACGTGGCGCAGGTAGCGGTGCGGCGCGTCGTGGATAACCTGCGTGCCGTAGCGGATCGTGCCTTCCGACGGCGTAGCCAGGACCGAGAGCAGCCGCATAAGCGTGGTCTTACCGGATCCGTTAGGCCCGGTGAGCACGGTAAGCGTTCCAGGCGCAAAGCGGTGCGAAAAGTCGCGCAGGACCGGCGCCTGGCGTCCGTATCGTTTGGTGACGGCGTCGGCAGTGAGCGCATCGGCCATGGCAGGCAAAGAGGATGAGGGAGGAAGAGACAACGAATGTGAATAGCAGAATGGCGCGCTGGTTATGCCAGCTGGCGGCGGTGGGCCCATTCAACGCGCGCAGTAGCCCACAGCGCCGTACCCACCGCTACCGCAGCATAGATCGCAGTCCACACCAGCATATCGGTGGTGGTGTACGAGCGGCTGGCCCAGGCCACCAGGCCCAGACTTCCCGCAAACGGCCCGAGCCAGCGGGCAGCCACAAACCAGCGGGTGATGATCCAGTCGAGCGGACGCTGAAGCGACAGGTGCAGCGCCGCCGGGGCCAACTCAGGACGCGTAAGCAGCAGCACGGTGCCGTTCTGCACGAGCACAAACAGCGCCAGGTAGCCGCTTACTACGACGGGGGCCACACCCTGATAGACGAGCGCCCAAAACAGGACGTGCCCCAGCGCCACAAATCGCCCCAGCGGCAGCCGCCGGTCGAGCTGGCGCAGCGCGGCCCACGTAGCCGGGCGCCACCGCGACGGCACCCAGTACAGACTGTCGTACGGAATCGGGTCGCGGTCAGAGACGCCCATGCTGCCGCCCAGCACTTCCTGAAAGAAGGCGTGTGTGCGGTAATAAAAGCGGTCGAATGCGGCGGCCAGTGGACGCAGGCGCCATACGGCCCATGCGAGCACGCCCAGCCCGCCAGCAATGCTCACCCCTGGCAGGCCCGCTGCGCGCAGCAGGCCCTCGCCCAGTACGCCCGCCGCGCCCAAGAGAAAGCATCGGCTGGTGCTAAAGAGGTACGGCACCAGCCCGCGAGGCACGCTAAAGCCCGCGCCGCTGGTTTCGCGCATGCGGGCGTACCACTGCCCCGATGTGCCACTGCTCCAGGCTTGCGATACCGGTCCCAGCGCCACCGTATCCGCAAACCCGTACAGCGCCACACCGAGCACCACCAGCACGCCATTGATCTGCGGAGCGGTGGCCCCATCCGAGAGCACCGCCAGCAACACAGCAGGTATGACAAGCACGCCGGCAGTGGCCGCCCAGCGCGTCAACTGATAGCGCAGCAGCGCCTTCGGGGAGGGGTTTAGCAGCTGCATGCCCGGAGCCATGCGGTCCGGAAAAAGCATGTTTGAAGCCGCCACCGACACGACCGCCGCACTCAAGAGCCCCCAGTATCGCATCAGGGACGCGTGGCTTTCTGGAGGCGCAGAGAACACCGCTTGCGCCACAATGATACATACCACCGTGACCAAGAGTCCATACGCGCCCAGCACCAGCGGAGAACGAGCACGGAGTTGGGCGTACAACGACACGAGCAGTCAGAGCATCTGGATCAGCAACGGCGGGGACGCTCATGCACGCAGGGTCACGAGGGCACGTTCCCGGCTGCAGCCGTTCCGCAATGGCTCTTCGTGTTGCCGTCTTCTTGGTGCCTCTGGCACGCCGCGTATCGTCCATCTATAGCGTGTTGTCTTCATGCCCAACGCCACGGCTAAAGCTCTTGAGCAGCGCCTCTTGCGCGCCTTCCCCCCGAATCAACCGTATGTGCCCGACGATTGGCGCACCGCTGCGGTGCCGAGTGTGGTGCAGTCGTTCTTGCAACACCGGCTGCTGGAGCAGCTTGACGAGGTGATTCATAGCATGCGCCAGGAAGAGATGGCCTGGGTCAACGACAGCGACCCCGAGCTGGAGTCGGCGCGTGCGGCGTTTGAGGAGGCGCTTCGGGCCAACGGGCAGATCCCCGAATCCGACTGGCCACGCATGGTGCGGCAGGCCGCCCACGTTGGCGTTTCGTACCTGGTCCGCCCGGTGCCCACGGCTACCGCGTATCTGTTTGAGGGCCGCGACACCACGCTCTCGGTCGCGTACATTGCGTACCGGATGCAGGCGCTGGCCCCGTACGAATATCTGCGCAAAGGACTGGACGCGTTTGCGCGGCACCGCGAGGTGCAACGGCTGGATGCGAAAACCTTTCGGGAGACCCTCATGAAAGTCGACCGCATCCTCACGCGCGACTACTCCGTGGACCGCTGGTTGGATACGCTGCAGCCCCTCTTCGACGCGGCTGAGGCCGCCTATGGCGATCCGGGCTGCCCGGTGCGCGTGCTGCACCCGTTCTTTGCGCACAAAGAGCAAACCGTCTACGCCGACCGGCTGCGTGCGCTCGATGACAACCGCTCACTCACACAAGATGAGCTGCGATCGGTACTTGCGGATACGAAGGAAGCGGCTTCGCCCCCACTGTCTTCAGCACGCCCCACGGCATCCTCTGCTCCGCCCGAAGATACGCTAAACACGCAAGCAAACGAGCCTTCCCCACCGGCCGAGCCTACCTCGAACGAACCGCCTCGCGAGTCGTCTTCTTTCGAACAGCCCTCGGAAACGTCTTCTGACGCAGAAGATATTGCAGAAGCCTCCTCCGACACCGCGTCGCTGTGGGGCCGCCCCTCTGAACGCAATTCGGATTCATCGGACGCCGATGCCTCCTCGACCTCGAATAGCAACGCGGCAACAGAGCACAGTGCTGCAAGCAACGACAGCACACACGAGCCCACCTGGGACGTCCCCAGCGGCCCGCGCCCTGTTTCCTCCGACGCCTCCGCCACATCGTCCGAAGATGACTCATCCAACGGCCCCACGCCCCGGTGGAAGCAATTTCATCGTGCCTCGGGCAGTGCCTCGCCCCAAGCCCCTTCCGCATCCGACGAGTCGGCGGCGGGAGGCACGGCACGCTGGAAGCAGTTTGGACAGGGCAGCACTGCCCAACGTACTCCTACGAACGACGCGGCAGCCTCTCCTACGCCCGACCAGCTCGATGCGCTGGAGTCCGACGCACTCGGCGATCTCGAAGCTGGACGGCGGCGCCTGTTCGTAGATCAACTCTTCGATGGCTCAACCGCGCGCTATGCGAAGATTTTAAGCGCACTGGGCGATGCCACGTCCTGGCGCGAGGCGTCGCAGATCATTGCGCAAGATGTATTTCGGCGTAACAAGATCAATATCTACAGCGATGCTGCCGTCAATTTCACGAATGCCGTGGAGCGACGCTATCGATAATGCTCCAAAAACAAGCGCAGGCTCCGGCATCTCATGAATAACGTGTGAGCGATGCCATAGATGCCCATTTGAGTGCACGAATGCCTCTCTACTATTTGGCATCTTCGTTTCATTCTGTATCTTGTGCGGACGTGTTCTCTGCGGATAACCCCACCCTTGTATGTCATTTTCTGTTGCGTTGCTACGCGGCGCGTTTGGCCTGGCCGTGTTTGTTGGCATTGCGTATGTGTTCTCTACCAACCGAAAAGCAATCGACTGGAAGCTGGTGGGGTCGGGCATTGCTTTGCAGTTAGTGTTTGCTCTTCTGGTCTTAAAAACTGGCCCTGGCGAGGTCGTCTTCGATACGCTGGCCAGCCTGTTTAACACGGTGCTGTCCTTCACCTACGAAGGCTCTACGTTTATCTTTGGAGATTCGCTGGGGAGTCCGGCTGAGGGGCCATTTGCCTTTCATGTATTGCCTACCATCGTCTTCTTTGCTTCGCTGATGGCGGTGCTCTACTACTTGCGTCTTGTGCAGCCGGTCGTGCGCGGCGCGGGCTGGATCATGCAGAAAACCCTGGGCATCTCGGGGGCCGAGTCGCTGGCTACCGCCTCGAACGTGTTTATTGGACAGACGGAAGCGCCCCTGGCCATCAAGCCGTACGTAAAAAGTATGACGAAGAGTGAACTGTTCGTGCTCATGTCGGGCGGCATGGCCACGATTGCAGGTGGTGTACTGGCGGCGTATATCGGATTCTTAGGGGGCGAGTCGGAGGCTGAGCGCGTCCTGTTTGCCAAGCATCTCCTGTCGGCCTCGGTGATGAGTGCGCCCGCCGCTATCGTCGTGGCTAAAATCTTGATCCCTGAAACCGAGACGCCTGAAACAGCCGGCGCTGGCGACATCAACTATGAGCAGCCCAGCGATAACATTCTGGATGCCGCCGCCGATGGGGCCTCCGAAGGACTCAAGCTGGCCCTGAACGTAGGGGCCATGCTGCTGGCGTTCATTGCGCTGATTGGCGTCATCAATGCCGGACTCGGATGGCTCGGCGGGCCCACGGTAGGCGGCACGCAACTCTACGACATCAACACGCTGGTAGCCGAATGGTCCAATCAGCGGTTCGAAGCGCTTTCGCTCCAGTCTATTTTTGGGTTTGTGTTTGCCCCACTGGCCTGGGCAATGGGCGTAGAGGCGGCTGACATCTTGAGCTTTGGCACCCTCATGGGCGAAAAGGTGGCTGTTAACGAATTCATCGCGTTTGCCTCGCTGAGCGAACTGCGTGGCGTGATGAGCGAGCGCTCTATCATCATTGGCACGTATGCGCTGTGTGGATTCGCCAACTTCTCCTCCATTGCCATTCAACTGGGCGGCATTGGCGGCATCGCGCCCGAACGTCGAGGCGAAATCGCCGCACTGGGGCTGCGTGCAGTCCTCGGCGGAGCACTCGCGTCCTGGATGACAGCCACCATTGCGGGCGTTCTCGTGGCCTAACCCGTTCTTCTGGTGCAATCGTATCCGCGACCACGTAGCCATAGGGACACAAGCGCGTCGTGTCCCTACCCAATGAAAACAAAAGACGCCCTAAGAGCCTGTTTGGGGTTTCGTTTGACGGCGAGAGCGAGCGCCGGTGAGGCGAAAAGGACACCACGGTAGAGGTTCGTAGCTGGGGCTACGGCCCGATACCGGGGGATCCTTTGTAGTCCAGCGGAGCCGCTCGGAGCCCAAAATAAGAAATCAAAACAGGCTCTAACACCGGCTATTACCTGCGCACCAGATGCCGCATGAGTCGCACCCACCGCACGGGAAGCAGCAGCGGGTCGGGCAGGGACGGAGCTACCGCGCGGTCGTTCTCGTTCACCTGCACCAGCGGACCGAGTAGATCACGCGCAATAAGCGCTGCTCGGTCGCGCCAGCGTGGAAGGAGGAGCGTGTGCAGGAGCAATCCCCACGCCTTTTCGCGATGCCAGCGCCGCCTTGAAGGCCCATCCGGATGGGGGGCACTGCGCAGAAACGTCTCGGGCAAAAGCCATCGCTCCCACCCCTGGCGCGGCCACGCCCTCCTCGGACTCGCACCGTTGGGCCAGAGCGCGTCGTGCGGAGCGCCGAGCAAGGTTGCCCACACGTAGTGCAGCGGCCCCTGTACATCCACCCGCCCCAGTGCCTGCATGCGCGTTTGAAGCGTTCGTCCCGAGAGATCCGGCAGTGATTGGATGCGCCGGTAGAGGTCTTCGAGCATCGAAAAGCGCAGCGAGAGACCACGCGTGTGCTGTGCCATGTGGCGGATGGCATGCAGCGCCAGGTACGCCACCTCGTCGGCAGGGTCCATTTCACGGATGGGAGCACCATGCAAGGTCGCGGGGTGCGAGCGGCGCCACACGTTGGCAGTACGCTGTGCTGGATTGTGCAGGCGCAGCCCTTCGGTGACGGGCGCGGTGTGCCAGTGCACTTCGATCCAGCTTGGCATCGGACCGTCTTGCTTCACGAGCGGCGGCCCATGGTGGATGGGCACGGTCTCGTGCCACGTTTCGACCGGACGGTCAGGGTCGGTGGGGGCGTAGCCAAGGTCGCGCAACACCGTGACCGCATCGGTGAGTTGTTCGGGGCGGATGAGCAGGTCGTGGTCGCCGTCTTTGCGCTGTCCGGGGCCGCCGTACGCCCGCACATCCAGGTGCACGCCTTTCAGCGGAATCACGTCGATGTTGTGACGGTCCAACGCGTGCAGGATGTCGGTAAGTGCCTGGGCCTGTAGGAGGCCGGCCGCCGCCACGGTCTGTGCATGCGGAGCAAGGGCACTGCGCAGGGGAGCGGCGTTCGGGTGGTCTACAGCCGCAAGTGCGCGATACACCGAGGGAATCACGTTGTGATGCTGGGCCCATGCCATCAGGTGGCGCGGCTCACACGCAGGGCCATGCCTGTTGAGCGTGGCCGTCCATGTCTCCTTTGCATCGACCTGGAGGGCGTGGCGGAGCGCGGCGCATCCCACCTGAACAGCAGTATCAGAAACAGCGTCGGGAACGGCCATCAGGCGGTAGACGGATAACGGTAGAGCAGGCGATGGGTGGCGCGCGGATCGACGGGCTCGGCCAGCGCTGTGCCTTGGACCTCGACCCAGGCGTGGGCCAGGTGCTCATGCGGACGGTCGCGCTGTGCGCCGAGGCAGAAATGCACGGGTGCGTGTTGGGTGCGCTGCACCAATCCGAACAGAAGAAGCGCGCGTGGCAGGCAGCGGCCAGAGTGCCCGCGTGTGGTAAGCCGGTAGGCCACTGTCAGGCACGCACCCAGTGCAAGCGGCGAGCCCAGTCCGTGCCACGTGGTATGAGGTATGGATGGGGTCAGGCGCTTCAGTACGTTGGGAAGCGTGCGCGACGCGGCGGCATGCTGCACACGGCGCAGGTGGACCGCCACAGTGGCGTAGAGCCAGAGCGCGTGGGGCAGGACCCGCGTGCACGCCAGGGCCCGGCGCCATCGTGGGCGCGCGGCATACTGCTGGATTTGCGCCGCTATGGTTGGAGATTCGTCGGCAATCATGATGCAGGCACGATAAGCTGGACCGCGCGCATGGATTGCAGAAACGTGTCGGTGTGCGTACGGGCGGTGGCCTGTGAAAGGGCGGGGTCGGCGTCGTTGCTTTTGGCGTTGGCGTGCGCACGGAGCGCCTCGGCCAGTTCGGGAGCGGTGGCCTGTTCATGCTCTTGCAGATATGCCCAGAGCACGTATCCGGCTTCGTTGAGTTCGTAGTACGTCTGGCTGTTCAGGTCGAGCACGACAGCAGCATCGGCATCAAGCGCGGTGGCGGTGGCATGCGCAGCGCAGCGCACAGGCACATCGTCGGCAAAGGCAGGAGCGGTAGACATGATGACGGAGGGCAGATGCAGAAGGCTATGCGAGCGCCGTTTGAGTTTGCAGGAGCGCTGTTAGATGCCCCGGATCGTGGTAAAGGTCGCGCCCGGCGTGCAGACGATACGCGGTGCACTGACGCAGCAGGTGCCCCATGCGGTCCCACTGGGCGCGGGCGGCATCGGGCGGGAGGAGGGCCGGTGGTACGCCCTGCGCCATGAGTTCAGGCAGAGCTTGCGTGGCTGAGCAAGGAACGAGCTCGCTCCTCTTGCGATCCGTAATGGTTGGAAGAAGGAGTGCGGCAGGGGCCGCCTGCGCCGCACGGCGCATTGTGGGAACGGCATCGGGACGCTGGTGGCGCGGACGGATATGCGAGCCCAGCGGACGCTTTTCTCGTTCCGTAAACCGCCCAAACAGACTGCGCGGCAGGTTGGCGCTGGTGGATGCGGGCAGGTCCAGCCGGTCCCACACATCGGTGCACACGTGAATGGTTTGCGCCAGGCTGCGGACGTGCACGCTCGTTGTTGCAGGCGGGGGCACGATCAGCATGTCATCGCTAACGCCCGCCCACCCGCGCATCATGAGCCCGGTGGTGAGCGTGGACTTCCCGCATCCAGACGGCCCGACCAGCAGGAGGGCATTCGGTCCTGTGGATGCAGGAGGCGCGCGCAGGGCTGCGGCGTGAAGCGGCATCCAGCCGGTGCGGGGGAGGAGCAGGGTGAGCACGTCGCGAAAGGCATGCGCCCAATGGTACGTTGCTTCGTCAGCGGCTGGGGCGGTCGTCATGGCCAGCGTGGCATGCGGTGTGGTGGATGCCAGCGTGGCTGCATATGCTGTGCGTTCGATCCACCACCCTGAGGGATCGCGCCATACGGCCCCTCGCTCGTCTCGGCTAACGCGAGTGGCTGCTTCGGGGCGGGGCGGCAACGCACGGGCCAGCTCAATGTAGATGTCGGCATTAAGTGCATGAGCAGCAGGCACCGGCTCCAGCTCCAGCGCCTGACCGATGGCATGCCAGCCAGACGTCGACGGCCCCACGTCTGCATCTGAGCACGTAACGTGTACTGTAACGCCCTCGCCTGCCGACTTCGCCATGCGAAACGCCGCGATGGGGGTGTTGGGATCGGTTTTCATCGGGCCGGTAAAAGCGTACGGGAGAGTGCGGTTCGCACTATGGAGTTGGTGTGGGCGGATTTGAAGGAGCCGAGACCTGCATGCCGGTTGACTCGGGCAGCGTGCCCAGTGAGCGCACACGCGGCGGCTCGTACCCCGCAGGACGCGGCGTATCGGCATCCGATTCATATTGATCAGATGGCTCGGCGTCCTCCGAACGCCAGGGCGGTGATGTATTGTAGGACGTAGACATGAGTTTGGGATGTTTGGATTACATGATTGAGGGTGCTGGCGGTCTCACCGTCTGGATGTTATCGTACGACGACGAACCGCGTTGTCTGCATAGCGTCTTCGCCTTGCACACGCAGGAAGTACGTTCCGCTTGCGAGGGTGGCTGTGTCAATCGTTAGCGTCTCCGGGCGCTGCCCGGCGATCTCGCCGTCGTGCAGGGTGCGCACGCGGCGGCCCAGGGCGTCGTACACCGTGGCTGTCACGGACTGCGTTTCGCGTACGGTGAGTTCTACGGTGCCCTGCCCGCGCACCGGGTTCGGCGCCACTGGAGTAAGGGCCATGTCATCTTGCAGGCGCACTTGCACCTCCACCGGATCGCTCAGCGTGGCCGTCCCGTCGATGTCCACCTGCTCGATGCGGAACGTGTGCGAACCATAGCTCAGGTCGTCTACCCGAATCTGGTAGGACTGCGGCGCGTCGGTGGTGCCTGCGCCTTCGACAAATTCTATCGTTTCGTACGTCCCGCTCTCCATTTGCTGTTGGATACGGAACCCCGCATTGTTGGTCTCGGAGGCCGTCGTCCACGAGAGCACTGCCGCCTGCCCATCGGACTGCCCCTCAAACGTGGTTAGCTCCACCGGCAGCGGCGCTTCTGGTCCCGCCCGCACAATAAAGCGCGGATTGTCTACTGCATCGCCTTGCACGCCGCCGCCAATTCCGCCGGAGCCGCTTCCACTATCGCTCAAGTCGAACGTATACGTTTCGCCTGGCACCAGCGGCACCTGCGCGCCCGTCTCGGTGTCTTCGAGCGTGAGCGCCCAGTCGCTTGGGATGTTCGTCCAGTCATCGGTGCTGATTGTGGCTGTGCCGCTGAGCCCAACACCTTCGGCATGCAAGGGAATCTCCACGTGCTCATCTAAGTCGTAGGGCACGCTGTACTGCGCCTGCCGCCGTTGGTCGCTGCTTTGCACGAACGAGACCTGCGCATACGACGCGTTCGGCGGCGTAATGCGAGGCGCGTCGTAGACGTCATCGCCGAGCGTAGCGCCGCTTCGGGCGTAGATCGACGCCTCGCTGGAGGCGATCAGTGCCCCGCTGCCATCCTCGACCTCCATCGTCACATCCAGAATGCCGCTTTCCACCGAGGTCGGCTGCATCGACTTCGCTGGGATGAACGGCGCGCCGGTGGTCCGCCCGCTTGACTCAAACGTGAGCGTTTCCAGATCCAAACTGCTGGTCGATGTGCGCAGCACCCAGAACCCCTGCCATGGCGCAACAGCGGTGTCCAGATTCGGATCGGCGTTGATCACCTCAAACTGGCCGTCTTGCGGATTCCAGACCTGCACCGAGGCCACAAACTGGCCTTCGGTGCCAATGACATCGCTATTACGGCTGCTGACTACGAGGTTGCCCACGTCAAACGACTGCGCAAATGGATTGCCCAGCACGTAGCCCGCCTCGGTGGCGGTCGGGTTGTCCTCATCCGCGATGGCAACATCGACGCTGGCCGTGCCAAACGCATCCGACACTGGATCCGCAAACGAGAGCGGGCCCTCCGTCTGGATGCAGGCGCTGCCCGACCCGCAGGTACTGCCCGGATTGGCGTCAATCTGGTCGCGCCCGGCGATGTCAAATAGATACAGGAAGAAGCCTTCGCCTGCAGGCAGGTTGTTGGTGCTGGTAAGGTCCTGCGGTACGAAGTTCTGTGCCGCACCGTCCCACGTGTAGAGAATGCTGCCCGAGGACGCTTGTGGCAGCGTCTGTCCAATCTCGTCGCTGTCCATCCCTGCTCGTGGAGCCGAAAGAAGACGCCAGCCCGCGTCGTTGCCGGCCCCGTCGGTGCCCGTAAAGCGGTTCTGCACGTTAAAGTCAGGGCTGCCCGTGATCGAGGCGACGCCCGCATCTACAGCCAACTCGTTGTTGACAATAGTAATTG